>CP159990.1:1419311-2838623 GCA_040702975.1 Roseburia hominis
CCCGGTATTGGGAAAACGGAAGTTGCTGAAATAAAGGAAGGAAAATAGGATATGATAATTGAAACTGAAAGATTGATTTTGCGTCCCTTTACAGAGGATGATGCAGAAGATGTATATGAGTATCTTAAAGAGCCCACAGTTAATTGTTTTGCTTGCATGAAACTAAACTCGCTTAATGAAGCAAAAGAAGAGATGAAAAAACGTGTATGTGAAACAGAGTATTATTTTGCAATTACTCTTAAAGATTCGGGTAAAGTGATTGGTGAGATAGATGCATATCCAGAAACAGGACAACCACACGCTGATGAAAATTCAATCCGTGATACATTTAGTCCATGTTGGATGCTGAATGTTGACTATCAAGGAAAAGGCTATGCCTTTGAAGCAGCACATGCTTTTTTTGATTATTTGTTCAGCAAGAAAGGTGCAAGGCGTATTTATGCATATGTTGAAGATTATAACCTGTCTAGTCAACATCTGTGTGAAAAACTTGGTATGCGCCAAGAGGGCTTGTTTATGGAATTTGTATCATTTGTGGATAACCCAGATGGAACTCCGCACTATGAAAATACTTGTCAGTATGCTGTTTTAAAAAAAGAATGGCATTGATAAATTCTGGTTTTACGAACTGGGAAATCGGTATTTATGTAATCAGAGGTGAGAAGGTCAATGAGAACACTTTTTTTAAGTTCAAGTGGTTTGAATGAAAAGACTACTAAGTTTTTTTGGGAATGTATCGGCAAAGAACCCCAAAATACAAAAGTGATTTTTGTTCCATCTGCTGCAATTGGAAATGATGGCGCAAGAGAAGGCATTATCGTATGCTTGGAGCGACTTATGAGTATGGGGATACCTATAAGTAATATCTTTATATATGATTTAGCACTTCTGCTCTCCGACGGATACAAAAGGACGTATTCAAGTTATGTTGATGACATACCCACACAGATTCGTTTAATGAATGTTGAAGAACTTTCTCAGTATGACATGATTGTTTTTTGCGGTGGAAATGCCTCAGTACTTCTGGGTGAAGTAAACAGAACAGGGTTTTCAAAACCTTTAAAACAAGCAATAGAGAATGGGTTGGTATATCTGGGGATTAGTGCAGGAAGTATGATTGCCGCAGGAAATTTTGCTGATGGATTAGGCTATTTAACAAATCCGCTGATACCGCACGCTGAAATAGGAAATCCTTGTGGGGAAATATCTAACAACGATTCGATAGAATTGTCTGATGGTCAAATTGTATTGATTCAGGGAGAGCGTCAGGAAATTATTTGCTAACTTCCCAATTTTCGGAGGACGATGAAAGATGGAAATGGAATTTTCAAAGGATGACTTATAGATTATGAACCGGTGTAGTAGATTTTGTTCAATCGTTAAGGAAAGAATCGAAGATGGTGCAAACGAAAAAGCAGCCTTGAACTCTTTGATAACTGCCCTTTCGTTTGCATCAATTTCGATTTTTCCTGGTTGAACAAAGCGCATCCGGGCGGCCGCTATATATGGGCTTTCAATTCTGACGCTCTTTGCAAAACAGTATATCGCATGCCTGTGCAGATGGAGAAAAATCCCTTTAAAATCATTTCCAGAGCACCACGAATAAGCCTCCATAGGAAGCTTTTTTGAAAATATTCAGTTGCAGGTGTTTAACATAATAGGTGTGGCTCAGGCCTTGTGTAATACCTGCCAGACGGCAGAGGAATGATGTTTCCACCGCAGGATGAGCATTTGCAGACATCCTTGTTATAGAGCAGTTTGATAATAGCGGGCGCATCAAGATCTTTAAGTCTGGAAATGTATTTCTTACAGCCAAGCAGATTGCGGCATAGTATAATCTTCTTGTTTTTATTCCGAGAAGAAAGCAGGCCGTAATGCCGAATCCGCACAAAACGTTTTGGAGGAACATGCATCAGAAATCTCCGGATGAATTCTTCCCCAGGAAGTGTAAGCTCCTTCCACTGGCCTTGATTTTTGTAATCCTTAACAGTAAACGTAACCGTGGAATCCGTCATACCCTTTATTCGGTAGTTGCTTATGGCAATCCTGTGAGTATATTTGCCAAGATATTTGATAACAGACTCCGCACCACGGAATGGCTTCTTGCAATAAGGAATCCATTCTTTGGCATAGCAGGTGTCCAAAAGTTCCATGAAGGCATAATGATTTTTGTAAGGTTCCGCTGTTCCATGGAACTCCAGCTTTCCATCCGTCCATAGCTGTTTTAGCCCGGCAAGATACTTGCCCCGAAAAACCCTGGAAATGACTTTGACAGGGAGAAAAAAATCCTCACCGTTATCTTTCCAGTGGTTCTTGGCATCCAGCCCTCCGCCTAACACGATGGTGTGGATATGGGGATGGAAATTCATCGCACTTCCCCAAGTGTGGAGAATACAGATATAACCGATGTCTGCCCCAAGGTATTTTTTATCTCTGGCAAGTTCGCTTAAAGTATCTGAAGCTGCATGATACAAGGCATTATAGAGTGACTTCTGGTTGCTGTAAATGACAGGATTTAATTCCTCAGGCACAGTGAAAACCACATGAAAGTATGGGGCGTCCAGTATATCCTCCCTGCGGGCATCTACCCACTTTTCCTTCGGAAACTCCTGACACATGGGACAACACCTGTCCCTGCAGGAATTATAATGGACGGAGATACAGCCGCAGTCCTCGCAAACACTTACATTAACACCAAATGCACCGGTTTTGCAATTCATGATGTGATAAGCTGCTTTTCGCTGTGCCGCAGACAGTTCATGAGTTTTCTCATAGTCAGAATAAAAGCGGTTAAACACATCCTGTATCGTGCAGTTTTCGCTCATGATTCACCGCCTTCCGGAGCATCAAAAGGGCTGCGGATACCAAGAAGAGTTTTGTTGCTTACATGAAGGTATATATCCGTAGAGCGGGGATCAACATGACCAAGAAGGGACTGGATATATTTGATATCCGTTCCACTTTCAAACAGGTGGCTTGCAAAACTATGGCGGCACGCATGGGAAGAAACACGGCGGGTAATACCGGCGCGTCTGGCACTTTCTTTAAAGAACTGGTTGATACTGTTCGGCTCAAGGTATCCACCGGTCCATGAGCTTGGGAAAAGAATGCCTTTCGGACGGCCGCACTGATACCAGTACTCTGTGAGAAGATCCAGATTTCTCCGGGAAAGGATCGTATACCGGTCGATCCTTCCCTTTGTCTCACGGACATGAATGGTCAAGTTGGTACGGGAAATATCATCATAGTGGAGATGGATCACCTCGGATACGCGCAATCCAGAGGAATACATGGTCGCAATGATGGCTTTATGCTTCAGGTTCGTTGTTGCATCAATGATGGCATTTATCTCCTGATGGGTAAGGACTGTTGGAAGATTACGTTCCCGCTTCATTGCAGGAATTTCATCATCGTCCCAGCGTATCTTCAATACTCTTTTGTAGAAGAACTTGATTGCTGAACGATAATGATTATGTGTTTCCGGCGATCTGCCTTCCAGACGTTTCATGGTAAGAAAGGCATCTGCATCCTCGAGTGTGAGGTCAGTAACAGGCTTATTGGTGCAGCGCAGGAAATAGCTGACATCACTGCAATACAGTTGAATGGTCCGTTCTCTAAGGTTGCGTTTTTCCGCAGCTTGGCGGATGGAATTAAAAATATCTTCGTACATTATAAAACCTCCATGAATAAGTAGTTGTTAATAGTGGCAGCTACCTATCAAGGAGGTGCATTGGCATCATAATTCCGATTGCGGAAGACACCAAAAAGTGCTATTGTATTCATAGGCAGTGGGAGTCTCCGTGTTTGATTGTTTTGTGTGGTAACTGAACAATACCGTATTACGGGAGATTTTTCCACTGCTTTTTATTTGTTGTTAAAGAAAAACTGCGCCCCAGCCTTGGCAGGCCATCGCGCAGCGATTTTGTTCAATCGGAATTTGCGGAGGGATGACAGTATGATTGTTCCATATAAACCTAAGCTTGAGGATTTGTGGTTTAGAGAAGAATTTATGAATGATCCAGAAACTATGTCCTATAATATAGCATGGGGTGGGACGATTCCCTTTCCAAAAGAGGAGTGGAGGGATTGGTACGACAGATGGATTGTGCACGATGATGGAAATCAGAGGTACTATCGTTATCTGCTAGATAAAGATCGTAATGAATTTGTTGGAGAAATCGCTTATCATCTTGATTCAGAGAAAAATATTTATCTTGCAAACATTATTATATATTCAAAATATCGCGGCAAAAGCTATGGAAAAAGAGGCTTGAACCTTTTATGTCAGGCTGCAAAGGAAAATGGTTGCATTGAACTTTATGATGACATTGCCGCAGATAACCCTTCTGTTCAATTGTTTCTCAACATGGGTTTTGTTGTCGATTATGCAACAGAAGAAGTTGTTATGATGAAGAAAGTATTATAATGCAACTTCTGATTGAACAAAATCGCTGCGCGATGGCCAGCCAAGGCTGTGGCGCAGTTTTTACTTTAAAATATTAAAAAGCAGTGGCGGCCAAGTCCTAAAAGTAGTATTGTTAATTCACCACAAATAAACAATCAAACAGGATCGACACCACCACTGCCATGAATAGAATACCGCCCCTTTGCGACTGTTGCAAGCAGATTTCGGAATAAGCATGGAAAATTTTCCGGTTATCCAGTATAATCAAGAATAGTAGCCGACGGATAAAAAGTCCATAAGTGCTGGCTATCCGGACGCTCACTTTGTTCAATTAGGTCAAATCGAAAATTATTGAGATTTGATTGTGATGTAAAAAGTGTGAATCCATAACCTGAATTTTGGGCGCACTTCCCCCTTGATGGAAAACAGCTTTTTTAAAGCTTATCCGGTTTGCGCAGCACATTGCTGCTGTATGAGTTTTAAGGTTTCAGGATCAGCTCCTTGCTCTCTCAGGAACTGAAGGGTATTGTCAAGAGTAAGAATAACCGGTTTCTGCTTCGGCGGATTGACTGTGGCTTCGTAGTCATCCGGATGAAAATCTTCGCTGTCTGACAACATGTGGTAAATGCTGGTAAGCATCATCCTTGCAATGGCAATAATGGCTTTTTTCTTGCCGCGCCGTTTGGCGATACGTTGATATTTGATTGCAAAGTATGGTTCTTTTTTGCTTTTGACAGCGGCAAGGGCACACTGGATCAGTAAAGGCTTCAGATATTGTCCAGCTTTTGAACATTTGGTGGATTTCTTTTTGTTGGCACTCTCGTTATTCGCAGGGGTAAGTCCAGCCCATGAACACAGATGCCTGTCGGATTCAAAGACAGACATGTCAGCACCGATTTCTGAAAGGATGAACAAGGCAGAAAGTTCCGTGATTCCCGTAACAGTAGCAATCCGCTTGATATGTGCATCATACTGACGGCTGCGCAGAAAGAGTTCTGCTTCGATTTCATCTATGGATTTGTTGATGAAATCCATGTGTGCCTTTGCGTGTGTCATTTTAAATTTTTGCTCCTCCAGGATGTGATACCCGTGTACGGCGTCCATAACTTCGTCCGGGGAAGCCTTTACCCGGCGGTCAATCAGGGAACGGCATTTTGCCTCATCGAACGGTTCGTCAGAAAGCAGGTAATCCATGATCCGCGTGGCGGACAGGCCAAACGGGTCGGTGAGTACACAGTCAATGCGTATCCGCGAGATCGTCATGCTGTTCTGATAGCGGTTTTTCTCGGCAGTACGCATATAGGAAAGCTTCAGGCGGTAGCGGGAAAGCTCCCGCAAGGCACGTATATCAGCAGGAGGGATAAAAGATGCTTTTACAATATCAAATCGGAACAGGTTAGCGATCCATTTCGCATCACGCTTGTCTGTCTTCTTGCCTTTGATGGCTTTCACATATTTGGGATGTGTGAGGACGACATGCATGTGCGGTTCAAGGATATTAAAAATGGGAATCCAGTATTTACCAGTGGATTCCATACAGACATCGCGGCAGTCCAGTGCGAGAAGCCAGTCGCGCAGGGCGGCGATATCTGAATTGGTGGTGTTAAAGACTTTAGTCTTGTAAGAGGCCGTCAAAGTGACAGGGTCGGAGGTACAGACAGCGGAAACAACCGATTTTTTATGTACGTCAAGGCCGGCACATTTGGGGCGGATCACCTCAAACTGTTGTGAGTCCATAAGGTTCCTCCTTTCGCAAAGGGATGAGAGCATAAAAAGAGGACAGCAGCATTGACTGTCACCCAAGCGAAAAGACTTATCTCAGAACACATGGGTTCTGCCATCTTAAATGATAAGTGTACGGACTCGAAGTCTCAATTGTTTGTGCTTGAAGAGGATGACGGCACAAATAAGTTTTCGGGATAAGATGGTCTTTCGCCACTCACCACACCGTGCTCTGTAGTATACTGATGTCCTCATGGACATTATAGCACGAAACAGGAATAAGAGAAACTATAAACTGGCTGGTGATTCATGTATTGTTTGTGCCGGAAGGCAGGAACGACGTAAGGAGGGCATGCCGCCCGGCATGTTTGGAAGTTAGAAAGAGAAAAATGGCAATATTATGAAATACGAAATAGATAGTGATTTATCAAAGGTTGCAAAGCAGAAAGCACCATCTAATATATACTTATATCCGGTTGTGAATATGGTGATGAAATTGTCTACATGTACGTCAGATGATAAAGTTACCGTTAATAAATATGTAACGCCTGGATATGAGAACGGAAAACTTTCTACTTTTCTTATTGAACCAAGGAAGGCTGGCGGTGTTCTTCCGTGTATTATATTTTATCATGGCGGAGGATTTTTACTAAAAGCGTCAAAGGCACACTATCAGATTGCAAAATGGTACGCGGAAATGGCGAAATGTAAGGTGGTTTTTACAGATTACAGATTATTGCCCCAAAATAAGTACCCTGTTCCTGTTGAAGATTGCTATTGCACCTATAAATGGATACTTAATTATGCCGATATGCTAAAAATCAATAAGGATAAAATAATTGTGGCGGGTGATAGCTCTGGAGGAAACCTTGCCGCTGCGGTTGCGTTGATGTTATGGGATAGAATTCAGATTTCTCCTTTGGGAGCAATGCTAATATATCCTGTCACGGATAGACGTATGATAACGGAATCAATGAAGAAATTCACGGATACGCCTGTTTGGGACGCAAAGTTAACAGAAATGTTTTGGAAGGCATATTTAGGAAATCAAGAGCCTAAACAGATTCAATATGCTTCGCCTATAGAAGCAGAATCATTGGAACATTTTCCGAATACTTATATTGAAGTGGCTGAGTTTGATAGTCTTCGTGATGAGGGAATTGCCTTTGCAAAAAGGTTACGATCAGAAGGTGTTTTTACAGAATTTCATGAAGTGAAAGGTGCGTGTCATGGCTTTGAAGCAGCACTTGAAAGTAGAATTGTAGAAGAATCCATGCAGAGAAGAATTCATTGGATTCAATCTGTTTTGAACAAGGATTAGGAGAATGCGAACCCGAGATTGGAGGAAAAATAATGAATGCAGAGATAGATATACATGATGTTGTCCTGACTACAGAGCGGTTGACACTGCGGCCGTGGCAATTGTCGGATCTGGACGATTTCTATGAATATGCGTCGGTGGACGGTGTGGGTCAGATGGCGGGATGGAAACCGCATGAGAATAGAGAAGAATCGCTTGAAATACTGCACCATTTTATTGACGAAAAGAAGACCTTTGCTCTCGAATATGAGGGCAAAGTAATCGGCTCGCTGGGGATTGAACGATATAATGAAGAGAAATTCCCGGAGTTTTATGATAAGCGTTGCCGTGAAATCGGATATGTATTGTCAAAGGAGTACTGGGGGCGTGGCCTGATGCCGGAGGCTGTGCAGAAGGTCATAGAATATCTTTTTGAAAAGGTAAAGCTGGATGTGATTTTCTGCGGACATTTTTTAAGCAACCATCAATCTGCCCGTGTACAGGAAAAATGCGGATTCCATCACTACGCCTTTGGTAAGTACGAGACAAGAATGGGGACGGTAGAAGACGAAGAGGTGAATGTGATATGGAAAGAAGAATACATGAAATAACGACAGAAACGACTATATGTGACAATGAAGTCGGATATTGCATTTTACAATGAAGATTGTTAAAATGAAACAAACTAATAACTCGGTATTTACGAGGAGTTCTCATATGAATCGTTTTAAAAGATTATTGATACTTGCACTTGCGTTGACTGTCAGCGGAGGATTGGCATATATGTTTGTGCCGAATTTTGAGCCTATTAAGATGATTGTTTTTGCTATTGTAATCCTGATAGGGAGTGAAATCTTTTGCCAAATAGATAAGCTCTTACCTTATAGGAATAAATAGCAACTTCCTATTTTTGTGAGTTGTTGAGCACTCATCAAGAAGGAATTATGGGGATAAACATTCCGCAGTGAGGGGGATAATATTTTGATTTTTTATTTTACCGGAAGTGGAAATTCCATGTGGATTGCTAAAGAATTAGAGGGGAAATTAAATCAAGTAGCAAAGAATATTGCTGCATATAGAGAAGAAACAGAAGTGATAACAAGCGACAAAATCATTGGATTTGTATTTCCGACTTATATGAACGATTTACCTTGGATTGCTAAAGAATTTCTTCTTAAATTAAAGGTCTCTAAAGATGCCTATTGCTTTGCCATTATGACTTCCAATCATGGAAAGAGTGGAAGAGCATTTAGTAGTATGAATCAAGGGCTTGCCGCATCAGGAGCAGTGTTATCAGCAGCATTTAATATACAAATGCCTGGAAATTGCATTCCAAGCACTGAGGAAGAAAATCAGCAACGACTAAAGAACGCTCCTGCGCGTATTGAAGAAGTATGTAGAGCGGTTCAAGAGCGTGCTATTAACTTCCAGATGAACAGCAAAAAGCCATCTATAGATTTTGTGAAAAAATCATATTTATATGGAACACATTCACTAAAGAGTCTGACATTACTAAAAAAATTTTCTTGCACAGAGAATTGTTCCGGCTGCGGGATATGTGCAAAAGTTTGTCCTATGGATAATATAAAAATCACCAGAAAAGGAGCAATTCATGGAAAGAATTGTGCCTCCTGTTATGCGTGTGTGCACTGGTGCCCCCAGCATGCAATTCTACCTGTCATTCCAACCTTAAAGAAACGTAAACAGTATACACACCCGGAAGTTTCAGTGAGAGCTTTAATAGAATCAAAAGACAGATGATAAAATGAGGGGGTGGTGTAATTATTTCTTTGTTTTATTGGCGTGACAATATATTAGGTAAATACAATTCCAGTTTTATGAAATGGGGAATCGGTAGTTGTATGAATCTGGCAAATTAATATTTTTAAAGGAGATAAAGGAAATGAAAGTGTTGGACGGCAAATTGAAGGAGACATAAACGGCGAATTATTTTTCTGATTTTTATCCCGTTGACTGCGCAGTGCAACCTGCAAATGCATTCTTCTATCAAAAACGCGGCACGCTGTTGGCAACAGGGAGACTGCTCTGAAATACAAAGAGCTGTGGAATCCATTGTGGGATCCACAGCCCATGTAAAATTCGTAATCTTTCAAATATTATCAGCCAGGGCAGGCAGATACACCAGGGCGGTGGCCACGGTTACTGCGTCTACCTTCCGCATCAGACTGCGGAGCCTTTCTTCGTTCCAGAAGATATCGGAGAAATCAGATAATTCGCACCCGATATCATGGTTGGGGATGCACAGGTAATTCCCATATTTATGCCGCCCGGCAAGGATGTGGAAGTAAGTCCCTCTCCCGCTGATTTCTGCTTCGTACTGGCCGGGAAGTTTCCGCAGCAGCGTAAGTTTTCCAGTCCAGCATTCTTTCCGTGAACCGTGCCTGAGAATACAGGTGTATTCCATAAACAGTACCCCTCCTTCCTTAGCCGAGGTTCTGGCTGCTGACGGAAGCCAGGATGACCTCTGTATCAATGACCTTCTTTTCCATCTGTGCCCCAAGTGTCAGCGCGTTGGTCATCAGGTTATCAACAAGCCTGGGACTGCCCTGGGAGTGGCTGTGGACAGCACACAGGGCTGCATGGTCAATAATGGAGGAAGCTCCGCCAGCACAGGCGATCTTGTGGAGGACATACTGCCCGACTTCCGAATCGGAGAGCCCGGAGAAGTTATAGTGGACGGTAACACGCTGCCGCAGTGCCTCATGGACGGGCTTTTTGAGCGTATTGTTCAGATGGGGCTCCCCACAGAGTATGAGAGTAAAGCAGTTGAGGGAATCATAGCCGTAATTCATGAGCATCTTGATATCCTCCAGAATGCCGGTAGAGAGATACTGTGCCTCATCGATGGCAAGGAGGAGGGGCTGCTTCTTTTCACGGTAGAGATAGAGGACCTGCTCCTGGATCGCCCGGAACATGCCGGGTTTGCCGCCTTTGGGTTCTATACCAAGCGTAGAACAGAACTGGCGGTAGAACTCCATGACACTGACGGTAGAGAGGCAGAGATACTCCATGTGGTAAAGATTCGGGTTCAGGCTTTTGGCAAAACAGCGCAGTGCGAAGGACTTGCCCATGCCGGGGCGTGCGGTGAACAGCCCGATGCCCCTGGTATCCTTGAGGTAGTCCAGCCGTGAGAGCATCTCCGAGATGTCTTTCGAGAGGAAACGGTCCTTCTCAGAGGCCATCTGTTTGTCAAAAGGGTTGAAGGCCAGCCCATAGTAAGTGCGGAACATCAGCAGGCACCTCCTATCTTTGAATAATCAATAGAAGGGGTGTTGTTACGTTTTGTCCTGCAGTTTTCATTTTTATCTGTCGGCCGGATGGGATAATGCTCCCCCTCATAAAGGATGTAGGCAGAGGACATATCGTCGGGAAGGAAGCGGATCTCAACTTTGGATGAGATGAACTGCATGGGGACGTCATAGGAGACCTTGTCGATGGAGACAGTGGAATCCTTATTCACCTTCCTGTTGATGCGGTTTAAGAAACATTCCTCCAGCCATTCCCTGGACTTTGGCATCTGTATGGCACAGCGCGTCTTCTGGTAACGTTCCATGGGGGTACAGCCGATGCCGGAATGCATGGAAGTATTGTAGGTGCGGATATAGTCCCGCAGGAGGGAATTGAACTGTGCCAGGGACGTGATGGAATCCATGTCCAGCGTATAAAGCCAGGTCTCCTTGAATGTCCTGAACTGGCGTTCGATCTTGGCCTTGCTGGCGCCGTCCCGCACTTTTGTATGAAGGAGGACCGTGCCGATGGAGCCGCAGATCAGGGAGAGCTGTTCATTTGAGTAGCTGCAGCCATTGTCGACATAGAGTTTCGCCGGAATGCCGTGGGAGGCAACTGCGTTTTTTAAAACTTTCTGGAAGTTATAGGCGTTATCGTTATAAAAAAGGCCGCCGCCCACCAGGAAACGCGAGTGGTCATCAATGATCATAATGCAGTAAACCCTCCTGCGCTGCCCGCCTTCCGTGATATAAGGGAGGTAACAGGTATCCGCCTGCCACATTTTCCCAAAGGCATCTTCCTCAAAAGCTTTCCTGTCCCTCATAGATGGATTGCGCGCCGACTTCAGGTCATGCTTTTTCACGAAGCGCTGGACGGCGCAGACGCTGACAGAGGCGGGGATAAAAGCTTCCTCCACAAGATGGCGGTGGATCTGGGTTGCGTTTAAGCGTGGGAAAGCCTCTTTCAGCCGGTAGATCTCTTCAATGGCCGTGTCCGGCAAGGCGCGTGTGGAGCCTTTGTCGGAACGTTCCCGGGGCATGAGCGCGTCAATGCCGCCATTCTGGTAAAGAGAGGCCCACTTGCTGAGGGTCTTGGGGCTGTACTGGAATACAGAGCCGTCAGGCAGGGTGAGGGGTTTTTCCGTTACCCGCTGGTAATAGGCGTTTCTGGACGCATCCGGATAAAGGCCATGGATGACCGGTGCAATGAGTGCGAGCCGGAACTGTGCCATAGCAGATGCGTCTGAAAAGTTTTTGGTGTTGTAATGCATAAAAAAATCCTCCTTTACTGTTTTCTATCAGCATATAGGAAGAACAGCCTGGAGACCATCCCTGTGTTATGTGGTGTCTGGGAAACGGTTCAGGGGCCGAACTGCTGTTGGCAGTAAGCCGCCGGATTTCTGTGGGACTGGAGGAAGGAGACAGAGAAGCGGCGGACAAAACCGGATGCAAAGCCGGAATAAGCGGGCATCCGAAAAAGGCCTTTCAGGAAAGAGAGGCCGGAGGACTCCCTGGAAGAGAGAAGGCCCAGCCACTCTTCCTTCTGCTTTTTGAACAGGGAAAGCCAATGGTAGAGCTGGTTTTGGTTAATACAGAAGCGTGCGCAGATTTTTTCTACGGAAGCAAGCCGAAGGAAATATTCCGCCAGGACACGGAGGATAAAGAAAAGGCCGTAGGAGGAATAAGGGATGATGAAATCCGGAAGGATGGCATGGGTATGGCCGCAGGAACAGACAAGGCGCAGGATACAGAGGCTGTGCCAGACAGGCTTTCCACCAACGAAATCAGCCAGGGAACGTTCATAATAGGCATGGACGGAACAAGCTCCCTTTGCCCCACAACAGGGGCAGGTCTGTAGTTCAGGCCGGAAACCGTCCATGAAGGAGTCAAAAAGCTTTTTTGATGAAGATTTTATACGAATTAACTTGCAAAACAGGGAATTATTTCTTATCATAATAAATGTCAGTGATGCCAAAGCCTCATGAGTGGGACATGATCCCGTATATGGCAGGTATGCTGGTGTATGAGAGAAAGAACGAACTGTAGGAGGGGCTGTTCTTTCTCTTTTTTGTTCCATAAAAACTATACTGGAATAGAGCAGGATGGTCAAGATAAAAGTGTGCTGTTTTTTACTGCACGCTGACATAGATAATAATTAAATGTTGAGATTTTAATTTGCTGTATTTGTGCAGGAGACAGGAACTTTAATTTGCTGGCTGACAATGAAAGTAATAGCGATAAATGGAAGTCCCAGGAAAAGATGGAATACAGCCCAACTATTGCAGCAGGCACTCAAAGGGGCAGAATCAGTTGGAGCAGAAACGGAATTTATTAATTTGTACGATTTGAAATATCGGGGCTGCGTTAGTTGTTTTGGATGCAAACGCAAAGATGCTGTTCCGTGTAAATGTTATATGAAAGATGATTTAACTTCCGCACTTGAAAAGGTGCATAATGCAGACGCTCTTTTATTGGGGAGTCCGATTTACTTTGGTGACATTACTGGGCAGATGCGTTGTTTCCTGGAACGTCTGTCCTTCCCTGCCATGACCTACGATGATTATGGAAAACAGCTTTATAACGGACAAATAAATGTTGCATTTTTCTTTACTATGAATGTTGGTGATGAATATGCGGAAATGTATAAGTCGGTTTTTGAGAACAACACTAATTTATTAAAAAAATTTGGCGGAATGACGGAATATTATCTGGCTACAGATACACTTCAATTTGATGATTATTCTAAATTCCAAACGGGACAGTTTGATGAAAATGCTAAACGTCAACGTCATGAGGAGCAGTTTCCGAAGGATTTAGAGAATGCATTTGAGATTGGTAAGCGATTAGTGAGCAAATAAACAGCTTCCGGCTTTTCGGAGAGTTGGAAGCAACAGAAGATTAGATGTTTCACGAACTGGAAAATCGGAATTGGAAAAGGAGATAAACGGACATGAAAAAGAAAAACAGCTATATAGAGAATATTTACCGTGTTAATTTAGGAGTACGCAGAGATACCTTTATAAAAATGTTTGGCCATTTACCCAAACGGCCATGGGACAACAGAAGGAGTGATAAGTGTGAAACTGTTATTTAAACAAAGGTTTTTTTCGTGGTTTGACAGCTACGATATTTATAACGAGGCTGGCGAAACCGTCTATGTCGTAAGAGGTCAGCTTTCTTGGGGACACTGTCTTAAGATCTTTGATACAAACGGTTATGAGATTGGAACGGTTAAAGAGCGCGTCTTTACCTTCCTGCCGAAGTTTGAGATGTATATGGGCCAGCAGTATATCGGCTGCATCAGCAAGGAGTTCTCTTTATTCAAACCCCAATACAATATTGACTGCAACGGCTGGCATATTGAAGGTAATTTTTTTGAGTGGGATTATAGTATCATCGGCGCAAACGGGCAACCGGTAGCCACTGTGTCAAAGGAATTGTTTAATTGGACAGATACCTATACAATCAATGTTTATAATCCGCAGGATGCCATTTATGCGCTTATGTTGGTGCTTGCAATCGATGCCGAAAAATGTTCAAGGAATGATTGAGATGCCGAAGTATGAGATAAACATTGATTTATGGAGGTAAGCAGTTACCATGTATATTAATACCATGATTATAAAAGATAAAAAAGATAGGGAGATAATTCTTAGAACTGCTGAGGAAAATGATGCTGAGAAGTTAATAGATTATTTAAAAATTACAGCAGCCGAAACACCATTTTTGATTCGTGAACCTGATGAAATAACATTGTCAATAAAACAAGAACAAGACTTTATAAGGACTAAAAAGGATAGCGAGAATGAATTATTACTGATTGCTGAAATCGGAGGCAGACATATAGGGAATTGTTCTCTAATGAGTATTGGAGGATATAAAAGATATAGGCATAGATGTGATATTGCGATTGCGCTATATAAAGAATATTGCGGCTTAGGAATTGGAAAAGCAATGTTGGAAACTGTTTTAGATATTGCTGAAAAGGCTGGATATGAACAGGCGGAACTTGAGGTGATTGTGGATAATAAACCTGCGATAGCTTTATATGAGAAACTTGGATTTAAAATATATGGAACCTTTCCAGATAACATGAAGTATGAAGATGGTTCATATGTTGATGCGTATTGGATGATGAAAAAGCTTGGAATTTAAATCAAATAATTCACGTTTCACGTATTGGAAAAATCGAAATTTAAGGGGGAAACCGCTATGATATTATATCATGGAAGTAACACCGGAAATATTAAAGTATTAAAACCCAATCAAGCTGACCATGACCGGCCATATGTATATATGACCACAATGGATGTGGTTGCCGCATTCTATTTATGTAACGCCGTAGAAAGGCCCTATTATTGGTTTCCTTATGGTTTTGAAGGCGGCAGTGATATACCAGTCTACCATGAACTGTACCCGAATGCGCTAAAAGAAGTATCGGAAGGTGTCAGCGGATATATCTACGAAGTCTTTGTAGAAGAAAGTCAAGTCATTCCATTCAAAAATATTCCATGTGCAAGACTGGCGACAGAACCTGTTGAAGTAACAAACTGTGTCTGGGTAGAAAATGCGTATGCTCTATTTATGGAATATGTGAAGCAGGGCAAAATGAAGGTAAGTCGTTTTGAGGATAAATCAAAGCAGCAGCTGGAATGGTGGTATTCTTGCTGTATCGAATATTTAAAGGAAAAACATATGATAGAAACCCCTGATTGCTCCTATGCTTCTTTTATAAAATCAAAAATACCACAAGTATGGGAAAGATATGTTGCCAAATAGAAATCCCAGTTTTACGAATTGGGAAATCGGTGTCTATAGGGAAGATGTATGAGTATATATAAGACAATAAACGGACGTGAAATATCGCTTGAATTATATGATAGGCAGTTATCAAAATTAGGAAAATCATTTTCAGATGTTTATGTTCAAACTTCATTTGGAAAGACGCACATAGTAGAGATTGGAAATAGTAATGAAACTCCATTGCTTGTTTTTCATGGTGGCAACAGTACTTCTGCATATAATCTGTTAATGTGCAGATTTCTGTTAGAAGATTTTCATGTATATGCAGTTGATATTATCGGACATCCCGGGAAAAGCGATGAGGTGTGCTTATCACATATAGGATACGATTATGGAAAGTGGGCAAGTGAAGTTATTGACAAATTGGGATATGATAAAATGCCTTGCTTCGGTGGCTCATTTGGTGGCGGAGTACTGGCAAAACTTATATGTGTTGCACCAGAAAAGATTGAAAAAGCGGTCTTGGTTGTTCCTGCTGGAATTAGTAATGCTTTGCCCGTATCATCAATAAAGATGATGATACCCTTATTAAAGTACCGCATAACAAAAAAAGAGAAATATCTTATAAAAACGGTTTTATGTATGGCATTAGATAAATCTATTCTTGATGAAGATACTTTAGATATAGTAAAGGATAGCTTTGACAATGTAAAAACGAAAGTTGGTATGCCAACTAATATTCAAGAAAAAAAGTTGTCTGGTTATAGTGCGCCTACACTTGTTATCGCGTCCGAAAAGGATTGTTTGTTTCCTGCTAAAAAGGTTTTATCAAGGGCAAAACGAATTTTTATAAATTGTCGAACTTATGAACTAAAAGGAAGCGGTCATATGCACGTTTTACCACCAAATATCAAAAATGTTATTGTAGACTTTTTGAAGAAATAATTATGTATATTCCTATTTTGTGGGGATAAGTAAATCATGGAAAGTTGGAGATAAACATGTCAGAATTAACATCAATGATGAATATTGGAAAAGAAATGGCGAAAAAGCTAACATCCGTTGGTATTGAATCTTCCGAGAAACTTATTGAGGTAGGTGCAAAAGACGCATTTCTTAGGCTAAAGCAGAAATATCCGAATGTGTGTCTGGTACATTTATATACTTTAGAAGGAGCAATTCATGATACAGAATTTAACAGACTTTCAGAAGATACAAAAAAAGAATTGAAAGAATTCAGCGATTTTCTGAAAAAATAGCGGTAATGTAATTTCCGGTTTATTAGGAAGAACAACATATTTGGGTTATCGATGATTGGACAAACGAATAACTATGAACCCGAATGATTTGGTCAAGGAGACATCACAATGAAACTCATCATAACAGATATTGAGAACTTTAATGTTCCCGTTGAGGGCGAATATAAGGTCATTAAACCACAGGGAGAGATCCGTCATTGTATTGGTTGTTTTGGATGCTGGGTCAAAACGCCGGGCAAGTGTGTGCTTCATGATGGTTACGAAGGAACCGGGAGCGACATGGGTAAATGTACTGAACTCATTCTGATCAGCCGCTGTTATTACGGTAGTGTAAGTCCTTTCGTAAAAATGGTACAGGATCGTGCAATCTCCTACATCCATGCGGATTTTGTGATTCGAAAAGGAAAGATGCACCATAAACGAAGATATAAAAATATCATCACGTTGTCTGCACACCTCTATGGCGAAAATATTACAGATATAGAAAAAGAAACAGCCAGAGAACTGTTGAAAGCAAATGCGGATAATTATGATGGTCTGGTAAAGGAGGTTTACTTCTATAAATCTGTAGAAGAATTGGAGGGCGTTATTTTATGAGAATTGCGTTAATCAATGGAAGTCCAAAAGTAAACAACAGTGCTAGTAGTGTACTCTTAGAAGATTTGAAAGGATATTGGGGAGAAGAAACAGAGGTTGTGAATTTTGGATTTCATTCAACTGCAGTTTCTAAAGAAGTAATCGAAGAATTGGCGAGAACAGATGCATGGGTATTTGCTTATCCTCTTTATGTGGATGGAATTCCGGGGCACCTGCTGTCCTGCTTAATTCAGTTAGAAGAAACACGTTTACAAAATCGACAGATACACATTTATGGTATTGTGAATTGTGGTTTCTACGAAGGGATACAAGCGCAATTGGCATTGAAGCTTTTACGGAATTGGAGTTTAAAGGCAGGCTTTATTTGGAGTGGCGGCATTGGTGTCGGCGGAGGCGGCGGACTGGCCATGATGCCCAAACTGGAACCCGGACGTGGACCTAAGGCGCCAATCGACAAAGCGTTAGCAGATTTTTCGGATATTATTCTTAAGAAGAAAGTACAAGAAAATAGTTATGTGTCCGTCGCTTTTCCACGTTTTCTATATAAAATGGGTGCGCAGATAGGATGGCGTCAGATGATTAAGGCAAATGGCGGGAAAAGTAAGGATTTAGGAAAAATCCCCGAATAAAATGTAACAAAAATTATTCTTGTCTTAGTATTGCAATTCCAATTTGTATGAAAAGCGAGATTCGGAGGAGTATATGATGAAAAGAGAATTTGGGATAGCAAGATGTGGTTTCGCTTGTTGCTTATGCAGTGGGAACGAACATTGCAGTGGATGCAATACAGGTGAATGTCCTGATAAAGATTGGTGTGAAAACAGAAAATGTTCCATAGAAAAACAGTATGGACATTGTTACGAATGTGAATCGGAATGCAGAAAAGGCTTACTGTCAAAGATTAAACCCTATGGATTTACATTATTTATAAAAAGATATGGAGAAAACGAGCTGTTGGATTGCCTCGAAAGAAATGAAAACAACGGAATTGTTTATCATCGTGTAGGTATAAATGGGGATTATGACAACTTCGATGACGTTGAAACATTGATTCATTTCATAAAAACAGGGCAAAGATAATTTCCATCCCTGTAGGGAGATCTTCCTATGTGAGGGATTATTGTGTGCAGGTTGATGACAGTAAGGACGGTTCTGTACCGGGACTTGGAAATGGTGGAATAGGTGACAGAGCATGGTGGCATCGTTATGGAACGGTGCCATTTTCTTTGGCATAGAATTGGTGAATGTGCAGATACTATGAAAAAAATCTGAGGTGAATCAGGTGAATCATATGGCAGTTGCTTAAACTTGTCAAAATAAGCGGATTCTGGTAGAATACAGATGGGCACTACTAGAAAAACGGTAGGCGGTTAGTCCTTCAACAGAGGGACTGGACCCTCTGATTACATAGAAATCCCTATATGGGAAATCTGGGAAAGGAGGGCAAGCTTTATGAGTGATTTTGAACTGCTCTCCATCGTACTGATGATACTTGGTATTGTGGTAACGATTTTGATTGCATACATAGATCATACAAAAAAGTAACCGCCCCAGCCCAAGGATATGGTTACTTTTTGTGACAATATAACTTTGGACTAACCGCTTATCGGTAGTGCCTTTTTCTATCCTTATTTTAGCAGACTTATTGCCAGATGTCAAATAATCCTTGATTTGCGGCCTGAAGAAAAAAAGGGGGACTTGATAACTCTCATCCCCGGTGTATAATCAAAGTATGAAAGGTATTCAGATGCAAGATCTGATGCCCTCAGTCAATTTAATTATTTATGTAAGATAATAGCATTCCTGACTTTGGACGGTACGGAATGCTATTTCTTATTATGTCTGTTGTCTATATAGGTCAATGCAAAAATCACCAAAAGTAAAGTTGATACTTCCATCGCATTCATGGGCATCACCCTCTTTCTAAATACTAGAGGGCGAAATCGAAATGCATCTGTCGTTCTGATTTAATTATACCTGCCCAGTATAGCACAGTGCATTTTACCAGGCAATAAGATATGGGTTTAAAGATACATCTGATATTGTATTTTGCAATGAAGACTGCTAAAATGAAACAAACCAATAACTCGGAATTTATGGGAGGAATGAAAATGAAGTGTCCATTTTGTGATATAGAAATGATACAAGGTTATTTGAATTGTGGTTTAGCCCTTTGGAGCACCAGAAAACATAAGATAAGCTTACTTCCAGATAGCAAGGAGCAATATGCTTTCCGCCTTAAACAACCAATGGTATCTCCAAATCATGTAAAAAGTGATTATTGCTCAAAATGCAAGCGAATGATTATTGACTGTACAGAGTATGAAAGTAACATAGAGTGACAAATGGTTTTATGCGATGTGAAGATGCTGAAAACTATTTAATAAAGGAGTTATACAATGATATTTCAAGATAATGTATTAAAAGAGTATTTAAAAAATGTCTATTTTGTAACCGGCACACCGTGTGGTGGGAAGACAACCGTATCCAGAGAATTAGCTAAAAGACATAATCTAGTAGTGTATGATATTACTAAAAAGCCTGAATGATAAAAGGTGCGAACAAATAAAGCATAGTGACTACTTTTGGGTCGAGCGCAATAAGCACAGTACTGTAGAAGATACCGTAAGAAAAGTGGAGCAGCATTTTGGATTCACGAATTCGCCGGAAATAAAAAAGGTGGGTAAAAATACAGAATTGGCAGATATGTTAATACGCTTTGTAGAGAACTTTTCCTGGGAAGTTGTGAAAGAACATACATTACGCATGCTTCGCAATTGGGAGTTTAGTGATTGGGAAACTATGTTTGTAGCACTGGCAGATAATCAAATTGTAGGAATGGCCTCTATCATGAAGACAGACTACTATCCATTACCTGAAGTTTTTCCATGGATATCCAGCATATTTGTAGATGAAAGTTATCGTGGACATAGAATTAGCGAAAAATTGATTGAGGCTGCTAATGAATATGCAAAATCAATTGGATTTGACAAGACGTATATTCCGTCGGAACATATTGGTTTATACGAGAAGTATGGATATCATTATCTTAAGGATATTGTAAACTATGGCAATGGAATAGATCGATTATATGTTAAGGAACTAGAGTAAAGGGTTTTCTTATTTGACAGGGGCTTGAAATTCCCGGCTTGCCGGAGGAACAGTTATTGAGCCTGAGGCTGATGACTTGAAAGTGATTTCCGAAAAAATGGAGGTTATAAACCTGCATTTTTAGAAGAAAGTACCGACGATATCCTTATGTATTTTCCCTTGTTTTTGCACTTGCGAGTTGAAACAAGGGAAAGTTTTTAGTTGCCAGGTATACCTAAGTGAACGTCCAGTGGACGTTCATTGTTGGACGGCAAATTGAAGGAGACATAAACGGCGAATTATTTTTCTGATTTTTATCCCGTTGACTGCGCAGTGCAACCTGCAAATGCATTCTTCTATCAAAAACGCGGCACGCTGTTGGCAACAGGGAGACTGCTCTGAAATACAAAGAGCTGTGGAATCCATTGTGGGATCCAAAGCCCATGTAAAATTCGTAATCTTTCAAATATTATCAGCCAGGGCAGGCAGATACACCAGGGCGGTGGCCACGGTTACTGCGTCTACCTTCCGCATCAGACTGCGGAGCCTTTCTTCGTTCCAGAAGATATCGGAGAAATCAGATAATTCGCACCCGATATCATGGTTGGGGATGCACAGGTAATTCCCATATTTATGCCGCCCGGCAAGGATGTGGAAGTAAGTCCCTCTCCCGCTGATTTCTGCTTCGTACTGGCCGGGAAGTTTCCGCAGCAGCGTAAGTTTTCCAGTCCAGCATTCTTTCCGTGAACCGTGCCTGAGAATACAGGTGTATTCCATAAACAGTACCCCTCCTTCCTTAGCCGAGGTTCTGGCTGCTGACGGAAGCCAGGATGACCTCTGTATCAATGACCTTCTTTTCCATCTGTGCCCCAAGTGTCAGCGCGTTGGTCATCAGGTTATCAACAAGCCTGGGACTGCCCTGGGAGTGGCTGTGGACAGCACACAGGGCTGCATGGTCAATAATGGAGGAAGCTCCGCCAGCACAGGCGATCTTGTGGAGGACATACTGCCCGACTTCCGAATCGGAGAGCCCGGAGAAGTTATAGTGGACGGTAACACGCTGCCGCAGTGCCTCATGGACGGGCTTTTTGAGCGTATTGTTCAGATGGGGCTCCCCACAGAGTATGAGAGTAAAGCAGTTGAGGGAATCATAGCCGTAATTCATGAGCATCTTGATATCCTCCAGAATGCCGGTAGAGAGATACTGTGCCTCATCGATGGCAAGGAGGAGGGGCTGCTTCTTTTCACGGTAGAGATAGAGGACCTGCTCCTGGATCGCCCGGAACATGCCGGGTTTGCCGCCTTTGGGTTCTATACCAAGCGTAGAACAGAACTGGCGGTAGAACTCCATGACACTGACGGTAGAGAGGCAGAGATACTCCATGTGGTAAAGATTCGGGTTCAGGCTTTTGGCAAAACAGCGCAGTGCGAAGGACTTGCCCATGCCGGGGCGTGCGGTGAACAGCCCGATGCCCCTGGTATCCTTGAGGTAGTCCAGCCGTGAGAGCATCTCCGAGATGTCTTTCGAGAGGAAACGGTCCTTCTCAGAGGCCATCTGTTTGTCAAAAGGGTTGAAGGCCAGCCCATAGTAAGTGCGGAACATCAGCAGGCACCTCCTATCTTTGAATAATCAATAGAAGGGGTGTTGTTACGTTTTGTCCTGCAGTTTTCATTTTTATCTGTCGGCCGGATGGGATAATGCTCCCCCTCATAAAGGATGTAGGCAGAGGACATATCGTCGGGAAGGAAGCGGATCTCAACTTTGGATGAGATGAACTGCATGGGGACGTCATAGGAGACCTTGTCGATGGAGACAGTGGAATCCTTATTCACCTTCCTGTTGATGCGGTTTAAGAAACATTCCTCCAGCCATTCCCTGGACTTTGGCATCTGTATGGCACAGCGCGTCTTCTGGTAACGTTCCATGGGGGTACAGCCGATGCCGGAATGCATGGAAGTATTGTAGGTGCGGATATAGTCCCGCAGGAGGGAATTGAACTGTGCCAGGGACGTGATGGAATCCATGTCCAGCGTATAAAGCCAGGTCTCCTTGAATGTCCTGAACTGGCGTTCGATCTTGGCCTTGCTGGCGCCGTCCCGCACTTTTGTATGAAGGAGGACCGTGCCGATGGAGCCGCAGATCAGGGAGAGCTGTTCATTTGAGTAGCTGCAGCCATTGTCGACATAGAGTTTCGCCGGAATGCCGTGGGAGGCAACTGCGTTTTTTAAAACTTTCTGGAAGTTATAGGCGTTATCGTTATAAAAAAGGCCGCCGCCCACCAGGAAACGCGAGTGGTCATCAATGATCATAATGCAGTAAACCCTCCTGCGCTGCCCGCCTTCCGTGATATAAGGGAGGTAACAGGTATCCGCCTGCCACATTTTCCCAAAGGCATCTTCCTCAAAAGCTTTCCTGTCCCTCATAGATGGATTGCGCGCCGACTTCAGGTCATGCTTTTTCACGAAGCGCTGGACGGCGCAGACGCTGACAGAGGCGGGGATAAAAGCTTCCTCCACAAGATGGCGGTGGATCTGGGTTGCGTTTAAGCGTGGGAAAGCCTCTTTCAGCCGGTAGATCTCTTCAATGGCCGTGTCCGGCAAGGCGCGTGTGGAGCCTTTGTCGGAACGTTCCCGGGGCATGAGCGCGTCAATGCCGCCATTCTGGTAAAGAGAGGCCCACTTGCTGAGGGTCTTGGGGCTGTACTGGAATACAGAGCCGTCAGGCAGGGTGAGGGGTTTTTCCGTTACCCGCTGGTAATAGGCGTTTCTGGACGCATCCGGATAAAGGCCATGGATGACCGGTGCAATGAGTGCGAGCCGGAACTGTGCCATAGCAGATGCGTCTGAAAAGTTTTTGGTGTTGTAATGCATAAAAAAATCCTCCTTTACTGTTTTCTATCAGCATATAGGAAGAACAGCCTGGAGACCATCCCTGTGTTATGTGGTGTCTGGGAAACGGTTCAGGGGCCGAACTGCTGTTGGCAGTAAGCCGCCGGATTTCTGTGGGACTGGAGGAAGGAGACAGAGAAGCGGCGGACAAAACCGGATGCAAAGCCGGAATAAGCGGGCATCCGAAAAAGGCCTTTCAGGAAAGAGAGGCCGGAGGACTCCCTGGAAGAGAGAAGGCCCAGCCACTCTTCCTTCTGCTTTTTGAACAGGGAAAGCCAATGGTAGAGCTGGTTTTGGTTAATACAGAAGCGTGCGCAGATTTTTTCTACGGAAGCAAGCCGAAGGAAATATTCCGCCAGGACACGGAGGATAAAGAAAAGGCCGTAGGAGGAATAAGGGATGATGAAATCCGGAAGGATGGCATGGGTATGGCCGCAGGAACAGACAAGGCGCAGGATACAGAGGCTGTGCCAGACAGGCTTTCCACCAACGAAATCAGCCAGGGAACGTTCATAATAGGCATGGACGGAACAAGCTCCCTTTGCCCCACAACAGGGGCAGGTCTGTAGTTCAGGCCGGAAACCGTCCATGAAGGAGTCAAAAAGCTTTTTTGATGAAGATTTTATACGAATTAACTTGCAAAACAGGGAATTATTTCTTATCATAATAAATGTCAGTGATGCCAAAGCCTCATGAGTGGGACATGATCCCGTATATGGCAGGTATGCTGGTGTATGAGAGAAAGAACGAACTGTAGGAGGGGCTGTTCTTTCTCTTTTTTGTTCCATAAAAACTATACTGGAATAGAGCAGGATGGTCAAGATAAAAGTGTGCTGTTTTTTACTGCACGCTGACATAGATAATAATTAAATGTTGAGATTTTAATTTGCTGTATTTGTGCAGGAGACAGGAACTTTAATTTGCTGGCTGACAGTTCATCTTGGTCTCCGCCAGCTACCTGATCCGGCGGCCTTGCGGAAGTACGCCTCACTTCCCTCATAGCGTGAGCATAGATGTTTTCCTCCAACTATTCAATCATTATTTCTTTAATTGAAATCCTCTTAACTTTTTCGGAATATACAAACATCAGAATTTCATAAATCATTATAAAAACAACAAGCGAAATAAGCATAACAGGAAAATCAAATTTATAAACAGGAACGCCCTCAACGTCTTTAAATACAATATCCACCATAATACGAAGCAACATGTACTGATATCCGGTTCCAATGGCAAAACCGATATAGGACATCGGCCTGTATCCACCGAGAATTGCCTTGCAGCAGTCTTTTTGTGAATAACCAAAAACCCGCATCATAGCGATTGTTTTTGTGTTTCCATTAATTACTGTTGTGATGGCAAGGAACAGTGTTGTAAATGCTAAAGCAAGACCGATAATCAGCATCATTGCCCCCATCATTTCGCTTGACAGGTCTTTCATACTAAAGGACATCTGCGTCATAGCAGAAAAGCAGAAGGAAGCAAAGATTATGAAAAATACAAGTATTTTCTTACTTTTCAAGGTGTTTCTTTTCAGATCATCCACGAAGGAACACTCGCTGAGCTTATCTGCGGCATGCTTATTTGCTTTGGTTAAGGTCTGAAAATCATTTTTCAGAAGCGATAATACAGGCTTCTTTAATTTACACCAGGCATAACCAATCGCAAGCAGAGAAAAACCAACTGTCGGTAATATCACAAAGTAAAGAAAGATGGTCGGGTGAAAGTGTATAGCGATCTCCGGAAGCATTTTATCTTCATTTTGCAGAGCATAAAACCTTGGCATCATCAGAAACGCTCCGCAAAAACCAATCGCAGTTCCAATAAACGCACTGATTCCAAATACCCAAAAGTTTTTTGCAACCTTTAGATTGGAGTACCCCAAAGCCTTTAGGATGCCAAGCTCTTTTTTGTGGGTATCAATATAGTGCTTGATGTAGAACATGAGCATAACAACCGAAGTTATGAACAAACAACCACCAGTTACAAGACAAACGACCTTTGCCGTCGATACCTGAGCGTTATAGAAAATCATAGACAATTCTGATGTTATTTCACTCTCAACTGCCTGAACGTCAAAATAAAAATTCAGGAACATCGTACATACAAGCACGGCACAGCAGGCGATGATCGAAATGCCGATGAGCTTTGAAGCATTTTTTATTCCTATAAGCATCTTATCACCATCCAATCTCATAAGCGGACTTTTGAACTGCGTTTTGGTAAATATCCGATATCTTCCCACTGTTCATTTTGATGACCGTTTTGGCCATTTCCGCAATATTTAAATTGTGCGTCACCATGACGATCGTAAAACCATACTGTTTTTTTAACTTACAGATATAGTCCAGCACCTGCCGGCCCGTCTGCTCATCCAATGCGCCTGTGGGCTCGTCCAGGAACAATATCTTTGGTTTTTTCGCCAATGCTCTTGCAACGGAAACTCTTTGCTGTTCTCCGCCTGAAAGCTCACCCGGATATTTATGCAGTTTTTCTCCAAGCCCAACTGCTTCAATAACTTTTTTATAATCTTTGTTGCCTGCTAAGTCAGCACCCATTTTCACATTTTTATCCACGCTCATGTCAGGGAGCAAATAATACTGCTGAAAAATGAATCCAACATTTTCCTTGCGAAACGCAGTCAATTCATTGTCGGAAAGCGCTGTAATATCCGTTGCACCGTAAAAGACTTTACCGCTGTCCGGGCGCTCAAGTCCCGAAATCACATTCAAAAAAGTAGATTTGCCAGAACCTGAGGCGCCGAGGATCACAACGAAATCCCCGTCCTGAATTGTAAGACTGATTCCTCGTAATACCTGAAACCGGCTTTCCCCGTTTCCGTATGATTTTATAATGTTTTTCACTTCAATCATCGTTTTTTACCCGCCTTATCTTAGATTTGTGAACATTTTCATTTTACCGGCAAAGATATTGAATAGTACCAATAACAAATAAATGTAAAAGATAATATATGTAAAACGCCCATTTCATAAAATTATTTATGCTTTTGCTTTTCCCACGTTGTCCGTTGTATAACATTAAAATCGGTATCGCCAAAACAATGCACATCTGAATACAACCATATACTTTATCTATTGCAAAGAAATATACAACAGAATAAATAAACACATAAAATATAAGCCATAACATTTGCCTTTTAAAATTTCCTCGGTTTGTTCCCATTGCCAATATACACAAAGCCGCAACGCAACTCCAATCGCTCGGAAAACTTACAATACAAATCAGTATAATTAAAATAGCTTTTAACCAATTAGCTTGCACTTTGTTGCTGTTTGCAATTCTAAGCATAACCAGTCCCCAGGCCAGTGACCACATAACGCTTGTCTGATTTAAAAAGCTTCCGTAATAAAACGGGATAAAAGATTTCCAATCGACAAAATTCATAGACGCAAATACATAAGCAAAGTGCGAGATAATTGCAAATGAGAACAGCCTTGCCGTGTATTTCCCAATATTACGAGTATAATGATATCCTTCGGCAACAAAATAACACATCATCGGACAGGTAATCCTGCCAATGATATGCATTACAATAGGTAATGCCTGCGTCGGATAACCCGAAAATACCAGCCACGCAATATGGTCTATCGTCATTGCCAAAATGGCAATTAGTTTTAATGTGTTCGCATCTAAATTCTTAAATCGAATTTGACTACTTTCATTTGGATTTGCAATTTCATTGCTTTTATCCATTGTTTTTTTCTTCCTTAATATTTTTCAAAATACTCATACATACCTCTGTAATCATTGAGTTGATTTCCTCACCTGTAAAGCGGCACATTTTGGTGGCACAAAGCGTCGCAATTCCGTGTGTATATATCCAAAGGTGATGATATAACTTTTTAGCAAAAAGTTCGTTAATTTCGTAATCGTTTTGAATGGACAAGAGAATTTCTTCATAGCTTTCCTCAATCAATGGCAGTACACCCGATAAATCAGGTATCTGTGGTTGTTCCGTCATAAAGAGAAGTTGAAAAAGCTTTGGTTCATTAACAGAAAAGAGAATATATTGCGTTCCAACGCCCTTAAAAGGATGTTCCCATGTTAACCCTTTATCGACATATTCTTTATACAATGTTTTAGCAGATTCAATCACGGCTTGCTGAACCTCGTCCATATTTTGGAATACAGTAAAAATTGGTCTTGCTGAGCTGCCGAGGTGCGCTCCCAATGCTCTGGAGGTTAAGGCTTCAAATCCATCTTCTTTGACAATAGTTAATGCGGCTTCAATAATTTCCTCTCTTGTGAATTTTGCTCTTGGCGGCATAGATTATTCCTTCCCTTTCTAAATCATCTGTTTTACATCGCTTGATTTATTATACTCGGAACTGCATATAAAGTCAATATGCGGCAGAGATTTCTCCCTGCCGATTGTCTATCTCCGCAATATAAGCGTTGAGCCTGCCGCTGGTCAAAAGCGTTGTTTTCATCATAAACGTACTTGTCCATCTTGAAATCCTCCAGTATAATATATTTGTACATATGTTACAGTTTCCCGATTGCCACTTGCTGTTATAGCTTGTGATCAGCTTTTTTTGTCTACGCTCCGCTCCGGTCGGCACAGAGCAGATGTCCACCGGACATCTTGTGCCCTTGTTTTGTCCTTATGAGGTGGTGTGGGAAGCATAAATGCGAGTGAAATCGGTATTTGATGAGGAATGTGAGTATATGAGCAAGGAAACTAAAGTAATATTTAATGGGGAGGTTAAACGATGATAAAGAGCAGTAAAATCAGTGCCGCTTTTCTTTGTTTAATTATTTTTTCAATTTGTATTATAGTTGGTTTTTTCTTTAAACCATTGTTTATTCTTGCAAGCATTGCTATGGTAGGGTATGTATGGATTGATAAACGATATTTGCGCTGCCCTTATTGTGGTGGATTTGAAAATCTGGAACGACTTTTCTATGCAAAACATCATACATACCACTGCCAATATTGCGGAAAAATTATAAAAATTGAAACAAATTAACAACTTCCAGTTTTACGAACTGGGAAATTGAAGTTTAAGGAGATAGTTAATATGACTTGTGAAATAAGGAAATGGAAATTAACAGACGCTTCCGATTTGGCGTCAGCACTTTCCAATAAACATATACAAGATAATCTTCGTGATGGATTACCATATCCCTATACAGAAAAAGACGGTATGGATTATATTTCTGCTATGCTTTCTGCAAATGAAAACGACACTTTTGCATTTGCCATTATTGTTGATAATAAAGTCATCGGTAGTATTGGTGTTTTTCGCCAAGAGAATATACATAGGCAAACTGCGGAATTAGGATATTACATTGCCGAGGAATATTGGGGCAAAGGCATTATGACAGAGGCAGTAAAGCAGATTTGTGATTATGTTTTTAAAAATAGCGATATTATTCGCATTTATGCTGAACCGTTTTCATATAATAGGGCTTCGTGTCGTGTGCTTGAAAAAGCAGGATTTCAATATGAGGGTACATTGAGAAGCAATGCCGTAAAGGGCGGCAAAGTGATTGATATGAAAATGTATGCCCGAATAAAGGAAGGGATATAAATTCTAGTTTCACGAACCGGAAAAATCGGGAGTTATTCAGTTGGATTGAAGGAGTAATCGAATGATTATTTTGATAACGGGAGCATCTCACACAGGGAAGACAGCACTTGCTCAAAAATTACTAGAAAAATACAAATACCCTTATCTATCCATAGATCATTTAAAGATGGGGCTTATTCGCAGCGGAAATACTACGCTTACCCCTGTTAGTGATGAGAAAGCATTGACGGATTATTTATGGCCAATTGTGTGTGAAATGATAAAAACAGCTATTGAAAATGAGCAAAATCTTATTGTTGAAGGCTGCTATATTCCTTTTGAGTGGTCGAAAGATTTTGAACCGGAGTATTTGAAAAACATAAAATATTATTGCTTAGTTATGAGTAAAAAATATATTACGAATCATTTTAGTGATATAAAAAAGTATGCAAATGTTGTAGAAAACAGAATGGATGATGGGTACTGTACGATAGAAACAGTACTTAGAGATAATGCCGAAATAGTGGAACAGTGTCAGAATTACAAAGTCAATTATCTTCTTATTGATGATGAATATCAAGTTGATATCGAACTATAAATTAAATGTTAATATGCGTTGCTTGTAGCAACGGGCAGTTCCTCATACAATAGCGGTAACACCTGAAAGAAAGAGAGGTTATCCCTATGTTAAACGAGAACATTAAAACAATCAGAAAATCAAAAGGACTTTCGCAAGAGGAACTTGCCATCAAGCTGAATGTAGTCCGACAAACAATCTCTAAATGGGAGAAGGGATTATCAGTTCCTGACTCTGATATGCTGATCTCCATATCGGAGGCGCTTGAAACACCCGTAAGCACTTTGCTTGGAGAAACTGTTATTGAGCCTGAGGCTGATGATTTAAAAGCGATTTCCGAAAAGCTGGAGATTATAAACCTGCAGCTTGCGCAAAGGAAGATTACGAGGCGAAAAATACTTCATTGGCTACTTATCTCAGTGTGCGTGGTCATAATAACAATTTTTGCGGCCCTAATAGTATTAAATAGTCCTTACTTAGGTTGGGATTATAGCGACCCTGAAACCGCCGTTGTCGGAGTAGCTTTTCATGCATTTGAATGGCTGTTTGTCAAGTTGGCACCGATTATCCTTATAGGGGCAATTGTTGGGATTTTCTTAACACGGAAGAAAGGATAAACCTGCATTTTTGGAAGAAAGTACCGATGACATCGGAGTTTGATATTATCTTTAGATGGATACTGTTACCTTCCTTTTTATTGGTATCGACGATTACAGTTTCAAAGAACAACTATTGGGGAAAAGGAAATTGGTTTTGCGTTATTGGTGCTGCGATGATGTTTCTTACAGTACCTTATACACAATTTACAGAAGAAATGGGAATGGTAAAATATACTTTTCGTTTTCCTAACTTTACTTATATGGCAATAGGAATATTAGTCGCATTATGTGGAGTTGGAATCGGAACCATTTGGCACAGAAAGGCGAAATGAAAATCAATAGCCGTACAACTTCTCATTTTTCAGGGAGCTTAATAAAGAGGAAAATCGTTAAGGAAAGAATCGAAGATGGTGCAAACGAAAAAGCAGCCTTGAACTCTTTGATAACTGCCCTTTCGTTTGCATCAATTTCGATTTTTCCTGGTTGAACAAAGCGCATCCGGGCGGCCGCTATATATGGGCTTTCAATTCTGACGCTCTTTGCAAAACAGTATATCGCATGCCTGTGCAGATGGAGAAAAATCCCTTTAAAATCATTTCCAGAGCACCACGAATAAGCCTCCATAGGAAGCTTTTTTGAAAATATTCAGTTGCAGGTGTTTAACATAATAGGTGTGGCTCAGGCCTTGTGTAATACCTGCCAGACGGCAGAGGAATGATGTTTCCACCGCAGGATGAGCATTTGCAGACATCCTTGTTATAGAGCAGTTTGATAATAGCGGGCGCATCAAGATCTTTAAGTCTGGAAATGTATTTCTTACAGCCAAGCAGATTGCGGCATAGTATAATCTTCTTGTTTTTATTCCGAGAAGAAAGCAGGCCGTAATGCCGAATCCGCACAAAACGTTTTGGAGGAACATGCATCAGAAATCTCCGGATGAATTCTTCCCCAGGAAGTGTAAGTTCCTTCCACTGGCCTTGATTTTTGTAATCCTTAACAGTAAACGTAACCGTGGAATCCGTCATACCCTTTATTCGGTAGTTGCTTATGGCAATCCTGTGAGTATATTTGCCAAGATATTTGATAACAGACTCCGCACCACGGAATGGCTTCTTGCAATAAGGAATCCATTCTTTGGCATAGCAGGTGTCCAAAAGTTCCATGAAGGCATAATGATTTTTGTAAGGTTCCGCTGTTCCATGGAACTCCAGCTTTCCATCCGTCCATAGCTGTTTTAGCCCGGCAAGATACTTGCCCCGAAAAACCCTGGAAATGACTTTGACAGGGAGAAAAAAATCCTCACCGTTATCTTTCCAGTGGTTCTTGGCATCCAGCCCTCCGCCTAACACGATGGTGTGGATATGGGGATGGAAATTCATCGCACTTCCCCAAGTGTGGAGAATACAGATATAACCGATGTCTGCCCCAAGGTATTTTTTATCTCTGGCAAGTTCGCTTAAAGTATCTGAAGCTGCATGATACAAGGCATTATAGAGTGACTTCTGGTTGCTGTAAATGACAGGATTTAATTCCTCAGGCACAGTGAAAACCACATGAAAGTATGGGGCGTCCAGTATATCCTCCCTGCGGGCATCTACCCACTTTTCCTTCGGAAACTCCTGACACATGGGACAACACCTGTCCCTGCAGGAATTATAATGGACGGAGATACAGCCGCAGTCCTCGCAAACACTTACATTAACACCAAATGCACCGGTTTTGCAATTCATGATGTGATAAGCTGCTTTTCGCTGTGCCGCAGACAGTTCATGAGTTTTCTCATAGTCAGAATAAAAGCGGTTAAACACATCCTGTATCGTGCAGTTTTCGCTCATGATTCACCGCCTTCCGGAGCATCAAAAGGGCTGCGGATACCAAGAAGAGTTTTGTTGCTTACATGAAGGTATATATCCGTAGAGCGGGGATCAACATGACCAAGAAGGGACTGGATATATTTGATATCCGTTCCACTTTCAAACAGGTGGCTTGCAAAACTATGGCGGCACGCATGGGAAGAAACACGGCGGGTAATACCGGCGCGTCTGGCACTTTCTTTAAAGAACTGGTTGATACTGTTCGGCTCAAGGTATCCACCGGTCCATGAGCTTGGGAAAAGAATGCCTTTCGGACGGCCGCACTGATACCAGTACTCTGTGAGAAGATCCAGATTTCTCCGGGAAAGGATCGTATACCGGTCGATCCTTCCCTTTGTCTCACGGACATGAATGGTCAAGTTGGTACGGGAAATATCATCATAGTGGAGATGGATCACCTCGGATACGCGCAATCCAGAGGAATACATGGTCGCAATGATGGCTTTATGCTTCAGGTTCGTTGTTGCATCAATGATGGCATTTATCTCCTGATGGGTAAGGACTGTTGGAAGATTACGTTCCCGCTTCATTGCAGGAATTTCATCATCGTCCCAGCGTATCTTCAATACTCTTTTGTAGAAGAACTTGATTGCTGAACGATAATGATTATGTGTTTCCGGCGATCTGCCTTCCAGACGTTTCATGGTAAGAAAGGCATCTGCATCCTCGAGTGTGAGGTCAGTAACAGGCTTATTGGTGCAGCGCAGGAAATAGCTGACATCACTGCAATACAGTTGAATGGTCCGTTCTCTAAGGTTGCGTTTTTCCGCAGCTTGGCGGATGGAATTAAAAATATCTTCGTACATTATAAAACCTCCATGAATAAGTAGTTGTTAATAGTGGCAGCTACCTATCAAGGAGGTGCATTGGCATCATAATTCCGATTGCGGAAGACACCAAAAAGTGCTATTGTATTCATAGGCAGTGGGAGTCTCCGTGTTTGATTGTTTTGTGTGGTAACTGAACAATACCGTATTACGGGAGATTTTTCCACTGCTTTTTATTTGTTGTTAAAGAAAAACTGCGCCCCAGCCTTGGCAGGCCATCGCGCAGCGATTTTGTTCAATCGGGATTTACAAAAGAGGATTACTAAGATAATTTCAGAATATTTGGGATAAAAATGAAATCGCAACTTCAAGTAGCGAAAACGCAAACATAGGTTGGTAGTAACTATTGAGGTTTGTTTATATAGTATTATTATCTCAAAATTGTGAATGGAGGTAATTAGTATGAGCTTTGCAGAAAATTTACAGAAAATCAGGAAAGAAAAACATCTTTCTCAGGAAGAATTGGCAGAAATGCTAGATGTTAGCAGGCAGGCTGTTTCAAAATGGGAACAAGGAACAGGTTATCCGGAAGTAGATAAATTATTAATTCTATCACGTGAACTGAACTTATCATTGGACAGTCTTATGGCAACCGAAATCGCGCAAGGAAAAGCTGATGAACCTGACAAGGCAACAGGAATTATTACAATTTCATCGCCGCATGAACACGTTGTTGCGAAGTGTTACAAGGTGATGTCTTCGCAAAAGTTCAAGGGAGGAAAGAAATCCCCACAGTATGCTTTATATGCTGCCAGTAGTGATGGAATATCACTTTGGGGAGCATCAAATACATTTTTGGCGTGGTACGCTAATGCGGAACAATTGGAAAAGGAAATTGCCAAAATAGAGGATGCTATCTTCCGCGGAATACCAACTTATGAACTGAAATATAGCGTAAAAGTTGAAAAGAAATTCTTTGGCTTAAAAATGTTAGATGATTAGAAGCTATAGATGAAGACTAAACTTGTGGAGAGGGTTTATGAAGTGGCTGAAAAGATTTGGGATAGCGATTTTGGTTTTGCCGATTATCCTATTAGTGATTTTGGGGGGATATGAAGTTTTTGGTATGTGCATAAACCATATTGCGACCCAAAAACAAACCCATACATTGCAGATGAACTTAGAAAATGAAATTTCTGATATTGAGATTGTAAATGCCTATTCAGAAACCGGAAATACATCAGGAACTGGAAACCATGTCGACTGCCTGTCCTCTATAACATTTTCAACAGATATGCAAAAAACTGAAATAGAGGATTGTATGTCGAATTACTATGTGTTTGATGAATCGAGTTGCTATGTGAATAAAACAGAAGATGGGTATTACGTAATTTATATCAATACATCAGCTCCGTTTGTGGATAATATAGAAGGACACTAACTTAAACCATTTGTATCCGTCATACCCGTTGAAATCTCCTTCATTTTGCGATAGAATGAAGGAGATAAATTGAACACTATTTGCACCGCGACGCACAGCCGCGAAGGCGTTTCAGACAAGCCGCCAATAAAGTTGAAGAGAAGAGGAGCGGGCCCTATGAATTGCTCCTCTTCGTCCACCAAAATTATTCCGTCTTAAACCCTTCCCCAACAACCTCACTCGATTCCATAATCACCAAAAACGACTTCTCATCAATCTCCTTAATAAGCCTCCTGATCCCATACATCTGCTTATTATTACATGCACACATGACCACATCTTTTTCCAGCTTCGAGTAACTCCCGTACCCTTTCAGGATTGTAGAGCCCCGCCCCAGAATTTCATCAATCCGGTCACAGATTTCCTGTCCCCGTTCCGTAACGATCAGCGCGACCTTGCCTTCATCAATGCCATACATTACCCGGTCTACAACCACCGAAAGAATATACGTAACGATCATACCATAGATCAGGCTGTTCACATCTCTGGAGATCAGCGCAGTACCAAGTCCGACGATCAGGGCGTCCATGGCGAGTGTAATATTTCCGATAGAAAGGTGAGGGTTCTTTGCCTTGATCGAAAGCATGATAAAATCCGCTCCTCCGGTGGAAGAATCACGCATATAAATCATGGCATAGCCAAGGCCGGACAGGACGCCGCAGCAGATGGCAGCAAGAAGCCGGTCTCCTTCATAGACCGGAAACATAGGCGCAATCACGTCCATGATCACAGAAGTAATGATCATAGTGCGAAGGGAGCGCATAAAAAATTTCCTCCCCAGAATCTTAAAGCAGAAAAATGCAATCGGTATATTTAAAATAAGTGCGACAGTACCCATCGGCAGTCCGAACAAGTGATAAAAGATCAAGGCGATTCCGTTGATTCCCGCCAGCGGGAACCGGGCCTGCGCTGCAAAATTATATGCCCCCACCGCGATCAGGATTCCGGCGAAAATGTCTACCGCAATATCCTTTAATAATTCTGTTTTTTTGTTGTGTACCATTTATGTTTCCTCCTTCATGAAAGTATATGAGCATTTCCCATACTTAACCTGGAAATGTATGCAGTTTAAAATTTTTGCAAGGGCAATTCCTGAAAGATATAACATCTCCTTTTGAGCATTGTGGTAGTCTCAAAGCCCCTATAAGCAAAAAAAACACCTGCCAATTATACAATCCTGCGGTACATTCCCAAGAGAGGAATGTCTGCAACAAAATATAATCGCAAATGCTCTTCACATATCTAGTATACAATCAAAAAAGTAAAAATGTCAACACCTCACAGAAAAAAGATGCTATACTAAGATGAAGAACATAAAGGAGAATAAGCCAAGATGAAGATAGTTTTTTTAGATGTCAAGACCATCGGTGAGGATATAGATCTGTCCGGTTACGATGCATTGGGAGAAGTGGTAAAATACGGATTTTCCGCACCGGAGGAAGTGCCGGAACGAGTGAAAGACGCCGATGTGATCGTTTTAAATAAAGTACGGGTGAACGAACGGACGATAGGAAGTGCCGAAAGATTAAAACTGGTCTGTGTAACAGCCACCGGCACGAATAATCTGGATAAAGAATATCTGGAAAAACGCGGGATCGCGTGGAGGAATGTAGCTGGCTATTCCACTGAGACCGTAGCCCAGCACACCTTTGCCATGCTGCTCTATTTGCTGGAAAAACTCCGGTATTACGATGACTATGTCAAAGAGGAGCGCTATGTAAATGACACGATCTTCACCCATTTTGCAGAGCATTTTACGGAAATCTGCGGGAAGACCTGGGGAATCATCGGGCTTGGAAATATCGGAAGACGGGTCGCTGGGATTGCAGAGGCGTTTGGCGCGAAAGTAATCTATTATTCCGCATCGGGACGGCCAGCCCAGGAGGGATACCAGCAGGTGGATTTTGACACCCTGCTGCGGGAATCAGATATCATTTCCGTACATGCGCCGCTCAATGAACATACGGAAAATCTGATCGATAAAAAGGCTTTGGCGAAAATGAAGCCTTCCTGCATTTTCCTGAATCTCGGGCGCGGTCCTATCGTGGTGGAAAAAGACCTGTATGATGCGCTGATGAGTGGAGAAATTGCTGCGGCAGGGCTGGATGTGCTTTGCGAGGAGCCTATGAATGAGAAGAATCCGCTCATTGCTATTAAGGATAGCCGAAAACTTCTGATCACCCCGCATGTGGCGTGGGCGAGCGTGGAGGCGAGGACGAAACTGATGGGGATTATTCTTGGGCAGATTAAAGAGTATATGGGTGAAATCTAACCCGGAGTATCCGGAAGAGGGAGAGGGCATGGTGTGTTCCAGATGAATGGTAAGAATGATATGAATGTAGCAAACGAAATACGCGCGTGGGAAAGTCAGATGGTGGAAGACAGAAGATTTTTGCATATGAATCCGGAACTGAGCAATCAGGAATTTGAAACAACAGCATTTATAAAAAAGCGCCTGGAAGAATATGGAATAGAGATCGAAAACCTTCCGATTCCAACAGGAGTCAGCGCACTGATACATGGGGATAGAAACGGAAAAACAATATGTATCCGACATGATATTGATGCTCTCCCCATTAAGGAGGATACAGGGCTGGAATTTTCATCAAAGCAAGATGGGGTGAGCCATTGCTGCGGACATGATATACATACGGTTATTGCGTTGTATTGTGCAAAATATCTGCAGGAACACAGAAAGCAGCTGAAGGGTAATGTAAGGGTCGTATTCCAGCCGGCAGAAGAAACAGGAGCAGGAGCCAGAAGTATGATGAGGGCCGGATTTGCAGAGCTCGCCCCACAGACAGATCTTGTGGTAGGTCTCCACACACATCCTATGACAACAGTAGGAGAAATCTGCTTACGCAAAGGGCCAATGGAAGCGGGAGTAGATTATCTGAAAATAACGGTACAGGGATGCAGCGGGCATGGAGCATATCCTCACGATTGCGTAGATCCGATTGTGGTAAGCGCATATTTAATCACCCAGCTTCAAACGGTGATTTCCCGTGAAAATCAGGCAGTTTGTCCGGCAGTACTGACGCTTGGAAGTATCCATGGAGGAGAGACGTACAATTCGATTCCCGGCGAAGTAACCATGCTTGGAACGCTCCGTTCTTTATACCCGGAAAGCAGAGAGAAGAACTTGGATGCCATTCGGCGTATTGTCAATCATGTCTGCGAAGGAATGAGAGCAAAGGGAACTGTGGAGATTAGTGAAGGAAACATACCCCCGATTATCAACCGGGCTGATGTGGTAGATGGCATTGTGAAAGCAGCAGATCAGGTATTGGGCAAAGGTCATGTGAGAGAGCTTCCAAATCCCAGTATGGGCTCTGATGATTTTGCGGTATTTTTGAATCAATGTGAAGGGGCACAGTTTTTTCTTGGAACGGGAAACGAACAAGAGTGTAGCAGGTTGGGACTGCATAAAGGCAATAATATCTTTGATGAACGTTCCTTAGTGGTTGGAACAGCAGTTCTTTGTCAATATATTATGAATGAATTGGGGGGACACAAATGAAAAAACAGAAGGCCGTTGCGATCACATTATGCATGATTGAAGCGGTGACTGTTGTAGAATAGTGTAAGGGGCTATCTATTTCCCGATAGCCCCTTAAATGGCTCTGTCGTTCATAACTTCTGCCAGGTTGTCAAGAATTTATTTTGCATACAACTTCACAATCTCAATCGCTATGTCCGTAGCCTTATCCATTCCTTCCGCCGTGATATGTTCATACGGCCCATGGAATGCATAGCCGCCGGTTCCAAGGTTCGGACAGGGAAGCCCCATGTAGCTCAGACGACAGCCGTCTGTACCGCCGCGGATCGGGATCACGAGCGGAGTCACATCTGCCTTCTCGCAGGCAATCTTCGCATTCTCGATCAGGTGCATACAATTTGCAATGACCTGGAACATATTCTTATACTGGTCGGTGATCGTAAGCTTTACGGTACCTTCGCCCCATTTTTCATTTAAATCTTTTTCAATCAGACGCAGGGTATTTTTCCGTGCCTCAAATAAATGTTCGTCATGGTCGCGGACGATATAATGCATGTGCGCTTTTGTCACGTCTCCGTTTATGGATACCAGGTGGTAGAAGCCTTCGTAATCCTCGGTTCCCCGCGGAGTCTCAAAGCCCGGAAGCATGTTGTTGATCTCCATCGCCACCAGGGAAGCGTTGATCATGGTGTCCTTGCTGGAACCCGGGTGGACCCCAAAACCGACGATGTCGAACTCAGCCTTGCAGGCGTTGAAGTTCTCGTACTGGATCTCGCCTTCCGGTCCGCCGTCCAGGGTATAGGCAAATTCTGCGCCGAAGCCCTCCACATCAAAATTGTCCGGGCCTTTTCCCACTTCCTCGTCCGGGGTAAATGCAAGATAAATCGGACCATGAGGGATATGTTCCTCTTTCAGGCGTTCTGCCATGGTAAGAATCTCAGCGATTCCGGCCTTGTCATCTGCACCGAGCACGGTGGTTCCGTCGGTGGTGATCAGAGTGCGTCCCGCAAGCTGTGGCAGGTGCGGGAAATCCTTCAGGGTCAGTGCGCGTCCACTGTCGCCCAGCTTCAGTTCGCCTCCGTCATAGTTCTCATGTACTACCGGGATGATATCGTGGTCGCAGTAGTCGGAGACCGTATCCATATGCGCAATAAAACCAAGTTTTGTCTTATCCTCATAGCCTTCGGTCGCCGGAATCGTACCATACACATAACAGGTATCACTGAGGCGCACGTCCTCGATCCCCATCTCCCTCATCTCCTCGGCCAGCAGCTTTGCCAGGTCGAACTGGCACATACTGGAAGGATAAGTGCTGCTCTCTTCATCACTCGGTGTGCGGACTGCCGCATACTTTAAAAGTCTTTCATATGCTTTCATTTGAGTTCCTCTCTTTACGTTCACATTTCGCATTACGTGGGGAAATGTATTTCCTCCGTTCTGCCGATAAATCTATTATAAATTCCCGGCAAACAAGAGTCAAGCGGGCGGGAATTATATAGAAAATTTTAAGAAAGAATATCACTTTTCCTTAGAATTTATGTAGGAAATTTGTAGAGAATTTTATGATAGAATTTGAAGTGTTTTAGGACTTGGGGAGCACGAAGTGCGGAGCAACCCGTATATCATAGGGGCAAAATGCCTTTTGGCCCCAACATCTTAGAACATGAAGAATACGAATACAGGAGGAGTGGGAAGCTATGGCGCAGAAAATATTGATTGTCGACGATGAAGAGGGCATCAGGCAGCTCGTGAGAGATTATTTTGAAATACAGGATTACGAAGTGATAGAGGCGGACAGCGGAAATGCGGCGCTGAAAAGGATAGAGGAGGCCCCGGATCTGATCCTTCTGGACATCAACATGCCGGATCTGGACGGACTGTCCGTCTGCCGGAAGATCCGGAGCAGCGTGGAGTGCCCTATCGTTTTCCTGACGGCAAGGATTGAAGAACAGGACCGGATCAACGGATTTTTGATGGGCGGAGACGACTACGTTCTCAAGCCCTTCAGCATCGAAGAGTTGGGCGCAAGGGTCATGGCACATCTGCGAAGGGAGCAGAGGAGGCAGGCGTCCGGAACGGTAAATGTGGTGGGAGAGGTGGCAATCTATTACGAGGAGCGGGTGGTGCGCAGCAATTCTGTCAAAATTTATCTCACCAAAACGGAATATGAGATCGTGGAGCTGCTATCTCTTCACCCGGGGCAGATTTTCAGCAAAGAGAGTATTTACGAGAAACTAAGAGGGTATGACGCCGAGGGAGACAGCGCGATCATTGCGGAGCATATCCGGAGGATCCGCGGGAAAATAGGAGCCTTAACCAGGCAGGAGGTCATCGAGACCGTGTGGGGAGTGGGATATCGATGGATTGGTTAGAAGAGAAAGTAGAAAAATTTAGGCTTTGGCTTCAGAACCTCTCCCTTTGCCGCGCGTTAACTATGTACCTGGCGCTGGCCATCACGGCGGCGGCCCTCGTTTCCTATGTGACGCAAAATGTTCTGACGGACTGGAGCGTCATGATCTACAGGCAGTATGGGGCGGATCTGCCAAACGCCTGGCGCGCGATCGAGGGTGCGGATCAGGAGCGCCTTATATGTTTGCAGAAATGTATGGTCATACTGCCATTTTGCTATGTAAGTATGGCAGTTCTGGCGGCGGCCGTCTTGTTCTGGCATAAAAGACTGAAAAAACCGTTCTCTATTTTGCAGGCTTCCGCCAGAGCGATCAGGGAGCATGACCTTGATTTCAGGGTTGCGTATGACAGCCGGGACGAGATGGGAGAGCTTTGCCGCTCATTTGAAGATATGCGCATGGAAATGGTGTGCGGGAAGGAGGAAATGTGGAGGCTGATCGAGGAACAGCGCAGGATCAACGCGGCCTTTGCTCACGATCTGCGCACGCCGCTGACTGTGCTGCGTGGATATTCGGATTTTCTTTACCGCTATATTCCGGAGGGGAAGGTCAGCATGGAGAAAATGACGGCCACCCTGAAATTGATGTCGGAGCATATAAGGAGGCTGGAGTCGTACAGCTACACCATGAAAGGAATCCGCAGCTTTGAAGAGCTGGCGGTACAGAAAGAGGAGATGGATATTTGCCGCCTTGCGGGGCGTATGGAGGAAATGACGGAGGCGCTGAACCGGATCGGAGATGTGGAGATTTCTTTTCACTTTGTGATCCGGGAATCAGAAGGAAAGGGGCTGCGGGAATTTGGCGCCAGTGAGAATGATAAAGATCTGAAGGCGAGGATTGATGAAAATATGATCCTGGAGGTGGTGGAGAATCTGGTGTCCAACGCGATTCGCTACGCCAGGAGACAGGTGGAGCTTATGCTGGAGGTCGATGCGAAGGAGGAGATGCTCTATCTTACGGTCTCTGACGACGGGATGGGATTTACCGAAGAAGAGAGGGAGAAGGCGGTCCTGCCCTATTTTCACGGGAATGCGCCGGGTGCAGAAGAAAAAAATACACATTTCGGGATCGGGCTTTACATTTCCCAAATTCTCAGCAGGAAGCATGGAGGGACTTTGAGCCTTGCAAATCGAATGGAGGGCGGCGCTTTGGTAAGTGTTTCGTTTTCTTATAGAGAATCTTAAAACTTTGTAGGAAAAATCTAGGAATTTTAAGGTTATGCTGGATGCAGCAAACAAAGAAAGGAAGAGATCTATGAATACAACCATTGAAATCCGCCATCTGGATAAATATTATGGGCAAAAAAAGGCGCTGTCGGACATAAATCTTACGATTCCCGCCGGAATGTTCGGCCTGCTTGGAAGGAACGGAGCGGGGAAGACGACGCTGATGAAAACGCTGGCGACACTGCTTAAGAAGCAGAAAGGGCAGGTCACGATCTGCGGGATTCCGCTGGAGGAGGCGGCCAGGATCAGAAAAATTACCGGTTATCTGCCACAGGATTTTTCCATGTACCCGAATATGACGGTCCGCGAAGCGATGGATTATTTGGGCGTGCTCTCCGGCCTTCCGGCAAAGGTAAGGCATGAGCGGACTTTGGAGCTTTTGGATAGGGTCAATCTGGGCGAGGCGCAGCACAAGAAGGTGAAGGCGCTGTCCGGAGGTATGAAACGGAGGCTGGGAATCGCGCAGGCCATTCTCCATGACCCGAAGGTGCTGATCGTAGACGAGCCCACGGCGGGGCTGGACCCGGAGGAACGGGTGAGGTTCCGCAACCTGCTCTGCGAGATCGCGGAGGATCGGATCGTAATCCTGTCCACGCACATTGTGGGAGATATCGAGGCGACCTGTGAAAATATCGCAGTTCTGGACGAGGGGACTCTGCTGTTTCAAGGGACCGCGAGGGAACTGCTTGAGGCAGTCCGGGGCAAGGTCTACAAGGCGGAGATCGGAAGAAGTGAGTTGGAGAATCTCAAAAAGCGCTATCCGGTGACCAGTATGCTGACGATGGGAAATAATGTGATGGTACGGTTTCTTTCGGAGGATACGCCGTTCCCAGGTGCCAAACGCTGTGCGGCGGGTGTGGAAGACGCCTATATGTATCTGATGCAGAAACGAGGTGGTCTGCGGTGATGGTGACATTGTGGAAGAAGGAATGCAGGCAGATCCTGTGCAGTCTGATCTACTGGCTTTACGTCATTTTTTTGATCTTGTTCTACACCAGCCAGATGGGAGGAATGCGGGGGAATATGATGACCGAGCCGGCGCCCGGACAGGAGAATTACTACAGATATGGCAAAAAGGATCAGGCGTCAGAAGAAGAAATCATGAACTATGGCCTGAACTGTCTGGTCGATGGGTATATGTGGGGAAAATTTGACACTTACCCGGTCGGGTATATAAAAGAAGTGACCTTAAGCGATGAGGAACAGGAAGAAATTGGGGAAATACTTGCGGACATGACAGGTGAGCAGCCGGAGGAATTTCAAAAGAATATGGAGACGTATATGCAGACGCCGTGGGAAGGCGGGGAGGACTCATGGACTCCGGCCATCCGCGACGGATACAGCTATGAAGCCTTTTTAAAACATATGGAGAGGGTGTGTAAGATCGCAGGCCCGGGCTCAGAATTCGAAGAGGACCGTTTGAAATCAGGGGCCAGGACTTCGGTGGACTTTGAGGGAGCGAAGAAGGCGTATGAGAACCTGGTGGAAAAGGACGGATATACCGGAGGGTATATGCGGCTGTTCAGCGATTATATGGGAATCATGCTGGGAATCCTCCCTGTATTTTTGATCTCCTCGCGTATCCTTCGGGACAGAAGGGCCGAGATGCAGGAGCTGATCTTCACGCGAAAGACCTCCTCGGCGGTGATCGTGACGGCGCGCTATCTGGCCGGGGTCAGTATGGCGATGCTGCCGGTGATCGCACTTTCTGTCATGCCGATGATCAACTGTATCTTATTTGCAGGGGGAACGGGCATGAAGCTGGATTATCTGGCGTTCCTGAAATACGACCTGGGCTGGCTTCTGCCGAGTGTACTGGTGGTGACGGCGCTGGGATTTCTGATCACGGAACTGACCGAAACGCCGCTTGCCGTACTTGTACAGGTCATTTGGTGGTTCGTAGCTCTTCAGACGGGAGTAAACGGTATGAGCGGAGGCGAATACGGTTGGACTCTGATTCCCAGACACAATTCGGTGATGAATTATGGCAGTTTTGCAGAAGGGTTCAGACAGCTTGTATATAACCGGTTGCTGTATACCATTCTGGCAGTTTTGCTGGTGGCAGTGACGATCGGAATTTATGAAGCAAAGAGAAAGGGGCATCTGAGAAGGCATGGAAAAATATTGCGCAATCACAAAAAGTCAGCTTAAGCATCATCTGTGGCAGCCGTTTCTGCTTTCGGTGCTGCTTCTTACGGCCTCCCCTCTGGTCGTGGGAATCCGCAACCTGAGCTCGGAGCAGTCGGCCAAGGTGCTGGAAACCTTCGTCGCGCTGATTGGAATCCTGCTATTCCCCCCGGTCTTTTACCCGGAACAGGACCAGAATGTGCGCGACACCATTCGGGCCAAATATACGCCGATTACCTCTATTTATCTGATCCGGCTGGCCGCAAGTGTTCTGGCAGCGGCCGCAATGCTGTTCGTATATTTGTGGGTGATGAAGGCGGGACGCTGCGAGATGGAGATGGGAAAATTCTATTTTGGCACCTTGGCGGAGATACTGGCCTTTGGCGGACTGGGGGTCTTCGCCTATGGCGTCAGTGACAACCTGGTCATCGGATATATGGCTCCGCTCGTCTACTATGCTGTGGCGATCGGGGCCGGCGGGAAATACCTGAAATGGTTTTACCCGTTCGGAATGTTGACGGATTATGCGACAAAACATTGGATTCTTGCGGCCGGGATCGTGATTACAGTGGCGGGGATCTGGCTTAGGAACAGGAAACGGTGTTAGAAGAGAGAGAAGAAGAACCAGGTTGATGCGAAGGGAAGGCGTCAGCCTGGTTTTTATTTGTCAGGCACATTCTGTTTCAGGGCGCGCCTGTCGTGTTAAAATCCAGGAAAATCTTAATATCTTGCCAACAGAAACAGAGGTGAAATAAATAGTATGTTAACAGAAAACCATAAATCTTTTCAAATTTTTAACACCGCAAATACTATCATGTATGTAGCTTTTGAATTGGGAAATACTGATATTTAAAAGACATATGAGAAAGACTGGGGGCGGTGCAAAGATGAGAGAACTGGGGGAAATTTTAGAGTTTTCAGGGATACTTATCTTTCTGTTCCTTTTTGGAATGTATGAGATGCGCAAAATAGACCGGTATTTTGCACAGCGGAAGGGGAACATCAGAAAAGCAGAAGAAACCATTTATGTTGTATCAGAACCAAAAAACGGGCTAAAAACAGGGAATGACATAGGAGAGGCGGTTCATGAACATATTATATAAAAAATTAACGCAGACGCAGATTATTGTGATCGGATATCTGCTGATTATTCTTGCAGGAAGTTTGCTTTTGATGTTGCCGGTATCGTCGAGGGGAAGGGTAGTCACGCCTTTTGGGGACACCTTGTTCACAGCAACCTCGGCTGCCTGTGTGACGGGGCTTGTGGTGAGGGATACCTGGCATCACTGGTCCCTGTTCGGACAGGTGGTCATCTTAGGGCTGATCCAGATCGGCGGTATGGGATTTATGACACTGGGCGTGTATATGGCGATCTTGCTCAGGAGGAGGATCGGGCTTCGGATTCGGGGAATTTTACAGGAGAGTATTAATAGCCTTCAGATCGGCGGGATTGTGAAGCTGGCAAAAAAGATTACGAAGGGAACGTTTGTGTTTGAAGGCGTGGGCGCTTTGCTGTTGATGTGCCGGTTTATCCCGGAGTACGGGGTGCTGCGCGGAATCTGGTACGGAATCTTTCATTCCGTGTCGGCATTTTGCAATGCGGGATTTGACCTTATGGGCGGAGCATATGGAAAATACAGCTCCCTTACTTTTTATGAGGGAGATGTTCTGGTCAATCTTACAATTATGGCGCTGATCGTGATCGGCGGAATCGGCTTTTTTGTGTGGGACGATATTTCGGTACATAAGCTGAACTGGAAGAAATACCGCCTGCACACGAAGATTGTGCTATCTATGACGACCGTCCTGATCGTATCGGGAGCCCTCCTGTTTTATCTGGCGGAGCGGCAGAATGTGTTGGCGCAGATGTCGGTCCCGGAGCAGGTACTTGGGTCCCTTTTCCAATCTGTGACGGCCCGGACGGCAGGGTTTAACACGACGGATACGGGAGCGTTGACGGAAGGAGGCAAGTTTCTGACGATTCTGCTGATGTTCATCGGGGGAAGTCCGGGGTCGACAGCCGGGGGAATCAAGACTACGACTCTGGTGGTGCTCCTGGTATTTGTCCGTGCGAACTTAAGGCAGGAGGCAGGGTGTAATGTGTTTGGCCGCAGACTTGATGAGAGTACGATTCGCAAAGCCAGCGTGGTGCTTTGTACCAATCTGTTTCTGGCGATGGCGGCGGTGATGATTTTGGCGGTATTGCAGCCGATTTCTCTTACGGATCTTTTGTTTGAAGTGTTTTCAGCCATCGGAACGGTGGGAATGTCCACCGGAATCACCAGGAATCTGTGCCAGGCGTCGCGGATCGTGCTGATATTTTTGATGTTCTGTGGAAGAATCGGAAGTTTGACCTTTGCCCTATCCCTCAGAGGACACAAGCATGAGCCACCGGTTAAGCAGCCGGTGGAACAGATTACAATTGGATAGCAGGGATCAAGGAACGTAGCCGCTGCGAAAAAGAAGAGGATAATAAAATAATTGGAAGAAACTTATTACAATCAGGAGGAAGAGTTAAGATGAAGTCAGTACTTATTATCGGTTTAGGAAGATTTGGGCACCATCTTTGTACGGATATGGTGAAGCTGGGAAATGAGGTGATGGTCATTGACCGTGATGAGGGGACTACGGAGGATCTGCTGCATATTGCGACCTCGGTAAAGGTCGGAGACTGTACGAATGAGGAAGTGTTAAGGAGTCTCGGCGTGGGAAATTTTGATATTTGCTTTGTGTGTATCGGTTCCAATTTTCAGAGCAGCCTGGAAATTACGAGTCTGGTGAAAGAGCTGGGGGCCAGGCATGTCGTCTGCAAGGCGAACCGGGATATTCATGCCAAGTTCCTGCTTCGCAACGGGGCGGACGAGGTGTTCTATCCGGACCGGGATATTGCAGAGCGGCTTGCGGTCAGGTACAGCGCCAATCATGTATTCGACTATTTTGAATTGAGCGAAGATTATTCTATTTTTGAGATTCGGCCGAAGAATGGCTGGATCGGACACACGATTCAGGAAGCCGATATCCGCGCAAGATATCATGTCAACATATTTGGAATCCGGCAGGGGACGGAGATCATCGTTCTTCCGCGGGCGGATTATATAATGAAGGAGGAGGACCACCTGATGGTGGTGGGGCTTACAAAGGATATTGACAGGCTGCTTGCGAGTATGGGAAAATAAGAGGAAGAATTTGAAATAGGCGCGAAGGGAATAAGTCTGGTATTTAGAAGGTTACTGACTAACGAAATGGAGGAGACTGGTTTGGCAAGATATGGGAAGAGAGCGGTCTATATTATCCGGTCTCTTGTGATCGTTGTGGTTGCGACTTTGATTTCTCTGTCGATTCATTCGGCCGGGGTCGGCAAAGAGAATGCGGTAATGGTCTATATTGTGGGAGTGATCCTGGTCACGGTCTGTACGACCGGTTATTTTTACGGGGCGGCAAGTGCGGTGCTGAGCGTTCTGATTTTTAATTATTTTGTGACGGAGCCGTTTCATACATTTGCCGTGATGAACCGCAGCGATATGGTGCTGATGTTCTTTTTCCTGATGACCGCATTTATTTCTTCAAGCGTGACCGTGCGTTTTCAGAAACAGAAGCAGATTGCGGAGGATACCCGGGCGCAGATGGAGAGGGAGCATTTAAAAAGCAGTCTGTTACGAAGCATTTCCCATGATTTCAGGACGCCGCTTACGGGGATTCTGGGAGATTGCAGCCTGCTCGCGGAGGCTGAGGAGATGGACTCTGCGACGCGCAGGGAACTGGCGGGAGAGATTCAGGAGCAGGCCATCTGGCTGATCAAGATGATGGAAAATATCCTGAATATGACTAAGATCGAGAACGGACAGCTTTACATAAATAAGCAGCCGGAAGTGGTGGACGATATTGTATATGAGGCGGTCACACATGTGACCGGGCTTCGCGAGAAGCGGGATTTTAAGATCGAGCTTCCCAGCGAGCTGGTGGTAGCATCCCTGGACGGTCCGATGATGGTGCAGGTCCTGATCAATCTTCTGGATAATGCGATGAAGCATACCAAGATGGGAGGCATGATCCGGATAAGGGTTGTTTATAAGGAGGAAAAAGTGTATTTTAAAGTGGAGGATAACGGGGAAGGAATCGCGGAAGAGCTTCTGCCGTACATTTTTGACGAGTTTGTCACCCAGTCAGAAGGACGGGCCGACCGCCAGAGAGGAATCGGACTGGGACTTGCGATATGTAAGGCGGTAGTGGAAGCACACGGCGGTGAGATTTACGCGAAAAACCGGGAGGAAGGAGGAGCCTGTGTTGGATTTTGGCTAAATGCTACGCAGGCAGACACAGATGGAAGATAAACAACACATTCTGATTGTGGAAGATGATAAATATATTATTAATTTCCTGTCCATGAGTCTCAAAAAGGAGAACTACGGATTCTATGTGGCGAAGTCGGTGGAGGAGGCCATGAGCCTTTTTTATGCGAACCGCCCCGACATGCTGATCCTGGACCTGGGGCTTCCTGACGGTGACGGAATGGAAGTGGTAAGGGCGGTCCGCGAGGTCTCGCAGGTTCCGATCATCGTGGTGAGCGCAAGACAGGAGGAGCAGCAGAAGATCCAGGCTCTGGACATGGGGGCAGATGATTACGTGACCAAGCCTTTTTATATGGGAGAGCTTCTGGCGCGTATCCGCGTGGGACTTAGAAGACATGCGGGCAAGACATCGGAGGAGGTGCCGGAGGTATTTACCTGCGACTATCTTACGGTTGACAGAGAAAAACGGAAGGTGTTGATTGACGGGGAGCAGGTGCATCTGACCCCTCTGGAGTTTAAGATTTTGACCCTTTTGATCGAGAACCGGGGGAAGGTGCTGACGCATAAATATATTTTGAACGAGATCTGGGGAAGTACCCAGGGCGTGGAGTCGGGGAATCTCAGGGTGTTCATGGCGACTCTCAGGAGGAAGATCGAGAAGGAGCCGGCAAATCCCAGGTTTATCCTGACGGAAGTAGGAGTGGGGTATCGGTTTCGGGAATCGTGATTGGGCGTGGAAATATAGAGACTCTTTTGAAAAAAGTGGAATATGGTATTTATTTGGTTTATATGTGCTAAAAGTCTGGTGTAACGAAAGGAATAGCCATCGGTTATTCACAGAGGTAATCAGGCTTTTGGTTTTTTATGGATATTCTTGGACAGTATTGTGTATGCTTGTAGGAAAGTTTGGAAATTTTATCAGAATATAGGATATAATGTGGCAAAGTAAGAATAATATAGACAAAAAATGAAAATGAATAATAAAAATAGAACATTTTATGAATAAAATTAAATTCGAATTGAAAAAAGAAATAAAATATGTTATCATATTACAACAATACGGAGGTGTATTTTCATGAATAAACCAATAGTAAGGATAGAGAAAATCTGGATTAAGAATTTTAAAAATGTAGGTTATGGGCAGTTAAGTTTCGAAAACAACAGAAAGGCATTTAATGCCAGTGTTTTGGGATTATATGGACAGAATGGTTCAGGAAAAACAGCGCTGCTTGATGTGATTGAAATCCTAAAATTAGCATTGTCAGGACAGCCGGTGCCCCTGAGATTTGCTGACTACATTAACGTTGACTGCGAGTATACGACGCTGAAATATGAATTTAAGGTAAAAACTACGAATGGAACATATGATACATTCTATGAATTTAGCATTAGGAAAGAGTTTGATGTAATATCGCAGAATACGGAAAGTCATGGGGAGGATACGGTAAAATATAAGACAACGGTGTTTGATGAGGTATTAAGCTACTCTTATATATCAAATGAAGAAAAATACCGCCTTGGCGCATTAATTGATACGAAAACAGCGGATATTTTTGTTCCAAAATCAAAATTTGATATTTTAGTCGGAAAGGATAAGGAAGATATCACTGATTTGCTGGTGGCGAAGAGAATTACACTGGCGACTTCAAGAGCATTCATTTTTTCCAGAGAACTATTGAGTATAATTCGGAAAAATTATGCGCAGAAAAAAGGAACAGGATCTTCTTATGAATTGGAGCGACATGTGACTTTGTTGGAAAGTCTGGTGGAATATGGTAATTTTGGGTTATTTGTTATTAATACATCTAACTCAGGTCTTATTAGTTTGAATGCATTACCATTGGCTTTTAGATATGAAGAAAATAATAAAAGGGCAGTCGGGCAACTGGCAATTCCATTAAATGATGCGACGACGATTCCGATAGATACATTAGATGTGGTGAAAAAAATAATTTGTAATATGAATATTGTATTATCGCAAATTGTCCCGGGGCTTACCATCAGTGTAAAAGAATTAGGGCAGCAGGTATTGAAGAATGGGCAGGTTGGTTGTAGGTTACAGCTTATGTCTAATAAAAATAGTAGAGAAATTGCACTTCAATATGAATCGGAAGGAATAAAAAAAATTATTTCGATATTACAGTTATTAATCGTAGTTTATAATAAATCTTCTATTACGGTAGCAATTGATGAGCTGGATGCAGGGGTGTTTGAATATTTACTGGGAGAGCTTTTGAAGATTATATCTGAAAAAGGAAAGGGACAATTGATTTTTACTTCCCACAACTTACGTCCTTTGGAGACGATTGACAAAGGTTTTGTGGCTTTCACAACGACAAATTCACAAAACAGGTATATTCGTTTTAACCATGTGAAGGATAATAATAATCTTCGAGATTTCTATTTTCGGGATATCATTTTGGGTGAACAAAGTGAAATAGTATATGAGCCGACTAATAATTATGAAATCTCGCTTGCATTTAGAGAGGCGGGTGAAAATATTGGCCCGTAAAAAAATAGTATTTGTAATTGTGGAAGGTCCATCTGATGATACTGCGCTAGGCGTGTTGTTGAGCAAAATTTATGACAAAGATACGGTTTATGTTCATATATGGCGCGGGGACATTACGAGTGATAATAAGGTGAATGCTTCAAATATTATTTCTAAAATTGGAAATGCAGTAAAAAGCTATGCTAGGTCACAGCATTTTACAAATAAGCATTTTGCAGAGATTATTCATATTGTTGATATGGATGGTGCATATATCCCGAATGATCACATTTTGAAAGATGAGAATCTGGAAAAGAATGTATATGGTTTGACCATGATAAAAACGGTTGATCCGGACGCAATTATACAACGTAATGAACGAAAACGCAGCAATATAAACAAACTTTGCGGATGCAAAGAAATCTGGTCTATTCCGTATCGTGTCTATTATATGTCTAGTAATTTGGATCATGTATTATATGGGAAATTGAATAGTACAGATGAGGAGAAGGAAAATGATGCATATCAATTTGCAAAAAAATATAGTAAAAATATAGAAGGTTTTTTAAAATATATTATAGAATCAGATTTTTCGGTGATGGGAGAGTACAAAGAGTCCTGGGATTTTATCAAACAAGGGCTGCATTCGTTGGAGCGATACACAAATTTGGGGATTGAGTTGGGAAAAATAAACGAAAGAGTTTCCGAAGTGAAATAGCTTATGGATTGAGGAACGTACATGGGAAAGCGTTCCTTTTCTATTGTCAAACATACTTGAAGAGGTTAAAAAACGGTATTCACTGACAGCCTCCTCAGCTTAAAAATGGTGTCAAAATGGTGTCAAACTTCAAAAAAGACGATTTCAAAGAAACAAAACATGTGCAAACCATTGAGTTTAGAAGGCTTTCAAAAAATATCAGAAAAAATTAGCACTCACCACTTGACAGTGCTAATAATAAGTGTTATAGTTCGGATAGAACAAGAAAAACAATCATTTTGTTGTTGAAAAAACCGTATATCATAAGGAGGCGGTACAATATGAATATTAATAAATTTACCCAAAGTTCCATGGCTGCGGTCCAGGGCTGCGAGAAGGTCGCACTGGATTACGGCAATCAGGAAGTAGAGCAGGAGCATTTGTTATATGCTCTTTTAACGATCGATGACAGCCTGATTCTTAAATTATTGGAGAAGATGGGCTACGCCAAAGAGGTACTGATCAATCGTGTGGAGGAAGCCTTAAGAAAGCGCCCCAAGGTGCAGGGCGGCCAGATGTTCATCGGCAAGGATTTGAACAATACGCTGGTTCATGCAGAAGACGAGGCAAAGCAGATGGGGGACGAATATGTTTCCGTTGAGCACCTGTTCCTGGCATTGATCAAATATGCCAGCCGAGAGATGAAAGCGATTTTTAGAGAACTGGGAATCGACCGCGACAAGTTTCTGCAGGTGCTTTCCACCGTGCGGGGAAACCAGAGAGTGACCAGCGACAATCCGGAGGCGACTTACGATACGCTGAATAAATACGGGCAGGATTTGGTGGAGCGTGCAAGAGAGCAGAAGCTGGACCCGGTGATCGGACGTGATGCAGAGATTCGGAATGTGATCCGGATTCTGTCACGTAAGACTAAGAATAATCCGGTGCTCATCGGCGAGCCGGGCGTCGGCAAGACGGCGGCAGTAGAAGGACTTGCGCAGAGGATCGTCCGTGGAGATGTGCCGGAAGGCCTGAAAGAAAAGAAGATTTTCGCGCTGGATATGGGTGCGCTGGTAGCGGGCGCCAAGTACCGCGGCGAGTTCGAGGAACGGTTAAAAGCGGTTCTTGAAGAGGTAAAGAACAGCGATGGAAATATTATTCTTTTCATCGATGAACTGCACACCATCGTAGGTGCCGGAAAGACCGACGGGGCCATGGACGCCGGAAATATGTTAAAGCCGATGCTGGCAAGAGGAGAACTGCACTGTATCGGCGCCACAACGCTGGACGAGTATCGGCAGTATATCGAAAAGGACGCGGCGCTGGAGAGAAGGTTCCAGCCGGTTCTGGTAGATGAGCCGACCGTGGAGGACGCAATCTCTATTTTGCGTGGCCTAAAAGAGCGGTATGAGGTGTTCCATGGCGTGAAGATCACCGATGGGGCGCTGGTGGCAGCGGCAACTCTGTCAAATCGTTATATTTCCGACCGTTTCCTGCCGGATAAAGCGATCGATTTGGTGGACGAGGCGTGTGCCCTCATCAAGACGGAACTGGATTCCATGCCGACTGAGTTAGATGAGTTGAACCGGAAAATCATGCAGCTTGAGATCGAGGAGGCGGCCCTCAAAAAAGAAGACGACCGTTTAAGCCAGGAGCGTTTGCAGCATTTGCAGCAGGAACTGGCGGAGCAAAGGGAAGAATTTGCCAAACGCAAGGCGCAGTGGGATAATGAGAAGCAGTCGGTGGAGCATGTGCAAAAGTTGCGAGAGCAAATCGAGCAGATCAACCGCGATATCCAGACGGCGCAGCAGCAGTATGACTTAAATAAAGCGGCAGAATTACAGTACGGAAGGCTGCCTCAGCTCATGAAGCAGCTGGAGGCGGAAGAAGAGAAGGTGAAGGACGAGGATCTGTCCCTGGTTCACGAGAGTGTGACAGATGAAGAGATCGCCAAGATCATTTCCCGCTGGACCGGAATTCCGGTCGCAAAGCTGAATGAGAGCGAGCGGAGTAAGACGCTTAATCTGGATAAGGAGCTGCATAAGCGCGTGATCGGACAGGACGAGGGCGTGGAGAAGGTGACCGAGGCCATTATCCGTTCCAAGGCCGGAATCAAGGACCCGTTAAGGCCAATTGGTTCCTTCCTCTTCCTGGGACCTACCGGCGTGGGAAAGACGGAGCTTGCCAAAGCCCTGGCCCAGAGCCTGTTTGACGACGAGAATAACATGGTCCGTATTGACATGAGTGAGTACATGGAGAAATATTCCGTGTCCCGTCTGATCGGAGCGCCTCCGGGATATGTGGGGTATGACGAGGGCGGCCAGCTCACCGAGGCCGTGCGCCGTAAGCCTTATTCCGTTGTCCTGTTCGATGAGGTGGAAAAGGCCCACCCGGACGTATTCAATGTACTTTTGCAGGTGCTTGACGACGGGCGGATCACGGACTCCCAGGGGCGGACTGTAGACTTTAAGAATACGATTCTGATCATGACCTCCAATATCGGTTCGTCCTATTTGTTGGACGGAATCAATGAAAACGGGGAGATCAAACCGGAGGCAGAGCAGATGGTGATGAATGACCTTCGCTCACATTTCCGACCGGAGTTCCTGAACCGTCTGGACGAGACGATCATGTTTCGTCCGCTCAGCCGTGGAAACATTTACTCGATCATCAGTCTTTTGGTGGACGACGTCAATAAACGCCTGGTGGATAAGGAGCTTCGTATCGAACTGACCGAAGCTGCGAAACAGCAGGTCGTAGAAGGCGGATATGACCCGAATTATGGTGCAAGACCTCTGAAACGGTACTTGCAGAAGAATGTGGAGACTCTGGCGGCGAAGCTGATTCTTGGCGGCGTGGTCGGAAGCGGAGATACGATTCTGATCGATGCGGTAGATGGAAAACTGGAAGCGCGGGTGAAACAGCATTTGCGGGAAGTGTAAAAGAGCATGAGGCATTTCGGTCTTGCCATGAAAGTGAGAAAGCGGTAAAAGAATACTGATAGATGAAGTTCTAATAAAAGAAGTATTAATAAAAAATAGGGCTCATTCTGTAGCATGGTGAAAATTTTGATGCTACAGAGTGAGCCTTGTATATTATTAAGGAATGGCAAATTTTATCACTCTTGACTTTTGCATGATTCTTGCTGTTTACTATTTTTACATCATTCACTTTTACAGTTTACTATCGAGCCTTTTTGCCAGCTATCTTGACAATTCAAGCCCAAAAGCATCAATCCCGATTCTTTAGTAACGCCTCGACCATTTGAAACTCCCCAACAACAAACCCATTCTTATCAAGCATAACGCTGCTATTATGATTGCAGTTCAAAATATACAAATTCTGGGTCTCCTGCCAGCTTAGCACATCGTTATAGGAAATCGTCGTTTCTTTTCCGGTATTTGCTATCACAACAAGATGATCCCGATAGAACCTGACCGTCCTTTCGCAAATGCCGTCCCCGCCCTGCGTCATGGCCCTATACTTGCTGCGCCTCCTCGTGCCGGGGAGCATGACGAGAAGCCAAAAAAGGAGCGCTCCCAGGAAAATGGATTCTCCCAGAAGAAAGATTAGGGAGCCGCCGGTATACCAGAGCCAGAGGGCGACTGCCAGGTATAGGAGCAGCAGGAAGCAGGTCAGCTTTTTCACTGATTTCTTATAAGATTTATTTTCAACGGCGCGCATACCCTCATCAAAATATGCGCGGGAAATGCGAATGTGATTTTCAGATATTGGTGTTATTTCGAGCATCGGAATCCTCCTTCTGTTTACGCGTTACCCATGCGTCGTCATCTTCGTAAAATGGAACCTGTTCCGGAAATGCGCCGGCAATCTTTTCTTCTATCTGAAAGCTGCTATTTAATGTAGTATAAATCAGGAAATTGGCAGTATACAGGATAAACCAGAATCCGATCAGTGGCAAAAGCAGCACGGACCATGGAAGGAAAAGGACCATGATCAGCCAATACGCAATCTGCAAGACGGCGACACCGGCAGTTTTAGGAAAGAACCGGAGCATGAACAGCAGGCAGTTGCGCGCGCTCGAAAGGAACGGCTGGTCAAATAATGCAATCTGCGGCCAAAGGATCGAAAAAAACATGGTAAAAAATAGCAGACTGACCGCGTAGAGTGCGAGCGTTCCCCAACCCGGAAAATGTGTGGACCACCAGAACAGCATAGCCATAAAGATGTAGAATCCGAGCATCAGACAGAAGAGAACGCCGGGTAAAATGGACTGGCGCCAGTTCTGCTTCCAGGCACGTTTATAGGTTTCCCGGCATTTTCCCGAGGCGTCGCGAAGAGAGCGCAGCACGGTATCGTACATACAGGAAAGGGCGGGGCCCCCAAAGACTCCCCCAATGATGCAGGCCGGGATTAAAATAAGGACGCTGGAGGTAAGGATTGCCAACATGACTCCGATCGCAAAGGGCAGAAAACCAAGGAGCGTCATCAGGTTTGTGAACAGGAAGTTCTTGATGCTGCGCTCCAGAACTTCGGTATATCTGGGGAAACCGGTCAGACGTTTCCCGTTTGGAACATAAGAATTCGGGCCAAATAGAAATGCCATGATATCCTCCTAACTGGCTTTGAAGTGACAGCCATCTAAAAATGCAGTGAGTAAGGTTTCCAAATCTTCGGTATAGTTCCCAAGGCAGGTGAATTCTGCGCAGACCGCGGTAGTGCCGCAGACGCCGAAGGCAGATACGCCTCTGTCGTAAGGGCTATCCTCGCCTGTGCAGTCGTATGTAATAAAGGTGTAAGTTTGTCCGTTCAGAGTGATGGTATCTTCGGCGTGAACCTCATAATTCTCTTTTGCGGCCGCGAGCCAGGAATCATAGTTCGATTTTGCACTTTCTTCATTCAGGGCTTCGCTTGAGAGAAAATAAAGCTGGGCGTCATACAGAGCGATGGTGTCCCCGTCGCTGTTCTCATAAGGAACGCTGCTTCCTGTGACCCAGGTGGCGTAGTAAAGTCCGTCGGCGGCAAGGGATTCATTGGTTTCCAGCAGTGAGAAGGGCTTCGGGACCTCGATTCCCACTGCGGTGCCGACCATTTTCCAGTCCTCCTGCCATTTTTGCCCGTCCGTGGTCGTTTTTGCTTTAGAAGAACAACCGGTCAGAAGCAGGAACAGACAGAGGAGAAGGGGTAAGATTTTCTTATTCATATTTGTTCATTCCTCCTTTAAGGGTGTTCCAGAGTTTCGCGCATTCATCGGCGTGATCGGAACGTCTTTCGTCATAGAAACAGCGTCTCCCGAGGTAGAGCGGGGCTAAAAGCTCCTGATTGCTGCCGGCCTCCGGCTGTCCGACCAGGGTAGTGGTATAGTCTCCCAGGTCCATCTCCAATAGAAGAGGGCAGGCACTCCACTTCATCACTTTATTTTCCGTACTGTAATCTGCCTCATCGGGACAGCTTCCGTCCGGCATTGCCAGTACCTGGAATTCCCTCTGGACATCGTCCGGATCTTCCATCAGGAAGAAATAGCTTTCACAGTCGTTTATGTCGCCCATGAGAGTCATCATGGAAGCCTGGCGATAGGAAGCCGTGTCGGCGTCTGTATCTTCCGGGCTGCCGCTCACGAATTGGTTGACCTGGATTAGAACCTCTCCGTCCCCGTTGTAGTCCCCGGCAAGCGAGGCGAACGCATTTTGCAGAGCGGTCACGGTATCTTCCGGCAAACGGTCTTCTCCGATATATGCGATCTGAAGATCCGGAGATTTCTTAAACCAGCCAAATGCATTTCCTGCAAGGTCGATCAGAATGCACAGGAAAATGACGCCGCAGATCACGTACCATTTATAATAATGCCACCAGTTTTTCATGGAATCTAAGTCCTACCTTTCCAGAGAATCTTTTGTGGTTCCGCCGGGCATATAGGAAACGGGCAGGCAGATCAGAGGCGGCTTTGCGCTTGTATTCTCCTGAAGCAGAAGATCGACGCACATCTCGGCGATGTCCTTAGTGGGCTGTACGATCGTAGAACAGATGTAGTCGCCGTCGCCAAACATGCGGACACCGTCAAAACCAATGACTTGCACATCTTCCGGCACCCGGATATGGAGTTTCGTAAGTATCTTAAGGATCTCGTAGGCGAGAAGGTCCGTGACACAGAAGAGGCCGTCAAAATCCAGTTTCCCGTTGTGTATATGTTCCGTAAGGAAGGTCTCAAATTCGGATATCGAATAGTCGTCCTGCAGGATCTTGGAACTAAACTGCAGGTTCCGTGCAAGACAGCCATTTTCAAAACCGGCCTTCCTTTTATTGGGTTCGTTGCTGAGGGAAGAACCTACCCGCAGAAAGGCCACGTTCTTACAGCCAAGATCTGCCAGTTTTTCGGCGGCCATCTGCCCGCCCGCGAAATTATCGCTGGCTATGCAGGGAATGTGGGCGCCCATTACACGGTCTATGGAGATAAAGGGCGTATTCTCCGTGACGGACAGAGCCGGATTGTAGGTCAGCCCGATGATCCCGTCCACTTTGTTCTGCTGCACCATCGTAACATATTCCTGTTCGGCTGCCGGGTCAGAGTCGGTACAGCATAAAAGCATGCGATACTTCTTTTTTAAAAGAGACTGATTGATCCGGTAGGCCAGACCTGCAAAAAATGGATTCAGCGTATTCGGGATCAACAGGGCCACGGTATAGGTCTTGCTGGCTTTTAACCCCTGTGCGTAGCTGTTGACCTGGTAATTTAACTTTTTGATTGCATCTTCCACGCGAATACGGTACGATTCCCCTACGGGCAATCCGTTGATGACTTTGGATACGGTACCGAGTGCAACACCGGCTTCCAAAGCGACATCTTTCATTGTGGGAGTAGAATTCTTGGTTCTCATGTACGAATACCTCACTTGTTCATATGTTTCATGAAATTATTATAGTTCCTTTTCACGCATTTGTAAAGCGAAAAATGAAAAATTTCATGAAACGTTACACGAAGCGAAAATGTACAAAATAGTTATTTTTTAATTGTGAAAATCTTATAAAAATGAAAGTTCGCACAAAAAATGAGGGTTATTTGCTTGACTTGAAAAAAGAATAATGCTATTTTGAGTATAGCGATGAAATAACGTTTCATGGAAGTTATGGTTTTAAACGCTACAGCAGCCGAGAATGGCCAGAGGGCTGCGAAAGAAAAATGCCGGGGACATCACGGAGGGTTTCCGGTCTATATAGGGAAGGAGAGATTAGATGAGCAGGTCAAAAACAAAAGCGCCGTCAAAAGGCGGCGGAGAAAAACCGATATTGCAGCGTATGGGTGCATACTGGCAGTTATACCTTATGCTTCTGGTTCCGGTCATACTGACGATTGTTTATAAGTACATACCGATGTATGGCATTCAGATCGCATTCCGTGATTATAAGTCGGTTCGCGGAATGTGGGGAAGCGACTGGGTAGGACTCAAGTGGTTCATACGTTTCTTCAGCTCACCGAACTGTGTTCGTATGATAAAAAATACGATTTTACTTAGCTTTTACAGCTTACTTTGGAGTTTCCCGATACCGATTATTCTTGCACTGATGATTAATCAGCTTCGGTTCAATAAGTTTAAAAGAACGGTACAGACGGTTTTATACGCGCCGCATTTCATCTCTGTTATGGTTGTGTGTGGTATGCTCCGCGTGTTCTTAAGCCCTTCAGGAGGTCTGATCAACCTGATTGCCGGAACCAGCATTGATTTCCTCTCAGAAGCGGCGGCGTTCCGTACCATCTATATTGCGTCAGGCATCTGGCAGGACGCAGGCTGGGGAATCATCGTGTATATGGCAACGCTGGCAAATATTGACACCTCTCATTATGAAGCTGCCAAGATAGACGGAGCGTCCATGTTCCAGCGGATACGCTACATTGATCTGCCGGAGCTTGTGCCTCAGATCGTTCTGATGCTGATCATGAGCGCAGGAAGCCTGATGAACGTAGGATTTGAAAAAGTATTCCTGCTCCAGACAGACTTAAATAAGGCGACCAGCGACGTGATCGCGGTGTATGTATACCAGCAAGGTATTGAACATGCAAAATACAGTTATTCTACGGCGGTAGGTCTGTTCAATACGATCGTGAATGTCATCCTGCTGATCGTGGTGAACAAGATAACGAGTAAGATTTCCGAAGATGTAAGTTTTGTATAGGAGGTGCGGCATGGGAAAGAAAAAAAGCGCAGGGCAGCTTAAGGGATTATCCGATAGAAGCAGTGATATTATTCTGGTAGTGATCTGCCTTGCTATTGTACTTTTGGTTGCATATCCGCTTTATTATGTTTTGGTCGCTTCTGTGTCCAATCCGTATGATGTGTATGCGGGAAAGACGTTCCTGCTTCCGAGTGGATTCACCCTGGACGGCTATAAAGCAGTGTTTGCAGATAAGAGTATTATAACGGGTTACATCAATAGTATAAAATATACGGTAGTCGGTACGGTATTCTCAGTCGTAATGATATATTTGACTGCATATCCGCTGAGTATCAAGGATTTACCGGGAAGGAAATTCCTCAGTATTTTCTTCATTATTACTATGTATTTCGGAGGCGGCCTGATGCCGACCTATTTGATCGTCAGAGATACCGGACTTATCGACAGCATGTGGGCCTTGTTCCTGCCGGGCGGCGTAGCCGTGGGAAATATGATCATCGTCCGTAATTTCTTCGAGCACAGTATTCCGAAGGAAATGATCGAGGCGGCCGAGATAGACGGTGCTTCCAAGTGGACGACTTTCGTGAAGATCGTGATCCCGCTCAGCCGGTCGATCATGGCAGTTATGGTAGTGTTCAGTATGGTCGCTTACTGGAACGACTGGTTTACAGCACTCATCTATTTGCCGGGACAGGAAAATGCGCCTCTGCCGCTGGTACTTCGGAATATCCTGATCAAGAGTTCTGCAAGTGCGAGCCAGGCAAGTACGATTTCCGGCGGTTATGCAGAGCTGAATAAACTGACTGAGATGATCAAGTTTTCGTCCATTATTGTAGCGGCTGCACCAATGCTTGTCATCTATCCATTTGTTCAGAAATATTTTGAAAAAGGATTTATGGCGGGTGCGGTCAAAGGCTAATGAGATTTTGGAAGAAGGAGATGAGTATGGTGAAGATGTGGAAAAGAGCGCTTTCGTGCCTGTTAGTGGGCGGACTTCTGGCCGCTATGACAGCGTGCAGCAAGCAGGAACAGTATAATATGGAACCAGGCGTTGCCAATACCGATACGTCTCAGACGGAATTCACGATTATGGGCGCGGTCAGTGCTCTCAGCAAAGGGTATGATAACAATGAAGTCTTAAACAAGATGCAGGAGGAAGCGGGCATCAAGATCAACTGGAACGTGATGAGCGATTCCTTAAGCGAGCAGGTAAATATCCGTATTGCCGGAAGACAGCTTCCGGACGCTTTCCTGGCGGTTGGCTTTAACAACTATGACATCACGACCTATGGAAGTGACGGCGCGTTTATCGATCTGACGCCTTATCTGACGGAAGAGTACATGCCGAATTTGACGAAGATTCTGGAGGAAAATCCGGATATTAAGAGTGCGATCACGATGAGCGACGGTGGAATCTACGGTCTTCCGGCAGGTGAGAAAATGGGTACGGCAGGTATCGGCGCCGAGGAGGATTACAGTATTTACACGATTCCGCAGTTCAGTATGATCAACAAGGCGTGGCTTGATGAGCTGGGCATGGAGGTTCCGACTACCCTTGATGAGCTGCATGAGGCTCTTGTGGCGTTCCAGGAACATGATATGAGTGCGACCTATTATGGAAATGCAAAAGGAAGCACGATCCCGATGAGTACCGGCTTTGACCAGTGGTGCTGGGGACAGAATATTTTCTATGCCGGATTTGGATTTACCAACTGGCCGAATGATGTCATTAATGATCTGGTGTTAAATCCGGACGGAAAGGTGGATTTTGTCTGCGCCTCTGACAACTACCGTGATGCGCTTACCTATTTCCATGACTGGTATAAGGAAGGGCTCATGGACGTGGAAATGTTCAGCCAGAGCGACACACAGCTTATTTCCAAGTGCTCGCAGGGGTATGTGGGCGTGTCTACATGGTGGTACATCGAGGAACTGATGGGAGAATATGCAGACGACTATGTATTCCTTCCGATCCTTGACGGACCTGATGGAACTCACAATGTAACGGTGCGTACCGGAGGCGGAACGAACAGCGGAAGCCTGAGCATCACGAGCGCTTGTAAAAGTCCGGCAAACCTGCTGAAATTCTTTGACCAGTGGTATGAGCCGGAAAATGTAATGCAGCTTCAGTACGGACCGATTGGAACGTATTTTGTGGATCAGGACGAGAATGGCGTATGGAACAGCATTTCCGACGACGAGGCAAAGGAGAAATTCGGCAAGAGCGCCGGAGAACTGAAAGGTGAATATGAGGTTTATGGGCCGAAACTGATTCTCAGTGATTATTACAATACCACGTTTAAGATGGAGGACCGCGCGATCGAAAGATTGACGGATCTGTATGAATTCTGGATGCCGTATGTTGACAATCCGATTACTTATCCTGTAGACTGTGTATACACGGAAGAGGAGCTGGATGTGATCGACCGTTATAAAGCGGATTTTGAGAGTGCGGTATCGGAGCAGGAAGGCTTATGGCTGAAAGAAGGCGGTCCCACGGACGCTGAGTGGGAGTCTTACTTAAAGCTCCTCAAGGAAAAATGCGGTATGGAAGAACTGCTTAAGGTCTACCAGGGAGCATATGACCGTTATATGGAGGCGAAGGAGAGCCAATAATTTTAGAAGGTGAAGAGTATGACAAGTCAGACATTACGTGAAGCACGCAAATACGAGGAGGCTTCTGAAAAATTTATTAAAAAGGAAGACAGGCCGTCTTATCATCTGTCCGCGCGTACCGGCTGGATGAATGATCCAAACGGGTTTTCATATTATAATGGACAGTACCATATGTTTTATCAGTACCACCCCTATGATTCACACTGGGGGCCGATGCACTGGGGGCATGCGGTAAGTAAGGACCTCCTGCACTGGGAGTATCTTCCGGCGGCGCTTGCACCGGATGAATTTTACGACAGAGACGGTTGTTTCTCGGGAAGTGCTATAGAACTTCCTGATGGAAGACAGCTTCTTATGTATACCGGCGTGATGAAGGAACATCAGAAGAATGGCGGCGTGGTCGAGGTCCAGACCCAATGTCTGGCTGTCGGAGACGGGATCGATTATGAGAAATATGAAAAGAATCCTGTGCTTGATGAGAAGGACCTTCCGGAAGGCGGCAGCAGATTTGACTTCCGTGATCCGAAGATGTGGCAAAAGGCGGATGGTACATACTGCTGCGTGGTAGGAAACCGCCCGGCGGACGGCAGCGGCCAGATCCTGCTCTACACCAGTGAGGACGGATTTGACTGGAAGTATAAAAAGGTATTGGCAGCAAATAACAACCGGTTTGGAAAGATGTGGGAATGCCCGGATTTCTTCAGGCTGGATGGAAAATGGGTGATGCTCACCAGCCCCCAGGATATGCTTCCGCAGGGATTCGAGTACCACAATGGAAATGGGACCCTGTGCCTGATCGGAGAGTATGACGAAGAAACGGATACATTTACGGAAGAATGCAACCAGTCGATTGATTACGGTATAGATTTCTATGCGCCGCAGACGGTTATGATGCCCGATGGAAGAAGGGTTATGATCGGCTGGATGCAGAACTGGGATACCTGCGCAACCCGCGGTCACGAGGAGTTATGGTTCGGGCAAATGAGTCTGCCGCGGGAGCTGTCCGTTAAGAACGGCAGACTTTACCAGGAACCGATTCGTGAGCTAAACGATATGCGAAGCGGAAAGGTGGAGTATAAATCCGTATCTGTTTCCGGAACAGTGAACCTGGAAGGAATCAAGGGCCGCAAGGTGGATATTGAGCTTAGTATCCGTCCGGGAGACGAGCAGAACCTCTATCAGAAATTTGCGATCCGTTTCGCACAGAATGCACAGTATCAGACCTCGGTCAGCTTCCGCCCGCGTGAGGATGTGCTGAAGATTGACAGAAAGTTCTCCGGTTCCAGAAGAGCGATCATTCACCAGCGCAGGAGCAAAGTGAACAGCGAAAACGGCAATCTGAAGCTCAGGCTGATCCTGGATCAGTTCAGCGTGGAAGTGTTCGTCAATGACGGCGAACAGGTCATGAGTTCTACGATCTATACGGAGAAGGCTGCAGATGGGATTTCGTTTTTTGCAGATGGGGAAGTGAAACTGGACGTTGTGAAATATGATTTGATTGGATAAAAGACAGGGTCTTGTGTTAAATAAAAATGCTCTAAATGATTTGGGGACCACGGAATTTTTCGAGGCCGGTAGAAAATCATTTAGGGCATTTTTGCGTTGGGTACACTTAAGCGAAGACCCGGTATAATATTCATCTCGGTTGTCCGCTGTATGCGGTTCTTTTTAAAACATCTGGTTCTATTCTACATTTTCATATAAATATTCCAAATAGGAAACAGCAGTCTTTGCCCTTGGAGAATTAGCAATGATTCCCAAATAAACGGTCCCGTCAAATCCTGCCTTGCGGATAAAGGCTGACTGGGACAGATCCAGTCCCATGGGGTATTCTTCCGTTTCCGCCTCATAGGTCAAGGATTCGTCAAAATACAGGTCCATAGCGTTATCCTTCAGTATATAAGTATTTGTGACAAGATAGGGCTTAAGGGTCTCGTATAAGTCCGGGCTTTCCTGTGAGAGTAGTTTATCGAGATCGCAGAGATACCCGTTTTGGGAGAAGGCGTCAAATGCTTCCTTATCCATAAGAACGACATCGAGCAGCTTGCCGTCAATGGAGGCGAGGATTTTCATGCGTGATGCGTAGGTGTATTCATGGTTCGGATTGTTCTCGTCATCGGTCAGATGCAGGCCGGAGTAGACACAGACCTCATTTTTGGAAGTGCTCAGATTCTGAGACTTCAGAAAATCCGTACTCAGCGTCTGCGTCAGCGTTTCCCCGGCGGATACATTGACGAAGGCCGTGTACAGTGTGACGTCCTTGTGGGTAAAATGCCCATAAATAGAATAACCTATGATATACAGTACAATACAGAGGATTACCAGCGGCAGCTTGTAATAATCAAAAATATACTGTAATTTTTTTCTGCCATGAAGGGTGCGAAGGTTTTCGTCGCGAAGTATGTCATAATTGCCAAGCATACCTGAATGTACGTCCGGTGAACGTTTATCCCGGCCGTCAGGTACGCCGGATTTCTTTTTAAAAACGGGTGACATAAGCATTCTCCTTTTTGACGCAGTTTATCTTCACAGTTAATTGGTGCTTTCGACGGCCCCGGCGGCAGCCTCGCTCTTTTCCTCCAAAAGCAGCAGAATATTGGAGAGCAGGTAGGAGCAGAGCAGTGCGCAGAGTCCTTCGCCGAAGATGATGGCCGGCGTGAAAATACGAATCACGACTAAGGCCATAACAAAGTAGATGACAGCCATGAGGGCGGTGCAGAAAAGAAAACGCATACCAAGAATGAGGGAATTCTTGAACATTTCCTTTATCGTATTATCAAATCTGGACAACAGTGGGAAGATGTACATCAGTACAATGGCATAAGCGATCAGCGCAACGATAAAAACAGCCGTACCGATTGTCCAGAACACATTCTCGAAGCGCATATGGTAGAATACATATCCGTCCACGCCTAAAATAATTCCAAGTCCTAAAAGGATCAGCCAGATCTTGGTTCCCTGCTTCAAATTCATTTTAAAAGAATGAAAGAAGGCTCTCGTGATATTTCCTTCTTCATTTTTTGCCATTTTTAGTGTGACGTAGAATAAAGCGGTAGTGGAAGCGCCGACCGTAACGATCGGCAGACAACAAATGAACCACAAAATGTTCAGATAAACACTGTTTACAAGTTTTGTAATAAACTGCATGATAGGTGCGTCCAGGCTGAAAAAGCTACTCATTTGAAAATCCTCCTTATAATTATAAAAATGTAGAATCAAAGGCCTAATCTCCGGTGGACTCCCGGTAGATCAGGTCTGTTTCCGTGTGAACGGTACGGAAGTTTAATGAAGGTTCTTTAATGCGGGACATCAGCAGATTGACTGCGGTAACTCCCATGATCTGACTATGTATATGAATCGTAGTCAGTGAGGGGGTTATGATTCTGGATTCCGATGAATCATCAAAGCCGCACAGATATACATCTTGTGGTACGGAAATGCCCAGCTTTTTGAACACATGGAGTGTATCAAGTGCCACAAAATCGTTTGCGCAGATGAACACATCTGGCAGCGAATCCAAACCCTGCAGGCAGTCGGCGAGATATTCCTGATACTCCGTTGAAACAGGGCGTTCCACTCCCGGTTTATTTTCCAGAAAGCAGAACTTTTCCTGACAGGGAAGGCCCGCCAGGTACATCGCGTCCCGATATCCCATATACCGCTCAAAAAAAGATTGGCAGTGCCGGTACGTGCCGATAAATCCAATCTGTGTCTTCCCACGCCGCACCATCTCTTTTACAAATGCAAAAATATTGGATTGATTATCCATATATAAACGGTCTGCCTTTAAGGATCCATCAAGGCCGCATACCGGAGAATCCACAAAAAGAACGGGTATATCAAGGTCACAGAGCATCTGGCTGTATGGAAGATCGAACATTTCAATGCAGAGAATGCCAGCGGTTTTTTCTTTGTTAAAAGGCAGTGGGAGCTTAAGGCTCTTTAATTCGGAGGCGATGACCCGATACATGGAGAGAGTGTATCCCAACTGTAAGATCTCCCGCTGAAATTTATCCAGCATGGTAGATGCAAAATGAGAATTGGTCAAAGCCGTGGTGGTAAAAAGTGCGATTTCCCTTTTGCCATTCACCTCTTCGGGTAAAAAATCCGGTTTATAGGTTTCGGGGGTCATGTAGGAAAACTGTTTATATCCCATTTCGATTGCTTTTTTCAAAACTCTGTCCCTTGTCGCGTCTGCGAGGATACCTGTGTTATTGATTGCTTTGGATACGGTGTTTCTGGAAACGCCCAGTGCGTCTGCAATGTCTTGTATTGTTACTCTGTCAGCCATGTTTTTATGTGTCTCCTGTTCCTGGGTAATGATTTTATATAAGGATGCCAAAACCAGAAGGTGAAGCGATCCGAATTCTTGTCGTCAAATACATTATAATGCACGAACCCGATTGAGTCAAATGTAAAAATAAAAAATTTGTGCTAATTTATAGAAAATGGATGGAATAATGTGACGTGATATGTGCAAAAAACAATATAAATGTAAAAAATGTAAAAATGTATTTGTGCAAAAGGGAAAAATATATTGACTAATATGAAAATAAGTGCTATATTTTAAATACAAAGCCTCGAACGCGATTTTACAAATGCACAATTACAACTTGGGAAAACGACAAAATGAAGCAGATGCAAAACAGCGAGAAGGATGAGGAAAGGAAGGAGGAAAATATGAAAACAAGTTCTACAGCAGTTTCCAAAGGGAAACAAAACAAGCAACCGGGAAGTATGCACAATACACTTCTCTATTTGAGACAACATTGGCAGTTGTATGTGATCTTCCTGCTGCCAGCATTGGCACTTACTTTGATCTTTAAGTACATTCCAATGGGCGGCATCATGATTGCTTTCCAGAGGTACAATCCGATTCGGGGTATCATGGGAAGTGAATGGGTGGGATTCAAGTATTTTGAGAGATTCCTGACATCACCCGACTTTATGACCTATCTGGTCAACACATTGAAACTGAGTATCTATGGTCTGCTCTGGGGCTTCCCCGTTCCGATCATACTTGCGTTTCTTTTGAATCGGATTCAGAGTACGGGCATAAAGAAAAAGATTCAGTTGGTGCTTTACATGCCGAACTTCGTGTCCGTCATCGTACTTTGTGGTATTGTCCGCATTTTCCTGTCAGTAACAGGACCGGTCAATCTACTGTTCGGAAGCCAGATTAACTTTATGACGATGCCGGAAGCGTTCCGTACAATCTACATAGCCAGCGGTATCTGGCAAGGGGCAGGCTGGGCGTCCATCATGTACACGGCCTCTTTGTCTAATGCAAGCCAGGAACTAAAGGAGGCGGCAGTCATTGACGGCGCCAATATTTTCCAACAGATCAAGGCGGTAGAATGGCCGGCGATTAAAGATATGGTAATCATCCAGTTTATTCTGCAGGCCGGCAACATTATGAGTATCGGCTTTGAAAAAGCATATGCGCTGCAGACAGACCTTAATATGGGGACATCAGAAATCATTGCTACATATGTGTATAAGAAAGGTCTTATAGACGGTGATTACAGCTTTTCAACAGCCGTAGGATTATTCAATACAGTGATCAATGTCATTTTGCTGGTTGCTGTGAATAAGATTGTTGCAAAGATGAATGACGGCAAAGGATTATAAGGAGGGGCAAGATGAATAAGAAAAAGAAATTTGCCAGATATTCCGCAGAGGATAAGGCACTTCTGCTGGTAGGCTATATTTTGCTGGGTCTGTTCGTGATTGCCATTGTAATTCCAATGCTCTATATTGTCGTAGCCTCTTTCATGGACCCGGTTACACTGCAGAACAAAGGAATTACGTTTGATTTCAGCAAATGGACGTTGACCGCGTACGAACGTGTTATTTCCAATAAACAGATCTGGGTTGGATTTAAAAATGCTGTAGTATATTCCATTGTATTTACAGTGGTGTCTGTATTTATCACATTGCTGGCAGCTTACCCGATGTCCAGGGCGGATTTCAAAGGAAAAGGAATCTTCAATACCATTTTTGTAATCACCATGTTCTTTGGCGGCGGACTGATTCCTACCTATTTGTTGATCAATAATTTAGGTCTGTTAGACAGCATGTGGGCAATCATTCTTCCGGGAGCATTCAGCGTATGGAATATGATCATCGCGCGTACCTATTATCAGGGAATCCCGACAGAATTGCGGGAAGCGGCAGATGTGGATGGCGCTAATGAAATGGTCTACTTCTTTAAGATTCTGATTCCGGTATGTACTCCGGTAATCGCGGTATTAGCGCTTTGGCAGTTTGTTGGAATGTGGAACAGCTATTTTGATGCAATGATTTACTTAAATGATTCGGCGAAGCAGCCATTGCAGCTCGTTCTTCGCTCGATCCTGATTCAGAATCAGCCGGAATCCGGAATGATCTCGGATATGCAGAGTACGGCGGCAAGGGCTCAGCTCGCAGAGCTTTTGAAATATGCAACGATTATTATTTCCAGTCTGCCTCTTCTGGTAATGTATCCGTTCTTCCAGAAGTATTTTGACAGCGGTATTATGGCAGGTTCCATCAAGGGATAGATAAGAAATATGCAACTATAGAAATAGAATCAAATGAGTGTGAAAAAGGAGTAAAATAATGAAGTGTAGATATGCGAAACGTATTTTGGCTGCAGTACTCGCGGTAGGCATGGTGGTTTCTCTTACCGCATGTGGCGGCGGAAGCAAAAAGAAATTAAATACCGGAGAATTTCAGGAGGTCGATAAGGCAGAACTGGAATTCCCGCTCAAGGAAAAGACGACTCTTACCGGACTGATCAGTTATCCTGCAAATACGGAGTCCAATCCGAATAACCGTACCATTTTCAAGAGACTTCAGGAGAAGACGAACGTCGAGATTGAATGGACAGCAATCCAGTCTGACCAATGGGGCGATAAGATTTCCCTTTCTATGTCAAATGTGGATACGCTGGCTGACTTCGTATTCTCAGCGGGCTTTGGTGACAGCGATCTTTTGAAATACGCGGACCAGGGAGTGATTATTCCTCTGGAAGAGTACATCGATGCATATATGCCGAATTTGAAATCCGTTTTTGACAAATATCCAGAATATAAGGCAATGTGTACGGATACGGACGGTCATATCTGGGCTTTACCGTGGATCGAGCAGCTTGGTTCTGAAAAGACGGCGATTCAGACTGTCGGAAATATGAGCTTTATCAATAAGAAGTGGCTGGATTTCCTGAAACTGGACATGCCGACGACTGTAGATGAATTTGAACAGGTTCTGATTGCTTTCCGTGATCATGCATCGGAACTGCAGGCAGAGTTTGGCATCGATGGAAGTATCATTCCGATGGCTTGTATCGTAAATGATGGAGACCAGGATCCTGCTATCCTTATCAACGGATTTGGCGAAGGCTATGGCGATGCAGATAAGGGAAGACATATCGCAGTTACAGACGACAAGAAAGTAATCTGTTCTGCAACACAGGAAGGATACAAAAAAGGAATCGAATGGCTGCATTCTCTTTATGAGGAAGGCCTGATCGATCCGGAAGCATTTACCCAGGAATGGTCCACCTATGTATCGAAAGGAAAATCCGGCAGATACGGAGTATGCTTTAGCTGGGACGTTGCAAATATTGCCAACCTTGAGGACTGGGTACCGCTGCCGGCACTGACCGCAGATGTGAGAAATATTACTCCGCAGAACGGTTCCTTCACAAGCGGATTTGACCGTGGACGTTGCGTGGTAACCGCAGTAGCAGAGCAGCCGGCACTTGTCTGCGCATGGCTTGACCAGATGTACGATCCGTTCCAGTCACCGCAGAACAACTGGGGAACCTACGGCGAAGATGATGAATTTGATATCTTTGAGCTGGGCGAAAATGAGAATGGCGAGGAAATGTTAAAGCATGCACCTCTGGGTGATGCGTCTCCTGTTGAAGTAAGAGAGGCAGAGTGTGTAGGAGGACCGCTGGCAGTTCTTGATGAATATTATGGCGTTTACGTGACCTGTCCGGATGATGCACAGTACCGTCTTGACTGGATCAAGGATTACTATACGCCGGATATGAATACCAAGTATGTATATCCGAACGTATTCATGGATCGCGACGACAATGAGGAATTATCAAATCTGATGGCAGATATCACGAAGACCATCAATGCAAAGAAATCAGACTGGATTATGAATGGATTTACAGATGCAGACTGGGATAAGTATCTGAAGGATCTCGATGCATACGGCTTGGAAGATTATCTTGAAATCTTCCAGAAATATCTGGACGCATACTATGAAAATATGGATGCTGAATAATCCGAATATGCAAACATAGAAGACAGACCATCCGGCAGGAGGGAAAGCAGGTCCGCCAGGGACAATTCGCAAAAAGGGAGTCAGGTGCGCTTCGGCGCACTTGACCACTCTAATATTATTTATAGAAGGTGAAGAATATGACAAGTCAGACATTACGTGAAGCACGAAAATATGAAGAGGCTTCTGAAAAATTTATAAAAAGTGAAGATCGGCCGGCTTATCATTTGTCCGCGCGTACCGGCTGGATGAACGATCCAAATGGGTTTTCTTATTACAATGGGCAGTATCATATGTTTTATCAGTACCACCCCTATGACTCGCACTGGGGGCCGATGCACTGGGGCCATGCGGTAAGTGAGGACCTTCTGCACTGGGAATATCTTCCGGCAGCGCTCGCACCGGACGAATTTTATGACAGAGACGGATGCTTTTCGGGAAGCGCCATCACACTTCCGGATGGAAGACAGCTTCTGATGTATACCGGCGTGATCAAGGAACATCAGAGGAATGGAGGCGTGATCGAGGTCCAGACCCAATGTATGGCTGTTGGCGATGGAATTGATTATGAGAAGTATGAGAAGAACCCTGTACTTGATGCAAAGGATCTCCCGGAAGGCTGCAGCAGGTTTGATTTCCGCGATCCGAAGATGTGGCAAAAGGAAGACGGCACGTACTGCTGTGTGGTAGGAAACCGCCCGGCGGACGGTAGCGGTCAGATTCTGCTCTATACCAGCAAAGATGGATTTGACTGGAAGTACAAAAAGGTATTGGCAACAAACAACAACCGGTTTGGAAAGATGTGGGAGTGCCCGGATTTCTTTGAACTTGACGGGAAATGGGTGCTGCTCACCAGCCCTCAGGATATGCTTCCGCAGGGCTTTGAATATCACAATGGAAATGGAACCCTGTGCCTGATTGGAGAGTATGACGAAGAAACGGATACATTTACGGAAGAATGCAATCAATCCATCGACTATGGAATAGATTTCTATGCACCGCAGACCGTTCTGACGCCCGACGGAAGAAGAGTCATGATCGGCTGGATGCAAAACTGGGATACCTGTGCGATCCGTGGCCATGAGGAACTGTGGTTCGGGCAGATGAGCCTGCCGAGAGAACTGTCGGTAAAAAATGGAAGACTTTACCAGGAGCCGCTTCGCGAACTAAACGATATGAGAAGCGGAAAGGTGGAGTATAAATCAGTTCTGGTTTCCGGAACGGTGAACCTGGAAGGAATCAAGGGCCGCAAGGTGGATATTGAGTTAAATATCCGTCCGGTAGATGAGCAGAACCTCTATCAGAAGTTTGCGGTCCGTTTCGCACAGAATGCACAGTATCAGACATCGGTCAGCTTCCGCCCGCGGGAGGATGTGCTGAAGATTGACAGAAAGTTCTCCGGCTCCAGAAGAGCGATCATTCACCAGCGCAGGAGCAAGGTGAACAGCGAAAACGGCAATCTGAAGCTCCGGCTGATCCTGGATCAGTTCAGCGTGGAGGTATTCATAAATGACGGTGAACAGGCCATGAGTTCTACGATCTATACGGAAAAGGCGGCAGACGGAATTTCGTTTTTTGCGGATGGAGAAGTAAAGATGGATGTTGTGAAATATGACCTGATTGGATAATATATATTAAGAAAGTTAAGTGGAAGGCTGTAGTCATGAAAGTGGCTCAGACTTTTTCTTGCTTCATAGGAAAGTGCGTCCTATGAAATAAAAAACGCTCCGGGAGGATTCTATTTTAATTTCTCATTAAGGTACTAACCGAAAAAAGTATTTTTCTGTTAATATGTAACTTGTCCGGGCCTCATTGTGTCTAAGAAGTGTAGGAGGTAAAAAGAATGCCGGCAGATAAAAAGAAAATGATAACAGAATTTGTAACGGAATATGGGGACAGTGTACTGCGCATGTGCTATCTCTATTTGAAAGATTACCAGTTGGCGGAAGATGTGACCCAGGAAACATTTTTTCAGGTCTACAAGAAATATGATTCCTTTATGCAGAAATCTTCCGTCAAGACCTGGATTATGCGGATTGCGATTAACCTGTGTAAAAACCAGATGCGGACAAGCTGGTTCAAGATCAGAAAGGTTGATGAATTTCCGGAGCTTTCTTACTCAGAAGACTATAATGGCGCCATTGACAGAGAAAGGCTGCTTATGGGAATCGGGAATTTGAGGCCGAAGTATAAAGAGGTCATTCTTCTGTATTACTATCAGGAACTTTCTGTTGCCGAGATTGCGAAGGTCTTAGGACAAAAGGAATCCACGGTCAGGGTCAGGCTGAAAAGGGCAAGAGAGCAGCTTAAGGAAGAATTGAAGGAGGATTATTTTGATGAATGAAATTAAGAAAAGCATCGATACGGGACTTTGTGACATGAATATTTCTCCAGAAAGAATGGTAAAGAATATTCAGGAGGGAAACAGGAATTATAGGTCGAGGGGTGTGAGAAGATTTGGCGGTGCTGTTGCCGCCGCACTTTGTCTGGTCCTGTTTGGAACGGCAGCTTATGCGGCGGGGACATATATTTATTCGCAGATTAAGGTAAACCACGAGACGATGCCGGAACTGGAGCCGATGGAAGTCGTACCGGTCCAGGAGGTAGAGGGGAACGTGACGGAGTATGGCTATGTAGAAAAATCGTACGGTACAATCGCGGAATTGGAAAAGGAATTGGGGATTTCTCTTCTGGGAACGGAGCTGGCAGGGAATCCGTATATGAGAATCGATTATCAGAAGATAGGGGACGGTTATCATATGGTGAACGTCAGGGAGTATATCATTGGCGATCTGATCGATATCCGGGATTGGGATAAGAGTGAAAATAGTGGGGAATTGGAAGGAAATGATGATAAATATATATGGACTGTGGGAGAAATCTATAAAAGTCCGGTGAATCTGGAAGTGGAAATCATTTCAGACCCCAGCCAGCAGGAACTGGATACGGAGTATCTGGGATATTTTGAATACGTGAAAACGATTACCGCGGATCAGGGATATACGGTAAATATTCTGCAGGATAGTGTGGATGAGAATGATCCGGTACTTCAGGAAGAACGATACCGGCCACAGGTATGCGCGATATTTGTTTCTGATGGAGTACGGTATACCCTGAAGGGACGTGTTCCGGTGGAAACGATGGTGGATATTGTGAATTCTATGCGATATCTGTAGAGGAGAGAGGGCTGCAAGGTGATAGGGCTATGCAGCCCTTTTGGGTGTCATGTATACCTGGGTGAACGTCCAGTGGACGTTCATCTTGTTGCCAGCAGAAACTTATAACATTTTACATATTGCTTTTTAGACGCATCAGAGGTATCATTAATTCATTATCGAGGTAAGTAATCAAAAAGGGTCACAAATTCATGGCTGATCGCCAAGTTATTTCATAGTATGGACAGAAAAAGAAAGTGGAGGGGATATTTATGATCATTTAAGAATCTATTTGTAATGCAGCAGATAACTATGATAAACTTAAGGAGGATACATGAATTACAAACAAAATATTATACCGCTGAAAGACCTGAACCTCACCAGCCGTTTCCTATTTGATGAGGTTATGGAGGATCCGCAGATTCATCAGGACGTACTCAGTATTATTTTCCAGAAGGAGATTCCGCTTCTCGACAAAGCAGAGACCGAAAAGGAATTACGGGTATCGCCCTTGATTCGTTCTATAAGAATGGACGTATTTTCCATGGATGAGGAAAATTCTATTTACAACACGGAGATGCAGGAGAAGAAAAAGGGAGACCTGGCGAAAAGGAGCAGATATTATCAGGCTCTCATCGACACGGGGCTTTTGAAACCGGGTATTCCGGATTATACCCAAGGGCATCCCGCGTGGCCATTCGGCCGTTTCACAAGGTTTAATTTACTGAATACTTCGTATATTATTATCATCACGCCTTTCGATTTATTTGGCTATGGAAAATACCAGTATACTTTTGAAGCCAGGTGCCGGGAAGTCCCGGAATGTACGTTAGAAGATAAGGCTGTCCGCATTTTCCTGAATACAAGGGGCACAAACGATGAGGAGGTTTCTAAAGAGCTTGTGGATTTTCTACATTACCTGGAGAATACAACAGATTCTGCCGCAAATGCTTCGGAAAGTGCGCGAATTCACCGGATTCATGAGCGGGTGCATAAGGTTAAACTCAGCGAAGAAATAGGAGTGAAGTATATGCAGGCTTGGGAAGAGAAATATTATGAACGGGAAGAGGGACGTGAAGAAGGTCGCAAGGAGGGCCGGAAAGAAGGTCGGAAAGAAGGTCGCAATGACCATCTGAAGGAATTAATCAAAAAGAAACTCCAGAAAGGTAAGTCTCCTGAAACTATAGCAGATGAAGTAGAGGAAGAACTGGATAATGTTCTGACGGTTATTCGGAAAATTGCCGAGGAAGATGAGTCTGTTAATTCTGGAGAGTGAAAAGCGGAGGCAATTCCGGCTGCCATGACTGCTATATCTACCTATAATTATCCGGAAACCAGAAAAATACGGGCTTTTGGTCGTTGAACATATCTAAGAGTTTTAAACAAAACATGACATACAGATGTCACATTTCTTTTGGTATACTCATCAATATAGGAATCGAGCCGTCTAAAAGACGTCGATTCTGCACTGACCGGAACAAAAGTGAGGATTATATGAAAATCGATAGGCTTATCGGAATACTTTCCATATTATTACAGAAGGAAAAAGTTACGGCGCCGGAGCTGGCGGAGAGGTTCGAGGTTTCGCGAAGAACGATTCAGAGAGACATTGAAGATTTGTGCAAGGCGGGAATACCGATCGCGACCACATCAGGCGCCGGAGGCGGAATCAGTATCATGGACGGTTACCGTATGGACCGAACATTGCTCACCTCAAAGGATATGCAGATGATCATGGCAGGGCTTCGGAGTCTTGACAGCGTGAGTGGAAGTCATTATTACAGTCAGCTCATGGAGAAAATAAGGCTTGGTTCGTCGGATTTTGTAAGTGGCAGGGATTCTATTTTGATCGATCTTTCGTCCTGGTACAAGCCGGAAATTGCTCCTAAGATTGAATGCATTCAAAGTGCGATTGAGGAGAGGAAGCATTTGACATTCCACTATTATGCGCCGAATGGCGATAGTATCCGGACGATCGAACCCTATTTTCTGGTGTTTAAATGGTCCAGTTGGTATGTCTGGGGCTGGTGTATAAAAAGAAAGGATTTTCGTCTGTTCAAGCTGAACCGCATGGACGCTCTGGTACGGGAAGAAACCAGATTTGCGTTAAGGGAAGCGGTGCCGCCGGATTTATCGACCCAGAAGATATTTCCGGGAGAAATAAAGGTAAAAGCATTGTTTTCTAAGGATTCAAAGTGGAGATTGGTGGAAGAATTCGGGATACATTGTTTTACGGAAAATGAGGACGGCACCCTTCTATTTACGGCAGATTATACCGATAAGGAGAATCTCGTCTGTTGGCTGCTTACTTTTGGGGCAAAGGTGAAGGTCTTAGAGCCCATGGAAGTGAAAAATGAACTAATCCGTATCGCAAAAGATGTGATTAGTGAGTATGAGAAAGAAGAAGGGGGTAAGAAAGATGCCATTTGATTATAAGAAAGAGTATAAGGAATTTTACATGCCGAAACGGAAACCTGAGATCGTGGATATTCCCGAGATGAAGTTTATTGCGGTCAGGGGAAAGGGCGATCCCAATGAGGAAGGCGGAGACTATAAGGCGGCGATCGGCCTTCTGTATGGGATTGCATTTACGATCAAGATGAGCAAAAAAGGGGACCATAAGATAGAAGGATACTTCGATTACGTGGTGCCACCGCTTGAGGGGTTCTGGACGCAGAGTGAGCGTCGCACAGAGAACGGCGCGGTGCAATTTGAACAGACCAGCCGGAGGACGGACAGGTATGAGCTTGATTATAGCAGAAAAGAGGATTTTTGCTGGATATCGGTAATCCGGCTTCCGGATTTTGTGACGGAAGCAGACGTCAGGTGGGCGATAGAGGAAGCCGGAAGGAAAAAGGGGCAGGACTATTCCAAGGTGGAATTTCTGACGATCTGTGAGGGACTTTGTGTCCAATGTATGCACATAGGGGCGTATGATGATGAGCCGGCGACGGTAGCTATGATGGATCAGTTCCTTTGCGAAAATGGTTATGAGAATGATTTTTCCAAGGAGCGGCAGCACCATGAAATTTATTTGTCCGATGCGAGGCGTGTGGCGCCGGAAAGACAGAAGACGGTGATACGCCACCCGATCAGGAAGGCTGGTGATTAAATGGCGACTTCAAAAGAATTTCTTGATTATATTGTGGAGAATCTCCAGAGAGCCGGGGAGGTGTCCACCAGGAAAATGATGGGGGAATACCTTGTGTATTATCAGGGGAAGCTGGTAGGAGATATTTGTGATAACTGTTTGTTCTTAAAGCCGACCAAGTCCGTGCTCCGTATGATGCCGGAGGCTGACAGGGATTACCCGTATGAAGGCTCCAAAACGCTTATGGTAATCGTAGACGATGTAGAGGATACAGAGCTTATGGCAGCAGTGCTGAGTGCAATGTACGAGGAACTGCCGGAGCCAAAGCCGAAAAAGAAAAATAAAAACGGAAAGACGGAGATTTAATGTACGTGAAATGAAAAAGTAAATTCAGTATGAAAGAGGAACTAGAATTTACTTTTTCATTCCAGATATAGAAAGCAATAGAAAGTGATTTCCTGGAAAATATTGCAATTACTGGAGTGCTTTGCTATAATGTTTTCGTTGAATATGGGGTTCTCAGTGCCGGACAGATGTGTGTCTGTAAGGGTAAAAGGGAATCAGGTGTAAGTCCTGAGCGATCCGGTCACTGTAAGCAAGGAGTGAGACCGCGATTATGCCATTGCACGTATGTGTGAGAAGGCGTCGGTCGAGCGTTGATGTGCAAGCCAGGAAACCTGCTGAGAATGTTGGTGAATTGCTTCCGAAGAAAGCGTGTTCATGTAAGTAAAAAAGTTATGAGTTGCCAAGCATACCTGAAATAGGATTCAGTGGATGTTAATTTGGTAATCATAGCTTTTATCTTGATGTCTGCTTTCAGATTGAAAGTGGACTTTTTTGTTTTATAAGGAAATTTATTTACAATACCAACGGGAGGCCGCTTCCCAAAAGGCCAAATATAACGACACATTATAAATATGTGAGAAGGAGAGGATCAAAGTGAAACGGAACATGAAAAGATTTCTTGCGTTTTTTCTGGCATTTGTGATGGCAGCGACGCCGGTAACGTCTCTTCAGGCTGAGGATGTCGGAACACAAGAGGACGCACCCGTTGAAGTCGGGAAAACGCAGGAGGATATAGCCTCCGCAGGCGAGGAAGTTCAGGAAGATGCCCCTGCCAAAGACCAGGTTAACACTGCAGATGAAGATGCAACTGAAGATGTAACTGGAGATACGGCTGAAGATGCAGCTGCAGTGGAAGAGGAGAATGAACCGAAGGATGAGAATTCTGCCAATGCAGAGCAGAAAGAAGAGGAAATACCTGTGACCGGCAATGAGCAGGCAGAGGCGGATACTTTAGCTGTAGAAGAGGATACGGAGACTCCGGTGAAGCCGACGGAAGCGATAACCGGCGTGAAGGTGGTAAAAAATGACGGCAGCACATACGGAATGTTTCCAATCAGTGATGTCATATGTTCAATCAAAGGGAATCAGATTGAGATTGCTTTTCATACGGGTGCTAAGAAGATATTTGACCGGCTGTATCTGGGATACAAGACGGATGCGGACAAATCAGGATATTTTGCAGGAAACAATACAGGAAGCACCTGTGAATTTACAATCCGGGTGCCGTTATCACAGAAAAACAGTTGGATTCCGGTTTCGGTAGGAAGATCGGACAAAGGGACCTGGTCAGATAATTATCTCTGGATGAGCATACCGAATGTACTGACGCTTACGCAGCAGCCGCAATCTGTAAGCTGCAAGGCCGGTGAGATCGTTAATCTGTCCGTATCAGCAGATGGCAGCGGTGTTACGTATCAGTGGCAGTACAGCACGGATGGTACAACATGGACCGATTGCACAGCAAAGAGCGCCCGGACAGCATCCTATAGCTTCGCTATGTCATCGGAGCTTTCGGGTCAGTACCGCTGTTTTGTAAAAGATGAGTTGGGAACCGAAGTTGTATCTGATGTTGTGGAAGTGAAACTGGAAAAGACCGGCGAGCAGGAAGGCTTCAAAGCAGATGGAAAAATCACGGCAATCTACGCCAGCGACGATGAGAAGAAGCCGGGGAAAGATTATACCATGTTTAGGATTGCTTCCTCCCAGGCTGTAGTAAAGGGGGAGGAAATTGAGGTCACGATTTGGGTAGCACCGGCGTCAAGCGGAAAGTTCAGCTACGATGCAATTTATATCGGATATAAAGATGATGACCCCAAGGAGCCGATCGTGTTAGGCGAGGTAGATACAGAAAGGAATCTTCAGAGGTATACGTTTAGAGTCCCGATGAATACATCTGGTGGCGAGGTTCATTTCGTTCCGAGAAGCGCATCTAAGGGAACCTGGAGTGTGAAGAGTTCCCTTGCCCTTAAGATCCCGGCACTTACGGAGTTCGTAAAGCCATCCGTAATAACCATTGTGACACAGCCGGAAAAAGAAGTGACGGCAGGAAAAGGGGCCATGGTCTCGCTTTCGGTGGAAGCGTCGGCAGAAGAGGGAAGGACCTTATCCTATCAGTGGCAGTACAGCCCTGACGGTACAACATGGACTAACTGCACAGATCAGGGGGCACAGACAGCGTCATATTCCTTTGCGATGGCAGCCGAACTGGCAGGGCAGTACCGCTGTGTAATCACAGATTCGGATGGCACGACAGTGATATCTCAGACTGCGACAGTAAGTGAACCGTCTGCTCCGATAGTAACAGGAAATGCAGTTCGTGTTGTTAAGCAGGACGGATCTGATTTTACGATGTTTAAGGTCAAGGACTCGAAGGTCGTAAGGGTCGGCGATAATCTTGAGGTGACAATTTCGACGACGAATAAATCTTTTAATAAATTATATCTGGGCTCAAAGGATGATGCTCTGAAGACGCCGGTGATCTGGGGAACCGCGTTGGAGACGGCCGGCTGGACATTTTCGTTCCGTGTGCCGGCAGACCACGCAGGTAAGGTGTGTCCGGTGGCGCTTGGAAAAACAGATGAAAGCTGGTATTCAAACATGTATCTCTGGATCTATATTCCGGATGAGGGGATTCAGGATACACCAATAGTGACAGAGCCGGATCCGAAGCCGGAAGGGAAGATTCCTTCGGACGGAAGTTATAAGGTAGATGTGGAATCCAGTGCATCCATGTTCCGGGTCATAGACTGCAAATTGACGGTGAAAGACGGGAAAATGAGCGCAGTTCTGACATTAAGCGGGCAGGGCTATGGATATCTCTATATGGGAACAAAAGAAGAGGCAGCAAAAGCAGATCCGGTGGCATGGATTCCGTATGTGGTGAACAGTGATGGGAAATATACTTATACCATTCCGGTAGAAGCCTTGGACAGAGGGGTTGCGGTGGCAGCATATTCCACAAGTAAAGGAATCTGGTACGACAGAACTCTGACGTTCCTCTCCGGGACGCTTAAAAAACTCAGTGATTCTGCAGGCGATGGAAATCCCGGAATAACGGAAGACACTGGAAATAATAGTTCGGGATCATCAGCAGTTCTTCCACCAAATGATGGAAAAGCAGACAGTGAATCAAGGTATGAGGCAGATGTTAGTGGATCAACGAGACATGTCAACAGTTCCACGACATTGGCAGACGGCGTATATGTACCGGATGCATTTACATGGTCAGGAGGGACCGGAAAGGTAAAAATCTATTGCAATAAAATCAGTGTCATAAATGGGCAGGCTTATGCCACTCTTGTATTTGACAGTGAGAATTACCAGTATGTAAAGGCAAATGGAAATATTTATTATACAACAAAAGGTAACGGTAAAGCCACGGTAGTGATTCCGATTGCGTTAAATAAGAACAACCAGATTTTAGCCATGACGACGAAGATGTCCAATGCTCATGAGATTGCGTATACGATTTTTGTATATCTGGCAGGAGCGGGAGGCAGCAAGAGCATGGTGAGTACGACAAACGCGAAGCTTGATGAAGAGGCTCCCGAGATTATGGGATTACGGTACGAATCTGAGACTGAGCTTGATTATGCAGAGTATTTCAAGATATATCATTATGATCAGGGAGTTACACTTTTAGAGGTAGATATGGCGAAGGATACGACGGGAGATTCCAAGCAGGCAGAAGCAGAGAATACGGAGCAGACAAACGTGTCTGATAAGACAGCAAAAGCAGCTGAGACGGCAGAGGATGGAGAAGTATCCGTAAGTCAGGAAGAGATGACAGCAGAACTCTATAAAGGGAATGTTGTGAAGTATCTTCTTGTCCCGGATGGGGTAGAAGTACCTGTAGGTCTGGAGCAGGATATGCTTGTCGTACAGATGCCGGTAGATAAGGCATATGTGTCTGAGAATGCGATTCTTGAGAAAATGGATGAGCTTGGGCTGACTGACTATGTAGCAGCAATCGGATGTGAGATGGCGGACTGCAAGGTCGCGTCCATTTCGCAGAGAATGGAGAAGAAAGACGATGAGGAGAAGGCAGAGGTTGTCTATGGAGGAACCTGGGAAGATCCGGAATTTAAGGAGCTCGTAAAGCAGGAGACAAACCTGGCAATTCTTCCTTCTGCGATTCTTCCACAGGAGGCAGACGATACCGATGCGCAGGCAGATGACGAAAAGCTTACGGTGAAAGAGCAGAGAGAGCGTTTTGAGAAGATCACGGAAAAGTTCGCGTTACTTGGCATTCCGGCAATTGTTGACCGCTCCGAGGATGAGAAGACGGATTTGGCAAAGTATGAGTGGGTGAAGGTGTTCGGTGTACTTTTTGGCTGCGAGGAGGAGATGGCTGCATTTTTTGAGACAAAAATAGCGGAGGCCGGAGCTGATGCGGATAGCCAGGTAAGAACTCAGTCAGCAGATCAGACATCGAAATAGGAGAAAATAAACGATGAGAAAGAAACGGTATAGAGTGATTGCGCTGCTTTTGGCGGCAGTTCTCCTTCTGGGAGGCTGCGGTCAAAAGCAGAAAGAGAGTCAGCCGGGAAATGCAGACACAAAACAGGAGAGTAATGATAAGGGCAATGATAAGGGCGGTCAGTCTTTTGAGGCGCCTGAGATAGCAGGGCTTACCTGCGAGTCTGTGATGGACCGGGAGTATGCAACGGAATTTGATGTGTATTATTATAATGATGGCTATAAGTTGATCAATATACATGAGGGCCGTGAGTATCTGCTTGTCCCCGAAGGGAAGGATGTGCCGGAAGGTCTGGATGAAGAGATTGTGGTGCTTGAACAGCCACTGGATCATATCTATATGGCGGCGACAGCAGTCATGTCACTGCTTGACGCTTTGGATGCCGTTGATACGGTGAAGTATTCCGGCACAGATGCATCCGGGTGGTATATAGAGTCTGCGAAGCGTGCAATGGAAGAGGACAAAATTGCTTATGCAGGCAAATACAGCGAGCCGGACTATGAGATGCTGGTGGACGGAGGATGTGACCTCGCTGTGGAGTCTACTATGATTCTCCATACGCCCAAAGTGCAGGAAATGATTGAGGAAATGGATATTCCGGTGTTTGTAGATTATTCCAGTTATGAGTCGCATCCTCTGGGAAGGACGGAGTGGATCAAGGTATATGGCGTGATGTTGGATAAGGAGGAAGAGGCAGATTCCTTTTTTAAGGAACAGGCTAAGGTGATTGACAGGCTGAAGGATTTTGAAAATACAGAAAAGACGGTAGCTTATTTCTATATCAATACGGATGGGACAGTCGTAGTAAGAAAATCGGAAGATTATATTCCATCAATGATTGAGATTGCCGGCGGAAGATATGTGTTCCGGGACCTGAAGAATTCTGACAGCAATGCGCCGTCCGTGAAGCTTACGATGGAAGAATTCTATGCGGCAGCAGTGGATGCGGATTACCTGATTTACAATGGGACGATTGATAACCAGGTGAGTAGTTTAAGTGATCTTATAGCAAAGAGCAATCTTTTTTCAGAGTTTAAAGCTGTGAAGAATGGAAACGTATGGTACACCGGTAAGGATCTATATCAGGCTACGGATACGGTAGGAGAGCTGATTCAGGATATTCATCTGATGCTGACAGAGAATGATACGGATGAGATGACGTTTTTGGAGAGATTGAAGTAAGAAGCTGGTGAGGAAATATGTGGAATAAGGTAGTATCAGGTGAAGAGGGCCGAAGCTTTCATATTGAGAATTTCAGGAGGCGTTCCAGATATGCGATTGTATTTGTATTTATGATTGCAGCATTTTTGGCGATTACTGTTTTAAGCATTAATACGGGTAATGTACATATTTCTGTGCCGAAAATCATAAGGATCCTATTTATGAGAGACGGGGAAGCAGTAGAATACAGTATCATCTGGAAGATACGTCTGCCCCGGATTCTTATGGCAGCGATACTGGGCGGGGCGTTGTCCCTGTCCGGTTTCTTACTACAGACATTTTTTGCTAACCCGATTGCCGGACCGTTTGTGCTGGGTATATCCTCCGGCGCAAAGATGGTCGTTGCGCTTGCGATGATCCTGTTTTTGAAGTATGTGGGACATTTTTCCTCTTATACTCTTGTGGGGGCGGCGTTCACAGGTGCGCTGATATCTACAGGGTTCATTCTGCTGATGTCCAGGAAGATTCATCATATGGCTGCCCTTCTTGTGGGCGGAATCATGATAGGCTATATTTGCTCAGCGATCACGGACTTTGTGGTGACATTTGCAGATGATTCTGATATCGTGAATCTTCACGGATGGTCTCAGGGAAGTTTTTCCGGAATGAGCTGGAGCAATGTCCGCGTGGCTGTGGTTGTTGTCGGGATAGCAGGCATGTGCACATTTTTGCTGTCAAAACCGATTGGCGCCTATCAGCTGGGCGAGGCGTATGCACAGAGCATGGGGGTGAATATTAAGGTTTTCCGGGTTCTGATCATTCTGTTATCCAGTATCCTTTCAGCGTGCGTGACCGCGTTTGCGGGACCGATTTCATTTGTCGGAATTGCAGTGCCATTCCTGACAAGAAAGGCTTTCGGCACTTCGAAACCAATCGTGGTGATTCCGGGGACTTTTTTCGCAGGTGCAGTGTTCTGCATGGTCTGTGATCTGATCGCGCGTATGGTGATGGCACCGGTAGAACTGAATATCAGTACGGTAACTTCCATGCTGGGGGCACCGGTGGTTATTTATATGATGGTGAAGCGTGAGAAAGGAAGGTAGGAAGCGATGGCAGATTATCATTTTCAAATGGAAAATATGGCCGTTGGCTATCACGGGCGAACGCTGATCCATCATATTAATATAGGGATTAACAAGGGAGAAATCGTGACACTAATAGGGCCCAACGGCTCAGGTAAATCTACGATTCTGAAAAGTATCACAAGGCAGCTGAAGCTGATAGGTGGAAATGTGTTTTTTGATGATACGTCTCTTATGAAATTATCCTATAAAGAGCTGTCATCACAGATGGCAGTGGTCCTGACAGAACGGATCAGGACAGAACTTATGACTTGTCATGATATCGTGGCGACAGGGAGGTATCCTTATACCGGTCGGCTCGGAATCCTCTCCAGAGAGGATGAGGAGAAGGTGGATGCGGCGATGGAGGCAGTCCATGCAGGAGGTCTTGGGAACCGCGATTTTAATGAAATCAGTGATGGACAGAGGCAGAGAATCCTTCTTGCCAGAGCAATCTGTCAGGAGCCGGATATCATGGTACTCGATGAGCCGACCTCTTTTCTGGATGTCCGGTATAAGCTGGAGCTGCTCTCGATTCTTGGCAGGATGGCCAAAAAGGAGAAAATTACCGTGATCATGTCTCTGCATGAGATTGATCTTGCGCAGAAGATCTCGGATAAGATTATTTGTGTAAAGGGGGAGACCATATCCCATTACGGTGCGCCGGATGAGGTATTTCGGGAGGAAATCATCCGGGAGCTGTATGAGATTGATAATGGCTTTTTCGACCCCTGTTTTGGAAGTGTCGAGCTGCCGGGGCCGGAAGGCGAGCCTAAGACTCTGGTGTTGTCGGCCTGCGGAACAGGGATTCCGGTATATCGGAAGCTTCAGAAGGAAAATACACCTTTTATTGCCGGTATCCTGTATGAAAATGATGTGGATTATCAGCTTGCAAGACTGCTTGCTGCGAAAGTGATTACAGAGAAGCCATTCTGTGAGATCGGTGACGAGGCTTACCGGGCGGCGATCAAGGCTGTTCGGGAATGTGACAGCGTGATCAACGCCGGTGTGGAGATTGGAATGTGCAATAGGAGGATAGAGGGGATTCTGGGGGAGGCCGAGAGGCTGGGAAAACTGGTAAAGTGTTCAGGATAAGACGCCTTTTAAAAGTGAATCTTGTAAAACAGTAAGGAAAAAATGAATAAGGAAGAAATTATTTTACGGATTGCAATATTCGGTACTATGGTATTATACTTATGGAAGTATGACAGGAGGATTTAGAATATGGCTATCGAAAGAGTAAGAGAATATTTTAGGCAATATGGTATGGAAGACCGTGTCCGTGAATTTGAAGTATCAAGTGCGACCGTCGAGCTTGCAGCTGCAGCTTTGGGGTGTGAACCCTGCCGCATCGCAAAGACGCTGTCGTTCAAGGTAAATGAGGCACCGATTCTGATCGTGGCTGCCGGTGATGCGAAAATCGATAATCCCAAATATAAGGCAAAGTTCAAAGCCAAGGCGAAGATGCTGACCCCGGAGGAGGTAGAGGCGCTGGTGGGACATGCGGTCGGCGGCGTATGCCCGTTTGCAGTGAATGAAAATGTAACAATCTATCTTGATGAATCTCTGAAGCGGTTCGACACGGTATTTCCGGCCTGCGGCAGCAGCAATAGTGCGATTGAGCTTACCATGGAAGAGTTGGAGAAGTATTCTTCCTTTACAGAGTGGGTCGATGTGTGTAAAGGGTGGCAGTAGAACTCCGACCTTTGCGTTATAGGCGGTACTTATCTCCCCATTTACGTATCTGGTCTAAAAGTAGAACTGAGCGTTATGAATATGATTGTGCCTATATATTTCTGCATTTCATTGAATCGTACAGTTTCGAATTCCAGTAGTGTGTATAGGATAAACATTTAACGCTTTCCTTTGAGATAGTATCTATCTTTAATGTGCGTACTTGTTATAAGTATAGATGCTTGTTATAATTATAATAATTAAATGAGGCGAAGTCATTTATAATGACGAGATGCCATTAATATGAATTAGTGAAGGAGAGGAAACGATGAAAAAAGATTTAGGATTAGTACAGGCGGTATATCCAATGCCGGTTCTTATGGTTGCAGCATATGATGCCAATGAGAAGGTCAATGTAATGAATGTTGCATGGGGGCAGATTTGCGATACGGATAAAGTGATTCTCTTTATTGGCGAGGGAAAGAAAACCTGGCTGAATATCAAAGAGAGCAAAGCATTTACGGTTGCTCTTGCAGATGAAGCACATGTAGAGGTTGCTGATTTCTTTGGAATAGCTTCTGGCAACAAGATGGAAGACAAGTTTGAGAGAACGGGATATCATGCAGTAAAGAGCGATAAAGTTCATGCCCCCATCATTGAAGAATTCCCGGTAGTAATGGAATGTGAGTTGCTTGAGTTTGTTGATACAGAATATGTTTCGGGTATTGTTGGAAAGATTGTTAATGTAAAAGCAGAAGAAAATGTGCTTAGTGATAACGGAAAGGTTGATCCAATGAAGCTGCAGGCACTGATGTTTGACCAGTTCCAGCATGGCTATTATGCTACTGGAAAGAAAGTTGCACAGGCATGGAATGCCGGGGCTGAACTTATGAAGAAATAAAGTATATTTTGAAGAATGAATGGATTACGAGCAAGGTTTTGATTGATTATTTTATGAGAAACGCGTATAATGAGAAAGGTAAATGTGTATGTCCGCAGCAACTATGACCGCTGCGGACATTTTACGAAAAGAGGAGGACACTATGAACAATTCAAATGAAGTAATCCGTGATGCGAAGAAGCTGGGGCTGCCGAAGATGTTGATTTTGGGGCTCCAGCACATGTTCGCGATGTTTGGTGCAACGATTCTAGTACCGATCCTTGTGAGCAGCTATTTTCAAACAGCCTGTGGCGAGGCTCCGTCAAAGGGGCTTACGGTGGCAGTGACATTGTTCTGTGCAGGTTTTGGCACACTATTGTTCCATGTATGTGCGAAAATGAAGGTTCCGGCATTTCTTGGATCATCTTTTGCGTTTCTCGGAGGCTTTTCTACCGTAGCGAATTTAAACAGTGGAATTTATGAGGGAATGGGAGCGAATGAAAAGGCGGCATATGCCTGCGGCGGTATTGTAGTTGCAGGACTTTTGTATTTGGTGCTGGCACTGATCATTCGTCTGGTCGGCGTGAAGCGGGTGATGCGTTATCTGCCGCCGGTGGTAACGGGGCCGGTGATTATCTGTATCGGTCTGAGCCTTGCTTCTTCAGCGATCAGCAATGCATCGACGAACTGGTTTTTGGCGCTGGTGGCGCTGGCGGTCATCGTTGTGTTTAACATCTGGGGAAAAGGAATGTTTAAGATTATCCCGATCTTGATGGGAGTCGTGATTTCCTATGCAGTGGCAGTTGTTATGAATGCCTGCGGTATTCTGAACCCGGACGGTTCGGCAATCATCGATTTTTCAGCCATCGCATCTGCGAGCTTTGTGGGAATTCCGCCGTTTCAGATTTGCAAATTTGATGTGACCGCGATTCTTGTTATGGCGCCGATCGCTATTGCAACTATGATGGAGCATATCGGAGATATGTCTGCCATTTCCGCAACAGTTGGCGATAATTTCCTTGCAGAGCCGGGGCTTCACCGTACTCTGATGGGGGACGGTCTGGCGACGGCATTTGCAGGCCTGATCGGTGGTCCGGCGAATACGACTTACGGTGAGAATACCGGGGTTCTGGAGCTCAGCCGTGTTCATGATCCGCTGGTAATCCGGATTGCAGCCGTATTTGCGATTATCATCAGCTTCATTCCGAAGGTGTCTGCAGTGATCAGCACCATGCCGGCGTCTATTATCGGCGGCGTCAGCTTCATGCTTTACGGTATGATTTCTGCAATCGGTGTTCGGAATGTGGTGGAGAACAAGGTGGATTTAACAAAATCACGGAACCTGATCATCGTAGGAGTGATCTTTGTGTGTGGACTTGGATTTGGAAATGGTCTGACCTTCCAGGTAGGCGGAGCCTCCATTACCCTGACTGCACTTGCGATCGCTGCGATTGCGGGAATTCTGCTTAATATCATTCTTCCGGGAAATGACTATGAGTTCGGTGTGAATCCGCAGGGGGATATTAACCGTGGAGTCAGCATGAATCCGGAGAAGGTTAAAAGATCATAAAGAAGATTAAAAAAGTATAGTGCGTAAGTCCTGATTTTGGGTTTACGCACTATTTTTGTTGCCAAGCATACCTGAAACAAGGTCCGGTGGACCTTGTTTTGGTTATGCTTATTTCACGTCTTCAAACTGGCTCTCATACAGGCGGTAGTAGAGCCCTTTCTTTGCCATCAACTCCTGGTGGCTTCCGGCCTCCAGAATATTCTTCCCATCCACATAGAAGATGCGGTCTGCACCCTGAATGGTGGACAGACGGTGGGCGATGATGAAGGAAGTTCTTCCTTTTAACATCGCTTCAATCCCGGACTGAACCAGGCGCTCCGTGTGGGTGTCGATGCTGGAGGTGGCCTCATCCAGTATGAGGATACGAGGACTTCTCAGCATAGTACGGGCGAATGCCAGAAGCTGCCGCTGACCGATGGAGAGCTGAGAACTGCGCTCGCTGATTTCCGTGTCATATCCATTTTCCATTTCCATGATGAAGTCATGGGCGTTAACGGCCTTTGTGGCAGCAATCATCTCTTCCTCCGTCGCATCGTCTCTGCCATAGCAGATATTTTCCCGAATCGTTCCGGTGAACAGGAAGGTATCCTGAGTCATGACTCCCATCTGCTTACGCAGGCTCGCCATGGTGACATGCCGGGTGTCATATTCATCAATGCGGATATGCCCTGAAGTCACATCGTAAAAACGGCTGATCAGGTTTACGATAGTAGTCTTTCCGGCTCCGGTCGGGCCGACAAGAGCGATGGTCTCACCCGGCTCCACCGTAAAGCTTACATCTTCCAGGACTAAGCGGTCCGGCTCGTCGGTGTAGGCAAAACTAACGTTTTCAAAACTGACTTTCCCTTCAATCTGAGGGAGAGCCACGCTGCCGGGAAGGTCCGTGATCTCTGCCGGCGTATCCAGGATATCAAATACACGCTCAGCGGCGGAAATGTTGGTTATGATCTTGTTGTAGAAGCTGGAAAGGTTACGGATCGGGCTCCAGAACATTCCCAGATAAGTGGAAAATGCCAGGAAGGTTCCCACGCCGATGTTTTCCGCCCCCACGATACGGATTCCTATAAAATACAGTAAAAATCCGCCAAGTCCCCAGACAATCTCTACCAGGGCACTGAAGATATCTGCGACGCGCACTGCATTTACAAAGCTGTCGCAGTAACCCTGGGCGCAAATATCGAAGTCACTTTGTTTCTCCGCTTCGGCGGCAAAGCTCTGCACGATGCGGATACCGGAAAAATTCTCATGAATGAAGGCGTTGAGAGCGGAGTTCTTCTTCCGGTGTATCTGCCAGCGTTTGTGCGCTGATTTCTGAATGACGAACATGCCTGTTACCAGAACGGGCAGGGTAAGCAGAGCCGCAAGGGCAAGCTGCCAGTTCTTGATCAGCATGATACAGGCAACGCCTATGACAGTAAGAAGATCCGGGATTAATTTTGTCACACTATCTGACAGCATTTCCTTCAGAGAATTGACATCTCCGACAATGCGGGCGAGAATCTTTCCGGTAGGACGGCTGTCAAAAAAGTGAAAGCTCAATGTCTGAATGTGCTCGTAAAGCTCGCTTCTTATGGTCATCAGGACCTGATTGGTCATACGTGCGATGATGCGCATCCAGCCTCTGGTGCAGAGAGCATGAAGCAAAAACAGAAACAGAGCCAGAAGCGCGAGGCGCATAAGCCCCGGCACATCGGAATTTGCCACGTAGGTATCCACAGCACGCTCAATCATAAGTGGGGTGGCCAAAGTGACGCCGAGCGTGACGAGCAGGAGAAGTGCAACGACAGCCAACGTCTTTTTGTATGCCAAAAGGTAGCTGTACAGCCGAATCAAAGTGTCTTTTTTGGAGACGACGGTTCTTAGCTCATCGTCCCGTGCAGTTTTTATTGACATGGCTTTTCCTCCTTTTCGTAAGAAATCGTAGTGTGGTCCGTATCCTGATACTGTACGCACCAGGTCTGGTAGTAACGGCCTTTTTGTGCCATCAACTCTTCATGTGTGCCCCGCTCGGCAATCGTATTGGTGTCAAGCACGATGATCTCATCTGCGGACCGTACCGCAGAAATACGATGACCGATGATGATTTTTGTAGATTTCGGCACTTTTTTCAGATTCTTTTGAATCAGGCGTTCCGTCTCCATGTCGAGCGCAGAGGTGGCGTCATCGAGAACCAGTACCGGCGCGTTTTTGGCAATGGCACGGGCAATGCTGATCCGCTGTTTCTGACCGCCGGAAAGCCCGACGCCGCGTTCACCGATCACGGTGTCATAACCCTCGCCCAGGTGACTGATAAAGCGCGCGGCTCCGGCTTTTCGGGCAGCCCATTCTACCGTATCCTGATGCAGAGTATCCCGCTTACCGGTCTTTACATTTTCCGTTACGGAATCTGAGAACAGAAAGACGTCCTGCATGACCACGGAAACAGAGGCGCGAAGCTGCGTGAGCGGAAGAGCGCGGATATCGACTCCGTCCAGGAGAATCCGACCCTCGGTCACATCATAGAACCGCTGGAGCAGATTGACCAGAGTCGTCTTCCCGGAACCGGTCATGCCCATGATGCCCAAAGTCTTGCCGGGAGTGAGCTTTATATTCACATCCTTTAAAATCTCATGTCCATCCAATGAAAAACTCACATGATCGAAACAGATTTCCCCGTGTACCTCGGTAAGCGGCGTGGTTTCCGGTGAATCTGAGACCTTCGGAGATTGAGAGGCAGCCTTCCTGATCTTCTTCCAGGAAGCAAATGCAGAAGCAATGTCATTGCTCAGCCAGCCCACGATCTGCATAGGCCAGATTACATTGTTGGCGTACTCGGAAAAAGCGCCCAGATCTCCGAGCGTCATATCTCCGCGGATCACCATTAATCCGCCGACAATGATGACGGTAAGCAGCATGGAGTTGCCAAGCAAGGTGATCAGAGGCTGAAAATCCGCCATGATTTTGGCCTGTTCCACATTCAAATCGTAAAATCTGCGATTGTGTCTGCCGAATTTTTTAATTTCAAACTCTTCTTTGGCGAATGCCTTCACTGTTCGGACGCCGGCAAGGCATTCCTGTGCTACAGTGTTCAGCTCTGCAGTTTCCTCGCTGATTTTATCGTAAACAATGCCGAGTTTCTTTTCCATTTTCACTGCACAGACCCCGATTAACGGAAGTAGTACCAGAGGAATCAGAGTCAGTACAGGGTTAAGCCGGAACATACAGAACAGGACCATGGCGGTATGCGTGATTGCCTCAATGGCCAGGATTCCGATAAATCCGGTCGCAAACTGTACTTTGTCTACGTCTTCCTTGACACGCGTCATCAGCTCCCCGGTGTTGTGACGGTCAAAAAAGTCCATGGACATGGTCTGCAGGTGGCGGAATAAGTCTTTCCGTATGTGAAGTCCCACGAATACGCCGACGTAATCGTAGGTGAATTCCTTGATGTACTGGAAAACAGCGCGGCCAAGCCCAATGCCGAGAAGCCCCAGCAGAAGACGGGTAAGAAGCTGCATCTGTTTCCCGATGATCACGTCATCTATAATACGTTTGGTAATCTGCGGAGCCATCATGTCAAGTATGATGCTGATTACCATGCAGAGAAAGCCGAGCAGATATAAAACGCCATAGCGACGGACATATGTACTCAGTTTTTTCATTTTATATTTCCCCTTTCTTTTTTTGAATATAGGTCAGGATGAAGGAGGATAGTACCTTCATTCTGGCTTTCAGGTATGCCTGAGTGAATGTCTGGCGGACATTCAACTCGGTAAGATAAATGTCTGTTTGCCGTGTGCTCAGATATATTGAACAATTAAAAAATGCGGAAGTAGATCATTCTCTTTCCGCATCTGTAACAGGCTGTGTTTTTCATAGACACTGGCGCATCCGGTACCATGTCTATGGGGTTAAAAAAATCGCAGTCCATACAGACTGCGGCAGAGTAGACCAAGTGGCGTCATGTTACATGCGCCGGTAATCTATTCCTGCGAGGCAGACTGTCTGAAGAATCGTCGATGTTGCTTTTGTGTTATCAAAAATGCTGTAATATGCGTTATACTTCATTGCTCTGCCTCCTTTCTTAATATTCATCTTCAATATAACTGGATAAACGTAAAATGGACATTTATCCTGACATCTGATATATATCTTAAATGGTATATTCTTCCTTGTCAAGAGGATTTATAGATTATGTGGTGGATTTTTGGGGAAATTAATTGCGAATAGAGGGGATTTGGGAGGTTGATTTTCGAAGAGTAGTTAGCTCTATGACATCAATCATTTACAAACACATGTATTATACTATTAATATCCCGAAATGTAAACAACATTTTTTCACCACTTTCTGCATTTCTACCCATTTTCTGCCTTTAATATGGTTATTGTACAATTCTGAACCAGAAAATTTTGAGAAATCAGGTGTTACTTTTTACATTCTTTGTATTTATACGTCCAACTATTCGCCTTTATTCGACCTGAAATATGCTTTATCATTAAAAATCTTTTTAAAAAATCACAATGTGATGTGTCAAATTCCGCCATTTTCATAGAGCTAACTATTCTAAGAAATATTGGAGGATTTTTTATGTGGTATTTGCTTCATTGTCCCCCAAAAAGTGAAGAGGTGGTCTTGCAGAAATATAAAGAAAGCGTGGATGGAAAAATTTTGTCGGACGCTTTTATCTTTACGTATGATTGCATGAGGCGTTATCTGGGAGACTGGCATTATGAAAAGAACAACCTGTTTCCTGGCTGTATTTTTCTGGAGAGCGATGAAATTCAGAGTATTCAGAAGGCGCGGGAATGTTATCTGCGGATGACTGAGGAAGGATGGAACGCAAATTCTCTGCGGGAGGTGTTCCCTGAGGAGCAGAAGTTCCTGAAAATGTTCTGCGGCGGACAGCATCATGTGGCTATGTCAAGAGGCGTGATCCGCAGTGGAGAGACACTGATAACCGAAGGACCGCTTGCGGGGCGGGAGAACCTGATCACCAGAATTGACCGCCATAAAAGGACTGCCTTTCTGAAAATGCCGATGCTGGCGGAGAATGGTCTTGTGCAGGTCGGACTTGAGATTACGGAGAAGACTAAATGACTGATAAATGGTATGTAATGCGCACGATTCCGGGCAAGGAAGAGGATGCGGTTTCTCTTTTAAACAGGAAGATAGACTATCATTTATGGATGAAATGCCAGATTCTGTGGAAGCAGCAGTTGTTCCGTGTGAAAGGAGAATACCTGGTCAGCCGTAAGAAGATGTTTCCGGGTTATGTGTTTATCAAGACAGAATGTTCCGGGAAACTGAGAGAAATGTTACGGAGGTCCAGGGAATTTCCGCAGCTTGTTGAAAGTGGAAGGGAAGAGCTTGTGGCAGTGGAGCAGGAGGATCTGCGGTTTCTGCAGAGTATCTGTGGTAGAGAGCTGGAGCATGATATGGGGCTCTCGACAGTTGAGATTGATGCAGACGGCCAGGTGAGAAATGCTGAGGGTGCGTTAAAGGAGTATGTGGGCCGGATTCGCAGACAGAGGCTCCGGCACCGGTATGTGACGGCGGAGGTGGAGTTGTTCAATCGCAGGGAGGATGTGCTGTTTGGAATTCGTGTTGAAGGAGATCCTGAGTAAGTGGGAGTAGAAGTGACAGGAAAGAATTGGTACATTTTGTTCGTTCAGGTCGAGAAGCAGAGCCAGATTTGTACGATGCTTCAAAATGAAGGGATTCACGCGTTTCTGCCGATGATGGAATACTATCGGCGTGACTCTAAGGGGATTGCGGTAAAACCGATGTTTCCCGGGTATGTGTTCGTGAGATCCGAGCTGGAACAGAAGGAGTTTGATGAGTTTCTGGAATCCCGGAAAGGGTGGTTGTGGGGAGTCATTAAGCAATTGAAGGAGGACGGGACTGCCGCGATGCATGCGGGTGAGACCACGTTCTTTGAACATCTGCTGGATGAAGATGGCGTAGCAAGGATGTCCTATGGATATGTACCGCTGACCGGGAAGAAAAAGGGGAAGGCCGTAGTGACGGACGGACCGCTTGGGTATTTTCAGGAACGGATCTGCAAGGTGGACAGGCATGATAAGATGGCTTGTCTGGATGTGGAGTTCCGGAAGCAGAAGGTGCTGGTGGGGCTTACGATTTTAGATGAAGCAGAAGTACGGAAGAAGGAACAGGGACGTGAGGGAACGCAAGGTGAAAGGGCTGAGGAAACCGGAAAGGTGGAGGAAGCAGGAAGAGAGGCCTCGCGGGAAAATGATGATAGGTTGGTGTCGTCGAAGGATAGGCTGGAAGACGGGACCGAGATTGATATAGAGGAACTGAAAAGTAAGATGATGGGTCTGTAGCTGGTTTACCGCACGGGGCTGGAATCGGAACATAGCTGAGCAATTGGGAGCGTGGGTCTTGATGAGATGAGAGATGTGCGGGTGGCGAAGCTATGTTTTTTTGTTGTCGGGCATACCGGAGTGAAGAGCGGTGGAACTTCGTCTTGGGTGTTTAAGCATATGACAAAAAATTCAGTTGAAGCTTTTGGGAGAGTTTGAGAGGATTCTTATTTAAGAAGTTATAGGGGAAGAAAAGAGGAACATAAAAATCATGTTTACAAGAAAAGAAGACTTAAAACCATTCGGGTCTAAAGTTTGTTTAGCCAGCCTGACGATGCATGGAGAAGAGTTGAAATATATAACTGAGGTTATGAGACAAACTGGATGTACGCAGTAGGTGATATTGGCATTCTAGAAACATGTTCCTAATGTGTTATCAGGTCATTGGCATAGTAAAATGAAGCAACTATCAACGCAGCATTGTGGAAAATGCTTTGATAAAGGAAAGAGAAAACATGGAAAAGCGAATTATTTCATTTAGTCCACCAGATATTACAGAGTTGGAAATTGCTGAAGTGACAGAAGCATTACGGTCCGGCTGGATTACAACTGGACCCCGGACCAAGCTGCTGGAGTGCCGTCTGGCTGCGTATATCGAGACTGGAAGAACAGATGTGGACTGCAATACAGAAGAGAACGGTAAGAGGTATTCCAATCATGTTGTGTGCTTAAATTCTGCTACGGCTGCAGAAGAACTGAATCTAAGAATTCTTGGCGTAAGTCCCGGTGATGAGGTGATAACTGTATAATAGGGGATTTGAGGTTAATTCGAGTACCCGGAGAGGTTAAGATGGCTTCTTGGATACTCTTGGATTGACCCACAATACAGAGTAGAAAATTCAATAAGGAGGAAAGACTTAGTTCACTCATATCCTTTGGGATGAAGTGGACTAATTGTCGTTATTCAGAATAGCTCCTGCTTTCTTTTTGTAAATCAAATAACAGGGGAGAAAAGAAGAGAAATATTTATTCCTGTGGAAAGAGCATATCACCTAGAAAAAAAGCGGGATAACCATCCGCGCATTACATAGATTAGCAGAGATTTATATAGATTTCTAAGACAAAAAGACAGGTTTAGATACAGAGATTGCCCTTCGGGGGGCGATAATACTCCTGAGAGAAATAATGAGGAGTACTTTAGGATGAGAAAGATTAATATACGATGGTAGCTGTTTGCTTATGATGTTTTAATTTTCCTTTTTGTTCAGATATTGTTGCTGTGACTTTATCAGGGCAACAACGCACTATCAACGACAGGCAGGCTTGCACAGGCAGTGCTATCTTTTTTATGCGTGTTCATTGCCAGATTCACAGGTGGAATTTATCAGCAGATATGGCGGTACGGCGGCATCCAGTGCTATATCAGGCTGCTTGTCACCGATGGGATTGCCTTTATACCCAACTTAATACTGGAAATACTGCTGCCGATGGAGCGTATCACCTTCGCCCGTCTCATTTCCATTGCCTGCATGAACCTGTTAGGTGCATTAGCAATCCGGCATGGTCTACTGCTATGCATATAAGTGCGGGAATAGCCGGACGACACTGGGGAGAGCGCTCAACTTGCTGTTGCATATCCTCACAGGTGGGAGTGTGAAGCCGGAAATAGACAGTGAACGTAGAAAGATTAAGATCGCGATTATTGGCGCGGGGCGTGTGGGCGCGAGCTTTGCAGAAGAATTATTGAATAATGCGTCGGCAGCCTATGTCCTCCGCTGTTTTATAGATATCAAGCAGGAGAAGGTGGGCAGAAGTATCCATGGCGTTCCGGTACTCATGGAGGACGAAGCCACGCTGGAACATCTAAAGGATTACGAGGTACAGGAAATCGTCTTTGCGATTCCGAGTCTCTCGGATGCAGACAGGAAACGGCTTTATGACTATTACCGGGGCGTTGGGTACAAGGTCAAGGTGTATGACTATCCGATGTTCCAGCCGGAGATCGGGAAACGGCGGATGAGAGAGTTCGATATTGAGGAGCTACTGTTTCGGAAGCCTGTGGTTTTAGAAGATGAGAAAACGAGTGCATATTACCGGGATAAAATCATTTTGATTACTGGCGGCGGTGGTTCCATCGGCTCAGAGCTGTGCCGACAGCAAGAACACACTGGATGTCAGGATTGAGCTCGTCTCTATTACGAACAGAGCAGGGACTGCAAGAGTGTTTGATGCCTACCTTTTTAAGAAGCAGATTGCGAACGGCGGTCCTGTGACGATTACGGACAAGCAAATCATCCGTTATTTCATGACAATCCCGGAAGCGTCGCAGCTGGTGCTGGAGTCAGGGGCGATGGCGGAAAACGGGGAACTGTTTGTGCTTGACATGGGCCAGCCTGTGAAAATCCTCGACCTGGTGGAAAGTATGATCCGTCTATCCGGAGCCGGTGACGTGGAGATTGTTGAAACAGGCTTAAGACCGGGCGAGAAGTTGTATGAAGAATTGTTGGTCAAAACAGAAGAACTGGACAGGACGGAAAACAGCCTAATCTTCATTGAGCGCGACAAACCGTACAGTGAAGAAGAGATTGACAGGAAGCTAGATGACCTACGGGCTGCCTGTGATTCCGATGATGATGAGGTTGTCCGGGCCGCATTAAAAATGGTAATTCCTACATACCGGAGTCCGGGTGAAGTGAACAGGCGGGTTGCCGTGAATGAGAAGGTTGCTGTGTCTTCTGACAGACATGAAGTGAAGCCGGAAACTACAGACAGCAAAATAGTGGCTATGAGTAGAGTTTAAACGAAATATTTCTGTATAAGGGAGAAAACAATGTTTAGTGAAAACAATAAATTCAAACCTTTTGGGTCAAAAGTGTGGTTGTCGTCTCCGACAATGCACGGCCCAGAGCTGGAATACATGCGAGAGGCATATGAAACTAACTGGATGAGTACGGTTGGTAAGAACATAAATGAAATTGAAGTTCAGGTGGCTGAATACATTGGCGTAAAATATGCCGTTGCCTTAAGCGCCGGAACTGCTGCTCTTCATCTGGCTACAAAGCTGGCGGGAGAGAAGATATATGGTCAGGCAAGGCCATATGAAGGTACGTTAAAGTCTCATAAAATCCTTTGCTCAGACATGACGTTTGACGCCAGCATTAACCCTGTGGCCTATGAAGATGGAGAGGCTGTTTTCATTGATACGGAGTATGATACCTGGAATATGGATCCGGCAGCACTGGAAAAGGCGTTTGAAATCTATCCGGAGGCCAGACTGGTTGTGCTGGCTCATCTGTATGGTACGCCGGGAAAGATAGATGAAATCAAGAGAATCTGCGATAGGCATGGGGCTTTGATTGTAGAGGATGCCGCAGAGAGCTTGGGGGCAAAATACCTCTACCATGGCGAGTGGAAGGAGACAGGGGCTTTGGGCGATTACAACTGCATCTCTTTCAATGGAAATAAAATTATTACCGGATCCAGCGGAGGCATGTTCCTGACTGATTCGAAAGAGGATGCAGATAAAGTCAGAAAATGGAGCACCCAATCCCGTGAAGCCGCTCCTTGGTATCAGCATGAAGAGATTGGGTACAACTACCGCATGAGCAATGTGATTGCCGGTGTTGTCCGTGGTCAACTGCCATATCTACAGGAACACATTAATCAGAAGAAGGTTATCTATGAAAAGTACAGAGAAGGGCTGAAAGATCTTCCGGTGAAGATGAATCCCTATGATGCAAAAAAATCCATTCCTAACTTCTGGCTGAGCTGCATGATTATTGACGAAAGCGCAATGTGCCGACAGGTCAGGGATGATCAGAAAGCTCTGTATATTCCTGAAAAAGGAAAGTCCTGCCCGACAGAGATTCTCGAAGCGATAACTTTGATTAACGCAGAAGGACGCCCAATATGGAAGCCTATGCACGCACAACCGATTTATCGGACTCATGCGTTTGTTACTGTTGAAGGAAATGGCCGGGGTCAAAGTAATGCTTACATAGATAAAGGAAAAGCACAGGACGTAGGTATGGATATCTTCCGTAGAGGGTTGTGCCTGCCGAGTGATAACAAGATGAGCGAAGAGCAGCAGGCGAAGATAATTGAGATTATCCATAGTTGTTTTGAGTGATATATATGATTGACTGGGTGTGAATGGTGGACAAGAAAAAAATAAAGGTATTTGTGGCAGTGGGAGCTGTTGCCGGTATGATCGGATACCAAATTGGAAGATATATGAAAAAGAAGAAGGAAGTGAAGGAATTTGGGAAATCGGATGAACATCAGATCCCCCATAATAAAGGCTTCTATGAGAAATACATAAAGCGTCCACAGGACTTTTGCTGTGCGCTGCTGGCGATCATCGTTCTCTCACCTGTAATGCTTGTGACTGCCCTATTTGTCCGCGTAAAGCTTGGGTCACCAGTGTTATTCATACAGGAGCGCCCAGGACTCAACGGGAAGATATTTAAGTTGTATAAATTCCGAACCATGACGGACGAACGAGATGAGAATGGAAATCTGCTGCCAGACGAGGTGAGGCTTACGAAATTTGGAAAAGGGCTGCGAGCACATCCCTCGATGAGTTGCCTGAACTGATCAATATGCTAAAAGGCGACATGGCTGTGGTAGGGCCGAGACCGCTGCTTGTCCAGTATCTTCCGCTCTATAACAAGCATCAGGCCAGGAGGCATGAGGTCCGTCCCGGATTTACCGGATACGCACAGGTTCACGGACGCAATAGCATTACTTGGGAAGATAAGTTTGATAAGGATATATATTACGTTGACCATGTGCGCTTTCTGGGTGACTGGAAAATCATATTACAGACTGTGAAGACAGTTTTGAAGCGGGAAGGAATCAATTCTGAGACCGCAGCTACGATGGAGTGTTTCAAAGGGACGGCAGAGGATAAAACGGATGCATCCGTGGGGGATTCTGTATGAATAGATTGATAATTATCGGAGCAAGCGGTCATGGGAAAGTTGTGGCCGATATTGCAGCACACTGTGGATACATAGATATTGCTTTTCTGGATGATGACGAAACTGTGAAATCCTGCATGGGCTTTCCAGTAGTTGGTAAGTCTTCTGATATGGCGAGATATAGAGACTGTGATTTTTTCGTGGCGATCGGGAATCCGAATACAAGAGAGAAAGTTCTGGGAAAGCTGAAAAGAATGCAGCTGAATATCATCACATTGATCCATCCAGATGCTGTGCTCGCCGATACCGTTTCCATAGACAACGGTTCCGTTGTTATGGCAGGAGCGGTTATCAATCCCGACAGCAGAATTGGAAACGGCTGCATCATAAACACAGGCGCAACAGTAGACCATGACAATGTAATTGAAGATTACGTCCATGTTTCGGTAGGTGCGCACTTGTCTGGAACGGTTCATGTCGGAAAAAGTACATGGATCGGAGCCGGGGCAGTTGTAAGCAATAACGTAAACATCTGTGGTAATTGCATGATTGGTGCAGGTGCCGTGGTGGTTAAGGATATAGATGATGCTGGGACTTATGTTGGGGTTCCGGCAAAGAGGATACAGGAAAGATGAGAGTTGGTAGTTTGAAAGTTTGGTTAATGAACCATTATGCTTCAAATATGTTCCGTGATAAAGCGGGTCGCCATTATTGGTTCGCTCAGCAACTAAGAGAACGAGGGTATAATGTAACGGTTTTCTGCTCCACAACCCTGGTAAATGGAGAAGAACTCCTTAGTACTGGAAATCGGAAACTTGTAGTTAGGGAAACAGATGGTATTCCTTTTGTGTTTGTAAAGACGATACCGGCACAAGGAAACGGGATCAAGCGAATAGAGAATATGGGATTGTTCTATAAGAACCTGTTTCCGGCAACAAAAGCGTATGCCGCAAAATATGGAAAGCCGGATGTGATTCTTGCATCATCGGTGCATCCCCTCACAATGGTGGCAGGTATCCAGATTGCAAAAAGAATGAAGATACCCTGCATCTGTGAGATCAGAGACTTGTGGCCTGAGGCAATCTTTAGTTTTGGCAAAACAACCGAGAAGAGTTTTTTGGGAAGGGCTCTGACTAAAGGTGAGCATTGGATTTATAAAAAGGCCAATGCGCTTATCTTCACCAAAGAAGGTGATACGGACTACCTAAAAGAAAAAAAATGGACGACAGGACAAGGCGGAGATATTGACCTTGGAAAATGTTATTACATCAATAATGGCGTTGACATTGCCGCATGTGAGGAACGGTGCAGAACAATGCAGTTAGCCAATCCAGATTTAAAAGATGAATCAAAATTCAATGTAACTTATGTAGGTACCATTCGCCCAGTCAACAATGTTGGAAATCTATTAGATGCGGCTAAAATACTGAAAGAAAAGGGCGGATATGATGATATCCAGTTCTTGATTTATGGCGATGGCGAACAGTTTGCGGAGTTACAGGAACGAGTGAATAACGAGAAGCTTGATAATGTAATAATGAAGGGCTTTGTGAATCGCCAGTATGTTCCTTATATTCTTAGCAAATCTTCCATAAATATGTTGAATTATGCACAGAACCAGTACAACTGGACAAGAGGAAATAGTTCCAATAAGCTTTTCGAATATATGGCGAGCGGAAAGCCCATTATTTCAACGGTTCATATGGGCTATTCAATTATAAAGAAATATAACTGTGGTGTTGAATTGGATGAGGATACACCGGTGGCTCTGGCAGAACAGATTATGAGGTTACACGATATGAGTAAAGAAGAACGGGATGAAATTGGATCAAATGCCAGGGAAGGCGCTAATGATTTTGACTTCAGTGTCCTAACCGAAAAGCTGATTAAGGTAATAGAGAGCGTGGTTTGATGCTAAGCATAAGAATGATTAAAGCAGTCATAAGTGAATATGGTGCAGGGTGGGCAGTCAACAGAAGCCTCTATAGTCTGAAGCTAAAAACGATGGGAATAGCACCTCCCATTGATAAGCTATTTGAGAAAAAGACACCTTATCCTAGGAGGTTGGATTTATTTGAAATAGATATTCAAGCCATCCAGAAATACATTCAAGGGCTTAATGAAGAGGATAAGAGGAAACTTGTAGAGGCGGCCGATAAAGCGTGTGAAGGTATCATTACAGGATTTTCATCGATTGAGCTCAACTATGGCAATCCTATTGATTGGCAGCTAAGTCCACTGACTGGGAAACAATGTGATGAAAAGAAAAAATGGTATAAGATCCCTGATTTCGATAAAGAACGGGGAGATATCAAGGTCATATGGGAAGCGTCACGCTTTTCGTATTTCATCACGCTTGCCAGAGCCTATTTACTCACTGAAGACGAAAAATATTACAAAGCATTTACCTCACAGCTTAAGGAATGGCTGAAAAAGAATTCGTATAGTTATGGCGCAAATTTTAAATGCAGCCAGGAATGTTCTCTTCGCATGGTAAATACGTTGCTTGCCTATACGGTATTTCATGATAAAGGAATGACGACGGATGAGGATGTTAGTAATGTGAAGGATCTTGTGGATCGTTGCTATCGGAAAGTATTGAGCAATTTTTTCTATGCATATAAATGCATAAAGAATAACCACACAATATCAGAACTTATGGGTATGATTGTCGGCGCCTGGTGTTGCGGTGCTGATAGGCAGTTGAGCAAGGCATACAAGTTGCTGGATGAAGTTATAGACGAGCAGTTTACAGATGATGGAGGCTATAGACAGTTTTCATTTAACTACCAACGCCTTGCGCTTCAAGATCTAGAGTGTGTTTTAAGTATCGCAAGGAAGACCGATAAAGACATCAATTCCCATAGCAAAGATAAGATCAAGAACGCCGCTTATTTGATGTATCAGTGTCAGGACGAAAGCTGGGATGTTCCAAACTACGGAAATAATGATGGAGCTCTTGTGTTTCCTGTTACATCCTGTGGCTACCGAGATTTTAGACCAGTCATCAATACAGCTTATACTCTTATCACAGGGGAGCAATTGTATGACGCAGATAAACATCAGGAAGAACTTCTATGGTTTGCAGGAGGGAAGAATATTCATGATTTTGCAACCTTAAAGGCAGATAAGGTCTCATCGCAGTTTGTCAATGCCGGATTATTCACGATAAGAGGACAAGATTCCTGGGCGATGGTAGTTTTGAATGACTACACATCTAGGCCGGCACATATGGATCAGCTACACCTTGACCTGTGGGTAGGAGGGGTAAATGTCCTATGCGATGGGGGAACTTATTCTTATGCAAGCGAAGAAGGCCGAAAGCTAGTAAAGAATGAAAGCCACAATACAGCTGTAGTAGACAGTGTTTCGCAGATGAATTCAAAAGGTTCATTTTTGATTTATGATTGGTGTAGAAGCAAGCTGAAAACGTGTGGAGATTCGTGCTTTGAAGGAATGATGATATCTGCTAATGGCTATAAGCACATAAGAGAAATCAAACAGGTCGGTGCATCGTATGAGATTTCGGACCTAGTTGATAAGAACTATAAAATATTATTCCACACACCATGTGAAATCATTCTGGTTGATGAAAAGGCTAGATTATTAAACGGCGGTAAGGTACTGTGTGAGATCAGCAGTACTGGTCAGATAGCTCTAGATACAGGTCAGAGAAGCCTCTATTATCTCAGAAAAGATAGCACAAATTGCTTGTCTATCACAGGACAGGCAGGAGTAAAAAATAAAACAACAATTGCAATTGTAAAGGAGAGTAAAAAATGATTAACGTAATTGGACTTGGCTACATTGGACTTCCTACTGCCCTTATGATGGCATCACACGGCGTTGAAGTGGTCGGTACGGACTATAACAAGGAGCTTGTCGCAACCTTGAATGCCGGTCATACAACCTTTAAAGAAAAAGGGTTGGAGAATCTTTTCGATGCCGCAGTAAAGGCTGGTATTAAGTTCACCACAGAATACCAGGTAACGGATACCTACATCATATCTGTCCCAACACCCTACAATAAGTTCAGCAAAAAGGTTGATGCATGCTATGTAGTCGCTGCCGTGAAGGATGTTATGAAGGTTTGCCCGAAGGGAGCTACTGTGGTTATCGAGTCTACGGTTTCCCCTGGAACGATTGAGAAGTTCGTTCGTCCGGTAATTGAAGAAAACGGATTTAGGATTGGCGAGGATTTAAACCTTGTTCATGCGCCAGAGCGTATCATCCCAGGGAACATGGTTTATGAGCTTCTGCACAACAACCGCACAATCGGAGCTGATAATAAAACTATCGGTGAAAAAGTGAAGGAGTTGTATGCTTCCTTCTGTCAGGGTGATATCGTAGTCACGGACATCAAGACGGCTGAGATGACGAAAGTTGTGGAGAATACCTTCCGTGCAGTTAATATTGCTTTTGCAAATGAGCTTGCTAAAATTTGTCGCCATGACAATATGGATGTGTATGAAATTATCAGAATTTGTAATATGCATCCGCGTGTAAACATCCTTCAGCCCGGTCCTGGTGTGGGTGGACATTGCATCTCAGTTGATCCGTGGTTTCTTGTGGGTGATTATCCCTCTCTGGCCAAGGTTATTGATGAGTCTATGAAAACTAACGATGGAATGCCGGACTTCGTGCTTAACCGGATTTACGAGATTATGAAGGAGACTGGACTGACAGACATTACCCGTGTAGGCTTGTACGGCCTTACATATAAAGAAAATGTGGATGATATGCGGGAATCCCCCACACTTCAGTTACTTGAGAGTCAGGAGTGCCACCTAGCACCCGGTTTGAAGGTATATGACCCCTTCATTGAAAAGGATGTTGTTGCGAATCAGTATCACAGCTTAGATGAGTTCCTGGATGCCTGTGACATTGTCGTTATTATGGTTAAGCATAATGAAATCAAAGAGAATGTTGAGAAGTTAAAGGACAAGGTTATTTTGGATTGCCATAACATTATCGATTTCCCCGGCGTGTACCACATTTAACAAAGTTTATTCTCCGGCATCTCCGCTAAAAATCATGTTCAAACAATCGGATAAGCGTGGGTGCGGAGAAATACAGGAATAAAAATAACATAATAAATTAAAATAATTCTGTGCAGGAGATATATGAATATTTTGTACAAGGACATGCTATAGGTGGAGGGTTATTATGAATGCTATTGGACTATATCGTACTGGGAGATGGATGTATGTGCATCACATTCCTGTCCTTCCAAAAATAATCAAAGGAATATCCTTTCTTTTATTTAACAGTGTTGTGCCATATACGGCTGAGATTGGCAAGGAATCCAAGTTTGCATATGGTGGGATAGGCTGTGTCATTCACAGTAGAGCAAAAATAGGAGACAGAGTAATAATTGGACAGAATTCCACGATTGGTCGATCTCTCGATCCAGAAGATTTTCCGAGTATTGGAAACGATGTATATATTTCTGCGGGCGCTAGAATCATTGGAAATATCCACATTGGAAACAATGTTATAGTAGGTACAAATTCAGTAGTAAACAAAGATGTAGAGGATAATTGCATAGTGGCAGGTGTCCCGGCAAAGGTCATTAGAAGAATTGATGTATCTGTATGGGACTTGTTGAAGAATATATCTTTCCGGGGGGGGGGTAAGTCTTCTACATAGTTTTTTTGTAAGAGACATACATTTTATATTTGCAGATGGCATACGAAAACCTTTTTTGAATACGAGAGGAGGTTTGTGTTATGCGGCTTGATGATTGTTCCTATGAAGCGCTTTATCCAGTAATTGAATTAATGCTAAACGAGGTGAGGGCAATGCGTACCTGCTTTTTACTAACGCATATTCCTAATCCCAGAATAAATAAGCGTATTGCCGTTTTTAAGCATGTTGGTGAAACAAAAGTAATCTGTACAAGAAGATCAAGTCAGAATATTTGGGAACCGATCCAGGATGTCGAACATATTATTTTTGACATTGATTTGCCAAGTGCAAAACATATAATAAAACGGTATGTAGTATCTCAGGATTTCCAGAAGAAGGCACTTGATAAACTAAAAGAAATAATGCCTAATGTCATATATGCTGAAGGTTTGGATTCACTGATAATCGCAGGAAAATATAAAAGAGATCATAACGTCAAAATAATATTTGAAGTCGCTGATCTGAGGGAAAACTATATTGTAAAACCGAAAAAAACAATTGATAGGATAATTACGAATGCTCTTCTGAAAAAAGAAAAGACGGCGTTCGAGAATGTAGACTATCTAGTAGTTACGTCACCCAAATTTTATGACATGCACTATAAAAATATGATACCGGAAGAGAAAATGCTATTTATACCTAATGCTCCTGATACAGAGGTCTTTAGCAACTATAAGAAAAAAGAAGGCGGTGCATTTACAATTGGTTTTATAGGTGGGATAAGATATCTCAAGCAGATGAAGATGCTTGTTGATGTGGCAGATGAAGTTGGATTTAGCGTTCTATTTGCCGGGGCAGGTGGTACATCTTCTGAATACGATGAGATACGAGAATACTGTGAAGGAAGAGAGAATATTATTTTCACTGGAAAATATAATTATGACACTGAGATTGCTGAATTGTATGGAAAGGTAGATTGCGTATTCTCAGTTTATGATGCCGACAATCCAAATGTTAGAATAGCATTGCCTAATAAGTTGTATGAATCGATTATTTGTGAGCTTCCGATAATTGTAGCAAAAGGGACCTATGTATCAGAACTAGTTGAGCAATATGGCGTTGGGGTTTCGGTATCGCACGAGGACAAAAATGATTTAATACAAGTTATGCGTCGCATGAAAGATGATTCGCAGTATCGGCTTATATTTGTTAATAAATGTAAAGAATACAAGGAAAGCCAAAGTAGTTTTGCTACAATGAAGGAACTAGAAAATATAGTATAAGAAAGATAAGGAATTGAAAATGGTAAACAATAATCGTGTCCTTGTGATTAAGCTTTCCCCAGTCAGGGGATTAAACTCATCTATGATGAGGGCTTTAGCGGCAGTGAAGGGACTTGTGGAGAAAGGGTTCAAAGTAGATCTGCTTACGCTTCAGGCAAGCGCATCGCATGTTTTGAGTGAAAAAGAATATGACTTTATGGACAGGGTGAATGTTATTTATGCTAATCCGAACAGAACATATAGTTCTCTTGTAGCCTATTCCAACAATAGTCTAAAGCAAAAAATTGTGAATTTTCTTCGCAAGCTGTATCATACTTTTTCAGTGTTTGACTATTCAACGTCAATTGCTAAGAAAATAAAGATTGATATTCTGCCACAGCGTGAGTATGAATATGTGCTTGCAGTATCAGATCCGAAAACGACACATATTGCAGCACAAAAACTAATCAAACAGGGACTAAAATGTAATAAGCTTATAGAGTACTGGGGTGATCCACTGTATGGAGATATAACACTTAAATCAATCTATCCGGCGTTTGTATATAAAAACATAGAGAAAAGATTTCTTGGCATAGCGGATAAGATAGTATATACTTCCCCGTTTACCTTAAGAGAAGAGCAGAGGCTATATCCGAAGCTAAGAGAAAAGATGATTTTTACTCCTACAGCTTATTTGGAAGAGAGAATCCTTCCCGCAAGAAGTGGAAAATATACAGTGGGGTATTATGGTGCATATCCATCCAATATCAGAAACATAGTTCCTTTATATGATGCGGGTAAGAATATGAAAGAATTGATAGATTTAAAGATTGTAGGCAACTCTGACCTATCATTGAAGAATACGAATAATATTGAAGTTTATCCTCGAGGTGACATTAGTGATTTCGAAGATATAACTGATCTTTTCGTGTGCATTTTAAACAAAAATGGTACGCAAATACCTGGAAAGCTATATCACTATGCGGCATATAATAGACCCATTCTAGTGATTGAGGATGGCGACCACACCGATGAAATGCATGATTTCATTTGTTCATTTAATCGTTATTATACGTGCAAAAATAATTCAGAAGATATAGTAACCTGTATAAAACAAATTATGGGGTCAGATGAGCAGTGGATGCCATTTACCGAAATGAATTCATTGCACGTTATTAGTACTATATTGGAATAATTAAATTATATATATTATTCTGGTTCTGTGAGGGAGAAAATGGAAGTAACGAAGGTTCCACCTAGAGCATTACTGCTAGCTTCATTGTGTTTTATAGTTTCAATTTATATAGGGGTCAGTCAAGTTCCAAATAGCGGTTTGTCGTTGCTATTTTTACTTCCCCTAGTTTTTGCAGTCACAATATTATTCTTCTATCAGGAGTATTCTTATTGTAGGAACAGTTTTGGATTAATTATATTATACGGTTCTGCATTTGTTAGATATATTGTATCTCCTGTACTGATTGTCGTTAGTCAATCTACTGTTTCAACAATCCATGCAAATGATAGCGACTATTTTTATGCAGTGATTGTTGAAGTATTTGAATTACTAATTACGATGATTGTTATAAAATTTGTCTGGCCAAAGCATCTTAGAAAAAAAGAACAAGCTATAATTAATAATCAGTACGACCCCGACTCTATTACTTTTCATCTATCATGGTCTGGTTTTGGGTTTGTAGTTTTGTTGATAGGTCTTGTGGTCATGAGAGGGCATATTGATAATATTTTTTCACATCTCTCCACATGGTTTTATAGAGTTGACAATCATGAAAGTGTGTATGGATACGATATGATGGCGTTTAATATCGTAAAAACGGCGCTGTTTTTAGTTTTAATCTCAGGAATGAAATATCTTTATGACAGGACTTCTCAAAAGAGTATTCCAGTTATTATCGCGCTTGCATTAGGTATTATGAATACAATGCTCTTTGAGTATAGAGAACGTACTGATTTAGCTGTTTTAGTGATTGCGACTTTTTTTGTGTTAAGCTATGCTTTTCCGAAAAGTAAAAAGATGCTTGGAGTTATTTTTGGGGTAGGAGGAGTAGTATTGGTGGCCTTTGTATTTATGGAGGGCACACTGCGCTACGAGGCAGGCTCTTCTTTTTCATCAGTAAATATTTCTGATTATTCTAAGATGGCAGAGCTTTATACTACAGGTCCATCAATTATAGCTAATGCGCATATGAATTATGATGTAATGCGTGAATCTATGTCGTTTATGACTTTTGCAAAGGATGTAGTGAAGAGTTTTGACCCTTTTTCAACACTCCCATTTTTAAGATTTATATTAAATTCTGTTTCCAGTAATCTCAGTTCTGTTGAACTGTATGTTTCTTCAATTCGCGGGCTGGCTTATATAATTCCAAACCATAGTCTCGCTGCTTTATATGTCGGGGATGTATTATGTTGGATTCTTGAACCGGTATTTGTTATTTTAAATGTCAAATTGCTGGGGTGGTTTGAACGAAAAATATATTCAATTAGCGATTTGGCGCAGGTTTACGCAATAATAAGTATTGTGACCATGGTCGCTATGGGAGTTTTTTGTAATAATTTCCAATTGATGCTACATAGTTTCAGTAGTTTGCCTTTATGGCTACTTATGTTCTCATATGTGAATAATATTGGTAACAGGGTTAGACTTTTATAAAAGAATGAAGAGTGGGAAAAATGAATAATATAATGAAGATGCTTTTTAAACTATTGACCAGACTGAAGGAAAAAGGCTTCTTTCATATTTTTGGATCAAGCACTATTAATAAAATAATTGGGTTTGCTAGTACATGGGTTATTGTACGCATTGTAAGCAAGCCAGAGTATGGAGTATATTCTTATGCGCATAATCTCTATTCCTTCTTCCTGATTCTTAGTGGAATGGGGATAATGTCTGCATTTTTGCAACTGGGTAGTGAAACAACGAATGATTCAGAAAAAGAGCGTCTGTATCGCTTTAGTTTGAGGTTTGGTTTAGTCGTCAATATTTTTCTTGCGGTACTTATTATTATTGTTGGTTTGTTTATTCCTATACATTTCGAAGGTGCAGGCAATTTATTTGCACTAATGGCTGGGTTGCCCATCGTAGTCTTGGTAAATGAATTACAACTTACATATTTACGTATTAACACAAGAAATGTAGAGTATTCAACAATAAATACGCTTAACAGTATATTGATATTCATACTGTCTTGTGCTTTGGCTTATTTATTGAAATCACCTGGCTTGGTTCTGGCAGCCTATACTGCACACATTGTTTCTATAGTTATAACGTCAAAAAAGTTTGGTGTGGGAATTAATTTTTCTAATTGTTCGCTTCCACACGAAACAAGAAAAAATCTATTTTCAATTGCTTCAATTTCTATGGTCAATAATGGGCTGAGCAAATTGATGTATCTTTTGGATATTTTTGTTCTAGGCTATTTTGTAATAGATAGTGAGGTAATTGCTTCATATAAGATTGCCACCAATATTCCAACTGCTCTTCAGTTTATTCCACAAGCGGTAATGGTATTTTTGTATCCTTATTTTGCAAGAAACAAGGATAATAAAGAATGGCTTCTCAAAAATTACAGGCATATAATGCTTTTCTGGGGATTGTTTAATCTTGCAGTATCAGTTTTCATGGTAGCTTTTGCCAAACCAATAATTGTGTTGTTTTTTGGAAAACAGTATCTTGATGCTTTAGTGCCTTTCAGAATTCTTAGCTGTAGCTACTTTTTTTCGGCAACTTTTCGATCAATAGCTGGGAATCTATTAATAACACAAAGAAAGCTGAAATTTAATTTATTAGTTTCGATATTTGCTAGTGCAATGAACACTATACTTAACGTATTTATGATTCGCGCATGGGAGTCGATTGGAGCGGCTTTAGCAACACTTATTACGGTAATCGTGTCAGGATTTATTAGCACATCGTATTTAATTTATGTTTTTAGAACGAAAGAAAAGAAGGAGCAAATATGAAGGCTTTAGTACTTGGAAATATTAATTCCAAATGGGTAAAAGAATATATTGAATATGTACTTCTTCCTCTCGGTCATAGCATTACTGTGTTGGGAAATGTACAAAACTGTAAGTATAAAGATTTTTATCTTGGAAATAGCATAACGATAAATAAAGAGGTCAAAGCAAGGGGGATAATAGGGCGAATTCCGTTTTTGCGGGTGATAAGCAGTTCTTCTCGTATTGTAAATAGAAATCATTGGGATACGTACGATGTCATTATAAATATGTTTGTAAACTATAGAGATTTACGGATATGTAAAAAAATTAGGTCTTCAAACAGCAAGATTATATTGTATTATACCGGAAGTGATCTGTTAAGAAAAAATAAGTTACAGCTATGGATTAATCGCGCGCTTATTCCTGATCCAGATTATATAGTTGTTGGCAGTAGCACACTTGCTGAGGCTATGAAGAATAAGTATCCGCTTGATACAGAATTCGAGATTATTAGATTTGGCATATCTGCATTTGAAAGTTTAGACAATTACAAGAATGATAAACATCCTGCATTATCAAATAATTGCTTTTGCATTGGATATAGTGGAGTCCGGGAGCATAATCACATTGATGTTATTAACATTTTTGATAAAATACCAAGTGACTTAAAAAAAGAGATAAAGTTAGTTGTACCAATGACGTACGCAGCAACTCAAGAATATATTGAGGAGGTTAAATTGAAGCTTGATAGAACAGGCATAAAATATAATCTTCCGACACATTTCATGGATAATGATGCCATGGCTGAAATGTGGAGTGGTATTAATTTTTTCATAAATGCTCAAACAACAGATAGCTTATCCGCAAGTGTACTTGAGGCATTATATGCTGGTGCGGTTCTTGTTAATGCTGCGTGGCTTGATTATCCGGAGTATAAGGAATTTGGCATTAAATATCTTAGATTTAATAGCTATGAAGAACTTTTTGATATTTTAATTCAGGTATTAACTCAGAAGACAGACTACAGCAGTTATATCGCCTCTGCAAATCTAAAAAAATGTATGAGTTGGCAATCGGCAAAGGAGAATTGGTCGGGGCTGTTCTCTCGATTTGATAACGCATAAAGAAGAAGTGTGAAAGATTGAGTCTCATAATGACATTAAAAAAAACAATAGATAAAGTATATACGCATGCATCGATTAAAATGAAGTATGTTATAGGAAAGTTGCAGTATAAGTACATTCCTAAGCATGCAGAGAATAAGTCTAACCGTGTGGGCAAATCCATATCTCCTAATTATAAACTTAATGTTTATTTGCAGAGAAGTTTGGAAGAGATAGATGATTTAATCAAATCAAATAAAGAGCTTAAAACATTTATTTTAGAAGAAGGAGAGCGTTCCTTTAGCAATGAATGGATCATACTGAACTCTCGTCAGAAGGGGATGTATGATTTAAATAGTGGGCACTACCGGTGGACTGAAGATATTTTTACAAATTACGTATATCAAAGTTGCTTTTATATGGATGCGAGGCATCAGGTCACTGATAAAGGAACAGATATTAAAATCCCTTGGGAAATATCAAGAATGCAGTCCTTGTTCTCACTTGCACTCGGATATAGAGCATCAAAAGATGAAAAATACGTTAGAAAGATAATAGATATTGTTCGGGATTTTCACGAATGCTGCCCTGTTGGAGACGGGGTAAATTGGAATGTGTCAATGGAAGTGGGAATTAGAATTTCAAATATTATCCTCGCATGCGAATTAATTCAGGATTCCGCATTATTTGATGAGAACTTCAAACGTTTACTTGTTATAATTATTTATGAGCATATGAATCATATCCGTCGAAATTTAGAGAATGAAAAAGACGGTGGGAATCATTTGCTGGCAGATATTCTAGGTTTAGCGGGTACGAGTGCGGCAATGCCGTTCTTGCCAGGAGCAATTGAGTGCTCAGCGTATGCGCAAAAGATGATCTCTCAGGAACTGATGAGGCAGGTCTTACCAGATGGGGCTCATTTTGAAGGATCTGTGTCGTACCACCGCTTAGTTGGCGAAATCCTCTCTTTTTCTGTTATTGCGCAGAGTAAATTAGGTTATTCTTTAACGAATAATGAAAAAAATAGGCTTCATAAAATGGGCCAGTTCTCCTTTGACCTAAGAATGCCAAATGGTCTTGTCCCCCAGCTGGGAGATAATGATAGTGGAAGAGTGTTTCAACTTTCAACTGAAAATACGCGAGATCATGACTCGTTTATCAACCTTGTATCAATAGTAACAGATGAAAAAATAGTTTATCCAAATAGGCAGGATGGCTATTATGTTTTTGCTCCAGTAAATACAAAGGTAGATAATACTGTCTTTTCTCGCCCGGGCGGGGATATATGCGAATACCCTTACTTCAAATGTATTCGTGTTCAAAATGACAATGTCTTTTTGACTTTTTCTGGAATGACTCCAGAGTCATTTAACAAAGCTGGGCATGCACATAATGACTTGTTGTCTTTTTGCTTTGCTGTTGGGGGCGAAGAGTTTATTGTTGATCCAGGTTCAGGCGAGTACACAGGTAATTTGGACATTAGACATGCACTACGGTCGGTCAATAATCATTCTACAGTTTCAATTGACAACCTGGAACAACGCCGTGTACCTACAGATCTCGCTCAGGCATTCCAATGGAATTCTACGGCGCGATGCTCAATTGCATCTATAAAAGAACAAAACGCAATAAAGCTTAATGGTAAATGTTCATATTTTTTGACGTTCGGTAATGCTACTCATGAAAGGACTATTGATATCTATCAGAATAATAAAATATGTATCTATGACCTAGTGAGCGATATGAGTGCTGTATGTTCGCTGTCCTTGCCTATCTTTCCAGGACGTATAATTGAAAAAGTTCAAGATACAGTTATTATTTATGGACAAGAATATACCCTGCAAATTCGAGGTTCATGGCAGTTTTCAATAATGGAATCTCTCTATGCGGTGCAGTATAAGAAAATTGTGCCAAATCGTATTGTTCATGGTATTAGTAATACGAAAGACAACTGGATACAAATAGATATCGTAACCCAAAAGTAGTCTGCAGATGTAAGCAACTATATACGATTATTCTGTTTGAAAATACTATTTCCATAATCTTAGGAGGTAACATGATAATGAAAACAGTAATGCTGGTCTTTGGCACAAGACCCGAAGCGATAAAAATGTGCCCTGTGGTTAATGAATTGAAAACTCGTCCATCTATCAAAACGGTGGTCTGCGTCACAGGCCAGCACAGACAGATGCTTGATCAAGTTCTGACTGCGTTTAATGTGGTGCCGGATTATGATCTTTCCATTATGAAGGGCAAGCAGACACTTTTTGATATCACGACTAACATCTTAAACCGTATCAAAGCGGTTCTGGAAGAAGTGAGGCCAGATGTTGTTCTGGTGCATGGTGACACGAGTACAACGTTTGTAACGGCACTGGCGTGTTTTTATTTGCAGATTCCAGTGGGCCATGTGGAGGCGGGACTGCGCACTTATAATATCTACTCTCCATACCCGGAGGAATTTAACCGTCAGGCTGTGTCTAGTATCAGCCAGTATAATTTCGCACCGACAGCTCTGTCGAGGGATAATCTTTTGAAAGAAGGAAAGAAGCCGGAAACTATCTATGTAACCGGCAATACAGCAATCGATGCACTGAAGACCACAGTGAGAGATGACTACAAGAATGAGCATCTGGATTGGGTGGCGGACAGCAGATTGATTATGATCACAGCACACAGAAGAGAAAATCTAGGCGAGCCGATGCATCATATGTTCCGGGCGATCCGTCGTGTGATGGATGAGCATCCCGATGTGAAAGCGATTTATCCCATTCATATGAATCCGGTTGTGAGGGCGGCGGCGGATGAGGAACTGAAGGGCAGCGACAGGATTCGAATCATTGAACCACTGGATGTGCTGGACTTCCATAACTTTTTATCGCGCAGCTACCTTATTCTCACAGATTCTGGCGGTATTCAGGAAGAAGCACCGAGCCTTGGAAAACCGGTATTGGTTATGCGTGATACGACGGAGAGACCGGAGGGGATTGCCGCTGGGACTCTGAAGCTGGTCGGTACGAGTGAAGATGTAATTTATAATACGTTTTCAGAGCTGCTCACAAATCAGGACAGCTATAATGTTATGGCTCATGCATCGAATCCTTACGGGGATGGCTTTACAAGCGAAAGGATTGCGGATATACTGGAAGGAAAAGAACCGAGGAGCATTTTACTATTACGATGAGGGTGCTAAACTAACCACATCTGATATTGTGTTTCAAATTAAAAAAGGAATCACTATGAACCCTATAAACCCAACAACTCTATTCCTAATCGTCAACGGTTTTGATACTGCACATAAGCTGTCGACTTCCTATGCCTGTTTCCGTGCTTTTGTGTGTGGGCAATATAACGTAGAGGAGAATTCCGCTTCTCTTGTTCCGCAATCCACTCAGTTACCAGACGGCGGTGAACGGTATGATCCAGACGAGGTCGCAACATACATTGTTCAGGTGATTGATATGGCGGTTGGCGGGAACTGGGGGGATTTGGAATCATGCTTGGGATTCCAGCTTTATGAGAGATTGCGATTCGACTTAAGGGTAATTAATTATGAAGGCAACGATAATGATATGTGGAATGATGCGGAAGTCAATGGTCAGCTTGCATCAGGATTGAGATACACTTTTGAGGAAATGAAGCACTTATTTTACAGGTGGGTCAAGGAGCGGCTTTCCGTAATCAATTATGAGGATGCGGCGGGAAATACGCACACGGAAGAGACAAGAAACGGAATCAAGAAACTTCTGACTGGACAGGATATGGAGAAAACGGCATTCCTATGCTTTAATTATACGTATACGCTGCAAAAATTATACGACGTTCAAGAAGATGGAATCTGCCAGATTCACGGAACTGTGGATGGAAGTGAGGAATCAATCCTTTTCGGTCATGGAGACGAATCTGATATAGAAAACAGTTAATTAATGAAGTGGGTTCTGAATACGAACTGGGTGTGCTGAAACGTTATCTACAGAAAGATACACAGCAGGCGATCATGGAACATGGTGATTTTTTTTGCAGGCCGGATCAGGTGAAAGCGGTCTATTCCTATGGCTTTTCGTTTTCTGATGCAGATATGGTCTATCTGGATGAGATAGAGAAACATAGCAATCCGGGGGATGTCACATGGTATCTGAACCGTTGGGATGTAGGAGAGAATCCCGGATTTAAGACCTTGCTGGAGGAGCGTGGCTATCAGGTTGAAATTGCGGAGTGGTAAAAGCAGGATTTATAAAGGCGTAGAATAGTGAAACGGTGTATAAACATTTTGGGTTTAATGATGTCGAGTTCGGAGTAACTCTGGAATGAGAACATTATTTATGGTGGTACAAGCGTATGGTAATTAATAATAAAACATTTAAACAATGGACGGCAGACGATCTTACAGCATTGATTAGTAACGATGATTTCAGAGAAAGCCAGACACTGGACTTTAAGCGTACATTCGAGTTCCTGGAAGCAGAAGATAGAAAGCAGAAAGCAAAGGCAAAAGACGAATTCCGAAACGATGTGTGTTCATTAGCTAACGCGGACGGTGGAGATTTGATATTTGGAATATCGGAGAGAAACGGTGTTGCAGCGAAAATTATGCCGATATCTATTGCGAATACGGACAAATTCGAATTGGATCTTCGTAATGCGTTGCTCCCCATCCAACCATCTGTGCCAGCTGTGGAGTTTAGTTTTATCTCAGTAGATAATGGCTATGTCGTGGTGGTTCATATTGAAAAAGGGATATTTAAACCATATATGACCGTAGAGGATGAGACTGTTTTCAGATTCTTTGTCCGCCACGGCAATCGTAAGAGTGCAATGAGTTATTCAGAGATCAGTAATGATTTTTTGTATGCGGCCTCGTTGTCCAGTGAGATAAAAAGATTCAGACTGGAGCGGTTGTCGGAAATCTTGGAGGATAACGAGGGTATGTTTGGTGTCATCCATGTTGTTCCGGCATCGTTCATGAATCCGGCTGACTTTGTCCCAATGTGCGATTGGGGTAAGACAGGGAAACTACCGCTTCCAATTGAATTGAATAATTACATAAGGGGCATGATGGTTCCTAATGTGGATGGCGTTTGGTTTCCATCGGATGATGGATTGAGGGATTTTGAGTTATTAAGGCTGTTTAATAATGGTAGTGTGGAATTGAAGATGGATTTGTGTACGCAGAAAGTGGGTCAAGAAGAGTGGTTGGTTAGCCACGAGTTCATCGGCGCTATCGGGGATATCGTTGAAGGTACCGCCGAAATCTATAAATCATTAGGCAGAAAATCCACAGTTTATATCTGTACTTCAATTATTGGATGCAAGGGATACCGGAATTATGGATACTCTGTAGGTATCCATAGTGTGTCACCTAAGATTGACCGAGATAGAATTTTGTGCAGTCCAATAGAGATAAAGGATATAACAGATGCAGAGAATGTGCAAGCCATGATTGAAGAATGTAAGAAGATGACCAGGTATGCGCTTGGGACGAAATGATGTTATGATATGGGCACATTCTGTTTGCGGATATTTACGATGGAAAACATGTTTAAGGATCAAAACCAAAATGTTTATACAGAAATTACTAAGGCGATTTATGGGAGGTAAGTGATGAAAGCAAAAGAGATTTATATTGCATTTTGCCAATTTCGGAATTCTGATGGAATAGATGGAAAAGCACCTGTGTAACTTGAACAAGAAGGTGTTAATAGTAGTGAGATTATAGATAATGGGACGGACGTAATCTCCCATACCATATATGAAGGAGATGACGGTGGGACAGTAGAGGAAATTATTACTTCCTATGATTACAGCAGAACTTTCGATGTTCGACCTGATTCTAATCATTTTGATATTACATTATATGATAAAGATGGGAATCGCATAGATAGCGTTCATTATATGCTGATGGATGCGACGTGATTGCCAACCACACCTGGAAAAGTCATCATGAATAGATTGCAGTGATGTGTGGGCAGCGTTGCATGCAAAGTATGTACAGGGTGAAAAATCTTTACATCCTATACAGGAGTGGCTGATAAAATGGTGTGGCAGAAAGAAATCTAAAACAAAGGGGGATGAAAACATGGACCAAATTGTACCGGCATTGGAAACGACATTGTTTGATCCATCACTGAGTGATGCCTGTGGTGACCTTATTGAGCTTGGCATTGATTCATTATTGGACGATGGCGTTGCAAAGAGTATTCCCATAGTTGGACTTTTAGTAGGGGTAGGGAAAACGGCCCAGAACATTCATGATAGAAATTTGTTAAAACAGACATTGCGGTTTATTGATGCATTCAACAAAAAGAAAATACCTCAAGAGAAAATCGAAAAGTATAAAAGGAAATTACAAGACAAACCTAAATATGCAGAAGAAGAGTTGGGCAGAGTTATTGTTCTTTTGAATTCTAATGTAGATATAAAAAGATCGGAGCTTTTAGGGAAGTTTTATAAAGCCTACGTTGCGGAGCAGATTACGTGGGAGGATTTCTGTGAATTATCAGATGTGATCAGTAGGATGTTTATTTCTGATTTGGAGCTTTTGTATAAGATAAATAGTGGAGAAGTAAGGAACACCACAACGTGCAAAGTATATAGGGTCGACCGCCTGATAGCGTTAGGACTGGTCGATTCCGCTGTAATGTCAATGCAAATTGGGAGTGCGGGTCAAAGCAAAACGGAACGTCATGTGATGGCAAATGAACTTGGAAAAATATTTTGTGAATTGTGTGTATAGTACTTTACTAACCACCTGGGTTTCACGTTCACAGTTAACAATATAGAAGGACGAACAAAGATGTGCATTTACAGATTTTATGGAACATAAAACAAGAAACATACATTTTTATAATCGCCATCTGGCTGATCATAGCTGTGCTCCTAAAAGGCAGCCGCCACAATAAACGCTACCTCATAGTTTCCTCTGTGATTTACACGCTGATCCTTCTTTACGTCACTTTATTAGGATGCACGGCGAGCACAGAATACAAGATGGAGCTTTCCTTCCTGTGGGAATACAGGCTGGCGTTAAATGGGCATACGGCTGGTGGGTGCAAATATTCGATAATATTATGCTTTTTTTCCAATGGGCTGGATATATGGCGGGACACGCAGAGGTGCGGTTCGTCACAGGGTGAGCGGTCACAGTGTGGAGTGTCACAGTGGCTCAAAGCTATCATTTTCGGATTGTGTGCATCAGCCCTCATAGAGTTCTGCCAGCTTGTTTTCAAGCTCGGTCTATTTGAGTTTGACGATATCTTAAACAACACGGTCGGGAGGGTCGTGGGGTATGGGCTGTATGTGAGATTTGGCAGGGCCAGGGAGATTGTGTGATTAATAAGTGAGCAGAATTAATTGGATAATAATCTGAATTGATGATAATGTATGGGTAGATTTCGATTTTGATCCACACAATCATATCACCCACAACACCTACAATAGAAAGAGGAGTTGAAAAACGCATAGTTATTGTATTTTAACTGAATATTGCTTTTCACCTTTTAAGTGAATGGAAAAAGACCACTATCTATGGTAAAATTTAGGTGTCGAATCAAAACTCAACCAAAGAAAGAGGTCTCTTTATGGATAGTTTACACACCATTCGCTTAGAAAGCAATACCCAGATTAAAATAAATTTCGATGGAGGAGATTTGTCCTCCGATGCAGGGCTTCTTCTCTTCAAGGAATTCCTGTTTAAACTGGGAGCTGTTAACTCATCAGACGTTTGTTTAAACCAATGATTCTGCATGGTTGCGCATCCATAAAGATGATGCCAATCTGATGCAGGTTATTTACCAGATTATCAGCGCCTATTTTGAAGATGACTGCGCTGATGAATTAACCAATGAACCTGTTATGATTGCCATTCTGGAGAAAGACGCGCTTTCATCACAGCCCACTCTGTCCCACTTTTTTAACCGTATGGATGGAGATACACTGGTGCTGCTCAATCTCATCATCAGGGAACTCCGAAAAATTGTCTACTCCATTAAGAAGCCGGAATTCATGCTCTTTGATATTGATTCCACTCTTCTCAACACCTATGGCAGGCAGGAAGGAGAAGGATTTAATTACCATTATCAGGCACATGGCTATCATCCGCTGCTCTGTTATGACGGCTTGACCGGAGACCTGCTGAAAGCACAGCTGCGGGATGGTACACAGTATTGCAGCAAGGATGCAGACCTGTTTATGAAATCGCTTTTGGAAGACTTTCCGGATATTCCATTATACCTGCGCGGTGGCAGTGGCTTTGCATCGCCTCAGCTATACGAAGTCCTTGAGGATAAAGGTTGCAAATATGCAATCAGACTCAAAGAAAACGCAAAGCTGCGGGAACTGGCAGAAACGGAAAACTAGGCACTATATCGTTCAACGAAACACAATCAGGTGGATTATGCCGTGGAATACGGTGAATTCATATATCAGGCAGGTTCATATAGTATTGTAAGGGAATGAATACGATGAATTTACTAGCATACAGTGCATACTACGAGCCAGAAGTAGCAGCAAGCCTCTATCTTTCAACGAATCTTTATGAAGACTTTGCCGCATCAGGGATGAAAGTAAGATTATTTGTCCCTTTACCAACACGTGGAGTAACGGATCAGATTAGTAACCAGTATAGAAATCAAACAGAGAAAAAAAGATGGAAACCTAATTATTAAAAGGTTAAACATCCCGAAAGAAAGTAAATCTACTGTAAAAAGAGCATAGATGCAAAAATACTTTACATAGTGAATGACCAGCCGTAAGATTCTTCATTGAATTTTACGGCTTTTTTGCATATAATAAATACATGGTGAAAGCAAAATATCCTTGGAAAGGGCGTGTGAATACATTGAAGAAACTTCCAATTGGCATTGACGGATTTGAAAAGATTAGAACTAATGATTTCTATTATATAGACAAAACGATGTTCATTGCTGATTTATTGCGCAATTGGGGAGAAGTGAATCTTTTTACCCGCCCCCGGCGTTTTGGTAAATCGTTGAATATGAGTATGCTGAAAGCATTTTTTGAAATAGGTGGAGATAGGTCGCTCTTTGACGGGTTGAAAATCTCGCAGGAAAAGAAATTGTGCGAGGAATATATGGGAAAGTACCCGGTCATTTCCATTTCGCTAAAAGGAATAAATGGATTCGATTTTGAATCTTGTAAAGCTCAGCTTCGAATGGTTGTAGGATGGGAGGCGGAGCGTTTCGGATTTTTATTAACGAGCGACCATTTGACAGAAAATGATAGAGAGAAGTATCGGGCGCTAACATCTTTTGGGGACGGAAGCTACAAAATGGAAGATGTAGTACTGGAAAATAGCCTGCAAATCCTGTCGCAGCTTCTTTTCAAGCACTACGGCACCAAGGTGATTCTTCTGATAGATGAGTATGATGTGCCGCTGGACAAGGCTTTCCAGGCCGGATACTACGATGAGATGGTGTTATTGCTCCGTAATCTATTCGGTAATGCATTGAAAACCAATGAATATTTGTATTTTGCAGTTTTGACGGGATGCCTGCGCATTTCCAAGGAGAGTATTTTCACAGGACTGAATAATCTGAAGGTGCATACGATCACGGACAGTAGGTATGATGAGTATTTTGGATTTACCGAGTCTGATGTGAGGGAAATGCTGGAATTCTATAGTTTGAAAGAATATGCAGACACGATGAAGGATTGGTACGATGGATTTCGTTTTGGAAATGTGTCTGTCTATTGTCCTTGGGATGTGATTAATTATTGTGATATGTTATTGGCTGATCCGGAAGCGGAACCGGAGAATTTCTGGTCGAATACCAGCGGGAATGGTATGGTGAGGAGGTTCATAGGGAGGGCTGACCAGCGGACCAGGAAAGAGATAGAATGCTTAATTGCAGGGGATGGTATTACAAAAGTAATTAATCAGGAACTGACCTATAATGAGTTGGACCGTACGATAGATCATCTCTGGAGTGTGCTGTTTACAACGGGGTATTTGACGCAGAAAGGGCGGAAAACTGGCAGGGAATATGAACTGGTTATTCCTAATAAGGAAATCCGGGAATTGTTTGTCAGCCAGATACAGGAATGGTTTCGGGACGAGACCAGGGCCGATACCGGGAAATTAGAGCGTTTTTGTATGGCTTTTCCTAAAGGTGAGGCGGCGGTAATTGAGGAAATGCTGAATGACTATTTATGGAAATCAATCAGTATCCGAGATACGGCTGTGCGGACAGAAAGGAAGGAAAGCTTTTATCATGGTTTGCTTCTTGGGCTTTTGCAATTCGAGAGTAATTGGGAAATTGAGTCCAATGCGGAGTCGGGAGAAGGGTATAGTGATATTTCTATCAGGACGCAGCATAGAACCGGAGTGGTGATTGAGGTCAAATATGCCGGTGATGGGAATCTGGAAAAGAGCTGTACGGAAGCGTTAGAGCAAATTGAGGCGAGGAAGTATGACGCCGCACTTCGAAGAGATGGCATGAAGGAGATTGTCAGATACGGAATTGCTTTTTATAAGAAGAATTGTAGAGTGACGTCTGAGGGGAAGGGATACTAGCGAAATGGTGCTGCAATCATTTAGATGGTTGCGGCATTTTTCAGCTTTTGAAAGCAATTCTTTCCGGAACTTGCCATCTTGTGGCTGTCAGGCTAGAGTAAAGATAAGAAAATCGTATACATAACTTAGTTGCCAAGCATACCTGAAAGAAGGTCCAGTGGCCCTTTTTTTGGTTGCCAAGCATACCTAAGCGAACGTCCGGTGGACGTTCGTCTTGGTAAAATGAAAAAAGTGTAGCTGTATTTTTACAGAGATAATCTATAATTCGATTGACTTTAACATTTGTGTTGCTATCTGCGTCACATTTGTATATAATATAGGTGGAAGGTGGTGCATATTATGGCAGTAAAAACAGCAAATGTTAATACAAGAATAGCATTAGATGTAAAGCAGCAGGCAGAACAGATTTTAGACAGACTTGGAATTCCGAGATCTGTTGCTATTGATATGTTTTATAGACAGATTATCGTTCATAACGGTATTCCGTTCTCAGTAACACTTCCTTCTGCAGTGCCAGTCCGTGATGAGATGACAACAGCTCAGTTTAATCAGATGATGGCAACTGGGTTAGAGCAGGCAAAAGCAGGAGATTCTTTTGATGCAGATGAAGTTTTTGATGAATTGGAGCGGAGGCTTGGTTAGTGAAAGAGTATAGCATTCAAATCACCAGACAGGCCAGAGCACATTTGCAAGGAATATCTGATTATATTGTACTTGAACTACAAGCGCCAGAAGCGGCAAGAAATACCATTTCCAGCATTAGAAAAGAGATTATGGGACTTGAGACAATGCCGGATCGTATTTAATTGACAGAGGAAGAACCTTGGAGAAGTGAAGAGGTTCGCCGTATGCGTGTAAAAAACTATTATGTTTATTTCTGGATTGATAAAGAAAGGGACATAGTTCAAATTCTGGCTGTCATTTATGTGGAGCGAGATCAGGAAGCGCAGTTGAAAAAGCTTGATATGGAATAAAACAGAAAATAGTGTGTTTGGAGAAAGAGTCGAGAAAGCGGCTCTTTTTCTTTACAGAAATGAAGGGGTGAGAAAGTAAAGGAATTTCTGAAAGTATTTCCTTTGTCTTTTGAGTGAAAGCAATTCTTTCCGGAACTTGCCATCTTGTGGCAGTCATGTTAAAGCAAAGATAAGAAAATCGTATACATAACTTAGTTGCAAACATACCTGAGTGAACGCCCGGTGGATGTTCATCTCGGTTGCCAAGCATACCTAAGTGAACGTCCAGTGGACGTTCATCTCGGTAGATTTTCTGCATTTCGCAGGAGTCCTTGACGCGGATTCCCGGCTGAGTTATAATGAAATGACATGTAAAAATCGGAAGGAGAGTGTATCTTTAATCATGCAGTTTAAAGACAGAGAATTCATTCCGGTACTTCTCGGCGGGGATATCAACACATACAGTGTTGCACGTGCATTTTACGAGCAGTACCAGGTAAAGACATATATTTTCGGTAAATATGCGACGGGGCCGAGCTACGGCAGCAAGATCACCACGTATCATCCGAATCCGAAGATTGATACGGACGAGTATTTCCTGCGGACGGTAAATACATTTGCCAGAAAGCATTCCCACAAGAAGATCGTTCTGGTTGGTTGCGGTGACAGTTATGTGGCGCTGATCAGTAAACATAAGAGTGAACTGGAGAAGAATATTATTGCGCCGTATATTGATTTTGACTTGATGAACAGCCTTCAGCAGAAGGAGACGTTCTATAAATTATGTGAGAAGCATGGGGTGGATTATCCGGGGACGCTGATCTATGACTCCTCTATGGGTATGGATATCGAAGTGAAGTTTCAGTTTCCTGTGATTCTGAAGCCGTCTGACAGTATTTCATACTGGGAGCACCCGTTTGCTACGCAGAATAAGGTGTATACGATTTCCGATATGGCGGAGCTTAAGAAGGTCATCAAGGAGATTTACGATGCGGGTTATACGGACAAGCTGGTCATTCAGGATATGATTCCAGGAAATGATGAGTACATGCGGGTACTGACTTCCTATTCTGACCGGAACGGTAAGGTGAAGATGATGTGTCTTGGACATGTCCTTCTGGAGGAGCATACCCCCCACGGTCTTGGAAATCATGCCGTTATCATTACAGAGCCGAATGAGGAGCTGATGATGCGGGTCAAGGGACTTTTGGAGGATCTGCATTATGTAGGCTTTTCGAATTTTGATATCAAGTATGATAAGAGGGATGGAAAATACAAGTTCTTTGAGATCAATACCCGTCAGGGGAGAAGTAATTACTATGTGACAGGCTCCGGCTTCAATGTAGCAAAATATATTGTGGAAGAGTATGTTTACGGCAAAGAGACGAAGCTGGAACTGGCAAAAGAGGAGCATCTCTGGATGGTGGTTCCGAAGGCTGTGGCGTTCAAATATATTAAGGAAGAGGAGAATCTGGCCAAGCTTCGGAAACTTCTGAAAGAGAAGAAGATGGTGAATCCGGTGTTTATGAAGGGGGATTTCAGACCGAGGCGCTTCCTTGCTATGACGAAGACGCATTTCAGCCATTTTGCAAAATTTAAGAAGTATTATCATAGTTAGTGTAATGTTTTTGAAACGATCGGGTCTTGTGCTGCATATGTGCCTGAACCATTTGGAAATGTTGCAGGAGCCAGTAGTATGAATATGTGAAGACAGCAGGGGAGATGGATATGGTGAAGAAATTAGGAGTAATCGGCGGTATGGGACCTGAGGCGACCAGCTTTTTCTATGCGAGAGTCATTGCGAGAACGAAGGCGGCGACTGATCAGGAGCATATAGATATGGTGATTCTAAGTCATGCGACGATGCCGGATCGTACAACGGCGATTCTGACAGGGGAGAAGGACGTATTTCTGAAAGCGGTGACCAAAGATGCGAAGGACCTGGAATACCTGGGAGTTTCTAATATTGCCATCCCCTGTAACACCTCACATTATTTTTTGAAGGAGATACAGGCGGCGACGAGCGTGCCTATCATCAATATGGTGGAAGAGAGCGTGCGCACGGTGATGGAGGAGCATCCGCGGGTGAAGAAGATCGGAATCATGGGAACGGACGGTACGCTTCGGGCCGAGACCTACCATCGTGCCTGCAGAGCCAGAGGAATCGAGCCCATCTCTCCGGGAGAAGCAGCGCAGAGGGACGTGATGTCCTTGATTTACGACGATATCAAAAGCGGCAAGACCGGAGACAGAAGAAAGTTCGACAGGGCCTATGAGAATCTGATGGCGCAAGGGTGTGATGCGGTGATTCTGGCGTGCACGGAGATTTCCGTATTTAAAGAGTATTACCAGGTTCCGGCAAATTGCATTGACGCCATGGACGTTTTGGTGGAGGAATCAATCCTGCGTTCCGGGGCGCAGCTTAGATAAGGAGACAAATGGAATGAAAAAATACACATTAAATGAATATGCAATGGTTCTGGAGAATCTGCGTATGATGAAGGAATTCTATTCTGCCGGAAAAGAAGAACTGACAGTAGAGTATTTGACCTATGACTCCAGAGAGGTGACGGAGGGGACTCTGTTTATCTGTAAGGGCGCGGCGTTTAAGGCCGAGTATCTGGACGATGCGATTGAGAAAGGGGCCACGGCATATGTCAGCGAGGTGAAATACGACACCAAAAAGGATGTTCCGTATTTTCTGGTGGACGATATCCGAAGGGCGATGCCGCCTCTGGCGGAGAAATTCAACAATGCGCCGTGGAAGGATCTGACGGTGATCGGAATCGGCGGGACGAAGGGCAAATCTACTTCGGCCTACTACATGAAAGCGATCGTGGACGATTATATGGAGGCTGTCGGGGGAAAAGAAAGTGCAGTGATTTCCTCTATTGATATTTACGATGGCGTGATTAAAAAAGAGTCCCATATCACGACCCCGGAAGCGGTGGAATTGCAGGAGCATTTGCGCCATGCGGTGGAGAGCGGGATTTCTTTTGTGGAGATGGAGGTCTCTTCCCAGGCGTTAAAATATAACAGAGTGGACAATATGCGGCTTGACGTGGGCGTATTTTTGAATATTTCCGAGGATCATATCAGCCCCATCGAGCATCCGGATTTTGAAGACTATTTTGCGTCGAAGCTGCGGATTTTTGCGAAGGCGGATACGGCTGTTGTGAATCTGGACGCAGATTTTTCCGAGCGGATCCTGGAAGCTGCAAAGGCCAGCAGCAGAGTGCTTACCATCAGCACCAAACGGCCGGAGGCGGACGTATATGCATACGACGTGCAAAAGGACGGACATGAGACGGTGTTCATGGTGCGTTATCGGCCATGTGGCGCTGAAGAGGAAGGATTTGACGAGGAATTTCGGCTGACGATGCCGGGGCTTTTTAACGTGGAGAATGCTCTGGCGGTGATCGCGGCTTCGGTTCTGGTGGGGATTCCCAGAGAATATATGCACAGCGGGCTTTACCGGGCGCGTTCCAGCGGAAGAATGGAGCTTTACGCCAGCAGGGATAAGAAGCTGATTGCGGTGGTGGATTATGCGCATAACAAGCTGAGTTTTGAGAAATTGTTCTCGTCTACCAAAGATGAGTACCCGGATTATGATATTGTCTCTATTTTCGGGTGTCCGGGCAAGAAGGCGTATATCCGCAGACGGGATTTGGGCACTGTGGCGGGCCAGTATGCAAAGAAGGTGTATTTGGCCGCGGAGGATCCGGGATATGAGCCGGTGGAAGAGATTTCCCAGGATATCGCCCAGTATGTGGAGGCACAGCATTGTCCTTATGTGATGATCGAGGACCGTGGAGAAGCGATCAAGGCCGCAATGGACGAGGCCGAGGGCAAGACGATCCTGCTCATCACCGGGAAGGGAAATGAGACGCGCCAGAAATATGGAAGCGAATATCTGGATTGTAAGTCCGATGTGGAATATGTGAAGGAATTTCTTGCGGAATATGACGCGGCACATGCTGAAGAGTAGTAAAACAGTATAGGTTATGTAAAACGTTTAGAGTGAAATTTGTGGATACAGTAAAAGCATTAAAACAGTAAGAGTTACGTGGGAAGTTAAGAGTAAAATTTGATGAGGTGAGGCCTAAATGCGTTGCACATTAATGCATAAGAACATCGCTGTGGCGGAGATTGAGATTGATGACGCCACGGGCTTTATACAAAGGATTCCCACCGTTTATGCGCCGGAGCATTTACCGGTAGGCGTTGCCATGAGGCGTGGCGCTGTGGATCGCGGTGCACTGAACGAATGGTGGACGGACCGCTCGATTCCGGCAAGTCGTTCGGGAATCCGGGAGGCGCTTGAGACGTTGGAGATTGCCACTACCAAAATGCTTCTGGTACGCTGCTATGGACTGAGCCTCTCGGATCAATACTGGATTTGTCCCCGGGACTTGAGCCTCACGTGGGATAAAGTGAATTTTTTCGAGAATGCTTTCTCGGAAGATGTGGGCGATGTGTTGTTTGGGGCGAATAAGAAGGCAAACGTTTTTGATTTCTGCTCCCCGGACAATACTTCGGACGGAAATCTGAAAAAGCGGTGGAAGATTATAGAGGGAAAGCGTTTCCTTGTAAAGGGAGGGTCCAATCCATTCCGCCAGCAGCCTTTTAATGAAGTGATCGCAACAGGTATTATGGAGCGCCTCGGTATTCCTCATGTGCCTTATACCATCGCGTGGAGCAAGGGCGCACCCTATTCGGTGTGTGAGGATTTTGTGACAAAGGATACGGAGCTTGTGCCGGTATGGCGAATCATTCAGACACAGAAAAAAAGTAACAGCACTTCGGCATATCAGCATGTTTTGAATTGCTGCGAGGCGCTGGGCATAAAAAATACGGTATCATTTTTTGACCGGATGATTGTGCTGGATTATATTATTGCCAACGAGGACAGGCATTTGAACAATTTTGGATTGCTTCGAAATGCCGAGACACTTGAGTGGCTGGGATTTGCACCGATTTATGACAGCGGTTCTTCCCTCGGCTATGACAAGGTGGCAGCGCAGATTCGCACGGAACAGGATGTGGTCTGCAAACCGTTTAAGAAACACCACAGCGAGCAGCTTAAGCTGGTATCTGACTTTGACTGGATTGATTTTGAATGTCTTGCAGATGTGGGAGAACTAATTACGGCGACGCTGTCTGAGGAGAATGCGAAGGAGTATATCGATGAAGCGCGTATTCGGGCAATCGTGCAGACGGTTGAAAAACGGATACGGAATCTTTCACAGCTTGCCGCAGTGCAGACGAAGGCAGATGCAAAGTCCACGAAAGATGATGTGGAGGAAAATGTGGCGGCGGCTTATTCTTTAAAATAAAGTTAATGAAGAAATGACAAAGCACCAGTTCAGATTGTTGGACTGGTGCTTTAATAATATACTCCTTATAATTGTTCCGTTTCTGCTCTTTTTTCATATAATAGGAGAAAGAGAATTTCTTAATTCCCGGCTGGCGCTGTCTTTCTGTCAGCATAAAAATCCTGAATTTTCTTCACCAGCTTCGACACAAAGGAAGCCGTCCGGTCCTCCTTATCGTGAATATGATTGAATTCCACGATATCGCATGCGATGATCGGAAGGGCAGGCAGCAGTACGTCAAACATCTTCTCCACCTCACTTACCGTAAATCCTCCGGCCACCGGGACGGAGACTCCGGGCATGATCTTCGGGTTCATGGAATCAATATCAAAACTCAAATGTACGGAAGATAAATGCTTCAGATAGGAAATACTCTCCGCAAGGCATACGTCAAGTCCCCTCCGGCAGATTGTATCATAGGTGTAATAGCGGATGCCGTTTGTGTCTAGTGTGATCTGTTCCGGCGGGTCGATATCCCGAAGTCCCAGCATCACAACATTTTCCGGCTTTAATTTGCGCGAGGAGTCAAGAAATCCGGTCAGGCGGTCCGTGCCAAGCCCCAGAAGAGCAGCTACCGGCATTCCGTGGATATTTCCGGTTACGGTCGTCTCGTCTGTATTAATGTCCGGGTGGGCGTCAATCCAGATCAGACCGGTGTCGTTGTTTGCTTCGCTGCCATGTATACTGGAGGGAACGTCTAGGGAATGTTGTTTCCGGTTGTCAAGCACACCTGAGAGTACGCCCGGAGTATGTTCCTTTCGGTTCCGGGTGTACACGGAAGTGGCGGAGACGGATCCCATAACGGAGCTGTGGTCCCCGGCGATGAAAAGCGGCGTATCCCCGCCGGAAAGTATGCGGTACGCATATTCAGCGATCTGCTCACAGGTAGCCGCCACACTGTTTAGATTTTTCAAATTTGGCAAATCTGCCTCTTCTTTTACAATTTCTGAAAGAATCGGGAATACCAGATTCGGATCGTGTTCCCCCAGATACTTAAGACTTTCTATCAGTCCCTTGTCACCTACCCCAAGGTGCATCGGACAGCCATACATGTATAACATAAAAACCTCCCAAAAATCAGTATATTTAGGCAATTACAAAGGAATTTTCTTTATGCCAGGCATACAGAAGTGGAAGATTAGTACATTGTCTCGTAATTAACTATATGTGTAGTTAATTCAAGAATGATGTACTAGGTAAATCTTCCACACGCTGAGCCAAGTATACCAAATTCGGGTCAGAAACACAAGGGGAAAGCATTTGACTTTTGACTTTGTTTTTGAACGCGGGAGGGTATCTATGCAGCTTAGACAGTTACTGCAAGACGTGGAGTATGCCATCATACAGGGTGCGAAGGAAGGAGAGCAGCTGGATGTGAGGCATGTGGTTTATGATTCAAGGCGCGTGGGGGAAGGGGATCTGTTTGTCTGTCTTACAGGCTGGAAAACGGACGGTCATGCATTTATAAAGGAGGCCTGGGAAAATGGAGCTGCAGCCTTTGTGGTGGAAAAACTGGTGCGCCATGGGGAGGCAATCGTTTTCCCGAAGGAGGCAGTTGTGATTCTGGTGAGGGATTCCCGTGAGGAGTTTGCGCATATCAGCGCGGCCTATTTTGGAAATCCGGCCAGGCAGCTTAAGGTGATCGGGGTGACGGGGACGAAAGGAAAGACCACCGTTACCTGGATGCTTCGCACGCTTTTGGAGAGGGCGGGACATAGAACGGGACTAATCGGCACTATCGAGACGATCATCGGGGAGGAAAGAATTCCTTCTGAAAATACCACGCCGGAGTCCTTTACCATTCAGAAGTATTTTGCTAAAATGGTAGAAGAGGGTTGTGAATATGCAGTGATGGAAGTCTCTTCCCAGGGGATCAAGCAGAAGCGGGTGGAAGGAATTCCGTTTCTGGCGGCGGTGTTCACGAATTTCGGGGAGGACCATATCGGCCCCGGCGAGCATGAGAATATGGAGGAATACCGCTATTATAAATCCTGCCTTTTTAGACAGTGCCGGATCGGAATCGGGAATCTGGATGATCTGCAGTGCAGTTATATGTTCCGCTATTCCACATGTGAGAAATATGGCTACACCTGTCAGAAGGATTATTTCTCGTATTTATATGACAGAAAAGAGAAGGTGCTTACGGCGGAACAGATTAGATTCCAGATGGAAAAGGGAAGGCCGGTGACCTGTTTTTTGCTGCGCGGGGAGAGGCTTGCGCTGGAGATGCCAGGGCTTTTTAACGTGTATAATGCACTGGCGGCGCTGGCGACGGTGCAGGCACTGGGAATAGAGATTCCGGAGATGGCAGATACGGTCCGGCAGATGAGCGTAAAGGGCCGGACAGAGCTTGTAACCACGGATAAAAACATTGCATGCTATATAGATTATGCACACAATGCCATGAGTCTTATGGTGGTTCTTGGGACGATTCGAGGCTATCAGCCGGGGAGGATCATTCTGGTATTCGGCTGTGGGGGCAATCGTGCGGTAAGTCGCAGAACCAAGATGGGAGAAGTGGCGGGGCGTCTGGCGGATCTGACGGTGATTACGTCGGATAATCCCCGGTATGAGGAGCCACTAAGCATCATGGAGGATATTCGAAAGGGGATTGCCGGGACAGGAGGAGAGTATGTTATGGTGGAAGACCGGAGGCGAGCTGTGGAATTTGCACTTGATACGGCCCGGCCGGGAGATGTGGTGCTGATCGCGGGAAAAGGTCACGAGACCTATCAGGAGATACGGGGAGTGAAATATCCTATGGACGACCGGGAATTGGTGCGGCTGGCGGTTCTGAAGCATCGGGGAAGAAAAGATATACAAAAGAATTAGGAAGGGGTAACATGTACGCAGATATTATCATAGATATCACCAATGAAAAACTGGATAAGATTTTCCAATATAAGATACCGGACCACCTCGAGGGGGAGATCGGGATCGGAATGGAAGTGCGGCTTCCGTTTGGCAGGGGAAACCGGGAGACAACCGGTTATGTGGTCGGATTTTCCGAGACCTGTCAGTATGATCCGTCCAAGATCAAGGAACTGTATGGTCCGGCAAAGGAGAGTGTTGCCATCGAGTCGCGTCTCGTGGCGCTGGCTGCATGGATGAAGGAGCATTACGGGGGCACGATGATTCAGGCGCTGAAGACGGTGCTTCCGATCAAGCGCACGGAGCGGATCAAGCAGCAGCGGATCATAAGGCGTGTGATTTCCAGGGAGGAAGGTAAGGCTCGGCTGGAAGAGTATTTGCACAAGAATCAGAAGGCCCGCGCCCGGCTGATGGCGGCCCTTCTGGACGATGAGGAGATCGACGCGGCCCTGGTCATGCAGAAGCTGAATATTACACTTCCGGTCATACGGGCACTGGAAGAGAGAGGTGTGCTGGAAATCAGCCTCAGGCAGGTATACCGCAATCCTGCCATGCACGGGGAGCAAAAAGAGGAATGGTTTTCGCTTACCCCGCAGCAAAAGCAGGCGGTAGATACCTTTTGCAGAGACTATGAGTCGGGCGTTCGCCGGACCTATTTGATACATGGAGTGACGGGGAGCGGGAAGACGGAAGTTTATATGGAAATGATCCGCAAAGTGGTGGAAGCGGGGCGGCAGGCGATCGTACTGATTCCGGAGATTGCCCTGACGTACCAGACGGTCATGCGGTTCAGGAGGAGATTCGGGGACCGGGTGTCCGTCATGAATTCCCGTCTTTCGGCGGGGGAGCGCTACGATCAGATGATGCGGGCAAAGGCGGGAGAAGTGGACGTGATGATCGGGCCGAGATCGGCTCTGTTTACGCCGTTTCCCAATCTGGGGCTCATCGTGATCGACGAGGAGCATGAGGCGGCCTATAAAAGCGAGCAGACCCCGCGGTATCATGCCCGGGAGACGGCTGAGGAGAGGGCGCGTCTGGAAGGAGCAAGCGTGGTCTTAGGGTCGGCTACCCCGTCCCTGGAAGCATATTACAGATGCCAGAAGGGGATCTACTGTCTGCTGGAGTTGCGGGAACGGACGGCCGCGGGGCAGCTTCCCGAGGTGTATGTCGCGGATATGCGGGAAGAATTAAGGAAGGGAAACCGCGGGATCTTAAGCGACAGGCTGCGGGAACTGCTGGAAGACCGGCTGAAAAAAGGGGAGCAGACCATGCTATTTTTAAATCGCAGAGGTTATGCGGGATTCCTTTCTTGCAGGTCTTGCGGATATGTAGTAAAATGTCCTCATTGCGATGTGTCATTATCTTCTCATAAGAATGGGAAAATGGTCTGCCACTACTGTGGCTACGAGCAGCCTGCGGTGACGATTTGTCCCCAGTGCGGTTCCCGTCATATCGGAGGTTTCCGCGCAGGGACCCAGCAGATCGAGGAGCTGGTGAAGCAGGAATTTGCGGGTGCGCGGGTGCTTAGAATGGACCTGGATACTACCCGCCTGAAGGAAGGACATGAGAAGATTCTGGAAGCATTTGCAAATGAAGAGGCAGACATTCTGGTGGGAACACAGATGATCGTAAAGGGGCATGATTTTCCCAATGTCACGCTGGTGGGCGTGCTGGCGGCGGATATGTCGCTGTATTCCGACGATTACCGTTCGGCGGAGCGCACGTTTGAACTGCTGACGCAGGCGGCGGGACGAGCGGGACGTGGCAGGAAACGCGGAGAAGTGGTCATTCAGACGTACAGCCCGGAGCATTACAGCATTCAGGCCGCGGCGAATCAGGATTATCAGGCATTTTATGAGGAAGAGATGAATTACCGGGATCTGATGGGATATCCGCCTGCCAGTCATTTGCTGGCGGTGATGCTGTCCGGCGCCGAGGAAGGTCTGCTGGATACGGGCGCCCACTATTTGAAGGAATACGCGCTCCGTGTTGTGAGAGGGCATAAGGTGCAGGTGATCGGTCCTGCAAGCCCTTATGTGGGCAAGGTCAAAGATATGTACCGCCGGGTCATTTATCTGAAGGAGGACTCTTATGAGGTCCTGGTGGAGGTAAAAAACAGGCTGGAGCAGTATATAGAGATCAATCATGGATTCGACAAGATGTGGATTCAGTTTGATTTTGACCCGATGAAGGTGTTTTAAGTGTTAGGATTAGGAAAGTCGCGGGAGATCCGCGGATGTCAGAGGCAGTAAATATAGAATTGGGAGGAAAAGAAGATGGCAACAAGAAAAATCCGTGAAATCGGAGATGAAGTGTTAACAAAAGTATGTAAAGAGGTTCCGAAGATGACCATTCGGAATCACATTTTGATCGGCGATATGCTGGATACGATGTATGAGGCGATGGGCGTGGGACTGGCGGCTCCCCAGGTGGGAGTCCTGAAACGGATCGTCGTGATCGACGTGGGGGAAGGACCGCTGGTGATGATCAATCCGGAGATTTTGGAGACGGACGGCGAGCAGACCGGAGAGGAAGGCTGTCTCAGCGTTCCGGGGAAAGCCGGCGTGGTGACCCGGCCGAATTATGTGAAGGCAAAAGCCTTCGATGAAGATATGAAGGAATTCGTGGTAGAAGGGGAAGGACTTCTTGCCCGGGCGATCTGCCATGAATTGGAGCATTTGGACGGACATCTCTATGTGGAAAAGGTAGAGGGCGAGCTTCACGATACGGAGTATGAGGAGGAGTAAGGACGCGGGGAAAATGCCGGGCGTATTCCGGGTGAAGGAAAGGAAGGATAGGAACAATGAAGGTTATTTTTATGGGAACTCCGGATTTTTCCGTGGGGACGTTGGAAGCGCTGGTCGAAGCCGGGCATGAGGTGGTGCTGGCGGTGACACAGCCGGATAAGCCGAAAGGGCGCGGCGGGAAGATGCAGTTTACCCCGGTAAAGGAATGTGCTCTGTCTTTTGGGATTCCGGTCTATCAGCCGAGAAAGATCCGGGAAAAAGAGTGCGTGGAGGAATTGAAAAAATATCAGGCAGATGTGTGTGTAGTCGTTGCATTTGGCCAGATTCTTACGAAGGAACTATTGGAAATGACGCCCTATGGCTGTATCAATGTCCATGCGTCCCTTCTCCCCAAATATAGGGGAGCGGCACCAATTCAGTGGGCGGTCATTAATGGCGAGGAGGTGTCGGGCGTTACCACCATGCAGATGAATGAAGGGATCGATACCGGAGATATACTGGAAAAGGTGGAGGTTAAGCTGCGCCCGAAAGAGACCGGGGGAAGCCTTTTTGACAGGCTCTCGGAGGAAGGGGCGAAGCTTTGTGTGCATACCCTCGCCGGTCTTGAGGCAGGGAAGATTACCCCTCAGAAGCAGGGGGAGAGCCCTACGGAATATGCGAGAATGCTGGACAAGAAGGCCGGAGAGATTGACTGGAACAAACCGGCTGTCATGCTGGAACGTCTGGTGCGCGGCCTGAATCCGTGGCCAAGTGCCTATACCTTGTGGGAAGACAAGGTGATGAAGATCTGGGAGTCTGAGGCAGCCGGTGCAGAAGCTGGAGAAGGACTTGCCGGGGAGAAGGAAGCTGCGCCCGGGACGGTCGTGCTGGTGACGAAGGAAGCATTCTATGTACAGACCGGGGACGGGCTGCTTAAGATCAGATCCCTTCAGATTCCGGGAAAGAAGCGAATGGACGCCGATGCATTCTTAAGAGGCTACAAGATAGCAGAAGGAACAAAACTGGGTTAGGATAGAAGAATGAAGAAACAGATAGGTGAACGGGAGCTGGTGCTTGCCGTGCTGCTGGCGGTGGAGCAGGGAGAGAAGAGCCACATCGCGCTTGGGCAGGTTTTGGAAAAATACCAGTATCTCGAAAAACGGGAGAGAGCGTTCGTGACCCGGGTGGTCCAGGGAACGCTGGAGAGGCAGTTGGAGCTGGATTATCTGATCGATCAGGTGTCCAAGGTGAAGACGGCAAAGATGAAACCGGTGATTCGGTGCATTCTGCGAAGCGCCCTGTATCAGATCAAATATATGGACAATGTGCCGGATTCGGCCGCCTGCAATGAGGCGGTAGGATTGGCGGTAAGAAAGGGCTTCGCTTCCCTGAAAGGGTTTGTGAACGGGGTGCTGCGCAATCTGGCGAGGAGGATTGAGCAGATTCCGTATCCTCAAAAGGAGCGGACGGAGGAATATTTATCGGTCGCGTATTCCATGCCCCGTTGGATCGTGAAGATGTGGATTTCCGATTATGGTGAGGAACGGACAGAGCAGATGCTTGCAGGTTTCTTTGAGGAGCGCCCTACGGTGATCCGGGTCAATGAAAATAAGCTGACGAAGGAAGAACTAAAGAAGGTACTTGAAAGCGAAGGCGTGACGGTGGAGGAACATCCGCATGTTGCGTCGGCACTTCTGATTTCCGGTTACGATTATCTGGGAAGCCTTGGAAGCTTCCGGGAGGGGGACTTCCAAGTACAGGATGCCGCGTCGATTCTTGTGGCAGAGAACGCGGGGATCAGGCCGGGGGATTATGTGCTGGATGTGTGTGCCGCGCCGGGCGGAAAAGCGCTGCATGCCGCGCAGCTTCTTGCGGGGACAGGCCATGTGGAGGCCAGAGATCTGACAGAGTATAAGGTGGCTTTGATCCAGGAGAACATTGACAGAATGGGATTTTCCAATATTGAGGCTGTACGGTGGGATGCGCTTGAGCCTGACGGAAGGTCCCGGGAAAAGGCAGACGTAGTTCTTGCCGATCTTCCCTGTTCGGGCCTTGGCGTGCTTTCCAAGAAGGCGGATATCAAATACCGGGTGATGAAGGAGAGTATACAGGAACTGGCACAGCTTCAAAGACAGATTTTGGAAGTGGTCAGGGACTATGTGAAGCCGGGGGGAAGCCTGGTATACAGTACTTGTACGGTATGCCGTCTTGAAAATGAGGAAAACGCCCGCTGGTTCGCAGAGAATTTTACGGAGTTTTCGTTGGAGGAGGAGAGACAGATCTTCCCTGCGAGAGATACCGATGGATTTTATATTGCCCGTTTCAGGAGGTGCAGATAGATGGAAAAAAAGGATATTGCCTCATATGATCTGGAAGAACTGAAACTGGAGATGGGCCTGCTTGGAGAAAAACCGTTTCGTGCCGGGCAGATCTACGAGTGGCTTCACCGGAAGCTGGCAGATGATTTCGCGGAAATGACGAATTTATCCAAGGCGCTCAGGGAGAAGCTGGCCGCGGCTTACGAGATACGGAAGGTGGAGATGGTAAGGCGGCAGATCTCAAGGCAGGACGGGACGAACAAGTTCCTGTTCTGCCTAAGCGACGGCAATATGGTGGAGAGCGTACTGATGAAATACAAGCATGGGAATTCGGTGTGCATTTCCTCACAGGTGGGCTGCCGCATGGGCTGCCGGTTCTGCGCGTCCACGATTGACGGGCTGGAGCGGAATCTGACGCCTTCCGAGATGCTGCGTCAGGTGTATCAGATTCAGAAAATCTCCGGGGAGAGAGTTTCCAATATCGTTGTGATGGGAAGCGGGGAACCCCTGGATAATTATGAGAATTTTTTGAAATTTATCCGGATGGTAAGCGATGCGAACGGACTGAATATCAGCCAGCGAAGTATCACGGCCTCTACCTGCGGGATAGTGCCGAATATCTACCGGCTGGCAAAGGAGAAGCTGCAGATTACACTGGCGCTCTCCCTTCACGGCTCGACGCAGGAGAAGAGAAGAGAGCTTATGCCGGTGGCCAATAAATACGCGCTTCCGGAGGTGCTTGAGGCCTGCGACGTTTATTTTCAGGAGACGGGACGGCGCATTACCTTTGAGTACAGCCTGGTTCACGGAGTCAATGATACCGAGGAAGATGCACGGGAGCTTGCGGCACTCTTAAAAGGACGGCAGTGCCATATTAATTTGATCCCGGTCAATCCGATCAAAGAGAGAAATTATGAAAAACCGGACAAAAAAAGTGCGCTGAATTTCAAAAATAAACTTGAAAAAACTGGGATTAATGTTACTATTAGAAGAGAAATGGGCTCTGATATTGACGGGGCCTGTGGACAGCTAAGACGTAAGACATTGCAAGGAGAGTAAGAATGAAGACATTTTCCATGACAGATGTGGGGAGAAAACGCGAGATTAATCAGGACTATGTGTTTGCTACTGACGAGCCGCTCGGCTCTTTGCCGAACCTTCTGGTCGTGGCAGATGGAATGGGAGGACATAAGGCCGGCGATTTCGCTTCCAAATATACGGTGGAGGTTCTTACGGAGGAACTGAAGCATACATTAAAAGAGGGACCGGAGGAAACGCTGATGGATGCGGTGCAGACGGCGAACCGCAAACTGATCGAGGCTGCCGGCAAGGATATCAAGCTGGAAGGCATGGGGACCACGCTCGTGGCTGCCACGGTGATTGATCATACTCTGTATTTTGTGAATGTGGGAGACAGCCGGCTTTATCTGGTCAATAAGGATATCAGGCAGCTTTCCAGGGACCATTCTTTAGTGGAGGAAATGGTGCGGCTTGGCGGCATCAATGAAGAAGAGGCGAAGCATCACCCGGATAAGAATATTATCACAAGAGCCATCGGGGTCAAGGCGAAAGTGGATGCCGACTTTTTTGAGCATGGCCTGAAAAAGGGAGATACGATTCTTATGTGCACGGATGGACTTTGCAATATGGTAGACGATGAGGAGATTTTTTCTATTATTAAAGGGGCAAGAGATATTGTGGAAGCGGGTCAGATGCTGATTGACCGCGCGAATGAAAATGGGGGAAAAGATAACATAGGTGTTGTGTTAGCACAGCCGTTTTCTAATGAGGTGAGTATATGGTAAAAGATGGGATTTTTTTAGGGGAAAGGTATGAGGTGCTTAGCAAGATCGGCACCGGCGGAATGGCAGATGTCTACAAAGGGAAGGACTGCATGTTGAACCGTTTTGTTGCGATCAAGGTGTTAAAAAAGGAGTACCGGGAAGATAAGGGATTTGTAAAGAAATTTCGTTCCGAAGCACAGGCAGCAGCGGGGCTTATGAATCCGAACATCGTGAATGTTTACGATGTGGGGGAGGACCGCGGACTGTATTATATGGTCATGGAGCTTGTAGAAGGAATTACGTTAAAGGAATACATTCAGAAGAAGGGCAGACTTTCGACCAAAGAGGTCATAAGTATTGCGATTCAGATGTGCTGCGGTATCGAGGCGGCGCATCGGCATCATATTATTCATCGCGATATTAAGCCGCAGAATATTATGATTTCCAAAGAAGGCAAGGTGAAGGTGACCGATTTCGGAATCGCGCGGGCGACCACGTCCAATACGGTCAGTTCAAACGCCATGGGTTCTGTTCATTATGTTTCACCGGAGCAGGCGCGGGGCGGTTTTTGTGATGCGAAGAGCGATATTTATTCTGTCGGCATTACGCTCTATGAGATGGTGACAGGGCAGGTGCCGTTCGATGGGGATTCCACTGTTTCCGTAGCGATGAAGCATTTGCAGGAGAATATTACGCCTCCTTCAGAACTCGCGCCGGATATCTCGGAGGCGCTGGAGAAGATCATTTTAAAATGTACTCAGAAAAGTCCGGACAGACGGTATCAGGATATCGGTATGCTCATACAGGATCTGAAGCGTGCAATTGTGGATCCGCAGGGCGGCTTTGTGGATATCGCGCCGATTAGCAGTCTGGGCGGCACCGTCGTAATCTCACAGGAGGATATGGAGCGCCTCAAACGGGGTGGGAAGAGGTATCGTGATGAAGATTATGATGATGACTATGACGATTACGATGATAGTGACTATGATGATAGTGATTATGATGATGACTATGACGATGAAGAGTATGATGATGGCAGGTATGATCGCCGTCGCGGTTATGACGATGAGGACGACGATTATGATGTGGATGAAAAGCGGGGAAGAAACGGGGAAGTCAATCCGCGGATGAATAAGATGATGAAGATCCTCACCATTGTGGTGGCGGTCATCATTGTGTTTGTACTGTTATTTATTATTGGAAAAGCGGCAGGAATCATCAAATTCGGACCAGGAACACAGGCGCAGGAGAATGTGGAGGCGAAGGTCGAGGTACCGAAGCTGATTGATCAGGAATATGAGGTCGCTGCAGAGATGTGCGAGAAGAAAAATCTTGAGATCAAGATCGTGCAGAAAAAACATTCCGATAAAGAAGACGGGGTTGTTCTCGAACAGAACCCGGAAGCGGGGAAGAAAGTCAAGAAGAAGACGGTAATCGAAGTCGTAGTAAGCTCTGGAGCAGAGGAAATTGAGGTGCCGCCGGTAGAGAACCTGACAGAAGATGAGGCGAGAAATGTCTTAAGGGAAGCTGGATTTGAGAAGGTAAAAATAGATGGTGATGAGTACAGCGATACGGTAGCGTCCGGTATGGCAATCAAGACATCGCCGGAGGCGGGAACCAAAACGACCACCGATACGGAGATCACGCTGTATATCAGTAAAGGGGCCGAGAAGAAGACTGTTCCGAATCTAAAGAATAGGACAGTAGAAGAGGCGAAGGCAGCACTTAGTTCCGCAGGACTTGCTGACGGAGGCACCAGCAAAGAGGAGTACAGCGACACAGTCGAGAAGGGACACATCATTTCCCAGAGTGTGGAGGCGAATAAAAAGGTGGAGAAGGGCACTTCGGTGAGTTATGTGGTAAGTAAAGGAAAGAAACCGGCGGATACCGTTTCCATTCCTCCGGTTGCGGGCAAATCCCTGAAGACTGCGAAATCGATGATGGACAATGTGGGACTGTATTATGAAGTGAAGGAGCTGGACAGCGATCAGCCATATGGCACTGTTCTGGGGACAGATCCGGAAGGTGGCAAAGTAGAGGTGGGAAGCACTGTTACTATTTTCATCAGTAATGCGTCTCAGGCAAATAATAATGACAGCAATAATACTTCTGATCAGAATAATAATAACGACAACAATACAGAAACCAATGAGTAGAGTGGCGAAAAGGACTGTTTATGCAGGGTAGGATTATGAAAGGGATAGCAGGATTCTACTACGTTTATGACGTAGTAGAATTCGCTGTTTATGAATGTAAGGCGAAAGGTATTTTTCGAAAAGATAAAATTAAGCCTTTGGTGGGGGATTTCGTAGAATATGAGATTCTGAACAGAGAGGAAAAGACGGGGAATATTACGGCGATACTTCCGAGAAAAAGCGAGCTCATCCGGCCGGCCGTAGCCAATGCGGATCAGGCGATGGTGGTATTTGCGGTGACGGACCCCAGGCCGCACTTAAACCTTCTGGATCGGTTTCTGGTGATGATGGAGCGGCAGCAGGTGCCGGTGATCATCTGTTTTAACAAAACCGATCTGGCAAAGGAAGAACAGATATGTAAGCTCCGTGAAGTTTATGAAGGCAGTGGATATCGCACGGTCTTCTTAAGCGCAGGGAGAAAAGAGAATATTGAAGAATTGAGAGAATTGCTCATTGGAAAGACGACAGTGGCGGCGGGACCTTCGGGAGTGGGGAAATCGTCCCTTACGAATTGTCTGCAGAGGAACGTGAGTATGGAGACGGGAAGTATCAGCCGCAAAACACTGCGGGGGAAGCATACGACAAGGCATTCGGAGCTGATCGCGATTGACGAAGAGTCCTATATCATGGACACGCCCGGTTTCTCTTCCCTTTATACCGATGATTTTGATAAAGAAGAGCTGAAACAGTATTTTCCAGAATTTGCAGGACTTGAGGATGGATGTCGTTTCCTGGGGTGCAATCATGTGAGTGAGCCGGATTGTGCGGTCAAGGAAGCGGTAGAGCGGGGAGCGATCCATCCGGTGCGCTATAAGAATTATCTGGAAATATATCAGGAGTTGGAACAAAAAGAGAAAAGGAGGTACTGATTTTATGAAAAATATTTTATCCCCTTCTATTCTGGCGGCGGATTTTACCAGATTGGGAGAAGAAATCAAGATGACAGAGGAGGCCGGGGCTAAGTATCTGCACTTTGATGTGATGGACGGTGTGTTCGTCCCCAGCATTTCTTTTGGTATGCCGGTTTTGAAATCAATCAAAAAAGCGACCGGACAGGTGATGGATACACATTTGATGATCACGGAGCCGATCCGTTATATTAAGGAATTTGCCGAGGCCGGAGCGGACCTGATCACCATTCACTATGAAGCCTGCGAAGATGTGCGCGCGGCTTTAGAGCAGATCAGGGCGTGTCATGTAAAGACAGGAATTTCTATTTGTCCGGAGACGCCGGTCAGTGTGCTGGAGGAATATCTGGAAGAGGTGGATATGATTCTTGTCATGACGGTGCACCCGGGCTTCGGGGGACAGAAGCTGATTCCGGAGACGCTGGATAAGGTGCGGGAACTCAGAAAGCTCCTCTCAGAAAAAGGTCTTGAGACGGATATCCAGGTGGACGGCGGTATCTATGCAAGTAACGTCAGGGAAGCGCTGGATGCCGGGGCCAATGTCATTGTTGCAGGTTCGGCTGTTTTTCGTGGAAATGCGGCGGATAACACAAAAGAATTTATGGAGATATTAAAAAATTATGAGTAAGACAATTATTATCAGCGGTGGTGTCATAGACGAGGCGTTTATAGGCAAGGTGCTTGCTGAGGAAGAGGGAGCATACGTGATCGGCGTGGACCGGGGCGTGGAATACCTGTATCATCACGGAATTATGCCACAGTATATCGTCGGGGATTTTGACAGCATCGATCCGAAGGTGATTGATTATTACCGGAATGAGACGCATGTGGCGATCCGGGAGTTCAATCCGATCAAGGATGCGACGGATACGGAGATCGCAATCCGGCTTGGCATCACCCTGGGAAGCAAGGAAATGCTTATTCTCGGTGCGACCGGAGGAAGGATCGATCATTTGTGGGCGAATATTCAGACGCTTGCAGTGGCGTTGAGGGCCGGGGTGAAGGCGTATATCATGGATGATAAAAACAAGATCTATGTGATCGATAAGCCCTGCAAGGTTAGGAAAAGCGAGGCATTCGGACCGTATTTGTCCGTGTTCACGCTGAGCGGCGAGGTGTTTGATTTCAACCTGACGGGAACGAAATGGCCGCTTCGGCATCATACCCTGAAGCCCTATGACAGCCTGACGGTCAGCAATCGTTTCGCGGAAGATACGGTGGAAATTGATTTTTCCAGCGGGGTACTGGTCGTGATGGAGACCAGGGATAAGTAAGCAGGTAAGAGGGCGCTTACAATGAGAAGAAAAGATGGAGAGGAATAGACAGAGATGAAATTGGGAATCGTTGGACTGCCTAATGTAGGCAAAAGTACATTATTTAATTCACTGACAAAAGCGGGAGCGGAATCGGCGAACTATCCGTTCTGTACCATTGACCCGAATGTGGGCGTGGTGACTGTGCCGGATGAAAGGCTTGATGTGCTGGGAGAGATGTACCACACGAAGAAGATCATTCCTGCGGCTATTGAATTCGTAGATATTGCAGGACTGGTAAAAGGTGCGTCCAAAGGGGAAGGACTGGGCAATCAGTTCCTTGCCAACATCCGTGAGGTGGACGCCATCGTGCATGTAGTGCGCTGCTTTGAGGACAGCAATATCGTGCATGTGGATGGATCGATCGACCCGCTGCGCGATATCGAGACCATCAATCTGGAACTGATCTTCTCAGATATTGAGATCCTGGAGAGAAGGATTTCCAAGGCAGTGCGTGCGGCCCGCAATGATAAGACGATCGCCAAGGAGCTTGCGCTGATGGAGCGGGTCAAGGCGCATCTGGAAGAAGGAAAGCTGGCGAAGAGCTTTGATGAGGTCGGTGATGAGGACGAGCAGGCGTGGCTGGAGAGCTACAACCTTCTGACCTATAAGCCGGTGATCTTCGCGGCAAATGTAGCGGAAGATGATCTGGCAGATGATGCGGTGGACAATGCGGGTGTGCAGGCGGTCCGTGAATATGCGGTCCGTGAGAATTGCGAGGTATTTGTGGTATGTGCGCAGATCGAGCAGGAGATCGCTGAACTGGATGATGATGAGAAAAAGATGTTCCTGGAGGATCTGGGACTTAAGCAGTCCGGCCTTGAAAAACTGATTCAGGCAAGCTACAGCCTGTTGGGGCTGATCAGCTATCTGACCGCGGGAGAGCCGGAAGTCCGCGCATGGACGATCAAAAAAGGGACCAAGGCGCCCCAGGCTGCCGGAAAGATTCATTCCGATTTTGAGAGAGGGTTCATCCGGGCGGAGATCGTTTCCTATGATGATCTGATGGCATGTGGAACCTACAATGCTGCAAAAGAGAAAGGCCTTGTCAGATTGGAAGGAAAAGAATATATTGTACAGGATGGAGATATTATTCTGTTCCGGTTTAATGTGTAGTTTAAAGCTGCCGTCCGGCAGGAGAAAGTGAGAGGATTATGACAGAAGCAATTCATTTCCCGCATTTGGGAATTCATTTGAAACATGTTGGAAAGGCAATTTCGATATTCGGATTTGATATTGCCTATTATGGAATGATCATAGGTTTTGGAATTTTGATTGGAATCGCGATCGCGGTGTATGAGGCGAAGCGGACAAGACAGAATCCGGAGGATTATCTGGATTTTGCGATTTATGCTATCATCTTTTCCATCATCGGTGCGAGAATTTATTATGTGGTCTTTGCGTGGGATATGTACAAAGGGCACCTGCTCAGCATTTTCAATATCCGTGAGGGCGGCCTTGCCATATACGGCGGTATTATTGCGGCAGTGATCACACTTCTCGTATTTGCACATCTGAAGCAGCTTTCGGCGCTTAAGATGCTGGATACGGCCTGCCTTGGACTTGTGGCGGGACAGATGATCGGCCGCTGGGGGAACTTCTTTAACAGGGAAGCGTTTGGCGAATACACGAACGGACCTTTTGCCATGCAGCTTCCGCTTGATGCGGTACGGGTATCGGATGTCACGGATCGTATGAGAAATCATATTGAGATCATTGATGGGGTGCGGTATATTCAGGTACACCCTACCTTCCTCTATGAGTCCGTCTGGTGCCTGGCGCTTTTGATTCTTTTACTGGTATGGCGTTACCGTAAGAAATTTACCGGCGAGATATTCTTCCTCTACCTTTGCGGGTATGGCCTTGGAAGATTCTGGATCGAGGGACTCAGGACGGATCAGCTTTTGCTTCCACTAGTCAAACTTCCGGTGTCCCAGGTGCTTTCCGGTGTTTTGTTTGTCGGATCGCTGGCCCTTATCATTTATCAGAGAATGCAGGCGGACAGGAACCGTATGAGGAGAATGCGGGAAAGGGAAGCACGGCGGGCGAGTACCCGCAGATCCCGGGATCTTTATGATTAGAGAAGGCAGTTGTTCATGAAAAGGAACAATCTAGGTGCAAGAATTACTGGACTTTTTAAAATGGACAGACTATAATAAGAATAAATGTGAAACTATTGACACAGTTAAGGAGGAAAACAAGAAATGGCAAGAGCAATGAAGACCATGGATGGTAATCATGCAGCCGCACATGCATCTTATGCATATACAGACGTAGCTGCTATTTACCCAATCACCCCTTCATCAGTAATGGCTGAAGCTACCGATGAGTGGGCAACTCAAGGAAGAAAGAATATTTTTGGACAGACTGTTCAGGTTACAGAGATGCAGTCTGAGGCAGGTGCAGCAGGTACCGTACACGGCTCCCTGTCAGCAGGTGCGCTTACGACCACCTATACAGCTTCTCAGGGCTTACTGCTTATGATTCCTAACTTATATAAAATCGCTGGTGAGCAGCTTCCGGGTGTATTTAACGTATCTGCACGTGCGATCGCTAGCCATGCATTATCTATTTTCGGTGATCACTCAGACGTATATGCCTGTCGTCAGACCGGATGCGCTATGCTTTGTGAGTCCAGCGTACAGGAAGTTATGGACTTAACTCCGGTTGCTCATTGTGCAGCAATCAAGGGACGTATCCCGTTCATCAACTTCTTTGACGGATTCCGTACCTCTCATGAGATCCAGAAGATCGAGACATGGGATTACGAAGATCTGGAAGATATGGTAGATAAGGATGCGATCGACGCATTCCGTAAGCATGCACTGAACCCGAATCATCCGTGTCAGAGAGGTTCTGCTCAGAACCCGGATATCTTCTTCCAGGCACGTGAGGCATGCAACCCGTTCTACGATGCTATGCCGGCAATCGTTCAGGAGTACATGGACAAGGTCAACGCTAAGATCGGTACGAACTACAAACTGTTCAACTACCATGGAGCAGAGGATGCAGAGAACGTGATCGTTGCTATGGGATCTGTTTGTGATACGATCGACGAGACTATCGACTACTTACTTGCACAGGGCAAGAAGGTCGGCGTTGTAAAGGTTCGTCTGTACAGACCGTTCAGCGCTCAGGCACTTATCGATGCAATTCCTGAGACAGTTAAATGCATCAACGTATTAGACAGAACCAAAGAGCCGGGAGCTCTTGGCGAGCCTCTGTACCTTGATGTTGTTGCAGCTCTTAAGGGCAGCAAGTTCGACGGCGTGAAGATTAACTCCGGCCGTTACGGATTAGGTTCTAAGGATACAACTCCGGCTCAGATCGTTGCTGTATTCGAGAACGTAGACAAAGCAGTATTCACCATCGGTATCGTTGATGACGTTACAGGACTTTCTCTTGAGGTTGGCGCTCCTCTGGTTACGACTCCGGAAGGAACCATCAACTGTAAGTTCTGGGGACTTGGAGCTGACGGAACTGTTGGTGCTAACAAGAACTCTATCAAGATCATCGGTGACAACACCGATATGTATGCTCAGGCATATTTTGACTATGACTCCAAGAAGTCAGGCGGTGTAACAATGTCTCACCTGCGTTTTGGTAAGAAGCCGATCAAATCTACTTACCTTATCAAGACTGCTAACTTTGTTGCATGCCACAACCCGTCTTATGTAAATAAATACAACATGGTTCAGGAGCTTGTTGACGGAGGAACCTTCCTTCTGAACTGCCCGTGGAACGCAGAAGAGCTTGACAAGCATCTGCCGGGACAGGTGAAGGCATTCATCGCTAACCATGGTATCAAGTTCTACACGATCGACGGTATCAAGATCGGGAAAGAGATCGGACTTGGCGGACGTATCAACACCGTTCTTCAGTCTGCATTCTTCAAGCTGGCTAACATCATTCCGGAAGAAGAAGCAATCGATCTGATGAAGAAAGCTGCAAAAGCTACCTACGGCAAGAAGGGTGACAAGATCGTTCAGATGAACTACGATGCAATCGACGCTGGTGCAAAACAGGTCGTTGAAGTAGAAGTTCCGGAGAACTGGAAAGACTGCGCTGACGAAGGATTATTCTCACCGGAAGTTAAGGGCGGAAGAGAAGACGCTGTTTCCTTCGTTAAGAATATCCAGGCTAAGGTCAACGCTCAGGAAGGATATTCTCTGCCGGTATCTGCATTTAAGGATTATGTAGATGGTTCTACACCGTCCGGTACAGCAGCATACGAGAAACGTGGTATCGCAGTTGATATCCCGGTTTGGGTACCGGAGAACTGTATCCAGTGTAACCGTTGTGCATACGTTTGTCCGCACGCTGTTATCCGTCCGGTGGCTCTGACAGAAGAAGATATGGCTAAGGCTCCGGAAGGAATCAAGGCAATCGATATGGTTGGTATGCCGGGAATGAAGTTCGCTATGACAGTTTCCGCATATGACTGTACAGGATGTGGCTCTTGTGCAAATGTCTGCCCGGGCAAGAAGGGCGAGAAGGCTCTCGTTATGCAGAACATGGAAGCAAACGCTGGCGAGCAGGTATACTTCGACTTTGGTACAGAGATTCCTGTAAAACCGGAAGTTGTTGCTAAGTTCAAAGAGAATACCGTAAAAGGTTCTCAGTTCAAACAGCCGCTCCTTGAGTTCTCAGGCGCTTGTGCCGGATGTGGTGAGACACCGTACGCTAAACTTATTACACAGTTATTCGGTGACAGAATGTACATTGCTAACGCAACAGGATGCTCCTCTATCTGGGGTAACTCTTCACCGTCTACACCGTACACCGTAAATGCTAAGGGACAGGGTCCGGCATGGTCCAACTCTCTGTTCGAAGATGCAGCAGAGTTCGGTTATGGTATGCTGCTTGCTCAGAGAGCATTAAGAGATGGCCTGAAGACAAAAGTTGAGGCTGTTGCAGCAGCAGAAGAAGCTTCTGATGAAGTGAAAGCAGCTTGCCAGGAGTGGTTAGACACATTTGCATGTGGCGCTACGAACGGAACAGCTACTGATAAACTGGTTGCAGCACTCGAAGGATGTGACTGCCCGACATGCCAGGATATCGTAAAGAATAAAGACTTCCTTGCTAAGAAATCTCAGTGGATCTTCGGTGGTGACGGATGGGCATACGATATCGGATTCGGCGGTGTTGACCACGTACTTGCAAGTGGAAAAGACATCAACGTAATGGTATTCGATACCGAGGTTTACTCCAACACAGGTGGACAGTCTTCTAAGGCTACCAAGACCGGTGCAATCGCTCAGTTCGCTGCAGGCGGAAAAGAGACCAAGAAGAAAGACCTTGCAAGTATCGCTATGAGCTATGGCTATGTATACGTTGCACAGATCGCTATGGGTGCTGACTTCAATCAGACCGTAAAAGCAATCTCTGAGGCTGAGGCATATCCGGGACCGTCCCTGATCATCGCTTACGCTCCGTGTATCAACCATGGTATCAAGAAAGGTATGAGTAAAGCTCAGACTGAGGAAGCTCTGGCAGTTGAGTGCGGATACTGGAATAACTTCCGTTACAACCCGGCAGCTGAAGGCGCTAAGTTCACTCTTGACAGCAAAGAGCCGAAGATGGAAGGCTACAAAGAATTCCTGAACGGTGAGGTTCGTTACAACGCTCTCGCTAGATTCAATCCGGAGAAGGCAGAAGTAATGTTCGCTCAGAACGAGGCAGAGGCTAAGGCTAGATACGAATATCTGAAGAAACTGATCACACTGTACGGTGGAGAGGAATAAGAGGATATTCTGAATAAAGATTATCAGGCGGCATGGCGAAAGGCTATGCCGCCATTTTTTTGTTACCGTGTATACCTAAGCGAAGGTCCAGCGGGCCTTGTTTTGGTTGCCAAGCATACCTAAGTGAACGTCCGGTGGACGTTCATCTCGGTTGCCAAGCATACCTAAGTGAACGTCCAGTGGACGTTCATCTCGGTCTCATAAAATAGTACTTGACAAAAGCGACACGAGTGTCTTAAAATATAAAAAAGACATTGGTGTCGCTTTTGAATTATCGAAGATATTGAGAAAAGAATGAAAGTGAGAACAGCATGGGAAATAAAGGAGATGCGACGAGAGAGTATATCAAAGAAAAAGCATATACATTATTTGCCGAAAAAGGTTTCAAGGACGTTACGATGAAGGATGTATGTGAAGTGACAGGGCTTAGCCGGGGAGGTCTGTATCGACATTTTGATAGTACAGCGCAGATATTTGAGGAGATCTTTTTGGAACTGACGGGAAAGACGGAGCAGGATTTTGCAGAGCGAATTGATGCGGGAGAGAATGCCAGGCAGATGCTTGAAGATATATTGGAGAAATATAAGGAGGAGATTGAGGAGAAGGAGCGGACTCTGACACTTGCGATATATGAGTATTCGCAGGCGGTCAACAGTGAATTCCTGATTGAACTCAACCGGACGTCGAAGGTCAAATGGAAGGAATTCATTAAATACGGGGTGGACCAGGGAGAGTTTGTTGATGTCGAGATAGATGCGGTCGTGGATTTGATCCTATATGCCTACCAGGGGGCACGAATGTGGAGTAAGATTCTTCCGGTTGACCGCGGAGTGAGCCGGCATATAGTCGATTGCATTTATGGTATGCTGCTTGAGAAAGGTGAGAAGAAGGAAGAGTAGTCGTTTTTTAGGTACTTTAATTGCCTTACCATACTTCCGCTGTGCTTTTGTAAGAAGGAAGAATAGTAGTTTTTAGATACGGAAAGCATACCAGATTATTAAGGAGGAAAGATATGAGAATAGATGAGATGAAAGAACGATCCATAGAGCTTGGATATACCTATGAGAAAGTAGCGGAACTCTCCGGAGCACCGGCTGAAGAAGTGGAAAAAGTTATAGAAGATACGGAAAAGTCCTTTGATTATAATACAATGATAGCATTGGGGAAATTCTTTGATGAGACTTATCCTATGACAGTGCGGGAGAGTTCTCCCCTTTATTGCAATAAAGTTCAGGGAGAATATACTCTGGAAGATTATCTGGCGCTTCCGGATGACAGACGGGTGGAATTGATAGACGGAGTTTTCTATGATATGTCTGCGCCTACCAGTATCCATCAGTTGATAGGCGGGCAGATATATACACAGTTAAACAATTATGTGAGCAAGAAAAAGGGGCCGTGCCTGCCATTTATCGCTCCTGTTGATGTGCAATTGGATTGTGATGAGAAGACGATCGTGCAGCCGGATGTGATGATCGTATGCGACAGAGAAAAAGTTACCAAGGCGCGTATTTTTGGGGCACCGGATTTTGTAATTGAAGTCTTGTCCAAGTCAACGAAAAAGAAGGACAGATTGATCAAACTCCAGAAATATAAGATGGCTGGCGTGAGGGAATACTGGATGATCGACCCGGATAAAAGGAATGTGGTAGTTCATGATTTTGAGAGGGATAAGTCTCCTGTAATCTATGGCTTTGATGCAAAGGTTCCCGTTGGAATATATGGCGGTGAGTGTGAAATCGATATGAGAGAGGTTTATGAAGTGGTTCGTTTCATTTATGAGAGCTAGTAAAATAGATATGGCAATATAGGAATATAGCGGGAAGGATGGCAGAAAGCAGATTGTTATTGGGCATGGTTTGCGTTTAACATTTGATATTATGAAATAAAGAGAAAGGAAGAAAAAAGAATGAAAACACCTATATTAGAAACAGAAAGATTGCTTTTAAGACCTATGACTGTCAATGATTCCGAGGAGGTCTTTAGGAATTGGGCCAGCGATGCAGAAGTGGCAAAGTTTATGAGATGGAGCACACATGAGAATGTGGAGGTAACGAGGCAGTGGCTGGAGAGTGAGGAGAAAGAGATAGAAAGTGAGCAGTTGTATGACTGGGGATTTGTGCTGAAAGAGACGGGAGAGTTGATTGGTTCCGGCGGATTAAGCTGGGTCCAGGAAAAGGGGATGTATGAGCTGGGCTACAATATTATGAGAAAATACTGGAACCAGGGACTCACTACCGAGGCCGCAAAAGAGATTGTGCGGTTCGGACTGGAAGAATTAAAAGCGGAGAAATTATATAGCTGCCATGCAAAGGAGAATCCGGCTTCCGGAAGGGTGATGGTGAAAGCAGGCTTCCAGTATTGGAAGGATGCAGTCTATAGTAGTTGGGATCATACGAAGACATATGAGTGCAGGGAATATATTTTGACAAAATAAATCAAGAATATGCAATAAAAGGTTGACATTTCTATATAAAAATGGTACAACAAGTTATATGTGAATATGGACCGGATAGAGGCGCGGGATTCATCAGTACGATATGACATTAAGGATAGGGAAATCTGTCATATCAGAAAGGGGAGACCGCCGAAGGAATCAGTGTATCCCAAGCTGGTTTCTGGGACGATGCAGAAGATGCAGCGTACTGTCACATTTGTGGAGCGCTATCAAGATATGCTATGTACAGCCATGAATATACCTCCGTGCGGACGATATTCATGGCGTTTTACATTTTAAAGGAAAAGAGAGGATTTACACATGAAGACAAAGGTAAGAAGACTGATGTGGGCTTTCATGGCGATTATATCTGCGGTACTGTGCAGTCCGTTGGTCGCATTTGCGGCTGAGGAAGCCGAAGAGTACGTACCTGCCATGTATGCCAGTTTCTGGGCGTTGGTGCCGCCGATCGTAGCGATTGGACTGGCGCTGATCACAAAAGAGGTTTATAGTTCTCTGTTCATTGGAATTCTGGTGGGCGGTTTATTCTATTCCGGATTCCAGTTCGAAGGAACGATCACACACATTTTCCAGGATGGAATTATTGGAGTGCTGTCTGATTCATACAATGTAGGTATTCTGGTATTCCTGGTAATCCTGGGAACTATGGTATGTATGATGAACAAGGCAGGAGGCTCTGCCGCATTTGGGCGCTGGGCCAGCGAGCATATCAAGAGCCGTGCAGGTGCGCAGCTTGCGACTATCCTGTTGGGCGTTCTGATTTTTATTGATGACTATTTTAACTGTCTTACAGTGGGAAGCGTGATGCGGCCGGTAACGGATAAGCAGAATGTATCCCGTGCGAAGCTGGCATATTTGATTGATGCTACGGCAGCTCCTGTTTGTATTATCGCACCGATTTCTTCCTGGGCGGCTGCAGTTACCGGTTTCGTAAAAGGGGAAGACGGATTTTCCATTTTTATCCGTGCGATTCCATATAACTACTATGCAATTCTGACGATTGTCATGATGGTTGCCATGGTACTGATGAAATTCGAGTACGGCACCATGAGAACACATGAAGAAAATGCGAAAAAAGGTGATATCTATACTACGCCGGATCGTCCTTACGCCAATGCAGAGGAAGATGTCGTTGAGAACGGCAAAGGAAAAGTGATCGATTTGCTGATCCCGATCGTTGCGCTCATTATTTGCTGTGTAATCGGTATGATCTATACCGGAGGATTCTTCGATGGAGTAGGATTCGTGGAAGCTTTCTCCGCAAGTGATGCGTCCGTCGGACTTGTACTTGGAAGCTTCTTTGGATTTATGATCACAGTCGTTCTCTACATGGTAAGAAGAGTACTCAGCTTCAGCGATATCATGGCCTGTATCCCGGACGGATTCAAGGCGATGGTTCCTGCAATTTTAATCCTGACTTTTGCATGGACCCTGAAAGCTATGACCGACAGCCTGGGAGCTGCAGAATATGTGGCGGCTATCGTAGAGAGCAGTAAGGGCGGATTCCTGGCAATCCTGCCGGCAATCATTTTCCTGGTAGGCTGCCTTCTGGCATTCGCGACCGGAACCTCATGGGGAACCTTTGGTATCCTGATCCCGATCGTTGTTGAGGCGTTCCAGAATACGAATCCTACCATGATGATTATCTCCATCTCAGCATGTATGGCAGGCGCGGTATGTGGAGATCACTGTTCTCCGATTTCGGATACGACGATCATGGCTTCTGCGGGAGCACAGAGTAACCATATCAATCATGTAAATACACAGCTTCCGTATGCGGTCACCGCAGCAGCTGTTTCCTTCGTGACATATATCATTGCAGGATTTGTGAGAAACGCATGGATCGTACTTCCAATCGGAATTGTTCTGATGATTGGAACTCTGTTCGTGATTCGCAGTATGGTGCCGCGGGAGGAATAACTTTTATCGGGAATGTCAGGATTGAATTCCGTAGGATTTTTATATAACTATAGTAAAAAGAATACGTCCCTTTTTGAAGGTGCGTTTGATAGAATGAGTGAGAGGGCAGATATACTGCCCTCTCGTTATATACTGTCGAATTTCACTCTTATTTTTTTATATCACTCTTACTGTTTTAGCAGCGGTAAATGTATGTTTCTTCATTGTACTACCTCCGAATTCTTTAAGTTGATATTTACCTGAGCGGAAACGTCAGTTCAACCAAAAAGTTTCCTCCCGTCTCCTGCGTATTTACCTCCCCTTCCAGCAGGCGCATCATTTTTTCAACACTCTTTAGTCCGATATTGTTTCCGGACACCTTGGAAGTATCCTGCTTGATAGAATTTTCTATCGTGACCATAATTCTCCGGTCAGATATAATTCCGTTTACCTGAACCGGAATTCCTTTATCACCGTATTTCAGGATATTGGAGAACAAATTATTAAATATACGTTTCAACATAGTCTTATCACTTTTCAATACCCCCGTGGTTTCGGTAAAATGAGTTGTGGCGGTAAATCCAGCCAGGTGAATGAAGTCACAGTTCTCCAGCAGGCATTGCCGGATAAAATCAGTGGAGATCCAGATAAGCTCCGGAGTCTCAGCCTCTTCGTATATCAAAGCATATTCAAACATCCGGTCCGTCATTTCTTTGATATCTGACGTCTTTTTCAGACAGCGCGACAAATATTCTTCCTGCTTTTGTGGATTTCGGTTTAGTTTAAGCACCTCCAGATAACCGTTCAAGATCGTGAGCGGCGTTCTGAGATCATGGGACATGGCCGTGATCAGATCCTGGTTTGCCTTCCGGCTCTGGGCCTCCCGGAGAATATTCTCGCTCAGTGTGATGCGAAGGTTATTCAGCTCCCGCGCCAGAATTCCGATCTCATCTTCGCCGCAGCCAGGAACGGTGTGTGTCAGATTGCCTGAAGCCATCAGAAGAACTTCGTCCTCCAACACGAGAATAAGTCTTAGTTTCCGCCCGACGAAAAACAGAAGCAGCGAAATAAAAAATACGGTGCACAAAGCGATTGTAAAAATAAGGAAGGGGAAGGCGAAAAAACTACGGTAGTAGGTGTATATCATTACATCAGCATAGCCATTTTTAAATTGCATAGTAAACTTCATCATATCTTCTCCAAGGCCGTCCGTCATACTATATCCGAAGTTGAACCAACTGCGGAAGGAAGAATCGGATATTATTTTGGTAGGTCTGCCGGCCCTGTAATGTCCGTCCTCTGCTCCATAAATAAAGATACTGTAACCCGGATCAAACAGGTCGAAGAAGGGGCCAAGTTCGGCTTCAGCAGTTTTTTCGTCGGTGCCTATTTCCGGGATATCATATTTTAAAGCCTCCTCGGTGCAGCGTATCCAGAATTTGTCATCTTCATTATAGGAAGGGTGGGGGATAAGATCGAGATCCGCCAATTTTCCGTAAAACAGCCATTTATTGTACCAGAGTAATACAAATAGAAGAAAAGTCAAACAAAGGGACATCAGGAAGACGACGGCAAACTGCGTGCGGATCTTCCATTTTTTCATACGTCTAATCACAGCGGTACCCCTTTCCCCAGATGTTTATTATAAGCTCCGGATTTTTTGGATCTTTCTCGATCTTGCGGCGCAGGTTTCGGATATGCACCATGACCGTATTGTTTGCGCCGTAATAGTATGGCTCGTTCCATACGGCTTCGTAGAGCCGCTGGGCTGAGAAGGTTTGGTGCTTGTTTCTGACGAGGAGGGCAAGGAGGGCGAATTCGGTGTCGGTCAGTTCCAAAGGTTTGCCGCCAGCCAGAACCGTTTCCTGTTCTTCGTCGATCTCAAGATGGTGGTAGGTGAGCTTTTGTGGCGGCTGAAAAACATTTTCCTTACCCTGGTAGACCTGATACCGCCGGATCAGCGCTTTGGCGCGGCTGATCAGTTCGTTATAGGAAAACGGTTTTGACAGGTAGTCGTCCCCGCCGCTGGAAAATCCCAGAGTCTTGTCGCTGTCTTTCGTGAGCGCGCTCAGGAACAGGATCGGAGCATTGCTGCTCTTTCGGATTTCCAGGCATGTCTGGTAGCCGTTCATGCCCGGCATCATGATATCCAGAATGATAAGGTCGAATTCGCAGGAGGAGAGAAGCTCAAGGGCGACCGTACCGTTCGGCGCCTCCGTGACGAGAAATCCCTCCCCTTCCAATAAAATATGTATGATCTCCCGGATTTCCGGGTTGTCGTCTATTATGAGAATGCGCGATTGGTCCATAAGATAAATATCTCCTTATTCTAAAATGTTGCTATGTTCTTATTATAGCGGAATTTTAGAAAAAATCAGACCTTCTTAAGAAAGTTTAAGATTTATTTTTGGCGTTTCTTAAGAAGGAGGGAGTAAAGTATGGGAAAGAGAGGGAAAACTAGGAAATAGAGAAACAATGCGAAAATAAAAACAGTAAGAACTATGTGAAAAGCTAAGAATGAAATTAAGAAAGGGCGGGGAGCATGTGAAAAAAATGTGGAAAAAAGCAGTGGGAAGCCAAGTGGCGCGGTATTTGTTTTTCGGAGGCTGTACGACATGCGTGAACCTGGGGATATTTACAATTCTGCACTATCTGGCAGGTATGGGAACAAATCCTGCGAACCTGCTTTCCATTATCATATCGATTTTTTTTGCCTTCTGGGTGAACAGGAGATTTGTATTTCAAAAAGCGCAGGAGGGCACCAGACAGATAACGGAGGAATTCGTAAATTTTACGGGAATGCGGTTTGTGACTATGCTGATTGAATTCTGGGGCGTAGTATTGCTGGCGGGGCCACTTAAAGTCCCGGCGCTTGTAAGTAAAGTAACCATTCAGATTGTAGTGATTTTGTTGAACTATATTATCAGTAAATTTTTCGTGTTTCGGGAAAAGGAGGTATCGCTATGAGTAAAATTACAGTTGTAGTTCCATGCTTTAATGAGGAAGAGGCGCTTCCGGTCTATTATGAGGAAATGTGCCGGATCATGGAACAGATGCGGGAGGAAGAGTTTGAACTCTTGTTCGTGGACGACGGTTCCTCGGACGGGACTCTGGAAATTTTGAAAAATATGAACGAGAAGGACAGGCGGTGCCGCTATCTGTCTTTTTCCAGAAATTTTGGAAAAGAAGCGGCGATCTATGCGGGGCTGCAAAATGCGACCGGCGATTATGTAGCGACGATGGACGTGGATCTTCAGGACCCGCCCGGGCTTCTGCCGGAAATGTACCGCATTTTGACGGAGGAAGAGTATGACAGTGTGGCGACGAAGCGTTCCACAAGAACCGGGGAGCCGCGGATCCGTTCTTTCTTGTCAGAGAGCTTTTATAAATTCATCAACCATATTTCAAAAACAGAGATTGTAAATGGCGCCAGGGATTATCGCCTGATGAAGCGGAAAATGGTGGAGGCGGTCCTTAATATGAGCGAATATAACCGTTTTTCCAAAGGAATCTTTGAGTGGGTGGGATTTCGGACCAAATGGCTGGAATTCCAGAACGTGGAGCGGTCTGCGGGGGAGACAAAATGGTCGCTTCGGAAGCTGTTCGTGTACTCTTTGGAAGGAATTACCGGATTCTCGGTCGCGCCGCTTTCTCTGGCGTCGGTGGTGGGAGTAGCGTTTTGCCTTCTTTCCTTTTTGATGATCGTGTTCATCATCGTGCGGACCTGTATCTGGGGAGACCCGGTCTCAGGCTGGCCGTCGCTGGTGTGTATTATATTTATGGTAAGCGGAATTCAGCTTTTTTGTACGGGAATCGTGGGAGAATACCTGTCAAAAACGTATCTGGAGACGAAGAAAAGACCTATCTTTATTTTGAAGGATTCCAGCGAGGAAAAGAAGGCGGAAGGGAAGGCAAAAATGTCCCTGATCAAAGGCGGAAAACGAGTGCCGCTGCATGGCCCGCAGGACGAGGAATATATGGGAAAGAATACGATGGAACAACAGGAAAAACAGATGGACGAAAGGCCGGATTTGCAATATGAGAGGAAATAATAAAGAAAGCAGGGGACGGAAAAAGCACGCTATCGAATCAGCCAGGAGTTTCGCGCCGTATCTGGCTCTGGGGGTGGCGGTCCTGTCCTTCTGCTGGCTCTTTTGCTGCCAAGCATGCCTAAGTGAACGTCCAGTGGACGTTCATCTCGGCTGCCAAATGAACCTAAGTGAACGTTCGGTGGATGCTCATCTTGGCCTGGGACAGGTGGTGTTTGGGGCAAAAGTGGACTGGCTTAGCCAGCACAGCGTATTTCCGGAGTATTTCCGGCAGCAGTTTTATGAGACCGGACAGCTTTTCCCGGAGTTCGCGGCCAATATTGGTGGCGGGCAGAATATATATCATTTTGCGTATTATGGATTATATAACCCGATCATTCTGATTTCCTACCTGCTCCCTTTTGTGAAAATGTCGGATTACCTGATGGCGGCACAGATTTTATGCCTGATGGCGGCTGTTCTTTTGTTTTACCATTGGCTGAGGCGCAGGGGCTTTGAGACGGGGGTCAATCTGGGCTGTTCGCTGATGTTCCTCTTTGCAGGACCGATGATTTTTCATTCCTATAGTCAGATCATGTTCGTGAATTATATGCCGTTTCTGGTACTCGCGCTTATGGGGGTGGACCGGTATTTTGAATCGGATGGCAGGCTGCTTACGGTCGGTACATTTTTGATGATCATGACCAGTTTTTATTTTAGTATTGGCGGAATACTGGTTCTGGTGTTGTATGGGGTATATCGATATTTGCAGAAAAAGGAAGAGGCGGGACTGCGGGTGACGCTTCGGGGCTTTTTGACCGATGGAATTTGCTTTTTGTTTCCTATGCTGACTGCCGTTTTGCTCAGCGGAATCCTGCTGGTGCCTACGGCCATGGCGCTCATAGGGCAGGGAAGAGGCGGCGCTAAAGGGGTGAGCCTGGGCGAATTATTTCTTCCAGAGCTGTCATGGAACCGGTTTTTCTATTCGCCTTATGGAATCGGGCTCACCACGCTGGTGCTAGTGGTGCTTCTTACGGGACTGACCTATAGGAATAAGGCGGACAGGGCCTTGTATCTGTGTACATTGGGAATTCTCTTAATTCCGGTATTTGCGTGGGCCTTAAACGGAGGACTTTATATTCGCGGCAAAGTCATGATTCCGTTTCTTCCGCTTTTGTGTTATATGATAGCGGATTATTTGAAAAGACAGAAGCGAAAAGAAATCTCACTGGCATCCGGGGCGGTTCCCTACCTGCTTGTGGCGTTTCTGATTTTCGTGGGAAGGCAAAGTGGGAAAATAGCGGCCGGGCGGAAGCTGCTTGTGGCAGATTGCATGATCATGTTGTTTTGTTATGGCATATTTTGGAAAAGAAGAAAGGCAAAGATTCTGTTAGTTCCGGCAGTGCTGTTTTTGACGGTATTTAATCTTGTGTGTCACACGCAGGCGGGAAGAATATTGGAGACGGAATTCTATGAGAAAATCACCGACGAACAGATTGGAGCGATAATCGCGCAGGTGGAAGAGGAGGAAGAGGGCTTCTACCGGACAGAACAGTTGGGAACGGATCGGGAAAATGAAGCGAATCTGAACCGGGTGTGGGATATGGGCCAATACATTTCATCTGTTTATTCCTCTACATATCATGCGGGATATGCAGATTTCCGGAAAAATGTATTTGGTCTGGAGGAGCCCTTCCGCAATATTTTAATGCAGTCGGCTTCCAAAAATCCGATATTTCAGCGTTTTATGGGAGTGAAATATGTCGTTTCGGAAAATCCGGTGCCGGGGTATGAAGTTTATTTTGACGGTGGAAAACAGAAGGTCTATGTGAGTAGCGAGGCCCTTCCCGTTGCTTATGCGACCGACCGGGTGATGTCCGGGGAGGAGTATGAGAAGCTGGAGTTTCCCTATAACCAGTTGGCGTTGCTTGAATATGCCGTGGTGGATGAGGAAAATCAGGGGAATGTGGCGTGTGATGAGAAGGAGATAACCGGGAAGAATGGGGGAAAGAAGGCGGGGAAGAATGAGGAAAAATGTTTTCTGGATACGTGTCAAGTAGAGCGGATTAGTGTCGGCCTGTCAGCAAAGGAAGATACGAAAAAGTATGATAAAAATAACTCTGTAAGTGAAACAGAAAATGGATATAGTATCAATATCAAACAGAAAATCCAAGCAAAGCTATCCCTTCCTGGAACCATAAATAAGGGAGAAATCCTGTTCCTGCGTTTCCGGGTAAAAAACAGAAATACTTCTAAGGATGTAGCCATTTGGGTAAATGGCGTGCGCAATAAATTGAGTGCAGGAAGTCACATTTACTATAACGAAAATGAAACCTTTACTTATGCCATTTTGCCGGAAGTAGAGGAAAATGCGTTGGAGGTCGTGTTGGGAGAAGGAGATTACGAGATTGCAGATGTGGAATGCCTGATCGGGAAAATGAGCGGGACCAGGCAGGAATTATGCCAGTCCGAATTTGTGCCGGATCAGATGCGGACGAAAGGGAATCAGATAGCCGGGGAAATTGAAGTTTTGGATGATGGATACTTTATTACTTCCATTCCTTATGATGAAGGGTTTGAAGTGCGGGTAGATGGGAAAGCTGTCTCCTATATGAAGGTGAATACGGCATTTCTTGGATTTTCAATCGAAAAAGGGGAGCATAAGATTGAACTCATTTATCATGCACCGGGAGCGACAGCAGGGAAAATCGTATCGGTCGTAGGCATTTTATTGTTTCTTTTTGTCTGTATCTCATCTAAAAAGGGGTGAACTTTAACCTGTTATTTGAAACTTGATTTGCTAAAAAGTGAACGGTATTTATCATTTAGATAGATACTGTTCTTTTTTCGGTTGCCAAGTATACCTGAAATAAGGTCCAGTGGATCTTGTTATGGGAAAGTCATTAACAGAGAAAAATTTATAAAGACAGAATGTGTGGGAGCGCATTCTATTTTAGAAAAGCCCTTGTATCAGAGCCGGGAAATGTGTAAAATAGAGTTTATGAAGTAAGAGCCAGGATATCATAGTATATATGCTGGCAAATTAGTTTGCGGAGGAAAATGAAATGGATTTAACAAAACTGACTGCATATGAGATCATAGAGCAAAGAGAGCTTCCTGATTTGAAATCAGAAGGGGCCTTGCTGCGCCACAAAAAGAGCGGTGCCAGAATACTTCTGATCTCTAACGACGATGACAATAAGGTATTCAACATTGCGTTTCGGACGCCTACGACGAACAGTACCGGAGTTCCGCACATCATGGAGCATACAGTGCTCTGCGGTTCCGAGAAATTTCCGGCGAAGGATCCCTTTGTGGAGCTGGTAAAGGGGTCTCTCAACACATTCTTGAATGCCATGACCTACCCGGATAAGACGGTATATCCGGTTGCAAGCTGTAACGACAAGGATTTCCAGAATCTGATGGACGTCTATATGGACGCAGTTCTGCACCCCAATATTTACAAGCATCAGGAGATCTTCCGTCAGGAAGGCTGGAGCTACGAGTTGGAGGAGCCGGATGGAGAACTGATCTATAACGGCGTGGTATATAATGAGATGAAGGGAGCCTTCTCCTCGCCGGACGGAGTGCTCGACCGGGTGATCTTAAACTCCCTGTTCCCGGATACCACTTATGCGAACGAATCCGGCGGTGACCCGGAGGAGATTCCGAATCTGACATATGAGGAATACCTGGATTTCCACCGGACCTATTATCACCCGTCCAACAGCTATATCTATCTCTACGGAGATATGGATATGGAGGAAAAACTGGAATGGCTGGACAGCGAGTACCTGTCTGCCTACGAGAAAAAAGAGGTGGAATCTACGATTGGATATCAGAAACCATTCGACAAAATGATTGATATTTCCAAGGAATATTCCATAGCAAGCAATGAATCTTTGGAGGACAATACCTATTTATCCTACAATAAAGTGATTGGAACCAGTCTGGACCGCGAGCTGTATCTGGCTTTCCAGATTCTGGATTATGCACTCCTTTCTGCGCCGGGGGCCGTTCTTAAGAAGGCTTTGCAGGAGGCAGGAATCGGCAAGGATATTACCGGGTCTTATGATAACAGTACCTATCAGCCGATTTTCTCGGTCATTGCGAAAAATGCCAATGCGTGCCAGAAGGAAGAATTTGTAGGGATCATTGAAGATACCCTTCGCTTGCTTGTGGAGAAGGGAATCGACAAGAAATCACTTTTGGCGGGAATCAATTATCATGAATTCCGTTACCGGGAGGCTGATTTCGGAGGATTTCCCAAGGGACTGATGTATGGACTTCAAATCTTCGACAGCTGGCTGTATGACGACAGCAAGCCATTTATCCATGTAGAAGCGCTGGATACCTTTGCATTCTTAAAGGAACAGGTGAATCAGGGATATTTTGAAGGTCTGATCCAGACCTATTTGCTGGACAATACGCATGGCTCTATCGTGACGGTCGTGCCGGAGCGGGGAAGAACGGCGCGGATGGATGCGCAGCTTCGGGAGAAATTAAAGGCATATAAGGAATCCTTGACAGAGGAAGAGATTAAGAAGCTGGTGGAGGATACGAGGGCGCTGAGGGCTTATCAGGATGAACCGACGCCACAGGAGGATCTGGAGAAGATACCGATGCTGTCCCGGGAGGACATTTCCCGCGAGATCGCGCCGGTCTATAATGAAGAGATGCAGATCGCAGGCATTCCGGTCGTGTTCCATGAAATCGAGACGAACGGAATCGGATATCTGGATCTGATGTTTGACCTGTCCGATGTTCCGGCTGAGATGCTGCCCTATGTGGGAATTCTGCAGGCCGTGCTCGGCATCATTGATACAGAGCATTACGAATATGGAGAATTGTTTAATGAGATCAATGTAAATACAGGCGGAATCGGAACCTCTCTGGAGCTGTATCCGGATGTGACGAAAGTCAGGGAAAAAGAGTTCAAGGCGACGATTGAGATGAAAACGAAGGCTCTTTATGATAAGATTCCATTTGCGCTTCAGATGATGCAGGAAATCCTGGTATGTTCCAAACTCCGCGATGAAAAGCGGATCAAGGAGATCCTGGATATGACCAAATCCCGCCTGCAGACCCGTTTCCTTACGGCAGGCCATTCGGCGTCGGCGCTGCGTGCGATGTCCTACAAATCCCCGCTGTCCAGATTCAAGGATATGACGGCAGGAATTGAATATTATCAGTGTGTGAGCCGTCTTACCAGCCGGTTCGAGGAGGAGAAGGAGCAGCTTATGGACGCCCTGGAATCTCTTACGCACCTGTTGTTCAGGAAAGGCAATATGATGGTCAGCTATACGTCTGCAAGGGAAGGCCTTGGCGTTTTGGAGGAAGGTCTTCGTAAGTTGAATGCGGCATTGTTTGAGGAGAAGACGCCGGGAACTGCCTGCGTGATTCAGTGCGAGAAGAAGAATGAAGGATTTAAGACGTCCTCCAAGGTACAGTTCGTGGCCAAGGCCGGGAATTTCATAGACGCAGGATGTGAGTACAGCGGAGCCCTTCAGATTCTGAAGGTGATCATGAGCTACGAATACCTTTGGGTAAATATTCGTGTAAAAGGCGGCGCTTACGGTTGTATGAGCAGCTTTAACCGAATCGGAGAAGGATATTTCGTTTCCTATCGCGATCCGAACCTGGCAAAGACACTGGAGGTCTATGACGGCGTGCCTGAGTATCTGCGGAATTTTACGGTCAGCGACAGAGACATGACAAAATACATCATCGGAACGATCAGTAATATTGACCAGCCGATGACGCCTGCCGCAAAGGGAGACCGTTCCATGAACCTGTACATGAATCATGTCAGTGAAGAGGTGATCCGAAAGGAGCGTATGGAAATCTTAAATGCAACCCAGGAGGATATCCGTGCGCTGGCAGATGTTGCGGAAGCAGTTCTTTCCCACGATCAGATCTGCGTCATTGGAAATGAAGCGAAGATTGAGGAGGATAAGAGCGCATTTACAGAAGTGAAGGATTTGTTTTAGGGCGACAGAATACGGTATAGGGGAAAGTGTATATCTTAAGGCGATGGATAAAATATAAAAGAAATCATATGACAAAAAGATTATATAAACGACATATATTACAGAAAGGGAAAATATGAGAGCAGATTACAAATCAGGATTTGTAACCTTGATCGGGCGGCCGAACGTAGGGAAGTCCACGCTTATGAATTATCTGATCGGGCAGAAGATCGCGATTACGTCCAACAAGCCCCAGACGACCCGCAACAGGATCCAGACCGTCCTTACGACGGAAGAAGGGCAGATCGTTTTCGTGGACACGCCGGGAATTCACAAGGCGAAGAATAAGCTGGGGGAATATATGGTAAATGTTGCCGAGCGTACCTTAAATGAGGTGGACGTGGTGCTTTGGCTGGTAGAGCCGACCACGTTTATCGGGGCGGGAGAGCAGCATATCGTGCGGCAGCTTGAGCGCGTCAGGACGCCGGTCATTTTGGTGGTAAATAAAGCGGATACCGTAAAAAAAGAGGAAATCTTACCGTGTATTGCAAAATACAGTGAGGTCTATGATTTTGCGGAGATCGTTCCGCTGTCTGCGAGAACGGGGGAGAATACGGACGAGCTGCTTAAGGTCATTATGAAATATCTGCCCTACGGCCCGCAGTTTTATGACGAGGATACCATCACGGACCAGCCGGAGCGCCAGATCGTGGCGGAACTGATCCGGGAGAAGGCGCTGCACTGCCTGAATGAGGAGATTCCGCACGGAATCGCGGTGTCCATTGAGAAGATGAAAGCACGCAAAAAGGTGATGGATATTGAGGCGACGATCATTTGTGAGCGGGAGTCTCATAAGGGGATCATCATCGGGAAACAGGGTGCGATGCTGAAAAAAATCGGCAGCACGGCGCGGTTCGAGATCGAAAAGATGCTGGATATGAAGGTGAATCTGCAGCTTTGGGTGAAGGTAAAGAAGGACTGGAGAGACAGTGATTTCCTGATTAAGAATTTTGGGTATCGGGAAGAGGACGAGTAGATTTTTGAAGAGTTGTGGCTTTCACAAAAGAGATTCAGCGAGGAAGAAGTCTGTGGACTTTGGGAACTTTGTGTGACGATAAGGACAGGTTTTTATGAAATGTCAAGGGATAGGGCTGAAAAAATGCTGGCAGATTTTATACAGTATAGCTTTTTAGTTCCGGGAAAACCTAATCTTATACAAAAAGCCCAGGTGTCATAAAGATTGGTGCAGGATATTCTTTTTGCTGCGCTTGTCGGGTAAGAAAGTAGTTTAGCGCTGTATATGACACAGAGGCGAATCAGAAGAAAAGATGAGGTGGCCTTGATGGATCAGCGATACTGGGAGCAGTTTGCAAAAACGGGAAAGGTAGAAGATTATCTCTTTTATAAGGGCATGGAAATCTGCCAGAATATTATGAAAAAGTACGGGGACGAATGCAGTGAGTCAGTTGATAACGGTGACGGGAATGGTGCTGTCGGCATCACCGATTGGAGAATATGATAAACGGATCGTCATACTGACGAAGGAGCGGGGAAAGTTGTCGGCATTTGCCAAGGGGGCCAGGCGTCCCCAGAGCCATCTGGCAGGCGTGACGACGCCCTGCTCTTTTGGCACGTTTGCACTCTATGAGGGCAGGACTTCCTACACGGTACAGTCTGCGGAGATTTCGAATTATTTTGCAGAGCTGAGAGGCGATGTGGAAGCGGCGTATTATGCATTTTATTTCCTGGAATTTGCGGACTATTATGCCCGGGAGGCAAATGACGAGAGGGAACTTCTGAAATTACTCTATCAGACCATGCGGGTGCTGACAAAAAGAGTGGTTCCACTAAAGCTGGTGCGTTACATATATGAACTGAAAGCCATCAGTATCAATGGCGAGGGCCCCCAGGTGTTCCAGTGCGTGGTCTGTGGAAATCGGGAAAGAAGCAGTATGTTCAGCGTGAAAAAGGGCGGTCTGGTGTGCGGGGAGTGTGACCGGGATGTATACGACGGAATGCGGCTGAATACGTCGACCCTCTATGCGATGCAGTATGTGGTGTCATCGCCGGTCGAGAAGCTGTATACGTTCCGGCTAAGCGATGAGGTACAAGGCGAGTTCGGACGGGTGATGGAACGGTATATGGACGTCTATGTGGACCGGCGGTTCAAATCGCTGGAGATTTTGGAGCAGATTGTGGGTATGAAGTAGAAAAGGTAGAGGAGAAGGGAAAATGGAATTGACGCATTTTGATGAAAATGGAAAGGCTTTGATGGTGGATGTCACCGCAAAAAACGATACGGAGCGTGTGGCTACAGCGACGGGAAAGATTACGGTAAGTAAAGAGGTATATGAGGCAATCGAAAATGGTACAGTTGGGAAAGGCGATGTGCTGGGGGTGGCGACGACCGCCGGAATTATGGGAGCGAAGCGGACTTCGGAGCTGATTCCTATGTGCCACATTCTTCTTCTGACGAACTGTAGGGTGCGGTTTGAGATGGTTCCGGAGGAGTCTGCGATTTATTGCTTCTGCACCGTGAAGGTGACAGGGAAGACCGGAGTGGAAATGGAGGCTTTGACCGGAGTCAGTGTGGCGCTTCTGACGGTTTACGATATGTGCAAGGCAATCGATAAATCTATGGAGATCGGGGATATTTATCTGATCAGGAAGATTGGTGGTAAGAGCGGAGAGGTGAAGAATGCGAATCATCGAAAAGTGCAGGAACTTGCCGAAAAATTAAATATTTTGTAGTACGAGGAAGCGGGAAGAGTTTTCTACACACCGGGAGGCAGAGAATACGTCCATAAATCGGGCAAAAACGGAATGCATCTGGGAAAAAACAAGGATTCTACTTGCAAAATATGGAATCTATCTGTATAATAGGATAATCATACCTTGTGACGGGGTGTTGATTAAAAATTAAGAAGAGAATGCGAGGATTGGTATTATGGTAGAAAAGACAATGGACAAAATTGTAGCTTTGGCAAAAAACAGAGGCTTTGTATATCCGGGGTCTGAAATCTACGGGGGACTTGCAAATACGTGGGATTACGGTAATCTTGGGGTAGAACTCAAGAATAACGTAAAGAAAGCCTGGTGGAAGAAGTTCGTTCAGGAGAATCCTTACAATGTAGGCGTCGACTGTGCGATTCTTATGAATCCCCAGACATGGGTTGCATCCGGTCACCTGGGAGGATTCAGTGATCCGCTTATGGATTGTAAAGAGTGCCATGAGCGTTTCCGGGCAGATAAATTGATTGAAGATTATTCCAAAGAGCATGGAATCGAGCTGGAAGGAAGCATCGATGGCTGGACGCATCAGCAGATGGCTGATTTCGTAAGAGAGCACGAGATTCCGTGTCCGACTTGTGGTAAACATAATTTTACAGATATTCGTGAATTTAACCTGATGTTCAAGACATTCCAGGGCGTGACCGAGGACGCAAAGAACGTTGTATATCTTCGTCCGGAGACTGCACAGGGAATTTTCGTAAACTTTAAGAATGTACAGCGTACTTCCAGAAAGAAACTTCCGTTTGGTATCTGCCAGGTTGGTAAATCCTTCCGTAACGAGATTACACCGGGTAACTTCACATTCCGTACCCGTGAGTTCGAGCAGATGGAGCTGGAGTTCTTCTGCAAACCGGATACCGATCTTGAGTGGTTCGATTACTGGAAGAGCTACTGCCTGAACTGGCTGTTCACCCTGGGACTTAAGAAAGAAGAAGTTCGTTACAGAGATCATGATAAAGAGGAACTTTCCTTCTACAGCAAGGCTACGACTGACGTAGAATTCCTGTTCCCATTTGGATGGGGCGAGCTGTGGGGCATCGCAGACAGAACCGATTATGACCTGACTCAGCATCAGAATACGTCAGGACAGGATATGACCTACTTTGATGATGAGACCAAAGAGAAATATATCCCGTATGTAATCGAACCGTCACTTGGAGCTGACCGTATGGTACTTGCGTTCCTCTGCGGCGCTTACGATGAGGAAGAATTAGAGGGTGGAGACAAACGTACTGTTCTTCATTTCCACCCGGCTCTTGCTCCAGTCAAGATTGGTGTGCTTCCGCTTTCCAAGAAGCTGAACGAGGGAGCTGAGAAGATCTATACCGAGCTTAGCAAATACTACAATTGTGAATTTGATGACCGTGGAAATATCGGTAAGAGATATCGTCGTCAGGACGAGATCGGAACTCCGTTCTGTGTAACGTATGACTTCGAGTCTGAGGAAGATGGCGCAGTGACCGTGCGTGACCGTGATACGATGGAGCAGGAAAGAGTTAAAATTGAAGATCTGAAGGCTTACTTTGAGAAGAAATTTGAGTGGTAAGATTTAAAGGAAGAGGTGCTGCTGTTCGTGGAAAAATCCATGGGCAGCAGTTTTTTGCTGCCAAGCATGCCTAAGTGAACGTCCGGTGGACGTTCATCTCGGCTTTGTGAATACAACGGATAGGAAAAGCATACGACAGACAAAAAACGGCCAGTTCCTCTTTTTTATTTGAGGGATATGTGTTAGAATCTATACATATTATTGTGTTTGCGTTTAAAGATTTTTACAAATTGGCAGGAATTAATCCTGCAAGATGAGTGCTTCCAGAAAGGAGGACTGCACCATGTTAAAGATTATATTTGGAGAAACTGCAGGGGCAGTTTATCATCCCCCTACCTATTTTGACAACCGATACGAAGACGAGTGGATTACTGATCCGCTGTCGATTGAAATGATAAAAGACATTGATAACTCAGATGTGATCAGTGCCCACTTAATTCAAAGCCCGGTACTTGGCGCAATACCTGTCAAGGATATTTCCGGAGGTGTAAAAACGTTGATTTTGATGGCATTTGATGAAAGCGGAAAAGTGTTCAATGCGTCTGCCTGTGGAGACAACTGTGCCAAGTGGATCGTGAAGCTGGGTAGGCAGAAAGATTTGACCATCAATCTACATCATGTGATGGATTTTAGCTGCCAAGCATGCCCAAGTGAAGGTCCGGTGGACCTTCATCTCGGCTGCCAAGCATGCCTAAGTGAAGATCCGGTGGATTTTCATCTTGGCAAGGCCATTGACTTTGAGGCCCTGATTGTGAATACTGGTAAGACTGTTCATAGCTATGAAGAGTATTTGAAAGAAGCTTTGACCATAAAGGAGCGTTGATGTATGAAGGGAAAATACCATATTGTTGTGCAAAATAACAGGCTCCGTTATGAGTTGACTGTTTGCAGGAACATCACCATCATTCGTGGAGACAGTGCTACCGGGAAAACTACGCTCATCAACCTGATTGAACAGGCGGCTGAACTGGGTGAGAATTCTGGTGTAGATGTGGTCTGTGAACGGCCATGTCGTACTTTGAGTGGAAAGGACTGGAACCTGATTTTGCCACACATTCATGAGCAGATCATTTTCTTCGATGAGGAAAACCAGTTCATAAAATCTCAGGAGTTTGCAGCGGCAGTAAAAGCCTCGGACAATTACTTTGTGATTATCACGCGAGAGGATTTGCCAAACCTGCCTTATTCGGTGGAGGAAATTTACGGCATTCATATATCCGGCAAGTATCACGACTTACGGCGTACCTACAATGAGATGTATCGTATCTACAGTCCAGAGACATTTTCCGGAAAAGTGAAACCGGATTTGATTGTGGTTGAAGACTCTAACTCCGGCTATGAGTTTTTCAGTGCGGTATGTTCGGAGCATAATATCAACTGTCTGAGTGCTAAAGGGAAATCAAACCTGAAACAGGTGGTTCCCCAAAGAGAGGGACAGATTTTGGTAGTGGCAGACGGTGCGGCTATTGGTTCTGAAATGAATGAACTGTATCAGATGATGAAGATCAATTCATGCATGAAATGTTATCTGCCGGAGTCTTTCGAATGGCTGATTTTGAAATCCGGCCAGATTGACGGCAAGGCTGTTCAGGATATTTTGGAGCATTCGGAGGATTTTATTGAAAGCCAGAAGTATTTTAGCTGGGAGCGTTTTTTCACTGCGCTTCTGGTGGAATATACGCAGAATTCTTATCTTAAATATAGCAAAAGCAAGCTGAATGAAGCCTATTTACGGGGCAAGTTGAAGCAAGCTATGTTGGCTGTGATGGAAGGCATTTGTTGGGAAAAGTAATTTCTCTGATATTGGATTGGGCCAGGCAAAAGCATGACAAAAATGATTAATAAAAACGTTTGATCAGATAATCTTTTGAATAAAAGGACAGAGGCAGATAAAAGAAATTTTTAAAAAGTTTCTTTTATCTGCTTTTTTCGTTTCAAAGGAAAGTACGCTATATGCAGTAGAATCCTGCAGAGCAGTATTCTATTTCGCATAAATGAGTAATATATTATTATATACAAAAAATATGATAGCGCTTTCATATAATTCGCTAAAAATACAATTTGTGCAAGAAAAAAGTTCACAAATTTGAGAAACGAAATTTGTGCAATATATCAGAAATAGTAAAAAAATCCAAAAAACAATTGACATTTAGCCCAAAAAAACTATAATCAAAAATATGAAAGCGCTTGCAGAAAAAATAAAAATTAAGGAGGTCTATTATGGAATATGTAATAGGAATTTTGTTACTGGTTTCTTTCTGTGGCTTGGTTGTATATGCCGTGCGAGGTGGAAATCTTATGCTTGGAATTTTTGTGATGGCTATTATCTGGACGGTGCTCCCGATGCTCGGTAATATGTTTGTTACAAATCCAGAATTTATAGCAGCAAATCGGGAGGCAGTTAGTGTCACATGGACAGAGGCACTTCAGAAGGTATTTCAGAGCGGCCCGGAAGGCTGGGGTTCGGTGCTTGTCAATGTGGTATTCGGTGCATGGTTTGGAAGAGTTTTGATGAATACGGGAATTGCTTCCACACTGATTCGTACAACAACAGAGCTTGGCGGAGACAAGCCGGCAATTACATGTATTTTGCTTTGCGTAGTAACAACGGCATGTTTCTCGTCTATTTTCGGAGCCGGAGCAGTTGTGGCGATTGGAGTTATTGTACTTCCGATTTTTATGTCGCTGGGTATTCCGAAGGTAGTAGCAACGTGTTCCTTCATGCTGAGTGTTGGAGCAGGAATGTTTGTAAATCCAGTTCTCTACGGACAGTATTCTGCATTCTTCTTAGGAGAAGACGGAAAGACATTATATCCGTATGAGCAGCATGTATCCTGGGGAATATACGCACTGGCTATTCAAGTTGTTGTCGTTATTATTATGATTCTGGTCATGACAAGACAGAAAAAGGTACATAGCTGGGCGGCTACTGCACCAGTATCAAAGAAAAGCCGGCGTGGAGATAATGCACCGGGAATTGCCTTAATTGCACCGATCATTCCGGTTGTACTTCTTATTGTATTCAAGGTTCCGATTATTTTAGGGTTCATTATCGGAAGTTTCTACGCACTGTTTACTTGTAGAAAGATTAAGGGGTGGGCACAGACTTGCCGTATGATTAATAAAGATTTCTTTGATGGTGTTGTAGATACGGCTCCTCTGGTTGGATTTTTGTTAATGCTTCCCATGTTTAATAAAGCAGCAGAGCTTTGTGTTCCTTACTTTAATGCATTGCTTGGAGGGATTATTCCGAATAATACGCTGGTCATCAGCATTGTATTTGCAGTGTTGGCACCGATTGGAATGTTCCGTGGACCATTTACACTGTTTGGCTGTGGTGCAGCAACACTTGGTATCTTAAAAGGTATTGGATTTGCAACATCTTATCTTGCACCACTTATTATTATCCCGAGTACCGTTATGAACGTATCCTGCTGCATTACACAGTCCTGGATCGTATGGGGTGTAAATTATACAAAAGTATCTACAAAAGAATATTTGAAGATCAGTACGGCTGTTGGTTGGATCATCTGTGTGATTCTCCAGGTTATGGTATATTTTATGTTCGGGCAATAAGTAGTCTGCGATGGAGGAAAAGAGAATGAGTGATAGAAAAGTAAGAATGGGAATTGATGTCGGCGGTACGCACACGAAAGCAGTTGCTATCGACAATGCAACACAGCAGATTATCGGGAAATCTTCTGTAAAAACAACACATGATGATAAATATGGTGTGGCAACAGGTGTTGTGCAGGCATTTAAGAACTGCCTAAAAGAGAATCATATTGATCCGGAGGATGTTATCTTTGTGGCTCATAGTACAACTCAGGCTACCAATGCATTGATTGAAGGAGATGTGGCAAAGGTTGGAGTGATCGGAAGCTCTTTGGGTGGCTTAGAAGGTGTTTTGGCGAAAGCTCAGACGAAGCTTAAAGATATTGATTTGGGATCCGGAAGAAAGATCAGCATTTGTAATGCATTTATTAAAGAAAAGGATATGAATCATGATTCTATAAAAAAAGCAGCAGAAAAGTTAAAAGCAGAAGGAGCTCAGGTATTTGTTGCATCAGAAGCCTTTGGAGTAGATGATATGTCAAGTGAGAAGGCAATCTATGATGTAACAAAGGGCGAGATGGGTATGGAGACAAGTATTGCATCTGAAATTACTAAATTATATGGCCTCACGAGAAGAACGAGAACTGCGGCAATTAATGCGAGTATCCTGCCTAAAATGCTCAACACTGCTAATTCTACGGAAGAAAGTGTGCGTTCCGCAGGAGTTAAAGTTCCGCTTATGATTATGCGCGGTGATGGCGGCGTTATGGAAATTAATGAGATGAAAAAACGTCCGGTATTAACAATGCTATCGGGACCGGCAGCTTCGGTTATGGGGTCTCTTATGTATCTAAGAGCTTCTAATGGAGTCTACTTTGAAGTAGGAGGAACGACGACCAATATTGGAGTTATTAAAAATGGACGACCGGCGATCGATTATTCTATCGTGGGAGGGCACAGAACGTATATTACATCTTTAGATGTGCGTGTCCTTGGAGTAGCGGGCGGAAGTATGATTCGTTTATCGAAGAATGGAGTTACAGATGTGGGTCCTCGCTCTGCACATATTGCAGGACTTGACTATGCAGTATTTACTCCGGAGGAGGAGATCGTTGATCCGCAACTTGAGTTATTCTCACCAAAAGAAGGTGATCCTGCAGATTATGTGGCAATCAGGTTAAAGAGTGGTAAGAGAATTACAATTACCAATTCATGTGCGGCAAATGTCCTTGGACTTGTAAAACCAGAGCATTTCTCTTATGGTAATGCAAATGCGGCAAGAAAGGCAATGAAACCAATTGCTGATTATCTTGGAGTTGCAGTGGAAGAGGTTGCAACGCAGATTCTTACAAGAGCGTACGAGAAAATCAGCCCGGTTATCCTGGAACTGGCAGAAAAATATAAATTAGAGCATGATCAGATTTCTTTGGTCGGTGTCGGCGGAGGCGCAACCTCTCTGATCGGTTTCTGCGCGCAGAAGATGAACATTAATTACAGTGTTCCTGAGAATGCGGAGGTTATTTCCTCCATCGGCGTGGCACTTGCTATGGTAAGAGATGTTGTAGAACGTGTTGTTCCGAATCCAACACCGGAAGATATCAGAAGCATTAAGCGGGAAGCAATTGATAAGGCAGTAGAAAGCGGGGCTTCTCCGGATACAGTGGAAGTGCATATTGAGATTGACCCGCAGACTTCAAAGCTCACTGCGATCGCGCTTGGTTCCACAGAAGTAAAGACTGCAGAGTTGATGTCTGAGTGCAGTGAAGAAGAAGCAAAAGAATTGGCGGCGGCAGATTTGAGAAGAGATAAAAAAGAGATTGAACTTGTATGTCAGATTCCGAATTTTTATGTATATCAGGCAAAGGAAAAAGACAGAAATCCGCTTCGTATTTTAGATAAAAAGGGATTTATTAAAGTACAGCGTACAGATGGAACAGCAGTTATAACAAAAGTTGCCTCCTATAGGAGTGTAGTGTCAAGATTATGGGAGGAACTGGCGATTTACAAAGCGGATGCAATCTTAAGACCTGATTATTATGTGTGTGCTGGCGCTAGAGTAATGGATTTTAACGGCTCTGGTGAGTTGGAACAAATACTTATGCTTATGGATGTAGAGATGCAGTCTATTGATCCGAACGAAGAAGTAGTCATTGTAGGTGCAAAGAGTCAGATATAAAACAGACAGATTGAAATTGTCCTGTCAGGAGGTATTTATGGAATATTCAATGAAAGAAATGATTCATACATTGATGAAACTCAATGAGATACAGTGGGGCGGGTACGCATTTTATCATGAACCTCTGGAGAGAAAATTTACGGCAGAACAGAAAAAAGAATATATCTGCCGTGCAAATAGATGCGGCAAGGTGGAGGCAGAAAAACTCCGGGAGGAATATGCGGGATATTCCGTAGGTGAAATGGCAAAGGCTCTTGGGTTTGACGTAAATACTCCTGACTTTCCTACGGGAGGGGGACATGTGGTATTCGCTCAGTATGTGGAGCCTGGAGAGATTACTATATTCAGAGACTGTATAGAAAAGGCTGAGATACTGATAAAGGAAGAAGGGCTGGAACATTTTTTAAAGAGATCAGTCTTGAAGATGTTCTGATCGCTCATGAGCTGTTTCACGGGATTGAGTATAAGAACAGAAAGCAGATTTATACCCAGATAGAAAAAGTAGAACTATGGAGAAGACCATTTTCTAATAAATCAAAAATATTGTGCTTAAGTGAGATGGCAGCGATGGCATTTGCAAAAGAATTGCTGGGAATGAGCTTTTCGCCGTATGTACTGGATGTGCTTCTGATGTATGGCTATCATGCAGAGGCGGCACAGGCTTTATACGAAGAAATATTAGAAGCAGCAGGTATAAGGGAAAGGGGAAAAGAATGCTAACAGAAAGAAAGGATCAGCAAAGGACATATGATTATCTTGCACCCAAATTTCAAACGGCACTGACATTTCTGAGAGAGACAGATTTTTCGAAAATCTCTGAAGGGAAAATAGAAATTGACGGTGAGAATATCTTTGCTGAAATACAGGAATACACGACAAAACCACAAGAAGAATGCAGGTTTGAGTCGCACAGGAAATATTTTGATATTCAGTATATGGCAGAAGGGGAAGAATATTTTGGTTATATACCGGTAAAGGAACTTAAAGAGGATACGGGGTATGATGAGGAACGTGATCTTGAGTTCTATCAGATGCCAGAAATAAATGGCAGAATTCATTTGAAAAAAGGTGACTATGCGATTGTATCACCGGATGATGGACATCGGCCAAGATGTATCGGAACAGCGCCATGTAAAGTAAAAAAAATTGTGGTAAAGGTAAAAGTTGATTTATAGCTCAATTACATAAAAAGGACTCTTTTTAAATACCGTGCACCCTTTGAAATGATTGAAAATAATTGAAAATTTGTGTATGATAGTGACAAAGAAAACATGTACAATAGGGGACGGTAAATTATGAATATATATGATGTGGCAAAAGAAGCAGGCGTGTCAATTACCACTGTATCAAGAATGATCAATAATAAAGGTTATGTGAGCGAGAAAACAAGGAAAAAGATTCAGGATGTATTGGATAAGAATGAATATCAGCCGAGTGCTATTGCCAGAGGACTTGCTACAGGTTCCATGAAAACAGTGGCAATTGTTGTTGTGGACGTAAGAGTTCCGCATTATGCATTGACTTCCTATATTATGGAACAGCAGCTTTCTGAACTTGGGTATATGGTCTTAGTATGCAATACAGGAGAGGATAAAGAAGAATGCAGAAAATATCTGCATATATTGGCAGAACGAAAGGTAGATGGCATTATTCTGGTGGGATCGGTGTTTAACCGACTGTGTGATGACGATACCTTGAATCTTTTAGAGGATATTCCGATTGTGATGGCTAATGGGAAAATTGATCGTCCTAATATTTATTCGGTGTTTGTAGACGAAGCTTACGGCATAGAGCTGGCGGTGCATCATATGTATGAAAGAGGACGCAAGAAAATTGCTTATGTGATAGATAAAGATACTGAGTCAGCCGAGAGGAAGCGGGAAGGGTTTTTAAGGGAGATGAAAAAACTTGGATATAACACCCCGGAAAAGGATGTGTATCAGACACCGTACGGGCTGGAAGGAGGAGCAAAGGTCGCAGAAATATTAAGGGAAAAAGGGTATGATGCGGCTGTGTTCGGAGAGGACCTTACAGCTGTAGGCGCTATGAATGCATGGAGAAGGATGGGAATAAGAATTCCAGAAGAGATGGCACTGTCAGGATGTAATAATTCTGAGTATTCTTATATCTGTAATCCACTTCTTACGACTGTAAATAATAAGGGAGAAGTATTGAGCAAACTTACAGTTCAGCTTCTCCGGGATGTAGTATTAAAGAAGAAAGAGCTGGCAACTTTGGTTGTGCTTCCCGAACTTGTTGTGAGGGAGACGACCTGACCTTACCGGAAAGGGAAGGATTATGTCAGAAGTGATTTTATTTGGAGAGCCAATGGCGATGTTTGTAGCAAAGACGCCAGGAGCGCTTCACGAAGTAGAGGAATTTACAAGACTTCTTGCAGGAGCAGAAGTGAATGTAGCAATTGGACTTACAAGGCTGGGACATAGCGTGTCCTATGTTACAAAATTAGGATATGATCCATTTGGGACTTATATTGAGAATAAACTGAAAGAAGAGGGAATTTTTGCACAGGTTACAAAAGATAAGAATCATTTTACAGGATATCAGTTAAAGAATAAGGTGTCCGAGGGAGATCCGGAAGTGTTTTATTTCCGCAAGAATAGCGCCGCTTCCTGCCTGTCTGAGGAAGATGTTGAAAAAGTAGATTTGGAAGGAGCGAAGGTACTGCATGTTACGGGGATACCGCCGGCTTTATCAAAAAGCACTAGGAGAGCCACATACCGCTTGATTGAGCGTGCAAGAAGGCATGGGATGTTAATAAGCTTTGATCCGAACCTTCGTCCGTCTTTGTGGGAGAGCAGGGAAGAGATGATTGAGGTGATTAATGATATAGCTTCTAAGGCAGATATTGTTCTTCCGGGAACTGGGGAAGGCCTGGTGCTTATGGGAAGTGAGGAGCCAGAGAAAATTGCACAGTACTACCGTGAGAATGGAGCAAAAACTGTGATTGTTAAAGCGGGTGAAAAAGGAGCATATGTTTCATCAGAAGAAAAATGTGGCTATTATGAAGGATATAAGGTAGAAACGGTGGTAGATACTGTTGGAGCCGGAGATGGATTTGCAGTAGGTGTACTGAGTGCATATTTGGAAAACATGACAATTGAGCAGATGGTGGACCGCGGAAATGCAATTGGTTCTATCCAGGTCTCTGTAGCAAGTGATAATGAAGGGCTTCCCACAAAGGAAGAGCTTGAGCGTTACATGAAGGAGGCGAGATAGATGAGACTTCAGGCAGCGATTGACAGAGTGAGCGCGGAACGTGCGGATGAACTTATTGATCTGATAGATGGATATGCAGATATTATTGAAGTCGGGACCTCCCTTATTAAGGATTTTGGATTAGAAGGAAGTGTAAGGTATTTAAAGAAAAAGCACCCGGAGCAGTGTATTCTTGCAGACCTGAAAACATGTGATGAGGGAGAGTATGAATTTCGCAAAGCATATGAAGAAGGGGCGGATATTCCGACTGTTATGGGATTTTCTTCTATCCCGACATTAAAAGCATGTCAGAAAGTGGCAGCAGAATATAAAAAAGAATATATGATTGACCTCCTTGAAATTTCCGATGAGAAACTTAAGCAATTAAAAGAAGGATTTCCAGAGGCGATTTTTTGTGTACATCTTCCATCAGATAATGGGGGAGAGGGTCTGAAAGAGTTGACCGCGCATATGTGCGGTCAGCTAAAAGGAATTCAGAAAATTGCGGTTGCGGGCGGCATTACATTGGATACGGTAGAGATTATGAAATGTGCAGGTGTAGATATTGTTATTGTCGGCGGAGCGATAAATAAAGCGAAAGACATTCAGGAAGCGGCAAAAGCATTTGCTGATGCAATTAGGAGGTAAATGATATGGTTGATGTGTTACAGACCATTATGGGAGAAATCCATGATGTTATTGATAAAGTTAGTGAAGAAGAATTACAGAAAGTAATCGGAAAACTGGAGAAGACGAAGAGAATATTTGTGGCAGGAGAGGGTCGGTCCGGTTTTAGTGCAAAAGGATTTGCGATGCGGCTTATGCATCTTGGTTATACAGTATTTGTGGTTGGCGAGACGATTACACCCGCAGTTTCCGAAGGGGATATATTTATTGGTGTATCCGGTTCTGGTAAGAGCGCAAATGTTGTGAATGATACAAAAAAGGCTGCAGAAAAAGGTTGTACGGTTATTGCAGTTACAAGCAAACCGGAATCGCCGCTGGCACAGCTTGCCGGGACAGTGCTTGTAATTCCGGGAACAGTAAAAGGTGATACGGGAGATGAAAGAGGTTCTGTGCAGCTTTTAAGTTCTCTTTTTGATCAGAGTCTTCATATTACGCTTGATGCAGTGTGCTTATTGATCAGTTACCGGGATAATACGGCAAATGAGACAGCTACAAAGGCGCATTGGTAGGAGGCAGGGGATATGGAGAAGATGATAGAAAAGCTTCGCAGGTTGAGAATAATACCAGTTGTGAAGCTGGATGATGCCGAGGCTGCTGTACCTTTGGCAAAGGCGCTTACAGAAGGCGGACTGGCTTGTGCAGAGGTAACATTTAGGACGAACGCTGCTGTGGAGTCCATACGCAAAATGAAAAAAGCTTGCCCGCAGATGCTTGTAGGAGCGGGAACAGTGCTAAGTTTTGCACAAGTAGATGCTGCGATAGAGGTGGGAGCTGAGTTTATCGTAAGTCCCGGTCTCAATCCAAAAACAGTGCGCTATTGTCAGAAAAAGAATATACCGATTTTTCCGGGAGTTGCAACTGCCAGTGAGATTGAGCAGGCATTGGAGTTAGGCCTTGATGTTGTGAAGTTCTTTCCGGCAGAGCCAAATGGAGGAATAAAAGCAGTGAAAGCATTAGCGGCACCTTATACGATGATGCAATTCATACCGACAGGTGGTATTAGTCCGGAAAATGTCAAGGAATATTTGGAGTTTGACAGAATTATAGCCTGTGGAGGTACATGGATGGTGAAGGAAAGTCTTGTAAAAGCAGGCAAATTTGATGAGATAAAAACTTTAACCCAGAATGTCGTCCGATTGTGCAGATTATATTCCGAAAATCAAGACAAAATTTGATTCTGTTGCAAAACACATATAGATAAAATGAATAAGCATGACATTTTATTCAAAATAATTTCCCGGGTTGACATTTGGTTGTGCAATTTATATAATACAATCAATAGTTGTATGAAGAACCTGTGAGATACCACCATATTGTACAAGGGGTACAATACGCAAGGATGGAGCCGAAGGGGCAGCGCAAAAACTCTCAGGCAAAAGGAACAGGTTTTGACAACACTCTGGAGAACAATATGATTGCATCGTGAAGAGCAATGGCATTGTACCGAAGAAGTAATCCATCTGGCGAGGCGCGCAGCCAGTTGGGTAATCTTTCAGGTAAAAGGACAGAGGCAGATAAAAGAACTTTTTTGAAAAGGTTTCTTTTGTCTGCTTTTTTTCGTCCCTGTTAAAAAAATGTCTATCAGGGCGTAAAAAAGCAAGAATATTGACGAGGAGGAAAACAGATGAATAAGATTACAGATGTAATGGACTACATCAGGGACTATGACTTGGAGGTGGGAGAAGCTCTTTACCTGGAACTGAATCGCCAGAGAAGAAATCTGGAGTTGATCGCATCGGAAAATATTGTAAGCCCGGCAGTGATGCTGGCGATGGGAACGGTGCCGACGAACAAATACGCCGAGGGATATCCGGCAAAACGATACTATGGAGGCTGCGAAAACGTAGATATTGTGGAAAATCTTGCAATCGAACGTGCGAAGAAATTGTTTGGCTGCGATCATGTGTGTGTGCAGCCGCATTCCGGAGCGAATGCGAATACAGCGGTTTACCAGGCTTTCCTGAAACCGGGAGATACGGTGATGGGCCTTAACCTGGCTCACGGCGGACATCTGACTCACGGCTCACCGGTGAACCTGTCAGGAATTCTCTACCATTTTGTACCTTACAATGTAAATGATGAAGGTTTTCTTGATTATGATGAGATTCGGAAGATCGCAAAGGAATGTAAGCCGAAGATGATTGTTGCAGGAGCATCTGCTTACCCGCGGGGAATCCGGTTTGATATCTTTGCAGATATTGCAAAAGAGGTGGGTGCGTACTTGTTCGTGGATATGGCGCATATTGCAGGACTTGTGGCAGCAGGACTTCATCAGAGTCCGGTTCCCTACGCAGATGTAGTGACGACGACGACCCACAAGACTCTGCGCGGACCGAGAGGCGGCATGATTTTATGTAAGGAAGAGCACGCAAAGGCAATCAATAAAGCCATTTTCCCGGGTACCCAGGGAGGCCCGCTGATGCACGTGATCGCGGCTAAGGCAGTCTGCTTTGGGGAGGCGCTGAAGCCGGAATTCAAAGCATATCAGCAGCAGGTTCTGAACAATGCAAAAGCGCTGGCGGAAGCTATGGTAGAGGAAGGCTTTAAACTGGTAAGCGGTGGTACGGATAATCACCTGATGCTAGTCGATCTTCAGAACATGAACATCACCGGAAAAGAGTTGCAGAACCGCTTGGATGAGGTGTACATCACGGTAAATAAGAATGCGGTGCCGAATGATCCGGCAAGTCCGTTCGTGACCAGCGGTATCCGGATTGGAACTCCGGCTGTTACTACCCGCGGATTAAAAGAAGAAGATATGCGCACGATCGCAAAACTGATCAAGATGACGGTAACGGATTTTGATACGAAGGCAGATGAGATCCGCGCAGCAGTAAATGATATTTGTGAAAAATATCCCTTATATGAATAAAAAAAGAAGGAGGAGAGGATCATGGAACTTAAGACACCACTTTACGATGCCCACGTACAGGCAGGAGGCAAGATCGTACCCTTTGCAGGATATCTTCTGCCGGTGCAGTACCAGACAGGCGTGATCAAAGAGCATATGGCAGTTCGCACCCAGGCAGGACTTTTTGATGTGTCCCACATGGGAGAAGTACTCTGCGAGGGCAAGGATGCCCTGGCGAATTTGCAGATGCTGCTTACTAATGATTTTACGAATATGGTGGACGGACAGGCAAGATACAGCCCGATGTGCAACGAAAAGGGCGGAACTGTAGATGACCTGATCGTCTATAAAAAATCCGATGACCATTATTTCATCGTAGTCAATGCTGCAAATAAGGATAAAGATTATCAGTGGATGCTGGACCATCAGTTTGGCGAAGTGATCTTTACCGATGTCTCTGACCAGTATGCGCAGATCGCTCTTCAGGGACCGAAAGCGATGGAAATCCTGAAAAAGCTGACCTCCGAAGAGAATATACCGAAAAAATACTATCATGCAGTATTTGACAGTGAGGCTGCCGGGATCCCCTGTATCATTTCCAAGACCGGATATACTGGAGAGGACGGCGTTGAACTCTATCTGGCAAGTGAGAATGCCCGGAAGATGTGGGATGCACTTCTTGAGGCAGGAAAAGAAGAGGGGCTGATTCCCTGTGGACTCGGAGCAAGAGATACCCTGCGTATGGAGGCAGCGATGCCGCTCTATGGACACGAGATGGATGACGAGGTATCACCGCTTGAGACCGGACTTGGATTCGCAGTTAAGATGGCAAAAGAAGATTTTATAGGAAAAGCAGCAATCGAAGAAAAGAAACCGAATAACAGAAAACGTGTCGGACTCAAGGTTACGGGAAGAGGAATTATTCGCGAACATCAGGATGTATATGCAGATGGGCAGCTTATTGGCCACACCACATCGGGAACCCATTGCCCGTATCTGGGATATCCGATCGCTATGGCCCTCGTCGATGCAGGACATGCCGAGGTGGGAATGAAGGTCGAAGCAGATGTCCGCGGACGCCGAGTGGAAGCGGAAATCGTGGCACTTCCGTTTTATAAGAGAAGCAAGTAGAAAGTGATTTTATAGCGGTGGATTTAAAGACCCTATAAGAGAAGCAAGCGGAAAAAGATTTCATATGGAGATATGGCCGGAAAGGATTTGCTTTGACAGAGAAAAGAAAATCCTGGTCAGTCATTAAGAGCAAATAAGGAAAAGGAGAACAAAGATCATGGAATTAAGAGAAGAATTAAAATACGCAAAATCACACGAGTGGGTAAAAGAAGAGGGAGAAGAGTGTACCATCGGACTTACCGATTATGCGCAGTCTGAGCTGGGAGAGCTTGTATTCGTAAATCTGCCGGAGGTAGGAGACGAAGTAACTGCAGGGGAAGTGTTTGGCGATGTAGAGTCCGTAAAAGCGGTTTCCGACATTTATTCACCGGTCACAGGTGTAGTAAGCGAGATTAACGAGGAACTCCTTGACGAGCCGGGCCTGATCAATGAACAGCCTTATGACGCATGGCTCATCAAAGTGAAGGACGTGACTGAGAAAGAAGAATTGTTATCTATAGAAGAATATGAAGCGTTTGTGGAGAGTGAGAAAAATAAATAGAAAGGCGGTGGACTGTTATGGGAAGCTATGTTCCAAATACAGTAGAAGAACGTCAGGAGATGCTTATGGAGATGGGATTTTCCTCCATTGAGGATCTGTTCGTAAATATTCCGGCCGAAATGCGGCTTACGGACGGTCTTCAGATTCCGGAAGGCATGTCCGAGCTGGAGGTGCGCCGGAAAGTGGAAAAAATCGCCGGCAAAAACAAGGTGTTCGACAGTGTATTTTGCGGCGCGGGAGCATACCGGCACTATATCCCCTCCATTGTAAAAAGTGTGATTTCAAAGGAAAATTTGCTGACAGCCTATACGCCGTACCAGGCAGAGATCAGCCAGGGAATCCTGCAGTCTATCTTTGAGTATCAGACGATGATCTGCGATCTGACGGGAATGGACGTTTCTAATGCGTCCGTATATGATGGGGCGGAAGCTCGGAGCCGAAGGAATCGCTATGTGCCAGGATAGAAAACGTAAAAAAGCGTTGATTTCAGCGACAGCGATGCCGCAGGTGGTGGAGACCGTTAAGACCTATTGCTATGGAAATGGAATGGAACTTGAGATCATACCGGAGAAAAATGGTCTTACGGATGTAGAATACCTGAAAGAACATATCGATGCAGGAACTGCATGTGTTTATATCCAGCACCCGAATTACTACGGAAACCTGGAGGAAGCAAAGAAGATTGGGGAAATCGTACATGCCGCAGGAGCAAAATATATCATGGGCGTCAATCCAATCTCTCTGGGCGTACTTAAAACACCGCGGGAATACGGCGCGGACGTGGCGGTAGGAGACGGCCAGCCGCTTGGACTTCCGATGGCTTTTGGAGGTCCGTATCTTGGATTTATGGCCAGCACGCAGGAAATGATGAGAAAACTTCCGGGAAGAATCGTGGGACAGACCACAGACCACAACGGAAAGACCGGTTATGTGCTGACCCTGCAGGCAAGAGAGCAGCATATCCGAAGAGAGAAGGCGTCCAGCAATATTTGCTCGAACCAGGCACTCTGCGCTCTGGCGGTAGGCGTATATTTGGCAGCCATGGGAAATGAAGGGCTTCGCGATGCGGCAATGCAGTGTACATCCAAAGCGCATTATCTGGCAGAGGAGCTTGCAAAGATCGGGTATAGCACAGAGAATCAGGGTGCATTTTTCCATGAATTCGTGACCGTATCAGATACTTCTTCTGAGAAGGTGTTAAAAGCATTGGAAGAAAAAGGAATCCTGGGAGGATATCCGCTTGATGAGAGAAGAATTCTGTGGTGCTGTACAGAGATGAATACAAAAGAAGAGATGGACGAGGTAGTCCGGATCTTAAAGGAGGTGTAGTGCATGTTAATATTTGAAAAGAGCAGGCCGGGACGCGGATGCAGCACACTTCCGAAGTGTGACGTTGCTGTGGTACTGCCCGGTGACAAGGATAAACGGGAATTAAAATTACATATGCCGGAACTTTCTGAGATAGAGCTTGGCAGGCATTACACGGAACTTGCCAAGAAATCACATGGTGTCAATGACGGCTTCTATCCGCTTGGTTCTTGTACCATGAAATATAATCCCCGGATCAATGAGGAGATGGCAGCGCTCAAAGGTTTTACGGATATTCATCCGCTTCAGCCGGAGCATACGGTGCAGGGCTGCCTGGAAGTGCTTAAGACCTTAAAGGAATATCTGTGCGAGATTACCGGTATGGACAGTATGACCTTTCAGCCGGCGGCAGGTGCGCACGGAGAGTTTACAGGCCTTCTTCTGATCAAGGCTTACCACGAGAGCAAAGGCGACCATGGACGTACGAAGATTCTCGTGCCGGACTCCGCACATGGAACGAATCCGGCCAGCGCGGCGATGGCAGGCTATAAGGTCGTCAGCATTCCGTCCAATGAAAATGGCGGCGTAGATTTGGAGAAATTAAGAGCTCGAACCGGCGATGATGTGGCAGGACTTATGCTGACCAATCCGAATACGATCGGATTATTTGATGAAAATATTCTGGAAATTACCAATATTGTACATGAGTGCGGCGGGCTTTGCTACTATGACGGAGCAAACTTAAATGCGATCATGGGCGAGGTGCGTCCGGGAGATATGGGCTTCGATGTGATTCATCTGAACCTGCATAAGACCTTCTCCACCCCGCATGGAGGCGGCGGTCCGGGAAGCGGTCCTGTGGGCTGCAAGAAGATACTTGCAGACTTCCTGCCATCTTACCAGGTAGAGGGAGAAGAAACTTTAAAATTAACTAAAGCAGAAAAAAGTATCGGAGAAATGAAGAGCTTCTATGGAAATTTCCTGGTAGTCGTGCGTGCACTGGCTTATGTCATGACTCTGGGAAAAGAAGGTATTCCGGAGGCGAGCCAGAATGCGGTGCTGAATGCAAATTATATGATGTATAAGCTGAAAGACATTTACCATATGGCGTATGACAGGACCTGCATGCATGAATTTGTCATGAGTCTTTCTGAACTTAAGAAGGAGACCGGAATTTCTGCCATGGATATTGCGAAAGGTCTTCTGGATCACGGAATTCATCCACCTACAATGTACTTCCCGCTGATTGTGGACGAAGCGCTCATGGTAGAGCCGACAGAGACGGAGTCCAGAGAAACGCTGGATATGGCGGTTCAGGTGTTCAAAGAGCTTTACGAAACAGCTAAAAAGGATGCGGAAAGTCTGCATAATGCTCCGGTGACCACACCGCTCACCAGGCTGGACGAGGTCGGTGCGGCGCGCCACCCGGTACTTCGGTATGTGTTTGAGGAGTAAAGCTGAAGGAGGCGGCTATGGTAGAAAAGATTACTTATATAGAAAGTATGCAGCCAAATCCATATAGAAATCTTGCAGTGGAGGAATATTTATTCCTCCACTGTGAGGATACGGAGTGTATTTTGTACCTGTGGCAGAATCAGAATACAATCGTGATCGGGCGGAATCAAAATGCCTGGAAGGAATGTCTGGTCAGCAGTCTGGAGGCGGACGGCGGCCATCTGGCAAGAAGACTGTCCGGAGGCGGTGCAGTTTACCATGACCTCGGTAATTTGAACTTTACTTTTTTGGTAAGTAAAGAGAATTATGATCTTGAAAAACAGTTGGAAGTCATTAAAAGAGCGGTGCAAAAGCTGGGGGGCAACGCAGAAAAATCCGGAAGGAATGATATCCTCATTGACGGACGGAAGTTTTCGGGCAATGCTTTTTATGAACATGGAACTCACTGCTATCATCACGGGACGCTTATGGTAGATGTGGATATTGAGAATTTGTCGAAATATTTGACAGTCTCCAAAGAAAAATTAAAATCCAAGGGCGTGGATTCTGTGAAATCCAGAGTCGCAAATTTAAAAGAGTATATTCCGAATCTTACGATTGAAGCATTAAAAGCAGCACTACGGGCAGCTTTTGAAGAGGTATATGGCCTGAAGGCAGGGGAACTTAGGGTCTCTGCTCTGAAAATGGAGGAAGTGGAAGAAAGCGAGAAACGTTTTTCTTCCTGGAAATGGCTCTATGGAAGAAAATTGGATTTTCAGCATGAGCTTTCCTATCGTTTTCCCTGGGGACAGCTCACACTGCAGTTCATGGTGGAAGAAGGGAAGGTGGCGGACGTGAATGTGTATTCCGATTCACTGAAACCGGAGCTTATGGGAGAATTGCCGAAATACTTAAAAGGAATCCGTTATCACAATAAAAGTCTGGCTGTAGAACTTGGATTATATTGGTCTGAGGATCAGGATCAAATGCGGATGATGAATGATATCGTAGAATGGATTCGGTCAGTGGAACTATAAGGAGACAAAGATGGAAAATAGATATGATTTAACGATAATCGGTGCGGGACCGGGAGGTTACGTAGCAGCGATCAAGGCGGCAAAGCTGGGGATGAAGACCGCGCTGATCGAGGACAGAAGAGTAGGCGGGACCTGTTTGAACCGAGGTTGTATTCCGGCTAAGGCGATGATTCATGCCTCTTCCTTATATCGGGAAATGCTGGAGGGCGGTCGGTTTGGAATTTTTGCAGACGATGTACAGTATGATTATGAAAAAATTCTGGCCTACAAGGAGGGCACGACGGAGAAGTTGGTACAGGGGATAGAGCAGCTCCTGAAATCCAACGGAGTCACATTGATTGAAGGAAAGGGAATGCTCCTTGGCTGCGGGAAGGTGAGAGTAGCAGCAGGGGAAGAAGAATTGCTGATTGAAGCGGAGAAGGTGATTCTGGCGGCAGGGTCCAAACCGCTGGTTCTTCCGATTCCTGGAATGGACCTGCCCTGTGTACTTACAAGTGACGAGCTTTTCCAGCTGCGTGATGTACCGGAAAGTCTGGTAGTGATCGGCGGCGGTGTGATCAGCGTGGAATTTGCGACCGTATTTTCTGCGCTGGGCTGCAAGGTGACTATTCTGGAGGCAATGCCGAGATTGGTACCCAATATGGATAAAGAGATTTCCCAGAATCTGAAATTAATCTTGAAAAAGCGGGGGATTGACATTCATACTTCGGCGACGGTTCAGATGGTGGAAGCGGAAGAAGGCGGCTGCATCTGCCGTTTTATCGAGAAAGAAAAGGAAGAAGCGGTCAGCGCGCAGTATGTTCTCTGTGCGGTGGGACGCTGTCCGAATACGGATGGACTGTTTGCCGATGACGTCTCTTTGCAGACGGAGCGTGGGCGCGTGATCGTAGATGAGCATTTCCGTACAAGCATGGAAGGAGTCTATGCGATCGGAGATCTGATTCCGGGAGCGCAGCTCGCTCATACGGCATGTGCCCAGGGAATCGCCCTCGTAGAGGAGCTGGCAGGAAAAGAAGTTTCCGTTGATCTTAAGGCGGTTCCGGGATGCGTGTACACTGATCCTGAGATCGCGTCGGTGGGACTTACGGAAGAGGGAACTAAGGAGCAGGGAATCCCAGTAAAGGTTGGAAAATTTATTATGAGTGCCAACGGAAAATCTCTGATCACGCAGGAAGAGCGTGGATTTATCAAGGTGATCGCAGACGAAGAGACCGGGGTGATTCTGGGTGCGCAGATGATGTGTGCAAGAGCTACGGATATGATAGGGGAATTTGTGACTGCTGTGGCCAACAAGATGACGGTTTCCCAGCTTTTAAAGGGAATGAGAGCACATCCCACTTATAATGAAGGAATCGGCGAGGCATTGGAAGAACTGGAAGGCGGAGCGATTCATGTGGCTCCGAAGAAGAGACGTTAGATTCAGGTGTGAGATAAAAATGTTTTTCCTCTTTTTTATTTGAGGAATATGTGTTAGAATGGAAAAATCAGATCAGGGCGTATCCGGAGGTTACGATTTGCGCCGGATACGCCTGATTTTTTGGAAGGAAATTACATAATGTTATACGAAGAAGCAAGGGTATATTTGGATGATGCATCGAAATACGGAAGTGTACTTGGCTTAGACAGTATAAAGAGCTTATTAGGTGAGCTTGGGAATCCGCAAAACGATTTGAAATTTATACATATAGCAGGTACCAACGGAAAGGGTTCGATTCTTGCCTGTCTCTCGTCCATACTAAGCGAGGCAGGATACCGGGTGGGACGATATAGTTCCCCCACGGTCATGGGGTATCTGGAACGGTTTCAGATCGACGGCAAATGGATGGCGGAGGACGAGCTCGCTTTTTTTGTGGAGAAGATAAAAGAAGCCGTAGATCGGATGAAGGAGAAAAATCTTCCGTCCCCGACGGTTTTTGAGATAGAGACGGCGATTGCATTTTGCTATTTTAAAAAGGAAAAATGCGATTATGTGGTACTGGAGACCGGAATGGGCGGGGAACTGGATGCCACGAATATTGTGTCCGGCACGAAGGTCTGCGTGTTTTCATCGATTAGCATGGACCATGTGGGGGTGCTGGGAAATTCGCCTAAGGAGATCGCAAAAACAAAGGCCGGAATCATAAAGCCCGGAACGCGCGTAGTCACTGCACATCAGGTGGATGCAGTATGGGAGGTTTTAAGAGGGCGCGCTAAGGAGCTGGGATGTCCGATCTGCCGCACGATGCCGGAGCGCGCAGTGGTCGTAGAAGAGGGCCTTGGCGGGCAGCGGTTTTCCTATGGCGAGTATCAGGAGCTGACACTTCATCTGGCAGGGCGCTATCAGATTGAAAATGCAGTGGTCGTTCTGGAAACAGTGCAGGCGATGCGGGAATTGGGGGCAGAGATTCCTGAGAAGGCTGTGCGCGTAGGACTTCGGTCGGTCAGTTGGCCGGGAAGGTTCCAGATGGTCTGCGAAAAGCCGCAGATTATCATAGACGGTGCGCACAATGAAGATGCCATGCTAAGGCTCAGGGAAAATATAAAGGCCTATCTGCCGGGGAGAAAGATTACTGCGGTGTTGGGAATCTTTAAGGATAAGGATTATCCGAGGATGCTGGACATCATTGCGCCGTATCTTGCCCGGGCTTATGCGGTGAATCTGCCGAACCGGGAGAGGACACTTAAGAAGGAAGTGCTGGTACGTGAGCTGGAACGCAGGAAGGTTTCGGCAAAATCTGCAGAAAATATGCGCTTGGCAATAGAGGCGGCCGCAGACGAGCTGCGGGAGGAAAATGAGGTAATTCTGGTATTTGGATCTTTGTCGTATTTGGGAGAAGCATACCGGACAGCCGTGAGTATAAAAGATAGAGAGAAATAATTGCTGGGTGCATGGACAGAAAGGCAGATATAAGGCTATACATAGAAAAGATGGCAGGGGAGGCGTATTCCCCGCATGACGGAAAGGAAGTAGACCAATGGTAGATCATGGGAAAGTGGAGCAGGCGATACGTCTGTTATTGGAAGGAATCGGAGAAGATGTAGAAAGAGAGGGACTTCGGGAAACTCCGTCCCGGATTGCCAGAATGTATGAGGAAATCTGCGGGGGAATGGACGAGTCTGCGGGGGAGCATTTAAGAAAGACGTTTACGGCTGAGAATAATGAAATGGTCGTGGAAAAGGATATCACATTCTACTCGATGTGCGAGCATCACATGCTGCCGTTCTTTGGGAAGGTTCATATTGCGTATATTCCCGATGGAAAAGTGGTGGGCCTTAGTAAGCTGGCGAGGACGGTGGAGGTCTATGCCAGAAGACTGCAGCTCCAGGAGCAGATGACTGCCCAGATTGCGGACGCCCTGATGGAGCATTTGTGCCCGAAAGGGGTCATGGTCATGGTGGAGGCAGAGCACACTTGTATGACGATGCGCGGCGTGAAGAAGCCGGGGAGCAAGACGGTAAGTTTTGTGACCAGAGGTGTATTTGCAGAAGAAGAGAAATTGCAGGATCTGTTTTTTCATATGATCCGGGAATAGAGAAGATTTGCGGAAAGGACGGACTGAAAATAGCATGACAAATGAAGAAAAAAAGGAACAAACAGAGAACATGAGCCGGGTAAATCACATTCTCTTTCATCCTTATTACCAGGAATGTCTGGCGAAGAACCAAAAGGCGGAGGAGGGCAGGATTTTCTGCGGACATGATATGGTCCATTTCCTTAATGTGGCGCGGATTGCGTATATCTTTTCTATGGAACGGCAATCTGGGATTCCCAAAGAGTCTGTTTATGCTGCGGCCCTGCTTCATGATATTGGGAAGTGGCAGCAGTACGAATTTGGGATTCCACACGATAAAGCCAGTGCCCAGATTGCAGAACCAATTTTGAGCGAGGCTGGATTTGAGAGAAAGGAACGGGAAATGATTTGCGCGGTGATTCTCGGGCATCGCAGCGAAGGGGCATGTGAGCAGGTCCCGGGGGAGGCGAAAATGCTGGCGCAGATTCTGTACGATGCGGACAAGGCATCGCGGAGCTGCTTTTCCTGTGAGGCTAAGGCGGAATGCGACTGGGGACAGGAGAAGAAGAATTTGCAGCTTATGGTATGAGGTTGGCGGTCAGGCATACTTTGGGAAGGTGCAGGCTTTTACCGATGTGGTGGTGTGTCTGAGTGTGAAATATGTTGCAGCAATGAGGAGACAGAACAGGAGAGAGTTGTATGTTAAGAGTAGGAAACAGAGAATTTGATACGGACCACCATACCTATATTATGGGAATCTTGAATGTGACCCCGGATTCCTTTTCGGATGGTGGAAAATTTAATCATTATGATGCGGCCATGCGTCATGCAGGGGAACTGATCGATGGCGGGACGGACATTCTGGATATCGGCGGCGAATCTACCCGGCCCGGACACCAGCAGATCTCCGTGCAGGAAGAAATCGAACGGGTGGTGCCGGTCATCGAGGCAGTGAAGAAGAACTTTGACGTGCCGGTATCCATTGATACGTATAAAAGTGCGGTGGCCCGGGAGGCGCTGCGCGCAGGTGCGGATCTGGTAAATGATATCTGGGGATTTTTGTATGATGAGAACATGGCGGCACTGGTCAGGGAGTACGATGTGGCGTGTTGCCTGATGCATAACCGGAAGGAAGCGGTGTACGAGAATTTTCTGGAGGATATGTACCAGGATTTGGAGAAATGTATTCGGGCAGCGAAGAAGGCGGGGATCGAGGACAACAAGATCATGCTTGATCCGGGAGTGGGCTTTGGAAAGACTTATGAGATGAACCTTGATGTGATGAAGCATCTGGATTATTTTAACGGCTTAGGATATCCGATGCTACTTGGAACTTCAAGAAAATCGATGATCGGCCTGACACTGGGTCTTCCAGCAGATGAGCGGGAGGAAGGCACACTTGTGACAACGGTGATGGCAGTGCAGAGTGGCTATGGATTCGTTCGGGTGCATGACGCTGAAAAAAACCGGCGTGCCATTCAGATGACAGAAGCGATTTTGAAACGTTAAGATAGAATAGTAAAAGTGATTTGGCATAGCGTGTGAATAGAAAAACATAGAATTTGCCGGAATATGGGGGAGAAAAAGAGCATGAGTTTGGATAAGATAAAAGTCAAGAATCTGGAAGTATTTGCAAACCACGGAGTGTATCCGGAAGAAACAAAATTAGGACAAAAGTTTCTGATATCTTGCGTTTTGCATGTGGACACCAGAACGGCCGGGAAGACGGACAGTCTGGAAGAGTCTGTAAATTACGGGACCATTTCCCATCTGATCAAGGAGAAAATGGAGAAGGATACCTATCAGCTCATCGAAGCGGTGGCGGAGCATTTGGCGGAGGAAATCCTGCTTTTTGATGAGAAGATCAGGAAGGTCGACCTGGAAGTGAAAAAACCCTGGGCGCCGGTGGGACTGCCTCTTGAGACGGTGGCAGTGGAAGTGAGCCGGAGCTGGCATGTGGCGTATGTCGCGTTCGGGTCCAATATGGGAGAGAAAAGAGAGTATATTGAAAAAGCAATCGAGGGGATAAGGCATACCGAAAAATGCCGGGTGGAAAAGGTGTCATCGATTCTGGAAACGGAGCCCTATGGCGTGACGGAGCAGGACGTATTTTTAAATGGCGTGTTAAAACTGCAAACGCTTCTGACTCCGCAGGAATTGCTTGACAGGCTTCACGAACTGGAACAGGAGGCGGGCCGGAAAAGAGTGATACGCTGGGGACCGAGGACGCTGGATCTGGATATCGTGTTGTATGATGATCTCATTTTGGAAGAGGACGATCTTTGTATTCCGCATGTAGATATGCAGAACCGGGATTTCGTGCTGAGACCGATGGCGGAGATCGCGCCGTATAAGCGCCACCCGGTATATGGAAAGACGATGACGGAGATGCTGACAGAGCTTTTGAAATAATTGAGGGCAGGAGAGGAGTTATGGGGTAACAGATTAAGAATTTATTATGCATCTGTTAAAAACATTTTATGAAAAGTTTATGCCGGGAAGAATTGATTTACAAGGGGAAATTGAGTATACTAAAAACAGTGCGGTGTAGTACACCAAAAACTGGTAAAGGAGAGGAGACAGAGATGTCAGTAAAAAATGTATGGAACACCTATAGCGAGGCTGAACTCGCGGAACTTCATGAGATTAATGAAAAGTATAAAAAATGCCTGGATCTGGGGAAGACAGAGCGTGAGTGCGTGAAGGTTGCAGTGGAGATGGCAAAAGAGGCCGGATACCGCGATGTAAAAGAAGTGATCGCAGAGGGCAAGCCGCTGGAGAAAGGCGCAAAAGTATATGCGGTATGCATGGAGAAGATGATTGTTATGTTCCGCATGGGAGAAGAGCCGCTGTCCAGTGGTATGAATATTCTGGGCGCGCATATTGACTCCCCGCGTATCGATATTAAGCAGAACCCGCTTTATGAGAATGAAGGCTTCGCTTATCTGGATACCCATTACTATGGCGGAATCAAGAAATATCAGTGGGTAACGGGACCGCTTGCAATTCACGGCGTCGTTGCGAAACCGGACGGAACCATCGTGAATATCAGCATTGGTGAGAAAGAAGAGGATCCGGTTTTCGTTATCACCGACCTGTTAGTACATCTGGCAGCGGATCAGCTTAAGAAAGAGGCAAGCGTAGTGATCGAAGGCGAGAAACTGGACCTTCTGATCGGAAACTGCCCGCTGGAAGAAAGTGAAGAACTGAACAAAGATCAGAAAGAGGTACTGAAGGCCAATGTGCTGAAGATCCTGAAAGAATCTTACGGAATCGAGGAGGCTGATTTCACTTCTGCTGAGCTTGAGATCGTTCCGGCAGGAAAGGCAAGAGACCTTGGATTTGACCGCAGCATGATCCTTGCATATGGACAGGATGACAGAATCTGTGCATTTACCTCTCTGTTCGCTATGCTTGACGTAGAGGAGTCCAGACGGACAAGCTGCTGTATCCTGGTAGATAAAGAAGAGATCGGAAGCGTGGGAGCGACCGGTATGCATTCCCGTTTCTTTGAAAATATTGTAGCTGAGCTGGTAGCACTTAACGAGGGTGAGTCTGATCTGAAGGTTCGCCGTGCAATGGCAAATTCCTGCATGCTTTCTTCTGACGTTAGCGCAGGTTATGATCCGATGTTTGCTGAAGCATTTGAAAAACGCAGTGCTGCATTCCTGACCAAAGGTCTTTCCTTCAACAAATTCACGGGAAGCAGAGGAAAGAACGGCTCTAATGATGCCAATGCAGAATATCTCGGACGTCTGCGCAAGGTAATGGACGACGCAGGAGTTGCTTATCAGTTCGCTGAGCTTGGTAAGGTAGACGTCGGCGGCGGCGGAACAATCGCGTACATCATGGCGAACTACGGCATGGAAGTAATCGACAGCGGCGTGGCAGTTCTGAATATGCACGCTCCGTATGAAGTCAGCAGTAAGGCAGACGTATATGAGGCAGTAAAAGGATATCGCGCATTCCTGAAGAATATGTAAGATTGAAAGTAAATAATCTGGAAGAGGACAGGCTGAAAAATAGCCTGTTCTCTTCTTTACATATGTGGAGAGTTTTGGTATAGTAAAGGTGTTGTAAGATTTATAGAATCATATTGGAAATGAGGTGAAAGGATGTATACAGTTTCTTGTTAATGACAGGGGCAGCAAAATAAAGTTGTTTGAATTGGAGTAATCTATAGATGACGAACTCCTTTATTTTACTATGCCCGGGCAGGAAAGTGATACATTCTTTGGAAGATCCATATATCGTATCCGGTTTAAGATATCCCGAAGGGACCTGTGCATAGGTTTCTGCGTTTACCGCAGAAATGTGAGCGCTATAATCCCCCGGAGGGGCCACGATTCGAAGAATCATGGTATACTGCGCGAAAGGCGCAGCCGGTGTCGAGGTTGTGTGCTGCAGGAAGGTATTTCTTTTCTGCGGCATTTTTTTGCCAAGCATGCCTAAGTGAACGTTCATCGCGGTTGCCAAGCACGCCTAAGTGAACGTCCAGTGGACGTTCATCTCGGTTGTTAAGTACGTTTAAGTAAAGGAGGATATGAGATATGGCGCTGATTCATGTGATGGATTTAACATTTCGATATGATGGAAGCTATGAAAATATTTTTGAGCACACCAGTTTTCAGATAGACAGTGACTGGAGGCTGGGATTTATTGGGAGGAACGGTAAAGGGAAGACGACATTTTTGAAACTTTTGATGGGAGAATATGAGTGCAGCGGTACGATTTCCACGAATCTGGAATTTGAATATTTTCCCTATCCTGTGAAGAGGCAGGACGCGTTGACGCTGGAGGTGCTAAGTGAGATCTGTCCGTCGGCGGAGGATTGGGAGCTGATCAGGGAGTTGTCCCTCTTGAATGTGGATGCCGAAATCCTGTACCGGCCATATGAGACCTTGTCCAGCGGGGAGAAGACGAAGGCTATGATCACGGCAATGTTCCTGAAGGAAAATGCATTTCTTTTGATCGATGAGCCGACGAATCATCTGGATATGGAAGGAAGGGAACTGCTGGGTAGTTATTTGAAAAAGAAGAAAGGGTTCATCCTGGTTTCTCATGACAGGGCGTTCCTGGATTCCTGCATCGACCACGTGCTGTCGGTGAACAGGGCGGATATTGAGATTCAGAAAGGCAATTTCTCTACGTGGTGGGAGAACAGGCAGAGGAAGGATCAGTTTGAACTTGCCGAGCATACAAAGCTGAAAAAGGATATCGGCCGCCTGCAGGACGCTGCAAGGCGTGCCGGAGGCTGGGCAGCGAAGGTGGAAAAAACGAAGAAGGGGACGAGGATCGCCGGACTGAGACCCGACAGGGGTGCCATCGGGCATAAGTCGGCCAAGATGATGAAGCGGGCAAAGTCTCTTGAAAAACGCAGACAGGGAGAAATCGAGGAAAAATCAAAACTGCTTAAGAATCTGGAGGAGAGTGAAGAAATCCGGCTTGACGGGCTTACGTTTCATACGGACAAACTGGTGGATCTGAAGGACGTGACGGTCCGTTACGGGAGTCATAGTGTCTGTGAAAATGTCACTTTTACGATTTGCAGAGGCGAGCATGTGGTGCTGCACGGAAAGAACGGGAGCGGCAAATCCAGTATTTTAAAATTGATCTGCGGCGGGGGAGGAAGCCTGGGACTGCCGGAAGAAAAGGAGCCGGAAGCTGAGATGGCAAAGGCCCCGGCAAGCGAAGGCAGACGGTGTGATGTTCTTTCTTACCTGGGGAGTATCGAGCGCCATGACAAGCTGAAAATCTCCTATGTATGTCAGGATATCGCGGGGCTTGCAGGAAATTTATCAGATTACGCTGAAACGTATGCTATAGAGGAGAGCCTGTTCAAAGCATTTCTTCGCAAGCTGGGATTTTCGCGGGAGCAGTTTGACAAAAGGATAGAAGATTACAGTGACGGGCAGAAAAAGAAGGTGATGCTGGCGAGAAGCCTGTGTGAGAGGGCGCATCTTTATGTCTGGGACGAGCCGCTCAATTATGTGGACGTGATCTCCCGCATTCAGATTGAGGAAATGCTGTCAGGCAGTGATGCCGCTATGGTATTTGTGGAGCATGACAGGCGTTTTTGCGAGAGAGTGGCTACGAAGAGCGTATTTCTTTAGAGGGCGTGCCCGGCTGCTGAAGAAATGCAATCGCTAAAATCCCACGGAGGGCTCATGATTCAAAGCATTATGGTAAAAAAGTGCAGAAATATACGAAAATGGAAGGTTTGTCCAAAACCCCTTGACGAACTTTGATAAAACATTTACAATGAAAGTGCGGTGTTGACCGTGTGATAAGAGGGTTATAAGATGCGGGGAGTGACGACTTTATTCAGAAAATATTCATAAAGTCGTACTTTTCATGTTTTATATACATCTATCTCAAACAAATACGAGGAGGAAAAGTAGAAATGGCAACAAAATGGGTTTACATGTTTACAGAAGGTAACGCTACCATGAGAAACCTTCTTGGCGGTAAAGGTGCCAACCTTGCTGAAATGACCAATCTCGGAATCCCGGTTCCACAGGGATTTACCATCACAACAGAGGCTTGTACTCAGTATTATGAGGATGGAAGACAGATCAACGATGAGATCATGGGACAGATTATGGAGGCCATCACTAAGATGGAAGCAGTTACCGGTATGAAATTCGGTGACAAAGAGAATCCTCTTCTGGTTTCGGTTCGTTCCGGAGCGAGAGCTTCTATGCCGGGTATGATGGATACCATCCTGAACCTGGGGCTGAACGAAGAGGTAGTGGAAGTACTTGCTAACAAATCAGGCAATCCGCGTTGGGCTTGGGACTGCTACAGAAGATTTATCCAGATGTATTCTGACGTAGTTATGGAAGTAGGTAAAAAATACTTCGAAGAGCTGATTGACAAGATGAAAGCAGAGAAGGGTGTTACTCAGGACGTAGATCTTACTGCTGAGGACCTGAAGTGCCTGGCTAATCAGTTCAAAGCTGAATATAAAGAAAAAATCGGCGCTGACTTCCCGTCTGATCCGAAGGAACAGTTAATGGGAGCTATCAAAGCCGTATTCCGTTCCTGGGACAACCCGCGTGCTAACGTATATCGTCGTGACAACGATATCCCGTATTCATGGGGAACCGCTGTTAACGTACAGATGATGGCATTCGGTAACATGGGCGAGACCTCTGGTACAGGTGTTGCATTTACCCGTGATCCGGCTACCGGTGAGAAGAAGCTGATGGGCGAATTCCTTATGAACGCTCAGGGCGAAGACGTTGTTGCCGGTGTTCGTACACCGCAGAAGATCGAGCAGCTGAAAGAAGTTATGCCGGAAGTTTACGAGCAGTTCGTAGGAATCTGCAATACTCTGGAAGATCACTACAGAGATATGCAGGATATGGAGTTCACGATTCAGGATAGGAAGCTTTACATGCTTCAGACACGTAACGGTAAGAGAACCGCTCAGGCAGCTCTTAAGATTGCTTGTGACCTGGTAGATGAAGGCATGATCACAGAAGAAAAAGCAGTTGCTATGATCGATCCGAGAAACTTGGATACCCTGCTTCACCCGCAGTTTGACCAGGCAGCTCTTAAGGCAGCTACTCCGGTCGGAAGAGGTCTTGGAGCATCTCCGGGAGCAGCTTGCGGTAAGATCGTATTTACAGCAGAAGATGCTAAAGAATGGGCAGCTAAGGGCGAGAAGGTAGTTCTTGTTCGTCTTGAGACCTCTCCGGAAGATATCGAAGGTATGAAAGCTGCACAGGGAATCCTGACAGTACGTGGTGGTATGACCTCTCACGCAGCAGTAGTTGCTCGTGGTATGGGCGAGTGCTGTGTATCCGGATGTGGCGATATCGCTATGGACGAGGAGAACAAGAGATTCACACTTGCCGGAAAAGAATACCATGAAGGAGATCCGATCTCTATCGATGGTACAACAGGTAACATTTACGATGGAATCATTCCGACAGTAGACGCTACGATTGCAGGTGAGTTCGGAAGAATTATGGAATGGGCTGATAAGTACAGAACTATGAAGGTTCGTACCAATGCAGATACACCGGCTGACGCTAAGAAGGCTGTTGAACTTGGCGCGGAAGGTATCGGACTTTGCCGTACAGAGCATATGTTCTTCGGTGAAGGAAGAATTGACGCTTTCCGTGAGATGATCTGCTCTACAACTGTAGAGGAAAGAGAAGCAGCTCTTGAGAAGGTACTTCCGTATCAGCAGAACGACTTTGAAGGATTATTCGAGGCTCTGGAAGGCAATCCGGTAACGATTCGTTTCCTTGATCCGCCGCTTCATGAGTTCGTTCCGACTGAGAAAGAGGATATCGAGAAACTGGCTGAGGCACAGGGCAAGAGTGTAGAAGAGATTGAAGCAGTTATCGAGTCTTTGGTTGAGTTCAACCCGATGATGGGACACCGTGGATGCCGTCTTGCAGTTACCTATCCGGAAATTGCAAAGATGCAGACAACTGCTGTTATCCGTGCAGCTATCAAAGTTCAGAAAGCTCATCCGGAATGGACAATCAAACCGGAGATCATGATTCCGCTGGTTGGCGAGATCAAAGAGTTAAAATATGTTAAGAAGTTCGTAGTAGAGACCGCTGACGCTGAGATCGCAGCAGCAGGAATCGACCTTAAGTACGAAGTTGGTACTATGATCGAGATCCCGAGAGCAGCTCTTACTGCAGATCAGATCGCTACAGAAGCTGACTTCTTCTGCTTCGGTACGAACGACCTGACACAGATGGCATTTGGATTCTCTCGTGACGACGCTGGTAAGTTCCTGAACGCTTACTACGATGCTAAGATCTTCGAGAACGATCCGTTCGCTAAGCTGGATCAGACTGGTGTTGGTAAATTAATGGAGATGGCTATCACTCTTGGTAAGCCGGTTAATCCGAACCTTCACATCGGTATCTGTGGCGAGCATGGTGGAGACCCGAGCTCTGTTGAGTTCTGCAACAAGATTGGTCTTGACTATGTATCCTGCTCACCGTTCCGTGTACCGATCGCAAGACTGGCAGCGGCACAGGCAGCTATCGCTCAGAAATAATTTAATTTATATATTATGCACGGATTTTGCCCCGTCTATTTAATAGGCGGGGCATTTTTGCATATGTGTGAATAAAGATAGGATTTTGTCATTTAGGCACTAAAGTACAAAAACAGTATATATATTATATAGATGAATATTTTCTTTTGAGAAGGGTATACTTATAAGCATGATACTAAGTGTAAAAAAATTACACTTAGTATTGAAGGCGACGAAAATATATTGTATTATATATTTGAAGGAGGAATGAACAGTGCTTACAAAAATGTATTTGACAAATTTTTTATCGTTTTGCGAAAGGACTGAATTTGATTTTACATCATCTAAATATACAATTTTATCTAATACTAATGTATCAGATAATGGAATTTTAAAAGGTGCATTGGTGATTGGAGCTAATGCATCCGGGAAATCTAATGTACTTCGTGGTCTGCAATTTATCATTAATTTAATAAAGGGAGATGGAGTGCCGGTTAGTACTTACAGATGCTATTTTGCGGAGACACCTGTTACCAGTGCGGAATATGAATTTGTTTTTAGTGGAAAAAGAGTTTCCTATACAATTGGCTTTAATATTAAAACAAAAAATCTTTCAGAAAGACTCCTGGTAGATGAAAAAGAAGTTTTGGTTCGAGAGGGACACACGGGGAAATTAAATATAGGTGATGTTTCTGTAAGTGATAAAGTAGATAATGACACGTTGTTTTTGCGCACTGCATCATTTAACACAGGAAGATTTCCGCAAGAACCTATTCTTCGTGAATTGATGGATTATTTATTTAATTCCTACTATATCGATGGTTATAATCAATCAGCGCTATTAGGAAAAAGTATTAATAAATATGCGGAAGACAATGGTGTCGAGAAACTAAATAACTATTTAAAAGAATTCAAATATGATTTTTTTGTGGAATACGGTGAAAAAAGTAGCGGAGAAGGGCTTAATATTCGAATGGGTTCCGGACAAAAAAGTATATTTTTTAAAAGAAATAGTTTTCCAATGCCAAGTACTTTTTACGCAGAGTCACAAGGAAATCAGGTTTTTGCAGACATGCTTCCTCAAATCATCAATGTTATTGAACGTCCGGGGATGTTAGTGATAGATGAATTTGGAAATAGCTTGCATAATAGATTGGCTGAGAAGATTGTTAGATTTTTCATGGAAAAATCTAAACATTCTCAATTGTATATTACATCTCATGATACTAATTTGATTTCCAATTCTGTATTTCGACCAGATCAGATTAATTTGGTTACGTTTGATAAGGGAAGTAAAGTAAAGCGAATTTCAGTATATAAGCCAAGAGAAGCTCAGAATCTTGAAAAAATGTATCTGGGAGGCATGTTTGAGGGGTTGCCGTTGTATGACGAAGAAGTATAAAGTGGATAAAACAAAAATAATAGGAAATGTAATCTTCGTTGTTGAAGGAGGGAGACCGGAAACTGGTGGTACGGAATTAAGATTGTTGAAAAGCATTTTTTCAGATGTTTTAGGATATGAAGTACAAGAACTGCGACGTGGTACAGATGAATTTATTGGATATGGTAACAACAAGAGTTCTAGAGTGTTTGCTCTTAATTTGCCCAAAAATCAATTAACTCAATTGACAGAAGATGCAATGGATCAGTTATTTCGTCGATTGAAAACTGAGTTTTCCATTAAACCTGAAGATTGTCCTATCTTTTTATTATATGATCGTGATTATAAAAGCTATAAGCATAACGAACTCAGAGGTAAATATGTTCGCAGGTATACAGATCCTTATTCAAATGAAGAAGGTTATCAGGGGCAGCTTTTGTTGAGTTATCCAGCAGTTGAAAGCTACATATTGTCATGTACTCAAGAGAATGTATTTCAACAAAGATACTTTTTGGGGATAGATGCAAAAGTGCAGCTTAATCAGTGTGGATTCTCAGAAGAAGAAATATCAGAAGATGAACATATTATTCATGCGACAGTTGAAATGGATAAGGGATTGGCAAATTTTATGCTTGACGATTATGACCTGGATAATCTTGGAACGACGTTGTTGGGCGTGTATGAAGAGCAACAGAATATTGTAAATGAACATCAGCAATTTTCTGCCTTGTCGCTTATTTCTATGGCATTGCTCGAATTAGGTGTAATTGTTGAATGCGAAGATATATAATTTAAGGTACATTAACGATACGCTATGAGCCGAATGAAAAGGCAGTGAAATCCCGCACGCCGAATTCAACAGCCCTGGGATTATAAACTCATTCCCTTTGTCAGTTACGATTACCGGCAAGAGTGGTAAACGTAATAGAAGGACAAGAAAGTGTCCTTAGGAGCAATCATTAAAAGAGGAACTGCCGCTTTTGAACGATTGCTTGGATATGAATTTTATTTTGTTCTTCTGCCAGAGTGATTTAAACAGCTACATGATAACTATATGGAGAAATACTATAATGTGGTTATAAACAATTATCGCTCAGAAATAATTTATATGTCATGCACTGATTTTGCCCCGTCTATTTAATAGGCGGGGCATTTTTAAAAATATTTTTCTTTACTCTGATAAAGAAAAATCAAAGCTACGATCAAGGTAATCAGTTCCGCTATCGGCACCGCAAGCCACACGCCTGTCACTCCGAAAAACTTCGGCAGAGTGAGTAGAAGCAGTGTGATCAACCCAAAGGTCCGCAGGAAGGATAAGATTGCTGACAGCCTTCCATTCGACAACGCTGTAAATGTAGCGGAGGTGAAAATGTTCAATCCGCAGAACAGAAAGCTAAACGGGAAAATCAAAAACCCATTTCTTGCAATTTCATAGACAGGTGCCCCCTTCTCTGAAAAAATGCAGACTAAAGGCGAGCCAAAAACAAATGCGATGCCAAAGACAGAGATAGAAATAAGGATAAGGAATCGCATACTAATACAAAAGACATTTTTAAGTTGCATTGTATCGATGATTGTATATAAGCCCATGAAGACCATTGTTAAAATCGTTGGAAATGCAAATTTCAGGAGAGATTTTAAGTCAAAATCCTGTGCTAAAGGATTTGCGCCAAGTGGACTTTTTCTAGTGTCACTCATGCCCTTTATCCTCCGCCATTTCCCTTTGCAGTACAAAACGCTGTGTCGGATAGCCGAACTCCACCAACAATTCTGCCTCGGCAAAACCAAGCCTCTTTAATGCTTCACGATAGCCGGGGTCTGCCTTGTCGCCCTCCCTGAAGGTTGTGGCGCTTATCTGTGCAGAACCTGTAAGCTCATGCAATACCTTTTTGCAAAATGCTTTTGCAATGCCTCTTTTTTGGTACTGAGGGTGTATTCCAAAGAAATCGATGTTTCCTGTCATTTCGTTAAATGCCATGATTCCGATTGCAGTGTCAGAATCTTTCAAGATCAATGCCCGTTTGTTTTTGATGTATTGCCGCAGCTGCCCAAGGTATTGTGTCTCGTCTAAATGTGGAAAACCGTCAATTACGAGATGAACCAGCTCCATCCACTTCGGAATATCCTCGTTTGTTGCAAAGAGATTTTTTTCCTGCCAGTTGTCTTCTTCCCAATTAGTTGGATTCTCGTTCAAAACATATCTTAACTGCAATGGATAAAAAACTTTTTCCGCCCTATATTGACTGGGCGATTTTTTATACATGGTTTTGAAAATATCGGAGAAGGCCTGCTGGCTTTCATATCCGGCAATCAAGGCTATCTCGAGAATTGGTTTGTCGGAAAGGACAAGCAGCTTTGCAGCTTCTGTTAACTTGCGGCGCTTCACATAGTCGTGGAGGGTCAGACCTACTGTGTCTGAAAAGATACGATGCAGGTGGTATTTTGAATAATGTACTGCTTTTGCAACCGTTTCTAAGTCAAGCTCTTCTTGTAAGTGGTTTTCTATATATTGGATTGCAGCTATTACATTTTTGATGTTTTTGGACATTACGGCACCCTCCTTTCTCTCTAAATTTGTCCGCTAAGCTAAAATTACCTCTAAAAGATTGACAGAGGATAGTTTGCGCTTTTTGCTTACCCGGAAGTTAATGTTTTACAGTAAGTATAATACAAAATCTCATAATATTTTTCATATATCTTGCGGTTGTTGCAACAACTTTTAATGGGGATGTTTATGAAAAGATTTTAGGTGAAATGCAGTGAAGATATGGTATAATTAGGGTGCCCGCCGGACGGTGGGCATCCGGAAAGGATGATTGCATGATTTACATAACGGGAGACACCCATGGGCAGTTCGGGCGCATTGAAGCATTCTGTGAGCGGTTCGGGACAAGCCGTGAGGATATATTGATTATTTTGGGAGACGCAGGGATTAACTTTAGCGGATCTGTTTTCACTTAATGCAAAAGATATTATAGTGGACTTTTTAGAAAAGCAAAATTTACAATTGAGCCAAAAAGAGTGGGATGAATTATTTCCGGATATCAGTATGGAAATTGAAGAAATCATTATAAACTATTTTAAGTACTTCAATTTTGCATTAAAAGTACTTGATAAAAAGTATTCATGAATAATAGAGTAAGCAATTAACAAATAGTATATGGAAGGTGTTGATAAGGAAATCCGTCTTACCATAAAAGTAAAAAATTTTTGTCCCATACTTGACATAAGCTGATGGCAATGGAAGAACGGGGAGGATGCTTCTTTTTCGGGAGTGTTTAAGGCACCGCATCAGTCCGGTTATAATTGAAGATTCCAGGAGACCATTGTATCTTGAAGGTTTAAAGGCTTATAGAGAAAATGGGAGCACAGCTATATTGGAAAAATTATTTATTGCGGAGCAGGAAGTGTATTACCGAAAGGCAAGCTATTTTATGTAGCGGGGAATTATTTTATTGATGAATTGGTGCTTGGAAAAGTTCGATTTGGAATAATCAGTATTTAATAGGAGGGGGCTATTGCACTAAAACTTAGTGTAACAGCCCCCTTCATTGATGCCGCATCAGATCCTGCCCGTATTTTTTAGGAGTTGCAGAAATTTTTATTAAGGCTATAGCTTAACTTATCCCAAATGCCAAATCTCCTCATTATATTCTTCGATTGTTCTGTCGGAAGAGAAGAATCCGGCTTTCGCAATATTAATGAGCGCTTTCTTCGTCCACCCCTTCTGATCGCAGGCATAGTCTGCAACGGCCTGTTGCTTTCTCACTACATAGGCGTTGAAGTCAGGAAGTGTCTGGAACCAATCTTTGTAAATTAATTCGTTTCTAAGTCGGGAGAGGGATTCCATGTTTCCGGCTTCTGACATTTCCTCGGAACAGAGGAAATCGATGGCGCGGGTCAGGTTCGGGTCGCTGTGGTACCATTCGGCCGGGCAGTAATCGCCTCTTGCGTAGCGATCGATGACCTGTTTGCTGCTCTGCCCGAAAATGTAAATGTTTTCGCCTCCCACGCGTTCGGCAATCTCCACGTTAGCGCCGTCCATGGTCCCCAGCGTCAGTGCACCGTTCAGCATAAACTTCATGTTTCCGGTACCGGACGCTTCCTTGGAGGCGAGGCTGATCTGCTCCGATAAGTCGCAGGCCGGAATCATCTTTTCTGCGGCGGTCACATTGTAATTCTCTACAAATACAATCTGCATGAGTTTGGACGCGGCCGGATCTGCGGCGATCACTTTGGAGAGCGTGATCAGTGCGTGAATAATATCTTTTGCAATGGTATAAGCCGGGGCAGCTTTGGCGCCGAAGATGCTGAGCATCGGGGCGGCGGGCAGGTGGCCTGCCTTGATTTCCAGATACTGGTGAATCAGGTACAGGAGATTAAGCTGTTGGCGTTTGTATTCGTGCAGCCGCTTGGACTGGATCGAGAATATGGCGTCCGGATTTACGGTGACACCTTGTTTTCGGAAAAGCCAGTCGGAAAGGGCTTTCTTATTTTCCTTCTTGATGTCGGCAAGCGCCTTTAGCACTTTTTCGTCTTCGATGAAGGCCAGGAGCTTTTCGAGTTCGTCGGCATCTTTTTTGAAACCACTTCCGATCAGGGATTCAATCTTAGCACTGAGCCTGGGGTTGCAGGAAAGAAGCCAGCGGCGGAAAGTGATGCCATTCGTCTTATTGTTGAATTTCTCCGGATACAGGCGGTAGAAATTTGCCAGCTCACTTTCCTTTAAAATCTGGGTGTGCAGGGCGGCAACTCCGTTGGTGGAGTGTGTGAAATGAATGTCCATATTTGCCATATGCACACGGCCGTCCTTGTCGATAATGGCGGTGCTTTCGTCCTCGGTGCGGGTGCGGGCCAATCCGTCCAGCTTTTCAATGATCGGCATAAGCTGCGGAACCACACGCTCAAGAAAGCTGCGCGGCCATTTTTCCAGGGCTTCTGCGAGAATGGTGTGGTTGGTGTAGGCACAGGTGTCTGTTACGATTTGCACGGCTTCCTCGAATTCGATGCCCTTTTCCCCAAGAAGCCGGATCAGCTCCGGAATGACCATGCTGGGGTGGGTGTCGTTGATCTGGATTGCAGCGTACTTAGCAAGATCGTGGTAATTTGAGCCGCGCTTTGCGCATTCGTCTAAAATGAGCTGAGCGCCTGCGGAGACCATCAGGTACTGCTGGAAGATGCGCAGAATACGCCCGTCGTCATCAGAGTCGTCCGGATACAGGAACAGGGTAAGATTCTCGGCAATCTTTGTTTTATCGAACTGAATTCCCTCGGAGATGATTTCCTCCTTAATGGTGTCAAGGTCGAAGAGGTTCAGGGTGTTGGTGCGACCCTCATAACCGGTGACCAAAAGCCGGTACAGACGCGCCGGATAGGTCTTACCGGCAAGGGTCACCGGGTAAACGGTTTCGGTGGGGGTTGCCCAGTTCATCTTAGTGAGCCAGAAATCCGGCGTTTCGCTCTGGAGTCCGCTTTTCAAATTCTGATGGAAGAGGCCGCAGTGATAGCGCAGGCCGATTCCGTCGCCGGGGAGATTTAAGGAAGCAAGGCTGTCGAGGAAGCAGGCTGCAAGGCGTCCCAGGCCGCCGTTTCCAAGGCTTGGCTCCGGTTCTATCTCTTCGATGTCGGAAAGAGATTTTCCGGCATTTTCAAGGATCAGGCGGACATCTTCGTAGATTCCAAGGTTCAAAAGGTTGCCTGAAAGCAGTTTCCCGATCAGAAATTCTGCGGAAATATAATAGAGCTTTCGGCCGGTCACCGGCCTCACCTTCTGCTCGCTCATTTCCTGAGTTAAATGAAGAAGAGCCAGGTAAATTTCTTCGTTTGAAGCCGTTTCCAAAGATTTGCCGCAAAGCGCGGTGAGTTTTGCGTTTAGTGCTTGATTCATAATAAGGATCTCCTTTCGGGACTGTGTGTGTTAGTTATCGGGTATACCTGAAATAAGGTCAAGTGGACCTTCGTCTTGGTTTGATATCCAGAGAGGCCACGGCGGGCATCTCAAAGACTATAATGTATTATTATCACAAAAAAATGGCATTATCTTGCGTTATTATTGCAAAATATGGTACGATTCTATCATGAAAGGGAGAAGTGGCCCGGTTGGTGAGGGTAATTTGTAAATTGATAATAACGAAAGAGCCGGACCAAAATGTATTATAATACTTCCTTTTGTGATGTGGAAAATCTATATATTGCAGGTGACAAGGAAAGGAGCGCGCCGTCATGGAAGAGGGATATGTCGGGAAAATGAAATTTCAGGAAGAATTTCACGAAAATAAGAAGCACGGGAGTCTGCTGTTCCCGTTTAACATCTACCCGTGTACGATACCGGGGGATTTTCCTTCGGTTCCGCTGCACTGGCATAAAGACCTGGAACTGATTTATGTGAAAAAGGGGAAGGGGTATGTGCAGATGGACAGGGAGGTGTTTTTCGCTGCGTCCGGTGATATCTTTGTCTGTCCGCCCGGGTGTCTCCATGCGATTAGGGGAGACGAAGGGGCTTCTATGGAATATGAGAATATCATATGCGAGGTGGAATTCCTTGGCGGAGGCGCTGCGGACGTGTGCGCACGTGAGTATCTGGTGCCGCTGGAGGCAGGGCAGCTGCTTTTACCGATGCACCTTGAGGAAAAACAAGAAGAATATGCGAAGGTACAGGAATGCCTGAGCTATCTGGAGCATTTGTGCAAGGAGCGGCCGAAGGGCTATGAACTGGGAGTAAAATCAGTGATGCTTGCGCTCTTATTTCTGTTCCTTAAGGTCAATCCGGGGAGCCCAAGGAAGGATTCGCTGGATACTGTGCGGCTAAAAGAAACACTTCAATTTATTGAGACACATTATAAGAAACAAATCAGTGTGGCTGAAATCGCGGAGTATTGCGGCTTAAGTAACAGCCATTTTATGAGATGGTTCAAGGAAATGACAGGCAGCAGCTTTGTGAGTTATGTGAATGAGAGAAGGCTTGCGGCAGCGGCCAGTCTCCTGAGGCAGACGGAGGATAAGATTCTGTCCATTGCCGGGGAGACGGGATTTAGCAATCTGTCTCATTTTAACAGGCAGTTCAGAGCTCGCTACAAAGTGACGCCGAAGCAGTACAGACAGATTCGCGTTTGACTAGTTCAGCCCGCAAAAGGAGTGTACTGATCGCGGTATGGTCAAGCAGGCTGCGGAGCGCATAGTATCCGCAGCGGCCGAGCGCACTGCGGTCCTGGCGAATCGTGGTGAGCGGGGGCATCGTATAGGCGCTGAAGGGTGCGTCGTCGAAGCCGATGACACTGACGTCTTCCGGAACCTGGTATCCCAATTCGGTCAGGTGCTGCATGACTGCGCTTGCAAAGGAATCATGGCTGCACAAAATAGCAGTGACCTTTTCCTCCAGTAGGCAGGGAAGGAATTGCTGTATGCATTCCGAAACATGGTAGGAAAATCCGGTAATCTCATCGGAGGTGGCAAGCTCATGGTTCTTCATTGCCTGGAGATAGGCGTTATAGCGGGCCTGGGTGATGCGGGATTCCAGAGCGCCGCCCAGGTAACCGATACGGGTATGGCCTAATTCTTTCAGATAGGAGACGGCCATGTCGAGTCCTTCTTCGTTGTTGACCCCGATGTAAGAAACTGCCGGATTCTCCTGAATATAATTGTCATAAAGGACTGCCGGAGTTCTTGCAGTCTTTAAATCTTCCATCCAGGGATCGGAAAGTGAAAAACCAAGAATAAAAGCGCCCTGGTACTTGTGCTCCAGCATGAACGTATCGTAGGATTGCTGCTTCTGGGAGTCAGGAGTGATGTCGACCGTCTCAACGGTCCAGCCGTCCGGAACGGCCAGTTTCTTAAATCCCAGCACAATCTCATATCCAAAACTCATAGGATTTCGGTAATCCATATTTTCCACAATAATACATAATTTGTTAGGGCTGTCTTTGCGGACGCGGTTTTTTTTGTATCCGATCTCGACTGCCGTCTCTAAAACTTTTTTTCGAAGAGTTTCGCTTACATCATCAGCGTTGTTCAAAGCCTTGGACACCGTTCCCTTTGAGATTCCGAGTTTGACTGCAATATCATTAATAGTGGGCATAATGGACCTCCCTCATTATTTGCGAATATTATATGTGACTAGTTTTCGGCGTTTTGCGGGTTCTAAAGTCGTATGTTGGCACGTAAATGTCATACATGACCTTGTTACCCTGATATCATGTAGTTGAATTGGTTCCATTATACAAAGTCTGAACGAAAATTGCAAGATTCCATTCGAAAACAGCTCTGCGGAAATCTGATTTGTTCTATTTTTATACAATTTTTGATATTGATTTTCGCGTAAATCTTACTGAATTGCTGTTTTTACAACGTCCCTCCTTGCGCAGAAGTATGAAAAACAGTATGATTTAGTAATGTTTCGTAATTGGGTATAAAGAAAAGAACGAGCATATAGACAAAACCACAATAAATACGAGCGAAAATATGAAAAAAATATGAATAAATCATAAAATATTAGTTGACAACAGGAAAAAAACTGGTTAATATTGAAATCAAGGAAACTAAGCGAAACTTTTTAAAAGGAGGAGAAGGAAAGGCAATGAGAAAATGTGTTTCAATTCTTATGACTGTTGTATTAGGACTGGCCCTGCTGGCCGGGTGTGGGAAGTCCAAGCAGTCAGTACCAAAAGAGGGAGAAGTAGAGAGTATCCGTCTTATGGTATGGGCGCCGTCGGAGGACCAGTCCAAGGATAGCGGTGAATGGCTGCAGAAATGCTGCGAGGCATTTGCAGAGCAGCACCCGGAATACGACATTGATTTTGTGTATGGCGTGGCGGATGAGGCGACCGCTGCAACGCAGGTGGCACAGGACGCTGAGGCCAGCGCAGATGTGTTCATGTATGCAAACGACAACCTGACGGTTCTGACCGATGCCAAGGCGGCAGCGAAGTTCGGCGGCATCTATGAGGAGGCGGTTGTCAGCACCAATTCGGAGACTGTAGTGAATTCCCTTAGAGCAGACGGGTATCTCTACGGCGTACCGTTTACCACGAACACCTGGTATATGTTCTATGACAAGAGTGTATTTTCAGAGGAAGATGTGAAGAATCTGGATACGATGCTGGAAAAAGGCGTGGTGTCCTTCCCGTTCACCAACTCCTGGTATCTCCCTTCATTCTATGTGGGCAATGGCTGTACCTTGTTTGAAGACGGAACCGTGGAAGAGGCCGGCGTGGATTTCTCCGGCGAGAAGGCGAAGGAAGTAACGGATTACCTGATCGATCTGATGGATCACCCGAATTTCGTGGTTGATGCGGACGGCTCCGGTATGGCAGGACTTCGTGACGGAAGCATTAATGCCATGTTCACCGGTTCCTGGGACGCAGGCAGTATCAAGGAAATCCTCGGAGATAATATGGGCGTAGCTGCGCTTCCGACCTATACGCTGAACGGGGAAGAGAAGCAGATGATGGCCTATGCAGGTTCCAAAGCGATTGGCGTAAATGCCACCTCAGACCACATGGTTGCTTCCATTCAGCTGGCCGTTTACCTTGGCTCTGCCGAGGCGCAGAAGCTCCATTATGAGCTGAGAAGTGTGGTTCCCTGTAATGAAGAATTACTTCAGGAGGAGGAAATTGCCACAGATATGCTGGTAAATGCGCAGAACGATACGTTTAACCGTACTTCCATTTTACAGCCGTTCGTGAGCAAGATGGCAAACTGCTGGACGCCGGTCGAGAACATGGGGAAAGGTATTCGTAACAAGACCGTTACCCACGAGAACGCCAAGGAACAGACAGAAGCAATGAACGATGCAATGAACAGCGATGGAATCTAGGAAAGGGATAGATGAGGTAAAGAGTTATGGGAATATTTAAAAAGAAAGTAAATGATTTTCCGACTCCTTATACGGTGAAGGCCGCAGTCGCCGACGGGGGGGTTGATACCAGACTCTCTTTGTTGGTCATGGGACTGGGAAATATCATGCATAAACAGGTTGCAAAGGGAATCATGTTCCTTGCAGTGGAAATTATGTACATCGTATTTATGGTAACGAACGGATTTCATTGCCTGGCCATGCTGCCGTCGCTTGGAAGTGTTGAGCAGCAGGAGGTATGGGATGAGACGCTGCAGATCTACGAATATACGCAGGGGGATAATTCGGTACTGATCCTTCTGTATGGCGTGGCGACCGTGATGCTGACCCTGCTTATGGTATGGATCTGGTGTGGCACCGTAAAAAGCGGATACAAGGCAAAATGTCTGGAAAAAGAGGGCAAGCATGTCAATACTTTTATGGAAGATGTGAAAACGCTGGGACATGAGAATGTGCACCGCCTGTTGATGACTCCGTCGCTGACCTTCATTTTCGGACTTACGGTATTGCCGCTGATCTTCATGATCTGTATGGCGTTTACCAACTACAGCAAGATCGGCAACCACCTGGTACTGTTTGACTGGGTCGGACTTGACAATTTTAAGGCGCTGTTCGATTCTTCCAGTATCCTGGGAAGTACTTTCTGGTCCGTACTGGTCTGGACGCTTGTGTGGGCGTTCTTCGCGACCTTTACGAACTACATATTCGGTATGATCCTGGCTATCGTGATCAACCGTGACGGGACAAAGGCAAAAGGCTTCTGGCGTTTCTGCTTCGTGCTTTCCTGTGCGGTACCGTCCTTTGTATCCCTTCTGATCATGCGGACGATGCTGCAGCCAAATGGAGCGGTGAACGTACTCCTTAGAAACATGGGCTGGATCGCAGCCGACAGCGCACTACCGTTCTTTACGGATCCTCTGTGGGCGAAGGTGACAGTCATCGTGATCAATATCTGGGTAGGCGTACCGTATACGCTTCTGCAGTTGACGGGCGTACTCCAGAATATTCCGACAGAGCTTTACGAGGCGGCCCGGGTGGACGGCGCGAATGCGCTTCAGATTTTCTCAAAGATCACGCTGCCGTATATGCTGTTCGTGACGACGCCGTACCTGATCGCTACCTTTACCGGAAATGTAAATAACTTTAACATTATTTACCTGCTTTCCGGAGGAGACCCGGTCGTGGATCTGTCATCGACGGCAGGAAGCACGGACCTTTTGGTTACCTGGCTCTACAAGCTGACCATCGACAAGCAGTATTACAATATCGGTGCGGTCATCGGTATTTTGACCTTTATTATCCTTGCGGTCGGCGCGCTTGTTACCTATCGCAACAGTAAATCTTACAAAGACGAGGAGGGATTCTAGAAATGGCAGTAAAAAAGGAAAGATCCGCAAAACGTGTGCGGATCGTGAATAACACTATTGTACATATTTCGCTGGCAATCCTGGCTGTCATCTGGGTGTTCCCGATTGCCTGGGTCGTGCTGACCAGCTTCAGGGCAGAGAAGGGGTCCTATGTGTCCACCTTCCTTCCTCAGAGCTATACACTTGATAACTACGCAAGACTGTTTACGGACACGACGATCCTGAACTTCCCGAAAATGTTTGCAAACACGCTCTTTATTGCGATTTGCTCCTGCCTGTTATCGACCTTTTACGTGCTGGCTGTCTCTTATTGCCTTTCCAGACTGCGCTTTAAGATGAGAAAGCCGTACATGAATATGGCCATGGTTCTGGGACTGTTCCCGGGCTTTATGTCCATGGTAGCCGTATACTTTATCCTGAAAGCGCTCGGGCTTTCCGAGGGAGGGCTGATCCGGCTGGCACTGGTTCTCTGTTATTCCGGCGGCGCGGGACTTGGATTCCAGATCGCCAAGGGATTCTTTGATACGATCCCGCTGGCCATTGACGAGGCAGCCCTGATCGACGGCTGCACCCGCTGGCAGATCTTCTATAAGATCACGCTGCCGCTCAGCAAGCCGGTGATTGTGTATACGGTCCTGACCGCCTTCATCGGACCGTGGGTGGATTTCATCTTTGCGAAGGTAATCTGCCGTGCAAATGCGGATTACTATACGGTGGCGATCGGTCTTTGGAGAATGCTGGAAAAAGAATACATAGATAGCTGGTATACCTGCTTTGCCGCGGGGGCCGTGTTGATCTCTATACCGATTGCTGCATTGTTCCTGTTTATGCAGAGGTATTATGTAAACGGAATGGCTGGTGCGGTAAAAGGTTAGCAGACGGCTGTTCTATCCTCTGGATTTTAAGGAGGTATATAGGGTACTGTGGCGTTTGGGTCGCAGTACCCTATTTGGTTTGTCAGGCATACTTAAGGAAAAATCCTGTGGACCTTATTTGGGGTAGCACATCAGCATTGTGCCGGGATATATTTTAGAAAAGCAGATATGGGAATGGAGTTGTTAAAATGCAGGTGTACGAATACAAAAAATATTATGATAGCACTGAGTTTAAGGAAAACTATTTGTATCAGGGAACGGATCTGGGAGTGAGCTGCAAAGCGGGAAGAACCTGCTTTAAACTCTGGAGTCCGCTGGCGGATCGCGTATATCTGAATTTTTATGAGGACGGAGAAGGCGGGCGCCCTAAAACTCTGGCCATGAAGCCGGAGGAAAAAGGCGTGTGGTCGTACCTGGAGGAACGTAATCTTCACGGGACCTACTATGATTTTACGATTGAGGCGGACGGGAAACGTGTAAGAAGTGCGGACCCTTATGCAAAAGCCTGCAGCTGCAACGGCAGGAGAAGCATGGTAGTCGATCTTAAACGGACTGGCCCAGCGGGCTGGGAGGAGGATAAGGCTCCGAAAAAAACGCCGGAGCAGATCATCTATGAATTGCACGTCAAGGATTTTTCCTACGATCCTGCGAGCGGGGTTCCGGAGGCGTACAGAGGAAAGTATAAAGCATTTACCGTGGAAGGGACCACGCTGGAACATGACGGCGTCCACCCGACCTGTCTGGATTACTTAAAAGAGCTTGGCGTGACGCACGTACAGCTCATGCCGGTGTTTGATTTTGGTTCGGTCGATGAGGCCGGGGACGCGCGGGAATATAACTGGGGTTATGATCCGCTTAATTATAATGTGCCGGAAGGCTCCTACTCGACCGACCCGTTCTCGGGGGAGGTGCGGATCCGGGAATTAAAGGAGCTGGTCATGGCGCTTCACAAAAACGGGATACGGGTGATCATGGACGTGGTCTACAATCACACCTATTCGGTGGATTCCTGGTTTTCCAGAACGGCGCCGCACTATTTTTACCGCCAGTATGAGGACGGGACCTACTCCGATGGCTCGGCCTGCGGCAATGACCTGGCGAGCGAGAGGGAGATGTGCAGTAAATATATTCTGGAGTCGGTCCTTTACTGGGCAGAGGAGTACCATATGGACGGATTTCGGTTTGATCTGATGGGGCTTTTGAATGTGGATCTGATGAATGAGATTCAGTGCAGGCTTAACGAACGGTTCGGCAAGGGCGAGGTCATCATATACGGGGAACCGTGGAGGGCGTCGGATACGCCGATGAGGGAGGGCGCCATTCCCTGCCTGAAGGAGCATATCGGAGAGCTGCACCCGGATATCGGGGTGTTCTGTGACAACACGCGGGATGCCATCAAGGGCCATGTGTTCTATGAGGAGGTTCCGGGATTTGTAAATGGCGGGAAAGAGCTGGAGAAGGACATTTTGCATTCCGTGCGCGCGTGGACCGATGAAAATGAGGAGTTCCGCGCCAGGTCGCCGCGGCAGATCGTGTCCTATGTCTCCGCGCATGACAACCTGACTTTGTGGGATAAGCTGATGGTGACGATGCGGCCGGGAGAGTCCTTCCTTCGGCGCGACCAGGAGGTCCTGCGGGCAAATAAAATGGCGGCGGCCGTATATTTTACCTGCCAGGGCAGACTTTTCTTCCTTTCCGGGGAGGAAGGGGCCAGAACGAAAATGGGGGACAGCAACAGCTTTACCTCCTCGCCGGAGGTGAATCAGCTGGATTGGAAGCGGATCTATGAGTATGAGGAGCTGCTGACCTATTACCGGGGACTGATCGCGTTTCGGAAGCAGATGCCCGGGCTTATGGATAAGTCGTCCCGGGCGGGCGAGCGGATTTTTGAGAGAAGGATTCCGGCAAAGGGGTGTCTTCAGTTCTGTGTGGACAACAGAGAATGTGAGAAATGGAAGGTGCTCACCGTCTGCTATAACAGTACGGACAAGGCACAGGATTTTCAGCTTCCGCCGGGAGAGTGGGAGCTTTTGGTAGATGAGAGCAGCAGCTATATCTGGCAGACGGCAAAGAGGGAGGAGAAGGCAAGGCTTTCGTCCATGTCTGTCCGTGTGTTCGGTATGCGTGAGGCCAAAGAGAAGAAAAGGAGCGCGTAGAAGGGAGAAATCGGGTATGAAAAGAGCGAGCGGCATATTGTTGCCGGTTTTTAGTATATGGTCCCGCTATGGAATCGGGGCATTTTCCAAAGAAGCATATGAATTCGTAGACTGGCTTCATGAGGCGGGGCAGTCCTATTGGCAGATATTGCCCCTTGGGCCTACAAGCTACGGGGATTCGCCGTATCAGTCGTTTTCCACGTTTGCCGGGAACCCGTATTTTATCGATCTGGAGCAGCTGATCGAGGAAGGCGTGCTGACGGAGGAAGAGTGCGAGGCGTGCGACTTTGGAGGGAAGGCGAGTTCAGGCGTAGAAAAAATTGACTATGAAAAACTTTATAATGAGCGTTTTAAGTTGCTTTATAAGGCGTATGAGCGAAGCGAGATCTACAAAAATGAGAAATTCCACAAGTTCCGGCAGGAAAATGCGGATTGGCTGGAGAACTATGCCTTGTTTATGGCGGTAAAGAACCGGTTCGGCGGAGCGGCATGGAACGAGTGGGCCGAGGATATCCGCCTCAGATGGGGCTTTGCGCTGGATTACTACAGAGAGACCTGCTATTTTGAAATCGAATTTTATCAGTATTTGCAGTTCAAGTTTTTTGAGCAGTGGACCAGATTAAAGGCCTACGCCAATGAGAAGGGAATCCGCATTGTGGGGGATATCCCGATCTATGTGGCGTTTGACAGCGCAGACGCATGGGCAGACCCGCAGCTATTCCAGTTTGACGAAGAGAATCTTCCGTCAGCGGTCGCCGGGTGTCCGCCCGATGCATTTTCCGAGACCGGGCAGTTGTGGGGGAATCCACTTTACCGCTGGGAGTATCACAGGCAGACAGGGTATGAATGGTGGACCAGGCGAATGGCACACTGCTATAAGCTCTACGATGTGGTCCGGATCGATCATTTCCGCGGGTTTGATGAGTATTATTCCATTCCCTTCGGCGCCGAAACTGCGATGGAAGGGCACTGGGAGAAGGGGCCGGGCATGGATTTGTTCTGGACATTGGAGAGAAATCTCGGCAGGCGTGAAGTGATCGCAGAAGACTTGGGACTTATGACCTGGTCGGTGGAGAAGCTGGTGGCGGACAGCGGATACCCGAACATGAAGGTATTGGAATTCGCATTTGAACCGGAGAAGGAGACGGGATACCTGCCGCATGACTATGACAAGAATTGTGTGGTCTATACGGGAACGCATGATAATGATACGATCGTGTCCTGGTATCAGGATCTGGAGGAGGAGCAGTTAGAATTGCTGCACGCGTATATGGATAACGCGGGCACTCCTGCGGACAGGATTCATTGGGATATGGTTCGTCTGGCGATGATGAGTACGGCAAATTTGTGTATGATTCCGATTCAGGATTATCTGGGGCTGGGAAAGGAAGCGAGGATCAATCAGCCGTCTACGCTGGGCTGTAACTGGAAATGGAGGCTTGGGCGGGAAAGCCTGACGCCGGAGCTGCTTAAGAGGATCAGAGATCTGACGAAGATCAGCTTCCGGCTGCCGCCTAAGGAGGAGCGATTATGAAATTCATCTATGGGAAGCAGGATTTTACGACGCTAGCGCGGGGGCAGGAGAACTGCTATCTGCTGACCAATGGTCTGGGCGGCTTTTCTTCGGCGACGATCATCGGGTCTAATTCCAGGAATGACCATGCATTTTTGATGGGGTGCACCGAAGCGCCGAACCACCGGTATAATCTGATCCACCGTCTGGAGGAATGCCTTGAGAGGGATGACGCCTGCATCTGCCTTTCCAGCCAGGAATATGCAGATAGCGGGCAAAATGAAAGAGGCTACCGAAACTTAAGCAGTTTTACGTTTGAGGATTATCCACAGTGGACCTATGATGTGGACGGGGTGACGATCGTAAAAGAGATGGCGATGAAACAGGGGGCTAACCTTGTGGCCGTGCGGTATGAAATCGAGAACCGGACGCAAAATGATGTGACGTTTTGCGTGACGCCGCATCTGCAATTTGTCCCGAAGGGGACACAAATGGCCCGGGAAAAACGGTTCGAGATGACCCCGGATTCGATTTCTTCCGATGGAATTCAGGTGTATTTTAAGACGAATGGTAAGCTGCGGCAGATTCCGCCAAGAGTGATCGAGAATCTTTACTACGCCTACGATGCGTGTGATGGAAGGCCGGCGTATGGAAGGACTTACGTGAATCATCGGATAGAAAAACGAGTGAGGGCAGGAAAGGCCGGAAAACTGGAAATTATATATAGCATGGAAGGGATTGAAACGAATGCAGCTTCGGTTCTTAAGGAGGCAAAAGCGTACCGCGAGGGGCTTGCCGACGCGTCACATCTGCGGCACGAGATGGCAAGAATGCTGGCGAAGAGTGCGAACCAGTTTGTGGCCCGCCGGGATTCTACCGGAGGGAAGACGATGCTGGCGGGTTATCCGTTCTTTGAGGACTGGGGAAGGGATACCATGATCGCGATTGCGGGCTGCTGTATCACCACCGGACAGACTAAGACGGCGAAAAGTATTCTTCGGACCTTTGCCGCATATTGTAAAAATGGGCTGATGCCGAATCTGTTTCCGGAAGGCGGGAATGCGCCGCAGTACAATACGGCCGATGCGGCGCTTTTGTTCATCAATGCCGTGTACCTTTATTTTGAGAAAACCAAAGACCTGTCCTTCGTGGGAGAAATGTGGGGCGTCATGCGGGAGATTATTTCCTATTATAAGGAAGGAACTCTGTACGGAATCCATATGGACGAGGACGGGTTGATACTGGCGGGAGGGAATCTGGATCAGGTGACCTGGATGGACGTGCGGGTCGGTCAGATCCTGCCGACACCGCGGCACGGGAAGCCGGTGGAAATCAATGCCTATTGGTACAATGCTCTCTGCATCATGGAGCAGTTTGGACCGCTCCTGGGGGAGCGGACGGAGTATAAAGTTCTGGCCGCGCAGGTAAAAGAGAGTTTTCGGGAGAAATTCTGGAATCCTGCCGCAAGATGCCTGAAAGATGTGATTTCCGGGACAGCGGCAGACGAACAGATCCGCTGTAACCAGATTTGGGCCGTGTCCATGCCTTTTTCTGCTTTGGACGAGGAGCAGGCAAGGCAGGTGGTGGATACGGTATTTGAAAAGCTCTACACACCCTGCGGGCTTCGGACCCTGGAAAAAAGTGATCCGCAGTTCTGCAAGGCTTACAAAGGAGAGCAGATAAAGCGGGACCTGGCGTACCATCAGGGAACCGTGTGGGTATTTCCCCTGGGAGCGTACTATCTGGCCTATCTGAAAACACATGGATATTCCAGGGAAGCGCGGGAAGAAGTAGAGCGCCGGCTTGAAAGCATGGAATGTGCTCTGCGGGAAGGCTGCGTGGGGCAGCTACCGGAGATTTATGACGGGGAAGTGCCCGGGTTTTCGCGCGGGTGTTTTGCACAGGCGTGGAGTGTAGGGGAAATCCTGCGGGTATATGAGGCGATGGAACGGTATGAGGTATAAAAATGTGGTATTTGATCTGTATGGAACCCTGGTGGATATTCATACAGATGAAAAAAGCAAGGAATTATGGAAAAAAATGGCGCGGCTTTACCGCGAATACGGGGCAGCGTATCAGCCCCGGGCGATGCAGAAGGAGTTTGAAGAACGGATCCGTGAAAAACAGCGGTGTGCAGATGAGATTCAGATTGAGGAAGTATTTGCGGAGTTATTTTTCCGGAAACAGGTGCAGATAGAGGGGGAGGAGCTTCTTGATATCTGTAAAAAGTTCCGGGAATATTCGACGGAGTATATCCGGCTGTATCCGGGAGTACATGGGCTGCTTGCGGGGCTTCGGGGACAGGGCAGAAAAATCTATCTGCTCTCCAATGCACAAAGAGTGTTTACGGCTCATGAACTGAGCGGGCTGGATATCGGGAAATATTTTGACGGTATTTTGCTTTCTTCTGATTATGGGGTGAAGAAACCGAACCTCCGATTTTTCGAGGCGTTGTTTGTGGAGTACGGCTTAGAGCCGGAAGAGTGCCTGATGATCGGAAATGATGAGACGTGCGATATCGGAGGAGGAAACAGAGCCAGTATGGGGACACTTTACCTGCATACGAATCTGTCGCCGGAGTATCGGGGAAGGCAGGCTGCGGACCGCGCGGTGATGAGCGGATTTTCGAGTTGCCAGGCATACCTAAGTGACCGTCCGGTGGACGGTCATCTCGGTATAGAAATATTGCTTGCGGTGATTGAGGAGATGGAGAGGGAAATGGTGTGAGGCCGGAAAAATTTGCTGATGATTTTTGAAGATGCCATCATTTATGATTGTAGGTATGGTAATTTTATCTGGCTGTACGAAGTCGCAGGTACCGAAAGAGAAGGAGGAAGGGAAACAACCAGAAAAGCAGAAAGAGAATCCGCCGTATTATTTCTCATTTACTGTTACAAAAGAAGAAGGAGATAAGCTTAATACTTACACTTATATTTCTGATTTTGAGACGAAGAAGATAGAGGAAAATTCGGAAATTCCTTACACATCTCAATATCCTTTGACTGTATACTTAGATTCAACGGATGAGGTATATTACACCCACCGGGAAGATGGAGCAGGCGATGATGAGACTTATCGAAAGAGGTGCGGAAGTTTGGAAGGGGAGCGCTTGACAGATTCTTTATTTGCCGTTAATTATATTTTACCATTTGCAGACAGAGTGTATCTTGTAGCTGTTGAAAATGGAACAAGGGCGATGGGACTGTTTAAGTTTGAAAATGGAAAAATATGTCGGATACTGAAGGATGAGGATGCATTTGTATGGCAGGTGAATTATAATCCTGATTTGGAGAAAATTGTCTTCAATACATATTCCCAGTCGGAATTTGATGAGAAGATGGCAAATAATATGGGAGAAGAATCTTTTGGTGTGAATACGATTTATGAGATGGATTTAGCAACGGAAAGCATACGAAAAGTTGCAGATGTTGAGGAAGGATATATGACAGCGATTGCATTAGATTCTTCTGGTGATATTTATTATCAAATAGGAGATTGGTACAAACTGAAAGATGAAAAATCCCAGAAGTCGTCTATATTTGAGGGATTGCAGATGGATAAACTGATTTCTATGCAAAATAGTAAAGTATATTATATTTCATATGAATCAGAAATTATAGGTTATGACTTGGAAACAGGGGAGAAAGAATTGTTTTATACCCTGAAAGAGAAAAATGCGGCAATAAATAATGCGGTGTTATTGAGAAGGTAAAGTATATGATATAGAATCTTAATAGTTTAATTGCAAATAAGGCATTCCATTACTGCTTGTGGTGGAATGTCTTATATCGTTAAGGGCACGTAAAAAATTTTACATTCCCTTTTATAGAAATATGAGGTAATATATTTACATCAAATGTGGAGAAAGGAGAGAGATGAATTACTATAATATAGAAATATTATTTGACGAACGAAAGCGGGTAGGAGCGAATCTATTTGAAATTATCAAGGAAAAGGGATATACAAAGATTTCTTTTTCAAAGGCAGCAGGTATTAGCCGTCCGACACTTAACCACTTGTTTGAAGGCGAAATCAACAGTGTGACCACATTTGAGAAGCATATAGAAAAAGTGCGGGCGGTTTTGGGGATTGGAGAGCAGGAGCTGATGGTAGAAAGGTGCGGCGAACAGCCGATACTTACGGCAGCGTTTTCATGCAATGAGCTGGAGAAGTGTATACCTAATAGAAATGAGAGAGAAATGTTTGAAATCCTAAAGGGGTTACTTAATCTTTGTGATTTTTATTATTAAGAAGAGGGAAAACAAAATATGAACAGCGGAATTGATTGAAGAGAAAATCAATGTTATGATTGAGAATATGAGTATAACTGGTGTATGGTCTTATTAGCTGCAAGCAAATGGGAGCATGTACCAGATGTTTGTGAGGTTTATGATGCAAAAGAAATCAAATGTTTTAAAAAAGGCGTTCCTTGCGGCGTTTCCGCATACAATCCCGATTTTTGCGGGATTTTGGTTCCTGGGACTGACGTATGGGATCTATATGAATGTCTCGGGTTTCAGTTTTTTGTATCCGATGGTAATGAGCCTTATTATTTTTGCGGGTTCCATAGAATTTGTGGCGGTAGGCGCTGCTCGGGACATTTAATCCACTGCAGGCACTAGTGATGACACTGATGATCAATGCGAGACATTTGTTTTATGGAATTTCCATGCTGGACCGATACAGGGGGACGGGGTGGAAAAAGTTCTATCTTATATTTGGTATGTGTGACGAGAGCTTTTCAATCAATTATACGGCTGAGGTTCCGGAAGATGTGGACAGGGGCTGGTTCATGTTCTTCGTCACACTTTTGAATCATTTATATTGGTTTACGGGAGCAACCCTGGGAGGCATCTTTGGGTCGCTGATTCATTTTAATACGAAAGGGCTGGACTTTGTGATGACGGCTATGTTCGTAGTGATTTTTATGGAACAGTGGCTGAAAGAAAAACGTCATACCAGTGCCATGCTTGGAGTGGGTCTGTCTTACGCCTGTCTTCTTGTCTTTGGCGCGGAGAATTTCATGATTCCGGCGATGCTTGCGATTCTTGGCGTTTTGACTTTGCTGAGAGGACGAATGGAGAAAGGAGGGCAGCAGCTATGATGACGATATCGCAGCAGATGATTACAATCGGGGTAATTGTACTCGGCACGGCCCTTACCCGTTTCCTGCCTTTTTTGCTTTTTCCGGCGGGAAAGCCAACCCCGGAGTACATAAAATATTTGGGAAGAGTACTGCCGTCGGCAGTATTTGGACTTTTGGTGGTGTACTGTCTGAAGAATGTGCATGTTTTGTCGGGCAGTCACGGGATACCGGAACTGATTTCCATCGTAGTTGTGGTGGGATTACATATGTGGAAAAGACAGATGCTTCTTTCGATTGCCGGGGGAACAATCTGCTATATGCTGCTGGTACAGACGATTTTTATTTCATAGGAAGGCGCGTCATATGAAATAAAAACTCTGCAGTGGAACAGAAGTAATCGGGTGAGGGACAAAGAAATTTAGAAATGGGGAAAGAAACATATGAGTTACACAGGATATGAGCTTTTGTGGTTGTTTTTTGCGTATTCCTTTGCCGGGTGGGTACTTGAGACTTTGTTTGCCGCGGGCAGGCAGAAGCAGTTCGTGAACAGAGGATTGATCAATGGTCCGGTATGTGTAATTTATGGTACGGCGGCTGTTCTTATGACGATTGGTCTAAGCGGCCTTGGTGGAACCTGGATTTTCCTGGGAGGCGTGATTTATGCGACGGCGTTGGAATGGAGCGCCGGACATTTGATTGCGCATTTTTACCATGAGCGATGGTGGAATTATTCCGAAATGAAATGGAATCTGGACGGCTATATCGCAGCGCCTATGTCACTGCTCTGGGGCATGTTGGGCTACATCAGTGTGAAATGGGGGAATCCGCTGCTTACTGCTATGTACAGACTTATTCCGGGGCTAATCCGTGAAATTCTTCTATGGGCGCTGGTCGTGATCCTGGCGGTAGATGCATTGGCAACGTGTATTTTACTCATCGGAAAGAGCGGAAGAATGGACCGCTGGGAGGCAGTGGACAGCCAGTTCGCAAATGTGGCCGCACGCCTTGGAAAATGGATATCCGGGAATGTGGAAGCTCGTATTCATAAGGCGTATCAGACCATAGAGCGGATAGAGGAAGAGGAAAAAGAAGGAACGTTTGCGGAGGGCTGCGGATTCTACAAGGTCGTGATGTTGTTTTTTGTGGGAGCATTTCTGGGGGATATTACGGAGACGATATTCTGCAGGGTGACAGCCGGAGTCTGGATGAGCAGAAGCAGCGTGGTGTGGGGACCGTTCAGTATTGTCTGGGGACTGGCCATTGCGAGTGTGACGGCAATGCTGTATAAGTATAAGGATCGGTCCGATAGTTTCCTTTTCTGGATCGGGACCCTTTTGGGTGGTGCGTATGAGTATTTTTGCAGTGTTTTTACGGAGCTTGTGTTTGGAACGGTATTTTGGGATTACAGCGATATCCCGTTCAACCTGGGAGGAAGAATTAATCTGCTCTATTGTTTTTTCTGGGGCATTGCGGCTGTCGTGTGGTTCAAGCGGCTGTATCCGATCGTATCTCGTGCGATTGAAAAACTGCCGGTGCTGTGGGGAAAACTTTTGACATGGGGACTGATCGTGTTCATGAGCTGTAATATTGTAGTGTCTTGTATGGCGCTGGTGCGGTATGACGAGAGAGGGAGAGGGATAGAAGCAAAGTCCGGGTGGCAGGAATGGGTAGATATGCATTATGACGATGAGAAGATGGATAGGATTTATCCGAATGCTAAGACGGTGGAGTAGGTGTGAAAAATTGATTTGAAAGTGATGGAGTATCATTATGGAAAAGAGAATTGTTGGTAAAAATGTGATTCTTCGTGAGCGAAGAAAAGAGGACGCAGAATATTTTTCTTATTGGTTCAGTCAGCCGAGAATTATGCTTCAGTGTGGATTTACAGCTCCTCTTACGAAAGAAGAGGCTGAAAAATATGCGGATACAAAAGACAGCGACTGGTATACAGTAACGGATTTGAATGGAAAGATTCTTGGAGAGACAGGGCTTCTTAGAATGTGGCCGCAGTGGCATTGTACTGACCTCACTATTATTTTGCCAAATCCTGAGGATCAGAGTAAGGGGTATGGTACAGAAACTATTGAGTTAATGTTTCAGCTGGCTTTTAAAAAATATCATATGAACCGGATTGCAATAGGTGTTGTGGGACAGAATGCAGATGCATTGAGATTTTATGAAAAAGTGGGGTTTAAGAGAGAAGGAATCCAGGAACAAGGATATTATTATAATGGAGAATATAGTGATTTTGTTATGATGCGGATTCTGCGGTCAGAGTGGGAGAAACAATTGTAAAAATAGAGAAAACTTTAAGTTTACTAATTCATTTGTGCATTTACAAAGGAAGTGCGAGCGCTGAAATTCCCTGGAGGGGCCATGATTCGAAGAATCATGGCATACTAAAAAACATAGCAGACAAGGAGGAAAAACAATGAGCACAATGAAAGAAAGATTACATACAGGAGAGTTATATTATCCGCATGATGATGAGATTCTGGCAGACCAGTTAAAACGTCTGGATCGTCTATATGACTTTAACATGACGCGGCCTACGGAACTAGAAAAACGTGCGGCAATGCTGAAAGAGATGTTTGCGGAAATAGGGGAAGACTGTTATATTGAACCTCCCTTGCACACGAATATGGGCGGCGGCCATGTGCATTTTGGGAAGGGCGTCTATGCTAATTTTAATCTGACCATGGTAGATGATACGCATATTTATGTGGGAGATTATACGATGTTTGGCCCAAATGTTACCTTGGCGACGGCAGGGCACCCGATTTTACCGGAGCTGCGCGAGCAGGGATACCAGTATAATATGCCGGTGCATATCGGAAGAAACTGCTGGCTTGGCGCGGGAGTGATCGTTCTGCCGGGCATTACGATTGGCGATAATGTGGTGGTCGGCGCGGGAAGCGTTGTCACGAAGGATATTCCCTCTAATGTAGTGGCGGTCGGAAATCCGTGCAGAGTCCTTCGCGAAGTAAATGAACATGACAGGGAGTACTATTTCAAAAACCGGAAGATTGATTATGAGACGCTGAGATAAGAAGGAAAATCGGCTTAAGAAATCAAGTGTAAATGTGCAATTCTAGTTGCCATGCATACCTGAAATAAGGTCCAGTGGACCTTATTTGGGTGTAAGTGTGCGATGTTGGAGAGAGTTTCGGCTTGTTATTAGAGAACAAGATAGATATAATGGAAGTAAATCATGACGCACGGGCGAAAAGAGAGGATAGTGGTTTTATGGGAAGATTAGTATCGATCGGATATCAGGAGTATGATGATTTAGTCAGAAATCGTCTCTTTTATGTGGATAAAACCATGTTCATAGAAGAGTGGTGGGGGAGCAGAGATAAGGTTACTCTGATTACCCGGCCGCGCCGTTTTGGAAAGACCCTGACGATGAGTATGGTAATACAGTTTTTTTCTGTGGAATTTGCGGGGCAGGAATCACTATTCGAAGATATGTATATATGGAGAGATGAACAGTATCGCAAATTGCAGGGAACCTTTCCTGTTATCAGTTTAACTTTTGCAAACGTTAAGGAACGAAATTTCCAGATGACAAAGCAGAGAATCGGTCAGATTTTGACAGATTTATATAATAAGCATATCTTTCTCTTGGACGGGAATTTGCTGACAGAAGAAGAAAAGGCATATTTTCGCAGTGTTTCGATGAATATGGACGAAACGATTGCAACGCTGGCTATTCACAAGATGTCAGATTTCCTCTCGCGTTATTATGGGAAAAAAGTTATTATCCTTCTTGATGAATATGATACCCCTATGCAGGAGGCATTTGTAAATGGATATTGGGACGAATTGGTATCTTTCATGCGAAGTATGTTCAATGCGGCATTTAAGACAAATCCATATCTGGAGCGTGCGCTTTTGACCGGAATAACCAGGATCAGTAAAGAGTCGATTTTTTCGGACCTAAATAACTTGAAAGTGGTAACAACTACATCGGCTGAATACGCGACCTGCTTTGGATTTACGGAAAATGAGGTCATTGTCGCTTTGGCGGAATATGATATGTCAGGTCGGGTAAATGAAGTAAAAGATTGGTATGATGGATTTACATTTGGCGGGAATACAGACATTTATAATCCGTGGTCGATTTTGAACTATTTGGATACCGGGAAATTAGGAGCTTATTGGGCGAATACCAGTTCAAACAGCCTGGTTGGAAAAGTGATTCGTGAAGGAAGCAAGGATATTAAACTGAATTTTGAGACGCTGATAAGCGGTAAATGTATCGATGTATTGATTGATGAACAGATTGTATATGATCAGTTATCTGTTAAGGAAAGCTCTATTTGGAGTTTATTGCTCGCCGGCGGATATCTGAAAGTAGCAAAAACTACCTTTGTAGAGAGAACGGGGCGTGTTTTTTATCGTTTGGCACTCACGAACAAGGAAGTCCGCATTATGTTCGAGAGTATGATACATGATTGGTTTTCTGATTATGATAGTGGCTACAATGATTTTATTAAAGCGCTACGGTGAATGCGGCCCTGCGACAGATTGAGGAGAAAGAGTATGAAGTTATGCTGGCGGCAAAAGGGATAGAAAAGAAAAGGATTCGGAAGTATGGATTTGCTTTCAGAGGTAAGAAGATATTGATAGGGAAGTAAGAAGGGGATATTGTATAAAAAGCGGAGAAGATAGAGGTTGCGATATGCTGAAAGAATGAGGTATAATAATTATATTCTGGGAGCGTAAGAAGGTGACATTGTGAGAATTGATTTTTTGGAATTAGTTAATTTTAGGAATATAAAGACAGAAAAAATCTCCTTTGAAGGCAAGAAATTTGTTGTTTTAATAGGAGAAAATGGCAGTGGTAAAACTACATTTCTTGAAGCAATTACGAAAGCGTATGTTCCTGTATTACGCGCTATAAATGGTGATGCAGTGAAAAAATGTGATTTGACAAATGGCGATATCATGTGTGGAACATCTGGTACCGCAGTTACAATAGGAATTGAACTGGATCAAGAGAAGTATGTTTGGACAAACAGAAGAAGATTCTCTTCCCAGGTGCCGTTTGAAGAAGTCATTGAAATGAAAGAACAAACGAACGATTTAAAAAAGCTGAAACAAAAATATATTGACTGTGTGCTGCAAAAAACTTTGCCACTTGTACTGTATTATGGAACGGATAGAGTTATACGAGATATTCCTCAGCGAGGACATATAAAGAATTTCGAAGTAACGGATTCATTGCGGAATTGTTTTGATAATGTGAATTATTTTAGAGATTTTTATGATTGGTTTAAAACGGAAGAAGATATTGAATTGCGTGGTTTGAGAAAATGTGCAGATTATCATAACACGAGACTGGACTGTGTCAGATCCGCTATTGAACGTATGATTAAAGGGTATCATAATCTTAGAATTGAATTATCGCCGTCCAGAATGGTTTTGACTAATGATAAAGGGATAGATTTACAAATTGATCAGTTGAGCGGGGGCTATAAAGCGGTATTGTCTGTAGTTGCTGATATTGCGAAGCGCTTGTCGCTTGCGAATCCGGATTCAGAGAATCCATTGGAAGAGGAAGCAGTTATATTAATTGATGAATTGGATTTACATCTCCACCCCAAATGGCAGAAAACGATTGTCGATGATTTAAAGAGGACATTTCCGAATTGTCAGTTTATTATATCGACACATTCACCGTTCATCGTACAGGCTTTGGAGTCAGATGAATTGTTTGACATGAATACAATGCGATATGCTGATGAAGTGGGGAACTATAATGGCTGGAGCATTGATGCCATACAGGAGCAGAAGATGGGGGTGGAAAGAAAAACAGTTGTTTATAATGAAAGTATTCGCAGGTTTTCAGAAGCTATTGACAAGGAAGAGTATGATGAAGCAAGAGAATTGTATGAAAAACTGTTAAAAATGGTTCATCCGAAAAGCCAGGAAAGAAAAGTCATGGATTTGGATATGGAGATGATCGAAAATAATGATTAAACTCGAAAGAGGGCTTCCGCCTGAAGAACTTACTGAGGAAGTAAAGTCTGAACTTACGCGCTTATATACAGAAGATAAGGCTAAAGATGTATGGAATTCACCCAAGATAAAAAAGCCGTTGAAGTCTGCGTTGCTTCAAATGAGTCATGGGAAATGTTCTTACTGTGAATGTGTATTGGAAATTGAGTCAAAGGATGCTACGATAGACCATTTTCTGCCCAAAAGTTCGCATATGGATAAAGTCGTAGAATGGAAGAATTTGTTTCCTGCGTGTTTGCGTTGCAATAGAAAAAAGAATGATAATGAAAATAGGATTGTGAATCCTTGTGAAGATGATCCGAAGGAGTATTTGGCCTTGTGGAAGGAGAATCCCTATCGGTTAAAAGGAATTGATCCTGAAAAAGTGGGTAGGAATACGATTCTTGCGGTGGGACTTAATGACGTTGATCGGGTAATGGTTCCAAGAATGACTGAGTGGGAAGATATACATCAAAGGCTGGAAGATATTTACGAAGATTTGCAGGAAGAAGGCTATAAGGAAAAATATAAAAGGCGTATGGAGAGAGTGATGGAAAAGTGTACAGTTAAGAATTCCTATGCCGCAGTAAAGTCGACTAATATGCTTAATGATACAATTTACATAGAGATTAAAAAAATTTTTGAGCATAACGGAGTATGGACAGAAAAATTTAAAGGTTTGGAAAAAGAAATGCAACGAATTGCACTGGAAATAGTATAGCATTTTGTTACATAACCGATTGGTTTTCAGAAATGTTGATCAATTGGTTTTTTATTGTAGGGAGTAATTGGCAGGATACCGAAAAAGGTTTATAAAAAGGATAGGGTTATATGATACTAAAAGAGAGAATCCCCAAAGAATTCTATAAATTATTCCGCACCCAGAACATGGATCTGTTCATGCAGGTTCTGGTGGCGATTTATGTGGAAAACAGCGAATACTGCACGTCCCTGGGCCTTACGGAGCGTGAGTGCAGAGGGATCATTAATGAAGAACTGGCCCGGAAGAATGCTGACTGGACCTGGGAAGTGTGGGAAGAGGCGGAGGAGATGCCGGTGAGTGCAAGTGCCGCATTTATTCTGGGACGCCTCGTGAGCTGGGGGTGGCTTCGCAGCGACTATGATGAGAAGCTGAATGAAAATGTCATCTCCTTTCCGGAATACAGCCAATTATATGTGGAGCTGTTCCAGAAGCTGATGCGGGAAGATAGCAGCCAGGAAAGAGAGAGTATCCTTTCCATTTACAGTGCCCTTTTTACCTATGAATCGGACAAAGAGAAGAATAACGACATTTTGAAAAATGCGCTGCACAAATCCCGAAGTCTGGGACAGCTCCTTACGAATATGCAGGACGGTATGCGGGCGTATTTTGATGAATTGGCAAGGCAGAAGGACTTTTTGGGAATCCAGGAGGTCCTGATTAATGAGATGAACAATAAAGACAGCAGAAAATATGCGATCCTTACGACGACGGACAGTTTTTACCGCTATAAGGAGGCGGTAAAGGAGTTACTTGGCCGGATTTTGGAGATGAATGAACTGAGAAAGGAAGAGGACGAGAGAACCCTTCTGACTTTGGAAGAAGACAGCCTGCCTTGGAGGCGCATGCAGAGGAAGTTGGAGAATTATGAGGAGGCAAGCCGTCTTGTCTATCTGGTCGAGAGGGAATTTGACCTCATCGAAAAGAAATATAATAAACTGATCGAGCAGAAAACGATTTTTGCGGGACGCGCGGCGGCAAGAATCCGCTATATTTTAAGAGAAGGAACGGAGGATCAGGATAGTACGGTGGTCCTCGCAGGCCTTCTTGGAAAGAGTGAAAAACGGGATGAGATTCTGGGGAAGCTGGCAAAGAAGATGTGCTTTTCCGCGCCGTACCGGTGCATTACGGAGGACAGCCCTTACGCCAGAAGGGATCGCCCGGACTATGAATTCCGGCCTGAGCCAGTGGGAAAGACGGCGGGGCAGGAGGAGCAGATGGCGGATTTTGTGCCGAAGCCGCTCTATACAAAAAAGCAGATCCGGGAATTTATGGAGAGGAACCAAAAGGACGGAGTCTTTACTTGGGACAAGGATTCTGTAAAAGGAATGGAAGATTTGGAAAAATTGCTGTTTGTATGGCAGTATATGACGAAGGACCGGGAGAAAGAGTGCGAGATTGAACTGGGGGACGAGCTGGAAACGGACGAAGGATTTACGTTCACGAATTTGAAGATTCGTGCGAAGTAGAATATAAGAAGGGAATAATCAGATATGATCGAATATTTAAACAGCCTGTCGATCACGGAGGCGGAGGAAGTGAAGAGAACGATCCGCGACCTGTTCAAGCAGACCTGCATTTTAAAAATCAAATACGATCCGGTCACGCTGGTGTCGCGGGATAACCCCAGATACCGGATCTGTGAAAAGCATAAAGATTTTATCCGCGATTACCTGTCGGTCACCGGGTGCGAACTGCTCCATGACCCGCAGGAATCTATTTTTCGGATCGGCGGGGAGGGGATTGCCACCGAGAAGATGAGCATGACCACCACGCTGCTGGTATTGATCCTGAAACTCATTTATCGGGATAAGATCATGGGCGAGGGACTTAGGGCTACGGTGACGAATTTAGAAGAGATCCGCGAGTACGGGAAGAATACCAATTTGATTAATCGAAAGCTGACGAACCAGGAATGGCAGGAGGCCCTGACGCTGATGAAATTTCATCAGATGCTGGAAATCCCGTGCGCGATCGTGAATGTGGAGGATACTACGCCTCTTTACATATACAGTACCGTCAACATTTATTGCAGGACCGCAGATATCAATGAGTTGGTAAGAGAGTACGAGGAAGAGGCTGTGCAGCTTGAAATGAAGGAAGCATTACAGCCAGGGGAGGAATAAGGTGAGAGAAGCTAAGAAAATTATCACCAGAATGTGTATGAACAACTGGGGCGGAGTGGAACATAAGATCCTTACATTTCACGAGTATGTGAATCTGTTCAGTGGAAAGAGCGGCTCGGGGAAATCTACGGTGATGGACGCGATTCAGGTGATCCTGTACGGGAGTTTTTCGCCCGCCTTTTTGAATAAAGCGGCCGATGACGCCAAGAACCGGAGAAGTGTGATCAGCTATCTTCGCGGGGAGCAAAAGGACGGGACCGCCAACCGGGAAGGTAAGGATTTCTGCTCTACGATTGCACTTGAGATCGAGGATACGTCAAATCATATTGTGACCTGTGTGGGGGTCGCCTTTGAGGTTCGCATAAGTGACAGTGAAGTCAGAAAATTCGTCTATTTCAGTCATTCGGGAAGAATGCCGGAGGGCGGCTACCGGACGGAGGAAGGGATTCCCTATGACAATAAGCAGATACGGCATCTTGTGGAAGAGCGGTCCAAATCGGAGGATAACCGCGGCAAGGGGGAGGTAAACCGGATCTACCCTTCCAAGGAAGCCTATCTGGGGACCTTATTCGACGTGATCCTCGGTTACATCGACGGGAACCGTTTCATGACTATGGAAAAGAGTGCGATCGCTCTTAAGATGACAAACGGAACCGGCCAGTTCATCAGGGACTATATGTTCCCCAGAAGCGAAGGGAAGGCGATCGGGAAAATCAGCGAACAGCTTGGAAAATACAGGGACATCAAGGAACAGGTGGAGGATCTGGAAAAAAGGATCAGTTATCTGACCCGGGTGAAGGAGGCTCACCAGGAAGTGGTAAATGTAGGCGCCGACATTGTTCATGGGCAGGCGGCGCTAAAATTTGTGGACATCCTGGCGCTGGAGAGCAGGATAGAGGCGGACAATCAGGAGCTTTCGGATACCCGGAAAAAATGCGAGGAGTTCTCGAAGAAGGATTCTGCTTTAAAGGAGCAGCGGGAGGACGTAAAAGAGGCATTGATCAAGGCGGAATCCGACCTCAAAGCCACGGATTACGGCAGCAAAAAGGAGCGTCTCGAGGAACTGACAAAGCGGGCGGATATGCTGGCGAAGGATAGTGTGCAGTGGCGAAAGACACTTTCTGGTTTACAACGCTGGGTAGACGAGGAGATTGTGACCGATTATGTGAGCAATCCGACGATTTATAAAATAGAAGAATTCCAGAAGGGCGCGGTAAGCGTTTCGCAGTGTGCCAGATTAAGAGAGGCGCTTGCGGGCACAAGGGAGATGATCCGCGACGAGATTGAGGAATTAAGAGAACAGAAGCAAGGTGTGCAAAAGGAGTATGAAGCGAAGAAAAAGCGCGTAGAGGACATGAAGCATGACCGCAAATCCTACGGGGATATGGGCGAGAGTATCCGCAAGGCAAGAAAAATGCTGAGAGAACGGCTGGCGGCTTCCTACGGACATGCGGTGGAGGTACAGGTGCTGGCCGATCTGTTCGATATTCGTGAGGAGGAGTGGAAGGACGCGGTAGAAGGACGAATGGGAAGATTGAAGCTGTGCCTGATCACCGAGCCGAAGTATGCTCATGATGCGGCGGTCATCTTCCGATCCATGAAAGAGTTTGAAGAAATCGAGCTGATCAATTCCCGGGCGCTTATGGATAGTGGGCCTCAGGCGTTAAAAGGGACGCTCTATGAGGCGGTCACCACGGAGATTCCTTATGTAGATGCGTGTCTTAAGCGTTTCCTCGGGCATATCGTAAAATGCCGCTCCGTGGAGGAGCTGGAGCAGGTGCATGACGGTGTGACGCCGGATTGCTATTCTTACAGCAATTTCCGGTTCCGGCATTTGAAAAAACGGGATTACACCTGGAACGCCTGCATTGGGAGCAAGGTCTCCAAGGCGAAGCTGGCTGAATATGAGGCAGATACTAAGAAGCTGTCGGAGGCGCTAAGAGAAGTGACCCGTCAGATGGCCGCTTTGAATGCGTCCATGGAGTTTGAGGCGCTGGGGGCAGGAGATGAGTATCTGGCAGCGCTTTCCCGTTCGCAGGAGGAGCTGGAGGAGGCCCTCGCTGAGAAGGCCGAGTTAAGCGAGGTCATTCGGAAATTAAAGGAGGGCAAGTACCGGGAGCTGGAAGGAGAGGTGCAGAAGCTGAAAGAGCAGTCGGCGGCCGTGGAGGCGGAAATTGAGAAGAACAGCCGTCTGCTTCGCGAGTACCAGATCAGCGAAGCGCGTCTTTCGACAGATATTAATAATAAACAGGAAGAACTGAATAATCAGCGCATGGGTTATAAGCCGGGCGAGGCGGTAGAAGAAGAGGTAAGGCGAGAACTTTCCCAGGTGACGGGGCAGACTTTAAAGGGCAGGATCCGTTCCCGTCTGGAGCGTTTAGGCGACAGGCTGGCAAAAGCAGACGATAATCTGGCGCGGGCAAGAAATAATTACATTTTCGCCTATCCGTCCTGCAATTTAAGCGGTACGGAGCGGACAAATGACGCCTACGATAAACTTTTGAATGACTATCTGAACAATTACAGGCCGGAGTACCAAAAAGAATTTGAAAAGCAGTGCGACCTGATTTATAAGAGCCTGCGGGATAATGTGATTGCAGCCATTCACGGGGATATCAAGGCGGCGAGACGCCATGCGGCGGAGATCAATCGTATGCTCAGAGAGACCAATTTCGCGGACAGCATTTACCAGATCAAGATCGAGCCGGCGAAAAATGAAAATGCACAGTTTTACGAAATGCTGATGGCCGAGGAGCTGGACAGCAAGGTACTCTATGATGACGAGATCGAGGGGCAGATGAGTCTGGGGCAGGATACTTTCCTGCAAAAATATGAGCGTCAGATCAACCTTCTGACGGAAAAATTCATGCCCGCGCGGGGAGAAGATGAGATGAACCTGGCGAAGCGCAGGCAGGAGATGGAGCGCTATGCGGATTACCGGAACTATCTGTCGTTCAGTATGTATGAGCGGGTGGAGGATGAGAAGGGAAATATCCGTGAGAACATGGTAGATGAGATGGCCGGGCGGGATTCCGGCGGCGAGGGGCAGAACCCCAAGTATGTGGCACTGATGGCCGGTTTTGCCATGCTTTATATGTCGCATAGCAACCGGGATTCCAGGATTAAGCTGGTGCTTCTTGACGAGGCGTTTTCTAAGATGGATCAGGAGCGCAGCGAGGTGTGTCTGAAATATGCGAGAAAACTGAATCTGCAGCTTATTGTCTGCGTGCCGGACGAGAGACTGCAGTCCCTGATCCAGAATGTGGACAGTGTGTACGGCTTCCGCAGGTATCAGAACCAGATTTCCATGATGCATATTGATAAAGGACGATATCTTCAGATGATGGAAGGGGAAGAAGATGACGAAGGAAGCGGGGAAAATGACGCTGGCCCTGTGGCTGATTCATAAGATTAACACGAAGGACTGGCGGATCGGAAAGGTGACCGGGTGGAAACACCCGGAAATCTCCCAGGACGTGATCGACCAGATTGGCAGGCAGGAACTTCTTAGGCAGGCCCAAGAGCTGGAACGCCGGGAGCTTATCCGGGTAAAGTGGCGGGATTTCAAAACGGATATAGAGAGAATAGATGTTTCTGTAGAAAACATGGACCGCCTCTGTGCGTTTGCCGGGGTGGAAAATCCCAGGGAAGAGCTGCAACGCGCGGAAGAAATTTTGAAACGATGGAGAGAAGAAGCAAAGGAAGAATGGCAGAAGAAATATTATGATTTACTTCTTGAACGAACCACAAGAGGAACGGTGCCTGTTGAGGTAAAAGATGAGAATCTCTTCCGTTGTTTGAATAGTCTTCCCGGACAGGAGAAGAGCTGTTGGAGGCGTGTGTTTAGCGCTAACGTACTGGGGGATTCCAAGCTCTTTGAGACGAAGTACGAAACACGATTGATTACCATATTGATCCATCATTCACCCTACGTGCGGGAAGGCATGGAGGCTGCTCAGATTCTGGCGGAGCATGGGGTACTTACCTATTCACAGACTCTGGAATGGAAGGGGCCATTGGTGTATGAAATAGGAGGAATTGGGACTTCTATTGACACAGCAGGCATGATTTATGGTACAATTATAAATGCGCAGACATTGGAACAATCCAGGGTAGTTTCAGCGGGGAACGTAAGCAGAATAGTGACAATAGAAAATAAGGCGAATTACGAGGATATGAGATTCAGAAGTGATACGCTCTATATTTTTGCCCACGGATTCTTTTCTCCGAAGGAGCGATATTTTCTGAGTACTCTTCGGGAAGTGTTGGGAGAAGATACGAAATATTATCATTGGGGTGATATGGATTATGGTGGGATTCGTATTTTCGGATATATCAAGGAGCATATTTTTCCGGAGGTCAGACCGCTGTATATGGATGGGAAGACTTACGAAAAAGCATTGCGTCAGGGAGCCGGGGTGAAGCTGGACGCAGGGAAGAGGAGAAAGCTTGAGCGTATGGAGGCAGGAGAGCTGGAAGAATTGAAAGATGCCATCTTACAGTATGGACTGGAAATCGAACAGGAAGTATTACTCTGTGAATCGGTCAATGTTTAAGAGGCATCGATTAAACGATTACAAAGGATTATGAAAGTGAGAGGATAGTGGTATGAAGAGCAACAAACAGGCGATTGGCCATGTGATGGCCATGATTTCAGTAATCATCTGGGGGACAACTTTTATTTCAAGCAAAGTACTGCTTGCTGATTTTACTCCGGTGGAGCTTTTGATCTTCCGGTTTGTAATTGGTTTTGTCGCTTTATGGTTCATGAAGCCTGGGCGCCTGGTGCTGAAAAATCGAAGGGAAGAATGGTATTTTGTGGCGACAGGTCTTACGGGAATCTGCCTGTACTATTTGTTTGAAAATGTTGCATTGACGTATACGCAGGCGTCGAATGTAGGGGTGATTACCTCTATTTCACCATTCTTTATCGGAATCAGCGCGCATTTCTTTTTGAAAGATGAGAAACTAAAGAGCAGCTTCTTCGTCGGCTTTGTGTTTGCGATCGCGGGAATCTCCCTGATCAGTTTCAGCGGGCAGGATGGGATTCATTTGAATTTAACGGGAGATCTGCTCAGTGTGGCGGCGGCGTCCATGTGGGGATTCTATGCCATTTTGACCAGAAAGATCGGGGAACTTGGATATGATGTGATTCAGTCGACCAGACGGATGTTTTTTTATGGAATACTGTTCATGATTCCGATGGCGTGTGTGTCAGATTTCCGGCTGGGAGTGGAGCGATTTGTGGAACCGGTCAATCTGATCAATATGCTCTATTTGGGAGTCGGAGCCTGCGCGGTCTGCTTTGTGACATGGAATTATGCGGTGCAAAGCTTAGGAGCGATTAAGACCAGTATCTATATTTATCTGATTCCGGTAATCACGATCGTCATGTCGGTCATTATTCTGCATGAAAAGATTACGGTCATGTCGATTGCTGGTACAGTTCTGACATTGTCGGGGCTGGCAATATCCGAGTTGTCAAACAAAGCTAAGTAAAAATTGGACTGTTTTTGTCTGGTTTCAATTTTATTTTTAACTGATCGAACAGCAGGAAAAACAGATAGCTGGCAAATAGACCAAATAGCTAAGCAGCAAGAACGAATACTGTAAAATAGTATAAAGGAAAAATAAAAGGAGGACATAAGAAAATGAAAAGTTTACTAATCAAGAATGGATGGCTCCACGACGCAGTTCATCCGGAAAGCTATCAGGCGGATATTCTGGTACAGGACGGAAGAATCGCCAAAATAGGTTCGGGTCTTGTATCTGACGTGGCAGAGGAAATTGACGCCACGGGATGCCAGGTGTATCCGGGGTTTGTGGAAGCCCACTGCCATTTGGGCGTAGATGGGTATGCCATGGGCTTTGAGGGCGATGACTGCAATGAGATGACAGAGATACTGACGCCTGAGCTGCGGGTGATCGATGCTCTGAATCCGCAGGATGAGACGTTCCGATTGGCGCTGGAAGGCGGTGTGACCTGCGTAGGTACGGGCCCGGGAAGCGCGAATGTGCTGGGCGGTATGTTCGCAGTGATCAAGACAAAGGGAAAACGGGTGGATGATATGATCGTCAAGTTCCCTGCGGCCATGAAATGTGCATTTGGAGAAAATCCAAAGCGCTGTTACAAAGAGAAAAATAATTACTCCCGGATGGCAACAGCGTCCAAGCTGAGAGTGACTCTCCGTGAAGCACAGGAATATCGGGCACAGCTTCAGGAGGCAAAGACCGTCAAAGACAGACCGAAATATAATGCGAAGTTAGAGGCGCTGCTTCCCGTTCTGGATGGTGAAATTCCGCTGAAAGCTCACGCACATCAGGCAAATGATATTTTTACGGCGATCAGGATTGCGAAAGAGTTTGGCGTGAAGCTGACTTTGGAGCATTGCACGGATGGCTCTCTGATCGCGGAGGAATTGGCAGCGGAAAGTTATCCTGTCTGCGTCGGTCCGACTTTTGGGCATGCGACCAAGATTGAATTAAAAAACAAAAGTTTTGAGACACCGGGTGTGCTTGCGAAGGCTGGTTGCCAGGTATCCATTATCACAGATTCACCGGTGATTCCACAGGAGTTTTTACCTTTGTGCGCGGGCCTTGCTGTGAAATATGGAATGGACGAGTTTGAAGCGCTTAAGGCTATCACGATCAACCCAGCGAGACATTTAGGTGTGGAGGATCGGGTCGGCTCCCTGGAAGAGGGCAAGGACGGTGATCTTGTCATAGCAGCGGGGAATCCTATGATATCAGACACGCGAATTCTGTATACGATTATTGATGGGGAAGTTTGCTATCAGGGGTAAATGAAGTAGAATGAAAATGGAATAATTTTTTGGCGCCGCATCTGGTTTCAGTGTAGAGAGATTACCTGCCAGGTGCGGTTGTTTTTTTGTTGTCAAGCAGGTCTGAGTAAGTGTAAAACGATAATCGAAGCAATCGGAAGTGCAAGCTCTTAGCGACGGTTAAGGGTAAGAAGATTATTGACAAACGATAATTTTCTGCTATAATGAAGCTATAATTATCGTAAAACAATAATTCTACTGCCTGTTTGAATTGGTTTGAGACACACGAAACACTTGGAGCTGTTCGTTAGTCGATTGTGTATCAGAAGGGAGATGAGATTATGAAACAAAAGAGATTTATCTGGTTTTTTATCGTAGAGGCTATCATATTTAGTGTACTCAGTCTGCTCCAGATAAGATTCTTAGGATTTTTCACAACAATCATTGCATTTCCGTTTGAACAGATTGGATTTGCACTCAGGGCGCTTTCCCTCTCGAGCGCAACCGGGAATGTGGCCGCAATTCTTGTCTATCTTTTACTCTCCTTAAGTCCGTGCGCCGTTTATATTTTGTTGGTTAAAAAACATAAGGAGAGACGGATTGATGCATTGCTTGTGATTGTGAGTATCCTGCTATTCATCGTCATTTATTATATGATTAATCCAGCCCTGTCTGGGTTTACGGTTCCGGGCGGTGGAAAGATTATATTGGGATCGGCATTCTATTCGGTCCTGTTTGGCTATCTTGTTCTTCGGGTACTGTGTGTATATGCATCGGCTGAGGAGGCAGGGCTTCAGAGAGGACTTAAAACACTTCTTGTCTGCCTGAATTCAGTCTTTGTATATGCAGTTTTCTGGGGATGCTTAGGAAATCTTTGCTTAGCCTTGCATGAAGTGGGAACCCAGAATACAACCTATTTTGAAGTAATGAGCGAAGACACATTTTCAGGAGTATCTCCGCTTATGCCAACGTATTTCTTTTTGATATTACAGTTTTTGGTAAATGCGCTTCCCTACCTTTTAGATATTGTGGTTGTATTTCTGGCGATCCGCGTGTTGGAGGAACTGGAAAAAGACCGCTATTCGGACGGGTCCGTGGCATCAGTGGAGAAACTGGCAGGATTTTGCGTGAAAGCGCTGGCCGTCACGGTGGCGGCAGACATGATTTTCAGTATTCTTCAGCTTATGTTTGGAAATGTACTTTGTCAGATTAATATGACGGTTACGATTCCGGTGACTTCTGTAATTTTTGTATTGGTTGTACTCCTGCTTTCACGCTATATTCGCGAAGATCAAAAGCTGAAGCAGGATAATGATTTGTTTGTATAATGGCAGGTGAGACATATGGGAATACGGGTTTGTCTGGAGGAGGTCCTGAAAGAGAGGAAGATGACATCGAAGGAGCTTTGCAGGCTGGTGAATATTACCGAGGCCAATCTCTCGGTTCTCAGAAGCGGTAAGGCAAAGGGCGTCCGATTTCACACGATCAACAGAATCTGCTACTTTTTACAGTGTGACGTGGGAGATATCTTAAAATTTGACGGTAATCTGGAGGAGGGTGAGGAAAATGAAGAATAGAAAAAAGAAACTCGGCACAGTCATGGTCATGTTGATGTTTTCCCTGTGTGGCTGCTCTCTTGCGGTTCCGGAAGGAGGAACAGAGGGAAATGGGCGGTTGATCGGAGCATTTATCACACCGGATTATCTGGACCTTTATGATATGGAGGGGTATTTAGAAGCGCATGCGTCTGATTTGGCAGACGGGAGAGAAGTCATGCTTGCCGATGATGCTAAGTATGAGGAGAAATTATATGCTGACATTCAAAAAAATGGCAGTGAGGATCCGGGTGACTGGAAGGTATCCTTCGGAGATATTGCTGGTGTCAATTTCTTTACGCCCTTCTGGAAAGGGGAAGATGGAGATGGGTATTGGGCGAGTGAGTATGGCGATGGAATTTGCGATACCGATACGCACATCAAGACGACAGATACCGGGGAGGAGAGAAGTATAAAAGGAACGGTGTATATTCTGCCGGGAAAGGCAAATGAGAATATCGCATACTATGTGAATCCGGTCTATCAGACGCAGGAAGGAAGAATTTTTGTGGTTTCGGGGCAGGGATTTTCCACGAGCGGAGATTCCTCGGAAGGAGTCTGTATGACTACGGAGCTTGCGGACCAGGTAACGACGACGGAAAACGGGAAGTCGGTCGAGGAGAAGAGCAGTGTGGCAGTCAGCATCGCAGTGATGTACAGGCCGGTGAAGATCACGATTTTCCAGATGGACAGGGAGAACCGGATTATCAGAAAAGCAGAATACAGTCCGGCGGAGGTGCCCCAGAAGCTCACGGCAGAATCCGGGGCGGAGTATATTCTGGTGGAGACGGAAAAGGAGAATCTGTCAGGTGAGGAGGTGGTTTCGCGGGAAATCTATGAACGGAGCAAAGAGGAGTATCTTGAAACATTCTATGCAATGGAAAATGGAATGGTTGCAAGGCAGAGCACGGAAGTCGTGTGGCAGGATGAAGAATCGGTGGAATAAGATTTACGGAATGTATCAAAGAGGGGATTCTGAAGGAATTTCTTATGAAGTATCGGACGGAGGCGAAGAGTATGAGTATTTATGAATATGATGAAGAACGGCATATGCGCCAGACGCGAGAAGAAGGAAGAAAAGAAGGTGAAGAAGAAGGGAGAAGAGAAGGGATAGAATGTATGGAACAGCTGATTTTGCTGCTTTCGCAGCAGAACCGACTGGGCGAGGCTGTAAGAGCCGCAGAGGATTCAAAATTCAGGGAACAGTTATTTAAAGAATTTAACTTGTAGTGTCAATTCATAAAATAAGGCAGCGCACCAGCGCTGCCTTATTCGCATATTGAGACACTACTATGTCTTTTCATTTCGCTAAGTGCATCTTCAATTTCAAATTCAGACGAAGATTCAAATAGAGGATTTCTTGCTTTGAAATGGAAATAACATAGATAAACGCTATAAATTATAGACAATTATAGAAGATGACGATTTGAGCGAACTATGGAGGCGTGATATAATTTTTATAGAAAAACGGTCAAAAGATATAATTTACGGGGAAAAACGAGGTGTTTATGAAGGAAAGAGGCTATTCGATAAAAGAGATCTGTGAATTTTTACAGAAAGAAAGACCGGACAAGCAGGAAAAATTAAGATATTCCAGAGAAGGATTTCGCTGCCCGGGGGCGGGAAACCGGGGTATGGGAGGTCTGTCAAGGACTGCGGTATTTATCCCGGAGTCCATTCATTTTCTGGTGGCTCCGCAGGCGTGTATGTTTCATTGTATTACCGATTTATGGATGAATGGGTATACGGAGGGCATTTATCAGATTCGGCTAAGTGACAAGGAGTTGATATTGGGGGAGGTTGCCGATATCCTGGAACGGGAGATATTTGCCCAGCTACCCACGCTTAAGCCATGTCCCAAGGTAATCATGATCACGGTGACCTGTGCGGATGGACTGATACAGACGGATTACAGCCGAATTAAGAAAAGACTAAAAGTGGAGTATGGAATTCGGTTCGGCGTAATTGAGATGTTTCCTATTTTAGAGGAAAGTATTGTAAAACATACGGACAAGTTTGTAGAGAGTGTTTACGGAATGATCGATGCTGATCAAAGTAAGCCAAAACGAAACATGGTAAATATTCTGGGAAAAGTAGAGCCGGCAAGAACAGATACGGATTTTTATAAGGTTTTGGAAGAAGCGGGATATACGGTAAATGAGATTCGCCAGTGCAGAACATTGGAAGAATTTGACCGGATGGGTGAGGCGAAGCTTAATATCGTACTTAGCGAATTCAGTCTGTATGCGGCTAAGATGATGGAGCGGAAATACGGGGTTCCTTTCATGTACTGGAATCAGCATATGAGTCCGGAAAGTATCCAGAGCAATTATGCGAGGCTTGAGGAAATATTGGAGCTGCATCTGGATGTGAGTAAATACGAACAAAAAGCAAAAGAGAAGGCGGATCAGGTCAGAAGACTTGCAGAAGGAAAGACCTTTGCCGTAGGGCAGTCCCTGGATTATAATCCGGCCAAGGTAGCCTGTGATCTTGTGGCGCTTGGACTTTCGGTCAAATATTTTTTTGTGGATAAGATTAGAAAAGAAGACCTTTCTTATTATCAGTGGCTCATGGAAAATAGCGAGGAAATAAGGGTTTATCTGGCACCGGATATCAGCATGATGCGGTTCATGGATAATCCGCAGGAGGTGGATTATACACTTGGAGGGGCGAATATGATGCTGAAACATGTTCCGGGAATTTCTTTTATCCGTCTGGGAGAGGAGCCCTATGATTTTGAGACTTTTATCGAGATTATGGAGCAGATGGAAGAGCAATTATCGGCAGACGCCGCAGAAAAAAGAAATGTGAAAGCTGCAGAGCCAGACATCGGTCAGAATCTTTTCGCAAGAAACTGGGCGGTGTATCCGAAAGAGGAGGAAAAAGATGGGGCGCTTATTTGAAAAAATGATTTCGTTTGCGGCGGATTATTCGGGGGCGGCAAGCGTTTTGTATGAGCTGGGAGGACTAACGATATTCTGCGATGCCGGAGCGTGTTTGGGCGGGTATCGGTTTGGAGAAGAGCCAAGAGGCGGCTGGGAGAAGAGCCGGGTATTTTCCGCCTCCTTGCGGGAGAGGAATGTCGTGATGGGAATCGACAGGCAGCTCACAAAAGACGCGGTCCGTACATATGAAGAGGTGGGAGGCACATTCATCGCACTGATTGGAACTCCGGTTCCCGCAGTGATCGGCGCTGATTTGGGTGGAATCGCTGGGGAAATCAGCAAGCAGGTGAGCAAGGGGACGCCCATACCGGCTTTCGGTATCGCGACCAATGGAATGGAGTATTATGATGCCGGCCAGGAGAAGGCCTATCGCGCCTTGATGGAAAATGTGGTGAAGGAACGTGCGGAAACGCTGGCGGACGTAAATGTGATTGGGGCGACTCCGATCGATATGTGGGACTTGAACCAGATTCAGGATTGTATTCTCTTTTTGAAAAAGGCCGGGGCAGAGAATCCGGCAGTGTGGGGAAGTAATGGACATCTGGCTGAAATCGCGGGAGCGGCAGGCGCAAAGCTGAATATAGCAGTTTCTGTGTCAGGGATTAAGATTGTAAAAAGCTGCGAGCAAAAATATGGAACGCCGTATCTGATTGGTTATCCTGTCGGGGAGATGCAGGAAAAAGTCTGGGCTGAAAGGATCAGGAGGATTCTTCTGGGAGATCGAGTATACGGTAATGAACGAAAAGCGGCTGTTCTTCCTGGACGCCAGGCACATGTAGAGGAGGCCTGCAGTACAGAGGGTGAGAGGCCATCCGGAGTCAGGAGAGCTTTGATTCTGGGAGAACAGGTAAGCTCCTGCAGCCTTCGGGACATGCTGCGTGAAGAATTTGGATATGGGCAGGTGGATATCTGTACTTTTTTCAAGATGGAGAAAGACCTGATGGAAGAAGGGGATATGCATTTGCGGGAAGAGACGGATTTGCCTCAAATGCTGAGTCTTAGGGGGACATATCATTTAATCGTGGCGGACCCGCTGTATGGTAAATTGCTGCCCTATCAACCGGAAAAAATAGCATGGATTCCGCATATGGCGGTTTCCAGCGCGATGTATCTCGATAAAAGTCCGGTGCTGTTTGGCAGGAAAGGGAGCATCTATTTTAGAAACATTTTGAAATAGGGCTGAAACGTATTTTTAAATTAGTGAGGAAAGAGAAGGAAGAAAAGAATGAAAAAAATTGCAATATATGGAAAGGGCGGTATTGGAAAATCGACGATAACCAGCTCATTGGCAGCAGCATGTGCTATGCAGGGCTACAAGGTGATGCAGATTGGATGTGACCCGAAGGCGGATTCCTCTATTAACCTGTTGAATGGAAAGAAACTGGTCACCGTTATGGATTATCTGCGGGAGAATGACGAGGAACCGGAGCTTTGCGACATCGTGGTGGAAGGTTATGCGGGCGTACTTTGTATAGAGGCAGGAGGACCGATTCCGGGGCAGGGCTGTGCGGGACGCGGGATTATTACCACGTTTACCATTCTTCAGGAGCTGGAAGCAATAGAGACGTATCAGCCGGATATCATTTTCTTTGATGTTTTGGGGGACGTTGTGTGCGGTGGGTTTGCAGCCCCGATCCGGGAAAATTATGCAGATGAGATCATCATCGTTACTTCCGGGGAGAAGATGGCGCTCTATGCGGCTAATAATATTTACCAGGCCGTACAATCGTTTCAGGACCGCGGTTATGCCTCAGCAAAAGGAATCATTTTGAACAGCAGAAATGTGAAGGAGGAGGAACGTCTGGTCAGGGAATTTGCGGATCGGGCGCATCTTCCGATTCTGATGAAGGTGCCGAGAGATGAAAATATTCAGATCTATGAGGAGAAGAATATGACAGTCCTTCAAGGGAATCCCAATCTGGAGATTTCAAGATTATTTTTAGAATTTGCAAAAAAACTGATGGAAGAATAGACGAAGGTTTGTTTTGGTATTGAGGAAGCCGTCTGATGTCTATTCTGATATGTGCGAAAATTTCATATAAATTTAATTGCATTTGCCCGATACCCGCGGTATACTGGCGATACATCGAATTCAGATCGGTCCGCTCGCACAATTCTGACTGATTGGTTGGTGTATCCCGTATCTTTGGCGGGAATTTCGGAGTTCTAAGGCATATTCTGCCGTAGATTTCCTTTTTATGGAACTTAGTAGTTATTATATGTTTACAGAATGTATTTAGGATTCTTGACTGAGGAAAAAATAGCTTCTGGACTGTTTTTGTCTCAAAAAATGCACTGGTATAATGGGAAGAGTTGTGATAGAATAAACGTAGGCAGCAGTGTATTATTTGCGTGGGCAACGAGCTAGGCATGCCTGAAGTGAGACCCAGTGGACCTTACTTTGGTAAAAGGGTCAGGAATCCAAATGCAGACTATAAGCTGCAGGAGGATTATTCATGGCTGAGCAATTAAATGAAAAAGTAGTTACTGTAAATCGTACATTCAAGGCCCGGTTATTTGAAAAGATTTTTAGTGAGAAGAAAGATCTTCTGGGCCTGTATAATGCAATGAATCATACAAATTACAAGGATCCGGAGTTGTTGGAGATTAATACTCTGGAAAATGCAATCTATATGTCAATGCATAATGATATTTCTTTTATCATTGACTCCAGGTTGTCGTTGTATGAACACCAGTCGACGTACAATCCCAATTTGCCACTTCGTTTTTTAATGTATGTGGCGGATTTATATTCGGCTATGATCAGGAATGAAAATCTGTATGGTGAGAAACTGATTAAGCTAGATACTCCTAGATTTGTCGTGTTTTATAATGGTGTGAAGGAACAGCCAGAACGTTTGGAGATGCGTCTTTCGGAAGCATTCAAGGTGGTGGAGGAAAATCCGTCTCTGGAAGTAAGGGCTGTTATGTTGAACTTAAATCCGGGGTATAATGAGGAACTCAAGAAAGTATGTAAAACGTTGGCAGATTACGCGGAATATACTGCTCGGGTGAGGCGGTACGCAGAAGATATGTTACTTGCCGAGGCGGTGGAACGTGCAATCACGGAATGTATCAAAGAGGGGATTCTGAAGGAATTTCTTATGAAGTATCGGACGGAGGCGAAGAGTATGAGTATTTATGAATATGATGAAGAACGGCATATGCGCCAGACGCGAGAAGAAGGTAAAGAAGAAGGAAGAAAAGAAGGGATAGAATGTATGGAACAGCTGATTTTGCTGCTTTCGCAGCAGAACCGGCTGAGTGAAGCTGTAAGAGCCGCAGAGGATTCAGAATTCAGGGAGCAGTTATTCGAAGAATTTAACTTGTAATGTCAGTTCATAAGACAAGGCAGCGCTGGTGCGCTGCCTTGTTCGCATATCGAACAAAATCCTAACTTTTCATTCCGCTAAGTGCTGCCCCGGCCTCAAATTTGGACTGAAGAGCCAGATAGAAGATAAATGGTGGCAGGAAGGTCACCGTTGCACAGGCCATGGTAAGCCCGACATCAACATCGTACTGAGCCTTGATGGTGGTCAGTGCCAGCGGCAATGTGCGCAGAGCGTCTTCCGTGGTGATGATTAGTGGCCAGGTAAAGTTGTTCCAAGCACCCAGGAAGGTGAAGATGGAAAGTGTCAGCATAGCCGATTTCACCAGAGGAAGCACGACGCTCCAGAGGATTTTCATGCTGGAAGCTCCGTCGATTTTGGCTGACTCAAGCAGCTCATTGGGAATTGCCAGCATAGCCTGTCTCATGATGAACACGCCGAAAGCCGTCGGCAGCGGAAGAATCAGGGCCTTGAAGGTATTTACCCAGCCCAGGCCGCGCACCACGATGTATAAAGGCACCAGGATTACCTCGGACGGTACCAGCATGGTGAGGATCAGGCAGAGGAAGATCTTGTCGTTTCCCTTGAATTTCAGTTTCGCAAATGCATAACCCGCCGTGCAGCTTGTAAACAGTGTCAGAAATACGCCGGCCACAGCCACGATGACACTGTTGATAAAATAGCGTACAAAGGACGGATTCGCGAATATTTTCCGATACTGCTGTAATGACATCGTATCAAGTGAAAAGCGGAAATCATATGCGTTGATCGTGCTTTTCAGGGACATTAAGATCATATAAGCAAAAGGAAGCGTGCATATTAAAATGATACAGATCAGAAAAAGACTCACGAACAATCTCAATACTTTTTTCATTTCTTATGCACCTCCTTATATCTCTGACGCATCGCGCCGCATGAAACGCTGCTGGAATAGTACGATCACCAGTACCATCAGCATCAGCACATTCGACACGGTCATGGCGTAGCCTGCTTTGCTGCCCTTGAAGGTGAGCTGGTAGGCATACATGACCATTGTAGTGGTGGACATGGACGGCCCGCCTCCGGTCATAGTGTAGACCATATCGAAGATCTGCATAGCGCTGACGGTTGCAAGAAACCCATTCATGATCAGCGTGGGTTTCAGAAGTGGCAGCGTGATCCGTGTCAACTGGTTCCAGGTATTGGCGCCGTCCACTTTGGCCGCCTCATAGTAGTTGTCCGGAATGGACATCAGGGAGGACAAAGTGATGATCATATAATATCCCATGCCTTTCCATACGATGATGCAGGCCACGGTCACGATTGCGCTTTCACTACTCCCCAGCAGCATAGTGGGGTCAATGCCGAAGATGCCGAAAATGGCACGTACAACGGGGTGGCCGCCATTTAAAATGGTCTTCCACACGGTACCGACTACGGCACTGGAGGAAAGAACCGGGATAAACAGTGCCGCTTTGGTCAGTTTCCCTAAGAAGGTATTCTGTCTGGCTGCTATGAGCACCGCAAATAAGGTAGAGGTAAAAAGCTGCAAAGGAACGATGATCACCGTAAGCTTCAGTGTGTTCATGATACAGATCCGCAGCTTATCATCTCGGAATAGTTTCTGATAATTGTAAAGTCCGTTAAATTTTGCCGGTGTGATTATATTATATCTCGTAAAACTGAAACAGACCGCAATGATCAAAGATCCTGCCACAAAAGTAAGCAGGATCAATGATATCGGCGTAATATAAGCATAAGGCACAAGAACGGACAAGCCTTTCTTCTTCTTCATGAGCGCCTCACTTTTCTATTCGTTGTCAGCCCAGTATTCGTCCAGAGTTTCATTTGCAAATTCAACAGATTCGTCCAGGGCCTCTTTGACCTCCATCTTTCCTTCCATGATAGACTGGATATGGGAAGACAGGTTCTCAAGAATCTCACTTCCGCAGGGACCAACCTGGAGCGGACGCCATTTGTCACGGTCTTCCGTAACGATACGTTCCATTTTCGGGTCTCCCACGTATGCTTCGGATTTGGTAAGAGGAGCACCAGGAGCGACCTTGTGGTACTCGGTCATGAATTCAGAACCGGTCACATAGAGGATCAGCTTCATAGCAAGTTCTTTATCCTCACAAGATGACATGATGGATAAGGAGTCCGCCGCACCGAAGGTTCCGTAGTCCACGTTCTTAAGAGAAGTTACGTAATCCCAGTTCTTAAGGTTCGGATAGCTCTCTTTAAACAGTGTCTCATGAGACTGGGAAGAACGCGTCACGCCAAATGCGGCCTTGCCTTCTGCAAAAATAGTGGTAAATGCGTCAGTACCGGAGATAGACATCAGGTTTTCCGGCATATAAGGCTGCAGACTCTTGAAGAATTCAATGGCCTCCACACCTTTTTCATCGTTGTAACGTGCGCTCTTTAAGTCATCAGCGTAAATATCGCCGCCTGCCTGCCAGATCAGGCTGTAAATATAGGAGTTCAGGATATACAGGTTGCTCATGTCGCCGCTGTTAAGACCTACCGCATATCCGTACTGATCGATTTTGCCGTCGCCGTCGGTGTCAAGGGTTGTCTTTTCACAGATTCGTTTAAAATCTTCCCAGGTCTCGGGAGCGCTTTCGCCTACGGAATCCAGAATGTCTTTGTTGTAATAAAGTACGAACGGAACGCCGGTCACAATCGGGATACCATATTGTCCGTCCATCATATAACCACGGTCAATATACAGATATTCATCTTTCACTTCATCGTCAATCATGTCTGCCATATCCACAACAGCGCCGGAAGAAATATAGGTCGGGTACATCTCGGCATACATATATCCGATATCCGGGCCCTGACCGTTGCTGATGGCAGTCGCCCACTTCTCCTCGTAGTTAGCCCACGGAATCAGTTCAAATTCGATCTCACAATTGTTTTCTTCCTCGAACTCTTTCAGAAGAGGTTTCCAGTTCCCCTCTGTATCCTCATCAAGCGGCGGCATCCAAAGAGTCAGAGTAGTTTTCTCCTGGCCTCCTTCGTCTTTTCCGCCCTCGGATTTGGATTCCTTGCTGCCGCAGCCGGCAAGCATGCCTACGACCATGGCTGCACAAAGCAGTACACTGAGTAGTCTCTTTTTCATGTGTAAATCCTCCCAATCAATTAAGAATTATAGACAATTAATATATATTTATTAAAAGTCTATACCAAAATTATAATAGTGATACATAGTGAAAGCAAATTGATAAAACTGATGAAAACGAGTATATATTGAAAATTTCTATAAATGCACAAGGTATGACATGGACAGAAACATATGAATAGAAAAATTCAATAAGATTTATAGAGAAATCCAATAAATAAGTATGATTTACTAAAAAAAACGATTTGACTTTGTGTAAAATTAACAATATCATGAATATGTATATGAAAAAGTTGGTAAAAATGTGAGTGGAAGCCATGGAGGATTGGAGAGAAAATGGAAAAAGTAAAGAGACCAAATGATCAGATGACTCCGATTGAGAGAAAAAAAGCGATAGAATCCGGACAGGAGTTCGATCGTTTCCCATGCATTCCATTTATGGGAGAATTCAAATGCCAGTTTACCGGCATCAGTTTTCGGGATTTCTGGTATGACCCGGAGAAGATGGCGAAGGCGGAGATTGCGGCATTTAATCGATACGGCTATGACAGGATTGTGATCGGACCTAATACCAGGGGGATAACGGAAGCACTGGGAGGCAGGTTCGTTTATCCGGAGAAGGGACTGCCGTATGCGGACAAGCCTTTTTTGAAGCAGTATGAGCAGCTTGAGGAGATGGAGCCGGTCCGGGCAGAGACTGATTCCAGAATTCAGGTGTTCGCGGATACGGCAAAGAGACTGGAGGAAGCCGGGAAGATCGTTCCTATGGAAATGAGTATCGGCGGGCCATTTACGATCGCTTCCCAGCTTCGTGGAGTGGAGCTGCTTCTGCGGGATACGAGGAAGTGCTCTGATTCGATCATGAAACTGCTCAGAATCGTAACGGACAGCCAGAAGAGCTGTATTGATATGGCGGCAAGGTACGGCTTTGGGATTGCCATGGCAGATCCGGTCGCGAACCCGGCTTTGATCGGGCCGAAGCTGTATGAAAAGTTTGTATTTCCATTTACGAAGGAACTTACGGATTATGCGCTGGAGAAGACAGGGAAAAAGGTATCGCTCCATATGTGCGGCACCACGTATAGCATCTGGAAATATCTGCGGCAGTATGAACTCAATGAACTGAGTCTGGATAATATCATCGATCTTGAGCGGGCAGCAAAGGAGCTGGGGGATGCAGTTCCGATAGCAGGGAATGTGGACCCGGTGGAGATTGTGATGAACGGGACGAAGGAAGAGATTTACGAAGGGGTAAAAGCGTGTATTTCGGTCGGGAAATCGGCAAAGAAGGGTTACCATCTGGCTACAGGCTGCGACATACCCGAGACGACCCTGCCGCAGAAAATCGACTGGTTCATGGAGGCCGCAAGAGAGTGTGGGAATGGCAGACAGGGCCAGAAGATACATGTAATGCAGAAAATGTGTGGGGAATCAGGTAATGGCAGATAAGGATAGATAATACAAAAGAATAAAATATTTGAAAAGATAAAATATACGAAAAGGGAGGAATGAAGTTTTGATGAGAGCGGAAAGAGAGATAAAATATGAGATGAAGGTACTCAGTTCACTGGAGAAAGTATTTCCGGACGAGGTCCCGGTGTACAAGCCGGAATGTGTGCGTTTGAGCGGTCTTTGGGGAGAAACGATATCGTTTCAGATCGCGTATACGGGTGATTTTTTCATGCGCGAACGTCTGGATTTCAAAGTTGTGTCGCCGATTGAGAAGAATATCCGTCTGCGGAGCGTAGAGCAGGTGCCGGTGGGACGCGCGACGAACGGAATCGTAGATGACAACTATTTGAGAACTCAGTCCGGTCTTTATCCGGATCTGTTAAGGGATCTGAAAGATGGAAAGGTGATCGTCCGCTCTCACCAGTGGAGCAGCATCTGGGTGGACGTGAAGCTGACGGAAGAGATTCCGGCGGGAGAGTATGAGATTGAATTTCAGTTAATCAAAGAGGAGAAGGTGGTGTGCCATGCCACGGCCAGGATAACCGTGATCGGCGCAGTGCTTCCGAAGCAGAAGATCATGCATACAGAATGGATTCATGCCGACTGTCTGGCGGACTACTACCACGTTGATGTATTTTCTGAAGAACACTGGAAATTAGTGGAAAATTGCTTCAGAGAAGCCGTGGACAGAGGCTGTAATATGATGCTGGTCCCGTTATTTACCTCGCCCCTTGACACGGCGGTAGGGCTGGAAAGGACGACTACACAGCTCGTAGAAGTGACCGTGAAGGACGGGGAGTACCTCATCGGATTCGACAAGGTAAAACGCTGGATCGACCTTTGCAGGGAGTGTGGCGTGGAATATTTTGAAATGTCTCATCTGTTTTCTCAGTGGGGAGCAAAGTATGCGCCCAAGGTGGTGGCGAATGTGGACGGAAAAGAGGAGAAGATCTTTGGCTGGCATACGCCGGCGGTGGGAGAATACACCAGATTCCTTGAGACTTTTCTGCCGCAGCTTACCGCAAAGCTGAAGGAGTGGGGAATTGCGGAAGTGACGTATTTTCATATTTCCGATGAGCCGAGGGAGGAACATCTGGAGAGTTTTAAGGCGGCGAAGGAATCTCTGGGACATATGCTGGACGGTTTCCACACCTTTGATGCCCTGTCCAGCTATGAATTTTATCGTCACGGATTGATAGATAAGCCGGTTCCGGGGAATAATGAGATTGAGGAGTTCCTGGAACACGGGCTTACAGATATGTGGACCTATTATTGTACCGGACAGTTCTATGAGGTGAGCAACCGGTTCATGTCCATGCCGTCTGCGAGAAACCGCATTTACGGGGTACAGCTCTATAAATATAAGATTATCGGTATCCTGCACTGGGGATACAATTTCTATAATACACAGTATTCGATTGAGCATATTAACCCATATGAAGTGACGGATGCGGGAAATGCCTTCCCGTCAGGCGATCCGTTCCTGGTATATCCGGGAGCCGACGGCCATCCGGAGGAATCAATCCGTATGATGGTGCATTATGAGGCACTTACGGATCTGCGTGCTCTTGAGTATCTGGAATCACTTACCAGCAGAGAGTTCGTGATGGAGCTGATCGAGGGTGAACTGGCGGAGCCTCTGACCTTTAGGCGTTATCCGAAATCGGATATGTATCTGATCGCTTTGCGGAATAGAGTGAACCGGGAGATTGAGGGGAGGATACCTTGTGAAACGGTCTAATGACCATACGGGCTGCCCTTGGGTATATAAGAGGAAACATATGTCGAAAGTGAGGAATGACTTATGAAAGGGAAAGAAGAACTTCTGAAGAAATTATCGGACTGCGTGTTTGACATGGAGGACGAGGAGGTCGTGGACGTAGTCAGGGAATATATTGATTGCGGATATGATCCCAAGGAGGGTATGCTTTCCGGTTTGGTAGATGGAATGAAGCGTGCGAGCGAGATGTACGAGGAGGGCGAATATTTTGTGCCGGAGCTGATCGTGTGCTCAGATGCGATGTATGCCGGAATTGAGGAATTTCAGAAATACCTTCCGGATGCGGTGGGCGCCGGCATTGGTAAGATCGTTATCGGTGTGGTAGAGGGAGATACCCACGATATCGGTAAAAATCTTGTCAGGATCATGCTGGAGACGGGCGGCTTTGACGTGCATGATCTGGGGCGCGATGTTCCGCTGGACACATTTGTGGACTATGTGCGTGACAACGATGTGGATATTTTGTGTATGTCTTCCCTCATGACGACAACGATGCCGGGAATGGGAACGGTAATCGAGAGGCTCAAAGAGGAAGGACTTAGGGATAAGGTGAAGGTGATGATCGGCGGCGCGCCGGTATCTCCGGCTTTTGCTGAGAAAATCGGGGCGGACGGTTATACCCGGTCTGCCGCCGAGGCAGTGGAGTTTGCAAAGAAACTGGTCGGAGCCGTCTAGTGTACTGACCACACTAGCGATTTGGTCTAGTTATTTGCGAAATGTTGTATTAGCGTATGCGATGTCGGCAAGTCAGGGTGATGAAATGAGAGAAATCAGAGATTTTCATTGTACGTACGATAATTCAATCGGGATTTATGGCGATGTGGCGGGGAGGCTGGGTCTTTCTTTTCCTGATGCCTATCTTCACGCCGGGACTATGGCAGAGCTTTCAAAGGCACTGAAACAGTATGACGGGGCAGCTTTCTGTGAGCTGCCTTTTTGTCATACAGTGGAAGCGGAGGCCATGGGCGGGAGTATTCAGTATGGAGACGCAGTGGCAGGGCCGAGGGCAAAGGAATATGTATGTAACTCTTTGGAGGAAGTGCTTGCGCTGCCTGCGATTGATTTTGGCAGCGGACGAATCCATGAGGTGCTCCTTGCATGCCAAATGCTGAAAGAGTCAGGAGAGCATGTGGTGCTTGAGGTGTCGGGTCCCTTTACGATACTGAATGTGTTAATTGATGCAAAATATGTATTCAAAGGAATGAAGAAGAAACCAGAGCTTGTAAAAGAGGTCTTTTGGAAATTGGGAGTACAGATCCTTGCCTTTATGGAGGAGGCGAAGCGCTATGGAGCTGAGTTCATCAGCTATGCGGATTCTTCCGGCAGTGTCAGTATTCTGGGACCTCATATGGTGCGGCAGGTGGCGGAGGGTTTTACGAGGGACTTTTTGAAGAAGGCCCGGCAGATTGCAGACGAGAATACGATGCTTCTCCTCTGCCCGAAAACGACATTTGCACTGCTTGGACTTGGAATGCTGACGTTCAGGGACAGGCTGCTTGCGGAACCGATGCGGTACGGGGACGCCTGCCTTTCTATGAAGGGGACCGTGAAGATAGCGGGGCAGACATGTATTAAGAATATAAATTACCGTTTGGAAAGCAGAATTTTTAAGGAAATCGTGTTAGTATAGCGTTGAACGCAAGGAGGAAATGATGATAACGCCAAAAGAAAGATTAAAGTTAATTTTTGAGGGGCAGAAGGTGGATAGACCGGCCTGCATCTGTCCGGGAGGCATGATGAATATGATCACCTCGGATTTAATGGAGAGAGTCGGGGTGTATCTGCCGGAGGCACATACGGATCCGGTACAGATGGCGGCACTTGCGAAAGCCGTGTATGAGGAGGGCTGTTTTGAAAATTATGGAGTGCCTTTTTGCATGACTGTGGAGGCAGAAGAAATGGGGGCAAAGGTAGATCTGGGCTCCCGGGTCTATGAACCGCATGTGGTCGGCTATGCGATCGATTCTGTTGTGGATTATAAGAAGCTCCGCCCGGTCGATTTAAGTTGCCAAGCATACCTAAGTGAACGTCCGGTGGACGTTCATCTCGGTTGCCAAGCATGCCTAAGTGAACGTCCGGTGGACGTTCATCTCGGTACAGGCCGTGCGAGGGTCGTGCTGGAGGCCATCCGTATTTTGAAAAAGGAGACGAGCGGGGTGCCGATCGTGGGAAATCTCACTGGGCCGGTCAGTACGGCCAGCTCCCTCATGGAGCCGGTGACATTTTACAAGGAGCTACGCAAGAAAAAAGAGCAGGCGCATGAATATATGGAATTTGTCACAGAACAGCTCATCGCATTTGGTCGTGCGCAGATCGAGGCGGGTGCCGACGTAATCGCCATCTCCGACCCCAGCGGGACGGGGGAGATTCTGGGACCGAAGCATTTCCGGGAATTTGCGGTCACCTATATTAATAAGCTGTTAGATGCGTTGCAGGAAGAAAAACTTGGGACGATCGTTCACATCTGCGGTCAGATGAGCCCGGTCTATGCCGAGGTGGGGGAAATGCACTCCAGTGCGCTGAGTTTCGACTCGATCGTGCCTATGAAAGAGGCGAGAGAGCACCTGGAAAGCCGGGTGCTCATGGGAAATGTAAGTACCTATGCTTTGGAATTTGGAGATCCTGACCGGGTGAAGGCACTGACCAATCATTGTGTGAAGAGCGGATCGGATATTATTTCCCCGGCCTGCGGTCTGGGAATGAAGTCGCCGATCGGAAATGTACAGGCGATTCTGGAAGCGCTGAAAGAGGAGTAAAAACGAGAGTTTGGGAGAGAGAATATGGCAGAAATACAGATCAGGTCCGGCAAAAGGAAAATTTCCTGCGAAAAAGGAAGTAATCTGCTTCAGGTCCTACTTACCGCAGGAGTATTTGTGAATAACCCCTGCGGCGGGAAGGGAATTTGTGGAAAATGTAAGGTGAGGGTTCTGGCGGGCGACATTTCTCCGGTAACGGAAACAGAAAGAAAACATTTGACGCCTGATGAGCAAAAAGAGGGAATCCGGCTGTCCTGTCTTGCGAAGGTTATGGGAAGGGTTGAAATCGAGCTCCTGGAAAAAGAGCGGAAGCATAAGGTTCTTACCAAAGGCTATGTGCCGGATTTTGACAGGGAGCTGCGCCAAGAAGGCTATGGCATTGCGGTGGATATCGGTACCACTACGGTGGTGACATCTCTGGTGGATTTGACGAATGGAGAAGAGATCGCAGATGCGTCGATGATCAATGCGCAGAAGCACTACGGATTGGACGTGCTTACCAGAATCACATATGAATATGAAAATCCCGGAGACGGGGCAGAGAAACTAAAAGAAGCGATCGTGAACTCTCTGAATTCCATGATCGATGAGGTATGCCGGGAAGCGGGAATAGGAAGCAGCCAGATTCGGGAGATTGACGTGGCTGCGAATTGTACGATGATGCATATGCTTTTGGGCGTAGATGCAAGGTCGATCGGAAGAGCGCCGTATCAGCCGGAGTTTTTGGAAGCGCAGTACCTGAAAGCGGCAGAGATCGGCCTTGCGGCTGGGGAAGGCGCGGATTTATACTGCCTCCCTCACGTGTCGGCTTATATCGGTGCGGATATAACGGCGGGAGCTTATGTCTGCAATCTGCAAAATGAGAAAGGAAATGTACTGTTCATTGACATCGGAACCAATGGGGAGATCGTGCTTGCGGCGGGCATGCGGCTGCTTTGCTGCTCCTGCGCGGCGGGACCGGCTCTGGAAGGAATGAATATCAGCTGCGGCATGCGTGCGGCAGAGGGGGCGATAGAGGATATCACAATCGGGGAAAATGGCGTAGAGTATACGGTGATAGGGCAGAAGGAGACAAAAGCGGAGGCGGCCGGGCTCTGCGGAAGCGGAATCCTGTCGGCTGTAAAAGAGCTTTTGAGGACCGGATTGGTGAAGAAAACGGGCGTGTTCATAAAGAAGGAAAGGTTAGCAGAAGAGGATTACCGTTATCCGCTGATCCGGGTGAACGGTACGAAGAGAGAACTGGTCATTTCGGAGGTCCCCGAGATTATTGTTTCTCAGGATGATGTGCGGCAGGTGCAGCTTGCCAAAGGTGCGATTTTATCCGGCATCACGGCACTATTGCAAAAGGCAGGAATCAAGGTGGAAGATTTGGATAAGGTGATGATTGCAGGGCAATTCGGCGCGCATCTTCCCGCCGAGTCACTGATTCGGACCGGAATACTGCCGCAGATTGCACCGGATAAGCTGGTGTATGTCGGAAATTCATCGAAAACCGGTGCTTATATGACGCTGATGTCACGGAAAGTAAAAGAACAGATGGAAGAACTGGCTGCCAGTATGGAATATATGGAACTGGCGGAGACTCCGGGGTATGACAGAGTGTTCTCCGACTGTATGATTTTTCCGTCGGAGTGATAGATTCGAAGAGTGTAAAGTACGGAGAGATTTTTGTTGCCAAGCATACCTGAGAGAAGGTTTGTGGGCCTTCATCTTGGTTGCCAAGCATACCTAAGTGAAGGTCCGGGGGACCTTCATCTTGGTCAACTAGGGGAAGATTCAAGGTTGAGAAAAGAGGGTGTCAAGTGTCAGAAGAGAAGATTGTAAAAACAAGCTGCTTTATTTGTGGCAGCGGATGTATGGTAAATGCACATGTGAAGGATGGAAAAATGATTTCCATAGAGGGCTTCGGGCGAATGACGCCGGACGGAGGCGGAGTGTGCGCAAAGGGAGCGGCCGCAGCGCAGTTCCTCTACAATAAAGAGAGAATTCTGTATCCGATGAAACGTGCAGGAGAAAAGGGAGAAGGAAAATTTGAGCGCATTTCCTGGGACGAGGCCTATGATATGATTGCAAAGAACCTGCTTCGGATCCGGGAGGAGTATGGGGCGAAGCATACCGTATTTTATACAGGATACCCGAAATGGAACAGGCCGGCACTGCTACGGCTTGCCAACGCCTATGGTTCTCCAAACTACTGCACAGAGTCGAGCACCTGTTTTCAGGCGGCAGCTCTGGCCTGGCGCTCCGTGTTTGGAAACCGCATATGTCCGCCGGATTTTGCGCATGCGAAAACGGTGCTTATTTGGAGCTCGAATCTATATCATACCAATACGCCGATGAGCAGCATGTATCAGGGGCTGAAAAAACGAGGCGTACATATTATCGATGCGGACCCCAGACATTCCGTGACCGCGCATGATGCAGAAATCCATTTGCAGCTCATTCCCGGAACGGACGGAGCGCTTGCACTTTCCATGGGGCATGTGATTATAGAGGAGGGGCTCTATGATAGGGAATTTGTGGAAAAATATGTGTATGGTTTTGAAGAGTATGCGGAGTATGTAAAAGAATTTTCGCCGGAAAAAGCGGAGGAGATTACTGGGGTTCCTGCGGAATTGATTCGAAAGGCGGCAGTCACCTATGCTTCTTCGGGCCCTGCGGCGATCATGTTTTCCGCGTCGCCGATCGTGCATCATATTAACGGGGTACAGAATTATCGTGCCGTATTTGCGCTCTGTGCCATCACCGGGAATTATGATATTGAGGGAGGAAACAGGAGCCGGCCGGGGCCGGCATCTCCTGCAAATGAGTTTGGCAGGGTCAAACGTTTTGATATGGAAGAGGCCATCGGACAAAAGGACTTCCCAGTGTGGTTCGATCTGTCCTGCGAGGAGGCACAGTGCAGCCGGCTGGCAGATTATATTCTGGGTGAGGAACCGTATCCGATCAAGGCTATTTTTGCTATGGGCCTGAACCATCGTATGTGGCCGCAGCCGGAGCGTCTGAAGGAGGCTCTTAAAAAACTGGATTTCTATGTGAATATAGATTTCTTCCTCTCCGATTCCTCAGATGCGGCAGATCTGATCCTCCCGGCAAGTACCAGCTTTGAGCGTGACGAGGTGCGTGCGCTTCGGGGCGGCAGATTTTATTTCTCCAACCATGCAGTCAGGCCGCTGGGCGAGGCAAAGAACGATATCGAGATCATCATTGAGGTGCTAAAGCGCATGCAGCTTCATGACGAGGCGCTGGAAAATGGATATGAGGCGTATATGGAGCATATTTTGAAACCATCGGGGCTGAATCTTAGCGAGCTTAAGAAGAGTCCGGAAGGAATGCCGGGCAGGGTGATCTTTCCGCCGGCAGTGAAAACGTATGAGTCGAAGCCGTTTGATACCCCGTCGGGGAAGGTGGAGCTTCGCTCTCTTGTGTTGGAGAGAAATGGGTATGATGGACTCCCGGTCTACCGTGATTATAGAGAGACGGCGAAGGAGATAAGAGGCGAGTACCCTCTGATCTTAAATACCGGCAGCAGAAAACCACAGTTTTTTCATTCACGGCTGTATCGGCTGCCATGGCTTGCCGGAATCGAGACGGAACCAATGATAGAGCTGCACCCGGCTGATGGAGAAAAATATCAGATTGAGGACGGGGCGCGTGTCAGAGTGATCTCGCCGGCAGGAAAGATGGAGGGAACGGCAGCTTATAATATTTCAGGAAACCCGGGCGTGGTATATATTTATCATGGCAACGCCAAAGGAGATGCCAATGAGCTGATCGATAAGGATTATCTGGATCCAATCTCGGGATTTCCGGGCTTCAAGGGATACTTTTGCAGAATAGAGAGGGCAGGTGAGTAAAAGTGAGCGGACGGATTAAATTTGACCAGAAAAAATGTGTGGGCTGTTTTGCGTGCTATGTGGCCTGCATCAGCGCGCACTACGGACCGGAGGAGGAAGGAGCGCAAAGCTTTCGCAGTATCCGGAAGATCACGGTGCCGGAGGAAGGGTTTCAGAAGAATGTCTGTCCCGGCTGTATCCACTGCGGGCGCTGCATCAAAGAGTGTGACAGGGGAGCGCTGTACAGGGACGAGGAGACAGGTCTTGTGCTTACATACCCGGAGAAATGCGATGGCTGCGGAAAATGCATGGCTGTGTGCCCGAATCAGGTAATTTCACTGGATCTAAGCCGGAAGGTGAAAAAATGTGACGGATGTGTGGAAGTTAGAAAAGAAGGAAGACTTCCGGCCTGCGTAAGCGCCTGTCTGACAGGAGCACTCACGTTTGAGGAAAAATAATGGAGGATAAGGGTGCTGTCTTGTGTGACAGCTCTCTTAGGAATTTTACTTTATTCCACTTGATGTTTTCTTCAATATAAAGCATAATGAAAAGGTAGTATTAAAAAGGACTGGATAGGAGTCTCCCATCCAGTCTCTTTCTAATAGCCTTAAAGACGGCTCATTTCCTAATTCATTCTAAAATCTACAGACTATCCCTGCGGTGAATATATCCGGGTTCTTCCGGAGTAGCAATAATCTCTTTTGCATGAATCAGCTTCGCATGCTTGTCAACCACTATATTCTCTACATGCACGCCTTCTCCGACAACACTATCCGGCAGAAGGACACTGTTCTTAATAACCGCGCCTTTTTTAATCGTACAGCCACGTCCGATAATGGAATTCTCAACCGTTCCCTCAATCTTACAACCGTTGGATACTACGGAAGAGCTTACCTTGGAACCTGCAAAATACTGGGTCGGACAGGAGTCGTTGGTACGTGTATAGATTGGCCAGTCCTCAGAAAACAGATTCTGTGCGGCTTTGTAGTCAATCAGAGACATATTTGCATCGTAATAACTCTTAAAGTCTGTAATAGAAGCAAAATATCCACGATGAGAAACGCCACGGATATCCAGTTCATCAGAAACTTCGTTCACGATGTTGGACAGTGAATACATAGAAGAAATCTTCCGTGCTTTATGAATCAACTCGATAAACAGGTCTTTCTTCATTACATAGGTGTCCATGAAAATGTTACGGTTCTTTGCATTTCCACGGTTCTTGGAAATAGAAAGTACACCCTTCTGACGATTCAGTTCCAGAATGTTACAGCCAAGGAAGGCTTCTTTTGCAGTATCAACAGAGTGGTACAGCATGGTGATATCTGCGCCGGATTCAATATGTGTGTTCAGCAACTCATCAAAGTTCTGCGTGTATACCATGTAGCTGGGGGCGATTACCACATACTCATAGTGCATTCTCTCAATGCTTTCCAGGTTCTCTGCAAAAGCAGCCATATCTACATTGTAGATATCATGCTCTGTTCTGTTTTCAGAGAAGAGCATCTGTACACGGCCTCTCTTGGAGTTAATGTTATAGTGACGTCCGGTTCCGAGATGATCTGCCAGGGAACGCGGTTTTCTTCTTACATATACCTGAATGCGCTCGATTCCGCTGTTGCTCATGTTTGAGATCGGGAAGTCGATGAGCCGATATCTTCCAAGGAAAGAAAAAGCGGCGATAGTACGGTATTCTTCAAGTCCTTCCACCCAGATGTTCTTGCTGGAAGGTTTTACGATTCCAAATGCTTTTGCCATATTATTCAACCCCCTTTACACGTTTTGCTACGAGTTCGATGTTTTCGCTATTAGCATTTCCAACCTTCGCCTGTTTGCCGATCTTTACGCCGTCAGCAACCAGTGCACGCTGAACAACCGCACCTTCTTCAACAACTACGCCAGGCATAAGTACGCTGTCGATAATCTTTGCGCCGGGTGCGACCTTTGCTCCGGTGAATAATACGGAATTCTTAACGGTTCCGTCGATCACGCAGCCCTGTGTGATAAATGCATTCTCAACGCTTCCTTCCGGTCCTACGTAGTGGGGCAGTGAAGTAACATCTTCGGTGTAGATCTTCCAGGTCGGATCGCTAAGATCAAGCTCGTTGTTCTTGTCCAGAAGATCCATGTTTGCCTCCCAGAGGGAATCAATGGTTCCTACGTCCTTCCAGTAACCCTTGAACTTGTAAGCGAACAGGCTCTTGCCGTCGTTTAAGAGCTGTGGAATGATGTCCTTACCAAAGTCATGGTGGGAATCCGGATCCTTCATATCTGCCAGAAGCATCTTTCTGAGCATCTTCCAGTTGAATATATAGATACCCATAGACGCCAGGTTGCTCTTCGGCTCAGCCGGTTTCTCCTGGAATTCTACGATGCGCTCATTCTCGTCCGTATTCATGATACCGAAACGGCTTGCTTCCTTCATCGGAACTTCGATAACCGCGATGGTAGCGTCTGCGTTGTGCTCCTGATGATATTTGAGCATCTTGTCATAGTTCATCTTGTAAATATGGTCGCCGGAAAGAATTAAGATGTAATCCGGTGAATAGGTATCGATAAAGTCGATGTTCTGAGAAATCGCGTCTGCAGTTCCACGGTATACGTCCAGATTGGAATCCGCTTTTTCACGCGGTGGAAGAACGAATACACCACTATCTTTTGCGTCAAGGCCCCAACGGCGTCCTGCTGCTACATAGCTGTTAAGCAGGATGGACTCATACTGGGTCAATACTCCAACAACATCTATTCCGCTGTTTGCACAGTTGCTAAGGGGAAAATCGACAATGCGGTATTTTCCGCCATAGGAAACGGCGGGTTTGGCTACTTTGTTTGTAAGATCATGTAAACGACTTCCACGCCCACCGGCCAGAATCATCGCTAACATACTGTTTTGCTTCATAGTGAACCCTCTCTTTCATATTTATGCATTATATTATACAATTTTTTTGTGAGTTTTTCCATATTTTTATCTAAAAAAATGGGAAAAATTGAAAAAAATTACAAAAAATCAAGTAAATGCTACTTTCGCTCCCTGTTCAGCCGTGCCGCTTTACCAAACAGCACAAATCCAATGATGAACATCACGGAGATGATGGCGACTCCCGCATTGGCAACTCCGGTGATCTGAGCGACCACGCCGACTAAGGTAGTGCCAAGGAAAGATGCGCCCTTACCGCAGATATCATAGATTCCGAAATATTCCCCGGATTTTTCCGGAGGAATGATCTTGGCAAAATAGGAGCGGGAAAGTGCCTGGATCGCGCCCTGGAACATGCCCACGAGGACGGCGAGCAGCCAGAATTCCCACTGTTTGTCAAGCTGAATGGCAAACAGTGCAATTCCCGTGTAGGCGATGATACAGACCTTGATCAGCGAGTCCGTCTCGTATTTTTTGGAGAACCTGGAAAATGCAAGTGCGCAGGGGAAGGCAACGATCTGCGTCACGAGGAGCGCCAGCAGAAGTCCCTGTGTGTCAAGCCCCAGCGCGCTTCCGTATGCGGTCGCCATTTCAATAATGGTATAAACGCCGTCGATAAAGAAGAAAAATGCCAGCAAGTACATAAAAATATTTTTTTGTCCCCTGATATCCTTAAGTGTTGCGCCCAGGCGGGAGAAACTGCCGCGAATCGGGTGCTTTGGCATTTCCACATAATAGGTCTGCTCGTAATTCTTAAGAAGGGGAATGGTCACGATCAGCCACCACGCCGCGTTCAGGAAAAAGGCGAACATCATAGCCGCAGACATGGTAATGCCGATTTTGTCGTACATCAGAACTCCGATCAGAGAGATGATAAAAGGAACGCAGCTTCCGATATAACCCCAGGCGTAGCCGTGGGAGGAGACCGTGTCCATTTTCTCCGCCGTGGTCACGTCTGTCAGCATAGAATCATAGAATATCAGGCTGGAATTGTAGCCCACCTTGGCAACTACGAATACGGCGAGAAACAGGATCCATGATTTGGGGAAGGACAGGGCGGCACAGCCCAGTACTCCGACCATCATGGAGATGGTGAACAGAGGCTTTTTGAAATTCCGGGTGTCTGCGATCGAGCCGAGCACCGGACCGATGATCGCCACCAGCACGGTGGAAACGGAGGCCGCATATCCCCAATACGCCAGATAATCCACCTCTGAGATTCCGGCGTTTCCTGCGAGGTAATTAAAGTAGATGGGAATGATGGTGGACACCAGCAGAATAAATGCCGAGTTTCCTACATCATAAAGTATCCAGTATTTTTCCAGTTTGGTCAGTTTATTATTCTCCATATCGATCCCTATTCAAACGTGCGGTCAAAGCGCTCGTCCAAATCCTTTCCTGTTTGTAGACTTTCATCAAAGCTGGCTATCATGCGCGCAGCGACCGGCACCGCGTTGACCAGGCGGTCAAAAAGACCGGAGACGGCCTCATCGCATTTATGGTTGTCCTTGCGCTGGAGCATCAGCCCTTTATACGTATCATATTTTCCGACGATTTTCATGGCTGTGTTCAGGAACCATTGCTTCACCGGGCAGGGAGCACGAAAGACCCTGCGGACCAGCTTCATATCCTTGAGGGATCTCTTTACGATTTTGGGGTGAATATCATTGTAAAACGGGCGAATCGCCTCCACGGTATCGTCGTCGGTAGGTATAAGCCGGGCCAAGGGGTAGGAAACGGCGTTCTTGCCATCCATATACAGCAGGAATTTTTCGAATTCTCCCTCGATTTCCAGATGTGCGACCCCGGTTTTCTCCATCATCTCCGCCACATACGGGTGGCATTCGCTGTCTAGAATATAGTGACAGATGAAGCCCAGAAGGTAGGCGTACTGATGGCTGTCGCGCCCGTATTTGGCTGCGACTTTGCGTGCGTGCCTGAAAAAAGGAAGAGCGGATACGTGGTGCAGGTGATTTCCGTAGCGCACCACGCGGTTATCCTTGTAGGCGCGGTAGAAAAAGAAGATATCCGGCCCCTGAAGTCCGATCCTGAATTGCGGATAGTATTTTCTGACGATCTCTTTTAGATCTCCCGTCAGCTGCCGGGCTGTCAAAGCCCCGAAACGGTCATGCGCATATTGTGCTGGCATAAGTGATTCCTCCGTGTTCTGTATAGTATATACTTTTATTTTAAAAGTATATCATGAAAATGTAAATGAGAAATATTAATTTGGGGAAAAGTATGTAAAAAAATACTACCAGCAGTTTTGAGGACTGTTGATAGTATTTATCATATTTCTAAAGAAGTAATTTTATGACAGTTTAGTAGGTCAGTGCCTCTTCCTCCCCGGTCATCACGCGAAGAGCGCCCTGGGTCAGGGCAAGGAGTTCATCTTCACCTGCATATACGGTGATCGGTGCGATAAATCCGACCTTGGCAGTGATTTCCTCCACGACCTTTGCGCCGTATGCGATACCGCCGGTCAGAATGATCTGGTCAACTTTTCCGTCAAGAACAGCAGCCATAGCGCCGATTTCTTTGGATACCTGATAGGTAAAGGCGTGGAATACATTTTCTGCCTCGGCGTTTCCTTCCTCGAAGGCCATCTGTGTCACCTGGCGCATATCGTTGGTGCCAAGGTAAGCGTTCAGGCCGCCCTTTCCGTTGATCTTCTTTAAAATCTCTGCCTGTGTATATTCTCCGGAGAAGCACATTTTCACGAGAGCTCCGACCGGAAGGCTTCCGGAACGCTCCGGTGAGAAAGGACCGTCGCCGTGGAGGCAGTTGTTCACATCTACGACCTTTCCGTATTTGTGTGCGCCGATGGACACGCCGCCGCCCATATGTACGACGATCAGGCGAAGAGAGTTATAGGGGACGCCCTGTTCTTTTGCATAACGTTTTGCCACGGCCTTCTGGTTCAGCGCATGGAAAATGCTGACTCTCGGAAGCTCCGGAAGACCGGAATATCTGGCCACCGGCTCTAATTCGTCAACTACGACCGGGTCTACAATATAGGAAGGAACTCCGATCTCATCTCCAATCTCACGGGCAAGGATACCGCCTAAGTTGGAGGCGTGCTGGCCCTGTTTGCCGATCTTTAAGTCTTCTAAAAGGGCGTCGGATACCGTATAGGTTCCGCCCGGGATCGGCTTTAAGAGGCCGCCGCGCCCTACGACTACGTTTAGGCTTTTGATATCAAAATTGTTGGCGGCCAGAATGTCCACGATCAGTTTTTTACGGAAATCCTTCTGGTCAACGATGGTAGCGTACTGAGAAATCTCCTCCGTAGAATGGCGGAGCGTCTCCTCGAATAACAGGGTCTCATCTTCATAGACGCCGATCTTGGTGGAAGTGGAACCTGGGTTAATGACTAAAATCTTATAGCTCATGGATATGTCCTCCTCTAATCAGTGATGGAACCTGCGATAACAGCCGCAAGCGCGATGGAATTCAGCTTGGTCTCAAAATCATCGGAACGTGAGGTGAGTACCACCGGTGCGCTGGTTCCGACCAGAACGTTGCCGTTCTTTGCCTTTGCGGTTCTTACTACTACTTTATAGGTAATATTTCCTGCATCAATGTTCGGGAACAGAAGAACATCGGCGTGTCCTGCGACCGGATTGTTCACGCCCTTATGTACGGCTGCCTCCGGGTCGATGGCAAGGTCCATGGAAAGCGGACCGTATACTTCACAGCCCGTAAGTTCGCCGTTCTCATACATCTTTGTCAGCGCGTCGGCGTCAACGGTAGGCGGCATTTTCGGGTTCAGATTCTCTACTGCACAAAGAGGCGCTACTTTCGGACACTCGATGCCGCAGGCGTGTGCGACTTCCACGGTGTTGCGGATAATATTTGCCTTCTCCTCCAAAGTCGGGTAAGTATTGAATGCAACGTCGGCAAAGAAGAGGAGACGGTCGATGCCTTCGATCTCAAATACGCATACATGAGACATCATCTTTCCGGTACGAAGTCCCACTTCCTTGTTCAGAACACTCTTAAGGAAGGTCTTGGTCTCGAGAAGTCCCTTGAGAAGAATGTCTGCCTCTCCGTTATGTACCAGCTCGACAGCTTTAAGTGCTGCAGCTTCGGTCTCGGGTTCGTTAATAATACGGTAATCACTTAAGTCCATATTGATGGAAGCAGCGATTTCACGGATCTTCGCCTCGTCGCCTACCAGGATTGCATCGGCGATGCCGCGCTCCTTTGCAGCCTTGACAGCCATGAGCACCGGCTCGTCCTGCGCGTTGGATACGGAGACAGTTTTTAATGCTTTGCCATTTGCTTTGGAAATTAATTCATCAAAACTTTTACTCATTTTCACACCCTCTTGTTATATTTGAATAAATAATTTTTTAACAATCATTAGTTTAGCACTATACTAATAAAAGGTCAATATAAAACCGATTTTGAATCTTTCCTTATTATTATAAAAAGTTTATAAAAGGATTGATAAATATTTGACAAATGCCTTCGGCTGGAGTATAGTAAACCTTAGAGGACGTCATTTATCAGGACGACCTACATATAATCCTAATAGGGAGATAAGCATTAGCATATGACACTTACCAAAACGACATGAAAAAGGAGGAAAAAAAGATGTCAAAGAAAATTGTGTTAGCAGGTGCATGCCGTACAGCAATCGGAAGTATGGGAGGATCACTTAGCACAACTCCGGCTCCGGAAATGGGCGCTATCGTTATCAAAGAAGCTTTGAAGAGAGCAGGAGTTGCTCCGGAGCAGGTAGATCATGTATACATGGGCTGCGTAATCCAGGCAGGTCTCGGACAGAACGTTGCTCGTCAGGCTTCCATCAAGGCAGGTCTTCCGGTCGAGACTCCGGCAGTTACCATTAATGTGGTATGTGGTTCTGGTCTGAACTGCGTGAACATGGCTGCACAGATGATCCAGACTGGGGATGCAGATATCGTTGTAGCAGGTGGTATGGAAAACATGTCAATGGCACCATATGCATTAAAGAATGCTCGTTATGGATATAGAATGGGAAATGCACCGATGGTAGATACCATGGTAAATGATGCACTTTGGGATGTATTCAACGATTACCACATGGGAATCACCGCGGAGAACGTAGCAGAGCAGTGGGGACTTACAAGACAGCAGCTTGACGAATTTTCAGCGGCAAGCCAGCAGAAGGCATGCGCAGCAATCGAATCCGGAAGATTCAAAGACGAGATCGTTCCGGTAGAAGTGAAGAAGAAAAAAGAGACCATCATCTTTGATACAGATGAAGGACCGCGTCCGGGAACGACCGCAGAAGGAATCGCAAGACTTCGCCCGGCGTTCAAGAAAGACGGTATCGTTACAGCAGGTAACGCTTCTTCTATCAATGACGGTGCAGCAGCGATCGTTGTTATGAGCGAGGAGAAAGCAAAAGAACTGGGCGTTACCCCGATGGCAACATGGGTGGCAGGAGCACTCGGCGGAGTAGATCCGTCCATCATGGGTGTAGGACCGGTTGCAGCAACGAAGAAGGTTATGGCTAAGACAGGACTTTCCGTAGCAGATATGGACCTGATCGAGGCAAACGAGGCATTTGCGGCACAGTCTCTGGCAGTAGCCCACGACCTTGAGTTCGATATGAGCAAGGTAAACGTAAACGGCGGCGCTATCGCACTTGGACATCCGGTAGGAGCTTCCGGATGCCGTATCCTTGTAACTCTGCTTCATGAGATGATAAAGAGAGACGCTAAGAAGGGTCTTGCAACTCTGTGCATCGGCGGCGGAATGGGCTGTGCTACCATCGTAGAAAGATAAGCACTTAGTTGCCATGCATACCTGAAATAAGGTCCGGTGGACCTTATTTTGGTGAGGTTTTTGAACTTCTTTGAAAATTTGGTTCCGGTCCTTTGGTGCCGGCAGATTGACTTGTCAGATATCTGCCGGCAGGGAACGGAACGTTTTGCATGTAATTAAAAAGAGGAGAATAACTATGGAATTCATTACATACGAAGTAGAGGGAATGGTTGGAACCATTACCATTAATCGTCCGAAGGCACTCAACGCTCTTAACAGCACCGTGCTGGACGAACTTAACGAGACTTTAGACAGTGTGGACCTTGACGCTGTAAGATGCCTGATCTTAACGGGCGCCGGAGAGAAGTCCTTTGTTGCAGGCGCTGACATCGGCGAGATGAGCACACTGACAAAAGCAGAAGGCGAAGCATTTGGCAAGAAGGGAAATGATGTATTCCGTAAACTGGAAACATTCCCGATTCCGGTGATCGCCGCTGTTAACGGATTTGCACTCGGCGGCGGCTGCGAGATCTCCATGAGCTGTGATATCAGAATCTGTTCAGAAAATGCAGTGTTCGGTCAGCCGGAGGTTGGTCTTGGAATCACGCCGGGATTTGGCGGAACCCAGAGACTTGCGAGAATCGTCGGACCTGGGATGGCAAAACAGATGATCTATACAGCAAGAAATATCAAGGCTGCCGAGGCATACAGAATCGGCCTTGTAAATGCGGTTTACCCGTTTGAAGAGCTGATACCTGCAGCAAAGAAGATGGCAGCAGGAATCGCTATGAATGCTCCGATCGCAGTCAGAAACTGCAAGAAGGCAATTAACGAAGGCCTGGAAGTGAACATGGACGAAGCGATCGTGATCGAGGAGAAGCTTTTCGGTGACTGCTTCGAGACAGAGGACCAGAAGGCAGGAATGGGCAACTTCCTTGAGAAGGACAAAGAGAAGAAATTAAAAGTTGTTCCGTTTAAAAACTGTTAATCATACAAATAAAAAATAATGGAGGTAATTACAATGAAAGTAGGAGTTATTGGTGCAGGAACCATGGGACAGGGCATCGCAAAAGCATTTGCCCAGGTTGAGGGATACGAAGTAGCACTCTGCGATATCAAGCAGGAGTGGGCAGAAGGCGGAAAAGCTAAGATCGCGAAAGGCTATGACAGACTGGTACAGAAGGGTAAGATGACACAGGAAGCTGTAGATGCTATCCTTGCAAAGATCACTCCGGGACTCAAAGAAGATCTCTGCGCAGACTGTGATCTGATCGTTGAGGCTGCTTTCGAGAACATGGAAGTAAAGAAAACAACGTTTGCAGAGCTTGACAAGCTCGTAAAACCGGAATGTGTATTTGCTTCTAACACTTCCAGTCTTTCCATCACTGAGATTGGAAACGGCCTGACCCGTCCGATGATCGGTATGCATTTCTTCAATCCGGCTGACCGTATGAAACTGGTTGAAGTGATCGCAGGCGTAAATACACCGGCTGAGACTGTTGAGACGATCAAGAAGATAGCTGAAGAGATCGGCAAGACTCCGGTACAGGTAAATGAGGCTGCCGGCTTCGTTGTAAACCGTATCCTGATCCCAATGATCAATGAGGCTGCTTTCATCAAGATGGAAGGTGTTTCTGATATCGCAGGTATCGATGCAGCTATGAAGCTGGGTGCAAATCATCCGATGGGACCTCTGGAACTGGGAGATTTCATAGGACTGGACATCTGCCTTGCCATTATGGATGTACTTTACGCAGAGACGGGCGACAGCAAGTACCGTGCATGCCCGCTGATCCGCAAGATGGTTCGCGGCGGCAACCTTGGCGCAAAGAGCGGAAAGGGATTCTATGTATATAACGCAGACCGCACCAAGACACCGGTTGATGCAATGTAGAACTGGCATTTAGATGTTGGGGCCAAAAGACTGTCCTTTTGGCCCGGCATTTGTTTTAGAATATAGTCATGGAGGAAGAATAAATGGATTTCGGATTAGATAAAAAACACGAAATGGCGAGAACTCTTTTCAGAGATTTTGCTGAAGCTGAAGTAAAGCCTTTGGCTCAGGAAACAGATGAAACAGAAGAATTCCCGGCAGTCACAGTAGAAAAAATGGGAAAATACGGATTTATGGGTATCCCGGTACCGAAGGAATACGGCGGACAGGGATGCGATCCGCTTACATATGTAATGTGTGTAGAGGAGCTTTCAAAGGTCTGCGCAACGACAGGCGTTATCGTATCTGCACACACTTCTCTTTGTATCGATCCTATTCTGACCTATGGTACGGAAGAACAGAAGCAGAAATATGTAAGACCGCTTGCTACAGGAGAGAAGCTCGGAGCTTTTGCTCTGACAGAGCCGGGTGCCGGCACGGATGCGCAGGGCGCACAGACAAAGGCAGTTCTCGACGGAGACGAGTGGGTTCTGAACGGATCAAAATGCTTTATCACCAATGGTAAAGTGGCAGATGTTTACATCGTAATTGCGATTACAAGCATCACCGAGGATAAGAGAGGAAGAAAGAAGAAAAACTTCTCCGCATTCATCGTTGAGAAGGGAGCGCCGGGATTCTCCTTCGGAACCAAGGAGAAGAAGATGGGTATCCGCGGTTCCTCTACCTATGAATTGATTTTTGAAGACTGCAGAATTCCGAAGGATGCACTCCTGGGACCGGAAGGAAAAGGTTTCCCGATCGCTATGCATACGCTGGATGGCGGACGTATCGGTATCGCTGCTCAGGCACTTGGTATCGCAGAAGGTGCACTTGACCGTGCGATCGCTTATACAAAAGAAAGAAAACAGTTTGGCCGTACCATCGCCCAGCAGCAGAATACACAGTTTAAGCTGGCTGATATGGCAACCAGAATTGAGGCTGCACAGATGCTGGTTTATAAAGCTGCAAAGGCAAAAGAGACCCAGAAGGTCTACTCTGTTGAGGCTGCAAAGGCAAAACTGTTCGCGGCAGAGACAGCAATGGCTGTTACCACAGAGGTGGTTCAGTTGTTTGGTGGATACGGATATATCCGTGAGTACGATGTAGAGCGTATGATGCGTGATGCTAAGATCACAGAGATCTACGAAGGAACTTCAGAAGTTCAGCGCATGGTTATTTCTGGAAACTTATTGAAATAGGGAGGTACGAATCGTGAAGATAGTTGTTTGTGTAAAACAGGTACCGGATACTAAGGGAGGAGTTCAGTTCAACCCGGACGGTACACTTAACAGAGCTGCAATGCTTGCAATTATGAACCCGGATGACAAGGCAGGCCTGGAGGCAGCGCTTAGATTAAAAGATCAGTATGGAGCAGAAGTGACCGTAGTGACAATGGGACTTCCGAAAGCGGCAGATGTGCTTCGCGAGGCGCTGGCTATGGGCGCAGACAAAGCAATCCTTGTAACAGACAGAGTTCTTGGCGGAGCTGATACCTGGGCAACCTCCAGCACGATCGCAGCGGCGATCCGCAACCTGGAATATGACCTGATCATCACCGGACGTCAGGCAATCGACGGAGATACCGCTCAGGTAGGACCTCAGATTTCCGAGCATCTGGATATTCCGGTTATCTCCTATGCGCAGGATATCAAGATTGACGGCGACAGCGTGATTGTTCAGCGTCAGTTCGAGGACAGATACCACGTACTTAAAGCGAAGATGCCGTGTCTTATCACAGCCCTTTCTGAATTAAATGAGCCACGTTACATGACACCGGGCGGAATTTTCGATGCATGTGACGCAGAGATTACCACATGGGGCAGAGCAGACCTTAAAGACCTTGATGATGCCAATATCGGTCTTGCAGGATCTCCGACAAAGATCGCGAAAGCATCTGACAAAGTAAGAAAAGGTGCCGGAGAGAAGGTTGTACTTGATCCGGAAGAAGCAGTTTCTTACCTCATGGGCAAACTGACAGAGAAACATATCGTTTAATAATAAGGAAAAGTGGTGAATATGATGAATTTAGAAGAATATAAAGGAGTATATGTCTTTGCTGAACAGGTAGACAACAAATTAAGCGGCATCGCATTTGAGTTACTTGGAAAGGCAAAAGACCTTGCAGCAGATTTAGACGCAGAAGTGGCAGCCGTTCTTATTGGCTCCGATGTAATAGGCCTTGCAGATGAGCTGGCAGCTTACGGCGCAGATAAAGTGATCGTAGTAGACGATCCGCAGCTGAAAGAGTACAGAACAGAGCCATACGCACATGCACTGGCTTCTGTGATCAATGAATACAAACCGGAGATCATGCTGGTAGGCGCTACCGCAATCGGACGTGACCTTGGACCGAGAGTATCCGCAAGAGTGGCAACAGGACTTACCGCAGACTGTACACAGCTTGAGATCGGTGATTTTCCGCTTAACCCGGTACCGGGCAAAGAGCAGAAGCACAACCAGCTTCTGATGACCCGTCCTGCATTCGGCGGAAATACCATCGCAACGATCGCGTGTCCGGATAACCGCCCGCAGATGGCGACCGTTCGTCCGGGCGTTATGCAGAAGATCGAGAAGATTGAAGGAGCTAAGGCAAATGTGATCGAATACAATCCGGGATTTGTGCCGAATGATAAATATGTTGAGATCATGGATATTGTCAAATCCGTATCTGAGACAGTTGATATTATGGACGCCAAGATTCTGGTATCCGGCGGACGTGGAGTTGGTTCTCCGGAAAACTTTGCAATGCTTGAAGAACTGGCAGCAGCTCTCGGCGGAGAGGTAAGCTGCTCTCGTGCAGTAGTAGATAACGGCTGGAAGCCGAAGGATCTGCAGGTAGGACAGACTGGAAAGACCGTTCGTCCGCAGGTATACTTCGCAATCGGTATCTCCGGAGCAATCCAGCATGTAGCCGGTATGGAGGAGTCTGATCTGATCATCGCGATCAACAAAGATGAGAGCGCTCCGATCTTTGATGTGGCTGATTACGGTATCGTAGGCGACTTAAACAAGATCGTTCCGGAACTGACCAAGCAGATTAAAGCAGCAGTTGCAGCAAAATAGTTGAGCAGAAGTGTAAAAGGAGGCAGTGGTTCTTGCGAGCTACTGCCTCCTTATTAAATTAGTTGCTAAGTATACCTGAGTGGACGTTCATCTCGGCTGCCAAGCATGCCTAAGTGAATGTCCAGGGGACATTCATCTCGGCGCAAGGTTTAGATACTCTGTCCCATTTCCTGCTGGATACGTTTCTTGGTGTTCAGAATCATGTCGCAAAAAACGGTAAGACGATCATCGCTCATGCGATCCTTGGGAGCGGAGATACTAATGGCATAAGAAGATTTACCACTGAAATTCCTGAGGGAGACGGCAACACATCGAACTCCCAGTTCATTTTCTTCATTGTCAAAAGAGTAGCCGTCTTTACGAATCTGTCTAATTAATTCATAAAACTTATCAAAATCAGTGACCGTGTATTCGGTCTGTTTTTTTATCTCACTTTTTTCCCAGATTTCACGAATTTTTTCATCTGGCATGTCAGCAAGCAGCGCTTTCCCGACCCCGGAACAGTAGAGAGGAATCGTCTTTCCTACCATGGACACCAGACGAACAGAGCTTTGAGAAGATTCTACTTTATCTATATATACAGCGTTCGTGCCGTCAATCTCTACCAGATGAACAGTTTCACCACTTTGTTCGGATAGCGCTTTGATGTAAGGCCGGGCAAAGTCAATGATATTGTTCTGGGCCAGAATCTGGCTGGAAATCCTGCAGAATTTAAAACCAAGGCTATATTTTAAAGTTTCTGGATCTTGTTTTGCGTAATCCATACAGATCAGGGAATTCAGAATCCGATGGACGGTCGTCTTGTTTAGACCTAGTTCCTTGCTCAGTTCCAAAAGACCCATAGGTCCGTATTGGGCGAGGCATTCGATGGTATGGAAAATACGTTCCGATACCTGGATAGGATTTTTTTCTTCCATATAGGGTCACTCCATTTCTTGTACTAGTCGAATTGTAGCACGATTAGGACCCGGAGTAAATAATAAAATGGAAACCTCTTGAAACAATGCTCTGTCCAATATTCCGTCAGTTTGCTTTGCTTGCTCAGAGCCTGATGAGGAATTGATCAGGCACGGAATCAAGGGTAAAAAAACGAAGAAAAACAGTGAGAATTGCTTGACATTAGGTGGGAAAGTAGTATAATCAAAATCAAGAAAGTTCATATTATGAAATTAAATTCCATAATATGAAACAAAGGTAAAACGGCAATCACAAAAAACTGCCGAAGAACAGCTTGGGGTGTAGTACATACAGAGCCAATAGAAATCTAATCACAAAAAAGGAGAGAAGCGAAAATGAATGAAGTATTAGAAAGAATTCAGAAAATCGGTATTGTGCCGGTAGTCGTGCTGAATGATGCAAAGGACGCAGCTCCACTTGCACAGGCATTATGTGAAGGTGGACTTCCATGCGCAGAAGTAACGTTCCGGACAGATGCGGCAGAAGAATCGATCCGCATCATGAGCGAACAATTCCCGGATATGCTTGTTGGGGCGGGAACCGTGCTTACGACGGACCAGGTCGACCGGGCAGTCGCGGCAGGCGCGAAATTTATCGTCAGCCCGGGCCTGAATCCGAAAGTTGTAAAATACTGTGTGGAGAAGGGAATCCTGATCACGCCGGGCTGTACGAACCCGAGCGATATCGAGCAGGCACTGGAATATGGGCTGGAGGTCGTGAAGTTCTTTCCGGCTGAACCGGCGGGCGGCTTAAAGATGATTAAGGCAATGGCGGCTCCGTATGTGGGCGTGAAGTTCATGCCTACAGGCGGGATTAATCAGAACAATGTAAAGGACTACCTTGCATATGACCGCATTCTTGCATGCGGTGGAAGCTGGATGGTGAAGGGGAGTCTGGTGGATGCGGGCGAATTTGACAAGATCAGAGAGCTTGCAAAAGAGGCAGTAGAGATTGTAAAAGAAAGCAGAGGTAAATAAAGATGAGTAAGAAGGTTATCACATTTGGTGAAGTGATGTTAAGACTTGCACCGGAAGGCTATTATCGTTTTGTGCAGGCGGACAAATTGGGAGCAACTTTTGGCGGCGGAGAAGCTAATGTAGCGGTATCTTTGGCAAATTATGGGTTTGATGCGGCGTTTGTCACCAAACTCCCGACCCATGAGATTGGCCAGGCGGCAGTGAATTCGCTGAGAAGATACGGCGTAGATACTTCGCATATTGTACGCGGCGGTGACCGCGTAGGCATTTATTTCCTGGAAAAGGGCGCTTCTCAGAGACCTTCCAAGGTTATTTATGACCGTGCAGGCTCTGCCATCTACACTGCCGTACCGGAAGATTTTAATTGGAAGGAAATTTTTGAAGGAGCCAGGTGGTTCCATTTCACAGGCATTACTCCGGCTCTTAACGATGGAGTTGCCGCAATCTGCCTGGAAGCATGTAAAGTGGCAAAAGAGATGGGCGTAAAAGTTTCCTGCGATCTCAACTACAGAAATAAACTGTGGAGCAAGGCAAAAGCCGGCGAAGTGATGGGCGAGCTTTGCAAATATGTGGATGTCTGCATCGCAAATGAGGAGGACGCAGCAGACGTATTCGGAATTAAAGCGACAGATACCGACGTGACGACGGGCGCTGTAAACCGTGAAGGATATAAAGATGTGGCAAGGCAGCTTGCAGATCGTTTTGGATTCGAGAAGGTGGCGATCACACTTCGTGAGTCCCTTTCAGCAAATGACAACAATTGGTCAGCAATGCTATATGACGGAAAAGATTACTATTTCAGCAAGAAGTATAAGATGCATATCGTAGACCGCGTCGGTGGAGGCGATAGCTTCGGAGGCGGCCTGATCGCGGCATGCCTCAGTGGGTATGACCCACAGGAGACGATTGAATTCGCAGTTGCTGCATCTTGTCTCAAACACTCCATTGAGGGTGATTACAACATGGTATCAATGGACGAGGTTGCCAAATTAGCCGGAGGAGATGCGTCCGGCCGCGTCCAGAGATAATATAAAACCCATTTAATGTCATGACTTGGAAAAGGGACGGTTTTCTTTGGAACCAAAGGGAACGTCCCTTTTCGCATGGAAGAAGAGTTATGGAACCAAAGGGGAGATGAATCGATAGCATTTTAGAAATTGTTCCATACTTTTTCCGCTTCATAACTTGTATCAAACCAAGGAGATGTGTTATACTTTATCAGATAAGTTATGCCAGATGAAGCGTTTCTGAGCCTGGGGGTGAGGCGCTTGCCGGGCAGTGGAATAAGGGGCCACTTACCGGTGAGTCTTGAGACGCGGCATTGGCGTGTTGATAATCGAATCATGGGAGTGTAATGAATGACAACGCAAAGCAGAAAACAAAGAAGTGCCGCGACACGGCGCAGCCGGCAGCCTAAGCTGAAAAAGAGCCAGCAGGCGCAGCTAAGGCAGGTGGAAAGCCAGACGGTCAGAAAAAGGAAAAAGAAAACCATTCGATATTTTGATTACAGTCTTCTTGCAGTCATGATATTCTTGATCTGCTTCGGTCTGGTGATGCTGTACAGCACCAGCTCCTACGAGGCACAGAATAAATTCGGCAATAGCATGTATTATTTTAAACGACAGGCGATTATCAGTGGTGGCGGTATGTTTGTCATGTGGTTTGTGTCCCGAATGGACTATCGGAAATATGCAAAATATTCCCCATATCTCTATGCATTTGCGATATTTTTGATGTCACTGGTCAAATATACGCCGTTGGGAGTTGAGATAAACGGTGCCAGAAGATGGCTTCAGCTTCCGGCGGATCAGACCCTGCAGCCATCCGAGGTGACGAAGATCGCAGTGATCCTGTTTATTCCGTTCCTGATCTGCAAGATGGGCAGCAAAGCCAGTGAGAACAAGGGCGCCATGGTGGCGGCCGGCTGGGGAGCGGCGGCAGCGTATGGGGTGTATTATCTCACGGACCATTTAAGCGCGGCCATGGTCGTCATGGGAATTACGATTGCGCTGGTGTTTGTGGTACATAAAAGGCTGAAACCATTTTTGGTGCTGGGCGGTCTCGGGATAGGCGCTTTTGCAGTGTTCTCCTATGTTTTGGGAAAGGTGCTTGAAGACAGCACCAATTTCCGGTTGAGGCGTATTATTGCGTGGCTCCACCCTGAAAAATATGCGGGAGGCCTTGCGTTCCAGACGGTTCAGGGACAGTATGCGATCGGAGCGGGCGGCCTGTTCGGAAAGGGCCTTGGAAACAGCGCGCAGAAGATGATTATTCCGGAAGTGCAAAATGATATGATCCTCACGATTATTTGTGAGGAACTGGGAGTGTTTGGCGCGATTATGGTGCTGACCCTGTTTGCGTTGCTGTTATACCGGCTTTTGTTCATCGCTCAGAATGCCCCGAATCTTTACGGATCATTGATCGTGACAGGAATCTTTGCCCACATTGCCATTCAGGTGGTGTTGAATGTGATGGTTATTTTGAATATTATACCGAATACCGGGATTACCCTGCCATTTATTAGTTACGGAGGTACGTCCATTCTGTTCTTGATGGTGGAGATGGGAATTGCGCTGGGGGTTTCCAGAACGATAAAAATAGAAGAAGGCTAGAGGTACAGTTAGGATGTGGCTGACCGGATCATGTGATTTTAGTTATTGCGTGATCTGGTCATTTTTTGTTGCCAAGTCTACTCGGGGAATATCAAATGAACACTTTTGTGATTTGGCAGTTATACGGCATGAAAGTAAAACAGAAAAATATTTTGGGAATTTTTTGTGAAGAGTGCAAAAAAATCTTTTATTTCATGATGGAGTATGCTATTATAAATTAAGTAGTAATGAAAACTACTTTATATGGAACAAGATATTATATTTTCGGGAGGAAAAAGCGATGAGCTATAAGATTATCGTAGACAGCTGCGGAGAACTGACAGAGGAGATGAAGGCTTCCGGGCTTTGTGAGACGGCATCCCTTAGCATTGACGTAGATGATTATCATATAATTGATGATGAAACTTTTGACCAGGCAGAGTTTTTAAGGAGAGTGGCAGCAAGTCCGAACTGCCCCAAGTCAAGTTGCCCGTCACCTGAGACATACATGCACGGGTATCATTGTGATGCGGATCATGTATATGCGGTGACACTTTCCGCAGAGCTGAGCGGATCCTATAACAGTGCGGTCCTTGGACAGAATTTATATAAGGAAGAATACGGTGAGAAAGATATTTACGTGTTCAATTCGCGCTCTGCGTCTATAGGAGAGACTTTGATTGCCAGAAAGATCATGGAGTGTGAGGAGGCCGGCATGACCTTCCCGGAGATCGTTGACACTGTGGAGGATTATATCGAGCAACAGAATACGTATTTTGTCCTGGAAAGTCTGGAGACGCTCCGTAAAAACGGAAGGCTTACCGGACTTAAGGCGATCGCGGCTACCGTACTGAACATCAAGCCGGTATGCGGGTCAACTCCAAAGGGAGAGATTTGTCAGCTTGGGCAGGCACGTGGAATCAATAAGGCGCTTCAAAAGATGGTGGACGTGATTATGGCGAAGCTTGAAGACAGCGAAGAGAAGGTTCTTGCGATTTCTCATTGCAACTGTCCGGAACGCGCGCAGAATGTAAAGCGTCTTCTGGAAGCAAAAGCGAAGTTTAAAGAGATCATTATTCTGGATACCAGGGGAATCAGCAGTCTGTATGCCAATGACGGCGGCGTGATCGTAGTGGTATAAAGTGGAGCAGATGAATTGCTGTCTGCTGGCGTGGGTTTGCGAAGCGCTTTGCTGAGAACGGAGTGAACTGCAAAGGAAAGTGTGAAATGATTGTGTTATATGCTTGTGTGCTTTTCTCTTTTGTGTTAGAATAAGTACATTGAGAAACGGCGAGACAGAAATTTTATCCTGTTTTCTGTTGCCAAGTATATCTGAAATAAGGTCCAGTGGACGTTTTTTAGTAAAAAGAAACACAAAGGAGTTATTGCTATGAGTCAGGAAAAAGTAGATCGTTATAAACAGGAAAAAGCCAATCGGAAACAGATTATAAAGAAGCAGAGGAGAGCACAGATCATTCGAAATTGCGTGACCGCATTTGTGATAGTTGTACTTCTTGGCTGGCTGGGATATTCCGCATATGGCCTGTATGAGCAGAAGCAGCCAAGAGAAGTGGCTGAGGTGGATTACAAAGCCATGAATGATTATCTCCAGTCATTGGATTTTAGCGCGGAAGAGTAGAAATGTGGAGCGCTTTTCCACTTGAATACAGTGCATAGAAATAAAAAGTGGGAAATTCCCCCACTTTCCCCCCACCGGAAGAGAAAATTCCGATGGGGGATTTTTTTGCGCTTTTTTGGTCTTTTATATGGAACGAAAGTCCCTTAATTTCCTGCGTTTTGCATGGTTTTTGGAAGAAAATAGCAAAATGCACAGAGAAATTGTAAATTTGAAAAAATTCAAAAAAAGGGGTTGAAAAGGGAGTAAAAGTGGTTTACAATGGTTTCAAGTGGTAGAAAGTGGTGAATAGTGGAGCGAAGTGGTGCAACAAGTGGCAGACCACTTTGGAAGAAGGTGATTCCTTATGTTGACTGGAGAATTTAATCACAGTATTGATTCAAAAGGCAGGTTAATCATTCCTTCAAAGTTACGTGAAAGTCTGGGAGAACATTTCGTGATAACGAAGGGGATGGATGGCTGCTTATTTCTGTATCCGGATAACGAATGGGAAGCCTTTGAAGAAAAGCTAAGAACCTTACCACTCACTAACAAAAAGGCCAGAGATTTCAAACGTTTCTTTCTCGGGAGCGCATGTGAAGGAGAATTGGACAAACAGGGGAGAGTTTTGCTCGCTTCTTCACTTCGTGCCTACGCAGGACTTGAAAAGGAAGTAGTCCTTGCAGGAGTCCTTGACAAGGTAGAGCTCTGGAGCAAAGAGGCATGGGATGCACGTACTGCTGAAGTGGAAGAGAATATCGAAGATATTGCAAGTGACATGGAAGATTTGGGACTTAGCATATAAGGTGTCATTCCGGGAGAAGGAGATCTTACCGGAGAGCCTTAGATTTACCAGGAGGACACTATGGCATTTGAACACAAATCAGTACTATTAGAGGAAACCATCGAGGGCCTTAACATCAAGCCGGACGGTATTTACGTCGATGGGACGCTTGGTGGAGGTGGACATGCTTACGAAGTATGCCGCCGCTTAAACAGCAAGGGGAGTTTTATAGGAATAGACCAGGATGCAGCCGCAATCGAGGCGGCAGGCACCCGATTACTCGACTTCGGGGAGAGAGTTACAGTAATCCGGAGCAACTACTGTGATATGAAGTCGAGGCTCCACGAGATCGGCATTGACAAGGTCGATGGGATCGTGCTTGATCTGGGCGTATCATCTTATCAGTTGGATACGGCAGAACGGGGATTCTCCTATCGCGCAGATGCCCCCTTGGATATGAGAATGGACACACGTCAGAGTGTGACGGCAAGGGACATCGTCAATGGCTACAGTGAGATGGAGCTTTTCCGCATTATCCGCGACTACGGTGAGGACAAATTCGCGAAGAACATCGCGAAGCACATCGTAGCCGCACGCGGAAAAGAGAGCATCGAGACCACGGGCCAGCTGACAGAGATCATTAAGGCATCGATACCGATGAAATTTCAAAAGACATCCGGGCATCCTGCTAAGAGGACGTTTCAAGCAATCCGCATTGAATGCAACCGTGAACTGGAGGTTCTCAGGGATTCACTGGACGATATGATCGATATGCTAAACACAGGTGGAAGGATTTGTATCATCACATTCCATTCGCTGGAAGATAGAATTGTAAAAGGGATTTTTAAAAAGAATGAGAATCCGTGCACCTGTCCGAGTTCCTTCCCGGTCTGCGTGTGCGGAAAAGTTTCAAAAGGAAGAGTCATAACAAGGAAACCTATTCTTCCAAGCACAGAAGAGTTGGAGATGAACAGTCGCTCCAAAAGCGCTAAGCTCAGAATCTTTGAGAGAGCATAAGAAGGAGCAAAATGGCAGAGTCTTCCGGGGAGGGATGCAAACCGTATTCCAAAGAGAATATAGAAACAGGGAAGTATAACAAAGGGGCGATGCCACATGGCAGCAAGACGCAGCAACACATATGTAGAGACAACAAGAAGACCGCAGTCACACAGCGGTATGTATATATATGGAAATACCGTCCACAAGGCAGAAGCACAGCCGAAGAGATGGGAACAGGAAACACAGCCGAGGACAAAAAGGCAGAAAAAGGTCAGTCCTCAGGTGCGGAAGAATCGTAGATATGCCCTCCGGATGAATCCGGCATATGTGGCATTTCTTGCCATTGCAGCAGTTCTTGCGCTGGCAGCATGTATCTGGTATCTTCAGGTAAGAGCAGAGCTTACCAGCCGTTCCGAGAACATTACGAGTCTCCAGGAAGAGCTTGCAGATGCGAGAGAAGAGAACACGACCAGGTACAATGCGGTGATGGATTCCGTGAATCTGGAGGAGGTGCGGGATAAGGCGATTGGTGAGATGGGAATGGTCTATGCGGATCAGAGCCAGATCATTACCTACCAGAATCCGGTAAATGATTATGTAAAACAGTATCAGAACATTCCAAAAAGTGGTGTTCTGGCACAGTCAGATAAAGTAAAGAAATAAGGTGGATCAAATGTCAAAGAGAAGAAAGAGAAAAGTTTCCCCTTTGAAGCAGAAATTCACTACTAACATGCAGAAAAAGCTGGTAATACTCTTTATGGCGATATTACTGGCTTTTGCTTTTCTTATTGGTAGGATCATGTATATCAACGCTTCAGAAGGGGACCGCTATACCAAACTTGTTTTGGACCAGCAGCAGTATATAAGCCGGGTCATTCCGTTCAAGCGCGGAGATATCACGGACAGTAACGGGACGAAGCTGGCGACCAGTGAGAGAGTCTATAATGTGATCCTGGATGCGAAGGTCCTTTTGAGTAACGAGAAAAAGGCAGAGAAGTATAAAGAGGCAACAAAAGAAGCGCTGAAGACTTATTTTGATATAGACCCTGAGAGTGTGGAGGAGATCCTGACGGAGAACCCCAGCGGACGGTACAATATTTTAAAGAAAGGAATCAGCTACGATACGGCGAAAAGCTATGAGAACGGCACCGAAGAAAATCCTGACGTGCGGGGAGTCTGGCTGGAAGAGGACTATGTGCGTACATATCCTTACGGCGTGCTGGCCTGCGATGTGCTGGGCTTTAGCGTGGACGGTAATGTGGGCGCCGCAGGGCTGGAAGCATCGTATAATGATGTGTTAAATGGCACGGACGGAAGGGAATACGGTTATCAGGATTCAGACAGCACCGTGCAGAAGACAGTAAAAGAACCGACCAATGGGAATACGGTAGTCAGCACCATTGACGCGAATCTGCAGTCTATCGTGGAAAAGCATTTATCCGCATTTAATGAAGCACACCGAAACGGGGCAACGCCCGGCGAGGGATTTAAGAACGGCGCGGTGATCATCATGAATCCGAATACGGGAGAGATTCTCGCAGAAGCATCCATGCCGAATTTTGATCTGAATAATCCAAGAGATCTGAGCAAGTATTATAAGGAAGAAGAGATCAAAGCCATGACGAGTGAGCAAAAGCTTGAGGTGCTGAATGGACTTTGGAGAAACTTCTGTGTGAGCGATACCTTTGAGCCTGGTTCTACGATTAAGCCGTTTACGGTTGCAGCCGGACTGGAGACAGGGGCGCTGAAAGGCAACGAGACCTACTATTGCAGCGGCTATCTGCATGTGGGTGATCATGATATCAAATGTATTGCCTACGATAAAGGCGGTCATGGAACGCAGAATCTGACTCAGGTTTTGGAGAATTCCTGCAACGTGGCACTTATGAATATCGCCTTTGAACTAGGAAAAGAAGACTTCACTAAATATCAGAGCATCTATGGATTTGGGGAGCGGACAGGCATTGACCTTCCGGGGGACAGCGTGGGAATTCTTCATACGTTGGACGATATGGGAGATACGGATCTTGCGACGAATTCCTTCGGACAGAATTTTACCGTAAATATGACCCAGCTTGTAGCGGGCTTCTGCTCGCTGGTAAATGGAGGAAATTACTATAAGCCGCATGTGGTGAAGGCGATCCAGGACAGCAATGGAAATGTGATCGAAACGATAGAGCCGGTGCTGCAAAAGCGCACTATTTCCCAGGCTACCTCAGAGACAATCAAAAGTTATCTGTATAGTGTAGTGGAAAACGGAAGCGGTCGCTATGCGCAGGTAGAGGGTTATGATGTGGGGGGAAAAACAGGTACGGCAGAGAAGCTGCCCCGTGGAGAGAATAAGAACGTCGTATCATTTATCGGCTATGCTCCCCAGGAGAAGCCGGAGATTGTGATTTATGTGGTGATCGATGAACCGAATGTTCCCTATCAGGCGGGATGCAGTAATCAAATCACGCAGCTTGCTTCCGACATTATGACAGAAGCATTTCCGTATCTGAATATCACAAAATCGACGAAATAATTTTTATGGAGCTTCAGACAAGATCAGGGTATAACCTCGGGATTTCGGTAATACAGTATAGTAATTACCGGTTCCGGGGTTTTTCTATGCGCAATAAGACATATAATAAAAAGAAGATGCTGGTCGTATTTCTTGGTGCCATGCTCATGGTACTGGGGCTCATCGGCCGGCTGGTCTATCTGATGGTGTTTGACGCCGAGTATTATCAGGAAAAGGCGGAAGCGCTTCATGAGAGGGAGCGGGAAATAAAGGCGGCCAGAGGGGAGATCGTGGACCGAAACGGGGAGGTCCTCGCGACGAACAAAACGGTCTGCACCATTTCGGTGATACATAGTCAGATCACCGATGCCGAGCAGGTGATCCAGGTGCTTACAAAAGAATTGGGACTGCCCGAGGAGGACGTGCGAAAGAAGGTGGAGAAGATCTCCTCAAGAGAACGGATCAAGACGAACGTGGAGAAGGAGACGGGAGACCGTATTCGGGGCTATGAGCTGGACGGAGTGAAGGTGGACGAAGATTTCCGCAGGTATTACCCTTATAATGAGCTGGCGTCAAAGGTGCTGGGATTTACCGGGGGAGACAATCAGGGAATCATCGGCCTGGAGGTCAAATATGAGGATTGGCTGAAGGGTACGAACGGAACGATCCTTACGACCACGGACGCCAGAGGAATTGAACTGGAAGGAATCGCGGAGGACCGGGTGGAGCCGGTGCCGGGAAATACGCTGAAGTTGAGTCTGGATTATAATATCCAGTCCTTTGCGCAGCAGGCGGCGGAAAAGGTCATGGAGGAAAAGCAGGCGGACGCTGTCGCGATTCTGGTCATGAATCCGCAGAATGGGGAGATTTACGCCTGCGTCAATGTGCCGGAATTCAATTTGAATGAGCCGTTTACGCTGAATACGGCAGAAGCATCGGAAGAGATCAGCGATGAGAAAAAACAGGAGCTTTTGAACCAGATGTGGAGGAACCGCTGCGTGAGTGATACCTATGAGCCGGGGTCTGTTTTCAAGGTGTTTACGGCGTCGGCAGCACTGGAGGAAGGGGTGGTCTCGCTAGATGATCGTTTCCACTGTCCGGGCTATAAGATCGTGGAGGACCGCAAGATCCGGTGTGCGAGGGTGGGCGGCCACGGGGCGGAAAATTTTGTACAGGGGGTACAGAATTCCTGCAACCCGGTATTTATTGAAGTCGGCCTGCGTCTGGGGGTAGAAAACTTTTATAAATATTTCAGACAGTTTGGGCTGATGGAGAAAACGGGGGTCGATCTTCCGGGAGAGGCCGCAACGATCACACATAAGATGGAAAACGTGGGGCAGGTGGAGCTGGCCACCATGTCCTTTGGCCAGTCCTTTCAGGTGACGCCGATGCAGATGGCGGCGACGGTCAGCTCCCTGATCAATGGAGGAAGAAGGATTACGCCGCATTTTGGAGTGAGCGCTTATAATAGCGAAGGAGAAGAAGTGGAGACCTTTGAATATGGAGAGGGGAAACGGATCCTGTCGGAGGAGACGTCAAAGACCATGCGGCAGGTCCTGGAAACGGTGGTGTCGGAGGGCGGCGGAAAGAAGGCCTATATTCCGGGATATCGGATCGGGGGAAAGACTGCGACGAGTCAGACTCTCCCGAGGAGCGCGAACAAATACATTTCTTCCTTCATCGGATTCGCTCCGGCCGATGACCCCCAGGTGGTGGGCATGGCCATTGTGTATAATCCCCAGGGCGTTTACTATGGCGGAACCATTGCGGCGCCAGTGGTGCGCGATATTTTCGACAATATCCTGCCGTATCTGGGGTTTGAGCGGGCCGAGGTGGAGGAAGAGGAGAAAGATGCCAATTAGAGGAAGAGTTGGTACGATTTTGTAAAAATTGCCTGAAACCGGGCGTAAAACAGATAAAAAATTCATGGCAGTGCGGTTGAAAAACGAGGAGAGATACATTATACTAATTTTAGCTGCCAAGTATGCCTGAGAGATGGCCTGGCGCAAAATACAACGAGAGAAGAATAAGAGGTGTGGTATGGATTATAAAATGGTAATTCCGGTGTTGATCGCATTCGGATTGAGCGTGCTGATCGGGCCAATCGTGATTCCAATTCTGAGAAGACTGAAAATGGGACAGACAGAGAGAGAAGAAGGGGTGAAGTCCCACCTGAAAAAGGCGGGGACTCCGACCATGGGAGGTGTGATCATTCTGCTTTCCATCGCAATCACGTCCCTGATCTATGTCAGGGAATATCCGAAGGTGATCCCGGTACTTTTTGTGACGCTTGGATTTGGACTGATCGGATTTTTAGATGATTATCTGAAGGTCGTGCTGAAACGATCGGACGGACTGATGCCGAGACAGAAGATGGCGCTTCAGATCGTGGTAACGGCGATCTTTGCTTTTTACCTGGTGAAAGTGGCCAAGGTCCCGCTTACGATGCTGGTTCCGTTTACCGGAGGCAAGGTGTACTGGGATCTGAAATGGTTTGCGATTCCGGTGCTGTTTATCGCAGTGATCGGCACGGTAAATGGAGTGAACTTTACAGATGGTCTGGACGGACTGGCGTCCAGTGTTACGGTCCTTGTAGCGACCTTCTTTACGGTGGTGGCGATGGGGACAAAGAGCGGGATCGAACCGGTCACCTGCTCCGTTGTGGGCGCGCTTCTCGGATTCCTTTTGTTCAACGTGTATCCGGCGAGTGTGTTTATGGGAGATACGGGATCTTTGGCTTTGGGCGGATTTGTGGCCTCGGCTGCTTATATGTTACAGATGCCGCTTTTTATTATTATCGTGGGACTCATTTATCTGGTGGAAGTGTTGTCCGTCATGATCCAGGTGTCCTATTTTAAGATCACACATGGAAAACGGATCTTTAAGATGGCGCCGATTCATCATCATTTTGAGCTCTGCGGCTGGAGTGAGACGAAGGTAGTGGCCGTGTTCGCGATTATTACAGCGGTCCTCTGTCTGATCGCATTGCTGGCGCTTTAGGGGCTGCAAGAAGGAAGAAAAGGCCTGGTGCTATTGGCTGAAGCTGAGGAAAGGCTGTCCTTATAGACGCAGGCATAAAAGAAAGAAGGAAAAAACATGGAGTTAAAAGATAAAAAGGTAGTAGTCTTCGGAGCAGGGAAAAGCGGGGTAGGCTCCTGCGGCCTGCTGATAAGGGAAGGCGCAAGGGTCACGCTGTATGACGGGAACACCAAACTGGACCGTGAACAGCTGAAAGCACAGCTTGACGGCGGGAAGGTGGACGTGGCCTTGGGAGAATTTCCCGAGGAACTTTTGAATTCCCTGGATCTGCTTGTCATGAGTCCGGGAGTTCCCACCGATCTGCCGATCGTGCTGAAGATCAGGGAAATGGGAATTCCGGTGTGGGGCGAGATCGAGCTGGCCTATGTATGCGGAAAAGGCGAGATCCTGGGAATTACAGGAACGAACGGAAAGACGACGACCACCACGCTTCTGGGCGAGATTATGAAGAATGCATTTGAAAGTGTATTCGTTGTGGGAAATATCGGAACTCCGTATACCGCGGCCGCGGCGGATACCAGGGAGGATTCCGTGATCGTGGCAGAACTTTCAAGCTTCCAGCTCGAGAGTATTAAGACATTCAAACCGAGAGTCAGCGCCATCTTAAATATCACTCCGGATCACCTGAACCGTCATCATACGATGGAAGCCTATATTCAGGCAAAGATGGATATTACGAAAAATCAGACGAAGAGAGATATTTGTGTCCTGAATTATGAAGATGAAGTGACCCGGCAGATGGCGGAGAAAATTCCGGCATCGGTTCTATTTTTCAGCAGTGCGCATAAACTGGAACAGGGGATTTATCTTGAGGATGGGAATATCATTTACAAACCGGACCGGGAAAATGCCGGCGAAGTGATCTGCAACGTGAAAGAGCTGCAGATGCTGGGCGTCCACAATTACGAGAACGTGATGGCGGCAGCGGCGATGGCGGCTTCCTACGGCGTTTCACTTGATGTGATCCGGGATACGGTGAAAGCATTTAAAGGCGTGGAGCACCGGATTGAATTTGTGGCAGAGAAAAATGGAGTTGCGTATTACAATGATTCCAAAGGAACGAATCCGGACGCTGCGATCAAGGGCATTCAGGCGATGATAAGACCGACGATCCTGATAGGGGGCGGCTATGATAAGCAGTCAGACTTTCATGAATGGATCAGAAGCTTTGATGGAAAAGTGCGCTATCTGGTATTGATTGGCGCAACAAGAGAACAGATTCAAAAAGAAGCGCAGGAATGCGGATTTACTGACTGTATTTTAAAAGATACCTTTGAGGAGGCTATGGACACCTGTGTGGAACTTGCGAGAGAGGGAGATGCGGTGCTTCTTTCTCCTGCATGTGCAAGTTGGGGAATGTTCCCGAATTATGAAGTACGTGGAGAGGAATTTAAAAAATATGTGAATGCTCTGAAATAACGGAAGGGTGTGAGCGGATTTGGAGGAAACGGACAAAGGCGGACGTATGGATCTGACGCTTTTGGGGATCGTGCTTCTGCTGGTGGGAATCGGTCTTGTGATCCTTTACAGCACCAGTGCCTATAATGGGCAGGTGAAGTTTCATGATTCTTTCTACTATCTGAAAAAGCAGGCGTTTGCGACGGTACTGGGAATCGCTGCGATGCTGTTTGTGGCAGGGATCGACTATCACGTGTGGGGGAGACTTGCCACGCTCGGGTATCTGGCGGCAGTGGCCCTTTCCGTGGCGGTTATGTTATTTGGAAGTGAGTATAACGGGTCTAAAAGATGGCTGTCTTTGGGCCCCTTTTCATTTCAGCCCTCGGAATTTTCCAAGGTGGCGCTGATCGTGTTTCTGGCGTATCTGGTGACCAGGCATGCGAAAGAAATCGGGAAGATGAGTACGCTGATCCGGATCATGGTCTGGATCCTGCCGATCGTGGGCCTGGTGGGAGCGAGCAATTTAAGCACGGCCATCATCATTCTGGGAATCGGTGTGATCCTGGTGTTCGTGGCCAGCCCTAAATATGCGCAGTTCATCGGCATGGGCGCGCTGGGAGTCGGCTTCATGGGAATTTTCCTGGCGCTGGAGAGCTATCGCCTGGAACGTCTTGCAATCTGGCGTGACCCGGAGAAGTTTGAAAAAGGCTATCAGACCCTGCAGGGACTTTACGCGATCGGCTCCGGCGGACTTTTTGGGACCGGGCTTGGAAATAGTGTACAGAAGCTGGGATTCGTACCGGAAGCACAGAATGATATGATTTTCTCGATTATCTGTGAGGAACTGGGGCTGGTGGGCGCTTCGCTTATCGTGCTGTTATTCCTGCTTCTGATCTGGCGTTTTTTCCTGATCGCAACCCACGCAAAGGATCTTTTTGGGGCTTTAATCGCATCGGGGGCGATGGCACACATGATGATACAGGTTATACTGAATATCGCGGTCGTGACGAATACGATTCCCAATACGGGGATTACGCTGCCGTTCGTCAGCTACGGGGGGACTTCGGTGGTGTTCCTTTTGGTGGAAATGGGGCTTGTGCTAAATGTCTCGCGGATGGTAAAATGACGGTAGGACTTAGGGGAGTTAATAAGGAGGTTACATATGGGTGATGAACAGAACAAAAGAGGAAGAAGGATCAGGAAACGAACGATTTACGCAATCATTCTGAGCGTCATGCTGTTCTGCTTTGTCATGATCGTCTTTCTTCTGTTGTTTCAGGTGAGAAGGATCGAGGTGAGCGGAAACCGGTATCTGACGAACCAGGAGGTTGCGGACTGGCTTCAGGAGGACGAGCTTTCCACGAATTCGGTCTACCTGATGATAAAGTTCCATCTGCTGGATTATGAGATGCTTCCGGCGATGGAGAATGTAAAGGTGGGGCTTAAAAGTCCCTGGACCGTGAAGGTGACGGTGCAGGAAAAGCGGATTGTCGGCTATATTATGCTTGGAGAAGAGGCGGTGTATTTCGACAAAGACGGAATCGTTTTGGCACAGACAAGGGAGTGGTGGGACGATGTCCCCTGCATTGAAGGGCTGAATGTGGAGAAGGTGACTTTGTTCGAGGAGCTTCCGGTGAGTAAGGAGAACAAGAAGGTGTTTGAGCATCTTCTGGATATGAGTCAGTCCCTGAAAAAATATGACCTGAAACCGGACCGGATCGTATGCAGCGGTTCGGATCTGCAGCTTTATTTTGGAAATAAGTGCGTGATCCTGGGAGATGAGAATTTTGGAGACAGAATTGCACAAATCCCGCCGATTCTGGAGAAGCTGGGGGAGCAAAAAGGGACTCTCCATTTAGAACATTATGACGAAAATAATACCAGTATCAGTTTTATTAAGGACGTTTTGCCGGATGGGAAATAAAAATACCCCCTCAGGAATCAAAAAAGTGTACAAAGTGATTAAAAAAATAAGAAAATATACAAAATTCTATTGATATTTTGGGAAAAAGACTATATTATAGTCTATATATAGCTAATCGTATATTGGGCTTATAGGGTGTATAAGATAATAAGGTGACGAAGGAGGAGAAACTCTTGTTAGAAATTAAGACAAACGAATCAGAGGCTGCTGCTAAGATTATAGTAATTGGTGTAGGCGGTGGCGGAAACAATGCAGTAAACCGAATGATTGACGAACAGATTGCAGGCGTGGAATTTATCGCGATTAATACAGATAAACAGGCACTTCAGCTTTGCAAGGCTCCGACACTGATGCAGATCGGGGACAAGCTCACAAAGGGGCTCGGTGCAGGAGCAAAACCCGAGATCGGTGAGAAAGCAGCAGAAGAGAGCGCAGAAGAGATTTCCGCAGCGCTCAAAGGAGCCGATATGGTATTCGTTACCTGTGGTATGGGCGGCGGAACAGGAACCGGTGCGACTCCGGTCGTGGCACGTATTGCCAAGGAGCAGGGGGCACTTACCGTTGGCGTAGTGACCAAGCCGTTCCGTTTTGAGTCCAAGACCAGAATGAATAACGCCCTTGCCGGAATCGAGAAGCTCAAAGAGAATGTAGATACATTGATTGTAATCCCGAACGATAAACTGCTTGAGATCGTAGACAGAAGAACCACAATGCCGGAAGCTCTTAAGAAAGCTGACGAGGTTCTTCAGCAGGGTATCCAGGGTATCACAGATTTGATTAACGTACCGTCACTGATCAACCTTGATTTCGCGGATGTACAGACTGTTATGACCGATAAGGGAATTGCCCACATCGGTATCGGACAGGGCAAAGGCGATGACAAGGCACTGGAAGCGGTAAAACAGGCTGTTGCCAGCCCGCTGCTCGAGACAACGATCGCAGGTGCGTCCCATGTTATCATCAATATTTCCGGTGATATCACTCTTATGGATGCAAGCGATGCAGCAGAATATGTGCAGGATCTTGCAGGTGAAGATGCTAACATTATCTTTGGTGCAATGTACGACGACTCCAAGTCTGATGAAGCGACCATTACGGTCATCGCTACCGGACTTCACAGTGTAGGAGGCACCGCTTCCAAGCTGCAGTCCAGACTGGAGCATAAGTCCACCATGTTCCCCGGAGCATCTACAGGCGAGAGAACCATGACCCAGAGACCGGAGTTTGGTGTGGAGAGAACTACCTATGTACCGAGAGGACAGGGTGTAGGAGGAGGTATGCCGCAGCTGCAGACTCCGAGAAAACCGACCAGCACGGTAAAAGAACAGTCCATCAAGATTCCGGATTTCTTTAAGAAATAAGGAGCCGCGATCAGGGCACAGTTTGTAAATAGAATAGTATGAGAAAGAAAGAGATATGTTTCGGCATGTCTCTTTTTTATTGCCGGGTATACCTGAGCGAAGGTTCGGTGGACCTTATTTGGGGTGCATGACATGTGAGCATCTATGACAGGAAGAAAAAACATATCTTGTGATGGCAGTAGTTTTAATCTACCACTAAGTGTGTCAAGTACATTTCAAAGTAATTTTTCACTCTGAATTATTCCAAATTCTTTCATTTCGACTGTATTTTCAATAGAAAAAATAAACATTTCGACATTTTCAAGACGCATCTCCCAAAAACTGGGGTGTCGAAGAAAAATAAGGGGGCATGGCATCTTCTGACAAAATATCAAAACGCCTTTCGATATAATAGACCTTGCTTAAGTACCAAATCGATTTTGTATCTGAAGAGAAAGAAGGCGCCGATGTGCAGTATGAATTATACATAGACGTATTTTTCCTTGTAAATTTCGTCATGGATTATCTGGTGCTCCTGACAGAAAAAAGGATACTGAAATGTTCTGCCACTCATTTCCATGTCCTTTTAGGAGCATTTGCCGGCGCTGCGGGAACCTGCATTGTCATCTGCATTCCCGCAGCATCTGCCGTAAAATTCATCTGCTTTCACGCACTGGTCAGTGCAGGAATGATTAAGATCGGGCTGAAAATAAAAGAGACCAGAACCTTTATCAGGGCATGGCTTCTGCTATATCTCATCAGCTTCCTCTACGGAGGGATCCTGACATGGCTTGGCAGCTATCTGCACGGGCGGTTCCGAATCGGAATCCTGTTCCTTGCGGCTCTGATCGTCAGCTATCATCTGGTGTGGGCTCTCCTTACATTTCTGGAAAAATTCTGGAAAATGAAGGGAAGCCACGTGGAAGCGACGCTGTATCTGGGAGAGAAAACGATACGGGTAAATGCAGTCATTGACAGCGGAAATAGCCTGAAAGATGCACTGACTGGAAAGCCTGTTCACATAATTAGTAGAAAAGCAATAGAAAAGTTAACTGATAATGAAAAAATACAAAAAGTGAGGTATATACCATACCACACGATCCAAAGCGGAGAGAATCTGTTACCGGTAATTACGATTGAGAAAATCTGCCTGCATCTGGATTCTGAGAAAGTGATCGAAAACCCCCTTCTCGGAATTTCCGGACAGCAGCAATTTGGAAATGGAACCTTTGAAATGATATTGCACCCTGAAGAATGCTAGGAGGAAAAAAGATGATGATAAAAGTTGCTATGCCCAATCAATTTAAACTGAAAATGATTCCCACCTTCCGCACGATCCTGTTTCCGGAAAAACAGGATATCCATTACATCGGCGGTTCCGACGTACTTCCCGCCCCCTTAGAAGCGGTGGACGAGGCGAAAGCCATTTCCTGGCTGGGAACCGAAGAGGACGAAAAAGGAAAGAAATTACTGATCGAGCACAATCTGCGCCTGGTCGTATACATAGCCAAAAAATTCGATAACACCGGAGTGGGAGTGGAAGACCTGATCTCTATCGGCACCATCGGCCTGATCAAAGCGATCAACACCTTCAACCCGGACAAAAAGATTAAACTTGCCACCTACGCGTCACGCTGCATCGAAAACGAGATCCTTATGTATCTGCGCCGCAACAGCAAGACCAAGATGGAGGTCTCCATCGACGAGCCCCTGAACGTAGACTGGGACGGCAACGAACTCCTCCTTTCCGATATCCTGGGAACCGAGGAGGACACCATTTACCGCGACATGGAAAATGAAGCAGAGCGGAAACTCCTCATAAAAGCCATCAGCCGCCTAAGCTCGCGTGAAAGAACCATCGTCCAGATGCGCTTCGGCCTCGGAACCACAGACGGAGAAGAAAAGACCCAAAAAGAGGTTGCCGACCAGTTGGGAATCTCCCAATCCTATATTTCCCGGCTCGAGAAAAAAATTATGCAGAGGCTGCGCAGGGAATTAGGGCGGGTGTTGTAGACCGCCGGGGCGGGAGGCACCTAGCGGAGGTCGCAAGGGGAAAATGATTCCTGCCAATCTGGCTTTATTCCGCCCATTACCAAACACGTCCCCCACACAACTTCACCAGTATGCCGAAATTTTGAGTGAGCAGGACAGGGGGAAGGAGATTGCGCAGGTTAAGCGGCGCTCACGGAGGATCCGTGCCGAAAATGTTAATGCCCCAGGCAGAAGGCCCACACGCCGCCTGCCTGGGACATTTACAGTTTCGTGCACTAGCCGCAGTGAGCTTTAGCGTCGGAGCAATCACCTTCCCCCTGTCCTGCGGACTACAAAACCTTTCAAATCTCCCTATCCCACTTATCCGCCAAATTCAAAATCTGCGCCTCAAATTTCGCCAGATCCTTATTCGCCAGACCTTCATTCTTAAGCACGACAGCCATAAGCCGTTTCGCTGCCGCCACAACACGTTCAAAGGCTTCTCTTGCCCTCTGGCGTGTCGGTTTTTCTACCGCGCGCTTCGGTGAGCGGATTCCCGGACATAAGATCGTATCGGTCGCAAGATCTACGCATCCGCCGGAATAGGGGGCGAATGCCGGTATACCAAATCGCTCGGTTATCGTCCCGGCAAAGGAATCGGTGACGGTATCTTCGCCGTGTACCACGAACACATGCTCCGGTTTTTTCTGGAAGCCGTCAAGCCAGTCTAAAAGACCGTTCATATCTGCGTGTCCGCTGATGCCCTTAAGCGACTCGATTCGCGCGTTTACTTCCACATTTTCACCGAAGAGCTTCACACTTTGGGCTCCCTCGATGAGCTTTCTGCCGAGGGTTCCTGCGGCCTGGTAGCCCACGAACAGGATCGTACATTCTTTCCGCCAGAGATTATGCTTCAAGTGGTGGCGGATTCGTCCGGCGTCGCACATGCCGGAAGCGGAGATGATGACCTTGGGTTCGTCGTTAATATTGATTCCCTTTGATTCGTCGCTGGTGATCGTCGTCTTAAGGCCCGGGAAGATCAAAGGGTTGGTTCCTTTGTCTATCAGGGCCATGGCGTCCTCATCGAAGCAGGAGTAGATATTCTTGCGAAATGCATTGGTGGCCTCGATGGCAAGCGGACTGTCTACATAAACTTCAAATCCAGGATATTCCGGTAATAGATTGTTTTCTTTGATCTCTCTGATAAAATACAGGAGTTCCTGTGTGCGCCCTACCGCAAAGGAAGGAATGACCACATTGCCGCCTTTGGCAAAGGTCTCGCGCAGTATCCGGGTAAAATCTCCGACATAATCCGGTTTGTGGTCGGAGTGGATCCGGTCGCCATAGGTGGATTCGATGACCACATAATCCGCTTCCGCGACCTTCTGCGGATTCTTGATGATGGGTTGATTCGTATTTCCCACGTCGCCGGAAAAAACAATCTTCTTCGTGGTGCCGTCTTCCGTGATCCAGACCTCGATGCAGGAGGAACCGAGCAGATGGCCGACGTCCGTAAAACGCACCTGGATTCCCTCGCAGAGGGTGATCGTCTGGTCATAATCGATGGGAGAAAAGCGGCTGATAACATTTTCCGCGTCCTCCATCGAGTATACAGGCTCATAAAGCGGAGCGCCGGAACGTTTTGCCTTTCTGTTGCGCCATTCTGCCTCGAACATCTGGATATGCGCGCTGTCGCGAAGCATGATATTTGCCAGATCGCTGGTGGCGAAGGTGGAGATCACCTCCCCGGTAAAGCCGTGTTTGGAAAGCAGAGGCAGGTTGCCGGAATGATCGATGTGCGCGTGCGTGAGCAGGACGTAATCAATGTCTGAGGCGGCGACCGGAATCTCCTGGTTCTCATAGAGATCCGGGCCCTGCTCCATACCGCAGTCTATCAGGATATGCTTCCCACAGGCCTCCAGATAATGGCAGCTTCCCGTAACTTCATGAGCGGCACCGATAAATGTAAGTTTCATATACGTCAACTCCTTTGGACAGTCCGTGATAAAAGTATCCTGCAATCCCACGAAAGTGGAGAAATGTTGTGCAAAATGCTGGAATCTGCGGCTGTATTTTGATTTAGATATATCATATTATACTATATATTTGTTAAATCTGTAACTGTAAGAACAAAAATATATATTAAAAAATAGTAAACTGTTCCGGTTTCCCTTAAGGCGGCAGCCATGCAAGATGGTCACTTGGCTCGCTGTTTATGGAAATAAAATGTCAAGGTCTAATATTTTTTATATTTTCCCCACATTCGTATAAATGAATTCCATTCGAGGAAAAATTCTACTAACTGGAATTGGTTAGGAGGACATAAGACATGGCACTGAATAAAGTAGAAATCTGCGGAGTCAATACGGCAAAGCTGCCGCTTCTGAATGAAGAAGAGAAGGAGGCTCTGTTTGTCCGCATCAAACAGGGAGACGAGGCGGCAAAGGAACGTTACATTAAGGGAAATCTGCGGCTGGTCTTAAGTGTGATCAAACGTTTCGTATCCAGCGGGGAAAATCCCGACGACCTGTTTCAAATCGGCTGCATCGGGCTGATCAAGGCAATCAATAATTTTAACCCGGATCTGGAGGTGAAATTCTCCACCTATGCGGTCCCGATGATCATCGGCGAGATCAGGCGCTATATGCGGGACAATAATTCTATTCGGGTCAGCCGTTCGCTGCGGGATACGGCCTACAAAGCGATCTATGCAAAGGAAAATTATATCCGCAAGAACTTAAAGGAGCCGACGGTGCAGGAAATCGCGGAGGAGATCGGCATTTCCAAGGAGGATATCGTATATGCCCTGGACGCGATTCAGATGCCTGTAAGCCTGAATGAGCCGGTCTACAACGATAACGGGGACGCCCTCTATGTCATGGATCAGATCAGTGATAAAAAGAACAAGGAAGAAAGATGGGTGGAGGATCTGTCTTTGCAGGCGGCTATGGAGCGTTTGGGGGAGAGGGAGAGATACATTATTAAACTGCGTTTTTTTGAGGGAAAAACGCAGATGGAGGTGGCCCAGGAGATCCAGATCTCGCAGGCTCAGGTCAGCAGACTGGAGAAGGGGGCGCTTAAGGCTATGCGTCAGTATTTAGAATAAACATTTTGACTAAAAAACGTATTTTTATATTGAAATTTGACAGGGTTCATACTATGATAATCATAGACAAGGAGAGAGACAATGATTAAAGCGTGTATATTTGATTTGGACGGAACCCTGACAGATACCCTGGAATCCCTGACTTTCTCGGTGAATGAGACATTGAAGGAGATGGGACTAAATTCGATTACATCACAGCAATGCCGGCAGTTCGTAGGAAATGGAGCAAGAGTCCTGATGGAATGTGCTTTGAGAGCGTCAGGAGATGCAAAGCTCGTGAGAATAGAAGAGGGAATGCAGATCTACGGCAGAATATTTGGAGAGAACTGTAACTACCATGTTGCGCCTTACGATGGAGTTGCTAAGATGCTTAAGGAACTTAAGGCGCGAAAAATCAGCCTGGCCGTTCTTTCCAATAAACCGCACAGACAGGCGGTCGATGTGGTGGAGACGATTTTTGGAACAGGAGTATTCGAGATGATTCAGGGGCAGTGTGACGAGATTCCGAGAAAACCGGATCCGGCGGGAGTCTACCAGATTCTTGACCGGCTGGGCGCAGAACCCGGGGAGGGAATCTATCTTGGAGATTCCGAGGTGGATATGAAGACCGGGAAGGCGGCGCACCTTCTCACCATCGGTGCAGCCTGGGGCTTCAGATCGAGAGAAATTTTAAATGCTTCCGGCGCAGATGCCGTCATAGATCACGCAGAAGAGTTGTTGAGATTCCTTTAGAATCACTTATAGCTAGTGTAGTGTTTTAGTATAAGACTGCTGATGTCAGTGATTCACTGCACTAAGACCAAGGAGGGTATATCAATATGTTTGAGTACGACGAGGATTGTCTGAGGACCTTTATTAAGAGGCAGTCGCAGTTATTTGATGAACCGGTGGCCGAGACCCTGGAGGAAGCAGAAGCATTTCTTGAGGACTGCATGGCAGTGATCGTAGATTCTATGAAAGAGGTCAGAGAATATTTTGAGGAGAGCGGTGCTGATGTGGAAGGAATGAGCGACGAGGAGCTGGAGGAGGCTTCTGAAGTATTCATACTTCCGAGTGGACAGTACCTGATCGTAGAAGGGTAAGAAAAGAATGGATAAAGGCCGTAGTTTTAAGATACTACGGCCTTTTTGAGTGCCTCGTCGATGGCATTTAGCAGGATTTGTGAAGTGTAGGGATTGTCTTCGGAGAGCTGAATATTGTCAAGCGACTGGCTTTCCAAAATCTGATCGGCAAGCTCCTCGATCGCAGGCTGGATCAGAGGATACATGGCGGTGACGGTTTCGTCCAGATTGCTGATGCGGATAGAGTTGATCTTTTGCTTATCCACTGCAACTTCCACTTCCAGATTCGTATTGTTCAGGGTTACAGTGGAGGTGTAGATTCCCGGAGCATACTTCTTCTGTCCGGCAGCGCTTTTTTTCTCTCCGGAGAAGAACATGAAGAATAAAAGGCATAGGATCACGATCCCGAGTACGGCGAAGATGGCCGTGTAGATGATTTCCCTCATGTGAAGGACGATGATTTTGGTTTTGGAACTCATAGTAACCTCCCGATTAAAGCATATGTATTCATATCCCGTAATTTGCTGTCTAACACAATATATGAAAACAGGAGAAAATTTATGCTTGTTTTGCGTGACAAATGAGGAGCGATTTAGTAGAATAGGAACGTGGACCAAAGGAAATGAAATAAGAGGTGAAAGAGATGTTTATCATAGCGGGACTTGGTAATCCGGACGACAGATACAAGGGAACCAGGCATAATGTAGGATTTGATGTGATAGATTTACTGGCGGAAAAATATAATATACCGGTGGATACGAGAAAGCACCGCGCTTATATTGGCAAGGGAATCATCGCCGGCCAGAAGGTGATTCTGGCAAAACCGCAGACGTACATGAATTTGAGCGGAGAGAGCATCATTAGCCTTGTGGAATACTATAAGGTCGACCCTGAGGAAGAACTGCTCGTGATCCATGACGATATCAGTCTGGACGTGGGGCAGCTCAGGATTCGTAAAAAGGGCAGTGCCGGGGGGCACAACGGACTGAAGAATATCATTGCGCATCTGGGGACGAACGTGTTTCCCCGGATCAAGGTAGGCGTGGGAGAAAAGCCTAAGGGGTATGATCTGGCAGATTATGTGCTGGGACATTTCTCAAAGGGAGAGAGAGGGCAGATGGAGGAGGCTTACGGTTTGGCGGCAGAAGCGGCGGCGCTGATCGTGAACCGCGAGGTGGACCAGGCGATGAATGAGTATAACAAGAAAAGGGAAATGAAGGAGTAAGGAAAGATGAAAGCGTTAAAAACGCCTCTTTTGGAGCTGGCTGAATTTGAAGAACTCCAAAAACAGCGGCAGAAAAAGCCGGGAATGCTTCTTGTGTCCGGCTGCGTCACTTCTCAGAAGACCCATATGATCTATGCACTTAGCGATGGCTGTCCTATCACAGTCATCGTTCTTTCCGGTGAGGAAAAGGCGAAACAGATGTATGAAGAATATCGTTTCCTTACGGAGAGGGTCGTGTACTATCCTGCAAAGGATCTGCTCTTTTATCAGGCAGATATTCATGGGAAATTACTGGTACAAAAGAGAATGGAAGTGGTCCAGGCTCTTCTGGAAAATAAAGAGATCGCGGTCATTACGACCTTTGACGGATTTATGGACGCTCTGGCGCCCCTGGAGGTCATACGCGGGAAGGTGTGCACCCTTAAGGTGGGTGAGACATGGGATTTTTCCGCTCTTCAGGAGAAGATCGCACATCTGGGATACGAGCGGGAGGTCCAGGTGGAAGGCCCCGGCCAGTTTGCGGTAAGGGGAGGAATTCTTGATATTTATCCTCTGACGGAAGAGGTGCCGATCCGTATTGAGTTCTGGGGAGATGAGATCGACTCGATCCGGACGTTTGACGTGGACAGCCAGCGCTCGATCGAGAATCTGGAAGAGATCGTGCTGTACCCGGCAGATGAGATGCCTTATGGAGATGAAAAAGTTTCTTTTATAGACTATATAGATAAAAAAGAAAGTTTAATATTTCTTGATGAGCCTGTTCGCCTGTTGGAGAAGGGGCAGAAAGTGGAAGAGGAAGTAGAAAAGGCCGGCAGAATGCGGGAGGAGACCGAGGACCGCTCTGCTTTAGGAGGCTTAAAGCCGGAGTTTTTCACGGTGGACGAGATTGTAAAGAAACTAAATCGTTATCAAATGATTGGATTTAGTGCTTTAGAAACAAAATGCAGACCGTTTTTGGTAAACAAGACATACCCTCTCCAGGTCAAAAGTGTGAATCCTTATAACAACAGCTTCGAGATGCTGACCCAGGATCTGAAGCGTCTGAAGCGGAATGGATATCGGACGATACTGATCTCCGGGTCCAGGACCCGGGCGAAACGACTGGCGGAGGATCTGCGGGACTACGATCTGAACAGCTTTTATAGCGAAGACAGTGAGCGGGAAGTGATGCCGCGGGAGATCATGGTCTGTTACGGGCATGTGGAAGTGGGATACGAGTATCCGATGATCAAGTTCATGGTGATCTCCGAGACGGATATTTTCGGGAAGAGCCGGAAGAAAAAGAAGAGAAAGGCATATGAAGGGCAGAAGATCCAGAATTTTTCCGATTTGAAAGCAGGGGACTATGTGGTGCATGAGAATCACGGGCTGGGCATTTACAAGGGAATCGAAAAAATCGAGGTCGACAGGGTGATCAAGGATTACATGAAGATTTCCTATGCGGACGGCGGGAATCTGTATATTCCGGCGACGCAGCTTGACCTGATCCAGAAATACGCCAGCGCCGATGCCAGGAAGCCACGGCTTAACAAGCTGGGAGGTCAGGAGTGGAGCCGTACCAAGACGCGGGTGCGCGGTGCGGTGCAGCAGATTGCCAGGGATCTGGTGGAGCTTTACGCGGCGCGCCAGTCGAAGGTGGGCTATGTATATGAGAAAGATACCGTGTGGCAGCGGGAGTTTGAGGAGATGTTTCCTTTTGAGGAGACGGAGGATCAGCGCCTGGCGATCGAGGCGGCCAAGCGGGATATGGAGAGCCCGAAGATCATGGACCGCCTGATCTGCGGGGACGTGGGATTCGGGAAAACGGAAATCGCCATTCGGGCAGCGTTCAAGGCGGTGCAGGAGAATAAGCAGGTGGTGTATCTGGTGCCGACCACGATTCTGGCGCAGCAGCACTACAACACCTTTATCCAGCGTATGAAGGAATTTCCGGTGCGGGTGGATCTGCTCTGCCGTTTCCGCACGCCTGCGCAGCAGAAGAAGACGCTCCAGGATCTGAAGAAGGGACAGGTGGACATTCTGATCGGTACGCATCGTGTCCTCAGCAAAGATGTACAGTTCAAGGATCTGGGGCTTTTGGTCATAGATGAGGAACAGCGATTTGGCGTACAGCATAAGGAGAAGATCAAGAAGCTGAAGGAAAATGTGGACGTTCTGACGCTTACGGCAACGCCGATTCCGCGTACCCTCCACATGAGTCTGATCGGAATCCGGGATATGAGTGTGCTGGAGGAGGCGCCGATGGATCGTATGCCGATCCAGACGTATGTGATGGAGTTCAGCGATGAGATGGTCAGGGAAGCCATCGAGCGTGAACTTTCCCGGGGCGGCCAGGTCTATTATGTGTATAATCGTGTCAAGGATATCGCGGAGGTGACGGCGCGCATTCAGAATCTGGTGCCGGAGGCGACGGTGGTTTCTGCGCATGGTCAGATGCGGGAGCACCAGCTGGAGCGGATCATGTACGAGTTTATAAATGGAGAGATCGACGTGCTGGTGTCCACCACAATCATCGAGACGGGACTTGATATTTCCAATGTAAATACGATCATTATCCACGACGCGGATAAGATGGGACTCTCTCAGCTCTACCAGCTCAGAGGGCGCGTGGGAAGATCCAACCGCATGGCCTACGCTTTCCTGCTTTACCGAAGAGATAAACTGCTTAAGGAGGTGGCGGAGAAACGGCTGGCGGCGATTCGGGAGTTTACGGATCTTGGCTCCGGCGTCAAGATTGCCATGCGGGATCTGGAGATCCGCGGGGCCGGAAACCTTTTGGGTGAGGAGCAGCACGGCCATATGGAGGCGGTAGGATACGATCTGTACTGTAAGATGTTAAATGAAGCGGTCCGGCATCTGAAAGGAGAACTGCCGGAGGATCTCTTTACGACGACCATCGATCTGAATATCGATGCCTTTATTCCACCGTCCTATATTCCGAATGAATATCAGAAGCTGGATATTTATAAGCGGATAGCGGCGATCGAGACGCAGGAGGACAAGGACGATATGCTGGAGGAGCTGATCGACCGTTTTGGGGAGCCGCCCAAAAAGGTGCAGCAGCTTCTTGCAATTTCGCAGCTAAAGGCCTTTGCGCACAGCGCTTACATTACGGCGGTGGAACAAAAAGGAGAAGAATTCCGGTTTACCATGTATGAAAAAGCGAAGGTAAATGTGCAGGCGATCCCGCAGCTTTTGAAGAAATATAACGGGGAGCTGAATTTTAAGGCGGAGGCGATTCCGTATTTTATTTATAGGGATCTTCGCAGGAAGAAAAAGGAGAAGGATCAGGAGGTGCTGGAGAAGATAAACGGTGTGGTATCAGACATTCATTCTCTGGTACTTGCAGAAGTGATATAATGAAGAACACTGGTGAGAGTTTATGCTCTTGTGGTATAGGGCAATCGTATCGAGATAATAATATGCATTTTTTGTGAAAATGATTGCCAGTCATGTTAAAAAACGCTATACTATAACGTGTACACCGAAAAAGGCGTGCGATGGGATACAACGAAGGAGGATTTTTTCAATGAAGAAAAGAATAGTTTCGCTTGTTCTGGCGGCAGCAATGACGGCTGCGGCTATAACAGGCTGTGGAAAATTAGATGGAAGCGCGGTGGTCGCAGAAGTGGGTGAGGAGAAAATCACAGCAGATGTGGCGAATTTTTACGCCCGTTATCAGCAGGCACAGTATGAGACCTATTATGCGAGCTTCATGGGAACCGACCTGTGGGCTGGCGAAGCACAGGACGGAAAGACGTATGAGGAGAGTATAAAAGAATCTATCATGGAATCCTTAGAGACATTGTATGTACTTGACGCACACAAATCAGAATACAATGTTGAACTGACAGATGAGGAGAAGGAGAATATCAAGAAAGCAGCCGAGAGCTTTGCCGATGCGAACGGGAAGGAAGAAAAGGAAGTGATCTCAGGAGATGCGGCGACGGTACAGAAGGTGCTGGAGCTTTTGACTATCCAGGAAAAGATGCGTGTAGAGATCGGCAAAGGCGCGGATACTGAGGTTTCCGACGAGGAGGCAGCACAGAAGAAGCTGCAGTATGTGCGGTTTCCATTTACCACGACGGACGCAGACGGCAATCAGACCACGCTTTCTGATGAGGAGAAGGCAGAGCTGAAGGAGAAGGCGGAAGCATTCAAAAATGGTGCGGCAGACGCCGACGACTTTGAGGCATTTGCAAAAGAGCAGGGCTATGAGGCCACGAGCGTTACTTTTGATGATGAGTCGACCTCACTTCCACAGAATCTTCTGATTGCGGCAGATATGCTGAAAGAGGGAGAGGTCACCACAGTGGTAGAAGACACTTCTGCATATTATGTAGGAAAGCTGATCAGTCTTCTTGACAGGGAGGCAACGGATACGAAGAAGACCACCATCGTCTCTGAGAGAAAGCAGGAGTTGTTCAATGATACCTGCGAAAAGTGGAGAAAAGATGCGGGTGTAAAGGTGCATAAGAGCACATGGAATAAGATCGATTTTGTTAAACAGGGAGTAACAATCAAGAGTACCGACACAGAAACGGAAGAATAGGGAGACTCTGGGAAGAGGAATCCGTGAAGCGGGATATGAATATTGAAGGAGAGGAATAATTAATACGGAGGAGGAGATTCTAATGGGAGAGATCAACACTTTGATAAATAGTCTGACAAGTAATCCGGAAGCGATACTGGAAACAGGAGCAGAGTTAACTGTACCGGTTCTGGCAGTGAACGCGGTGGTGTCACTTTTGATCTGCGTGCTGGGTTTGAAGCTGATACGGCTCTGGAATGTGCTTGCAGGTCTGGCGGCGGGAGCTGTCGTAGGCGCTGCAGTCAGCCTGGCGCTGGGACTTGAGGTGAACGTGTTTCTGATCGTTACAGGCGTATCTGCAGTGGTCATCGCCGTTTTGAGTGGTATTTTCAAACGGTTTGGGGCGTTTATCTTTAGTTTTACGGCTATCAGTGGAATTGCTATCAGCCTTTTGGGATTTCATAATCGGATTTTTGTGGGAATTGCTGCGGTAGTTGCGTTAATCCTTGCCGTTCTGGCAGTGATCTGGTTCGAACCGATGGTAATTGTGGTCACTTCCATATATGGTGGTTTTGGACTTGGCGGGGCGGTCGCAGGACTTAGCGGGCTCAAAAATCCATACGTATGTGTGGCTATATATGTGGTACTCATTATCCTTGGCATGGTGATTCAGTTTACCATGAAATCCGGCGAGATCAAAAGAAGAGATCGTAAACGCGCTCAGGCAATCAAAGAAGAGCATTCCGTAGAGTCGGAAATAGATAAGGCCAGAGCGATACTGGATGCTGATGACGAAGACGACGACTATTAGAAAAATGTGTTGCTGGTACAGCGATCATGCTGTGCGGGTAAAAAGGTCTGATATATTCAGCAGAGGATCTGACTGTCAAAGAGAGGAGTGGTGTGTATGAGAATTGATATGCACTGTCATGTGAAGGAAGGCTCGCTCGACAGTAAAGTGCCGTTGGGGGAATTTATTTCGATACTAAAAGATAAAGGAATCGACGGTATGGTGGTGACCGATCACGACACATATAATGGTTACCGGCATTGGAAATATCAGATGAAGGACAAGGAGCACCCGGATTTTGTGGTACTCAAAGGGATCGAATACGATACCCGGGATGCGGGACATATTCTGGTCATTATGCCGCAGGGGGTGCGTATGCGTCTTCTTGAACTAAGGGGGCTGCCGCTTTCTCTTCTGATTAATTTCGTGCATCACCACGGCGGAATCTGTGGACCGGCTCATCCCTGCGGGGAGAAATATCTCAGCTTTACACACACGAAATGTTTTAAGAAAACGCCGGAGTTGATGGAGCAGTTTGATTTTGTTGAGGTATTCAACGCCTGTGAGTCCCCGGAATCGAATGAAGGGGCAAGAAAGCTGGCCGAGGAATACGGGAAGATTGGAGTGGGCGGAAGCGACGCTCACAGGCCGGACTGCGTGGGAATGGCGTATACGGAATTCGAGGATCCGATCAAGACGGAGCTGGATCTGATTCAACAGATACGCAGCAGGAAGCCGATACAGGCCAAAGGCGGATTTTACACCGGCACCACGAAGGATAAGATGGGAAGGGCGAATAAGCTGCTGGTATATTCTTTTTGGCTCTATAATTTTGGCGGGGCGCTGCTTCGGATGCGGGGAAGAAAGGACAAGATTCAGGCGGAACAGCCCATCGATCCGATCGACCCGATTGAGATGCCATATTTAAGTGAGATAAAGAGGAAATATTAAATAAAAAAGAGGAAAATCAGATTTGTTTCTTGTCTGATTTTCCTCTCTTTTTATTTAATTGTATCTATGAGACCTATTATCCGTCATATTTAAGTACCTCGTGAGCAGACATATATGGAAAAACTTATCGGTCGTTTAGCGTAATTTGGCGCGTAACCTTCTATTTTTTATTATCCATATAAGAATCTATCCTCCGCCGAACTTCGCTCAGCATCTCCTGGTATCTGCGGCTCTGCATTTTAGGGAATGCATTAAGAAGACGCTTCTGAATCCGGTCATTGTTCTCCGTGTATTCTTTGTAGCGCTTGTACAGATCAGAAATCCGGGCCTTTACTTCGTCGGAGACGGTATCCAGGGTCTCGGAAACATTTTCCAGAGCTTCCGAAACATTTTCCAGGGTTTCTGAGATATCTTCGCGCTTTTCGACCAGTGCATCTTTGAAAGCTTCCTGTCTCTCGGAGAAGACTTCCTTCCATTCGTCCTGCTTCTCGGAGACGGTATCAATAAGTTCATCCTGCTTTTCGATGGCAGAGATGGTCGTGCGGTAAATATTTTCCCCGAGCCTGTCCGAAATATCGTGCAATTCGTTTGCAATCTGCTGCATGGTCTCCAGACGTTTGTTCATCTTCAGGATGCCGGATGCTGTGATGTACAGGTCGGCAAACATGGCAATTCCTAAAATCGTCATAACGGGAATGGTGACAGGCAGTGGAATGAACGCCAGTACCCTGTGGATCAGTGGGTGGATGAAGTCAACGATCAACACGCAGGCTACGCCCCAGATCAGAGAAAAAAGCAGGCAGACATAGCCGTTTAAATTCAGGGGCATATCGGAATAGTCCCACCATTTATTATGAAATATTTTTTCAAGAATAAAGCCGGTCAGCCATTCCAGCGCAGTCACAAGAATAATACTTGTGATGTAAAGCAGGATTAGGTTGGATTTATACGGGGTCAGGAACATCACAACGATTCCGACGCCGATCCCGTAAATGGGGCAGATAGGTCCGTTTAAAAACCCACGGTTTACGAAGTGGTGCGTCTTCCATGCCGCGAAAGCGACCTCCGTGCACCAGCCGAGGAAACCGTAAACAAAAAAGTACAGGATAAAAAAATATAATTCATTCATGATAAAATCTCCTTTGGAATTTTCACAGAAAAAGTGTACCTCGCCAAGTGTTTCATATTATATACAAAAAATTGCCGGTTGTAAATGCGGGAAATATAAATATAGAAGAAATTTTGAAGACAGGTTATGGAAAAAGCGGTAAGAGGGGATTCAGGGATTGTATTTTTTGCATCGTGAATTGGTAATGTAGGCAGCAGAGTATAGAAAATGATTATAAAAACGCATCATTATTGGGAAAAAGTTTCATTAATTCTTGCGGTAACAGTAGATTCGGGTCTATAATAGGTACGGAATACACGAGGAGATAAGGATCATGAATTTAAAAGAAGGAAAAAATAATCGAACCTATGAGGTAAAAATGATTGACCTGGAATTAGGACTGGAACGCCGTCTGGAAGCGCTTGGACTTACGGAAGGGGCGAAGATCACGGTGCTGAATAATGACAAAAAGGGAGCGCTCACCGTAAAGTTCCGCGGCACCCGCTTCGCGCTTGGCAAAAGAATTGCCGAGCATATTACGGTAGAAGGGGGAGAGGATCATGAGTAAGCCGGTAAGCGTCGCATTTATCGGGAATCCGAATTGTGGAAAGACGACTCTTTTCAACGCCTATACCGGGGCAAACCTAAAAGTGGCCAACTGGCCGGGAGTTACGGTGGAAAAGAAGGAAGGAAAGACGATCTATGACGGGCAGGAATATAAGCTTATAGATCTTCCCGGCATTTACAGTCTGACCTCTTATACTATGGAAGAAAAAGTGTCCAGACAGTGCATTTTAAGTGATGAAGTCGATGTCATTGTGGATGTAGTAGACGCGTCCTGTCTGGAGAGGAATCTGTATCTGACGCTTCAGCTCATCGAGCTGGGTAAACCGGTGGTGCTGGCGCTCAATATGATGGATATCGTGGAGGAGCGCGGAATGGAGCTGGATCTGCACCGCCTTCCGGAGATGCTGGGAATCCCTACGATTCCGGTGTCCGCAAGAAAGCGGAGCGGGCTTTCGATCCTGATGCACGCTGTTGCACATCACCAGGATCTGGAAGTGAGAGATCCGCTGATCCATCACCATGCAAACCGGAAGCCGTCGCAGCATGTTCACAATCATCATTCCGAATATGCGATGGTATACCGGGATGAGATCGAGGATAAGATCGATCTGATTTCCGAGACCCTGATCCAGAGTTATCCGGAGATTTCCAATCCGAGGTGGCATGCAATCAAATATCTGGAAAATGATGCGGAGGTGATGGAAAGCCACCCGATTACGATAGAAAAAGAGCTTCTTGAAAATTGTGAGAAAGAGATCATCAATCAAAAATATGATTTTATCGAGGAAGTGATTGAGGAAGCGCTGGTAAATAAAGACGCCAAAGCGCAGAAGACGGACAAGGTGGACCGCTATATGACGCATAAATACCTGGGTCTTCCGATTTTCCTTGGAATCATGGCGCTGGTATTTTTCCTGACCTTTACGATCGGGGACTGGCTGAAGGGATATTTTGAGATTGGCCTTGAGATGTTCGGCAATTTTGTTTTTGAGGGTCTGACGGCGCTACATACCAGCGATATGCTGATTTCCCTTGTGGTAGACGGAATCATTTCCGGCGTGGGCGGAATCCTGACCTTCCTGCCGAATATTTTCATCCTGTTCCTTGCCCTGGCCTTTCTGGAGGACAGTGGTTATATGGCGCGGGTGGCGTTTGTGATGGATGATATCATGAGCAGTCTTGGGCTTTCGGGAAGGGCATTTATTCCTCTGCTTCTCGGCTTCGGATGTTCAGTTCCGGCAGTTATGGCATCAAGAGCGCTGGAGCACCGGAAAGACCGCTTGAAAACAATACTTATTACGCCGTTTATGTCCTGCAGTGCGAGACTTCCGATTTATGTGCTGTTCTCGTCCCTGTTTTTTGGAAAACGCGCGATGCTTGTCTGCTACTCCATGTATTTGCTGGGAATCGTTGTGGCGATTGCAACGGCATTCGTCCTGTCCAAGGTGGATGGAAGCAAGGCGGAGCATAATCTTTTGATAGAGCTGCCGGAATATAAGACGCCGAATGCGCGGACGATCGCCATCTATGTGTGGGAGAAAGTAAAGGATTATCTGACGAAGGCGGGAACCGTGATCTTCGTGGCGTCCGTTATTATGTGGGTGCTGCTGAATTTCGGAACATCAGGCTACACGACAGATATTTCCCAGAGTTTTGGTTCCATGATCGGAAAAGGTATCGTACCGCTGTTCAGACCTCTGGGCCTTGGATACTGGCAGATCGTGGTGGCGCTGATCGCGGGAATCGCGGCCAAGGAAGTCGTGGTCTCCAGTTGTGGCGTGCTGTTCGGAATCAGCAATGTGACAGGGAAGGCCGGAATGGCGGCGTTTACTGCCACTTTGGGAAGTATGGGCTTCGGCGCGGCCAATGCCTATGCGCTGATGGTATTCTGCCTGCTGTATGTGCCGTGTACGGCAACGATCGCGACCATTCGACGGGAAGTGGAGAGCAGGAAAATGACGCTGCTGATCGTAGGATACCAGCTTGCAGTGGCGTGGATTGTAAGTTTTATTGTATATCAGATAGGGTGTATGCTGTGATGCTTGATGGTTCTTAACCTATATGCCGTTGGTTCTTGCAAGAATCTTATAGATTGTGGTACACTGCATTCTATAGTACAATAACACTATAAAGTGAGAAAATAAAAGGAGGAATTTCATCATGGGAATGACGATGACACAGAAGATTCTTGCCGCTCATGCAGGACTTGACTGCGTGGAGGCAGGACAGCTCATCGAAGCCAAATTGGACGTAGTGATGGCGAACGACATCACCGGACCTATGGCTCTGCCGATTTTCAGAGAGATGGCAGAGAACGTATTTGACAAGGACAAAGTGGTCTTGGTACCAGATCATTTTACTCCCAATAAAGATATCAAGTCGGCAGAGAATTCAAAAGCGATCCGTGAGTTCGCGAAGGCGCAGGGACTCAGCTGGTATTTTGAACAGGGTAAATCCGGTGTGGAACATGCGATTCTGCCGGAGGCCGGCGTGGTGGCAACCGGAGAGTGTATTATCGGTGCGGACTCCCACACCTGTACATATGGCGCATTAGGGGCATTCTCTACGGGAGTCGGGACTACCGATATTGCGACGGGAATGGCTATGGGAGAGCTTTGGTTCAAGGTGCCCTCTGCGATTCAGTTCGTGCTCACCGGGAAACCGGGACCGTATGTGACGGGTAAGGATATTATCCTGCACATTATCGGAAAGATTGGAGTGGACGGAGCGCTCTACAAATCAATGGAGTTTACCGGAGACGGTATTGCGAATCTGACCATGGACGACCGGTTCACGATGGCAAATATGGCGATCGAGGCCGGTGCGAAGAATGGAATCTTCCCGGTAGATGAGAAGACGGAAGAGTATTTGAAGGAACATACAAAGAAGAGCTATCAGATCTATACGGCGGACGAGGACGCCGAGTACGATGAGGTAGTTATCATCAATTTGGCAGAGGTACGCCCGACGGTGGCATTCCCGCATCTTCCGGGTAATGCAAAGACCATTGATGAGATTGAGGAGATGGAGCCAATCAAGATCGATCAGGTAGTCATCGGTTCCTGCACCAACGGCCGGATGAGCGATATGAGAAAAGCGGCAGCAATCCTGAAGGGCCACACGGTACATCCGGATGTGCGTGTTATGGTTGTTCCGGCGACCCAGAAGATTTATAAGGAATGTATCAAGGAAGGATTGATTGATATTTTCATTGACGCGGGATGTGCGGTCAATACGCCGAGCTGCGGACCGTGTATGGGAGGACATATGGGCGTTATGGCAGCAGGTGAGAAATGCGTATCCACGACCAACCGGAATTTCGTAGGAAGAATGGGTCATGTTGATTCCCTGATCTATCTTGCCTCCCCGGAGGTGGCGGCGGCCAGCGCCATCGCAGGCTGTATTGCAAATCCTGAGAAAGTAGGTGACAGATAATGAAAGCACTGGGACATGTATTTAAATATGGTGACAATGTAGATACGGACGTGATCATTCCGGCAAGATATCTGAACTCTTTCGATGCCAAGGAGCTGGCAAGCCACGCTATGGTCGATATCGATCCGACTTTTGCTAAGAGAGTACAGCCGGGGGATCTGATCGTGGCAAATAAGAACTTTGGCTGCGGTTCTTCCAGAGAACACGCACCGCTCTGTCTGAAAACAGCAGGCGTAAGCTGTGTCATCGCAGAGACCTTTGCGCGGATTTTTTATCGGAATGCAATCAATATCGGACTTCCAATCATCGAATGCCCGGAAGCGGCGAGAGGGATCGAAGCAGGGGATGAAGTGGAAGTAGACTTTGATTCCGGGAAGATTTACAACAAGACCAGAGGAACCGAGTTCCAGGGACAGCCGTTCCCGGAATTCATGCAGAAGCTGATTGCAGCCGGCGGTCTGGTAAAATATACGAACAGCAAAAAAGAAAAATAGGGTTTTAAAATCATGTAAGAATGTGACGGGAGGCTTCGCTGAGGAAGAATGTGCAGGGGGCTTCCCGCGTTTTATTATATGGTTTTTTATTGCGAGATATATTTTTATATTTGGTATTGACATGGCAATATCTGGGTGCTAGAATAAAGCCTATAAAACAGGTAGGTATTATATGAATTAAATATATATGTAATACCGGTACATGAGAACAGGAGGAGTAATTATGAGAGTTTATCGAGGAATCACGGAACTGATCGGTCATACGCCGCTTATGGAATTAGCGAACTATGAGAAGGATCAGAAGTTAAATGCGGTGCTTCTTGCTAAGCTGGAGTATTTTAATCCGGCGGGAAGTGTGAAGGACAGAATCGGAAAAGCGATGATAGAAGATGCGGAGGAGAAAGGAACGTTAGTTCCGGGTTCCGTCATTATTGAACCGACCAGCGGTAATACCGGTATCGGACTTGCAGCGGTGGCAGCCGCGCGCGGTTATCGGGCAATCCTGACCATGCCGGAGACGATGAGCGTGGAGAGAAGGAACCTTCTGAAAGCATACGGCGCAGAGATCGTTCTGACAGACGGAGCCAAAGGAATGACAGGGGCGATTAAGAAGGCCGAGGAACTGGCAAAGGAGATTCCGAACAGCTTCATTCCGGGACAGTTCACGAATCCGGCGAATCCGGAAGCGCACCGCAGGACGACCGGCCCTGAAATCTGGGAAGATACGGACGGAACCGTAGATATCTTTGTTGCAGGTGTAGGAACCGGAGGGACGCTTACCGGAGTGGGAGAATATTTAAAATCAAAGAATCCTCAGGTGAAGGTGGTCGCGGTGGAGCCGTCCACATCTCCCGTACTTTCCAAAGGGGTGGCCGGACCGCACAAGATTCAGGGAATCGGGGCCGGATTTGTACCAGATACCTTGAATACGGATATTTATGATGAAATTATTGCAGTGGATCACGAAGATGCTTTTGCGGCAGGAAGAGCCATTGCAAGACGCGAGGGCATTCTGGTGGGAATCTCCGCAGGGGCGGCAGTATTTGCGGCGGCAGAGCTGGCAAAGCGCCCTGAAAATGAAGGGAAAACCATCGTGGTGCTTTTGCCGGATACGGGAGACCGATATTTGTCTACCCCGATGTTTACAGAATAGTGATTAAAATAGCTGAATGAAGCCGAGCGCAAAGATGACCCATTTTCTGGACGGCTATGCAGATATGATCATGAAAAGAGACACCAGGCATATGCCGATGCCCCTTAGATCACATAATCATTACCGCGGAGATTTTCCTGACGATCCAGGATATCCTGAAGGGTGATTCCGTCGAGATATTCATTTACCACCTGGTACAGACCCTGCCATACAGCAAGAGTGATGCATTCGTCTTTTCTCGTACAAAGGTTGGGGTCCTGTTCCAGGCAGGCAACAGGTGCAAGACTTCCTTCGGTGATCCGCAGGATATCGCCTACCGTATAGTAGCCGGGATCTTTGGCCAGCATGTAGCCGCCTTGATAGCCGCGGCCTCTGAGCAGGATATCCGCACGATTGAGCATAGGAACGATCTGTTCCAGATATTTTTTGGAAATTCCCTGGCGCTTGGCAATGTCTTTTAGCGCAATGTAACCGTTGTTGCGGTGCTGGGCAAGGTCTAGAAGCATACGCAGGGCATAACGGCCTTTCGTGGATATTTTCATAAATCTACACCTCTCTTTTCATAACCTAAGTATACCATAGGTTTTATAGGGATTCAATGAAAGAGTTGACAGTAACTTAATAGAAAATGCAATCTGATTTGACAAAACAGGAGGACAACATCATGAGCAAGAAAACCAGAGCAGAGCGAGAATTTAGATTTGAGACATTACAGCTTCATGTAGGACAGGAACAACCCGATCCGGTAACAGACGCAAGGGCGGTTCCGATTTACCAGACTTCTTCTTATGTATTTCGCAACAGTGAGCATGCTGCGGCTAGGTTTGGACTCAGTGATGCGGGAAATATCTACGGCAGACTGACCAACCCCACGGAGGACGTGTTCGAGAAGCGTATTGCGGCGTTGGAGGGCGGAGTGGCAGCTCTTGCCGTGGCTTCCGGAGCGGCAGCGATTACCTATACGTTCCAGAACCTGGCCAAGAATGGGGATCACATTGTGGCGGCGAAAAATATTTACGGTGGCACTTATAATTTGCTGGCGCACACTCTTCCACAGTATGGAATCACCACTACTTTCGTCGATCCCTTTGATTATGAGCAGGTGGAAGGTGCCATTCTGGATAATACGAAAGCGGTATTCATCGAGACACTGGGAAATCCCAACTCCGATGTGGTAGATATTGAAAAACTGGCCGGGATCGCTCATGCGCACAAGATTCCGCTGGTCATCGACAATACATTTGCGACCCCTTATCTGGTGCGCCCGATCGAGTACGGCGCAGACATCGTCGTACATTCTGCGACGAAATTCATCGGTGGACATGGAACCACCATCGGGGGCGTGATCGTCGACAGCGGTAAATTTGACTGGGAGGAAAGCGGTAAATTTCCGTCTCTTACCGAGCCGAACCCGAGTTACCACGGAATCAGCTTTACCAAAGCAGTGGGCGCGGCAGCATTTGTGACGAAGATCCGCGCGATTCTTCTTCGGGATACGGGCGCGACATTATCGCCGTTTCATGCTTTTTTCTTCCTCCAGGGGCTGGAGACATTGTCTCTTCGCGTGGAACGCCATGTGGAAAATGCGCTTAAGGTGGTAGAGTATTTGAATAATCACCCGCAGGTGGAGGCGGTGCATCATCCGTCCGTTTCCAGTGATCCGCTGCAAAAGGAACTGTACCAGAAATATTTCCCGGATGGCGGAGGCTCTATTTTTACATTTGAGATCAAAGGAGATGCCGAAAAAGCCAAAGCCTTTATCGATAATCTGGAATTATTCTCCCTTCTGGCAAATGTGGCGGATGTGAAGTCTCTGGTGATCCATCCGGCGTCCACGACACATTCGCAGTTGAATGAGGAGGAGTTATTAGATCAGGGAATTAAGCCGAACACCATTCGTCTGTCCATCGGGACGGAAAATATTGCTGATATTATTGAAGATTTGGACGAGGCGTTCAAGGCAGTGAGTGAAAAATAGAGAAAACTGAAAATTTAAGGAATGTAACAGTTAGAAAGCAGATCATTTTATTTGGCCAATATGCAGATAAAGGGTCTGCTTTTTTGGCGCAAAGTTTAACTAATTGGAGGTTTCGCCAGACAAAAATCCACATTAAAATGCAGAAAAAATTTCAAACGGATAGATTTCCCACACATCCTTTCGTAATAATCATTAGAGACATCATGGAAAGAGGGGAGGAAAGAGTATGTTCTATGTGCGGACGGCATTTCGCAATATTCGACGATATAAATACAAAAGTATTCTGCACATGCTGATAGGGATCGTAGTGATTTTATTTCTGGACATCTATGCGGAAAATCTGGTAAAAAGCAGGGAACAGATACTGGGTCTGGCGGATAAGATCCCGGTGGAAGGGCGGATTACGAACCTGCAGGGTTCCCGGGAATCGGGGCTGTTTATCAAGGAGAGTTATTATGACGGAGTGATGAAGTCGGATTATGTGAAGGAGCCAAAATTCACACTGCAGCTCATCGGCAGACTGGAAGAGGAGGAGTGCGCCGTTATGGCGGTGAACAGCCTGTATGCGATTGGCGGCGTCAAAGAGGAGATGCTTGTTTTTCAAAAAAAGGAGGATGCGGAGGAGTTTTTTACATCGAACAGGAAAGAGTGTCTGGTCACCTTGGCGTTTCTGGAAAAGCATGGAATGAAGGTGGGAGATGCGCTTACTCTGGACATGGAATATTACCAGTTCCAGAAAGAAACGCACACGGAAATGATAGCAAAACCGCTCGAGCAGGTGAGGTACACGATCGCGGGCACGATTGCGGATACGTTCCAGGAGGATTTAAAAGAGTCTTCCTCCGGCAATCAGGTTATGATTCCCGAAATTATGATTCCGATGGAGACGGCGAGGGACAGTTTCCGATCCCGGGGGATTCCCTTTTACACGGATTCAGGCTCTTTCTATGTGAAAAATCCGCTGGAGCTGGAAGCACTTAAGGCGGAAATGGATGAGCTGGACTTTTTTGAAGTCGTTCCGACAGCGCAGTACGCGATCGAAGGATTTGCACTTCTGCTTTGCGATGAGACCTTTATCCGCGCCTATGGAAGTCTTGGCGAGGGCTATGAGATGCTCCGCATGATTCTCCCCGGTATCTGCGTCACTTTGGCGGGGGCAGGATTCATCACTTCCTATTTGCTTGCGGGCAGCAGGCGGCAGGAATATGCGGTCATGCGCTCGCTTGGCGTGCCCGCGGGAGGCTGTCTTGCTTCTTATCTGATAGAGCACGGCACGATCGAGCTAACCTGCGGCTTTGTGGGAAGTGCGGCGGCTATGTGGCTTGTCGGACTTGACTTTCGCTGGGCATTGGCCTGCTTTGCGGCATTTTTCCTATGCTTTTTTGCCGGGACCGTTGCAGCAGTCGTCATGTTCGGGAAAATGAGCGTTGTGGAAGTGCTGGCAAAATCAGAATAGGAGGGTGAGAAGATGGGTGTATTAGAGGCAGAGCATGTATGCTATTCCTATAAAACAAAGTATCAGAAGATAGAGGCAGTAAGGGACATTTCTTTTGTGTTTGAGGAGGGGAGGATGTACGCGGTCACCGGGGAGTCCGGCAGTGGAAAGAGCACTTTTTTGTCCTTGCTGGCGGGGCTGGACCTTCCAACTCAGGGGCGGATTTATGTGGATGGAAAGGACATGGCACAGCTTGACCGTGACAGATACCGTCGTGAGCAGGTGTCCGTGGTCTATCAGGCATTCCATCTGTTTCCGCTCCTTACTGCGCTGGAAAATGTCATGTTCCCGATGGAGCTTCGCGGCACGAAAAAGGAAGAGGCGAGGAAAACGGCGCAAATGCTGATTGGGAAGGTGGGGCTTGGAGAGAAAAGCTTCCGGCAATTCCCCCAGATGATGAGCGGTGGTGAGCAGCAGAGGGTGGCGATCGCAAGGGCGATGGCATCCGGGGGCAGAGTGATCCTGGCGGACGAACCGACGGGAAATCTGGACACGGAAAATGAGAAAAATATTGTGGAAATCCTTAAGGAACTGGCGCATGGCGGTGGATATACCGTGATCGTAATTACGCACAACCCGGAGGTGGCAAGAGATGCAGATGTGGTGCTGACCCTGCGCGATGGAAAGCTGGTATCCGCCATGGACCGGGCGGCCCTCAAAAACCGGACTAAGACCGGGGAGGTGGATTCTTCATGCTAAGAAACAGTGTAAAACAGATGTGCCGTACTCCTGTGAAAATGATCCTGTTCCTGCTGCTCATGATGATGGCAAGCCTTCTGGTCACTCTGGGCGTGAATCTCTTTTATATCAGCGAAAGGACGCAGGAGGAGGCCAAAGACGCATTTTGGACCGTCGGAAGGGTCCAGCAGAAGCCTTCCGCAGTGGCGCGGGAGAAATACTGGGATTATTTGATGCAGGATTATCAGTATGAGGACGTGAAAAGGTATGACAGCCGGATTCCGGAGACAGTGCTTGATTTGGAAGGGATTTCCTATATTCACAAGCCAAAGCAATACCCTTATTATATTGCGCATAGAGAGGAATATGTGGTGCGGAATACAAAAAATGAGGTGGATGAGGCCTGGATGGGAGCTGCGGGAAGCGAGGTCATTGCAGAGGTTTCCCCCTATGAGGACTGCGTGCCGGATCATCCGGTGAAACTCCATTTCAAAAAGGCACTGTTTGGAAAAGTGACAGAGCGTATGTTTCATTTTATCTGGTACTGGGATTATACGACTCCCACACCGGAACCCCTTTATGCGGATAAAACGTATGTAATTTCCTTATATAGGAATGACGGACTGCAATATCTGGGAGTGATAGACAAAGAAAAATACCCTGATGTATCGATGGTATGGACGCCGCTTGAGACGATCGAGGGGCTGCAGTACCGAAAGGACGGCAGCAGAATACCGGATGAAAAATATCCGAACTGCTACTTGAGTGAGATGACGGAAAATTTTTACGAGACAGAGGAAGGGAAACGCTGGCTGAACCTGATTGAGGGTATCAGGATCACCGATTACAGTATTCCGGTAATCCCGACGGATGCTACGAAGCTGCTTCCTTATTTTTACAAGGGGGATACCGGGATTACAGAAGGCCGGGATATTTCTGAAAAAGAATACGAGGAAGGAAAACGAGTCTGCCTGATTACAACGGAGTTTGCAGCGAACAACAAGCTGAAGGTGGGAGACCAGTTGCCTCTTTCACTGTACTGCTCTGATTATCAGTTGTCTGCAGGGCAATCTTATCCTGTCAGGTCTTATACACAAGGAAGAAAAATCATCAATGCCGACGGAGAACTGTATCAGCCATTTTTTGAGGAAGAGTACGAAGTTGTCGGAATTTACAAGATTAATCTTGCTTTGGATACCTATACCGGATTTGAGCCGGCGAACAACGGGGTGATCATTCCCGCGGCCTCCGTGACGGAAAGTGATGAAAATCATATTCTGCTCCACGGCCCAATGCGGGAGTATAACACGGTCTTCCAGCTTGAAAATGGGACGGCCGATGAGTTCTGGGAAATCTATAGCCGAAACAAGATCGAGGGACTGGATATCAGGATCGATGACGGAGGGTATACCCAGGTAGAGCAGAGTTTCCAAAATACGAGGAAAATGTCGGTGGTTCTGCTGGTGGCCGGGTGCATTACCGCCATTTTCATTCTGCTGTTCTTCTGCCATATGTTCGTGACCAAACAGAAGCAGCGAACGGCGATGGAACGTTCCCTTGGAATGACGAAGGGGCAGTGTCGCATTTCCCTTATGGGAGCACTGTTTGCCATTATTTTGCTGGGGTGTATCCTGGGCTGCGCTGCGGGAGGAAAAGCTACGGAAATCATCGCCGGGAGGCTGGAAAAGAAAGCAGTATTTTCCACCTTATTCAGCAGCAATCAGTCTGTAGCGCGGGAACTGCCCTCCTCGGCAGAGTATTTGAAGGAGGGACATAGGAACTTTATCTTGCCGGTTTTGTCAGGTACGGTTATACTGATAGCGGCAGGAGTGATTTCCGGCGTTATGGTGGAGAAGAATTTAAAAGAAGAGCCGCTGGGGCTGCTTACAAGTATGAAGCAGGAAAAATAGTAAAGCAGTAAGAGTTACATGAAAAACAAGGAGTGACAGGTAACGGCCGAAAGCTTGTTATTTGCAGAAGACAGCATAGGAAGGAGGGAGAAGGGATTGCGAATCACAAAGGATAATTTCTTAAGTCAGCTCAGAAAACGAAATGAAAAAGCGCTGGAGTTCGTATTGGAAGAGTATGGCGGACTTTTGATGTCGATTATCCGGAAGCATCTTTTCTGCCTGCCTGGTCTGCAGGAGGAATGCATGAACGATGTGCTTTTGAAGATATGGAAGCATATCAGTCAGTTCGATGAGTCAAAAAGCAGTTTTCGAAACTGGGCGGCGGGGGTTGCCAGATATCAGGCGATAGATTACCTCCGCAAATATATCAAAGAGATGGAAAGGTGCAGTTTGGAAGAGGTGGAGGAGGGCCGGGAAGATGTGGCCCTTATGAATCTCCTGGAGCAGGAGATCTCGGAGGAGGTCGAACAGATGCTCTCCTGCCTGTGCGAGGAGGATCAGAAGCTGTTCCTGAAGCTGTTCTACGAGGAAAAGAATGTTGAGGAGATCAGCAGGGAGACGGGCCTTAGAAGGGAAACAATCTACAACCGAATCTCCCGGGGAAAGCGAAAAATCAGAAATTATCAGGAAAGCAGGGAGGGACATTGATATGAAGAAAAATATCTATATGCTATTAAATGACGTATCAACGGATACTTCCGGTTATTCTGATACGGAGCTTGACGAGGCGCAGCTTAGAAAATACAGGGGCAATTTAAGAAAACAGCTGGGAAGGAAGAAAAGAAAGCGTATTTATGCGGCGCTTATGGCCGCGGCGTGTGTGATGCTGGTAGCCGGGCTCATGGTATTGCGTCCTCTGAAGCAGAGAATGCGGGCTTCTGCTGCGAGAGGAAAATTTTCAATCAGTTCTCTGGTGGGGACTTCCGCCAGGCTGAATCAGATGGCGCTGCACATTGACAAGACCTTAAGGATTGAGGATGGTTATGTTACCTTGAATGCGGCTGCGATTGATGACGGGCATATTTTGATTTATTCCACTTATGTTTTTGACGACGCTGAGGCGGTACCGCGTCTTTCGAACGGTGACTGGGGAAGAGATTATGATTCTCCGTTTAGGTGTATGTCGGGAATCCTCAGTGTACCGGTTACAGATTCTATGAATATGAACCCTTACCATTTGGATTGGGACTATAAAGATGAGCCGGTCTATGTGCAGAGAATGTTCATTAATGGGGAGGAGATTTGCTGTGACATTACGGCGGAGACCTATGCGGATGAAAAGGGGGTAGTGCAGGACTGCGCCCAGTATAATTTTCATACGGATACGCTGGACTATCCTGCGCAGGTCAGAATCGAGGTGTATCGCTATTCGCAGCAGTTGTTCACGAGTGATGCAAAGAAGGCGGAGACGCTGGCAGAGATAGAACCATCGGCCGCGTTTGAATTTACATTTACTAAGGACATGATCGTGGAAAATGAAAAAGATATTCCGCTGAATGAAACGATTATTCTGCCGGACGGACAGGAGCTTTATATTACCCGTTTTGTATATAATGCGATGGGAATGCGGCTGTATGGAAGATTCCCGAAAAAATTTGACGAGGAGCATCTGTCGGGAAGAATCTGCCTTGAAAGTGTCGAGCAGATGGCAAAGAGTGATATTTTTTATATGATTCAAATCTCGGATACAGAAGTCTTCTTCACTCCGGTAGCGTCAAACTTCATGTATTCGGTGGTTCCGAAACTAAAACAGTGGGAATTCAAGGTTGTCGTGTATCAGTGGAATGGTGACAGGACTGAGCGGGACAGGATCGTATTGCCTGATCGGTTTACGATCCCGCTTAAGTAGTCGTGGTTTGCCAGGCGGGAAAGAATTGCTGATACATTCTTTCCTGCCTGGCGCTTTGCTGCTAAGATATTTGTAAGGTGAACGCATATTCCAAAGGTAAATATTTTTCAATGTTCAGCCTAATATCAAAAAATTTTCATATAACAAATATCAATATTTTACATTTTTATTATTGACAAAACACTGCTTTTTGTGATATTATCTAGAAGTCGCGATGAGCGGTTACACTATGTAGGGGATTGGTCAAATGGTATGACAAGGGTCTCCAAAACCTTTAGCGGGAGTTCGATTCTCTCATCCCCTGTTTTAAAATATGTGCTAGAAGCTTTGTGTTTACTGAGCTTCTGGCATTTTTATATTTTGGTGCAATGGAAAATGCAGCCCCTAAAGATTCGACGTTTGGGGCCTTTTTGGGTGCCGAACATACCTAATTGAAAGTCCGGTGGATTTTCATCTCGGCTGCCAAGCATATCTGAAGGGATATGCGGATAGAAAGTGAGTTGATAAATGGGATGAAGCATGAGAAATTTATGAAAAATATCATAGATCAGATCAAGGAATCGCAGATCAAGCTGGGATATGCAAGGGAGACGGTGCGTTTATATTATCCCTACGCCTCGATTCGGGCGATTTTGGGAAGTACCGTTTCTGATGAGACGGAGCTTTTAGAGCTGCTTGGATCGGAACCGGAATTTCAAAATGGCGTACTTGGCCATTTGTCCTTCCGTTCCCACAAGGGGAGAGTAGAAGTCAGGATTCCGCCGGAAGGGGCGGAATATGTCTGGAAGGAGGTCCCGACACCGCAGTTTCTCGTGGATCTGATCGAATTATTTGGGAAACACCATCATTGTTCTTTGGAGGAAGTCCGTGCAATATTCGCCAAATATAGCGGGGATTATGTGTGTGAACAGATGCCGGAAGATGCGGATTTTGATTACGTGCTGTATTTCCGGGATCCGGGGATTGATGCATATTATTATTGTGTGAAAGAAGAGATGGGTCATATGATTTACCATCGGTTTTCTAAGGAAGATTACCGGGAATTGTTTCATTCAGAAAATTAGGAGAATGTTTATACCGGTTGAAAGGTACGAGAAGAAAGGTACGGGAAGGAAGCGGTGTGATGATCAGACGGGCGTTATTTGCAGATTTGCCACAGCTACTTAAGATTTATAATTATGAGGTGCTTCATGGTACGGCGACCTTCGATGAGGAGGCGAGGACCCAGGAGCAGCAGGAGGAGTGGTTCTCACATTATACGGGAAAGTATCCGCTTTTGGTGGAAGAGCATTTTGGGAAAATAGCAGGCTATGCGGGGGCGTGTCGTTTGTTTCCGAAGCCGGCGTATGATATTTCGGCGGAGGTGAGCGTATATGTCGCTTGGGATATGCGCGGACAGGGGATTGGAGAGAGGCTTCTTATTGCTTTGCTTGAAGAGACAAAAAAGGAGCCGGAACTAGAGTCCTTGTTTTCTCTGATTACGGCGACGAATGAGGCAAGTATCCATTTGCATGAAAAGCTGGGGTTTCTTTATGAGGGCATACTTAGAAATTCAGGAAAAAAGTTTGGGGAAAACCTGGACGTAATGATATACAGATATGATTTAAGAAGGGAGAGGTTCTAATGATTTTATTTAACAGTGACTATACGGAGGGAGCGCATCCGCGGATTCTGGAGAAACTGATGGAGACTAATCTGGAGCAGACGGTCGGTTACGGTGAAGATGCGTATTGTGAAATGGCGAGGGAGGCAATCCGAAAGGTCTGCGAGGCTCCTGAGGCAGATGTGCATTTTCTGGTGGGAGGCACGCAGGCGAATTTTACAGTTATTTCCTCTATACTGCGTCCTTATCAGGGGGTACTGTGCGCTGAGAGCGGACATATCAATGTCCATGAGACAGGTGCAGTGGAGGCGTGCGGCCATAAGGTGCTGGGGCTTCCCGCCTGCGAGGGGAAGATAACGGCAGAGCAGATCGAAAGGGAGTATGAGCTGCATTGGAGTGATGAATCTCATGAGCATATCGTACAGCCGAAGATGGTCTATATCTCCCACCCTACCGAGCTGGGAACCTTATATACCAAGTCAGAGCTTGAGGCGATTCATGCGGTTTGCCGAAAATGCGGTATGTTCCTCTTCCTTGACGGAGCGAGAATGGGGTATGGTCTTGCTGCTCCGGGAACGGATGTGACACTGCCGGATCTGGCAAAGCTTTGTGATGTGTTCTATATCGGTGGCACGAAGGTCGGCGCACTCTTTGGCGAGGCGGTTGTGATCACGAATCCGGCGCTCGGGGAGGATTTCCGCTATTGCATCAAGCAGAAGGGTGGAATGCTCGCAAAGGGAAGACTTCTGGGAGTGCAGTTCCTGGAGCTTTTCAAGGATGGCCTGTATTTTGAAATATCAAAGCATGCGATCGATATGGCGATGCTCCTCAAGGAAGGACTGATGGCGAAGGGATATGAATTCTTCATGGATAGTGTGACGAATCAGCAATTCGTGATCGTGTCAGATGAAAAGTTAGCGCAGATTCGGGAAAAATACGGAGTCACCTATCAGCAGCGGTATGACAAGAAGCACATCGTGATCCGGCTGTGCACAAGCTGGGCTACAAAAGAGGAAAATGTCAGGGCATTCCTGGCAGATATGTAGGTCCTGGGGGGAGTGTGAAATTTAACGTGAGATGGTGGTTCGTAGGGTGGACCATCGAACCGCATTGTGTGTGGAGAACGTAATATAGCGTAAGCGTAGTTGAATTATAAGAAGTAGAAGTGAAAAGCAGTCGTAAGCAGAAAATAATTTTTGCGTGCGACTGTTTTTGTGTTGCCAAGCATACCGGAGTGAATGTTCAGTGGACGTAATACCAACTAATTATGATTAGATATCTAACTAAAATTTTGGTTAAATTTCTTATAAAAGTATAAAATATATGTGCATAGAATTGACATTCATCGGTAATAATTATAGAATAGCCGTTAGACATCTAACTATTGGAGGTGATCATATGATGAAGAGGTTTGACCCGGAGAGCATACCCAAGGGCATCCCGTATGGCCATTCGGCTGTTTCACAAGGGATAAGTCCGGAGCAATTGCCGATTCAGATGTTGTTTCATCAGGTCATGCATTTGCAAATGCAGTATACTTGTAAAAATATGGAGCAGTTCAAGATTTCGCCGGGGCAGGCGGGGATTCTTTTTTTCTTAAATCTGAACGGTCCTCTTTCTCAACGGGAATTGGCGGATTGGATGCACTTAAAGCCCCCCTCAGTAACGGTGGCACTTAAGAAGATGGAAAATGGCGGTCTGATTACGAGGCAGCCGGACGAAAAGGACCAGCGTATTACACGAATCCGGATTACGGATAGCGGTCGGGATCTTGTTCGGTCTATGTTTGAGCAGCAACAGAACATTGAGGGAAGACTATTCCGCAATATGAGCGCGGAGGAGAAGATGCTGCTGCGCCGCCTGGTGTTACAGATGCGGGAAAATATTCTGTCAGACATGAAGGATATGAAAATGACAGCAGATTCCTGTTTTGGGAAAAAGATGATGGAAGAGCAGCTATTTTAAAAGAGGATAGAGAATCAATTATTTTATAAGATATATGGAAGAATAGCTACTTTATATGATAATGGAAAAGCATTTACTTGAAATAACAGACAGGAAAGGAAATCGGTGTTTCTATGAGAAAACTTTTAAAGTATTTAAGGCCCTATGCAGCTACGGTCGTGGTGATCATCGGAATTTTGATCGTGCAGGCGTATTGCGATCTTTCTCTGCCGTCCTACACATCGGATATTGTGAATGTGGGAATTCAACAGGGAGGAATCGATGACAAGGTACCAAAGGCCATTGCTGCCGGGGAGATGGAAAAATTACTGCTGTTTGCTGAAGAGGGAGACGCAGAGCAGATCAAAGAAGCCTATACACTGAAAGAAACTGATACCGGATATACGTATGAGGGCAGTGTGTATGTGCTGAAAGATGAGATTTTACATGATGAGGAGAGGCTTGCCTCTCTGGCTGAGATGATGGGAAAACCGATGTTTTTGACATTAGGGTTAGAGTCGGGAAATGATATGACAAAGCAGATGGAAGAGTCCATGAAAGAGGGTATGAAAATCGATGACGCGGATTTATTTGAGTTACTCCGGATGATGCCGGAGCAGCAGCGCAGTGAAGTCGTCTCAAAGATGGCGGAGCAGCTTAAGAAAATGCCGGAAAGTATCGTGGAGCAGGCGGCCACCTCCTATATCCGCAGTGTTTATGAAGAATTGGGCATGGACGCTGAGAAGATGCAGAACGGCTATATTCTGAGGACGGGCGGAAAGATGCTGGCCCTGGCTTTTCTGGGAATGCTGTCAAGCGTACTCGTCGGTCTTCTGGCGTCCCGCGTGGCGGCGAGAACAGGGCGGGACCTGCGCGGTAAGGTATTCAAAAAGGTGGTGGGATTTTCCAACGCGGAATTTGATAAATTCTCCACGGCGTCTCTGATTACCAGAAGCACCAATGACATTCAGCATATTCAGATGCTTGTGGTCATGCTCCTTAGAATGGTCATGTACGCACCGATCATGGCAGTAGGCGGAATTGTGAAAGTATTTCATACAAATGTGGATATGTCCTGGATCATCGCGCTGGGAGTGGTGCTGATCTTCCTGATTGTCATGGTGCTTTTTACGGTCGCTATGCCGAAATTTAAGGTACTTCAGAATCTGGTGGACCGCCTGAACCTGGTGACGCGGGAGATTCTGACCGGACTTTCGGTGATTCGTGCGTTCAGTACGGAAAAATATGAGGAACAAAGATTTGATAAGGCAAACCGGAATCTGACGAAGACGAATCTGTTCGTCAACCGGGCCATGACCTTCATGATGCCGACGATGATGCTGGTTATGAATGGAATAACGGTTCTGATCGTGTGGGTGGGGGCCTACGGAGTGAACGACGGGAAAATGCAGGTCGGAGATATGATGGCGTTCATTCAGTATACCATGCAGATCATCATGGCATTTCTGATGATTTGTATGATATCGATCATGCTTCCCCGTGCCGCGGTGGCTGCCGGACGAGTGGACGAGGTGCTTACCAGCGAGACGGTGATAAATGATCCCGAAAAGCCGGAAGGAACAGGCGCCGCAGGTAGAGGAGAGGTCGTATTTGACCATGTTTCATTCTGGTATCCGGGCGCCGAGGAGCCTGTCCTTCGGGATATCAGTTTTACCGCCAGACCGGGGCAGACTACGGCGATCATCGGAAGTACGGGAAGTGGAAAATCAACGCTATTAAATCTGATTCCGCGTTTTTACGATGTGACGGAGGGGCGGATTCTGCTGGACGGCCAGGATATTCGAAGTATCACGCAGCATGATCTGCGGGAACGCCTGGGGTATGTGCCGCAGAAAGGGGTACTGTTCTCCGGAACCATAGAAAGTAACATTTTATATGGAAATCCAAATGGAAGTGAGGAGGAGATGAAGGAAGCCGCAGCGATCGCCCAGGCGGAAGAATTTATTGCCGAGAAGCGAAAGGGTTATCAAAGCCCGATCGCCCAGGGAGGGGTCAATGTGTCAGGAGGCCAGAAACAGCGGCTTTCCATTGCCCGGGCCATCGCAAAAAGGCCTAATGTCTTTCTGTTTGACGACAGCTTTTCCGCTCTGGATTTTAAGACAGATGTGGCGCTGCGCAGTGCCCTCAGAAAGAAAACGAAGGACAGCACGGTGATCATTGTGGCGCAGAGGATCAGTACCATTTTAAATGCAGAACAGATCCTGGTGTTGGACGAGGGAAGAATTGCGGGTATGGGAACGCATAAGGAATTACTGAAGACTTGTGACGCATACTATCAGATCGCGGCCTCTCAGCTTGCGGAAGCGGAGCTGGCGCGCGATATGGAAGAGGCAGGAAGGGAGGCGGCAGATCATGAGTGAGAATCAGACGGCAGGACGCAGGAGAGGCCACATGGGAAGAGGTCCTATGGGAGCAGGAGAAAAAGCGAAAGATTTTAAGGGAACCATGAAAAAGCTGCTTAGCTATGTAAGTGTGTATAAGGTCAGCATTATTCTGGTCATGGTATTTGCGGTGGGAAGTACCGTATTTACCATCGTTGGACCGAAGATTCTGGGTAAAGCGACCACGGAGATCTTTAATGGCCTGGTAGGGAAGGTCTCCGGCGGGGACGGAATTGATTTCGCAAGGCTTGGCACGATTTTGGCCCTCCTTCTGGGACTGTATGCGGCCAGCGCATTATTTTCCTTTATTCAGGGCTATATTATGACCGGGGTCTCGCAGAAACTGACGTATCAGATGCGTAAGGAGATTTCTGAGAAGATCAACCGCATGCCGATGAATTATTTTGATACGACGACGCATGGGGAAGTTCTCTCAAGAGTGACCAACGACGTGGACACCTTAAGCCAGAGTCTGAACCAGAGTGCGACCCAGCTTATCACGTCGGTGACGACTCTGATCGGCGTGCTGGTCATGATGCTGAGCATCAGCCCGCTCATGACGTTGATCGCACTGCTCATTCTGCCGATCTCCATGATCCTGATTTCGATGATCGTGAAGCGGTCGCAGAGGTTCTTCAAGAGTCAGCAGGAATATCTGGGACATATCAATGGGCAGGTAGAAGAAGTGTATGGGGGTCAGGTGATCGTGAAAGCATTTAATAAGGAAGAAGATGTGATCAGGACCTTCGATGAGACCAATGAAATCTTGTACCAGTCGGCGTGGAAATCCCAGTTCCTGTCGGGCATGATGATGCCGATCATGCAGTTTGTCGGAAATCTGGGATATGTGGGAGTCTCCATTTTAGGAGGTTATCTCGCCATTCGTGGTACGATCGAGGTGGGGGATATCCAGTCCTTTATCCAGTATGTGCGCAGCTTCACCCAGCCGATCCAGCAGGTAGCCCAGGTGGCGAATATGCTGCAGTCTACGGCAGCGGCATCGGAGAGAGTTTTTGAATTCCTGCAGGAAGCGGAGGAGGATCAGACGGTACCAAACCCGGTTTCTGTGGACTCTCTGGAAGGAAATGTGGAGTTCGATCATGTGCATTTCGGATATCATGCGGATCACATTATCATCAATGATTTCTCCGCAAAGGTCAGACAGGGACAGAAAATCGCCATCGTAGGTCCGACGGGAGCCGGAAAGACGACGATGATCAAGCTGCTGATGCGTTTTTATGATGTAAATGACGGAGCCATTCTGGTAGACGGCCACAATATCAAGGATTTTAACCGCAGCGAACTGCGCCAGATGTTCGGTATGGTGCTGCAGGATACCTGGCTGTTTAATGGAACGATCGAGGAGAATATCCGATATGGGAAACTGGACGCTTCTCACGAGGAAGTGGTGGAAGCGGCGAAGGCGGCGCATGTGCACCGGTTCGTGCAGACTCTTCCGGGCGGCTATGACATGGTGCTGAATGAGGAAGCCAGCAACGTATCTCAGGGGCAGAAGCAGCTTCTGACGATCGCCAGGGCGATCCTTGCCGATCCGAAGATCCTGATTCTGGACGAGGCCACCAGCTCCGTGGATACCAGGACGGAGGTGCGGATTCAGAAGGCGATGGATAATCTGATGAAGGGCAGGACCAGCTTCGTGATCGCGCATCGTTTGTCGACCATACGGGACGCCGATCTGATCCTCGTTATGAAGGACGGGGATATCATTGAGCAGGGACGGCATGAGGAGCTTTTGGAGCAAGGCGGATTCTATGCGGAGCTTTATAATTCCCAGTGGGCGCAGACGGAAAGCTGCGCGTAGAAGATACCAGAGGACGCTCTTTTTCAGCTTGCCGTTTTTGGGAAAATCGAGTATGATGAGTGTGGTATTTTTTCAAATATCTAAAAATTGGGTATATGAGGTCAGGATATGGAAATCAGAAATGCAACAATGGAAGATTTAGAGAGTATTACGGCAGTGGAGGCAGAATGCTTCCCTGCCTTGGAGGCAGCGAAGGAAGAGGATTTCAGAGGCCGTCTGGAGGTCTATCCGGATCATTTCTGGCTTTTGCTGGACGGAGAAAAGCTGGTGGGATTTGTGAATGGAATGGTGACGGATCTGCCGGATCTTACCGACGAGATGTATGAGAATGCAGCGATGCATGACGAGAACGGGAAATGGCAGATGATTTTTGGGGTGGATACCATACCGGAATATCGGAACCAGGGGTGCGCAAGGCGCCTTCTTTCGCGGGCGATTGAAGACGCCAGAGTTCAGGGGCGGGAAGGGCTGGTCCTGACCTGCAAGGAGAAACTGATTCATTATTATGCAAAATTTGGATTTGTAAACGAGGGGATTTCTGAATCGGTTCACGGGAATGTGACCTGGTATCAGATGAGATTGAAGTTTTAAAACAGGAGAGAGCTGCAAACAATTACTTGACAGTAACAAAACGGGAACAGGTGTTTTGCATGCTTGCCTGTCGCGTGGATTCATGGTAAGATAATATAAGATAAATGATCTCTCATGGTAGTGCATTTATTTAAGTTGAAAGAGAGAGTAAATATATTTTGATTCATTAGATATCATATATTATATTGAAGGGAAATATGAGTTGGAATCGCGGAAAGGAGCAAGGACAATGACGAAGTTAAGACAGGATGCATTATCACTTTTAGAGGAAATTCCAGAAGATAAATTAGTATTTATCATACAGATTATGGAAGGCGTTACTGGTTTATATGGACAGCAGGAGGATAAGCGGGAAAAAGCTTTCCATACATTGGAACGACTTAGAAAATCAGTTCCGGTTTCATTGGATTATGAGAAGGAATTAGCATCTTATCGTGAGGAGAAATATGGGAATGCGAGTGTTGATTGATACGAATATCATACTGGATTACATTTTAAACCGTGAGCCGTATGGAGAACAGGCAAGAAGAGTCGTGAAAGCATGTGAGGAAAGTAAATTATCCGGATGCATTGCGGCACATACTGTTTCAAATATGTTTTATATTTTGCGTAAAGAGTATACAGTAGAAGAACGGCGGGAATTATTGCTTGCCATATGTGAGCTATTTGACATTGAAGGTGTTGATGCAAACAAAATTCAGAATGCGCTGAAAAATGACAAATTCAGTGATTTTGAGGATTGTCTGCAGATGGAGTGCGCGAAAACATATCATGCAGATTACATTATTACCAGAAACGCTGCGGATTTTGCTGCGAGTGCTATCCCTTGTATAGAGCCTGGTCAAATGTGTATATTATTGGAAAATAATGTTTAGTTTTAGGAGTTACAATGCTGTGGGAATGGCGTAGTAGCCAAGGCAATATAAATATTAGGAAAAACGCAAATATTAAAAGGAATGTCTTACCTATAAAATAACAGGTATGTACTGTTGCGTTACCTGATAAAAGAATGGAGGAGAAATTTATAAGTTGCGCCAAATTCGGTATAATTTTTATAGTATTTTATTTTAATGGTCATAATTTAGTATGCCATGAACTGCGGACTCTTCGGAGTCCGTTTTCTGTTTTGGCACAGAGAAGGAGCCATTGCTCCATAGAGCATATCACTCTTTGCAACGACTCCTTTTTCTATATTTTCGGAAAAATAAAAATATAAGATAAAAAATACAAAATTAAGGGCATATAAATCGAAAATAGTGGAGTTTTTTTGAGAATATGATATAATATTTCTAACAATATGCAAAAAAGGGGGGCGAATTGAGTTGAAGAAGAATCTTTATATAAAGTCTTCGTTGCGTAGTTATGTTATGTCGCTATTCTTTTTAGTTGTTATGTCCCTTGCGTCGTTTCTATTTACGCTTCATAGTGCGGAGTACCTGTTAACCCGTCGTCAGATCAACGAAGTCAGCAATTATTACCGGCCAATAGGATCACTTGTGCCGATGACATCAGGTAGCAAAGATGTCGCTTTGGGGGCAGAACTTGTTAAGGAATATCCCAAGGTATTTTTGCATGATGAGCGGCGCAAATTCCCGGCAGTGTTGGACGGGGTTTATAATGCAGATCTTGATGGGGTACTTTCCTGCCCGGTGATGGAACCAGGCATGAACAATGTCCATACAAATGATGTGCTATTTTACGGGACATTGGTGGATATTACTGAGGAAAACAGGCAGGGGTTCATTGATGGCTATACGAATGAAAATAATTACAGAAGCAGCAGTCGGAAACTGAGATCTTACCATATGGTATTCGCTGTAGATGCCGTTGAGGCCGGCTATCCTGATTATATTGTAGCCGGCGAGCAGGCAAATGTTTATTTGTATCGGCGGCAGGAGGGGGCGGACAGTTTTTTACCGGAGCAGCTTCAAGCAGGGACCCGCTATCTTATCAAGGCATGTTATGATATAAATCTTGCAGAAATAGATGCTCCTTATCGAGATAATCTGACTCTTAAAATGATTGATGACAGTGGAAACTGGTATTTGCCGGTTGCGAAGGGAGAAGAGCCGGATTTTGGCCTGCCGGAATTTGCAGGATTAAAACAGGAGTTAGAGGCACAGGAAGAAAACAGGCATACGCTGTTTCTTACGGCCACTAAGGATATGACCTATCTTCCGGGATTCCAGGAAGTGAATCAAATGTATTATTTAGATGCCGGGCGGTTACTTGACAGGAAGGATCATGAAAAGAGGAATCCGGTGTGTGTGGTGCGGAAAGAGTTTGCAAAATTGCGAGGACTTTCTTTGGGGGATACGCTTTCCCTGACCATCCGGGATCTGGGGGGACAAGACTTATATGGATATATTAATGACAATACTGGAAGCTGGGCAGATGCACCTGTGTTCACAGCCGATTTTGAAATCGTCGGTACATGCGGCGGCTATCCGGGCGAGTTTGGATTAGACAGTTTTAGTGCGTATTTCAATGATATTTATATTCCGTCCTCCTGTGTACCGGAAGAATTCGGAGGAAGCAGAAGTGAAGTCCTGGACATGGAGGATTTTAGTTTTGTACTGAATACTCCTGAAGATCAGAAAGAATTTATCTCACAGATGGGGGATCAACTTTCGAAGTACGGACTGGAGGCTTCTTTTGTGGAAAAGGATACGGTAAAGTCCCAGGAAGCAATCAACTCGATTAAGCAATCAACATTAATCAAGTTGTGCCTGTTTGGCGGGCTCTATCTTCTAATGATGGCAGTGCTGATTTTCCTTTATTTGAAGAACAATCTCGTGAATTTTGCTATCCAGAGAGTTCTCGGAATCCCTGCGCGAACTGCGGCGCGACAGCTTATGCTTCCTGTGGAGCTGACAGCGCTGGTGGCTTTGGCGGCAGGTGGATTGTTGGGATGGCGTCATGCAATGAATCAGACAGATCAGCTCATGCAGCCGATTCTGGAAACCGCGAAAGTGACAGTGGCAGATGCATTGCCTGGTTATTGTTTTTTGGCTTTATACGGAGTGATGCTGTTTGTGGTTTCAGCGCTTTTGTTAGGAGGTGTCAAAGTGGTATGTCAAAGAAGGATCCTGGAGTTATTCCAAAAGATATCAAACCGAAGAAAGCAGCGGTAAATACAGAAGGAAGTAGGAAGTACATATATTTTCATATGGTGCGTCATGTGTTTCTGAGGATTTGGCGGCAAAAATTGAAAACACTGCTCACGATAGCAGTCACACTTGCTTTTATAATGACACTGTCCTATATGGAAGGGAGCATTGAGGAAAATCTGCATTTAGTTGATAATCTGTACCGGACTACTACAGTAGAGGCAAGAATCGTCAAAAAGAATCCAACAATTGACAGGGAAGAGGGAAACATCATTTCACCAGATATAGTAAGTGCGTTTCGGAACAATGAATTTGTAAAGGAAATCCGCCGGGAGTCTGCAGGCTGTCAGATGTCCGCATTCTTTCCCTCAAATGATGAGAGAAAGTTGGAGGAATATTTGCGTATAAATACAGATGAAAAAGGGTTTGGCTTCTATGGAATTGACGATCCAGAATGGTTTCTAAAGCGTACAGGAGATGGAAGTCAGATCACATATGGGGAGGGGTGGACCGCCAAATTGTTTGCTGAAGAATGGAAGGGCAATTTGGCTGTTGAGGAGACCTCTGTAGATCTGAATTCCAGCCCGGCTTTTGAAAATTCCGATCAAAAGACAAAAAGGAATGTGAAGCTCATTAAGCAGCCTGTTTCGGTCATCATAAGCGATACACTGGCGGAGCATCAGTCACTTTTAATAAATGATAAATTTTATACTTTAGATACCAGAGGAAGCGGTCTGATGACAGAATGTGTCGTGGCAGGTTATTACAAAGGAATTTCGGTAGAAGATATTTCTGAACCTATCCTGATACCTGTATCTGCATTGGAAGAGATGAACCAGTTACTTGGGTATGGCACTTCATATTCATCAGTCAAATTTGCAATTGATCCCTCGAAAAACCGGGAGATAGAGCAGTTTGAAGAAGAAGCCTCACGCATTCTCTTAAGAGCTGAGGCAGGAAGTGTGGATTTGACTATTTTTGTCTATGACGAAGAACTGAGAAAAGTAGTCCAGCCTCTGGATGAAAGTATTCGGTTAATGGAGAGACTTATTCCACTGACGTTTGTCATATCCCTGGTGACAGCAGCCGGACTTAGCATAGTATTCCTGCTCCAGAATAAAAAGGAAGCGGCGATCATGAGGTGCTTTGCGATGAACAAAAGAAAGACGATATTCTTTTTTGGCGCAGAACAGATGTTTACTGTTTTGTTAGGACTTGCTATCGGTAGTGTTCTGCTGGCTGTCCGGATGGGGGATGTTTTATCCGCATCAAAGGGGCTGGTCTTTGCTGCAGCATATTTTGTAAGTTCGATTGCCGGGGCAGTTTTAGGCGGAATGATATGTACCAGTTATGATATAGGAAATCTGCTTCGGACAGTAGATTAAAGGGAGGTAGCCATGTGCAAATTGAGGTTGGAAAATATTAGTTATTCTTATAAAAAAACAAACGCTTTTGTTTTGGAGCATGTTTCGTATTCCTTCGAGGAGGGAAAACTGTATGCACTGATTGGTCCTTCCGGCTGTGGGAAGACGACATTACTTTCCATAATCGCAGGATTAGAGCGGCCCTCCGGCGGAGAGGTGTATCTGGATGGTGTGCCGATTTCCAGTCTTGATCTGGACGAATATCGTCGGAAGAAAGTAACGATGATTTTTCAGATGTTTCACCTTTTCCCGCTTTTGACGGCACTGGAAAATGTCTCTTATCCAATGGAAATGAGTGGTATTCCGCTTAAGGAGGCGTACAGGCGGGCGAAAGAGCTGCTGCGCACAGTCAATCTGTCTGATGATAAAGAGAATCGGTTTCCGGGACAGCTTTCAGGAGGAGAACAGCAGAGAGTTGCTATTGCACGCGCACTGTCAACGTCAGCAACAGTGCTGCTTGCGGATGAACCCACCGGAAATTTAGATGGAGATAACAGTGCGATGATTATAGATCTTCTTTCCAGACTTGCACATGAGCAAGGCTATTGCGTTATCGTTGTTACCCATGATCCCGTAATTGCAAAGAAAGCAGACGAAGTATTTGAAATAGAAAAATTGTAATATAAATATGTTAGGAAAGGTGATAATTATTTTTATAAATAAAGGTAAAAATGCAATAGATTTTTTAAAAAATATATGCTGGTGTTTAAAACTCCTTTGGGATACCTCAAAATGGTATTTTCTTATTATAGTTGGTAGCAATATAAGTCTTCCTGTACTCTCGATATTGGCGGTTTATATTGGAATGTGCAAGGATTATATTAAAATATGCTCCTGAAGCTCAGTTTTGTAGTTTGCGTATTTTTGAGGATACTACTCTTAAAGCGAATTGTATTCAATTAGTTTCAGCATTAGAATGGTGTTTGGTTAACAATATTCCAATAGTGAATATGAGTTTAGGAAGCCATAAAATGTGTGATTATAGCAAAATACAGAGGATAATTGCAAAAATGATTGCTAGACGTCAAATAATTGTTGCTGCCCATAATATAAGAGCTTTCTATTCGGTTCCTGCATGTGTGGGGGGAGTTTTGGGCGTATATGCGGATGAGAGAATGCAGGATTGTCAATATAAATATTGTGGCTGTTTACCAGAATTTCATTATATTGCGGCTTCAGCAAAACATTCCTTTTTACCTCAATATCCAGAAATTTTTACTCCGATTACAAATAGCTATGCTGCACCAACAATTACGGCAATTGTACATAATTTTCTAAAAAAATATAACTTATTTCAGGTGCCTGTTTTTGAAATTCATAATTATTTATTGCAAAAAGGGAATTCGATTCCGTTACAAAAGCCAGATTTTTTAGCATCTGCAAATATACTTAATCTTAGTAAATACTCCATATTAGCCGAGGTGCGATAACGAAGGAAATATGTAAGGTGGCGGTGCAGCCGAAAGGCTGTGCCGCCGCTTTGCGTCTTTAGGCTGATTTCTTTTTTGTGTTCTGCATACCAAGTCTGCCGTCAAGGGCAACGCAGTCCTCGTCAGCAATATTGATAATACCCGCAGCCTTGTAGTAAATCTCAATCTTTTGTTTTCTGTGTCCGCTACTCTTATCGGGAGCGTGTACCACGATTTTGTCAACCAAATCATTCAGGATTTCAGCGGTTAGTTCTTCGGGATCGGTGTACTTGCGTACATTCTTTAAAAATTGCTGAAGGTCGTGCTGTTCCTGTTCGCCGCTTTCAATCAGTTCCTGCAAATCAAGAATTGCCGCTTTGACATTTTTCTGCTCTGTTTCGTACTCAGAAGAAAGCTTGTCAAACCGTTCCGCCGAGAGTCTGCCCGACACCATATCCTCGTAGATTCGCTTGAAAAGCGTATCCAAGTCCTCGTCTCTGCGTTTGAGCGTTACGATGTCCACCTTTGCTTTTTCCACCGACATTAGGCGTTCAGCGTTGGCTTTTTCCATTTCCTTTTTGACAAAGACTGCTTCAAACTGCTGAATATAGGACAGCACGCCCTGAATGTGCCGAAACACAAGCCGATTTAGAGTAACTGCCCGAATATAATGCCCTGTACAGGTTCCCGTATTACTGCGGTAATGGAACAAACGAAAAAGTCCTGATTTTCCTTGAAAGCATTTGCCGTACAGTAATGCAGTTTCGCCCCGCAGTCTGCACAGAACACCTTGCCTGAAAAGATACTAATTTTCCCCGTTGCAGTCGGTCGGCGTTTATGTTTGCGGATTTCCTGTACCGTTTCAAAGATATGCTTGTCTACGATAGCAGGGTGAGTATCTTCAAATACTCGGCGGTTTTTCTTGTCATTCCATACACGCTTTTTGCTTCGGTAATTTTTAGAGGTAGTCTTGAAGTTTTCGGTATGACCGATATACTCCAGCTTCTCTAAAATTCCCGCAACGGTTTTCTGCGCCCATTTATACGGCTCGGCGGGAAGTAATTTTCCCTCTTTCTGCGCCTTGTACGCCGTGGGAGTCAGCACCTTTTCCGCTTTCAGCCTCTTTGCAATCTGCGTAGGTCCAAACCCGTCATAGCACAGTTTGAAGATATACCGCACCGTTTCTGCCGCGTCTTTGTCTATCAGCCACTTGTCTTTATCTTCGCTATCCTTGACAAACCCGAAAGGGGGATTAGTGGCAAGATGTTTTCCGCTTTCGCCTTTCATTCTGAAAGTGGACTTGATTTTCTTGGCGGTATCTCTGGCATAGAGTTCGTTGCAGAAATTGCGGATCGGCATCATATCAAATTCCGTCTGCACAGCGGAATCCACATTGTCGTTGACAGCGATAAACCGCACATCATTTTCAGGGAATACAATATCGGTATACATTCCCACTTGCAGATAATTTCGCCCTAACCGAGACATATCCTTGACGATAACCGTACCAACTCCGCCGCTTTCAATCAACTGTTCCATTTCACGGAAAGACGGACGGTCAAAACTTGTTCCTGAATATCCGTCATCCACAAAGAATTGCAGATGTTTGAAGCCGTGCTTTCTTGCATATTCTTTTAATAGTGCCTTTTGGTTGACGATTGAATTGCTTTCGCCCTCACGCCCGTCATCTTGGCTTAACCGGCAGTAAAGGGCTGTAATTTTGTTCTGTTCTGATTGTCTGTTGTTCAAAGTAACTCCTTTCCGACAATCGGATACAGTATATTACGTACCCGTATTATACCATATCCGAAGTCTTGATTCAACGCTTTAAAGTGATAACTTTTAATCCTGCCCGTAATTGTATCCGAGCTTTCGGATAATCGTATTTAACAGAAATTCGTCTGTGCGAGAGCAGAAATGCCCTGTAACTTCATATTTCGTGTTCCCGTCCTTTACCGTAAAATCTGCGTCGGCTGGGATACGGCATAAGGCTTTCGGTTTCCTGCCCGTATCAATAATGGCGGGGCGGTTTAAGATACGGTCTATTTCAGGGCGGTCTTTCTCTAACTTCGCAAGAATTTCCGCCAAGTCCTTTTCTTTTTCTGTCATCGTTCCAAATCCTCCTTCTTTTTTGGTTTTTGTGTTCGTTTGGGAATTGTCAAATCCCACGGGGACGGCTTCATTTCTTTTTCGGGCGGTTTATGGAAAATGCTCTTTTCTTGTTCGGGTGCGGTTTTGCGGAGAGATTTCAGAATACCGTCAATAAATGCTTTGACCTTCTGCGGTGCTGCCTTTAACGCCTCCAGATATGGTCTGCATTTTTCTTTTAAGGCTGTCAGCTCCGCTTGCAGACGCTTGACTTTATCCGATAACGCTCGGTTGCTGCTTTCGTAGATTTGCACCGTCCGCCTGTTTACAAGACATTCCTTCGCCAAGTTTGAAAGATAGCCGTAATCCTCGGCGGACATCTGAATTTTGCCCGTCAGAGTTTTCTTTCCCATACTGTCAATAATTTCTGTGCTTGCCTGTACGGGCAGTACAGAGGACAGTTTTTCATCAGCCGCCGCAATCTTTTCCTCAATTCCCGCAAGGCGTTCCTTGTCTTTCTCAATTTGGTATTGCAGACTGCTTTTGTATTCGGCGGTACTGCCACGCTCTCCACGGAGAAAATCGTTAAAGCCTGCATTCTGCATATGCTCATAAAATTCATCCTGTAAAATACTGTACGAGGGAACAAGCACAGGCTTGCCGTTTTTATCGAATACAGGCTGATCGTTCTCATCCACCGCCTGCGGAGATTTCCATTTCTTTGAATGGCTGACCTGTTGAACAACCTCCTTGACCGTTCCTACCAGCGATTTAGCTTTGCACCTTTTTGACCACAGCACTTGCTTTTCCACTATGGGAAGCGCTACAATGTGCATATGGTAGTGATAGACGGGTTTTCCGTAATCGTCGGATAAAGCAAGGTTGATTTCATCGGCGTGCAGTACGGCGGACAGAATATTGTATTCGCCATATAGCCTGACTGCAAAGCGGTATGCTTCTTCATAAAACCGCTTTGCGTACTCATAACCGCCGTGTGTTTCAAAGTAATCGGTGTTGACATCGAAAATAACTTCATCGTACACTTTTGCGTCCTGCTTTAAGCCTCGGAGAGATACCTTCCCGTCAGCGACCAGCTTATCAAGGGTTTCGTTGTAGGTTAGACTGCCGCAGTCCTTGAAATGCACATTCAAGGGTGTGCGGGACAGGTCTACATTCATATTGCCGTAGTGTTCGTTTTTTCGTTCGTTATGGCGTTCATATTTGCCGATGGTACTTTTCGTGTGCGTGACCACTCTTGCCACGCTGAAATTCTGTCTTGACATTTTTCTCACTTCCTTTCTTTTTCGGATTGTATTTCATCTCCCAAAGGGGAGGATATGTTAAAATCGGAGCGACCTTTGTTACGCACCTTTTCAAAGTGCGTAACCCACTATGACACTTTCAGCCTTATGGCTGCAAAGTGCCGTGGGCTCTGCGAGGCGGTAGGGGCGCTGCCCCGACAACTCGGTTGTCTCCCCAGCAGGGCAGTCCTTTGAAAAGGACTCCCTGCACCTCGTCTAAACTTTACGATTGTAAATACGGGCGTTCTGTTTCCTTGTAAACTTGCTTGCTGTTGTTCGCCGTTTTACCCGAATGTCGTTCCTGCCCCCATTTTTTCAGCGGCGTTGTTTTGCTCCTATCATCGCAAAATCATATCCCATTCAGACGGTCATTCAGTTGTCAATCGGCAAAACAAAAAGCCGATACACAGAGACATCAAAAATCAGCGGGAGCGTTGCTCTCGCTTCAAAATGATGTTCTATGTATCGGCTTTGAAATTCAAAGACGGGACTGTTTGTTCATCCGTTCACTCGCTGACAGTACCAAAAAGCATAGAGTGCAGACGGCGGTATTTTCGTATAGCTACCGCAGGTGTTAGGTGTTTTTTACTTTTCTATCAAAACATCTTGTATTCAGTTGTAGTCCTCATTGAAGAAGAATTATATTATATCAAAAAACCCGCCGGAAATCAAGATTTTTTCGGCGGGTTTTAAATATTCCTTTCAATTTTCCAACCCCTTTGGTAAAAGAAACTTCCACCCAAATGTCCAAGGGTGGAAGTTAATCCTGCAAAGTGGAAGTTACTTTTTCAATTCACCGTTTTAAATATTTTTCTGAAACAGGGGAATACTATTCTGTTATCCTGTATGTACCTCAAAGCAATAACCTATATCCCGAATACTCTCAACTTGATAGGCGGGTTCTTGATCGGTATCAAAAAGTTTTTTACGGAGATTGCGGACATGGAAACCGATTGTTTCTCGTTCGCCGCCCGAAGAAAAGTCACCCCATACCTTTTCATAGATTTGATCGTATGTCAGCACACGGTTTCTATTTGCCACCAGCAAACAGAAAATATCGTATTCCTTTGCTGTCAATGAAATCTCCCGTCCGTCGCTTGTGATTTTTCTACGAGCAAGGTTTATTTCAAGTCCGGGGAACGATAACACCGTTTCATCATTTAAGCGAAGATGTTCCATATTCGGAGATCGTTTCAATGCCGCCATAATTTCTGCAAACACATCGACATCCTGATCCTTAAGTTCTATTACTAATATTCGTCCGATATTATCACCCCCATTCTTGAACTTGGCAGTTGTTTTTATGTGTAATCGCTATTATGCAAATTGGCTGTTATACAGAGCGGCGTATTTTCCGTTCTTATCCATCAATTCGTCGTGATTTCCGACTTCCTTTATATCTCCGTCCTCCATATACAAAATTATATCAGCGTCACGGATAGTAGAAAGGCGGTGAGCAATCACAAAGCTGGTGCGGCCTTTCATAAGTTGCGCCATAGCACGCTGAATTAAAACCTCCGTATGGGTATCTACATTACTCGTTGCTTCATCCAAAATCATAATTTCTGGATCAGAAGCGATGGCACGGGCAATAGTGAGAAGCTGACGCTCGCCCTGTGAAATATTCTCCGCCCCTTTTGAAAGCTCCATATCATATCCGCCGGGCAGTGTTTTGATAAAATTATGGGCGCAGGCGGACTTTGCCGAAGAAATGATTTTGTTTCTATCCATATTTTCTTCTGCATATCCCAAGTTATCAGCAATCGTTCCCTCGAAAAGCCATGTGTCCTGTAAGACCATACCAAAGCGATCCCTCAGTTCTTCTCTCGGCATATCACATATATTTACGCCGTCAACCGTAATAGCCCCACTGTTGATCTCATAGAAACGCATTAACAGGTTGATAAGAGTAGTCTTGCCTGCGCCAGTAGGGCCGACGACAGCAACCTTTTGACCGGGCTTTACTGTTAAATTCACACCGTTCATCAGCATACGCTCAGGCGTATATCCGAACTGAACATTTTGAAAAGTTACGCTGCCGGAACGGTCTTGCGGAATGATACCGTGTTCTGCGTCCGGCAATTCTTCCTCTGCATCCAGCAGGGCAAAAATCCGATCTCCTGCGGCTTTTGCTGCGCCAAAGCTTCCTGCCATACCGGCCAAAGAAGAAAATGGCTCATCAAACCGACGAGTATACTCCAACATAGCCTGCACATTTCCCACGGTAATAAAGCCGCCTATGGCACGCAGGCAACCGATTGCTGCACAAACCACATACCCCATATCATTTACGAAAGTAGTAATCGGGCTGACTGCCCCTGCGGTTGTTTCCGCCTTATAGGAACTATTCTTCAACTCCTCATTCAGTGCAGAAAAGCGCTGTTTTGCCCTGTCCTGATAACTAAAAGACTGCACTACTTGTTGACCGTTATACATTTCTTCAATATATCCATTAAGTTGTCCCAAAAGCTCCTGCTGTTTCCCGTAATGCTTACTGCCGGACTTCATAACACCTGCTGCGCTTAGGAGTGACAATGGCACCATAATAATCGGAATCAGCGTCAGTTTCGGGCTGATTGCCAACATCATAATAAGAATTCCGATTGCGGTAATCACCTGTGTGACAATGGAGGTAAGATTTTGGCTGACTGTATTATTGATTGTATCTACATCATTGGTAATCACGCTGAGAATATCGCCGTGGGTATGCGTATCATAGTAATTCAGCTTCAACCGGTGCATTTTTTCATCTATGTCGCTGCGGATTTCACGCATTGCGTTTGCCGTAATTTTTGCCATATGAAAGCCTTGCAAAAAGGAAAAGAACTGCGATACCAGATACAGACACACCAGTGCCGCAAGCAGCCAAAGAATGGTTTCCCAATAAAACACGCCGTCCCTGATACTGTCAAAGAGGGTCGTTGTGACTTTACCGATCACAAACGGAGCCATAACGGTAAAAATCGTGCTGACAGAAGCAAATAACAAAACGAAGAACAGACGCAGACGATGAGCTTTCAAATATCCAAAAAGCCGTTTGAAGGTATGATTTTTCATGTCAGACAGCCTCCTTTCCCAACTGTATTTCTGCAATCTCACGATAGAGAGGGCAGGTATGGAGCAGTTCTTTATGTGTTCCCTGACCAACAATCATTCCATCATCAACCACTAAAATACGGTCAGCGTCTAAAATCGTGCTGACTCTTTGAGCTACCATAATAATTGTTGCGTTTCCCATTGTCGCCTTCAAGTTTTTGCGGAGGGTTTGGTCGGTTTTCATATCCAAAGCCGAAAAGCTGTCGTCAAAAACATAGATTTCCGGCTTTTTCATAATCGCTCTTGCAATCGCCATGCGTTGACGCTGACCGCCGGAAAGATTCGTTCCGCCTTGTGCGATTCTGTCATGATACCCGTTTTCCTTTTTCATAATAAATTCCTCGGCACACGCAATTTCGGCTGCCGCCTGCCAATCTCGTTCGGTTCCATCATTTTTTCCAAAGTTTAGATTAGAAGCAATATCGCCCGAAAACAAAACATTTTTCTGCGGGACATAGCCAATCAGGGCACGAAGATCGTCTACTGCATATTCCTTAGCATTTACGCCGTCAATCAAAACTTCTCCGAATAAAGGATCATACAAGCGTGGAATCAGCTTCAATATGCTGGATTTACCTCGTCCCGTTCCGCCGATAATGGCAGTAATTTCTCCGGGGTGCGTTTCAAAACTAATATCTTTCAAAATCGGTTCAGGCGCTCCGGGGTACGCAAAAGTCACATGACGAAATTCTACCGTAGAACGCAAGGGACGCTCCTGAAAAGAGAATGAGCCATCCTGAATGCTGGTTTCGGTTTCCAACACCTCTGCAATACGCCCTGCACAGGCATATGCCGTAGGGAACATCATAATAACAAGGGCAAGCATCATAACCGACATCAGTACCATACTGATATACTGGCTGTTCGCCACCAACGATCCGACCTCCATAGCGCCATTTTCTACATAATGTGCGCCAAGCCCTAAAACCGCTGCTGTAGTTACGCCGAAGATTACATTGATGACTGGCAACAAAAGGCTTGTAATTCGCCCCGATGTCATTGATGTTGCAGCATAATCGGTATTTGCTTCGTCAAAGCGGCGGCTCTCGGCTTTTTGTTTATTGAAAGCACGAATGACACGAACACCTTCCAGAGATTCTAAAAACAACTGATTGATCCGATCAAGCTTCTGTCTGAGCTTTATCGAATAGCGGGACGCAAACAGGATAACAATGCCACACCCAACTAATAACACCGGGATTGCAACGGTGAGAACGGAACAGACCTGCCCGCCAGTAGCAGCGGAAAAAATCAAGCCTGCTATCGCCATCATAGGTGCAAGAATGCCAATACGCAAAAGCATAGTAAGGAAATTCTGAACATTTGTAATATCTGAGGTGCTTCGTGTAACTAAGCTGGCTGTACCAAACTTATCAAGTTCGGCAGCAGAAAAGCTCTGTACTTTTTCAAAAACCTGTCCTCGAAGTGTTGCCGAAAAATCCGTGGAAATCCGGGAAGCAATTCGTACAGACAAGAAGTTGACAATACAGGCAAGCGCTGTAACGCCCGCCATCACAGCGGCGAGTATGAAAATTGTACTTTGTGAGGAATCAGTTACCCCGCTGTTAATCATTTGGGCAAGTAGCGATGGCAACATCATTTCTGCAACCGCTGCAAACAAAACCAGTACGGAAAGCAGCATAACCTGTCGTCCTTTCAATTTAACCTTTGAAAAAATAGTTTTCATTTTTATATCCATTCCTTTCGCGCTGCTCAAGGCACAAAACGTGATGAAAAAACGTTGGACTCTCGCAGCTTTCTTTTTATAATAGTTTCCATAGGGATACTCAGTACACTACAAATCACGGGGAGGTGAGTGGGCTGTCCGAACTATTGGGTGACCGTATTTTTATATGTGTAGAATGCTTTTTCAAGTACAAATAAGTGTGCCTCGAGCACGTAACCTTATCTTTGTTAAAACAACTCTCGTTTTAATCCTAAGCATTCAGTCAATGCTGTTTACTCCCTATAATTCTATCGAACCTATGGTTCTGAAAGGTGGCCCTATGGCTTTAAAAATTGTGTATCAAATTTGTTGTGGTATCGATGTTCACAAGACTTTTGTTGTTGCCTGTATCGCTTCCACTAACAAACAAGGTGTTACCACCTACAAGCGCCATCGTTTCTCAACCTTCACACAAGGGTTGAAGGAATTGTTACAGTGGCTGCTTGACAATCATTGTAAGGATGTCTGCATGGAATCTACTGGCAAATACTGGATTCCAGTTTACAATGTGCTCGAAAAAAGCTGTACAATTGTACTTGCTCATCCCAAATATGTTAAGGCTATCCGTGGTAAAAAAACTGACAAGAAAGACGCAAAATGGATTGCTGACCTCTTCAAGCATGATCTTGTTGCCGGTAGCTTCATTCCCTCTGTTGATATCAGACAACTTCGTGACCTGATGCGCTATCGTTTCAAACTGACCTGCTTTATGTCCAGTGAGAAGAACCGTTTTCAAAACTGTCTCACGGTCTCCAACATTCAGTTGGCTTCCGTTGTCTCGGACACTTTTGGTAAAAGTTCACAACGAATTCTGGATAAGATTCTTGAAAATCCTGAAGATACTTCTTTTGATATTGGACCTTTAATTCATGGCTCCATGAAGAAAAAGCTTCCTGAACTGGAGCTCGCCATTGATGGTTTTATCACACCGGAACAGGCTGGTAAATTAAAGATCATCAAAAAGCATTTTGAAGATTTGGAATCCCGGAAAGCAGAGCTAGAAGAACTGATTCTTGCGCTCGCCAGTCCCTATCAGCAAGAACTCGACCTAATCCTAACCGCTCCATCATTCAAAAATAAATTTACCGCTATCGGAATCATTTCTGAAATCGGCGTGAATATGGAGGCTTTTCCTTCGGCGAAACACTTATGCTCATGGGCTGGACTTACGCCGACCAACAATGAAAGTGCAGGGAAGAAAAAATCTGTCCGGGTTTCCAAAGCCGGATGCTATATCAAACCACTTTTGGTTCAATGTGCCAACTCTGTGGTTAAAAGTGAAAAGCACCCTGAAATCCGCAACCGCTATCTTCGTTTAAGAAAGCGCCGCGGCCACAAGAAAGCAATCATTGCAATAGCAAGAATGCTTCTAACAGCATTATACAACATGCTGAAAAATAAGGAACCCTATAATGCACAACTTTACCGAAAAAGTGATGTTCTTCCTGTCAATCGTGAAATTACAATTGAACAGGCAATTTTAATGGCTCAGTTTCATGGTTATAAAATCAAGTCAGTTGCTGAATAAACCTTAACTTTGCTACATATTCAATTTTTAAATAACCACCGCAAGATGGTCTGTTTGTGATGCCTAAAAAAATGGATATCCTCTACTATTCTTTTTCAACCTTATGCCTCCTATTGTTAATCCAAAAATCTCCATTCACAAAATCGTTCTGCCATAAAATTATCATCATAATTCTGATCAAGAAATTCTTCCAGCCGATTTTGCGGCAATACATTATAATGACGGTCTTTCCATCGCCAAACAGCGGCAGCAGTTACAACCAAATTTACAAGCATAAATATTGTAATTATGTAGGAAAGAATTTTTAAACCGTCGCTATTAAGTTTATTAAGGGCTTTATCAATGTATGGGGTAATTTGCGAAAAAGCAATGCCGACAATGCCCCATACAATAGTCATCTTCAAACTAACATGTCCCCGTATATTCATAAAATGTGACGAGTAATCCCATGCCCGCATATGTAATCCAAATTCCAAAAGGCAGCCACATATCAACTCAATGCCAAATCCGATAGTACAATAAATAAGGAATTGTATCCACCACTTTTTGTAATGCAATCGAGCATGACATAGATAGAAACCAACTGCACCAAATCCGTACAGAATGCAAAATGGACCCCATACAGACACAACATGTGTTTCCCAACGCCCATAGCGAATCCAGCAAAAAATGCCTTCTAAAACAACACCCAATATGCTTCCAAATATAAAAAGCCAAAACATTTTTGCATAGGAGATATTAAATTGTGTTTCTTTCGATATGTTTCTGTTCATAATTTCTCCATCATTGTGTGTCTAAATGGATTCCAGACATGTGAAACATCAGTTTTCCCAAAGCGTACCTCTGTAAATCCATATATTCCTGTGGAGATACTGTACCGCCAAATTTAAGAATTTCCATATTGCCGCTATACCCGGTGATAAAAATATCCGAGGATGTGAAACCGTTTTTGTGATAAAATTTTCGTCGTGCAATCCGCTGTTCTTTGTTTTCGGCGTTATCGTCGAGTTTTTCGATCAAAAGAACAATTCTTTTATCGGAAAAACATTTGCATACCTCTTGCATAATTTTACTGCCGGTTCCGTGGCTTCGGATTTTTCCGGAAACTGCCAGATAATCCACCATAACCATATCTCTGTATGGAATCACCATAACGAAGCCTTGTAAAATTCCGTTATCTATAGCCGTCAGCAACTGCGCTTTACCCTTTTTTACAGAACGCCGAACCGTGAAAAAGGGTTTTCGTTCGGACTTGGGGAAAGCTTCTAAGTAAATCTCTTTGATTTCTTTCCACGGTTTTTGATTCGTATTCAAAATATCCATATTTCTGCTCCCATCTGCTTGCAATTTTCTTCGTCATGTGGTATTATAAACTGTACAGTAACTGTAAAGTCAAGAGGTTTTACAATGAAAAATAAAAAATTTTTATATACCACGGGACAATTTGCAAAACTCAATGGAATTAACAAGCGTACTTTGCACTATTATGATGAAATCGGATTGTTTTCTCCCGAATTCAAAGAAGAAAACGGATACCGCTATTATACTTGCTTTCAAACGGTACAGTTGGAATTGATTATAACGCTGCGAAAAATCGGATTGTCCATTGAAGAAATTATCCACTACCAGAAAAGCCCTTCGAATGTTTCCTTTTCCAGTCTGATTTCCGAAAAGAAAGCAATCATAGATAAATCAATTCAGGAACTCTTAAATACAAAAACATTTTTAGAACAAAAATCAAACAAACTATCCTTGAGCCTTACAGCAAAAGATGGGGAGATGAAAATAATCACGCTCCCAGAACAGCGTATTTTACTTAGCAATCCGATTACGGGTGCTTATGATGATGACGACTTTGCAGTTGCAGGAGATTTTTCGTTACGGCTGAAATCTATATTCGGTCTTTATGATAATTTCGGGAGCCGAATTACGGCAAATCAAATCATAAACGGAAACTACCATGACTATGACTGCTTTTTTGCTTATGGCAGAGAGGATATTGAAGTTTACGATACCGTGCGTCCTGCCGGAACTTATCTGCGTGCCTTTTGTATAGGCGGCTGGGACAAACTTGAAACGATTTACCGAAATATCATCAAGTTCGCAGATAAAAATCAAATGGATTTATTTGGATATGCCTATGAAGAAGGCTTAAACGAAATGTCCTTACAAGACCGTGACGACTACATTACAATGATCACGGTCGGCTGTAAAACGAAAAAATAGATATATATGTATCAAGCCGATTGCATTTCTGCAAGCGGCTTGTGTGTTTTAATAGGCAGGTGCGCCATATCCAAGTATCTCGTAATAACCAATAGAATACTCATTGACTCGGCAGCTATCGCCGGAATTGCCCTCAACGGTGTAAACGATACCGTTTTCGACTTTATAAAAAATAACTACATACAACAAAATCGGCAGGGTGATAAAATATCATCCCTGCCAATTTTAACCTATCTGTAAATCAAGTCAACATTCACAATTTCTGTTGCTCTGTTCCGAATATTATTCATAGCACCTACCCACGCCATCATATCCGCCGCTTTCAGGCTCTCCGTGATCCCTTCCTTCGCCGCCCTCTGCTTAATTAACCGAGAAAATATTTCCTCTGCCTGCTTGTCAATGTCGGCAAGGTAAGTGTTCAATTTTCCGCTTGTGAGCAAGGTAGTGTATGTTGCTCTTTTATGCTCTTGAAAATAGCGTTTGTGCCGTTGTCCCCATACGCCGATAGGGTTTGTTTCTTCTTCGGGCAGTTTTAAATCAGGAAGAAAGTAATCTCCAACCTGTGTATAAGTGCCGCCCATTTCTTCAAATAATGATTTCATTGCAATTCCCTCTAAATATGAGTTTTAGATTTTTTGCAATATACCGTACCGATTGTCTTTACCACTTGTTTTCAAAACCTTCGTTACGGCACCTCATCATTAAAGTCCTACCTTTTTTTTCAATGTATTGAAGAATATACGGATATAGATGTTTTCAAAAAAAAGCTAATAATGAGTATGATTTAGTAATACTTCCACCGAGAAAAGTTTGTGAAAACGAAGATTTTATTACAATGGCAATTAATTATTGTAAGAATGGATTAGTATATGCAGGTCAGTATAATAAAAATGTTAAAAGTACAAAATTTTTTTGGTGCGAGAATAACAAGTACAAGTATGTTGCAAAAACAAAGTTTGAAGGGATAATAAATTGCCCGTTAATTGTTATTTTGAGTGATCAATATGAGGCGATAGCGATACAATGTAAACTAAATAAATTGTTTATAGAAGAAGGGTATCAGAGTATAGGAATATCAGATTATCCTTTCGCGTATCTTTATGGTTTAGAATATATTGATACACAAGATGTATCAGTATCTATTTTAGCACATTTGTATGAAATATATTGTCCTGATATAATGATTTTGAATTTGCAAAAAGGTAGTCTGCAACATATGGCGAATGAAAGCGATTTTTTTATCTTTTTACAAAAGAGTAGGGAAATGAAGTCAAAAACTAGTATGCCTATAAATAATTTAAATTATGTTGAATTAATTGGTAATGTAGAAGAAATGGATATCCACTTTTTATATGATAAAATTATTCATTATTTTGGTGTGCAATAAATATATGGAAGTCATAATGGCATGAATATATGCAATCGATAAGCGGAATGCTTTTGGTAAGGTTCTTTTAGTGAGAGGCTTCCGGTAATTGGTATAATTTTGCGATTAATGATGAATATTCCGGTCTTCGTTTCCCTACAGTTTAGTCAATAGGAAAACGATAAGAGGTAAGCTTGGACGTTTTCTATATAAGAAATTTCATCATTGTAAAGCCTACTAACGCAACAGGAACTGTAATTTGACTGTTGGCAGAGAGTTTTGTTAAGTTCATAAAATCAGTTCTTTTTATTCTTGAAATTTAAAGAAAACTTGAGGTCGCTTTTATTATATCTAAATCAGGAGGAAAAGTAAACCGAACACAGAAAAATCAGTAGAAAAATTGTAAAAAAGGACTATTCTTTTTTGAAAAAAAGTGTATACTTTTAAAGTATTTTTAAAAATAATATAGCAGAACCCTGTTTGAAGATTAGGACAGGATTCGATTCGGACGAGGAAGCCCCAGAAGTCAGAGGCCGTCTGGAGGCCTACCCGGATCATTTCCGGCTTTTGCTGGACGGAGAAAAGCTGGTGGGATTTGTGAATGGAATGGTGACGGATCTGCCGGATCTTACCGACGAGATGTATGAGAATGCAGCGATGCATGACGAGAACGGGAAATGGCAGATGATTTTTGGGGTGGATACCATACCGGAATATCGGAACCAGGGGTGCGCGGGACGCCTTCTGGCGCGGGCAATCGAGGACGCCAGAGGGCAGAACCGGGAGGGATTGGTTCTTACCTGCAAGGAGAAGCTGCTCCATTATTATGCAAAATTTGGATTTGTAAATGAAGGGATTTCTGAATCGGTTCACGGGAATGTGACCTGGTATCAGATGAGACTGAAGTTTTAAAGCAGGGAACGGAAGTGTTGCTTGCTTACCTGGTGTGTGGATTCACAGCTCTCATTTTTGTCCTGCAGGAGTATGCTGCTCTATTCTACGACACCCTCACTTTCAAAGAACTGTGCGACTGTCATGCATTTTGGGTGTTCCATATCAAGGCAGAGAAAATCTTTGTCCCCTGTCAGGATAATGTCAACATCCGATACAATTGCCGCATTTAAGATGGGCTGGTCTTTCGCGTCCCTTATCAGCTTTTCCGCATGGTCTACCGCCGGAATCAGCTCATAGGACATTTCAGCAAGCAGGACTTCCGCATCCGGCAGATACTTCGGTGCTTTCCGTCTCAAAATATCGCGCAATTCTGCGATGTTCCGGTCACATAAGACAATTTCGTGATGATCTGCAACATACAAAAGAGCCTGCGCTGGTTTCGACCGTGGAAATGCCAATGCAGAAAATAGGATATTTGTATCAATCAGGATCCGCATTTTACCTGTCCTTTCCGTACCGTACTTCGTCTACAAGTGCCTGAATGTCATCCTCGCTGGTAATTCCCATAGTTTCAGCAGCGCCGGAAAAAGCCGCCTGCGCTTTGCGGATGGCCTGTGTGGATGCGTTACTCATAACAATTTCTCCGTCCTGTTTTTGGAAAAATAAGATTTTATCGCCGGACTTTAAGCCAAGCAGACGGCGAATTTCAACAGGAACTGTAATTTGACCGTTGGCAGAGAGTTTTGCTAAGTTCATAAAATCAGTCCTTTCTATTCTTGAGATTTAAAGAAAACTTGAGGTCACTTTTATTATATCCAAATCAGAAGGAAAAGTAAACCGAACACAGAAAAAACAGTATAAAAATTGTAAAAAAGGACTATTCTTTTTTAAAAAAAAGGTGTATACTTTTAAAGTATTTTTAAATATAATATAGCAGAATCCTGTTTGAAGATTAGGATAGGATTCGATTCGGACGAGGAAGCCCCAGAAGCATTTCTGGAGGCTTTTTCTGCTTTTTTATCCCGTAAGAAAGTGTGGAGGGTATGGTAAAAAGTGAGTAGTATCTAAGTGGAGGAGGCAGCAGTATGGCAGTAAAATATGTGTTTGTGACAGGCGGCGTGGTATCCGGGCTCGGCAAGGGAATCACGGCGGCCTCGCTGGGGAGGCTCTTAAAAGCCAGAGGTTACACGGTAACGATGCAGAAGTTCGATCCCTACATCAATATTGATCCGGGCACCATGAATCCGGTGCAGCACGGGGAAGTGTTCGTGACCGATGACGGGGCGGAGACAGACCTGGATCTGGGACACTATGAACGTTTTATTGATGAAAGTCTGACGAAAAATTCTAATGTGACGACTGGGAAGATCTACTGGTCCGTCCTGCAGAAAGAGCGCCGGGGGGACTTCGGCGGGGGAACGGTGCAGGTGATCCCGCATATTACGAACGAGATCAAGAGCCGTTTTTACAGGAATCCGTCTGCCAAAGATACGGAGATCGCGATCATTGAAGTGGGCGGAACTGTGGGCGATATCGAAAGCCAGCCCTTCCTGGAATCCATCCGTCAGTTTCAGCATGATATCGGGCATGAGAATGCGATCCTGATCCACGTCACGCTGATTCCTTACCTGCGCGCATCGCAGGAAATGAAGACGAAGCCCACCCAGGCAAGCGTAAAGGAATTGCAGGGAATGGGAATCTGGCCGGACGTGATCGTCTGCCGGTCGGAACATGCGCTTGACGACCAGATCAAGGACAAGATTGCGCTGTTCTGCAACGTTCCTGCCAGCCATGTGCTGCAGAATCTGGACGTGGAATACCTGTATGAAGCGCCGCTTGCCATGGAGAAGGAGCATCTGGCGTCGGTCGTATGTGAATGTCTGCATCTTAACTGTCCCGAGCCGGACCTCAAGGACTGGACGGAGATGGTGGACTGTCTGCGCAATCCGACGCAGGAGGTGACCGTTGCCCTGGTGGGAAAATACATCCAGCTCCATGACGCCTACATCAGCGTGGTGGAGGCGCTGAAGCACGGCGGAATCTACAGTCATACCACCGTGAATATCAAATGGGTGGACTCGGAGAAGGTGACCTCGGAAAATGCAGAGGAGTTTCTCGGCGACGTGTGCGGCATTCTGGTGCCCGGCGGCTTTGGGGACCGGGGAATCGAAGGAAAAATCGAAGCAATCCGGTATGCGAGAACACATGGCGTTCCATTTCTGGGGCTCTGCCTTGGAATGCAGCTTGCCATCGTGGAATTTGCGCGGAATGTCGTTGGGTATCACGACGCACATAGTGTGGAGCTAAGGCCTGATACCACACATCCGGTCATCCATATTATGCCGGATCAGGTCGGTATCGAAGACATAGGAGGAACCCTGCGCCTGGGAGCGTATCCCTGTGTGCTCAGTGAGGAATCAAAGGCCTATGCCCTGTATGGGGAGAAGGAGATCAGGGAGAGGCACCGGCACCGCTATGAGGTCAATAATGACTACCGCGAAGTGCTCGTAAAGCACGGCATGAGGCTTTCCGGCCTCTCGCCGGACGGAAGGATCGTGGAGATGATCGAGATACCGGAGCACCCATGGTTCATCGGAACACAGGCGCATCCGGAACTGAAATCAAGGCCGAATAAACCCCATCCGTTGTTCCGGGGATTCGTGGAAGCATCAATGCAGTTCCGAAATGAAAGAGAAGGATAAGAGAACCTGAAAGAGTGCGTGTGACAAGAAGTGCAGGCACTCTTTTTCTGACAATTTTTATGTGCAGCTGTTATTCCGGAAGAGTTGGTTGTCAAAACTTTTGAAAAACAGCTAAATATGCAAAATTAACGTAATTTAAAACAAAATTAACCTGTCTGGGCAGAGGAAAAAGTGTTATAATATAGTAAGCTATGTATATTAGGGGAAATCCTGCCTTTGGGATATATGGGAATTCATGGGAGGAAGCGGTCAAACGCTCCATTTTTGCAGGAATTGAGGGGATTTTTCGGAAACCTCATTTCGGAAAAATATTTTGTGAAAATACATAAATATGCTATACTAAAATTAAGTGGGATAATAGGATATGTATATATATATTTAATAAATGAGGGTAAGTAAACAGATGAAAATCAGGAATCATAAAAAGGGATTTACGTTACCGGAACTGGTCGTGACACTCATCGTTCTGGCGGTTATTTTGGCGATCGGAATTCCGACAGCCATTTATTTTATTAAACGCGCCGAATTCCGGAAAAATGAAGAGAATGCAAAAACAATTTATATGGCGGCAGAGTCTGCCCTTACATGGTATCGTTCCTCCGGACAGTGGGAGGAGTTCCGGGAGGAGGTTCTCGCCAAGGGGATAAAGAACACCTCCTTTACCGATGAGAAGAGGAAGGACCGGATTTATGCAATCACGCTGGCTCCGGGCGCTTATGATACGGACGAAGGGAAGCAGAGCCCTGTGACAGAGCTCATGGATGATTTGACTTATTCGAAGGATTTGCTCTCCTCCGGTGCAGTTGCTATTGAGATCGATGTGGAATCCGGGCATGTGTATTCAGCATTCTATGGTACCAGATGCAAGGGACTTGGCTATGGCACCAACGATGAGGGTAAGATTCTGGATATGGATGACAGAGGGTATGACAGCCGGAGGGAGAGGCTTCTCGGCTATTATTCTGCGGATGATACCACCGATGTGGTCGATCTGGATCCAGTAAGGCTTAAGGTGACTAGTATCAGTCTGGTGAACAGTGAGACCCTGTACCTGAACTGGTCAAGTAATTCCCGACATGACAATCTGGACCTGGAGTTCTATGTTGTATTTTATGAGAAGAACAGCCGCAAGGAGTTGTTCCGGCTTACTGTGAACAGGGCGAAGGCCAGAGGGAATGGCTGGAGCGAGTCTGCCTCGGACGCGGCATCCATTACACAGCTCCAAATGGTTGTAAATAACAAAGAGATAGAAGGCTGGAATTTCCCGCTCACCTACAAGGACGGGGCGTTCTCCCTTGTGCTTGACGGTATGATGTCGGCAGACGTGCTTGCCGCGCTTAAGCAGACGGGGATTTCTGAAGATACAATGACTGGCCTACATAAGAGCTCGGATATGAGCATCACCCGCCTTGCCCGAATCGGCGGGATTAAGACGACAAGTGGGGTTGATCTGAGCAATCCGCAGAATATCTATGCGACTGTACAGGCAGTATCTACCTACCAGAACACAGAAGGGGATACCAGCGAGTACCGGCAGAGTGCGGTGGTCACCTCCAATACGGCGAATACCATGTATGCAGATGACACGAAGAGGGAGAGCGGCACACTTAAGGCGGGAATCGCAGCGTTCCGCCATCTTTCCAATATCCGGTATTGCAGTGCGGATCAAGCGGCAGAATTTACGTTGGAAGGCGAGGAGATGGACTGGAATTCGGAAGGAACCGGTCTGTATGGCTATACGGTAAGCAATAGTGGGGCGCAAAAGCTCCAGTGGAAGGCGAATGACGGTCAGATGGGCTTTCCTGCGATTCCGGAGCTTGCTGCAAACCACTCGTTAGATGGCGGCCTCGACAGCAGCAAGATTAGTAATCTGCGCCTGGGAACCGACTCCGTAGCAGATGATGCTGCGACCACGAAGTTTGGTATTGATAAGACAAAGTACAGTGGATTATTCTGCAAGGCGGAAGGCAGCATCTCGAATATCACATTTAGGAATCCTTCTGTTGTGATGGCAGATATATCTGGAGACTCCCTGGCGGAGACGTCAGATTTTCGGTATATACATGGTGTCGGGATTGTAGCAGGTCTGAGTACAGGAGACCTTACAAATATAAAGATTACGACAGATTCACCGGATAAAGCGGTGATGAATGTCCTGTTACCCGATGACAGGGCTGGTTTGAACCCGACTACAAGAACCGCCGGTGTCGGTGGAATCGCCGGAATCATTCAGGGTAAAAAGGATGCGAAGATTAGCGGGCTGTCGGTATCCGGCGTGATTACGGCAAAACTTCCGGATCCGGGAACTGCCACGGCCGGACATACAGAAGAAATGGCGAAGAATTACCAGTATGGTGTCGGCGGACTCTTCGGCTATGCGGATTTGAAGACAGGCGCCAGAATCACGCGGTGTGAGAATCATGCAGATGTCTCAGCCAACCTTTTTGCGGGCGGAATCGCAGGGCACGTCGACGGTTCCTTTAAGGCTGACGAATATAACTACAATGACCCAGGGGCGATGTCGAATCTCACAGAGTGTGAAAATGATGGGCTCATTCTGTGTACTACAGGACATGAGGACAGAGAATACAAGATAGAGGGAAGGTATTTTGGAGGCGTTGTTGGGTATGCGCATCAGGTGCTGGTTTATGATGCCTCCAGTGCGTCCGGACGCGCATCCGGATTTACCTACTCAAAAGAGAAGCAGGAATTGTTAAAAGGACAGTATGTAGGCGGAATTATGGGCTTCGGGACGGACTGCCTGCTGCTTAAATGCAATACGGAGAATAAGGGGTACATTCTCGGCTCTGACTATGTGGGCGGTATTGTCGGTGGACTGACACAGCACAGTAACAGCTTTAGCAGAATCGGCGGCGGTATCGGCGTGACAACCAATGCCGGTTATGTTATCGGCAGGAATTATGTGGGCGGTATTATCGGGAAAAATGACGGCCAGAACAAGATAGAGGACTGCGTTAATAACGGTGTGGCGGCAGGCTATAACGCGTATATCGGAGGCATCGTGGGGTATAATGGCGAGAAGGCAATCATAAGTAACTGTGCAAGCTATATCTCCGACCACAGCGGCGTGATCTTCAACCAGATCGTTAACACGTGGCAGGCAACCGGAAGCTATGCAGGTGGTATCGCCGGATATAATAATGGAACGATTAATTTTAAAAATGGTGCTAATGGTAAAATAACAGTCAAGTCCGTGGCTGGCATCGTAGTTGGTCAGGATTATGTGGGCGGCGTGGTTGGTTTTAATGATACGAAAGCGAATCTGGATGTGGATTATGTCCTGATCGGCGGCCGCATCTATGCCTATGGAGACTGTGCGGGCGGATATATCGGACTGAATGCGTCGACGCAGATTCTGGATGACGACATAGAGATCAGACCTACCAGTGTGCGCGGCACCTACTGTGTGGGCGGTTGTATCGGTGCAAATGTGGTGGATTTGGAAAGTGATACCACAATGGACGGTTTTCGCACAAATAATACGCTGGGCAGTCTTACGGCAAAAGCATTTGCCGGAGGAGTGATCGGTTATCAGAGAACTTATACGGCGAGCCAGTTAGGCCTGTCCCGGGGAGAGAGTATTCTCTCCTATGTACAGCAGAATAAGGGAAGCCTCCTCCCGCAGCTTGATGGGGAGAATCTTCCGACGGAGGTGGCCAGGTCAGGGAATATGCGTCAACTGATTCTGACGGATAAGAGAAATTCGAATACGACCTCTTTAAGTGCTGCCATTAATAATCTGCCTGTTCGCGCGCAAATGTATGTGGGCGGTGTGCTGGGCTACTGTGAGGACGAAAGTAGACTGGTGATAAAGAACTGTAAGAATGCAGGACATATCTCAAGACCTGCTCATTCAGAGTTTGCGACCAGCGCAGACGGCGTCAGTGTGGTCCGGTATCTGGCACACAGCGGCGTTGCATCAGCGAACGTCGACCCGGATATCAAGGCGGATATGGCGGGCGGCGTGATAGGAGCGAACCTTACGAATCAGGTGATCGATCACTGTGCAAATACAGGAAACATTACCGGATTCACCTGTCTGGGCGGCGTGGTCGGCTTCAATGGCGGAGGAATCTTCAACTGTGAGCTGGCCGGAAACTTCGGGAATGCCAGTCAGGATTATGTGGGCGGAATCGCGGGACTTAACATTAAGACTTCAGAAAATCCGCTTACCTATAAAGATTACAGGAATGATGAGAAGAGTTATATCCCCGGCATCATAGCGGCCTGCAGGGTCAATGGCCGTGTGACGGTCACCGGACGGGACACGGTGGGCGGAATCGCAGCATATAATCTTCCGGGTGGTGTGATACAGGATAGTGTATGTGTCGGTAACATCACGGCATATGCAAATTGCGCCGGAGGTATTAGCGGACGTAATGGAGGAACGGTGCTGGCAGCGGAGGATCAGGAATCAGGGAAACGTACCATTTCCGGACGGAATGGTCAGAGAATCGGCGGCCTTGTTGGATATAATGAAGCAACCGGCAGTATCCAGATATCCGGCAGCACTCAGGTATCCGGGAATAAAGAAGTAACAGCAGTAGGTAAAGGGGTTACTGTGATCGGCGGGCAGAATGTCGGCGGCCTGATCGGTGAGAATCAGGGTACCTTTGGAACAGATCAAGGCGTACTGGTGTGCGAAGCGGCAAATGTGCGTGCGCTTAGAGGCTATGCAGGCGGCATTGCGGGCATTTCGTCAAGTAACATCAAAAATGCAAAGAATGCTTCTGCACAAGTGACGGCGGATACCGGCCTGGCCGGAGGAATCGTATCCCATAATCTTGCAGGGGGTGAGATTGCTTCCTGTACGAATGTGGGAAATGTAAATAGTAACTATGGCTATGCCGGTGGTATTGTGGCGGAGAACTATGGAACAATCAGCGACTGTAGTGTGTTAAAGGTGGACGGAGGAATCACTATCCGAAGCCGTCATGCAGCGCAGACTGGTGCGATATGTGCCGTGAATTACGCCGGTGCAGTGATAGAAGAAAGCGCGCCGGGTACGGGCGTGATGCTGGATGGCGATGGAGCAGTCTATGGAGCTGTGACCGGACTCAACCAGGGAACAGTGAAAAATGCGGAACTTAAGGAAATGCCGGACATCCGAAGCAGTGCGATCGGATTGTCTGTGGGCGGAGCGGCAGGAGTCAACCAGGCTCGGATTGAGAGTATTACGGCTAAGGAGAACTTCGAGAATTTCAGCAATTATCGTTATCTTGGCGGTATTGCAGGTGAGAACACGGCCAAAGCCGTGGTCACTGGAAGCAGCTACGCAGGGAAGATGACGGAAAACGGTGGAAGTACCGTGGGCAATTGCTACGGCGGAATCGTGGGAGTCAACTCCGGTAATGTTACGGAATGTAAGGTAGAAGCGCTTATTATGAACATCAAGGGAGCGTACACTGCCACAGGAACGAGCACTGCCCAGCAGAAGGAAGCGATGGCGTCCCACACGGGCGGTATCGTGGGTAAGAATGAAGAGGCCGGAGTAATCAGCGACAGTTATCTGGATGCGGCAAAAGGAAGAATAGCTGTGGACAGCGGCATGGCAGGAGGCGTAGCCGGTTACAATAAGGGCATGATCAGCCGCTGCGGCGATCAGTCTACCGTTGGGAAGATGAGTGGCTATACAGGAAGCGAGAGTATCGACAAGCTGTGTGCGAACATGAAAATAACAGCAAATACCAGCTATGTGAATTGGGAAGCAAATCAGTCGGTAGAAAACCTTACATATAATAATTCCGGTTCTGTTTCAGACGGTAAGACACAGATGATTCTTTCAACGAAGGGCAGTCTGGGAGGTATAACGGCCTACAATTCTCCGACCGGAGCGCTGGAGTATTGCGCGACCGGCGACTGGTTCCTGAATAACAAATCGGAGGATATCAGTGTAGGTACCGGTGGCGTCATTGGTATGAATGAGTCCGAGAAGGATATGAAGTATCTGGTCAATCGGGCGTTTGTGGGAAGGCAGCTTCGCACGGGCACCACAAACCGTTTTGCCGGTGGCATTATCGGAAATCAGAGCAATTCCACTACGGAAGGCTGGACATTGTCTCATTGTGTGAATTACGGAACTATTTACGGCTATAACTCCCACTATTCCGGTGGAATCATCGGACAGTGGACCGGAAGTGGCGGCAATATCGAGGAATGTCGGAATTATGGTAGCCTGCAGACTACCTATAAAGCAGACTGGGTTGGTGCATCTGCAGGAATTGTAGCACAGCTTTATCACGCTTATGAGGGAAACACCTATAATATTATTAGCTGTGGAAACTTTGGAAGCATTTACGGGCAGGCAGGAAAATCTACGGATGTTGCGGCAAATGATAGTGCGGGAATTCTGGGAAATGTTACAACCTATCTGAAGAGTGCCTCACAGGCGCAGAACTTTACGATTCAGGTATTAGACTGTGTCAACGGGCCGGGAGTAGAGATTTATTCCGGTTCTATGGCGTCGGGAATCGTGGGATTCTTTTCTTCGGATGCACCGAACGGTCCCAATGTAAGGAATTCTACTGGAAATATTAAGATTCGTATCGAACGTTGCCGGAACTTTGCGGCTGGTTTGTATGGCGTACAGTATATGGCAGGCATATTCGGTGACCGCTATGGAGAAACAGGTGCAAAGAATACCATATTACAGGATTGTTATTCTGTGAATATTAATAGTGGAGGAAGACAGGATTTCCCTGTTGTATCGTTTACGGCAAATATAAATAATGAAAAGTATAGTAAGCCGGAATTTATTCAAGGAGATCATAATTATTTCTTTGATCACCTGAATAACGCAAGTAGTTACCAGACGGGATTGTCATTGGCAGAAGGAAAGGAGAATGCAGGAAAAAGTAACGGCACGATTGTCAAGAGTGCATACGCAATCGGGGATAGTCTGAGGCGTGCAAATAGCGACCGTGTATATATCATGCATAATCTGACAAAGAACAAGGATTTTGTAGCGTATTTGACAGATGAGGCGAAAAAACGTAATAGTATACTCGGAGCAAACTGTTATATCGATTCTTCCGATGGATGCGTTTACGATCATGAAGATAAGAAAATTGCCAAAATCTTATTTGAAATCCCGAATGAGATTCCGGCTAAAGATTATAGCAACACCGGTCGGGTTACTTCTTCTGACAGCGACTTCTACATATGTGTCCGCGAAGGATGGCGTGTGCAGGAAGGCGTGATGCCTGGAACAAAGAAGCTGAAAGCACCCAGTGGGGTCACAGCGAACCTGAGTAACGGCAAGATACAGCTTACGGTCACCCCGGCAGATAATCCCGACCCTTGGGCTGAAAAGGGAAGCAAATGCGACCCGTTCAAATATGAGGTGGTAATATCAGTAGGAGGAACGGTTGTTGCCACGGAATATATTTATTCAGAAAGCGGAAGCGTTTCCATACCGGCAAGTGCGGGGGGAGCGATAGAAGTTAAGGTTCGGGCAGTCAGCATGTATGATGACGTAGAGCCTTCAGATTATAAGGCCGCAGATGATATCACTGGAAAGACTTTATTACCGGCGCCCGATCTACGTGCGGAAGTGGTGTGGAATGGCAGTTGGTATCGTTATGAGATATCGCTTAATAACCTGGAAGACTATAAGGCATTAGCAGGAAATAGCTGGAAGGTAGAAGCAGAAGTATTGGGTGGAAATATTACTCTGACTCCAGATGCTCCGACAGCGCAGGTGGAGGGTAATGAGAATACGCAACAGATTCTCGTACAGGCAAAACCAAATGGGAATTCAGACTATATTGAGTCCGCGGAAGTTTCCGTACCAGCATTCATGCCGAAATCATATCGTCCGGATACCCCGCTGGTGAGTTGGAATCCATCAGACTCAACAGAGCCGAAGGCTACTCCCGAGATTGCGGTGAGCGGTACTACCCTTGAAAACTTAAATATCACTGTATCTCTGACTCACTCAGGAAGGGAACTAAAGACGCCTCCAATCTATCGGGTAGATTTGATTGGAACCTGGAAAGAGGGAACACCTGAGGCGAAGGAGAATGTTGTCTTTGCCAGCAAGGACATCCTGATAGCGGCGCAGAGTACGGCATCAGCAAGCTTTACGGATCTGCCGGAATATTTAAGCCATGCGTCTGATTTGCGTGTACGTATCTGGCCCGCCGAGATGGGTCTGGGTCCGGTTTATACTTATCATGAACTGGATACAGAAGAGGGTGCAAATTATGTGCAGATGACAGGAATCGGTGATGATGGAAAGCCGGTTTATAAATATTTGTACGCTGACTGTCTGGTGAAAAGAAAAGGCGGGGATGCACAGGATCATGGCGACTACTACTACAGATACCGCTACCTCTCCGAGAATCCTGTTTTCACCTGGCTTTCGGCGCCCATACTTGTCGGCGTGACGGATGGGGACGGCGGAGAGCTTACTCCGCAGTTTGACAGTGACGGAAATCTGCAGTACACCTTCTACTGGGATGCGGATGAAGTATTTGATGAGAATAACAAATATGAGATCAGCCTCATGGGAATTGATGAAAATGATAATTCCGTGCTGATCGATACCACAGATCATGAACCGGAAGTGGGAACATATGAGGATAAGGCTGTCTGGATGCTCACCGTTCCGGCGGAGGATTGGAACTTCAAGAATGTGAAGCTCAGTGTCACCCGAATCGGAAATGAGGAAAACCATGAGATTGGTCTCACTTCCGAAGCCTCCTACAAGGTGCGTCAGCGCCTGCCAAGACCGGAACAGCCGAGTATCAGCATCGACAGCGTGGACGAATTATACTATACGGTAACGTGGCCGGCAATCGCGTCGGAGGCGGGCTGTGCCGCTTACCAGTTATACGCACAGGTCTATGACGAAGGGTCGGGCGACTATGGAATTCCATTTGCGTTCGGAAATGCGGTAAATGCAGAGGGCAAAGAAGAATACAGCCAGACAATCAATCTGGAGGATTACGCGGGAGAGCAGATGCGTTTCTACCTGGTGGCTCAGGCAGATGCGGATTCGACGGATTATATCGACAGCGCGGCAGGTATCACCTACGACCTTACCGTGCCGGAGCGTATCGCTGCGCCGAAGGTTACCTGGGGTTCATCTTGGACTTATGACCGCACGAAGCCTTTGAGCATAGAGGGCTTCGAGACCGGAAACGCCAAGGACACCCTTACAGTAGATTTGAAGGCGGAGAATGATAGTATCCCGCCTGGCGGAAGTGCATATCTGATGCGGGCATATGTCTATGAGACGAAGGACGCGGCACAGGCGGCGATCCAAAGTGCAAGTGCAGCAGCAGGCAGCAGTGCAGGACTTACCGATTACCTTACCGGATATCTGGCAGTAGAAGAGGGAATCAGGCCGGTGGAGATGGAGAAATTCGGTTCGGATACACAGTACCGGCATACGGTGAGGGGGCTGGCGGCGGCCTATGCGGGCAAATGGATCGTATTCCAGGCAAGGATTTCCTCCGGAAGCGGAAGCGTCAGCTCACGCTGGGTAACTGCAGGGGCGCCTACACAGCTTCCGTATGTGAAGCTGGATCGGCCCAGTGTACAGTCTGAGCGAATCTGGAACCAGCTTATGGCGGAGGTCAGTGAGAACCCAGATCTTCCGGCAGAACATGTAAAGTGGAGTGCAGAGCAGACGAGTTTTCACTGGGATAGCGGCAAATACGCTGATGTATGCTATGTAGATATAATAGAAAAGGCGGCAGACGGTACGAAGATTCCTCATCAATACCGGATACATGAGGAGACCCTGGCAGGCGGCAGCCGTGCCGTGACGGTAGCTGAGTGGGGATTGGACGGAAACGGAACTGCTAAATGGAATAAAGTGTCAAGGTTTATTCCTGAGCAGGGAACGATGACGAATGCCGAATATGAAGCGCTGAAAAAGCAACAGTTCACATACCCGCTTACCGGATATAAGCGGCAGATCAAGCAGGACGAAAAGACAATAACGGAGATTGCCGGAGGCTATCAGAAACGGGTGGAAGGAAGCTACACCAAAAATGACGTTAACACGTATTATGCATTTTCCACCGAGGCGTGTCTTATGGCAGAGCTTCAGGCTGACGGAACCTTCCGCTATACGCTGTTCCTGCCGGATACTACAGCCGTGAAGGATGCGGATGGATATACGCTTCCGGACAGCAAACAGAAGTACAGCAGCCAGATCACCTTCCGGATGGATGTGATTGCAAATGAAGATGCGGCAAATAAGAGTCCTTCCTATGTGGGCTCAGAGGAGAACAAAGTAGAATTAAACTAAGCGAAGGGAAAAGAAAGGAGGAGAGCCATTGCCGGGACAGGGATTAGAAGCATTAAAGAAGAATAAGCGGCAGGGAGGCTCCCTCCCTTTCGTGACATGTGCCTGCGCATTTCTGGTGGCATTTGCCCTGGCGATTGTCTATACGTCGGGCGTAATGCTGGCGAACGCCAACAACAAGCTGGAGGAGGAACGCTGCTACCAGCTTGCGAAGAGCTTCGCGGGAGTCGTGGGAAAAGAATTACAGAAGACGGAGGCGGAAAGCAGCTTCCGGAGGTTTGCAGATAAATTTTTGGATGATCCGGCGTACAATGCGTACAATCCGGATCACCCGGAGACCGTTTATCACTATATTCTGAAGACGGGTGAAGATGAAAAATACGGCAAGGTCACGCTCCGTCTCCGCAAGGAATTCAATGAGGATGACCTGGGAGGAATGGAAGGAACCATTAAACCACCGATAGCGAGTGACACCAACTACACCGAGCAGATCAGAAATCTGCAGGAAAAGCAATTCCAGCGTCATCTGCTTACCGTGGAAGTGGTTGTAAAGAAAGGAAATTTAACGTATAATTATCCTACAGAATATTATAGGGAGGATCGGTATCCGGTGAGGTTCCAATATGACGGCAAGGATATCGTATGGTTCGATGACGGTACGGTAAAGGAATGGAGATATGGTACTACAGCGGGTGCAAAATGTGAATTTAACGACGGTTCAGATCAACAGATCACATATACATATGATACGGAAAAACCGATAGATTCCAGATTTGTTCCGGTGCATGAGGAAGGGGGTGCTTCCTGATGAAGATGCACAAGTTACGGGGACGCGCGGGTGAGTCGATCGTGGAGGTCATGGTCAGTATCGTAATTTTTTTGCTGCTCGTGGCGGTTCTGAACGGGGCAATCATGTTCAGTAATTCTGCGCAGAGGAAGAGCCAGCAGATTCGTAAGGATACGGTTAAAATATGTGAAGGACTTCAGTCGGCTTCGGCTGAGGGAGATGGCACGGCAGATTATGCATTTTATGCGTCATCAGCGGACGGAACCGTCGTCGGGAATCAGGTATTTACCATCTTCGCGCCGAAGCAGAAAAAGAAGGTCGTTTATGTGGGAGCTGGCGGGGATGAGTCAACGGTGACCTTCTACCTGTTTGGTACAGACGGGGGGAGTACGCCATGAGAAGAGGAAGACGCAGAAGAGAAGGCATGACGCTGGTGGAGCTGATTGTAGCCATGGCTCTTATGAGTATCCTGACGGTGATGGTCGTGGGCATATTGAGCCCGGCGGCTAAGACCTTTGTACGATTGCAGCGTGTGCAGTTCGCACAGATGATCGTAGATAATGTGGAGGATGAGATCCGGTCGCAGCTTCTTGATGCAGTGGACAGCATCAAGATCTATGATATATCTGACGGTGGGGATTTATCCGATGCAGGAGGAAGCGCAAGCGGGCCGGTGCTTGAATATCTGAACACGGACAGCTATGTGACGCTGATGTCCGCGGATGGCTGTGCGGAGACGACGCTCGTGAGGAGTGAGCAGGAAACAGGGACTGAATCTGCAAAGTCAGGACGCCTGTTGATGCGGTATTACTGGCAGAAGAAGGTGGCTACCGAAACCAGTGCTTATCAGTACAATTATAAAGATGAAAATAATAAGTATGTTGCCCGGGCAGTGCAGCAGGTCTTTGCCGACAAATACTATATGGGAGGGTACCTGAAGCTTAGGTTTTCCTTTCCTGACGGTGTGGGCGTTGGGGACGCTGTAAACTGTATCAGGGTACATGTGGAGCTATACCGGGACGAGGCGTGCACAGACCTCCTGGTAGAGGAGGATTTTATCGCGGAACTGAGATATCAGGCAAAGCGAGTGGATGAGGCGACGGCTTCGTCGGGAATATAGTAGGTGCTTAAGGCGCCCGAAAAGGGGAATATAGATGTGGTAACGCACTGCCGCATTTATAGATATATATTTTAATCCAAAGAAGGAAGGAGAAGAAGATATGTTAAAGAAATTGAGAGACAAAAGAAAAGACAAGAAAGGATTTACGCTTGTAGAGCTGATCGTTGTGCTGATCATTCTGGCAATTCTGGCAGCGCTTTTGATTCCGGCATTGACGGGGTATATTGATAAGGCGAAAAATAAGCAGGTTGTGGCAGAAACACGTCAGGCAGTTATGGCAACACAGACGTTGGCAGATGAGGATTATGCGGTGGATGTAACGCCCCAATTTGGTAAAGGAAGAGTAATAAGTAAAAACATTAAAAGCTTGGCCGAAGTTGATGGAAAAATTAGTGGAGTCACATTTGATTCGTCACATGCAGTAGCAACTCTCACATATGAAAGTAAAAGCGGAAAAACTTGTACGTATACCGCAGGGGGTACGAAGGGAACAGATGGCGCATATGATGTTAAATAATTATTTTTAATAATGCATTAAAAGGAGAGCAAACAAATGCCAGACATCCAGCCCGACCGGGCTATACATAAGAAAACTAAATACAGTATCATCGGCCGCGCGCTGGAGGTTCTGGCCATTGTGCTGCTCGCCGTAATCGCAGTCATACCTGGAGTGCTACACATTATGTACCGAGCAGATGCTCAGGTCGCTCTGGGAAATGCGAAGCTGGTGCGTACAGCGCTCGAGATGACTGCGTTAGAAGCCTATGCGGATAACAGGCCGCTTCATGACCCCACTTCTGAGAGTGGGGTCACTAAGGAGGCTTACCGGAACATACTCATGGCGGGTAAGATTCCGGGAGATTTCCAGGTGGTGCAGGTGGATGAGAGCGGATATAAAGTACGCTGCTTCTACTACCGGGAGGGCGATTACATCGTCATTTGCCGGACGGACCCGATTTCCTATGAGGTCCTGCACGCCGAGAGGTTTATCGATACACAGTCAGATGAGGAATAGCAAATGATCGTATGTCTGGAAATAGTTTTAGGGGTGTTCCGTTTCCTGATGGGCGCCTGTATCTTTAGTTTTGTAAATGTAGTAATCTGCCGTCTGCCCCGCGGCGAGAGTGTAGCAACGGGGCGCAGCCACTGTATGGAATGTGGGCATGAGTTGGCTGCAAGGGAACTCATCCCACTAGTCAGTTATCTTGTTTTACGGGGAAAATGCAGCCAGTGCGGGGTGCAGATTCCGATTCGTGATTTTATGGTAGAATGTACAGGAGGCGCGGCGTTTGCGCTTAGCGCTTCCTTTTATGGAATAGGTAAGACGGGAGTGATCTCGCTAAGAGGGCTTCTGGTCTTTGCATTTTTGGCGGTTCTGATGATCGTGGCGGCGATCGATTGGGATACCCGGATCATCTATGACCGATTTCATATTATAATAGGAATTCTTGGGCTGGCGGCTGTATGGCTGTTTCCGGAAATCACACTAAAGAGCAGGCTGATCGGCCTTCTGGTGATTTCTGTGCCGATGCTTCTGCTGGCTCTTCTGATTCCCGACGCGTTTGGCGGCGGGGATATCAAGCTGATGGCTGCATGCGGGTGGTATCTAGGCTGGAAGGCTAATGTATTTGCCATGTTCGTGGGGCTTCTGACAGCAGGGATTTATTGCGGCGTCATGCTGGCGGCGGGAAAGCTTGGGCGGAAGGAGCATTTTGCCTTCGGTCCGTTTCTGGCGGCAGGGCTGGCGGTCGCGGCATTTTGTGGAGAATGGGCAGGGAACTGGTATTTATCTCTGCTGTAGGGAAGGAGTGTGGACAAAAGATGGCGCGGTTTCGATATACTGCGAAGAATATGGAGGGCAAGATGCGCCGGGGCGTGCTGGAGGCCGTAAGTGAGAAGGTCCTGCAGCAGCAGCTTAAGGAGCAGGGGTTCTATCTGATCTCTGCGAAGAAGGCGGGGCATCTGGGAGTGAAGCGCAAATTCACCTCCAGGCAGCTGGCGGAGTTCAACCGTGAGATGTCCAGCCTTCTGACGGCAGGCGTCAGTCTGGTGCGCGCGCTGGATATCATTTCCAGGGAGGAAGGAATCTCGCCCTTTGCGCAGGAGGTCTATTTGGGGCTGCTTACGGATCTTAAGAAAGGCATCAGTCTCTCGGATGCGATGGAAAACCAGAACTGTTTTCCGGCGCTGATGAAGGGCATGATCCGCTCCGGTGAGGGCAGCGGGAATCTGGATGAGGTCACGGCGCGGCTTGCCGTTCATTATGAAAAGGAAGCGACCCTGAACCAGCAGGTGAAATCGGCGATGACGTATCCGCTGATTCTGTTGGTGATGTGTGTGGTGATCGTGCTGATCATCGTGACCTTCGTGCTTCCACAGTTTGACGAGTTATTTTCTCAGATGGAGAGTCTTCCGGTCCCCACAGAAATCGTGATGGCGCTTTCTGATCTGCTGGTGCAGCGGTGGTACGCGGTGCTCGTGGCGGTGCTTCTGATTATTGCGGTGAGCCGGATTATCCTGGGATTTCCGAGGATGAGAAGGGGAATGGATTATCTGAAGGTCCATGCCCCGGTGTTCGGGAAGCTGAACAAGGTAATCTATACGGCCCGGTTTGCCAGAACGCTCAGCAGTTTGTATTCCAGCGGTATGTCAGTGGTGAATTCGCTGAAGCTGGCGGCGGAGACGATCGGAAACCGTTATGTGGAGGAGCAGTTCGAGCAGGTGTCCGTCAAGGTGAGAAGCGGCGTGGCGCTTTCGGAGGCGCTTAAGGATGTGGATGGTCTTCTCGGAAAACTGTCTTCGACGATCCTTGTGGGTGAGGAAAGCGGACGGCTTGACACCATGCTGGATTCCATCGCCCAGTCCATGGAGATGGAGGCACAGGAGGCGACGAAGAGGATGGTCACCCTTCTGGAGCCGATTATGATCTGTGTGATGGCGGTCCTGGTAGGTTTCGTGATGGTGGCGGTCATGCTGCCGATCTACCAGTCCTACAGCGCGATCGAGAATGCCAGATAGGGAGAAAAATCCAATGCCGGTAAAGAGAGATAGAGATAGAAATAGAGAAAGCAGGAGAAAGGAGGATGGGGTCCTATGAGCCAGACAGTAATCGTATTTCAGGATGAGGCGATCCTGGCGGCAGGCGGCAGGGAAGGCGTAAAGCCCCAGATCCAGGAGATATATAAGATAGAGCTTAGCGGGTACGGGGATCCATTTGCAAGGTGGAGAAGCGGACTTGCGCTGCTAAGGGAAAGAGCCGGGGAATTAAATAAGGTTCGGCTGGTGCTTCCGTCCAGTATGTGCCAGGTGAAGTCTGTGCAGCTTCCCTTTGCGAAGGGGAAGGAACTGGATGCCATGGCAAAGCGGGAGCTGCAGGAGAGTCTGAAAAGTGAGATCATGGATTATGCGGTGATTCAAAGCGATCCCAAAAAGGGTGTGTCGCTGGTCGGCGCGAGCGTGGAAAGGGATATCCTAAAGCAGTTCCTTACGATGTGCCGGGAGCTGGAAATCGAAGTGAGCGGCGTGACGTCGCCGATGGAGGGAATCCAGCGCGTGATCGGGGAGCAGAAGGAAAGCCGGGGACGCACCGCGATTTTCCTGTTTTTTGAGGAGGAAGGGTTGACCAGTATCCTGATGGAAAACGGCCAGTATAAATATTCCGGCAGAAATCGGCTTTTTGCGGAGCCGGGGACGCTTGATTTTGGTACGGAGATTTTGCGGAATGTGTCGGGAATCCTCCAGTTCCAGACGGCGTCAAAGAGTGATGCGGTGATCACGGATCTGTATTATGCCGGGTGCAAGAGTGAGGATTTTGAAGTCAGCCTGGAGGAATTGGGCGCTCTGAACCTGTCGGTGCATTACTTCGGGGAGCTGCCGGACGTGCGTATGCCGCAGGGGGAGAGGACCTCAGACTGGCTTTTGTGCATCGGAGCTATGATGTGCGGTATCCGCGGCAGGCGGAGTATGAATCTGGCGGCATTTTATGCGGGAGAAGAGAGCGAAGCGGCGGATAGCAGGAAAGGAATCATAAAGCAGATTCTTCCGGTAGCAGGGGTATTTGCTGTGTGTGCGGTAATACTTGCCATTGTGATGATCAGGCATCTGTCACTGGAGCAGAAGATACATAAGAAAGAAGAGTGGATCAGGGAGACGGCAGACTCCGGGCAGTATCAGGAGGCGGTGACCGCCGAACAGAAGGCGCAGGAGATCGAGCAGACGATCCGGGAGATTGAGCAGCTCAAGAAGAATCTGGCGACCTATCCGGAATTTAATAATGAGACGCTTGCCGATATCGAGAGAGCCGGGGGAGGAATCTCCCTTAAGATCCGGAGCTATGATGCGGACAGCGGGGTGCTGACCTTTGACGCCAGCAGCCGGGACGTCATCGACATTCCGGGATATATTATGAATCTGGAAGGAACGAAGCTTTTTCATAAGGTAGAATACACGGGCTATACTTATCAGGACGGTGTTTATACGCTGTCACTTGTCTGTATCATGGACGGTCCGCAGACGGGAGGCGCAGAATGAAATTTGAGATAAGACCAAAAGACAGAATATTGCTTGTTGTCGCATGCTCTGCCCTGATCGTGGTACTTATGTTTCGTTTAGGCATCCTGCCGACGATTGAGGCCTGTAAGGCAGGGAAAATCGAGTATGAGGAGAAGTGCGCCCAGGCGGAAAGGATGCAGGAGCTTCTTGACGATGCGCCTGTAAATGAGGCGCGGATTACAGAGGGTCTGGCTGCGCTTGACAAAATGTCTGATTCCTGCTATGAGCTCATGGAGAACCGGCAGGTGGATGAGCTGGTGACGGGCGTGGCGCTTGCACATGGCCTGTTTCCTTCCCATCTGGAGATTTCAGAGCGGACTGCAGCAGTGCCCGGCGCTTATCTTTACAGCGGGGACAAGGCAGCCGGGGACTCTGGAATGGAGGAGGATGTAGAGGCGATGGCGCCTGGTACGGCAGATAATCTGGGCGAGGACAATGATGCGTCAGAGGTTCAGGAAGAGAGAGGTGCGATCCGCAAGGTGGAGGCATCCATTGCCATGAACGGAAGCGAGAGCAACATGAAGGCGTTTTTGAATGATATAGAGGAGAATTATCCGGCGGTTCATGTGAAGTCGTTTGAAATGTCAGAGAACCTGTATATGAGTACAGAACTGCAGCCGATGACAGAGACACAGATGCGTGTGGTGCTGGAGATTTATATGTACAACAGACCGGAGGAACAATAGGGGGCAGAGGGATTGAAGAAGAATCTGAGAATCGGAGAAATATTAACGGAGCTGGGTTATGTAACCGGGGAACAGATGGAACAGGCGCTACTTTATCAGAAGGAGCACAGAGACAGGCGTCTCGGACAGATTCTGGTCGAGCTTGGATTTGTCTCGGAGCCCCAGGTGCTGGAGGCGCTGGCTTCCAGGCTGGAGCTGGAGATTGTGGATGTGTCGGCGCTGGAGGTCGATTTAAGTGCGGTCGCCATGATAGACAAGGATTTGGCAGAGAAGAATCTGCTTCTTCCGATCCAGGTGAAGAGCGGTGTCATGCAGCTTGTGACCAACGATCCTATCAATTATTTTGCGCTTGAAGAAGTGCGTCAGCAGACGGGATGCTATTTGAAGATCATGCTGAGTGAGGAGAAGCCTCTTCGGCAGGCGGTCTCCTATTATTTTGCAGAGGCGGGCGCTAAGGAGGCGGCAAAGCAGGCCAATGCGGGATTTGGCGCAGAGGAGCTGGAGGATCTGGATCTTACGGAGCTGGGAGACGGGGACGAGGAGGTGCCGATTATTCACCTTCTGAACAGTCTGGTGGAGCGCGCAATCAAGAGTAACGCCAGTGACGTCCACATCGAGCCCTTTGAGAGGGAGACGAAGGTTCGCATGAGGATAGACGGGGTGATCCTGGAATATGTGACCTTACAGCGAAATGTGCATCAGTCGCTGATTGCCCGGATCAAGATCATGGCGAACCTGGATATCGCAGAGAAGAGAATTCCACAGGACGGACATTTCCGCGTGCGGACGGAGGATGGATATGTGAATATCCGTGTATCCCTGATGCCCACGGTGTACGGGGAGAAGGCGGTGCTGCGTGTGCTGGCGTCCTCTGTGCAGCTCGATCATGCAGGCCAGTTCGGAATGGATGACTATAGCTACCAGCAGTTCCTTCCGGCGCTGAGAAGCTCAAACGGGATTATTTATATCACAGGCCCGACGGGAAGCGGCAAATCTACGACACTCTACATGATTCTGGAGTATTTGTCTTCCCGGCAGGTCAATATATCGACCATAGAAGATCCGGTGGAGAAGAATATGGCTGGCGTGAATCAGACGCAGGTAAATAACGTGGCGGGGCTTACCTTTGATGTGGGGCTTCGTGCACTGCTCCGTCAGGATCCGGATATCATCATGGTAGGAGAGACCAGGGACGGTGAGACGGCCGGTACCTCTGTGCGTGCGGCCATCACCGGCCACATGGTGTTATCTACCCTTCATACGAATGATGCGGTGTCCAGTATCGTGCGTCTGGCGGATATGGGCGTGGAAACGTATCTGATCGCCAATTCGCTGGCTGCCCTGGTGGCGCAGCGTCTGGTGCGCAAGGTCTGCCCGAATTGTGCAAGGGAGATGGAGACAACGGCGGAGGAACGCAGATTCTTAGGTGAGGATGTCCGGACGGTATGGCGGGGCATGGGATGCCATCAGTGTAATCATACTGGATATAAGGGCAGGATCGCGGTTCATGAAGTCCTTACAATCGATACAAATATCCGGCGGATGATCAGCAATCATGCAACGGTGGAGGAAATCACCAGGTATGCGGTGGAGCAGCAGGGGATGCGGACACTGCGGCTGAGTACGCTGGAGCTGGTGAAGAAGGGCGTGACGACGCCGGAGGAGATGCTTAAGATTGCCTATGAGTGGTAGAAAAAGGAGATAATAGAGTATGCATACAATAGAAGAGATTATATTTCTTGCCAGAAAAATGCAGGCTTCGGACATTCATATGTCGGAAGGAATGCCGCTTTTGTTCCGGATTCACGGTGTGCTTACCCCGGCGGCGATTCAGCCGGAGGCGAGGGAGACGGCAGAACTCCTTTATGGTCTGTTAAACGAGGAACAGAAATGCTCGCTTCTTGCGGGATGTGATAAGGATTTTGCCCTTCAGACTTCGGACGGGGGACGCCAGAGGGTGAATCTCTTCCGTCAGCAGGGCAAGGTGGCGGGGACGATTCGGCTTCTGAACGAGAGAATCCCTACCCTGGAGGAACTGAAACTCCCGGATAAGCTGTATGATCTGGCGGCACAGCCGAGAGGACTGGTCCTGGTGACGGGACCGACGGGAAGCGGAAAATCTACGACGCTTGCTGCCATGGTAGAGTATATTAACCGGACGCGCAGCGCCCATATCATCACCATCGAGGATCCAATCGAGTATGTGTACGAAGGAAAGAAGGCGCTGATCCACCAGCGCGAGACGGGACGCGATGTGACGAGCTTTGCGGCGGCCCTGCGAAGTGCGCTGAGAGAGGACCCGGATATTATTCTGGTGGGGGAGATGCGGGATTATGAGACCATTTCTGCGGCGCTTACGGCAGCTGAGACGGGGCATCTGGTCCTGTCGACGCTTCACACGACCGGAGCGGCCCAGACCATAGACCGTATCATCGACGCCTGTCCGGCAGAGGTGCAAAGTCAGGTACGAATCCAGCTTGCAGGTGTATTGAAAGGGATTGTGACCCAGTGCCTCCTCCCGCGCGCAGACGGCTGTTCGCGTATTGTAGCTACAGAACTTCTTTTGGGGACGGACGCGGCGCTTAATCTGATGCGGGAAGGAAAAACACACCAGCTCGGCAATGTGATGCATAGCGGCGGTGTGATGCATACGCTCAATATGGATTTGTCACGGCTGATACAGCAGGGATATATTACGAGGCAGAGTGCAGAGGAATATACGAATGATAAGAGGGAGCTTATGCAGTATTAGAAAAGAATATTGTGGTCTTTGCTATAAGATTTTCAAGGGAAAAAGCAAATGGCCGCCATTACTGCAATAATGACGGCCTAGTATAAAAATTCTAAATTCCATTTCTAATAAATCGGTTTCTTCTCATACTTCGGTTCAGAGGTTGCCTGGATCGACAGTTTTTTGAACAGGCGCACATCCACATTTGCCAGCATGACGGAGGTATGCACCTGACATCCTTTCAGCTTCGGAATCTGGTTTAGTGCGAGTTGGGCTGCCGGATCGGAAGCGGCGCTGATGGAAAGTGCGATCAGGACTTCATCGGTGTGAAGCCGCGGGTTCTTGCTTCCCAGATAGGAAATCTTCAGCTTCTGGATTGGTTCAATGGCTTGAGGCGAAATCAGGTGTGCTTCATGATCGATTCCTGCCAGTTCCTTTAACGCATTCAGGATCAGGGCAGCGGAAGCGCCCAGAAGATTGGAAGTCTTACCGGTTATGATCTTGCCGTCTGGAAGTTCCATGGCTGCGGCTGGTCCACCGGTCTCCTCCTCACGTTTTAAAGCGGCGTCTACGACTTTGCGGTCATGAACGGTCACGCCGACCTGATTCATGAGAAGTTCCAGTTTGTAGGCCTCATCCTTAGGGCAGAGCCCGGAAAGAAAACGATCCATGGTGTAATAGTAGCGGCGGATGATCTCCTGTCTGGATGCTTCACGGCAGACTTCGTCGTCGCAGATGCAGTTTCCTGCCATATTTACGCCCATATCTGTCGGGGATTTGTAAGGGCTGTCCCCGTAAATGCGCTGGAACATGGCGGAGAGGACAGGGAAGATCTCCACGTCACGGTTATAATTGACTGTGGTCACCCCATAAGCCTCCAGATGGAAGGGATCGATCATATTTACATCGTTCAAATCTGCGGTAGCCGCCTCATAGGCCAGGTTGACCGGATGCTTGAGCGGAATATTCCAGATTGGGAAGGTCTCGAACTTGGCATATCCGGCGCGGACTCCGCGCTTATGTTCATGGTAGAGCTGGGAAAGGCATGTCGCCATCTTCCCGCTTCCCGGTCCCGGAGCCGTGATGACTACCAGCGGGCGGGAGGTCTCGATATAATCATTCTTACCGTAGCCCTCGTCGCTGACGATCAGCGGAACGTTGGACGGATAGCCCTCAATCACATAATGCATATATACTTTGATGCCGAGCTTTTCCAGTCTGCCCTTAAAAAGAAGGGCGCTGTTCTGGCCGGAATACTGCGTAATAACTACGCTTCCCACGAAAAGTCCGGCGGATTCGAACTCATCTTTCAGACGAAGCACATCGGAATCATAGGTGATACCGAGATCGCCGCGCACCTTGTTCGCCTCAATATCGGCGGCGCTGATGACGATCACGATCTCTGCTTCCTCAGAGAGCTCCTTAAGCAGCTTTAGCTTGCTGTCCGGACAAAATCCCGGAAGAACGCGGGAAGCGTGGTAATCGTCGAATAATTTTCCCCCAAATTCGAGATAGAGTTTGTTGTCAAATCTGTCAATTCGTTCCCGGATATGAGAAGACTGCATTTTTAAGTATTTTTCGTTGTCAAATCCAATTTTCATAAATCCTATTCCTCTCTTATCGTAATTTTATCCTAGCCCGCATATTTCCCATACGGTTTTCGGAACTATCCTGGCAGATAATGCCCGGATAGGAACAGTCCAGATTTAGTATACTATAAAATAGTAGTTTTTTACAATCTTTTCATAATCTTTTTATTGATTTATGTTTTTCGCCTACTTATAATAGAAGAGATGAAACCTAGGAGGATACGTATGGATAACCAGAATAACAGAAATAATAGAAATAATAACAATAATCCAAACAATAAGCAAGGCTGGGGAATGTTTATTTTCGCGGCAGTGCTGGTGTTGGTTATGATGTTTGCTTATTCTCAGCTCAGGCAGGACAGCGACGCCGAGGAGATCAGTTATGATGAATTCCTGGATATGGTGGATGCGGGAAAGGTGAAGGAGGTTAAGATTGAATCTGACCGTATTGTCATCATCCCGAAGACGGAGGCGGAACTGGAGAAGGAAAAGGGCGGAGATTCCGAGAGCGACGTAGTAGAAAGTACGGTAAAGGATGGGGAGAATTCCAATAAGCCTGCCACCGAAGAGAAAGGCACGGAGGGAACACAGCAGAATTCCCTGTTTTCTCTGTTTGGCGAGCAGATCAGTCCGAAAAAGCAGTATTATACCGGACTTGTGGAGGACCCCACAAGGTCGGAGAGACTTTATAAGGCGGGCGTAAAATACACACAGGATATTCCGGATTCCACATCTTATATCATTTGGAATCTTCTGAGTTTTCTTCCGATCATTCTCCTTGCCGGCATGGGCATCTTCATGATGGTGCGTATGTCAAAAGGCGGCGGAGTGATGGGCATCGGCAAGAGCAACGCCAAGATGTACGTGGAGAAGAAGACAGGAGTCACTTTCAAGGACGTGGCGGGACAGGATGAAGCCAAGGAGTCCCTGCAGGAGGTCGTGGATTTCCTGCACAATCCGGGCAAATACACCGGAATCGGAGCGAAGCTTCCAAAGGGAGCGCTTCTTGTAGGGCCTCCCGGAACCGGTAAGACGCTTCTTGCCAAGGCTGTGGCAGGAGAGGCGAATGTGCCGTTCTTCTCCCTGTCAGGTTCCGCATTCGTGGAGATGTATGTCGGCGTGGGAGCTTCCCGTGTGCGTGACCTGTTCAAGCAGGCACAGCAGATGGCGCCCTGTATTATATTTATCGATGAGATCGATGCGATTGGTAAGAGCCGTGACACGCAGCTCGGGGGCAACGATGAGCGTGAGCAGACGCTCAATCAGCTTCTGGCGGAGATGGACGGTTTTGATACGAACAAGGGATTACTTCTTCTGGCGGCTACTAACCGGCCGGAGATCCTTGATCCGGCACTCCTTCGGCCGGGACGTTTTGACAGACGGATCATCGTGGATAAGCCGGATCTGAAGGGCCGTATCGATGTGCTGAAGGTGCATTCCAAGGATGTGCGCATGGACGAGACGGTGAATCTGGAAGAGATCGCACTTGCGACCTCCGGAGCGGTGGGATCGGACCTTGCCAATATGATCAACGAGGCGGCCATCAATGCCGTGAAGAATGGCAGGGAGGTAGTCTCTCAGTCCGACCTGTTTGAAGCCGTTGAGGTGGTTCTTGTAGGAAAAGAGAAGAAAGACCGGATCATGAATCAGAAGGAGCGGGAGATCGTATCTTATCATGAGGTGGGCCATGCCCTGGTCAGCGCGCTCCAGAAGGATGCGGAGCCGGTGCAGAAGATCACGATCGTTCCCAGAACGATGGGAGCTTTGGGATATGTCATGCAGACGCCGGAGGAGGAGAAATTCCTCAATACGAAGGCGGAGCTTGAGGCGATGCTGGTCGGAATGCTGGCAGGTCGTGCGGCGGAGGAGATCGTATTTGACACCGTGACGACCGGAGCTTCCAACGATATTGAGAAGGCGACCCGAATCGCAAGAGCCATGGTGACGCAGTATGGTATGTCGGAGCGTTTTGGACTTATGGGACTGGAATCCATCCAGAATCGTTATCTGGACGGCAGACCGGTACAGAACTGCGGCGAGGCAACTGCGGCAGAGATTGACCAGGAAGTCATGGATATGCTGAAGAAGGCGTATGCCGAGGCGAAGCGCCTGCTGTCCGAGCACCGCGCGACGATGGACCAGATCGCAAAATTCCTGATTGAGAAAGAGACAATCACCGGAAAAGAGTTCATGAAGATCTTCCGCAAGTGCGAAGGACTTCCGGAGCCGGAAGAGGAGAAGGCAAAGATCGGGGAGAAGAAGGGGGCTGCACTTTCCAAGGAGGAGAGTGAGCAGAAAGAGTCCGAACAGAAAGAGACAGAAGATTCCCCGGGACAAGAAGGGGAAGATAAGCAAGGGACCTTAGCGCTGCAGGTCGATGCTGACGGCTATATTCTTCCGCAGGACAGACCGTAAGTCAGATACCTTACAGTTTGCTGTAGGAGTATTTAATCATCGTGGAAACCGTCAGATATCTATGCAGGCATGGCTGTTTGGCTCGTTGTCCGCAAAGATAAATAAAAGACATTTAAAGGAACGCCATAATTTCCAGACTGGGCACAGAGACATCTTTATTTTGATGTTCGTGTGCCGAGAAGGAGATTATGGCGGTTTTTATATTTTGACGATTCGGGTATTTTCCCATTCCCAAAAACATGCTATACTATCCCTATGGAAAATCAGACATTTATTATCGAGGACGAATTGAAAAAGTTGCCGGGAAAACCCGGCGTTTATCTCATGCATGATGAGAAGGATGAGATCATTTATGTGGGGAAGGCCATCAGCCTGAAGAACAGGGTGCGGCAGTATTTTCAGAGCAGTAGGAATAAAGGGGTCAAGATTGAACAGATGGTAACGCATATCCGGCGTTTTGAGTATATTGTGACGGATTCCGAGCTGGAGGCGCTGGTTCTGGAATGCAATCTGATCAAGGAGCACCGGCCAAAATACAATACCATGCTGATGGACGACAAGAGTTACCCATTTATTAAGGTCACGGTGGGGGAAGCGTATCCGCGGATTCTGCTCGCGCGTCAGATGAAGAAGGACAAGTCCAAATATTTCGGCCCCTACACCAGCGTGACCGCGGTGAAGGACACGATCGAGATGATCCGGAAGCTATATCATATCCGAAGCTGTCAGCGGACGCTGCCGCGGGATACAGGGAAGGAGCGGCCTTGCCTGTATTATCACATCAAGCAGTGCGATGCGCCCTGCCAGGGTTATGTTTCGCAGGAGGCGTACCGGGCGAAGGTGGAGGAGGTTTTACGGTTCCTGAACGGGAATTATGATATTTTATTAAAGGATCTGGAGAAAAAGATGCAGGAGGCGTCTGAGAATCTGGAATTTGAGAAGGCCATCGAGTACCGTGAGCTGATCAGCAGCGTGAGGCAGATTGCGCAGAAGCAGAAGATCACGCATACCGGAGGAGAGGACCGGGATATTCTTGCCATCGCAAAGGAGAGGGAGGACGCGGTGGTACAGGTGTTCTTTATCCGGGGAGGGCGCCTGATCGGGCGGGATCATTTTTATCTGAGGGTGGCCGAAGGCGATGAGGAGAGTGAGATACTGACCAGCTTTATCAAGCAGTTCTACGCCGGAACGCCCTACATTCCGGCAGAACTCATGCTGCCGGTGGAATTGGAAGAGCAGGAGATTCTTTCCCAGTGGCTGGGAAGTAAGAGAGGGCATAAGGTCCATCTGCGGATTCCCAAAAAAGGGGAGAAGGAGAAGCTGGTGGAGCTGGCGGCGAAGAACGCCCGCATGGTACTGGAAAAGGACAAGGAACGCCTGAAGCGGGAAGAAGGCAGGACCATCGGTGCGGTAAAAGAGATTGAGTCCCTTTTGGGGCTTTGCGGCATCGTCCGCATGGAGGCCTACGATATCTCCAATACCAGCGGTTTTGCGTCGGTGGGGTCCATGATTGTATATGAGCGGGGCAAACCGAAGAAAAATGATTACCGGAAGTTTCGGATCAAGAGTGTGCAGGGGCCGGACGACTACGCGAGTATGCGGGAAGTTCTGACCCGCCGTTTCCGTCATGGCATGGAAGAACAAAAGGCGGGAAAGGAACTGGGAGGTTTTCAGGTGTTTCCGGACCTGATCATGATGGACGGCGGAAAAGGCCAGGTCAATATCGCGCAGGAGGTTTTAGACGAACTGGGGCTTGCGATTCCGGTATGCGGTATGGTGAAAGACGACCATCACCGGACAAGAGGGCTCTATTTTAGAAATGAGGAGCTTCCGATCGACCGGAATTCAGAGGGATTCCGTTTGATCACGCGTATTCAGGACGAGGCGCACCGGTTTGCCATCGAATTTCACAGGAAGCTGAGGAGTCAGGGGCAGGTGCATTCTATTTTGGATGATATCCCGGGAATCGGGCCCGCGCGCAGAAAGGCGCTCATGCGGAATTTTGCCGGCATTGACGAGATAAGAGCTGCGACGGTGGAAGAATTAAAAAAAATACCTTCAATGGATGAAAAATCGGCAAGAAACGTGTATAATTTCTTTAGAGGAGACAGCCCGCAGGACGAGGCGAACATTTCTCCTAAAGAAGATACTATATAGAAAAAGGAGAACGAGACCATGGGTGTAGCACTAAAAAAAGTAATAGACAAGATGAAGCTTAAGAATCTGACTCCGGATGTGGATCTGACCAAACGGGAGATCAAGGTCCCGGACATTAATCGTCCGGCGCTTCAGCTTACCGGATTTTTTGATCATTTTGCGTCGGAACGGGTGCAGATTATCGGTTATGTAGAATATACGTATTTGGAGACTGTGCAGGAAGAGTATAAGAGGAAAATATTTGACACGCTGCTGTCCTATGATATCCCCTGTTTTATATTTTGCAGGAACCTGATGCCGACGGAGTGGTTCTTAAAAAAGGCGGAGGAGAGAGGAATACCGGTGTTCAGTACGGAGCAGCCGACCTCCTCGTTTTCCGCGGAGATCATACGCTGGCTGAAGGTGGAGCTGGCGCCGTGTATTTCGATTCATGGGGTGCTGGTGGATTGTTACGGCGTTGGAGTGCTGATCATGGGAGAGAGCGGCATCGGAAAAAGTGAGGCAGCTCTGGAACTGATCAAAAGAGGCCATCGTCTGGTCACCGATGATGTGGTGGAGATTCATAAGGTCAGCGACGATACTCTGGTGGGAATGGCACCAGATATCACCCGGCATTTCATCGAGCTGAGGGGAATCGGGATCGTTGATGTGAAGACCCTGTTCGGGGTGCAGAGCGTAAAGGATACGCAGAATATTGATATGGTCATCACTTTGGAGGAGTGGAACAAAGACAAGGAATACGACCGCATGGGGCTTACCGAGGAATACACGGAATTTTTGGGAAATAAGCTGGTCTGCCACAGCATTCCGATTCGGCCGGGCAGGAATCTTGCGATTATCGTTGAGGCAGCTGCCGTTAACCACAGGCAGAAGAGAATGGGATATAACGCGGCTCAGGAGCTCTATCGTCGCGTGCAGGAGAATTTAAGGAAGAGATAGGAGGAGACGAGATGGAGTATTGTTTTGGCGTAGATGTTGGAGGAACAACTGTAAAACTGGGGTTATTTCAGGCAGATGGCACGTTACTCGATAAATGGGAGGTTAAGACCCGGACGGAGAATGACGGAGAGGCGATTCTGCCGGATATCGCGGAGACAATCCAAAACAAGATGAGGGAGAAGAGTCTGGAAAGAGAGCAGATTCTCGGAATAGGTATGGGAATTCCGGCGCCGGTGACAGACGAGGGAATCGTCAGGAATACTGCGAATCTTGGCTGGGGGTATAAAGAAGTCAAGCGGGAACTGGAAGAATTGACCGGGATGCGTGTAGCTCCGGGAAACGATGCCAATGTAGCGGCATTGGGAGAGATGTGGATGGGTGGCGGCAGGGGCTGTCGTGATATGATCATGGTCACACTGGGAACCGGAGTCGGAGGAGGAGTGATCGTAGATGGAAAATGTGTGGTGGGAAGCCACGGCGCCGGAGGAGAGATCGGCCATATTCGTGTAAATTACGAGGAGACAGAATGCTGTGGCTGCGGCAATAAAGGGTGTCTGGAGCAGTATGCGTCCGCAACAGGAATCGCACGTCTTGCAAGGCGCAGACTTGTAAAGGATGACCAACCGAGTATCCTCCGTGAAGAGAGTCTGGAAGCAATCACTGCAAAATCTGTATTTGATGCAGTGAAAGAAGGAGATCAGGTGGCAATCCAGATCGCGGAAGAGTTTGGCAATTATCTGGGCAATGCGTTAGTGAACCTTGCGGCCATATGCGATCCAGACGTGGTCGTGATCGGCGGCGGCGTTTCAAAGGCTGGGGAGGTCCTGCTTGGATATATCGAAAAACCGTTCAGAGAGAAAGCCTTTTTTGCAAACAAGGATATGAGGTTCGTGCTTGCAGAACTGGCAAATGATGCAGGAATCTATGGGGCAGTGAAGCTGTTGCTGGCGTAGAAAGAAGTAACCGGATTCGATACGGTATTTTGTAGAACGGAAAAGATACAGGGATTTCGAATTAGCGTTTTAAGAAAATAAAAAACCAGGAACGTTTCTTGTGAGGAAATGTTCCTGGTTTTTTATTTTTTTAAGCATGCCGAAGTAAAAATACAGTATCCCTTTTGGGGCATTATAAAAGAGTGTCTGGCATTTCAATCAAATTACGGAGAAGGTAAAGTGTCTTATGAAAGAAATCATCTACTCTGTACTTTGAGTGCTTGGCGTCGGATCAGGAGTCGGCGCTGGGTCCGGAGTCGGTTCCGGATCAGGAGTTGGAGTCGGTTCCGGATCAGGAGTCGGAGTCGGTTCCGGGGTCGGTTCAGGAGTCGGAGTCGGCGTTGGCGTCGGAGTCGGTTTTGGGTCCGTAGTAGTCTTGTTATCGTCGTCTTTCTTATCGTCGTCATCGTCATCCTTGTCAGCAGGTTCCCCGTGACCGGAACAGCTGGTGGTGGGGGCGGTATCGCCGGCAAACCACTCTGTAATGGAAGGACACGAGCCTGCGATGGCAAGTTTTCCGGACCTTGTACATACCGTTTTCTTGACAAGTGAACCCGGCATTGTGAAATTCTTGTATTCCAGTCCTTCGTGAATCCGTTCCATGATACGGGACCACATCTTTAAATGGAAGTTCCATTCACCAGTCATATGCTTGTTATCATCATAGCCTGTCCATACGGAGCAGGTATAATAGGGTGTGTAACCGCAGAACCAGAGGTCTACATCGTTGGAAGTGGTACCTGTCTTTCCGGCAACAGGCATATTGTCGAGAGCGGCGTCGGTACCGGTACCTTTTTTGACAACATCCTGCATGGCACTGGTCAGAAGTGCGGCAGTGGTATCTTTTAATACAGTCTTGGAATTCCCGGTATTGTCGATCAAAACATTGCCGTCATGATCCAGGACCTTCGTATAAAGGATCGGTTTGTTGTAAACACCGCCATTTGCGATGGTCGCATATGCGGCAGTCATCTCATAGTTATAAACACCGTCGGTGATACCGCCAAGTGCCAAAGGCTGGCCGATATCGGTGACCTTACCGTAGCCTTCGATATCCCGGCTCTTCACCAGGGTCGTAAGTCCCAGCTTCTGGCAGTAGTCAAAGCCAAGCTGCGGGGTGATCTCGGTAATCATCTTTACGGCACAGACGTTCATGGAATCCTGAATAGCGGTACGCATCGTTACATCTCCGCGATAAGAGTTCCCCCACCAGTTGCGGACCTGTTTGCCGTTTGCATATTTGTAAGGCTCATCCCGAATGATGGTAGCAAGGCTCTTTCCTGCGCTGTCAAGGGCAGGTGCATAAACGGCAAGGATCTTAAAGCAGGAACCGGGCTGCCGCTTAGAGCCGGTATAGGCACGGTTCAGGCTGCGACTGGTCACTTTAGGACCGCGCCCACCGACCATGGCCTTGATCTCACCAGTCTTCTGATCCATGATGGTGACAGAAGCCTGTGGCTGTGGGGAAAGGTTCAGAACCTCGTAGTAGGTATCCCCTTCTTTGGCAATACTCTGCTTAAAGGCCTCGATCCGGTTCTGTGCCGCTTCCTTCGAAGAGAACAAAAGTCCCTGATCATCATTGTATTTCTCACGTCCGAAGATTTTTACATGTCCGGAGCTATAATTCTCCTGCGTGCCGTCGGCGCGCGTTACGGTCAGTGCGTAATCAATGCCCCACTCCACTTTGGAAGGGTAGTTGTTATCATTATTCAACTCTTCATCACAGATGGCCTGCATCCGCAGATCCTGTGTGGAGTAAATGCTGAGACCACCACTGTAAATGTAGTTGTATGCCTGTGTCTCAGAAAAACCAAGACCATCCTCGGAAGTCATGTCATCCATAAGCTGTTCTGCCAGAGCATCGTTAAAATAACTGTAAACAGTGACATCATCCTGAAGCTCAGTATTCACATTTGCAATACGGGTGAAGACATCATCTGCCATGGCCTCATCATAGGCGTCCTGTTCGATAAATCCCTGTTCCAGCATATCGTCCAGAACCTTCTTCCGTCTCTTGGCACTGTCCTCAGGATTGGTGATCGGATTATAACGCCCCGGATTTTTCGTGATTCCGGCAATGGTTGCACATTCGGATAAGGTCAGCTCTGAGACATCTTTATTAAAATAACGCTTGGATGCTGCCTGCACGCCAAGGGTATTCTGGCCTAAGTTGATCGTATTCATATAACTTTCCAGAATATCGTCCTTGCTGAGCTGTTTTTCAATCTGGAGCGCCAGATATTGTTCCTGAAATTTACGTTCCAGCTTATCCATAAAGGTCTCTTCGTTCACGAAATCCGGAAACACATTGTTCTTTATGAGCTGCTGGGTGATGGTACTGGCACCCTCAGTGAACTCTCCGCCCTTTATGACATTGACAAGTCCCACAGTGAAAGCCCGGAGGATACCCTGGGGATCGATACCATTGTGGGTATAGAAACGGGAGTCCTCGATTGCCACGAATGCGTGCTGGAGATCTACCGGAATCTCATCGATCGTCTTATAGACACGGTTGGAGCCGGCTGCCTTGAAATGTTCGGTCTCGGTCACATTGTCATTCGCGTATACCGTAGAAGTGTAGCCCTGAGGCTTGATGCTCTCCGGGGTGATCTCCGGCGCATTATCGATGATCCTTTTTACGAAAATGCCACCGCCTGCTACACCCAGAAGACACAGTGCTACGATACAAAGCAAGAATCCCTTGAACAGACGAACTCCAATTTTTTTCTTTCGCATATTCGATTTTGAAGTGATTTCTTTCTGCTTTTTAGAAGCCTTTCTTTTTCCATAATTCATGAATTACTGCCTCCTTCATATTGAATTATTATAACAAACTTGTCCGGGAGAATAAAGCATAATTTGCAATCTTCACGAATCCGTGAGAGAAAATTAAGAAAAACTTCAGTTATTTTGTCGACGGTAAGAAGCCTGTAATAATTTTGTAATTTTCTTGCAACAGGACGGCGGGCTTTGTATACTAAATATAATGGCAAAGAGTCAAAAAAGAAGGAAAAGCTTTTGACAGGATAGAGGGAAAGGCGGAGTTTTAAATGAAGAATTATAAGACTATTTATAGAGAAGGACAAGATGAGGTAGTGGAGAAGAAATCGCGTTTTATCGCAGTGGTTCGCCCGGTCCACAGTGAAGAGGAAGCGGCGGCATTTTTGGAGGAAATGCGCAAGACCTACTGGAATGCCAGACATCATTGTTATGCATATGTGTTTGGGGATCACTCGCAAATGCAGCGGTGCAGCGATGATGGCGAACCCCAGGGAACCGCGGGCAAACCGATGCTGGACGTATTGAATGCAGAGGGGCTTCATGATACGATGGTGGTGGTGACCAGGTATTTTGGAGGCACCCTTCTTGGAACCGGCGGACTGGTGCGGGCCTATCAGAAGGCGGCGAAAGCGGGAATTGCAGCCAGCACCGTGATCGAGAAATGCCGGGGGAAGAAGCTGACGATCCGCACCGATTATACGGGGCTTGGAAAGATCCAGTATATTTTGGGACAGAGGGGAATCCATGTATTGGACACCATATATACCGATGCCGTGGAGATTCAGATCATGGCAAGTGTAGAGGAAGAACAGGAATTGACAGTGGAGATCACGGAGGGAACGAACGGACAGGCACACATAGAAGCGGGTGAACTGTGTTATTTTGCCGTGGCAGAGGGGGAAGTATTATTGTTTGACGAATAGCGTATTCGGAGATGAAACCGAGATGAACGTCCACTGGACGTTCACTTAGGTATGCTTGGCAACAAAAAGAGCCGCCGTAACAGGTAGTTATATGCCAGAAACTACTTGTTACGGCGGCCGTTATTCGGCTTTACTGGAATTCCGGCTCGATCAGGCCATAGGTTCCATTTTTCCGTTTATATACCACATTGACTTCCTCGGTCTCTGCGTTACTGAATACATAGAAGTTATGTCCCAGAAGTTCCATCTGAATGCAGGCATCCTCTGGGAACATCGGCTTGATCCCGAAACGTTTGGTGCGGACGATCTGAATCTCATCGGCATCCAGAGAAGCATCTTCCTCGTCGATGAATTCCTGACGGAGATCATGTCCGCCCTGATGTTTGGCAATGAGTTTTGTTTTATACTTTCTAAGCTGACGCTCGATCACTTCTTCTACAAGGTCGATGGATACGTACATATCGGTGCTTTCCTGCTCAGAGCGGATAATATTGCCCTTGACAGGAATGGTGACCTCGATTTTCTGGCGTCCCTTTTCTACGCTAAGCGTTACGATAATCTCTGTTTCAGGAGTAAAATACCTTTCCAGCTTTCCAAGTTTCTGCTCCACGGTCTGTTTCAGACTGGGGGTTATGTCGATGTTCTTTCCGCTAATGATAAAATTCATACAGCTCAACTCCTTTTTCATGTATTTCTCAGGAACAGCCGTACCTGAGAGAAAAGTCAGGGGAAAAATAGATAGATTTTCCATATCCTGATCCTGTTCATATTATACTCTATTTGCATAGGTACATGCAATGAAAAAATGGAAAAAATTATAAAAAATAAATAAAAAGACTGACATATTTTTAAAATGTCAAAATATGTCAGTCTTTATCCTGTCGTATAAGAAACTAAATGAGTACGCCCGCCTGTCCATTTGGCGAATGCCGGAAGGGGCAGATATGCGTTGCCAAGCATACCTAAGTGAACGTCCGGTGGACGTTCATCTCGGTTGCCAAGCATACCTAAGTGAACGTCCAGTGGACGTTCATCTCGGTTGCCAAGCATACCTAAGTGAACGTCCAGTGGACGTTCATCTCGGTCAGCGAATGGAGCGTATCACTTCAATCCTTGTAATATCGCCATTGTGCATTTTGGCCACTCGCAGCCCAAAGGTGTCAAAGTAAGTGCAGGCACCGACCCCGATTTCGGTTTTCTCCTGCTCAAACCTTTGCTTGATGATGTCTTTGAGCGTCTGTTCATCCGCATACGGAATATGTATGTGAATGAATTGATTTACATGCTTGACCTTTGTTGTGGCCCGGAAAATGATCTTCTCAGATTCGTCAAATTCGCAGAACAGGAATTTCCTGGTGGCGAACAGGATGGCGATGGATACCACGCCGATTAGAGAGGCTACCGGGTTGGAATGGTCGATGATGATCTGTCTTGCGATCGCAAATAACAGAACCTCGAATACCGTGGAAGGACTGTGCTGATAAAGCATGCGGATCAGCTCCACGCCGATGATCAGATTGAAACAGTTCTCAAGAAGATCATCGTAGTTGGGATATATCTCCAGGTTCGGAATATTCTGGAGCGACAGCGCCAGCTTAAGAGCCAGCAGAGCCACGCTGATGGCCAGCATCAGAGAGATGAATAGTTCCAGAAAGACGGTAATCTTGTGCAGGAACGCAGTTACGTACTTTTTCATAAATTTCCCCTTTCATCCGATATAGATTCATTGTATAGGATAAAAGGGGGAGTTGTAAAGATTATTTTATGATTTATAGCTGTAACCGTGTAAAACAATAAGGATACAAAAATATGATCCAGAAGATGATCAGCATATGCTGGATCGTCTGCCCTGCCAGATTCGTTCCCACCAGTGCTTTCATGCCGAATTGCAGAAGGGCCGTGAGGGTTATACCGATCACAAAACGCAGGAGCTTTGGCCGGGCGGAAGAGACCGGTCCCAAAGGGCCGTCCGCCACATTTTCCGTATCATGTCTGCCGGCGGTGGAAAAATTCAGGTAACGCGTTTCCAGGTACCAGCCCAGTCCAAAGCCGAACGCCGCACCGGAAGCCTTGAAGCAGTCGGAGACGTAGCGCGCCTCGATCACGCCGCCGGAATACAGCAGATAGGAATAGACGCACACGGCTACCGCACCAAGCGCCGATAAAAGGGAGATCCTTCTTACGTAGAGAGGATTCTCAAGTGCCTCGCGAAATCTCCAGATCAGCAGGGCAAACAGAAGCGAAAGCGCCATGGCGGTCAGGACATCTTTGGGCGTGTGGCAGCCCAGATACATTCGTGAAAAACCGATCAGAAGGAACAGGGCCGTGTAAAAGCATTTGCCATACCATTTCTTTGAGGCCAAAGCCAGAGGGGCAAAGAGGCTGGTCCCTCCCTGGGTGTGACCGCTGGGGAAGGAGTAGCCCGTCGCTGCCGGGACGGCACTTTCCACCGCCTGGAACTTCGGGTCAAGGACCCAGGGGCGGGGAATGCGGAATGTGATTTTCAGGCTCTGTACGCAAAGTCCGGCGCAGACGTAGGTAAGTCCGATCTGAGTCGCTAATTTCTTGTCCAGGCACCAATAGAGAGCGCACAGTACGCTGATCAGGACGAGCTCCTGTCCCAGATAAGTGATCCACTGGAAAATCTGGTCAAATAAAGGAGTACGGATTTCTGATAATGCCCACAGGAACTCCATTAGCTGATCCCTCGTTTACGCATCTTGGGATCCAGGATCTTTTTGCGGATCCGCAGAGACTTGGGCGTTACTTCCAGTAATTCGTCGGTATCGATAAAGTCGAGGGCTTCCTCAAGACTGAGCACCTTCGGAGGAGTCAGCTTGAGCGCTTCGTCGGCGCTGGAAGACCGGGTGTTGGTCAAATGCTTGGTCTTACATACATTCAGTTCGATGTCGTCGGTCTTGGCATTCTGTCCAACAACCATACCGCCATAGACCTTCTCGCCGGGTCCGATGAACAGCGTGCCACGGTCCTGGGCATTAAACAGGCCATAGGCAACGGCTTCTCCGGTTTCGAAGGCGATGAGAGAGCCCTGGTTGCGATACTGGATATCGCCCTTATAGGGAGCATAGCCGTCGAAGGAGGTATTCATGATTCCGTTTCCCTTGGTGTCGGTCAGGAATTCGCCGCGGTAGCCGATAAGGCCCCGGGCCGGCATGGAGAATTCCAGACGGGTGTAACCACCGTTGGACATGCCCATGTTCTGAAGCTCGCCCTTTCTCTGGCTCAGCTTGTCGATGACCGTTCCGGTAAATTCGTCGGGAACGTCGATATATACCAGCTCCATAGGTTCCAGTTTCTTGCCGTTTGCATCTGTTTTGTAGAGGACCTCTGCCTTGCTGACCGCGAATTCGTAGCCCTCGCGGCGCATATTTTCGATGAGAACGGACAGATGAAGCTCTCCACGCCCGGAGACCTTGAAGCTGTCTGTATTTTCGGTTTCCTCCACCCGGAGGCTGACGTCGGTATTCAGTTCCCGGAACAGCCGGTCGCGGATATGGCGGGAGGTCACGTATTTGCCCTCCAGTCCGGCGAAGGGGCTGTCATTTACCACGAACTGCATCGCGATGGTCGGCTCGGAGATCTTCTGGAACTCGATCGGCTCCGGACTTTCAGGCGAGCAGATGGTATCTCCGATGGAGATGTCCGCAATTCCGGAAATGGCGACGATGGAGCCGACAGTGGCTGATTTGACCTCCACTTTATTCAGACCGTCAAACTCATAGAGCTTGCTGATTTTTACTTTTTTCTGTTTGTCCGGATCGTGGTGGTTGACGACCACAACGTCCTGATTTACGGAAATGGTGCCGTTATCTACTTTGCCCACGCCGATACGTCCTACATACTCGTTGTAGTCGATGGTGCTGATAAGGACCTGTGTTCCGGCCTCGGGGTCGCCCTCCGGCGCCGGGATATAGTCGAGGATCGTCTCGAACAGAGGCGTCATATCTTTGGGCTCATCGTCCTCGTTGTAGGTGGCGTAGCCGTCCCTGGCAGATGCGTAAATGAAGGGGCAGTCAAGCTGGTCGTCGGAGGCTCCCAGGTCGATGAGAAGCTCCAGGACCTCGTCGATCACGCCGTCCGGTCTCGCCTCGGGACGGTCGATCTTGTTGATGCAGACGATGACGGGGAGCTTTAAGGCCAGCGCCTTTTTCAGAACGAATTTGGTCTGTGGCATGGCGCCCTCGAAGGCGTCTACCACAAGGATCACGCCGTTGACCATCTTGAGGACACGTTCTACCTCTCCGCCGAAATCGGCGTGTCCCGGGGTGTCGATGATGTTGATCTTGGTGTCTTTATAAAAAACGGCTGTGTTCTTGGAGAGGATCGTGATGCCACGTTCCCGCTCGATATCGTTGGAATCCATGACGCGCTCAGCAACCGCCTGGTTTTCGCGGAATACACCGCTCTGTTTTAATAGTTCATCTACCAATGTTGTCTTGCCATGGTCAACATGGGCGATGATCGCGATATTTCGTATGTCTTCACACTTTGTTTTCATATGCTCATACCCTTCTTTGACCGCCGCTTATTTTGCGGCCAGTTATTTTATTTACCTATTAAATGTTGTAACCCGTATAGTTTATCATATTTTTAGAAATTTACAAGTGGTATGAAAAATTTTTGAATTTTAGTTCTAAATGGGGCGTGGCGCTCATAGATTAGATAGTGACCCAAAATACATGGACGAAAAGGAAGGAGAATTACATAACATGTCAGATAAGATTATTGAAAACAACCAGGTAACTATTATGGGACAGGTGGACGGAACGTTTACGTTCAGCCATGAGGTGTTCGGCGAAGGCTTCTATATGGTAGATGTGCTGGTGAGGCGCTTAAGCGGATCAGACGACAGGATACCGCTGATGATCTCGGAGAGGCTGATCGATGTGACGGAGGATTATACCGGGGAATATATTGTGGTCCACGGGCAGTTCCGTTCCTACAACCGGCATGAGGAACAGAAGAATCGACTGGTGCTGTCTGTTTTCGTAAGGGAGGTCTCTTTTGTGGAGGAGGAGCCGGACGGATCAAAAACGAACAGTATCCTGCTGGACGGCTATATCTGCAAGGAACCGATCTACCGAAAAACGCCGCTGGGAAGGGAAATCGCCGATCTATTGCTTGCGGTGAACCGGCCATACGGCAAATCCGATTATATCCCTTGCATCTGCTGGGGGAGAAATGCAAGGTATGCGTCCGGTTTTGAAGTCGGAGAGCACGTGCAGGTGCTGGGAAGGATTCAGAGCCGGGAGTATGTGAAGAAGCTGTCAGAGACGGAGACGCAGAGAAGGACGGCCTATGAGGTATCCGTGAGCAAATTGGAATGTTTGGAGGAGTCAGGGTTGTTTCATGAAGAATAATTCAAATGATTAAGCATACTGTTTTTACGGGGGTTATGGAAATTATACATTTTTTTCATAACCCTCGACTTTTTTCTCTTGTAGAGGTATAATGTCTATATAGTATAGGTATGCTCTACCTATACAGAAAGGAGGATATTATGCCAGTAACAGAGAAAAAATATCCTGACTGGGTGCAGGAGAAACGGACCAGGGGAACCACCGTCAAAAAGAAAGGTGATACTTATTATCTCTATAAACGCACTTCCAGGCGTGTTCCCGGGAAAAAATACCCACAGCCGGTAGATACTTATATCGGCATCATAACTCCGGAAGGAGTCATAAAAAGTGAAAAGAAAAAAATATCCCTGGGAGGGATAGAAGTGAGGGAGTATGGATTCTCCAGGGCAGTATGGCAGCTGTGCCCGGAGGGATGGAAGAAACCTCTGGGGAATGACTGGGAGGATGTCCTTTCGGTTATTCTGAAAAAATGGTCACCAGAGACCTACCTTGCGAAAGAAAGAGAGATAAAAACGGAGCAGGAATTTCACTATCAGTTTAATGCCCAGGCAGCATCCCTGAGCAGACGGATTTATAAAGAGCACGGAGTAGAACTTCAAAAACTGCAGATATTGAAAAGTATTTATCTGCTGTATTTTGAAAAAGAAAGGGTGATATCAAAGATTAGTACAGAACAGGAGGAACTGTTAGAAAAAACAGGGGTGGAACTTTCCGTGTGCTGAGAATGGCTTTCGGACAAAAATGCTTCTGGAATATATGAGGATGGTGCCGGATCCACGATGCGGCCGGGAGACAAAGCATGACTCTGCGGAAGTGCTGGTATGTCTGGTGACCGGTTTTCTGGCAGGAAAGACAACTATACGCAGGAGCCTTAGATGGTGTAACAAACATCTGGAAGAGCTGCGGGAATATCTTCTATTAAAGAAGGGTATCGCATCCCCGGCAACAGCATGCCGGATCCTATGGGGGATTGACGTGGAACTGTTTGCGCTGGCATTCATGGAATGGATCGGGGAGATTGTAAGCACGAAAGGAATCCATATATCAATTGACGGAAAGGCACTGCGGGCAGCAATGGAGAAAGTGAAGGATTTCAGGGCCCCGATGATCCTGAATGCGATAGATGCGGTAACGGGACTGGTGATCGCGCAGATGCCCATTCAGAATAAAGACTGTGAGATTAAGGCGATACCGGAGCTGTTGAAACTGCTTGATATCCAGGGAAGTACAGTCACAACAGATGCAATTGGGACACAGACGCAGATCATGGAGCAGATCCTTTCCCAGGGGGGACATTTTGTGCTGATGGTAAAAAAGAACCAGCCACAGTCCTATGATGAGATCGTGAAATATTTCGGAGAGATGGCAGAAGACCACAAAAAGATGAAAAAAGACAGTAACTACAGGGCAAGGTATCCGGAAATGCAGGAAAAATATGAGGAAGTGTGCCAGCAGGAAAGGAACCGTGACAGGCAGGAATACCGATGGTACAGCGTTTGTGGGGAATGCAGCCTCCTGACAAAGACACAGAAAGAATGGCCTTTTGTAAAAACAGTGGGATTAGCCCGTCAGATACGGATACCGGTTGAACGGGATCCTAAGGGAAATGATATCACACCAGATGTGAGGACATTTCTGGAAAAGGGTTCAAGAAGAAGGCCCAGACCAGTCCAGGATGAGGAAAGGCCAAAGGATATACAGAAAACAGGAATGATCTCGGATATGGAACTGACAGCGGAAGAAATGGGACGTATAAAAAGGGAGCACTGGTCGGTCGAAAACCGACTTCACCATGTGTTAGACGATACGTTCCGTGAAGACAGGTCCCCGGCGAAAAAATCAAAGATCAATCTGGCCCTGATCAGGAAGTTTGCCTATAACATCCTGCGGATAGCTATGCTGGCCGGGGACTGTTCGGAGATCATGACAGAAGCTATGGACGAGTTCAGTGATGATCCATTCTTAAGAAAGAAATATGTCTTCAACGGGATAGCCAGTTTCTATTGATATAAAATAAGTATAAGTTATTTTGAAAAAAGTGTAAATAAGATATAGGGATATTTTGCGCCTTTTTAGAGGGCAAACATCTTGGATGCGGGTAAGGAATTGCAAAGGATGCGTTTAGAAAGATTCTGATCTGAATAATAGAGGGGTTATAACAAATGAAGCTGTTTGGGAAGATTCATGAAACAACCCTGTTGGAGGAGTGAAATCGCATTGACATGGTTTCTATTTAATGATAAACTGAATCTACAAATGTAAGTCAGGAGGAATACTATGTCTATTTTTACCGGGTCAGGTGTGGCGATTGTGACACCATTTCATGAGGACGAGAGCATTAATTATGATAAATTAGATGAATTACTGGAGTACCATATCAGTCATGGCACGGACAGTATCATCATCTGCGGCACGACGGGAGAATCTTCTACGCTGTCGGAGGAAGAGCACATGGACGCGATCAAGTTCACGATCGAGCGTGTGAAGGGAAGGATTCCGGTGATCGCGGGAACCGGCTCCAACAGTACATATACGACGATTCAGATGTCGAAAGAGGCAGTGGAGGACGGAGCAGACGGTCTGCTTCTCGTGACGCCGTATTATAACAAGTGTACCCAGGCAGGTCTTGTGGCGCATTATACGGCAGTGGCGAAGGAAGCGAAGGCGCCGATCATACTCTACAGTGTGGCGAGCAGGACGGGAGTGAATATCGCACCGGAGACGGTAGCGGAGATTTTTGAGACGGTGGATAATGTGGTGGCGGTAAAGGAGGCTTCCGGCAACATTTCCCAGATTTCTAAGATCATGCAGCTTACCGATGGCAGGATCGATCTGTACTCCGGCAATGATGACCAGATCGTACCGCTTCTTTCCCTGGGAGGAAAAGGCGTGATCTCCGTTCTGGCCAACATCGCACCGCAGTACACACATGATATCTGCGCGAAGTTCTTCGCAGGAGATGTGAAGGGAAGCTGTAAGATGCAGCTTGATGCACTTCCGCTGATCGAGAAGCTGTTCTGTGAGGTGAATCCGATTCCGGTAAAGAAGGCGCTGAACCTGATGGGAATGGAAGTTGGACCGCTTAGAATGCCGCTTACAGAGATGACGGAGGCGAATGCCGCGAAGCTTTCGCAGGCCATGCGGGAGTTTGGAATTGAATTAAGGTAAATGATCAGAGGGGCTGCGAGGAGCAGGCCCTCTTATTGTCAAAAATGTGACGAAACCAGGGAGGAAGAGGAAAAATGGTGAGAGCGATTATGTTTGGGTGCAATGGAAAGATGGGACAGGTCATCACCGGACTGACAAAGGAAGATGAGGGAATCGAGATCGTAGCAGGCGTAGATGCATGGCAGGGAAGGGAGAACCCCTACCCGGTGTTTTCTTCTCTCGCAGAGTGCGATGTGCCGGCCGACGTTGTGATTGATTTCTCCAATGCGGCGGCGGTGGACGCGCTTCTTGAGGATTGCGTTGCTAAGAAGCTGCCTCTGGTGCTATGCACAACGGGACTTTCGGAGAAGCAGCTTGGCGATGCGCAGGAGGCAAGCAAGGAGATTGCGGTTCTTCGGTCCGCGAACATGTCTCTGGGAGTGAATCTTTTGATGAAATTATTGAAAGATGCGGCTAAGGTGCTGTCCCCGGCCGGATTTGATATTGAGATCGTGGAAAAGCATCACAACCAGAAGGTGGACGCGCCCAGTGGAACGGCGGTGGCGCTTGCGGATTCCATCAATGAGGCGATGGACAATAAATTTACCTATCAGTACGACAGAAGCCAGGTGCGCCAGAAGAGAGAGAAGGACGAAATCGGAATCGTTGCGGTGCGGGGAGGCACGATTGTAGGGCAGCATGATGTGATCTTTGCGGGGGCAGATGAAGTGATCGAGTTCCAGCATACGGCGTACTCCAAGGCAGTGTTTGGAAAGGGTGCGGTGGAAGCAGCGAAGTTCCTGGCAGGGAAGCCGGCGGGCCGATATGATATGAGCGATGTGATTCGGTTCTAACTGCGGGGCATACTTGAGTTGCCAAGCATACCTGAAATAAGGTCCAGTGGACCTTATTTTGGTGAAGGTCCGGCGAATCTTTCTGCCGGCTGTCAGACATATGAGAAAGAAGCGTTCGGCCTTTCATAATGATCGAACGTTATATATAAAGAGGATACTGCCGTTTTGCTCTTGGGGGTAAGCGAAAACGGCATAAAATATGAGGAGGAAATGAAAAAGATGAGTGTAATGAAAGAACGGTATCTCGAGAGGTTGTCGGAACTATTCCCGACCATAGCGGCGGCCTCCACGGAGATCATTAATCTGCAGGCGATCCTGAACCTGCCCAAGGGGACGGAGCATTTTCTGTCGGATGTCCATGGAGAGTATGAGGCGTTCGCGCACGTACTCAAGAATGGTTCCGGTTCGGTAAAGCGGAAGATCGATGAAGTGTTTGCCAATACCATGAGCGCCAGGGACAAGCAGTCTCTTGCGACCCTGATCTATTATCCGAGGGAGAAGATGGATCAGATCAAGCTGGTAGAGACTAATATGGAGGATTGGTATAAGATCACGCTATACCGCCTGATTGAGATCAGCAACAAGACGGCGGGAAAATATACGCGCTCCAAGGTGCGCAAAGCGCTTCCGAAGGATTTTGCGTATGTGATCGAAGAGCTTTTGACGGAGAAGTCGGATCTTCTGGATAAGGAATCCTACTATGCGTCTATTATCAGCACGATTATCAGCATCGGCAGGGCGGAGGAATTCATCGTTGCGCTCTGTGAACTGATTCAGCGTCTGGTGGTGGATCACCTTCATATAGTTGGAGATATCTATGACAGAGGACCAGGTCCGCATCTGATCATGGATAAACTAATGGAGTACCATTCTGTGGATATTCAGTGGGGCAATCATGATGTCCTGTGGATGGGAGCGGCAGCAGGGCAGAAATGCTGTATCGCCAATGTGATCCGCATCTGTGCTCGTTACGGCAACCTGGATATTCTGGAGGATGGTTATGGTATCAACCTCCTGCCCCTTGCTACGTTCGCATGGAAAAAATATGCGAAGGATCCCTGCGAGTGTTTCCGGCTGCGAGGAGACGCCGAGACAGAGGCCCCGCAGGAGAGAGAACTGAACATGAAGATGCACAAGGCGATCTCCATTATACAGTTCAAGATTGAAGGGCAGATTTCCAGACTGCATCCGGATTTCGAGTTTGAATCCAGGAATTTCCTGCACCTGATCAATTTTGACAAAGGTACGGTCATGATCGACGGGAAAGAATATCAGATGCTGGACGATTATTTTCCGACGATCGATCCTGCAGCGCCATATGAGCTGTCAGCGGAGGAAGCGGACATCATGGACCGTCTGGTGAAGGCGTTCCAGAATTGCGAGAAGCTGCAGCGCCATATGAGATTCCTCCTGAACAAGGGCGGACTCTATAAGATTTATAATTCCAACCTGCTGTATCATGGCTGTGTGCCTCTTGACGAGGAGGGCAACATGAAGCAGGTTCAGATTTACGGAAAGACCTACAAGGGCAAATCCTTGTATGACATCCTGGACTCCTACGTGCGAAAAGCATTTTTTGCGGTGGATAAGGTGGAGCGGGAAAAGGGCAAGGACCTGATGTGGTATATCTGGCAGGGCAAGAATTCGCCGCTGTTCGGCAAGGATAAGATGGCGACCTTTGAACGGTATTTTGTCAGCGAAACGGAACTGCATAAGGAACATAAGAATCCTTATTATACATTCTATGAGAATGAAGAAGTCATGAACCGGATTCTGGAAGAGTGCGGACTGGATACGAAGAACTCGCGTATTATTAACGGCCATGTTCCGGTCAAAGCGACAAAAGGGGAAAGTCCGGTCAAGTGCGGCGGTAAGGTCCTGATCATCGATGGAGGCTTCTCCCGGGCATACCAGAAGGAGACAGGAATCGCAGGATATACTCTGATCTATAATTCATACGGACTGATCCTGGCGTGCCACGAGCCATTTGAATCGGCGGAGGCAGCCATCGAAAAGGAGATGGATATCCATTCCAAGAATACGATGATCGTTCAGATGCCGACCAGAAGGAGAGTGGGCGATACGGATGTGGGAAAAGTGCTCACGGAGCGGATTGCCGACCTGACGGAGCTTCTGGAGGCCTACCGGAGTGGTAAGATCACTGAGAAGGCTTAGACTTGGATTGTAAAAAATTGGAAGTACCATTTTATACATATTATTTCCCTTTCTGTAAATGATAGCTTTATGAAAACGATATATTTACAGAAAGGGAGATTTCATTATGAAACATTTTAAGAAAATTTTACTGGTGATGACCTGCGTACTTGCTATGGGAGCAATGACTGCCTGCGGCAGTGACAATACGGAAGATGACATGTTAAATGGAACGACGAATAACGGAACGACAAATGGGGATACCACGGGCAATGGCACTGGTACAGGCAATGTCAATGATGCGACGGGAGGAACTACGGCGGGAGACGCCCTTGATGATGCGGCGGACGACGTGCGTGACGGAATTGATGACGTGGAGGACGATCTCACAGGCGATAATGCGGATGACCGGACCGAGAACCAGAAGAATGCAGAAAATCGTTAGTTATCTGGCAGGCCTGAAGGAAGGATCATAGGAACTTCAAGGTTTGCAACATGAGCTAATGTCAGGAGGAGACGGAAGAAGATAGTTCCGTCTCTTTTTGTTGCCAAGCATACCTAAGCGAACGTTCAGTGGACCTTCATCTTGGTTTCATAGGAATGTGTGGGAGCACATTCCTATTTTCTGGGTATTGTCAAAGAAATTACATTTTTATATAATAGAGAAATGAATATTTTTGGAGGAGATCAGGATGAAATTTCGACCATGCATCGACATACATAACGGTAAGGTGAAACAGATTGTGGGAGGGAGCCTAAAGGATCAGGGCGACCAGGCGGATACGAATTATGAATCCAGGCAGGGTGCAGCGTATTATGCGAAGCTGTATCGGAGGGATCATTTGACTGGGGGGCACATTATTCTGCTGAACCCGGCCTCTTCGCCGTATTATGAGGAGACGAGGGCGCAGGCGCTTGCGGCCCTTAGCGCGTATCCCGGGGGCCTGCAGATCGGCGGCGGGATTACGGCGGAGAAAGCCGGAGAGTATTTGGCTGCGGGGGCGTCCCATGTGATCGTGACTTCCTATGTGTTTCAGAATGGGAACATAAACTGGGAGCATTTAAAACGGCTCACGGATGCGGTGGGCCGGGAGCATGTTGTGCTGGATCTCAGCTGCCGCAGGAAGCCGGACGGAGAATACTATATCGTGACGGACCGCTGGCAGAAGTTTACCGATGTGAGAGTAAGTGAGGAAGTGATGGAGACTCTGGCGGAATATTGTGATGAATTTCTGATACACGGGGTAGATGTGGAAGGCAGATCGGCAGGGGCGCCGGAGGAATTGGTCAGGCTCCTTGCCGCGCATAGAATCAGGAAGATTACGTATGCCGGAGGAATCGGAAGCATGGAAGATCTTAAGCGATTTGAGGAATGCTCCGGGGGCAGACTGGATTTTACGATCGGAAGTGCACTGGATATTTTCGGAGGAACGATCTCTTATGCAGCGCTCGTACAGAGGGAGTCGGAGTGTGAACAGGATAAGAAGAGTTTGTGAATAGTTAATAAACTCATTGAAGAAACGGGTAAATAGTGTTAAAATGTGGAATGAATCTATTTTTGTGTGGAGTTTTTCTGCGCATATATAAGATATCAAGCATACCTGAGTGAACGTCCGGTGGACATTCATCTCGGTTGCCAAGCATGCCTGAGTGAATGTCCGGTGGACATTCATCTCGGTAGAATGGGAACCGGTGCAGATATCTGACCGGTATAGTTTTTGAGTAAGGAGTTAGGACATGGGCTTTTTCGAAAAAATATTTGGAACACATAGTGAAAATGAGTTGAAGAGGATTTATCCGATCGTTGATCACATTGAGGCGCTGGAACCAGAGATCAAGAAGCTCTCCGATGCAGAACTTGCGGGGAAGACCCGGGAATTTAAGGAACGTCTGGCTAAGGGCGAGACACTGGATGACATTCTTCCGGAGGCATTTGCGGTAGTTCGTGAGGCGTCAGTTCGTACGATCGGGCTTCGGCATTTCCGGGTGCAGCTGATCGGCGGCGTGATCCTTCATCAGGGAAGAATCGCGGAGATGAAGACCGGTGAAGGTAAGACACTGGTATCCACTCTGCCGGCATATTTGAATGCGCTGACCGGAGATGGCGTGTGCATCGTAACGGTGAATGACTACCTGGCAAAGCGTGATGCCGAGTGGATGGGACAGATTCATGAATTTCTGGGGCTGACGGTAGGCGTGGTCCTGAACTCCATGAACAATGACGAGAGACGCGCGGCCTATAATTGTGATATCACGTATGTTACCAACAATGAGCTTGGTTTTGACTATCTTCGTGATAACATGGTCATCTATAAGGAACAGCTTGTGCAGCGCGGCATGAAGTATGCGATCATCGACGAGGTGGACTCCGTACTGATCGACGAGGCAAGGACGCCTCTGATCATTTCCGGTCAGAGCGGAAAGTCGACCCGGCTTTATGAGGCGTGCGATATTTTGGCGAGACAGCTTCAGAAAGGTGAGGCAAGCGGCGAATTTTCCAAGATGAACGCCATCATGGGCGAGGAGATCGAAGAGACAGGTGATTTTATCGTAAATGAGAAGGAACGTAACGTGAACCTGACGGAAGACGGCGTCAAGAAGGTAGAGCGTTTCTTCCATATTGAGAACCTGGCAGATCCGGAGAATCTGGAGATTCAGCACAATATTATTCTGGCGCTGCGCGCACATTATTTGATGTTCCGGGATCAGGACTATGTGGTGAAGGACGACGAAGTATTGATCGTAGATGAGTTTACCGGACGTATCATGCCCGGACGCCGTTATTCGGATGGTCTGCATCAGGCAATCGAGGCGAAAGAGCATGTGAAGGTAAAAAGAGAGAGCAAGACGCTTGCTACGATCACCTTCCAGAATTTATTCAATAAATTTGAAAAGAAGAGTGGTATGACCGGTACGGCGCTGACCGAGGAGAATGAGTTCCGCGATATTTATGGAATGGACGTCATCGAGATTCCGACGAATGTGCCGGTACAGAGGCAGGATTTAAATGATGTCGTATACAAGACAAAGAAAGAGAAATTCCAGGCAGTTATCGATGAGATCTGTGCTGCTCATGAAAAAGGACAGCCGGTCCTGGTAGGTACGATCACCATTGAGACCTCCGAACTTCTCAGCAAGATGCTGACCAGAAGAGGGGTGAAGCACAATGTCTTGAACGCCAAGTTCCATGAGATGGAGGCGGAGATTGTTGCGCAGGCAGGACAGCACGGAGCGGTGACGATTGCGACCAACATGGCAGGGCGTGGTACGGATATCAAGCTGGACGACAGTGCGCGTGCGGCCGGGGGCTTAAAGATCATCGGTACGGAGCGTCATGAGTCCAGACGAATTGATAATCAGCTTCGTGGCCGTGCCGGACGTCAGGGCGATCCGGGAGAATCCAGATTCTACATTTCTCTGGAAGATGACCTGATGCGTCTGTTCGGTTCAGAGCGTCTGATGAATGTATTTACGACACTGGGCGTAGAAGAAGGGGAGCAGATCGAACACAAGATGCTTTCCAGCGCGATCGAGAAAGCGCAGAAGAAGATCGAGAATAATAACTTTGGAATTCGTAAGAATCTGTTGGAATATGACCAGGTAATGAATGAGCAGAGAGAGATCATTTACGAGGAGAGAAGGAGGGTTCTGGACGGCGAGAATATGCGGGATTCTATTTTCCATATGATCACCGAATTTGTGGAGAACGCGGTGGACTCCAATATTTCTGCGGAAGTGGATTATGAAGATTGGGATCTGGGAGCGCTGAACCGTGATCTTGCGGCTGTCATTCCGTCCCTGCCGCCGGTAAGAACGGAGGATGTGAAGGATAAAGAGGTCAAGCAGCTCAAGCATCTTTTGAAGGAGCGGGCTGCCAAGGCATATGAGGATAAGGAAGCCGAGTTCCCGGAGGCAGAGCATCTGCGTGAGGTGGAGCGGGTATTCCTGCTTCGGGTGATTGATGCAAGATGGATGAATCACATCGACGATATGGATCAGCTTCGCCAGGGAATCGGACTGCAGGCTTATGGACAGAGAGATCCGCTGGTAGAGTATAAGATGCTGGGCTATGATATGTTCGGAGAGATGACCCGGGCGATCACGATGGATACGGTACGCCTTCTGTTCCATGTGAAGGTAGAGCAGAAAGTGGAGAGAGAGCAGGTTGCCAAGGTGACCGGAACGAATAAAGATGAGAGCGCAGTGAGGGCGCCGAAGACGCGGAGTGAGAAGAAGATTTATCCGAACGATCCGTGTCCGTGCGGAAGCGGCAAGAAGTATAAACAGTGCTGCGGACGGAAATAGAAGGCCGGAAAGCAGAAGACTGGGAAACAAAAGGCCGGAATATAGACTGGTAATATAGAAGATTTGAGGTGAGAATGTGGTCGAATTAGAAGGATACAGGTCGGCACTGCTGGCCTATGAAGAGCCATTAAAGGAAATGAGGGATTCACTTTGACCTGCCTGCAAAGCAGCAAAGGGTAGAGGAACTGGAGCGTAAGACCCAGGAACAGGGATTTTGGGATCAGGCGGACGAATCGCAGAAGGTGATGAAGGAACTGAAAAGCCTTCAGGATTTTTTGAAGGAAATGGAAGAACTCTCCGGGGCCTATGAGGATCTGGGACTTTTGATCGAACTTGCGGATGAGGAAGAGGATACGGAAGTGATTCCGGAGATCCGCCGGGATTTGAGCCGGTTTGAAAAAGAATTTGAAGGAATGCGGATCCGCACGTTGTTGTCGCGGCAGTATGATAATTGCAGTGCGATCGTGACGCTTCACGCAGGTGCCGGTGGAACGGAGAGCTGTGATTGGGCAAATATGCTTTACCGGATGTATACCCGATATGCGGCGGACAAAGGATTTGCGATCACGGTTCTGGATTATCAGGACGGAGATATCACGGGGCTTAAGGCGATCACCTTCGAGGTGGCGGGAGAGAATGCCTATGGGTATTTTCAGTCGGAGAAGGGGGTGCACCGTCTGGTCAGAATCTCCCCGTTCAATTCGGCCGGGAAACGACAGACTTCGTTTGCGTCCTGTGATGTGATTCCGGATATTGAAGATGAAATCGATATCGAGATCAGCGAGGACGATCTGAAGATTGACACATATCGTTCCAGCGGCGCAGGCGGACAGCATATCAATAAGACTTCGTCGGCGGTGCGGATTACGCATCTCCCTACGGGAATCGTGGTACAGTGTCAGAATGAGCGTTCTCAGCTCTTCAATAAGGATAAGGCGATGCAGATGCTCAAATCCAAGCTGTACATCCTGAAGAAGCAGGAGCAGGAGGAGAAGATGGCCGGCATCCGCGGAGAAGTGCGGGATATTAATTTCGGAAATCAGATCCGATCTTATATCATGCATCCGTATACTTTGGTGAAGGATCATAGGACGGGTGAGGAGAATGGAAATGTGAGCGCCGTGCTGGACGGTGATCTGGACCGGTTCATCAACGCGTTCCTAAGGCAGCGCAGTAAATAATAGTTTGAAAAGCGGGAGAGAGTAGAATGAAGATAGCAGTATTAGGTTATGGAACAGTGGGTTCCGGTGTGGTGGAGGTCTTAAACGTCAACCAGGAATTGATCCGGGAGAGAGCAGGACGCGCGATCGAGGTGAAATATGTTCTGGATTTGAGGGATTTCCCGGGGGATCCGATACAGGAAAAAGTGGTTCATGATTATGGCGTGATCGCGGAGGATCCGGAGATCGAATTGGTAGTCGAAGTGATGGGCGGCGTGGAGCCTGCCAATACCTTTGTGGAGCGGGCGCTTAACGCTGGCAAGAGTGTTGTGACCTCTAACAAGGCGTTGGTCGCAAAACATGGCGCCAGACTTCTTCGGATCGCCAGAGAGCACGGCGTGAATTTCCTGTTCGAGGCCAGTGTGGGCGGAGGCATTCCAATCCTCAGAGCGCTGGGCTCTTCCCTGACTGCGGACAGAATCGATGAGATCGCAGGTATCTTGAATGGAACGACGAATTATATGATGACGAAGATGTTCTATGAGGGAGCCGGATATCAGGAGGTGCTGAAGGAAGCTCAGGCCAACGGATTTGCGGAGGCAGATCCGACTGCTGATGTGGAGGGCCATGACGCGTGCAGAAAGATCGCGATTCTTTCTTCTATCATTTCCGGCAGACGAGTGGAATTTGAGGAGATCTATACGGAAGGAATCAGCGGAATCAGCCCGCAGGATATGCATTACGCAAGAGCGCTCGGCATGACGATCAAGCTCCTTGCCGAGTGCAAGCAGGAGAACGGACGTCTGTCGGCGTGGGTCGCACCGTGCCTGATCGGCGCACAGCATCCGCTTTACAGTGTAAATGGAGTATTTAACGCTGTATTTGTGAAGGGAAATATGCTGGGGGATGCCATGTTCTACGGAAGTGGTGCGGGAAAACTGCCCACAGCCAGCGCGGTGGTGGCGGATGTGATCGCCGCGGCGCAAAACAGCGATAAGGATATTATGAACTTTTGGACTGAGGAGAAACTGGAGCCTGCGGATGTGAAGGATACGAAGCGCAGATTTTTGGTGCGTATGTCCGGGGAGTGTGCGGATTATCAGACGCGGATTCAGGAAGAATTCGGCAGTGTGGAATTTGTACTTCCACAGGAAGTCAGTGGAGAATTCGGTTTCGTGACTCCGGTCATGACAGAAGGAGAGTATTTGAAGAAGGCAGAGGCATATGAGAATGTCCTGCATATGATAAGGATAGAAGATTAGACTAAGCTGAAACATACCGTGTGAAACGGCCGAATGGCCATACGGGGTGCCCTTGGGTATACCGTGTGAAACGGCCGAATGGCCATACGGGATGCCCTTGGGTATACCTTTTGAAACGGTCGAATGGCCATACGGGATGCCCTTGGGTATAAAAAACGAACTGAGATACGTGTGCGAGGTGGAGACTTATGAAATATGTGGTGATACTTGGAGATGGCATGGCGGGAGAGCCCTTGGAGGCGTTAGACGGAAAGACCACATTGGAAGCTGCGAGAACTCCGGTGATGGATGAACTGGCGAAGAAATCCGAGCAGGGGTTAGCGCGTATGGTGCCGGAAGGAATGTCGCCGGGAAGCGATACGGCGAATTTGTCCGCGCTTGGCTATGATCCCCGGAAATATTATACGGGACGTTCGCCGCTGGAGGCACTGAGTATCGGGGTGGATATGGCGCCTGATGATGTGGCGCTGAGGTGTAATCTGGTCACACTTTCCGAGGAGGAAGGCGATTATGATAAGAGAACGATTCTGGATCACAGCTCTGATGAGATTTCCACCGGGGATGCGGCGGTTCTTTTAGAAGCATTGAGAGAAGGGCTGGCAAGAGAAGGATATGAATTCTATGTGGGAACCAGTTACCGGCATCTGCTGATCTGGCATCACGGGGAAGTGGTGCAGCTTAAGCCGCCTCATGACATTTTGACCAGGAAGATTGGCGAATATTTACCGGAAGATAAGGTCCTTCGGGAGATGATGGAGAAGAGTTTTGAGATCCTAAGGCATCACCCGCTCAACGAGAAGAGAAGACAGCAAGGCTTAAATCCGGCGAATTCCGCATGGTTCTGGGGCGCGGGAACAAAACCGGCGCTTGCTTCATTTGAGGAGAAGACCGGAAAGAAGGGCGTGATGATCTCTGCGGTGGATCTGCTCAAAGGAATTGCCGTGGGAGCCCATATGGGAGTTGTACGGGTGGAAGGCGCAAACGGTGGTCTTCACACCAATTACGAGGGCAAGGCAAGGGCGGCGGTGTCTGCGCTTGTGGAGGAAGGATATGATTTCGCTTATATCCATGTGGAAGCGCCTGACGAGATGGGACACCAGGGCCGCGTGGAGGATAAGATCCAGTCGATCGAATGGCTGGACGAGAAAGTGATCAAGGTGACGCTGGAGGAACTGAAGAGGGCAGGGTGTGATTACCGGGTTCTGGTACTGCCGGACCATCCGACACCGATCTGTAAGCGCACGCATACCGGCGACATGGTACCGTATTTGCTTTATGACAGTACGAGGACATATGCGGGTCAGGATACATATAATGAGAAGAAAGCGAAGCAGTCAGGAATCGTATGGGAAGAAGGATATCGTCTCATGGAGCACCTGCTTGGCGACTAGGAGGGCAATATGCTGGTAGTTAAGAAATTCGGAGGCAGTTCTGTTGCGGATAAGGAACGGATTTACAATGTTGCAAGGCGCTGCGCAGAAGAATATCAAATGGGAAATGATGTGATCGTGGTTCTTTCTGCTATGGGGGACACCACGGATGAATTGTTGGCAAAGGCAGCCGATATCAATCCCTATCCGAAGAAAAGAGAACTGGATATGCTGCTTACGACCGGAGAACAGGTGTCAGTGGCGCTTATGGCGATGGCTTTGGATTTCCTGCATGTTCCGGCAATCTCACTGAACGCATTTCAGGTGCAGATGCATACGACATCAAGAAATGGAAATGCAAGATTTAAGAGGATCGATACGGAAAGGATCAGGCATGAGCTGGAAAACAGACGAATCGTGATCGTCACGGGATTCCAGGGCGTCAACAAATACGACGATTACACTACGCTCGGAAGAGGGGGCTCGGACACCACGGCAGTTGCTTTGGCAGCGGCGCTTCATGCGGATAAGTGTGAGATTTATACGGATGTGGAAGGCGTGTATACGGCGGATCCCCGGGTGGTGCCCAATGCCAGAAAAATCGAGGAGATTACCTACGATGAGATGCTGGAGCTTGCTACCTCGGGAGCGAAGGTACTCCATAACCGTTCGGTGGAGATGGCGAAAAAATATGGAGTGGAGCTGGTTGTCCGCTCGAGCTTAAATACGGAAGAAGGAACCGTGGTAAAGGAGGTAGTAAAAGTGGAAAAGATGTTAATTACCGGCGTTGCGGCGGATAAGAATACAGCAAGAATTTCGGTGATCGGGATTGAGGATAAGCCGGGAATCGCTTTCCGCATTTTCAATCTGCTGGCAAGACATAATATTAATGTGGATATTATCCTGCAGTCAGTGGGGCGTGAGGGAACGAAGGATATTTCCTTTACCGTGTCTCAGGACGATCTGCAGGAAGCACTTGAGGTACTTGAGGCCCGCAAGGAAGGACTTACGATCAAAGAGATCACCTACAACGAGAAGGTGTCCAAGATTTCCATCGTGGGCGCCGGAATGCTGAGCAATCCGGGTGTGGCGGCGACGATGTTTGAGTCCCTGTTCAATTCTAACATTAATATTAATATGATTTCAACTTCCGAAATTCGGATCACCGTTCTGATTGATGAGAAGGATACGGATAAGGCGCTGATTGCAGTGCACGACGGATTTGGGTTGGAAGACTAGATAGTAGATTGGTTTTGAATTAGGATGAAGGTATACCGGACTTATATTTAAGTATATCTGGCAGCAAAAAGCAGCAGTGACGACTGAATGAATCAGCCGAATCCTGCTGCTTTTCTTTAATTTACCTGAGATTCGAGAAAACCCATTACAATTTTTCTGCTGTCAGCGGGAAGGTCGCGATATTTCATGATTAGCTGTGTCTCATCATCTGTCAGATACAGGTTATGCCTGGTAGTCATATTTACAGCAGGCAGGTATGGGACATTTCCATCGTCTTCGGCGGTGATATCTGCAATATTGCGATTTACCAGCTGATCCAGAGAAATGCGGTAAATCTGAGTCAGTTTGATCAGGGAGTCCAGGTCGGGTGTGCGCTTATTATTCTCATAATTTGAGTACGCTTGTCTGGAGATACTGAGTGCAGAACTCAGATGAGTTTGCGTTAAATGGTGCATTTTCCGAAGCGTGCGCAGATTTTTCGATAATTGCATATTGGGCATCTATGTACCTCCGTTCCCAACATAGTTTCCTTCATTTCATGGAAAATGCCATATGCTTTTCCATGAAACGAATGCATTTTGTACAGCGATGCATAGCCAGTGCTTGTGAGGAAAAAATATTGCTTTACTAATCGCTCGCGCGCGGAGAATCCTAAGGACAGGATTCCTCATACTCTGCCTAAGTATAGCATTTTTTTGTCAAAAAGTGTCGATGAGCAACAAAACGAAACAGAAATGAAATATGCAACAAAATCGTTACGAAATTAACTTGCTTAAATTGCTGTTATGGTAGCGGGTGGAAAATGTGACATCTTCTCCGAACCAGGAAGGCGGTACGAAGCTGTTTGCGGCCTCCTCACTTGGAAATTCGACTTCCGCCAGGACAAGAGGCGCCAAATCACCGGAGAAAACGTCGAGTTCAATGGTGAGACCGTCTTCGTAGGGGATACAATAGCGTGTTTTGGTGATCAATCGTCCGTCAATCTTCGACAACAGATGTTGAAAAGATTCGGCGTTTAGCGGCAGATTATATTCTTCGCGTACCATAAGGCCTTTGGATTTATAAGTCAGCACATAATCGTCCCCATCCTTGCGTATCCGCACAACGGGATTCGTATTCAGATAGCCCTGCTCAATGGCGCGGCAAGGGAACTGCTCCAGATGCTCGGGGAGCGTGTCAACGAGATATTTGCGTTCGATTTCCATATTTTATAAATCTCCTTTCGATAAATGTCCTGAAAATGACCGGACGAAGCTGAGATTGTGTCTCACATATTTTACAAAATGGCCTGTCTTAACAGGAAGGAGACACTGTAGCTAGTAAAGAGTATAAGAGAAGAATCTCAGATTTACAAGCCCTTAAGCATTGCAATTTGGAAATTGGTTTGCTACAATCATATTGCATAAGCGGTATGGGAAACCGTAGGATTGCGGGAAAGTGTCAGGTATCAGGCAGGCCTGAATGAGGGCCTGTTGGACGTTCACCCGGTGAATAATATGTAAAAAAAGAAAGGATTTGAAACGATGAGTGAAGTATGTGTTTTTTTGGCTGATGGATTTGAAGAAATTGAAGGACTCACTACGGTAGACTTATTGAGACGTGCAGGAATTCAGGTAGAGACGGTTTCCATTATGGAGAAGAAAAAAGTGACCGGTTCCCACCAGATTGTGGTGAAGGCGGATAAGAAATTTGAGAAAGCAGATTTTTCAGATACGGAGATGCTCGTTCTTCCGGGAGGCCTTAGAGGGACTCAGAATCTGAAAAGGCACCAGGAACTTAGAAAATTAATATTGGATTTTTATGGCAAGGGAAAATATGTGGCAGCGATCTGTGCGGCGCCGACAATCTTGGGAGACCTTGGTCTGTTAAAAGGAAAAAAGGCGACAGTCTACCCTTCCATGGAAGACGGACTTATCGGGGCAGAAGTGGTAAAAGAGCCGGCGGTAGCGGACGGCACGATCATCACCGGGCGCGGTATGGGGGTATCGATTCCATTTGCGCTGAAGCTGATCGAAGCGTTGCGTGACCTTGAGACTGCCCAGCAGATTGCCCAGCAGATCGTTTACCGGAGTGAAGTATAATGAAGAAACGAACAGTGGTGATCGCCGTAGTCATTGGGCTTTTGGTGATTCTGGCGGCAGTGATCGGGATTCGGAGCTGTGCGGGCAGCCGGAAGGTCGATGGCGCAGGATATGTACAGGCGAATCTGGACCTCATTTTCCAGGGGGAGACTCAGGAAGCTAAGCGCTTCATAAACGCGTCTACTTCTGATCTAAAGCAGATTTATGAAAATGGGATCAATGCATTTGTAAGTAACTATTTGACGGGTGGCATCGACAGCGGGGAGGCATTTTCGGATAGTTATGGAAACTTGGTGAAGCAGATTTTCCTCACGATGAAATACCGGGTCGGCGAGGTGAAAAAGATGCAGGACGGTACCTATGAGGTGCCAGTGACCTACCGCCCGGCCAATGTGTTTTCCGTATTTATTCCGCAGCTTAAAGAGGAGTCTGACCGAATTGCGAAGAAAGCGGAAGACGGGGAGTATACGGGAAGCGACGAAGAGATTCAGTCCGCTATGCTCCAGGATTATATGAGGCAGGCCTATTCGCTTTTGGAGAGCGCATATCTTGATATGGAATACGGAGAGGAGGAGGAATTTGTCTTTACGGTCAGTGTAGTGAAAAATAATGCCCCGTCCCTGGATGAAACCGAGATAAATACCTTTATTGAGCGGATTTTAGAACTTGATAAACTATAAAAACTGTGATATAATCGTCAAATGAGTGTAATGTAGATAAGTCTGTCCGACTTTTCACATATATATATTTAGGAGGAAATGGTAATGAGTTTACAGGTTGAGAATTTAGAACACAATATGGCGAAACTTACGATCGAGGTTTCTGCCGAAGAGTTAGAAGGAGCACTCCAGAAGGCATACCAGAAACAAAAAGGCAAAATTGCCGTTCCGGGCTTCAGAAAGGGAAAAGTACCGCGTCAGTTGATCGAGAAGATGTATGGACCGGAGATTTTTTATGATGATGCAGCCAATGCATTGATCCCGGATGCATACTCCAAAGCATATGATGAGAGCGGACTTGACATCGTTTCCCAGCCGAAGATTGAGGTTACACAGATCGAGAAGGGCAAACCGTTTATTTTCACAGCAGAGGTTGCTGTAAAGCCGGAAGTGACTCTCGGCGAGTATAAGGGAATCGAAGTTGACAAGATCTCTGACGAAGTTGAAGATGCTGAAGTAGAGGCAAAGCTGGAGGAAGAGCGCGAGAAGAATGCAAGAACCATCGAAGTGACAGATCGTCCAGTAGCAGATAAAGACGAGATCGTTCTCGACTTTGAAGGTTTTGTTGACGGCGTAGCATTTGAAGGCGGAAAGGGTGAGAATTACCCGCTGACCATCGGCTCCGGATCTTTCATTCCGGGATTTGAGGATCAGCTGATCGGCGCTGAGACAGAGAAGGAAGTAGAAGTAAAGGTTACGTTCCCGGAAGACTACCATGCAGAGGAACTGAAGGGCAAAGATGCTGTATTTAAATGTATCGTACATGAGATCAAGACGAAAGAACTTCCGGAGCTTGATGATGAATTTGCATCCGAAGTTTCTGAGTTTGATACTTTAGAGGAATACAAGGCAGACGTTAAAGCCAAATTAAAAGAGAGCAAGGCAGCAGAGGGCAAGAGAAAACAGGAAGACCAGGCTGTTGAGGCTCTGATCGAGGCATCCCAGATGGATATTCCGGAGGCGATGATCGAGACACAGAGCAGACAGATGGTAGATGATTTCGCTCAGAGACTGATGCAGCAGGGACTTAATATGGAGCAGTACATGCAGTTTACCGGTATGACAGCAGAGAAGATGTTGGCTGAGATGCGCCCGCAGGCAGAGAAGAGAATCAAGACGAGACTCGTTCTGGAAGCGGTAGCAAAGGCAGAGAACATCGAGATTTCTGATGAGAAGCTGGATGCGGAGATCGCTAAGATGGCAGAGGCTTACCAGATGGAAGCTGACAAGCTGAAAGAGTACATGGGCGACAGAGAGAAAGAACAGATGAAAGAAGATATGGCAGTTCAGGAAGCAGTGACCTTCCTGGTAGAGAATGCCGTAGAGAAATAGTTGCGCAGTACAAAGTATTACGTGACGAGAACAGGTATTTGACACAGAGATTCAGGAGGCGAGTACATGAGTTTAATTCCTTATGTTGTGGAACAGACGAGCCGGGGGGAACGGTCTTACGACATTTATTCAAGACTTTTAAAAGAGAGAATTATATTTTTGGACACTGAGGTGAATGATGCATCGGCGAGTGTGATCGTTGCACAGCTTTTGTTCCTGGAGGCAGAGGACCCGGAGAAGGATATCCAGTTTTATATCAACAGCCCGGGAGGTTCCATTTCCGCAGGAATGGCAATTTATGATACCATGAATTATATTAAGTGCGACGTGTCTACCATGTGTATGGGTATGGCTGCAAGTATGGGAGCATTCCTTCTTGCAGGAGGAACCAAGGGCAAGAGACTTGCACTGCCGAATGCTGAGATCATGATCCATCAGCCGGCAGGTGGTGCACAGGGGCAGGCGACGGAGATCGAGATCACAGCAAAGCACATTTTGCAGATCCGGGAGAGAATGAACCGGATCATGGCAGCAAATACCGGTCAGCCCTATGAAGTGATTGCCGCAGATACGGAGAGAGATAACTGGAAAACGGCAGAGGAAGCGCTGGCTTACGGTCTGATTGACAAGGTTGTATCCAGCCGATAGAAAAAGGAGGGGAGTGTCCGGGATACGGGCATTCCCTTTACGAGTATATGAGGTGAGAGTATGGCAGGTAGATATGAAGAAATCGTGAGATGTTCTTTCTGCAATAAGACGCAGGGACAGGTACGCAAGATGATCGCGGGCCCGGAAGGAGTTTATATTTGCGACGAGTGTGTCGGGCTTTGCGAGGAGATTATCGATGAAGAGCTTGGATACGAAGATGAGAGCGGATTTGACGACATTAATCTGTTAAAGCCGGAAGAAATCAAGGCATTTCTTGATGAGTATGTGATTGGACAGGAGAATGCAAAGAAGGTGCTTTCGGTCGCTGTCTACAATCATTACAAGCGGATTTTGGCAGGGCGTGATCTGGGAGTGGAGCTGCAGAAGAGTAACATTCTCATGGTAGGTCCCACCGGCTGCGGAAAGACCTTTCTGGCACAGTCACTGGCGAAGATCCTGAACGTACCTTTTGCGATCGCCGATGCGACAGCTCTGACGGAGGCCGGATATGTGGGGGAGGATGTGGAGAATATCCTTCTTAAGATCATTCAGGCGGCTGACGGTGATATCGAGAGAGCCGAGCACGGTATCATTTATATTGATGAGATAGATAAGATCACAAGAAAATCAGAGAATCCTTCTATTACAAGAGATGTATCCGGAGAAGGCGTGCAGCAGGCGTTGCTCAAGATTCTGGAGGGAACCGTGGCAAATGTTCCGCCACAGGGCGGAAGAAAGCACCCTCACCAGGAACTGATCCCGATTGATACCACCAACATTCTCTTTATCTGCGGCGGTGCATTTGAGGGAATTGATAAGATTATTGAAAAGCGGATCGACAAGAAGTCGATTGGATTTGAAGCTGAGATCGCGGGCAAGCATGAGTACGATATTGACCGCCTACTGGGACAGATTCTTCCGCAGGATTTGGTGAAATTCGGACTGATTCCGGAGCTGGTAGGGCGTGTACCGATGGTTGTTTCCCTGGAATCACTGGATAAGGAAGCATTGATCCGGATTCTGACAGAGCCGAAGAATGCGATCGTGAAGCAGTATCAGAAGCTCCTTGAGCTTGACGATGTGGATCTGGAATTTGACAAGGATGCATTGGAAGCAATCGCAGAGACTTCGCTTAAGAGACGGACCGGGGCAAGAGGACTTCGGGCAATCATGGAGAATGTCATGATGGATATCATGTATCGGGCGCCGTCAGATGAAAGTTTGAAATACTGCCGTGTCACGAAGGAGGCAGTGCTTGGTAAGCAGCAGCCGGAGACGGGACAGTATGAGGTCAGGTCTGAGAGTGCTTAAAAATCTTGTCAGGGGTGCGGCTTGAGAAAGCGGGTGCGCCCCTGTTTTTATTCTTGTAAAGGCATACAATACACATACAAGGGAGAAAAGGATATGAACAGAGTGGAAAGTTTACCCATGGCAGCCCTCAGAGGAATGACGATCCTGCCAGAGATGGTTGTCCATTTTGATATTAGCAGAAAACGTTCTATAGAGGCGGTGCAGGAAGCGATGGCCGGCAATCAGCGGATCATGCTGCTTACACAGCGCGATATGGAGGTGGAGGACCCGGGCGAGGACGACCTGTATCGCGTGGGAACCATCGCTTCGATCAAGCAGATTATTAAGCTGCCCAAACAGATTCTGCGGGTCCTGGTATCCGGGGAGGAGCGGGCCAGACTGAATTTCCTGGAATTTACGGACCCTTATATGCGGGCAAATGTGACGGTCGTGGAGGAAATGGATCCGATGGCTGTTATGGGAGAATTGAACCGCGAGGCCATGGTCCGCGGACTGAAAGAGATCTATTTGGAATATGCGGCCAGAAATCCGAAGGTGACCAAGGATATGGTGAACCAGATCAGGGATATCTCCGAATTGGAGAAGCTGGTGGATCAGGTGGCTGCCAACATGCCCTTAAATTACCGGGAATTGCAGGAGATTCTGGAAGAGACGGATTTTATGAAGCGTTATGATATGCTTTCACTGAAACTGGTGAACGAAGTGCAGATCATGAATATCCGTGATGAGATTCAGATGAAAGTAAAAGAGCGGGTGGACGAGCACCAGAGGGAATATATTTTAAGAGAGCAGCTAAAGCTAATTCGGGAGGAACTGGGGGACGATACCACACTCACCGATGCAGAGGAATTTTTAGCTGCGGCGAAGGAACTGAACGCTCCTGAGGAAGTGAAGGAGAAGCTGCACAAGGAGATCGGCAGATTTAAGAATTCTATGCAGAGCCCGGCGGAATCCGGAGTCCTCAGGACGTATATTGAAACGATGTTGGAGATGCCCTGGGATAAACGGGCAGAGGACTTTACAGATTTGAAATATGCAAAGGATTTGCTGGAAGCGGAGCACTATGGGCTGGAAGAAGTAAAGGAACGGGTTCTGGAATTCCTGGCAGTCCGTGCATTGACCAAAAAGGGAGACAGCCCGATCCTGTGTCTGGTCGGCCCTCCGGGAACCGGCAAGACTTCCATTGCAAAGTCGCTGGCAAAGGCGCTGAAAAAACCATATGTACGCATTTCCTTGGGAGGAGTCCGAGATGAGGCAGAAATCCGGGGACACCGCAAGACCTATGTCGGAGCGATGCCCGGCAGAATCGCAGGTGGAATCAGGAGTGCGGGCGTTAAGAATCCTCTGATGCTGCTTGATGAGATCGATAAAGTCAGCACAGATTACAAAGGAGATACATTTTCGGCACTTTTGGAGGTGCTGGACAGCGAGCAGAACAGCAGATTCCGCGATCACTATCTGGAGGTGCCGCTCGATCTGTCGGAGGTGACGTTCGTGACGACCGCCAATACCCTGCAGACGATACCAAGACCGCTTCTGGACAGAATGGAAGTGATCGAGGTGAGCAGTTATACGGAAAACGAGAAGCTGCATATTGCCACACGGCATCTGATTCCCAAGCAGCTTGAGAGGCATGGCCTGACCAAAGAAAGGCTCAGCATCAGCAAGGGAGTCGTGTGGAAGATTGCCCGCAATTATACGAAAGAAGCGGGAGTCCGCCAGATGGAGAGAGAGATTGGAAATATCTGCCGTAAGGCGGCACGTGAAATATATGAACACGATAAGAAACGGATTCAGGTAACGGAGCGGAACCTGGAGAAATATCTGGGAAAAGAGAAGTTCACCTACCAGATGGTCAACGAAAGCGATGAGGTAGGCATCGTGCGCGGACTGGCCTGGACGAGTGTCGGCGGCGATACGCTTCAGATCGAGGTGAATGTGATGCCCGGAAAAGGAGAGATCATGCTCACCGGTCAGATGGGAGATGTGATGAAGGAATCCGCTCAGACCGGAATCAGCTATATCCGCTCGATCAGCCGCGAATATCAGGTAGAGGATACATTCTTTGAAGAACATGACCTGCATATCCACATTCCGGAAGGCGCAGTTCCGAAGGACGGTCCATCTGCGGGAATCACCATGGCGACCGCCATGCTTTCCGCAATCATCGGAAGAAAGGTGCGTGCGGACCTGGCGATGACGGGAGAAATCACACTAAGAGGAAGAGTCCTTCCTATCGGAGGCCTGAAAGAAAAACTCCTGGCGGCCAAAAATGCCGGAATCCGAACAGTTCTGGTGCCGAAAGAAAATGAGAAAGATGTAGAAGAACTGTCTGTAGAGATCACGAAAGGACTGGAAATTATTCCTGTGAGCCAGATGCAGGAAGTTCTAAAGCAGGCTCTCGTGGAGGAAAACAAATGATATTCATGCGATGACCACGATGGTCAGATACAGTAAAAACAGCAAAACTGTAAGAGCCACGTGAGAAGCTAAAAGTGAAATTTGTCAGCCGGAAAGGGAAGAAAATGGTAATCAAGAATGTAAATTTAGAGACGGTATGTGGAATCACCAGCAAATTACCGGATAACGCGCTCCCGGAGATTGCATTTGCCGGGAAATCCAATGTAGGGAAATCTTCTCTGATCAACGCGCTCATGAACCGGAAATCCTACGCGAGGATTTCCGCAACCCCGGGAAAAACCCAGACAATCAACTTCTACAATATCAACGACGCCATGTACTTAGTCGATCTCCCGGGATACGGCTACGCCAAAGTATCCGAAAAAGAAAAAGCCCAATGGGGCAAACTGATCGAACGATACCTCCATGGCTCCAAACAGCTAAAAGCAGTCTTTTTGCTGATTGATATACGGCACGACCCCTCAGCAAACGACAAAATGATGTATGACTGGGTCATAAACCAGGGCTACGAACCCATTATCATTGCAACAAAGCTGGACAAGATCAAACGAAGCCAGGTGCAAAAACACATAAAAATGGTCAAAGAAGGTCTGAACCTGATCCCCGGAACCAAAGTAATCCCCTTCTCCGCCGAGACAAAACAAGGCCGGGAAGAAATATGGGAGCTGGTAGATGAATTGATTGGGTATGACATATAATTAAATCAGAGCGAGAACAATGGGGCGCAAAAACAAAAATGGACCAGGGCACAAGTTGGTATATCCGTTATGGTTCAGCAAAAGTGCCAAGGTAGAAATTGAAAAATTGCGTTGATTGTAAAGAGACGCTTTGTGTGATATGATAGGGGTAACAGAAAAGCTTTTTTTGTTATCTGGGATTAGAAAAAAGAAGGCTGGTGAGGGTATAGAATATGGCAGAATTGGATTTTGAAAGAAAACACGCAGAAGATTTGCAGAGACTGCGGGGATTCCGCCTTCTGGATGATGATTTTATGAGTAAAGTCTTTGAGGATAAAGCGTGTTCACAGTTTTTATTGCAGGTTATTTTGGACGAAAAGGATTTAAGTGTCCAAAAAGTGCACGTACAACATGATGTGAAGAATTTGCAGGGACGATCCCTCCGTCTGGATATTATAGCAATTGATGGAAACGGACGGGTGTATAATATTGAAATCCAAAGAAGTGATAAGGGGGCCAGTATTAAGAGGGCCAGATATAACAGCAGTTTGCTAGATGCAAATGTAACGGAGCCGGGTGCTGATTATGAGAACCTCGCAGAGACGTATGTTATTTTTATTACAGAGAATGATGTACTGAAAGCGGGCTTGCCCATTTATCACATTGACCGGACAATTAAAGAAACTGGCGTAATGTTTGAGGATGAAGCACATATCATATATGTAAATTCCCAGATAAAAGGTGAAACAGAACTTGGTAAATTGATGCATGATTTCTCCTGCACGGATGCGAAAGATATGCATTATAAAATTTTAGCTGATCGTGTACGTTATTTTAAAGAAGATGCGAAAGGAGTGGAAGCTATGTGTAGAGCTATGGAGGAAATGAGAAAAGAAACCGCTGCTGAACAAAATATCCTTACATTATTAGGGGCTATTAAGAATTTAATGAAGAATCTTGGATTGTCAGCAGAACAGGCAATGACTGCTCTGGGAGTATCAGATGCTGAGAGAGGTATTCTTTCTAAAAGAATCTAACAAATAATAAACAATAGAAGAAGGCTAGTTCAAAGAGTAAAAATTTTTAAAAGATTCGTAAATAAGTTATATAGCCGGGAACGTTGCTGCCGTCTCTGACATCCCGCTCCCGGCGGTCTCTAACCTATCAAAATCTCACTACATAATCTCCCTAAACAACCCCTTCAGATCTTCCACAGAAGCATCCTTCGGATTCCCCGGTGCACAAGCGTCAGCATAAGCAGAATCAGCGAGGAACTGCAGATCCTCTTCCTTAATCGCTTCCAACTTAGCCGGAATTCCCACATCCTCAGAAAGCTGGCGCACTGCCGCTATTGCAGCTTTTCTGTACTCTTCCTGCGTCATATCGTCTACACCTTTTACGCCCATTGCTCTTGCGATTTCACGATATTTTTCACCGGTACATTCCTGGTTGTATTCCATAACGATCGGGAGCATCATTGCACAGGCAACACCGTGCGGCGTGTCATATACAGCGCCCAGAGTGTGAGCCATGGAGTGAGCGATTCCCAGACCTACGTTGGAGAATCCCATTCCCGCGATGTACTGTCCCAGAGCCATTCCTTCGCGCCCCTCCGGAGTACCAGCCACTGCGTCACGAAGAGATCTGGAGATAATCTCGATTGCCTTTAAGTGGAACATATCAGTCATTTCCCATGCAGCTTTCGTGGTATAACCCTCGATCGCGTGGGTCAAAGCGTCCATACCGGTCGCGGCGGTAAGCCCTTTGGGCATAGAAGACATCATATCCGGGTCAACTACTGCGATGATCGGCATATCATGCGGGTCAACACATACAAATTTCCGTTTTCTTTCCACGTCCGTGATGACATAGTTGATGGTAACCTCAGCAGCGGTTCCGGCGGTGGTGGGAACTGCGATGATCGGTACACACGGTTTTTTGGTAGGAGCAACGCCCTCAAGACTTCTCACATCTTCAAATTCCGGATTCGCTATGATGATGCCAATTGCTTTAGCAGTGTCCATGGAAGAGCCTCCGCCAATCGCTACGATATAGTCCGCACCGGAATCTTTGAAAGCCTGTACGCCATGCTGTACATTTTCAATGGTAGGATTTGCCTTGATGTCAGAATAAATCTGGTAAGCAAGCCCTTCTTTGTCAAGAATATCGGTTACTTTAGAAGTAACGTGGAACTTGATCAGATCCGGGTCGGAGCATACGAATGCTTTCTGAAATCCGTGCGCTTTCGCCTCATTTGCAATCTCAGCGATTGCGCCTGCGCCATGATAAGAAGTTTCGTTGAGCATAATTCTGTTTGCCATTGTTTTAATCTCCTTTTCTATCATTATTTTGATATGATGCCGGAATTCCAAAGGCATGTCTGTATGGTGAAGATGGTTTGGAATTCATAAAACATAAGAAATAGTCCCATCGGAGTGGGAGGCTTAAGTTTCTGGCAAGATACTAATATTATATTAGCAAAAATATACAAAAAATAAAAGAGATATGGATAAAAAATAGAAAAATATTCCAAATACCATAGTGAGATAAACGTCTGGGAAAGTAAAATATGCTGGTTAATATAGCACGCAGGAGTCAGTTATACGACAAACAGACTCCTGGTCATGAAACGTAGCAAATAAATATTCGCGGCTATTTTAATAACTGTCTCTTTCTATACAGATAATACGGTGCCAGCAACAAAAGAGAAGCGCACCAGGTCATAGGATAACTGAGCAAAATCGTAGAAATCTCATGCCGCAACGGTGTGACAATCAGAATCCACGGAAGGCGCACGAAGCAAATCCCACTTAAGATAATCAAAGTCGGAATCAGCACATCTCCCATACCCCGTAGGGCACCCGACAAAATTTCCAAAAATACGTATACAATATAACTGGGCAGAATATAGACCAGCATATAAACTCCGATTTCTATGACATTTGCATCGGTAGTAAAAATGTGGTATAAAGGGCGGCAGAAAATGACAAGAAAAGTCAATAAAATGCCGCAAATACCAAAGGCCATCCCCAGACAGATTCGAACACTGCGGTACACCCTCTTGTAGAGTCTGGCACCGTAATTCTGCCCGGAAAATGTGGTGATCGCGATGCCGAAGGCCCCGCAGATGGTCCAGAACAGCGCGTCCAATTTTCCAAAAGCTGCCCACGCGGCGGCCGTGTCGGTTCCGAACTGATTGACTGCCGTCTGGATAATAATGTTCGAAATACTGTACATACATGACTGAAGCCCGCCGGGAAGTCCGATGCGGAATTCCGCCTTCAATTTCACAAAGTCTATGCGGATGCAGCGCAGTTTTAATTTCAGAATATCATAGTTCTTCGTCAGGGCAAGGGTGACCAGGACAGCGCTGACTGTCTGGGCAATCACGGTAGCGATCGCAGCCCCGGCAATGCCCATGTGGAAGAAAAGCACGGTGACGATATCAAGGACAATATTTAAAAAGCAGCATATGATCAGGTAGATCAGCGGCCGGCGGGAATCTCCGACTGCCCGCATGATACTGGAGCCGATGTTATAGATCAGCATGGCGGGCATTCCCAGAAAATAGATTCTGAGATAAATGACTGAATCAGCCAGTACATCGGCCGGAGTATTGGTGATCCGCAAAAGCCAGGGAGTCAAAAGCCAGCCTGCCGCCGCAAAAATGATACTTAAAATGATGGAAAATGCATAAGCCGTGTGAAGGCTGCTATGTAAATTCCTCTCGTCCTTTGCTCCGAAATACTGGGAAATGATAACGGTCGCACCGGAAGAAAGTCCTGTAAAAAAGCCGATCACCAGTCCGGCAAGTACCGCCGCCGAGCCGCCCACGCTGGCCAGGGCCTGTTTCCCCACAAAACGCCCCACAATAATGGCGTCTACCGTATTATAAAGCTGCTGAAATAAAGTTCCGACCACAATCGGGAAAAAGAACACCAAAAGCTGCCGCCAGATGATGCCCTCTGTGATTTGATTTTTGGTTTCGTTTTTCATGACATACACACTCCTCGGGAAAACTATATCACAAGCGGGGAAAAAAGGAAACCGGGATTAAGAGAAATCGTTGTCGAGAGTAATTCCGTTTAGGGTTTCATATTTTGGGGAAATTCTTTATTCATATCATATTTTTGCATGTTTTCTTTGTTTTTTCCATATTTTCTTTGCTTTTACCATATCGATATTCGCATATATTTACTTGCTTATGGCATTTGTTTAGAGGCTGCTTCGCACTATAATATAATTATTCTATGGTAGCGCTCCGAGAATGATTTTCACAATATTTCCACAAAGGGAGGAAAAATAATGAGAACGAGAAAAAGAATACTTGCAGTGTTACTGGTTATGGTAATGACTGCAGCTATGGCTGTGACCGGCTGTGGGTCTGGCGATTCTGGCGATGGCAGCGCATCTGACAAAACCATTACTGTTGCATTTTGGGACAATAATCAATTGGCAGGACTTAAGGAAATTGCCGATGAATGGTCCAAGACCAGTGGTTATAAGGTTGAGTTTACAGCGCCTGACTGGGGCAGCTATTGGACTATGCTGGAAGCAGGTGTATCTGGAGGCGAAATGCCGGACGTATTTTGGATGCATTCTAATAACGCTGATAAGTACATGGCGGCGGACGTACTGCTGGATCTGAACGACTATATCGAGGAAGATGATGCGATTGATATGGACAACTATTTTAAGGGTATTGCAGATCTGTACAATATGGACGGTGTGCAATATGCCATTCCCAAGGACCATGATACTATCGCCGTTATCTACAATAAGAAAATCTTTGATAAGTACGGCGTAGGCTATCCTTCCGAGGACTGGACCTGGGAAGATTTTGCAGCAGCGGCTCAGGAGATTTCTGACAAGGGTAAGGCAGACGGCGTTTATGGCACCTACTGCAACGTATCCAGCAACCAGGATGGCTGGTATAATATCATCTATTCTTACGGCGGAGAGGTTATTACTCCGGACCGGAAAGCCTCCGGACTTGATGAACCGGCTACGATTGAGGCGATGAAGTTTGTAGCAGAAAAAATTCTTCCGGCCTGCCCGCCACCGGATTCTATGGCTTCCACGGGCGGCGACACTATGTTCCTCTCTGGGTTAGTAGGAATGATTTGCCAGGGATCATGGGCAGTCAACAACTTTTATACAGCGGATAATGCCAGTGATTATGCCTGGGCGCTGTTGCCTTATGCGGATGTGAACGGCAATGGTCAGTGTGAACCCAGTGAGCGCTGCTCTATCTACAACGGTCTGGGATGGAGTATTTCCGCACAATCGGAGAAAGCGGATGCGGCATGGTCTCTGATCTCTGCTTTTACCAGCGAGGAAGGACAGAAGAAACAGTCAGAGCTTGGTATCACTATGGCGGCCTACGAGGGCTGTTCGGATGCTTTTGCTGAAGCTTTTGACGGAATGGATATCTCACCTTTCGTAGATATTGAAGAAAAGGGAACGCTGGTTTTCCGTCCCTATTCCAAAAGCATGGCTCTTTGGGACCAGGATATATCAGACGCACTGGTCGATGTATGGTCCAATCCGGAGACGATGGAAGATACGCTGAAGCAGCTCGCTGTGCAGATGAATAAGAGAATTGCGGAGGAATAATGCGGATATAAATATGAAAAATGGCGGGAGCGTTACAACTTCCGCCATTTCAGGAAGGAGAGATTTTTTTGAAGAAAAAAATGACAAAGAAAGCCAGGATAGAGGCTGTTTGGGGGTTGTGCATGATAGCGCCGACGATCATTGGTCTGCTGGTACTGAATTATTATCCGATCTGTGAAACCGTATACCAGTCGTTTTGCAAGACAGGTGATTTCGGAAAGGGCAACGAGTTTATCGGGGTAACGAATTTTGTCAATTTGTTTCAGGATGCGGAAGTATTCAGTACATTGTTTAACGCTGCAAAATATACGGTATTTAGTCTTCCGGCAACTGTTTTCCTGTCACTGGTGCTTGCAGTGCTGATGAATCGCAAGATGATTGGCAGAAGCGCGTACCGCACGATCTTTTTCCTGCCGATGGTCTGTGCTCCTGCGGCTGTCGCTATGGTATGGAAATGGATGTTCAACCAGGATTACGGCCTGCTCAACCATATGATTGGCGCAAAGATCAACTGGGTCACAGACCCGAAGGTTGCGATGATCGCGATCGTAATCGTAGGCGTTTGGGGGGCGCTTGGCAACAATATGATTCTGCTCCTGGGCGGTCTTCAGGATATTCCGAAGGATTACTACGAAGCAGCTGCCGTTGATGGCTCTACCGGTGTACATAGCTTTTTCCATATTACCATTCCTCTGCTCAGTCCTATGCTGTTTTTCATAATCCAGACGGGTGTTATGGGTTCTCTGAACCTGTTTGACCTGCCCTTTATGATCATGGACAAGACCAGCCGGGCATGGCCGTCTGTCAAGACCATCAGCTATCTGTTTTACGAGTATGCCTTTGAGCAGTCTAACAGAGGTTACGGCGCGGCAATCGTTATGTTCCTGATCGCCATTATCGGTGTGCTCACTGTTGTTCTTCAGAAGACTGAAAAAATGTGGGTTCACTACGATTAAATAAAAAGGAGGTTCAATAACATGAATTGGAAAGCAAAGAAAAATCTGACTTCCGGTGTGATTCATATATTCCTGATTCTTGGTTCTTTGTGTATGCTGATACCGTTTGTATGGATGATTCTGACGGCGTTTAAGACCAAGACTGAATCCATTTCCGTCAATCCGTTCTATATTTTCCCGGCGCATGGCTGGCATGTTGAGAATTTCGTTGAGGTATGGAATTCTTATAATTTTGCTCTGCTGTATAAGAATACGCTGATTATGATTGCTCTGCGTGTTCTCTGTGCCTGCCTGACTGCGACAATGGCCGGGTATGCCTTTGCCAGACTGAAATTTCCATTTAAGAGGGTGTTTTTTGCTCTGATACTGATTCAGATGATGGTGCCCGGGCAGATTTATATTATTCCCCAGTATCTCATCATCTCCAAACTCCATATGATGAATACACAGTTTGCATTGGTATTTCCGGGTATAGTTACCGCTTATGGCACTTACCTGTGCAAACAGGGATATCAAAGTCTTCCTATTTCACTGGAGGAAGCAGCGGAACTGGATGGCTGCAGCATTGGACGGCGCTTCTTGTCGATCATGCTGCCGCTTACCCGATCCTCCCTGGTGTCGCTTGGAATCTTTACCGCTCTGTTTGCGTATAAGGATCTGATGTGGCCGATGATCGTATGTCCCAGGACTGAGAGCACAACGCTGACAGCGGCGCTGGCGAAACTCCAGGGACAGTTTGTAAGTAATTACCCGCAGATTATGGCCGGTGCTGTACTGGCAGTCATTCCGATGCTGATTCTTTATCTGATTTTCCAGAAACAGTTTGTGGAAGGAATTGCAACGTCGGGCGGAAAACTCTAAGAGGTGTGTTATGAATTTGTACGGAAGGTTTTTAGGAAATGATAGCACTTTTGGAAGAGTCATGACAAAATGGGGGATGGTCATTGCGATCAATATTCTCTTTGTCATAAGCTGTATTCCGTTTTTCACCATCGGTGCGGCGGCAGTGGCTATGTACTACGCTGTATTTGAGATTTTGAATTCAGAAACGCCGGTTAATCCTTTTCGGGCGTACTTTAAGGGGCTGCGAAAGCAGTTCCTTCCGGCGACGGTATCCTGGCTGGCCTTTGTGGGGGTCATCGCACTGGGCACTGTCAATCTGCAAATCTGTGAACAGGCAGGCGGTTGGATTCAATATTTGTCCACCGGCGTAATCGCAGTGTTGGTGGCATCAGTGATTGTGATGGTATATTTGCTCCCGGTTTTTGCAGTGTTTTCCGGGAAAATGACCGAGAAAATCAAGCTGTCGGTCTGTATCGCTATGTCACATCCATTGAAGATGCTCCTGATTCTGCTTTTACATGCAGTACCGCTCGTGATTGTATATGTTGATAAAGTCAACAGACCAACCTATGCGTTTATAAGTGCGTTTTTTGGATTTGGATTGCTTGCATATGTGATTGGAAAAATGCTTGTGCCGTTATTTAAGCCGTATTTCAATATAATGGAAGCCGACTGATACATCAAAAAACACATAAGCCATTAGGCTCATTACATTTATATGATAACAATTAGGAGGAAAGACAATGAGTATTCATTATGACAGTGAGCGGGGAGGTTTCATTCTGACTACCCGCAATACTACCTATCAAATGCAGATCAGCAGCCTGGGTCATCTTCTCCACCTTTACTATGGACGAAGGATGGAAGGGAGCATGGAACATCTTTACATTCCCCAGGACTGTGGATTTTCTCCCAATCCCTATGAACTCCGTTTGGAGAAGAGCTGGTCGCTGGATTTACTGCCCCAGGAATATAGCGGGGCCAGTGCGGGGGATTATCGTCTCAGTTCCCTCAATCTGGTTACTGAGGAGGGTGTCTGGGGGACAGACCTTCGCTATCTTAAGTCTGAGATACTGCCCGGAAAATACAGGGTGTCCGGTATGCCCTCGGCTTTTGACTGCGGCGATGAGGCGGAGACGCTTTCCATCACTCTGAAAGATTCTGTCAGCAGCCTGGAAGTTGAATTGCTTTATGGCGTGTACGAACAGCAGGATGTTATCACCAGGGCCGTTCGGCTGACCAACACCGGCACAACGCCTGTCCGATTGGAAAAGGCAGCTTCGGTTTGTCTGGATATCCCTTTTGGTGAGTGGGATATGATCCATTTTATCGGCAGACATACGATGGAGCGTCAGATGAAACGGATACCGCTGACAGGCGGCATCCAGACTGTAGCCTCCCGTCGCGGTACTTCAAGCCATCAGCACAATCCGTTTGTTATCATTTGTGATCCGTCCGCGACAGAGGATTTTGGAGACTGCTATGGTTTGATGCTGGTTTACTCCGGCAGTCACCGGACGGATATCGAGGTGGATCAGCGTGGCTTGTTGCGGGCAGTCTCCGGTATTCACGATGAACAGTTCTGCTGGAAACTGGAGCCGGGAGAGCATTTTGACACGCCGGAGGTACTGCTGACCTTCACCCATCAGGGACTTACCCACCTGTCGCAGACGTATCATCGATTTATAAGAAGAAACATTTGTCAGAGTAAATTTACCTATGCCCGCCGTCCGGTTCTGATCAACAACTGGGAGGCTACCTATTTTGATTTTGACGCCGGAAAAATCCTGGATATTGCGCGTCAGGCCGAAGAACTGGGGGTAGAGATGCTGGTATTGGATGATGGCTGGTTTGGTAAGCGAAATGACGATAACGCCGGACTGGGGGACTGGTTTGTCAACACATCGAAACTTCCTGACGGCCTGGAGCCGCTGATCACGCAGGTTAACGCTATGGGTCTGAAGTTTGGCCTGTGGGTAGAGCCGGAGATGGTCAATGAAGATTCCGACCTCTATCGGGCGCACCCGGACTGGGCGCTTAAGGTTCCGGGGCGCGGGCCGGCTATGAGCCGCAATCAACTGGTATTGGACTTGTCCAGAGAGGATGTGGTGGACTGGCTGTATAAAACGCTTTCCGGCTTGCTGCGCCAGTATCATATTGAGTATATCAAATGGGATATGAACCGCAGTATAGCAGACGTCTATAGCCGTCTGCTGCCTCCTGACCGGCAGGGGGAAGTCCTTCACCGGTACGTGCTGGGCCTCTATCGTCTGCTGGACCGGCTGACTACAGAATTTCCCGACGTGTTGTTTGAAGGATGCTCCGGCGGCGGAGGCCGGTTTGATGCGGCTATGCTGGCTTACTCCCCGCAAATATGGTGCAGTGATAATACGGATGCAATTGAGCGATTGTCGATTCAGTATGGCACATCCTTCGGATATCCGGTTGCCTCTATGGGGTCCCATGTCTCTGCTTGTCCCAACCATCAGACGGGGCGGAATACGCCGCTGGGGACACGGGCGGTTGTGGCAATGTCCGGCACCTTTGGGTATGAGATGGACTTGAATACACTGACGGAAGAGGAGAAGCAGCAAGTCAGAGAGCAAATTAAGCGGTTTGATGAATATTATGATTTGATTCAGAACGGCGACTATTATCGCTTGGATCACGGAAAGGAAAACCATTATTTTACTGCATGGCAGTTTGTTTCTTCTGACCGGAATGAGAGCCTGGTTAATGTTGTGATAACCTGGCCCCGCAACAATATGAATCCAATATGTCTCCGGGTGAAAGGCCTGGATCCTAAAGCTGCTTATGTAGTGGAAAGGCAGGAGGCTTTTGGCTGTGAGACAAGAACTTATCAGACCTTATCGGGAAAAAGAAAACAGCAATACTCCGGTGCTGCACTTATGTATGGCGGATATATGCTGCCTCCTATGTTCGGAGAGTATCCCAGTGTGCAGATTTATCTGAAAAAGGTGTCAGAAAGAAGGGACAGCAATGATTTTTAAACGGTTGCGCCGATGGTGGACAGCAGAAAGTCAGAAAATGGAATCTCTTTCCGTGGAACAACGGATATCCTACATATGGGATTATTATAGTTTATGGATTGTTGGTATTTTATCGGGAGTTCTGCTGTTGTCGTGGGGAATCTGGCACTATGTCACGACGAATCCTGAAAACTGGTTCTTTGCCTGCTTTGCCAATACCCATGCAGATTTAGGCGATGGCTCTGAATTTTGGGAGGACTTCGCCGATTATGCGGGATATGATCTGAACGAGAAAAATTTGGTTTTCAACGACCAGTGCTATTGCGATCCGGCCGGGAAAACTTCCGGCAACGAATACTATCAGATGCTGACCGCCTATATGGTCAGCGGCGATCTGGATGTGTTGGTTATGGAGAAAGACCGGCTGCAAGTGATCGGAGCTTCCGGGCGGCTCATGGATTTAGATGACGAACGGGTAAAGAAAATTTCCGAACAGTATAAAGAGCGCTTAATTTACTGTGAACCTTCAGATCAGGATTATGGGAAAGAGTCTGTCCCGATAGGGATCGATCTTTCCGGCAGTATCCTGACAGAAGAAAACCAGGCATATGCCGATGGGGCTGCGCTTGGGATTAACGCGATGGCATCTCACATAGATCAGATAGAGGTTTTTCTGGCATATTTATTTGAGAAGCCATAGGATAAAAGGTATGTATTGTCAACCACTATATATGTGTCGAATAGAGTGTTTATAAATGCCTTATTTGCCATATATAGTGGTTATATTTTTGGCTTCAGATGAAATATTTTACTTTACGATTCTGCCATCAGGGTCTGCCCTCTCTTATTTCCAGTTCATCTGTGTGAGTTCGGTAACTTTTTGGACTCAATCCAAATTTTTTCTTAAATGCTTTGGAAAACACAAGCTGATCCTTGTAACCTACATGATTTGAAATCTCTTTGATGGACATAGTAGTGCTGACAAGGAGATTAGCTGCCTTATGCATACGAAAATCAATAAGGAATTTTTGAACAGAAATATTGAGTTCTTTTTGAAACGCATAGTTTAGATGAGAACGGGTAATTCCGATCTTATCTGCAATATCAGATACACTGATATCCTGCATATACATTTCATTGATATAATCTATTGCAAAATTCACATATACGTTATTGCTATAATCCGTTTTTTCCTGTTTATTTTCCAGAGCAAGATGTTTGTGATGGTCAGAAAGAATGGCGAATAATTTAAGAAGAATGGATTCACGGTAAAGACCATCAGTAAAGCTTAAGGTAATATGTTCAAAAAAATCATCAAAACAGCACATATACTTTTCAAGGTCAGGTGCCGTATGAACTAAATGGCTTTTGGAAAAACCGCAATTTCTTAATATGGTGTCAGCTCCGAGTCCTCTGAAACCGACCCACACATAAGTCCAGGGGTTATTTTTGTCTGCACAGTAAACAACAGGTTCATCAGGATAAATCAAAAACATCTGTCCGGCACTGAGCGGCCATGTATTGCCATTAGCCGAATAGAATCCCCTTCCCGACAAAATGAAATGAATAATATATTCATCGCGGGTACCGGAGAAGGCATGATAGGCTTTGCAGTCTTCTTTTCCCATATGCACCGGGGTAATCTCCCTGGAGGGTTCATTTAAATCTTCCAAACATTTAAAATCAATACTGTTTGTATATTTGACGGTACGCATACTATTATCTCCTTTATATTAAAACATCATGACATGATATCAGGGTCAAAAAGTTATGTACGGCATGATTATAGCATATATTCTGCGATTTTGACATATCCATATTTTCATATATCCATTTTTTTAGGTTATGTATTTCTGGGTTATGAAAACGTATAATAGAATTGCATTACATGGAGTAAGGAGGAAGTGGCTGTGGTTGAAGGAAAGAATTTAAGGTGTCAGATTTATTGTCAAAAAGGAAGGAAAATAGATGCTGAGTTTCCGGTAAATACAGGAATATATGAAGAAGAAGGTCTTCATCTCGAATTGACTGAAAAGGTAGTAGATGGATGCCAATTTGGGGAAATCCGGCTGAATATAAAAAATGAGGCGTGTACGGAAAATGATAATCTGAGAGTGGAGAAACCAATCAGGGTGTATCTTCCTATAAAAGAACAGCCGGAAAAAATTACCGCAATGTATCTCTACAATGAATGGTGGACAAGACCTGCTTTTGTTACAAAATTTCAGGATATTCCTGAGTATACACAGGTGGCGTTTTTCAAATATAAAGATAGATTTTCATGTCTGGTGCCGATGGTTGGCAGGAAATTTAAGACATATCTGGTAAATGGAACCGAGACGGAGATCTGTCTGGAAATGACTGCCTGGCTGGGCGGGCTAAAAGATGTTGAGGAACCGCTGTATATAATGGCGGAGGCCTCCGTATTGGCGGAAGCTATATATAAGGCTTTTTCCTGGCTGGCAGAATATAAGGGGATTAGAATGAGAGAAGGCCGGAGGATTCCGGAGATGTTCCGGTATCTGGGATGGTGCAGCTGGGATGCATTTTACAGAGACATTACAGAGGACAAGGTCCGTCAGAAGGCAAACGAATTGCTTGAGAAAAAGGTTCCGGTGAAATGGATGCTGATCGATGACGGATGGCTTTCGGTACAGGATGAATTGCTTTGTGATTTTGCTCCGGATAAAGAAAAGTTTCCGGCCGGTTTCAAAAAGATGATAAAAGAAATAAAGGAAAAAGGAGAGATCAGATGGTTTGGCGTCTGGCATGCTTTGGGAGGATATTGGGGCGGCGTTGCACCGGGGAGTGAATTGGAGTTTAAAGAGAACGCTTACCTTTATAAAACCGTGAATGGAAAACTGATTCCGAGTCCCCAGACAGGAGAACAGTTTTACAGAAACTGGTATCAGAACTTAAGGCGTGAAGAGATTGATTTTGTAAAAGTGGATGGTCAGAGTGCAGTGCCTTACTATTTTGAAAACAGCCTGCCGGTAAGTGAAGCTGCAAGAGGGATAAATCAGGCTTTGGAGGGCGGCGCGTCTAATATGGACGGGGCAATTATAAACTGCATGGGAATGGCCATGGAAAATATTCTGGCAAGGCCTACTTCTGCAATTTCAAGAAACAGTGATGATTTTGTACCTGATAAAGAGGGCGGATTTGCAGAACACCTGCTGCAGAATGCATATAATGCGCTGTATCATAATGAGTTATACTGCTGCGACTGGGATATGTTCTGGACTATGCATGAAGATTGTGTGAAGCATAGTCTTCTGCGTGCAATCAGTGGAGGACCAATATATGTCAGCGATAAGATAGGGGCTACCAATCCTGATGTGTTAAAGCCATTAGTCTATGGAGATGGCAGGATTTTGATGATGGACCGTTCAGCAAAACCGACGGTGGACTGCGTTTTTTCTGATCCGATGGCAGATGGAGTGTTAAAGCTTCATAATGTAGCATCGTGGGGGAACTGCGGAAAAGGTGGAGGAATCGCCGTATATAATTTGACAGACCGGAAGCAGTCATTTACCTTCAGACCGACAGATATCCCGGATCTGGAAGTGGCTGACAGGTATTGGGTGTATGATTATTTTGAAAAGAAAGCCTTTTCTCTGGACAGGAATGAAAAATATGAGGGTAGTGTCGCGCGGGATGGTTTTGGATGGTTTGTTCTGCTCCCGCAGGGAAAAAATTGTTCTTGTCTGGGCCTTATGAATAAGTATGTAGGATTTATGGCCGTTGAAAGTATTCATGAAAATGATAAGGCAGACATCATGGTAATCAGGGAGTCAGGACCAGTAGGCTGGCTTTCTGAAAAAGAACCTCAAAAAGTAATGGTTAATGCTGTGGAAGTTACGGAAAATGTGAAAAAGGAAGATAAACTATATACGATATCATTTGCTGAGTCATCTGACAAAATGATACTTTCTATTGTCTGGTGAGATGAAAAGGTTTAGTATCAATAAAAAAAGCCCTGCCGGAAAGCGAATAAAAGCGCTTCTTACGGCAGGGCTTAATCTTGCATTGTGAACATTTTGCCTAATTACTAAAGGCGGTTTTTATCTCCCCATTCACACATGCCATCTAATATGGGAATCAGAGATTTCCCTCTTTCCGTAAGGCTGTATTCCACCTTTGGGGGAATCTGGGGATATTCTTTTCTATGTACTAATTGATCTGATTCCAATTCTTTTAAGGTGGAACTGAGCGTTTTATATGATATTCCGCCGATATATTTTTTCATTTCATTAAAGCGGACGATACCAAACTCCATAAGGGTATAAAGAATTGTCATTTTATATTTCCCGTTGATGAGGGATAATGTATAGCTGAAACCTGTCGTTTTTAAACATTCCTGTGATATGCAGCGTTCACTCATTTTACACTCTCCTTTGAGTAAGTATATAACTTTGATGTGAGTATCGCACTTAAATGTGCGTACTTGTTTCCTGTTTCATTCTCGTTATAATTATAATATCAGTAGCAGGAAAAGTCAATTCTGCATGTATTAGGAGGAATAAATCATGAGTAAAAAAATTGTAGTAATCACCGGAAGTCCCCGTAAAAATGGAAACAGCTTTGCCATGACGGACTCATTTATCAAGGCTGCCGAGGAGAAGGGACATACGGTTACCCGTTTTGATGCGGCGCTGAAAAAAGTAGGAGGATGCCATGCATGTGAAACCTGTTTTTCTACTGGGAAAGCCTGCACATTTGATGACGACTTCAATACGATCGCACCGGCTATTCTGGAAGCGGATGCTATTGTGTTCACCATGCCGGTCTACTGGTATTCAATTCCGGCACAGATCAAGGGCGTTATCGACCGTATTTTCTCTTTGGTTGTCGGCGGCAAAGATATCGCTGGCAAGGAATGTGCGCTGATCACCTGCTGTGAGGAAGAGGATATGTCGGTTATGGACGGCGTCCGTATTCCGATGGAGCGTATGTGTGCTCTGAACAAATGGAAGATGGTTGGCGAAGTTCTGATCCCTGGCGTGCTGAATGCGGGCGATATTGACAAGACAGATGGCTGCGAAAGGCAGCAGCTTTGGCCGATGTAATTTAAGGAGAAGAATATGGATAAGAAAATAGTGATCCTGAATGGAAGTCCCCGTAAAAACGGGAATACGGCAGCTTTGGCTGCTGAGTTTACCAGGGGCGCCAAAGAGGCAGGAAATACGGTGACGGAATTTTTCCTTGACGGTATGAATATCCATGGCTGCAAAGGGTGTTTTGGAGGCCACAGCAGCCGGGAATGTCCCTGTGTTCAAAGAGATGATATGGACAAAATATATCCGGTGGTAAAAGAATGTGATGTGATCGTGCTTGCGTCGCCGCTGTATTACTGGAATATGAGCGGTCAGCTTCGGACGGCTGTCGACCGGTTGTTTGCATTGGAGGAAGGGGATGGGAATCTCCTTAGAGGGCATGACAGGGCTTCTGCGCTTTTGATGGCGGCAGAGGGGCATGGGTTTGAAGATGTTGTTCTTTACTATGACCACCTTATGGAGCATTTGAAGTGGAAAAATCTTGGGCATGTTCTGGCCGGGGGAAATGGCAGTGTCGGTGATATTGCAGGAAAGCCTGAACTTAAGGAAGCCTATGAGCTTGGAAAATCAATCTGATAATACATAGGAAGGAAACGATTATTCTGAATAAGATTAATTGGTTAGTAGTAAGCTATGACAGTAAGAGAAGCACTAAATAACAGATTTTCCTGTCGTAAATTTTCAAGTCAGCCTGTTACGAAGGATATGCTGGAAGATATTTTTAAAGATGCATTCCGAACCCCGTCCTGTGAGAATTCCCAGCCATGGGAGGTATATGTGGCGGGTACGGAGGCGATGGAAAGACTTCGTGCAGAGTACGAGAAGTCTCGGAAGGCTAAGATACCGGCAGATTTGAGCAACCGGTTCAACGGAAGATGGACGGAGGAGATGGCCCCCCGCATTGATGAATATTTTGACGGGATTGTGGAACATGAAGCAAAGGGGAACTTTGATTATACGATGCAGAAGAGGAACCTTTTCTATGCACCGGTAATGATATTTTTGTGCATTGATAAGGAACTGCCGGACTGGTCACTTTTTGACACGGGAATGTTTGCACAGAGCCTGATGCTGTCTGCTTCGGAACACGGACTGGCAACAATGGCTTCGGCAGTATCTGTATCTTATCCGGAGGCGGTACGGAGCGTACTTAACATACCTGAGAATAAGTCGATCGTGATTGGAGTCGGAATCGGCTATCCGGATAAAGAGGCTCCGATTAACGATTTTAGGACTACAAGAAAAGAAACCGGCGAGATACATTATATTTTGTAGGGAAAATAAAGGCTTACATAATAGAAGGAGAGTGGACGTAAATGACAGTTAAGGAAGCACTGAATAACAGGTTTTCCTGCCGTGTATTTCAGGATACACCGGTAGAGAAGCAGGTGTTGGATGAGATATTCGAAGATGCATTCCGGACCCCGTCCTGGGCAAACTCCCAGCCGTGGGACGTTTATGTGGCAGGAAAAGCGCAGATGGAGGCAATCGTACAGGGGATGAACGATTGCAGAAAACAGAGAGTTCATACTTCTTTAGACTTGCCTTTCAGGGGTGTATGGTCAGAGGAAGCTAAAAAACATATGGATCAGTTCTTTGAGGATGTCTATGCGTGTGAAGAGAGACGTAATCTGGATTTTACGATGCAGAACCGCAATCTGTTCTATGCCCCCTGCACCGTGTTTATCTGTATGGAGAAGGGACTTTCCGCATGGTCCTACTACGATATCGGAGCCTTTTCACAGAGCCTGATGTTGTCTGCGACGGAACATGGATTGGCTACAATACCGGCGGCTGTGTTTGTTGGGTATCCGGAAGTGATTCGTAAGGTCCTGCATATACCGGATAAAAAAGATGTGATCATCGGAATTGGAATTGGTTATGCAGATATGAATGTAAAGGTAAACCATTTCAAGTCCCAAAGGAAACCGGTCTCAGAGGTTGTTTATTGTGGAGTAGAATAATGCAGGCCATTACGACACTATGAGGATTGACGGCCAGATTATGCTGGTTTCGGAAACACAAGTAGCATAGCCGGTTGGGGTTCTGACTAGAATATCGGAAGAGAATCAACCGGCTATGTTTACGCCCGGATATTATGTTCTCGTAAAAAGGAAATTGGAAGGCAAAGAGTCCCTGCATCACCTCAAATTCCGATGCAAATCAAGCAATTTTCGCTTATCGTAATGTGTGACTAAATTAATTTGCTGCAAATATCACATAAATATTCGCAATGCTTATTGGTAATCGGACACATAAAAAATAATTCCGTGTTTTCATTTAGAGATACGATTTCGTATTGACCAATAATGTAATCATAGAAATCTTCAAAGAATTCTCTGTTCGTAGGTTTAGTGTCGTCTATGTAAAAAAATATTTCTTTCAGTATTTTCTTGTTACCATAGTCCCATATGTTCGAAACTACAGTTCGGACATTTCTTTCAACTGAATATACTGTCGCATTACATTCTCTGGCAATATCAATATACAAGCATTTCATGGAGTAAAAATCTAAATCTTTATTTCTATATAGAAGTATAATGCCGTTAACAATATAATCATAGCCTCTATAAACGGATCGATGAATCCCTAAACTTTTAAGAGTTTGTTTGGTAATAGCTGCTATTTTATTGTATTGCATCCAATCTACCCTCCATTCTACCTTACACATATCTATCGTAAAATGGAAATGTTTGGTATGCAATACGGTTTATTCGACACAGGTCGACATGGTTTGACAAATCAACAAAATGTGTCATGTGTGAAAAGTGCATACAGAATCTATTGACATCGTGCGATTATTGTGTATAAATAAATTGACGAGGTAATTTAGTCTGTAATCGATAGTGGATCAACGGATACAGAGTTTAGAATTTGAGATAGTACGACCGCAACCCCACTGGCTTTAAACGACGGGTTAAGGTCGTCACAAAAAGGAAGGGTAATAGAAATGATGCGGAAAATGATGAAGGATGCCGGGCTTGCAGTACAGGCTCATATGAGGAACGGAAAACGATTCGGGAAAACAATTCTTTATTTCTTATGTCTGTTCATAATACTGTCGGGCCTTGCCGGTTGTGCCGGCGAGACGCTGTCGGAAACCTACGGAACCGGGAGCTTTTCCGAGAAAGCGGGCTATTTGGCAGGTGAAGACTGGCTGGATTCTATCCCGGATTACCGGGGAACCCCTTATATAGAAGTGAATCATGATGTCCCTTTCTTTTCCGATGATGACAAAAAGAACAAAGAGGCTTTTGAGATATACAGTGATTTAGATGAACTGGGACGGTGCGGTGTGGCCTATGCAAATATCTGCGAGGAGATTATGCCGACTGAGGAGAGGGAGGATTCGCTTAGGTCGGTCACTCCTTCCGGCTGGTGTCAGAAGCAGTATAACGGCGAATACCTTCTGAACCGCTGTCATTTGATCGGTTATCAGCTTGCAGGAGAAAATGCAAATGAGAAGAATCTGATTGCCGGGACCAGATATTTCAATGTAGACGGAATGCTGCCGTTTGAGAATACCGTAGCCGAGTATATCGATGAACACCCTTTTAACCATGTTCTGTATCGGGTGACGCCTGTTTATAAAGGGGAAAATGACCTGATGGCGTATGGCGTTTTGATGGAGGCATGGTCGGTGGAGGATAATGGCTACGGGTGCCAGTTCTGCGTCTTCGTATATAATGTGCAGGAGGGCGTGGAAATCAACTATGCTACGGGCGAAAACCAGAGGGCCAGAGAGAAGAGTTCCAAGCGGGCTGATGCCGAAGAAAATGCCACATATGTTTTGAACACGGGCAACAGGAAATTCCATACAGAGGACTGTGCGAATGGTGATCGAATCAGTGGCGATAACCGTTCGGTGTATACGGGGAGCAGAGAGGATCTGATAGCGAAGGGGTATGAGCCGGCAGGGTGTTGTAACCCTTAAGAGTCGACACTATATTAAAAAAAATATTGTTTGTGTAAAGATGTATTTGCGAGTATAATGATAGAAAATGCCAGGCGATGTTTTGCAGGGGAAATATGAAATTTCGGAGGTGAATAATATGCAGTTTAATGATGAGAAGGACTATATCATGCGTATGATCAAAGAGGCTGTCAGCGTTCTGTTTTCCGTTATGTTTGGGAAAAACTACGTGCAGGTGGAATTGGAAAAAGGCAACAGATTTGCTGTTTCGGGAAGAAGACTGGATGAGTATAAAGAGATGGTCGACCGGGGAGAAATCAATGAAGCAGAGAATATGATGCTGGAGGACATCAATTATACCAACAAAGACGAAGTGGCGGCTGCCATTCTTTTCTACCGGTATCTGAGTCAAAAGGGAGAAGAGTTCTTAAGAAATAGCCATTACTCAAAGGAAGAGGCGCTTGATGGCCTGAAAACGCTTGCCGAGAAGGCTGGATATCAGGGAATTGTTAACTATGAAAAGGAGATATAATATGATGTTAGAAAAGAAAACAACAGAATTTCTTGCAGAATTATCTTCTGCGGCACCGGTTCCGGGAGGTGGCGGCGCTTCCGCCGCGGTAGGGGCATTTGCAGCGGCATTGGGGATGATGGTCGCGAATTTGACAGTGGGGAAGAAGAAATATGCGGATGTGGAAGCAGAGATTATTGAGATACGCGGACGATTAGAGAAGCTCAGAGATCAGATGGTCCGCCTTGTCGATGAGGACGCAAAGGCCTTTGAACCACTTTCTAAGGCGTATGGACTGCCAAAAGAGACCGGGGAGCAGAGAATCGAGAAAGAACGTGTGATGGAGAAGGCGCTTTTCGAAGCCAGCATGGCGCCTCTTCAGATCATGGAGACGGTTCTGGAGGCAATGGGGCTGCTTGCGGTGCTGGGAGAAAAAGGGAGCCGGATTGCAGTCAGCGATGTGGGTGTCGGGATTTTATTTGCCCAGGCGGCGGTAGAAGGGGCATCTCTGAATGTGTTTATCAATACGCGGCTGATGAAGGATCGTGAGCGCGCGGGGGAAATGAATGCGCAGGCGGAAGAGATGATTCGAAAAGCGCGGGAAATGAAGAGTGTTGTGTATGAAAATGTATTGGCTAAGATAAAATAAATTGTATATACAGATGTGCCGGACAAGGTAAAAAGAAAGCAGGAGAGAAAATTATGGGAACGGTAATGTTAGGAGCCGATGTGGCGAAGGCGATGAAGGCAGAGATCATAAGCCGGGTGGAAGAATTGAAGGCAGAAGGGATTTTTCCGTGCCTTACGATCATCAGAGTAGGAGCCAGACCAGATGATATCGCATATGAGCGGGGCGCCAGGAAGAGAATGGAGCTGACCGGAATCGCATGCAGGGTCCTGGAACTTCCGGAGACGATTGAGCAGAAGGAATTTGAAGAGAAGTTCCGGAAGGTAAATGAAGATGCTTCTGTTCATGGAATCCTCTTATTCCAGCCGCTTCCGGCACATTTGAACGCGGAGAGAGTGCGCGTGATGATCCGCCCGGAAAAAGATATGGACTGTATGAGTCCGGTGAATATGGCGAAGCTCTTTGCCGGGGATCGGACGGGCTATGCGCCCTGTACGGCGGAAGCAGTCATGAAAATGCTGGAGCATTATGAAATTGATCCGGAAGGAAAACGGACGGTGATCGTGGGCCGCAGTATGGTGGTGGGGAAACCTCTTGCCATGCTCATGCTGGCGAAAAATGCGACCGTGACGATTTGCCATACGAAGACGAAGGAGATGGCGAAGCTCTGTAAGGAAGCTGAAATCTTAGTGGCGGCGGCAGGGAAAAGCCGTATGATCACTGAGGACATGGTAGGAGAAGGCACTGTTGTTGCCGATGTGGGGATCAATGTAGATGAAGCGGGAAATATCTGTGGCGATGTGGATTATGATGCGGTGGAGAAGAAGGCTTCTTATATCAGCCCGGTGCCGAGGGGCGTTGGCAGTGTGACGACTTCCGTGCTGGCATGGCATGTGGTGCGCTCTGCGATGCGAAGTGCCGGAAAAGCAGAGCTGTTGTAGGTCCTTGCATAGAACACCAGGGAAACAGACGGCTGGCAAATAGGCTGGTTGGCTAAAATATAAGAGTGGATACTGAACTTTGCGAAACGGGTAGAAGTGTTTCGGCAGAAAAGGGGAGAGGAGACATGACGAAGGGGAGAGGGCTGTCTGCAAATGCATTGAAAATGATTGCCATGGGGTCTATGTTCCTGGATCATCTGGGCAGCGGGATTGTCTATCATCTCTATCTGGAAGCCTGTATGGTGGACGGTGTGGATATAGTGGGAGATATTATCCCGGAAGAGGCGAAGAGACTGCATTTATTGTATCAGATTCTGCGCATCATTGGTAGGATCGCTTTTCCGGTGTTTGCCTATCTTCTGGTGGAAGGATTTCTACATACGTCGAATTGGCTGAATTATGCAAAGAGATTGTTTTGGTTTGCAGTGATCTCGGAGGCTGCCTATGATGTACCCTGGAGCGCTGACAGCTTTCTGCGGCAGAATGTGCTCTGGACTTTTTTGATTGGACTTGTTATGCTGCACCATCTGCGGCTGGAGGAGCATCTTGCGGGGCGCCAGAGAAACGGAAAGATGATTCGGGATATTCTGACGGCCATGCTGATGGCGTTCCTGATCCAATCCGATTATTCTGCTCTGGGAGTGCTGCTGATCGCGGTGCTATATATTTACCGGGGAAATTACCGGCGGCAGGCTGCGGCGGGAACTGTAGTGCTTGTGCTGATGACGGTCGTGCAGACCATGCTGTACCGCATGATGTGGATACAGATCTTTAGTGTTCTGGCCTTTGTATTTCTTTATTTTTATAATGGAGAGAGGGGCAGAGGGAATAAGTATGTGTTCTATGTGTTTTATCCACTGCATCTTTTGATTTTGGGGTTATGCAGAAGTTTGATAGATTAGAGATTTACAGATGGTTTGATACACTATACCAGATACTATGGGTAAAACAGTGAAAAATGAAAACAGTTTGTGAAAATAGAATAACGGCATATCCGTTTTGCTGTCAAGCGTAGCTAAAAGAAGGTCTGAAGGCCACACTTTTGGTGCCTGGCATAGTGAAAAGAAGGTCTAATGTCCCTTCCTTTTGCACCAGGCGTACCTGAAAGAGTGTTCAATAGACCTTCTTTTAATTAATTTCTACAATATTACAAAGCAAATATTATTCCTTACTTTTTTACTTCAAGAAGGACGCCAGGAAATCCATAGACGTACCTCTGAGCAGGAACCAATATCCTGCAAATGCCGCAGCGGCAAGGATCAGGATTACCAGAATTACGACGAGTACCGTCGGAAAATGTCCTTCGTCTTCCTCTTCAAAGCCTTCGTCCAGCATGTTCTGGTAGTTTTCGCGCATCTCTTTCTCACGTTTTTCGCGCACTTCCTTCGGCGGAATATTGGAGTAGGTCCGCTCCTCAGTCGCACTTGCAGGAGCTTTGCGTTTCTTTGCCCTGGGCTGAGAATCGAAGGATTCTTCCAATGCGTCGGAGAACTCTTCAATCGGCTCTTCCATTGCGCGTGCTGCGGATTTTACTTTCGCCGGGCGCGCCGGATTTCCCGCTTTCTTTGAAGCTGCCGGGCGTGCAGCCTTCTTCGGCATTTCGGAGTCTTCCCGTTCATTGCGTATCGGTCTGCTTTCCGCATCTGCCGGACGTTTTTTCTTTTTCGGGCGCGGTTTCACTTCTGATTCTGCAGTGGCAGAAGCTTCCGTTTTGGAAACCGTCTTTTCCGGATTCGGGGAAGCCGGACGTTTTTTCTTTTTGGGACGCTCCGTAGTCTCCGTATCAGATGTGGATACACGTTCTGCTTCCGGAGAGGGACGATTCTTCACTTTCTTTTTCGGACGATCTTCCGGGGCGGAAGCGCCTGATGCCACGGCTTTATCTACCGCAGTGGAAAAGCTAATGGTAGGAGAGACGAGAGCATCGCTTGCCTCCTTTGGTTCTGCCGGACGTTTCTTCTTAGGTCTTGCTGCGCCCTCAGCCTCGGAAACAGGGCGTTTTTTCTTCTTCTTGGGAGCCGGTGCTTCCTCCGCTTTCGGAGCCTTTGGCTGTTCGGCCGGTACCTCTTTTTTGGCACGTTGTTTATCTAAATTCCACTGTTTTTTACAGTCATGACAGATGGCAAATTCATTGTAGATCGCATCGCCGGCAGCAGTCTCGCCGACCTTTTTATTCTTAATCTCCAGTTCTTTCTGACAAATGGGGCATTTCATTGGTAATCTCTCCTCTTTTGTTCTTAATTTATCGTTTATGATTTCTTATTTTATATATTTACCCATACATATACCATGTTATCACTTCTACAAAAGATGTCAAGAAATTTTATCGATGTATTGATTAAAACTTTTTGCCGATATACGAATTAAAACTTTGCAGAAGAAAGAAATAATGGTAGAATGGTATTATTCAGCCATGCATGAAATCTGGCAGACAGAATGCGCAGGCTGGCAGACAAAGGAAGGAATCGTAAAAATGGAACATAGAGTAGTGAAAATAGGGCTTCTAGGCCTTGGAACAGTTGGGACCGGCGTATATAAATTAATCGGCCGGCGCAGCGATGAGCTGGAAGAGCGGATCGGCGCTAAGGTCGAGATCAAGAAGATCCTGGTCCACAATTTAAGCAAAATACGCCATGGTGTGGAGCCGGCTCTTCTCACCGATCAGTGGAAGGAGATCCTGGAAGATGACGAGATTCAGATCATCGTGGAGGTCATGGGTGGAATTGAACCGGCAAGATCGATGATACTGGAAGCGCTTCGCGCCGGTAAGCATGTAGTCACGGCAAATAAGGATCTGGTGGCCGAATATGGAAAAGAATTGTTCGAGACGGCCGGGGAAAAACAGGTGGATTTCCTGTTTGAGGCGGCGGTGGCAGGAGGAATTCCGATTATCCGCCCTTTGAAGCAATGCCTTGCCGGAAATGAGATCGATGAGGTGATCGGGATTGTCAACGGGACGACCAACTATATTTTGACCAAGATGTTTGAAGAGGGAATGGATTTTAAGGAGGCGCTGGAAAAGGCAACCAAGCTGGGGTATGCGGAGGCGGATCCGACGGCGGATATCGAGGGTCTGGACGCCGGACGAAAAGCGGCGATCATGGCGTCGGCGGCCTTTCATTCCCGTGTGGTATTTTCGGACGTGTATACGGAAGGAATCACAAAGATTACGGCAAAAGACGTGGCGTATGCGAAGGAATTTGACAATGTCATCAAACTTCTGGCGGTATCCCGGAAGACTTCCGGCGGGATTGAGGTCGGGGTGTATCCGATGATGATTCATAAGCAGCACCCGCTGGCATCGGTGCGTGATTCTTTCAATGCGGTGTTCGTCCATGGAGATGCGGTGGGAGATACCATGTTTTATGGAAGAGGGGCAGGGGAGATGCCGACGGCAAGCGCAGTGGTGGGAGATATTTTCGATGTGGTGCGAAATCTTAAGTATCACTGCAATGGACGGATCGGCTGCGGCTGCTATCGGGAGGTGCCGATTAAGGATTTCCGGGAAGTGAAGAACCGGTTCTTCCTGCGCATGCAGGTGAACAACATGCCGGGAGTTCTGGCGGGAATCGCGAAGGTATTCGGCGACCATAAGGTGAGTATTGAGCGGGTGATCCAGCGGCAGGCGGTGGAAGCGAAGGCAGAGCTGGTCATCGGTACGGCGTCCGTAAAGGAGTATCATTTGAAAGACGCCTTAAAAGAACTGGAAAAGATGGAATATGTGGGCGAGATCAGCAGTGTGATCCGTGAGTATTAACGCACGAAAGCAGAGGAGGTGATCCGGTGCGGGAGAGGACGACGATTGGATTTTTGATCAAACAGATCAATAACGGCTACGAGAAGGATTTTAATAAAATGCTGAAAACCATTGGAATCACGTCTTCGCAGTGCGAGGTGCTGGATTATCTGTTCCACAGTAGCAAAGAGGAGATTACCCAGCGGGATATCGAGAGGAGCCTGAATTTGAAGAATCCGACGGTGACCGGGCTTTTGAAACGGCTGGACGAGAAGGGATTTATCCTCTCCGTTCCCAGCACTACGGATAAACGCTGCAAAAATATTTATCTGACGGAAAAGGCCTACGATATTCAGAGGAAGATGGAGGCCAGCAGGAAGAAGAGTGACCGCCAGCTTACCATCGGAATGAGCAAGAAAGAAATACAGGCGCTTAAAAAGGTGCTTGAGAAGGTGTTATATAATATTTCCGAACCGTAGGAGTAAGAAGCGTGAGGAAATGACAGGAGGAATAGAAGATGAGCTATGCAGACAAGATATTTGTAGAGATGTGCCGGGATATCATCGAAGGCGGCACCAGTACAGAAGGAGAGAAGGTGCGGCCGCACTGGGAGGACGGAAGCCTGGCCTATACGATAAAACGTTTTGGCGTGGTGAATCGTTATGATCTGCGAAAAGAATTTCCGGCGCTGACGCTCAGAAGGACGGCGATCAAGAGCTGTACGGACGAGCTGTTATGGATCTGGCAGAAGAAATCCAATAATATTCATGAGCTGAACAGTCATATCTGGGACAGTTGGGCAGATGAAGAGGGTTCCATCGGTAAGGCTTATGGGTATCAGATGGGCGTAAAGCATCAGTATAAAGAGGGAATGATGGATCAGGTCGACCGGGTGATCTACGATTTAAAGCATAATCCTTACAGCCGCAGGATCATGACCAATATTTACGTGCATCAGGATCTGCACGAGATGAATCTGTATCCCTGCGCCTATAGCATGACGTTCAATGTGACCCGGGATAAAGACAGCGGGAAGCTGGTTCTGAATGGAATTTTGAACCAGCGCTCCCAGGACGTGTTAACTGCCAATAACTGGAATGTTTGCCAGTATGCGGTGCTTATGCATATGCTGGCTCAGGTATGTGATATGCAGGTGGGAGAATTTGTACATGTGATCGCTGACGCCCACATTTATGACAGGCATATACCGCTTGTGGAGGAACTGATCACGCGGGAAATGAAACCGGCGCCTACGTTCTGGCTGAATCCGGAAGTGAAGGATTTCTACCAGTTCACGCGGGACGATGTCCGGCTTGAGAATTATGAGACCGGGCCGCAGATCAAGGACATCCCGGTCGCAATATAAGGGAAGATCCATGATCCATTGGACCTTCACTTAGGAATGCACGGCGATTAAGAAAAAGAAGTCTGGCATATAGCGAAGAAGAGAAAGGATTGGATGAGAAAATGAAATTGATCGTTGCCGTTGATAAGAATTGGGCTATCGGGAAGAATAACCGTATGATGTGGAGCATTCCCGCGGATATGAAGTTTTTCAGGGAGACGACGAAGGGTAACATCGTGATTATGGGGAGAAAAACTTTGGAGAGTTTTCCGCAGGGACAGCCTCTTAAGAATAGAGTGAATATTGTGATTACACAGAACCAGGATTACAAAGTAAAAGATGCGATCGTGGTCCACAGTGTTGAGGAAGCCCTAAAGGAGAGCCAAAAACATGAGGGCGAAGCATTTGTGATTGGCGGGGAGAGCATTTACCGGGCCATGCTTCCCTATTGTGATACGGCCCTGGTCACGAAGATCGATTACGCCTACGAGGCGGACACCTGGTTCCCGAACCTTGACGAAGAGGAAGACTGGGAGATGACGGAAGAAGGGGAGGAGCAGACCTGCTTCGATCTGGAATTCGCATTTACGAAATATGAGAGGATAAAGAAATAATTGGAGATTCTGCATTGACGAGAGGAAGCAATGCAAAATCGCGGAAATAATAAAATAAATCAAGAAAATATGCAAAAAGTGTCATTGACAAATGCAGGTGATGGTAAGTATAATGGTTACAATCAGTTGTGACATATAGGAAATGCTATGACAGGGAGGAGTACATAATTTTCTGATGCAAAGAGAGGGAACGGCGGGTGTAAGTTCTCGTGAAGAGATTATGGAAGTAGCCTTTGAGCAGCGAACCAAACGGGCGGCGGGCCTTAGTAGACTTCGACGTGACTCTCACGTTACAGAGAAACAATATCGGACAAAAGGTCCCGTATTGACAGAGTGCAGAGAGAATTCTCTGAATTTAGGTGGTAACACGGATTGTATATTCGCCCTAGGCTAGCAATAGTTTAGGGCATTTTTATTGTAACTGTCAGGTATACTGATATGGCAGAAAATGAAAGACGTAACACGAAAATATAAGGGAGGTAACAGCATGAAGAAAATTTCGGGGAACAAATTGCTGGTGAAGGCACTTCGGGAGGAAGGCGTAGATATCCTGTTTGGATATCCGGGAGCCTGCACGATCGATATCAGTGATGAAATTTACAAACAGAATTATACGAAGGTGATTCTCCCCAGGCATGAGCAGGCTCTGGTGCACGCGGCGGACGCCTATGCAAGGTCGACCGGCAAGGTGGGAGTGTGTCTGGTGACCAGTGGCCCGGGAGCGACCAACCTGGTGACGGGGCTTGCGACCGCGAACTATGACAGTGTGCCGCTGGTGTGTTTTACGGGCCAGGTGGCGCGGCATCTGATTGGAAATGATGCATTTCAAGAAGTAGACATTGTGGGAATTACCAGAAGTATCACCAAATACGGAATCACCGTAAAGAAAAGGGAGGATCTTGGACGGATCATCAAGGAAGCCTTCTATATTGCAAGGACAGGGCGTCCGGGACCGGTGCTGGTGGATCTTCCAAAGGACGTGATGGCGGAACTGGGGAGCGGAGAGTATCCAGGTACAGTGAATATCCGGGGATACAAGCCGTCCACCACGGCGCATATCGGGCAGCTCAAGCGTGCGATCAAGATGCTGGGTAAAGCCAAAAGACCGCTGTTTTTGGCGGGAGGCGGCGTGAATATCGCGCGGGCCAATGAGAGCTTTCGGAAAATGGTCGAGATCACGAAGGTTCCTGTTGTGACGACAATCATGGGAAGAGGAGCGATTCCTACGGATCACCCCTTATTTATCGGCAACCTGGGAATGCACGGTGCTTATGCATCAAACATGGCGGTAGGGGAATGTGATCTGCTCTTCTCCATCGGAACCCGTTTTAATGACAGAATTACCGGAAAGCTGCACGCATTTGCACCAAATGCACAGATTGTACATATTGATATTGATACCGCATCTATTTCACGAAATATTAAGGTAGACGTGCCGATCGTGGCAGACGCCAAGGAGGCGATCGACAAACTTTTGGAGTATGTGGAAGTCTGCGATACCGCAAAATGGCTGGACGAGATCAGCGTGTGGAAGCGGATGCATCCGCTGAAAATGAAGCTGAAAAATGGGGTTATGCAGGCGCAGGATATTCTGGAGACGATCAACGAAGTGTTCAAAGATGACGAGAAGATCGTAGTGACCGACGTAGGGCAGCACCAGATGTTCACGTCCCAGTATTTGGAGGTCAATGAAAAGACCAGAATGCTCACGTCAGGCGGTCTTGGCACAATGGGCTACGGCTTCCCGGGAGCGGTCGGGGCGCAGATCGGCAATCCTGACAGCACCGTCATTGCGATTTCCGGCGACGGCGGAATGCAGATGAATATTCAGGAATTTGCTACGGCCGTGCTGGAGGAGCTTCCGCTGATTCTCTGCGTATTTAATAATACCTATCTGGGAATGGTGCGGCAGTGGCAGAAATTATTCTATGGAAAACGGTATTCCATGACAGATCTTCGTTCCGGAGCGGCGACCAGAAGGGGCGAGGAGAAGCCACCGACATACACGCCGGACTTTGTAAAGCTGGCAGAGAGCTATGGAGCAAAGGGTATCAGGGTCACCAAACCGGAAGAGATGGCGCCGGCATTTGAACAGGCAAAAAAGAACCGGGCACTTAAAGTACCGACCTTGATCGAATTTATGCTGGATCCGGAGGATCAGGTCTATCCGATGGTACAGCCGGGCGGAACCTTGGAAGAGATGATTCTGGATTAATAAGGAGGGGTAAATGATGGATAACACAATGCGAAAAAGATGGATTTCCTTATATGTGGAAAATCAGGTGGGCGTACTCTCCAAGATTTCAGGACTATTTTCTGCAAAATGCTACAACCTGGAGAGCCTGACCGTGGGAACGACGGAAGATCCTACGATCTCACGTATGACGATCGAGACGCTCAGTGACGAGGAGACTTATGAGCAGATTAAGAAGCAGCTCAACCGTATGGTGGAGGTCATCAAGGTAATTGATTTTACCGAGATTTCCGTGGTGATGCAGGAGCTTATGTTCATCAAGGTAAAGAATTGTTCGAAGGAGGATAAGGCAGAGTTGTTCCGGATTGCGCAGACGTATCAGGCGAAGGTGCGCGACTACGGACATGACAGTTTGCTGTTAGAATTTGTGCACACGGCGCATAAAAACTCAGCGATCATTCAGTATTTGAAATCGGAGTTCAAGACCATCGAGGTAGTGCGGGGCGGTACCGTGGGAATTGAAGCGATCACGATGCCGAAAAGGTAGGGAACACGCCTCGAAGAAGTTGGCGTAAAGAGCGTGAAAGAAAACAGAGCGCACTCTTGATTTTTGAAACTGGTAGTATTATAATGAAAAAAGATTTTAAATATACAGATAAGGGACAGCGAGATTGGAGGAATTACAATGGAAAAGAAGCAGATTGACTGGGCAAATATCGGATTTGGCTATATGCAGACAGATATGCGATATGTCTCTAATTATAAAGACGGAAAGTGGGACGATGGCTGTCTGACAGCAGATGCAAATGTTGTGCTGAATGAGTGTGCCGGTGTGCTTCAGTATGCGCAGACAGTATTTGAAGGGCTGAAGGCTTACACGGCCGAGGACGGACGTATCGTGATGTTCCGCCCGGATTTAAATGCAAAGCGTATGGTAGATTCCGCAAAACGTTTGGAAATGCCGGCATTTCCGGAGGATCGTTTTGTAGATGCAGTGACGCAGGTAGTAAAGGCAAATGCCGCATATGTACCTCCATACGGTTCAGGCGCCACATTATATATCCGGCCGTATATGTTCGGCTCTAATCCGGTAATCGGAGTAAAACCGGCTGATGAATATCAGTTCCGTGTATTTGTCACACCGGTAGGACCGTACTTTAAAGGCGGCGCAAAACCGATCGTGATCAAGGTTTCTGATTTTGACCGTGCCGCACCGCATGGTACAGGACATATCAAGGCAGGACTTAACTATGCGATGAGCCTTCATGCCATCGTGACTGCACATGAGGAAGGATTTGCAGAGAATATGTATCTGGACGCTGCGACCAGAACGAAGGTGGAAGAGACCGGCGGGGCGAACTTTATTTTCGTCACCAAGGACGGCAAGGTGGTAACGCCGAAGTCTGACAGTATTCTTCCGTCTATCACCAGACGTTCGATTCTGTATGTTGCGAAGGAATATCTGGGACTGGAAGTAGAGGAGAGAGAGATTTCGTTCGAGGAAGTAAAAGAATTCGCAGAGTGCGGACTTTGCGGAACCGCAGCAGTGATTTCACCGGTAGGTAAGATCGTAAATCACGGTGAGGAGATCTGTTTCCCGAGTGGAATGGACGAGATGGGACCGGTAACCAAGAAATTATACGACACATTGACAGGAATCCAGATGGGACGCATCGAAGCTCCGGAAGGCTGGATCAAGGTGATAGAATAATGAATGAGAATATCGTAAAACGCAATGCGCTTCTTGCAGAGAAGATGATAAAAGCGCTGGAATCCAGAAACATGGAAGGATATTATGCTAAGACGAAGGAGGAGGCTCTCGCTAAAGCACTGGAGCTGATCCCGGAGGGAAGCTCTGTGTCCTGGGGCGGCTCTATGAGTGTGAAGGAGATTGGATTAAATCAGGCGCTTCATGAAGGAAATTATGAGGTGTATGACAGAGACGGATGCAGCACTCCGGAGGAAAAACGTCAGATGGCAGTGAAGGCATTCGACTGTGACTATTTCCTTGCCAGCGCCAATGCCATGACCGAGGACGGCATTATTGTGAACATTGACGGAAACGCCAACCGTGTGGCGGCGATTGCATTCGGACCGCGAAATGTACTTATGATCGTGGGAATGAATAAGGTCGTTCGGACCGAGGCTGACGCCATGTCAAGGGCGAAGAATATAGCGGCGCCGATCAACGCGCAGAGGTTTGGCGCGGCTCCATGTACGAAAACAGGAGAGTGTATGCTTTGTAAATCTCCGGCGTGTATCTGCTGTCAGACGATGATTACCCGGTTTAGCAGAGACAAAGGAAGAATTAAAGTGATTCTTGTAGGAGAATCGCTGGGATTCTAAATGGCCGGGTATGCCTTTGTTAAAGTACAGGGGTCGTTCTCTCAGTATGACAGAGGTATAAAGTAACAGAAATTGTGAGGACAAATAGTTTGTGATAAGGCCATACTATTTGTCCTTTTTATTTCAGATGAAAGTTCGAATTTCATATAATAGGGCTGGAGTGTCGGTGTGCTCGTCATAATATGGATTATATAGATTTTTCATGATTTTTGTATAAAAAGACAGTCTCATTATGCTGCCAGAAGTATTGACATTGTAACACGCAAAGATTATGATGGAAGAGTATTTGAGGAGAAGTGCCGGTAAAAAGTTAGGAGGCTGGCGAATGAATATAAATTATGAGAACAATATCTATATCATAGATCGAGATTTTCACCTTGTGGAGTTTGACAAGGCGGTGGCGAAGCGCTATCCGGGAATTCAGGTGGGCGATCTGTGCTACCAGGCCGTCATGAAGCGGGATACACCGTGCGCCCATTGCCCAATTGCGGATTGCTCGGACAATACTTCCGTAGTGTATTATGATTCCTTTTATGATGGGTTTGTTGAGGCCGCTTTTTGTGAGTTGACCGGGGGAAAATATTGCGTGACGCGCCATAAAGTGGGCGTGGAGAGCGAGCACATGGAGAAGCAGATTGAGCGTTCCATTGGCTTCTTTGATGCTTTCAGCCACGTGTTTGTATCCACCTATTATGTGGAATTTTCCTCGGGCACCTATTCGGTATTTAACCGCGAAAGTTTTTTTGATGAGCGATACAGCCAGGACAACCATTGGGAGCAGTTTGATGACTATATCCGTAACTTTATCCATAAGGACGATCAGGAAAAGCTTTTCCAGGCCAGCCGGATTGAGACCATGCGGGACCGGCTTCAAAAAGAAACCCGATATTCAGTGGTGGTTCGGGAGGTTACTGAAAAGGGCATGCGTTGGCTGCGCTTCGAAGTGAATCGCAGCGTTGACGGCGGCCATGCGGCGGTCAGCTTATTGGATGTTACCGAGGAGAGAGAGACGAAAATCAAGTTGGAGCAGATGGACATTGTCAAAGCGCTTAGCCGCGATTATACGGAAATCACCCAGGTTGATCTGGAGAAAAATACGTCCGTTGTCTTTAAGTCGCGCGGTGAGTTGGTTGATGATGATAACAGGAAGGTCCATCCATATGATCAGACCTGGGCATGGGTTATCGAAAAGTATGTGCTTCCAGAGGACCGGGAGGCGTTTCGGGAAAAAGTGTCTGCATCGGCGATTGAATGTGCGCTGAAAGACGTGGATGTGCTGTTGATTCCCTTTCGGGCGACACTGGAGGGTAAAGTTCATCACTATCAGGTGAAGTGTGTCACGGCGGGCAGCAACAGGAAGCATCTGATTCTGGGTATTCGAAATGCCGACGCGGAAGTCAGGGTAGAAGAAGAAAGAAGGAAGGTACTCCGGGATGCGCTGGCCGCGGCGGAGCACGCGAATAGGGCCAAGACCACCTTCCTTAATAACATGTCCCACGATATCCGCACGCCAATGAACGCCATTATTGGTTTTACTGCCCTTGCGGCGGCGCACCTTGACAACAAAAAGCAGGTGGCGGACTACCTTGGGAAGATATCCGTGTCCAGCGAACATCTGCTCTCCCTGATCAATGATGTTCTGGATATGAGCCGGATTGAGAGCGGTAAGGTCAAGATTGAGGAAAAGGAAGTGCATCTTCCGGATGTCCTCCATGATCTCAGAACCATCATTCAGGCCAACGTGCATGCTAAGCAGCTCGAACTCTACATAGATACCGTCGATGTGGTTCACGAGGACATCATCTGTGACAAGCTGCGGCTGAACCAGATTCTGCTGAATCTTATCAGCAACGCTGTGAAGTTTACAAAGCCTGGCGGTATGCTCAGCATACGCGTTATCGAAAGGAATGACGCGCCCAGCGGGTACGCCAGCTATATGTTCCGGGTGAAAGATTCCGGTGTCGGTATGAGCAGAGAGTTTCAAAAACATATTTTCGAGGCATTCACGCGGGAGCAGACTTCCACCGTCAGCGGCATTCAGGGCACCGGCCTTGGTATGGCGATTACCAAGAATATTGTGGACATGATGGGTGGGACCATTTCCGTGGAGAGCGAGATTGGCAAGGGATCAGAGTTTACTGTTTGCCTGCAATTCCGCATCAGCGATAACCCGGCGTACTGCGAGCAGATAACCAGGCTTGCCGGCCTGCACGCACTGGTCGCCGACGATGATTTCAACACCTGTGCGAGTGTCACCCGGATGCTCGGGAAGATTGGTATGCGCGCGGAATGGACCACTTCCGGAAAAGAAGCCATCCTTCGCACACAGCTTGCCATAGAGAATGACGACGAATTCAGCGCCTACATTATCGATTGGATCATGCCGGATATGAACGGGATTGAGGCCGTACGGCGTATCCGGGCGCTGATTGGCGACAGCAAGCCTATTATTATCCTGACGGCTTACGACTGGACGGAGATTGAGGAGGAGGCGAGGAAGGCAGGCGTTACAGCCTTCTGTTCAAAGCCGCTGTTCATGTCGGAACTCAGGGAGGCCCTTCTTAAGCCCATCGAGGAGGCAGAAGCGGCGGAGGCAGAGGTGGAATTACCCGACGAAATCTTCGCGGGAAAGAGGATCCTCCTGGTGGAGGACAACGAACTGAATCAGGAGATTGCGGCAACCATTTTGGAGGAACAAGGATTCTCGGTTGATCTGGCCGGGGACGGGAACGTGGCCATTGAGAAGGTGAAGACAGCGGAGGCGGGCCGGTACGACCTTATCCTCATGGATGTCCAAATGCCGTGCATGGACGGCTACGAGGCAACCCGTCGAATCAGATCCCTGGATGACAGGGAGGAGGCGAACCTTCCCATCTATGCGATGACGGCCAACGCCTTTGACGAGGACAGGGAGAAGGCGCTGGAGGCTGGTATGAACGGTCATATTGCGAAACCGATTGATATTGCAAATCTTAGGGCGGTTTTGAAAAGCGCATTAAAATGAAGAAAATTTTAGGGGGCAAAATGATGAAGGACAAAATCAAAAATTTTCTGATCGGTAGCCTGGCCAGTGTGTGTATTGTGTGCATTGTGGCTTTTGCGGTGCTGGCGGTTTATCTGAACCGTCAAAACGAACAGGCTATCGCCCAATTGGGAAACATTTATATGACCAACATAAATGACCGTATCTCCAAGCATTTCGGTGCCATCAGTGATCAATGCCTGACTCCGATGACAACATTTGCCGAGAACATTCCTCCCATGTGTGGGAGCAGCAAGGAGGAATATTTCAGATGGATGACCTATTACGGGAAGAGCCGGAATTATGAGTCCGTAAGCTGGTGCGACGACGAGGGCAACATTGAGACGATTTATGGAGAACCGCTTCAGTACTCCGGGCCTCCAGTATTTCTGAAAGCGTTGGAGAACGGGGAGAGCAGGGTTGCGGTTGGATACAACGGCGCCGGGGAACAGGTGGTTTTGATGTGTGCGCCGGTTCACCTCGATATTCCTGGCATGGAGGACTGCGTCGCCATGGTGGGAGAGCTGCCTATCAGCTATTTGTCTGATATCCTATCCCTGGAAGAGGAGAAATCCCTCGTCTATTCCCTTGTTATCCGCAAGGACGGCACCTTTGTGGTCCGCAATTCCGCTGCAGTGCGAGACAACTATTTTGACCGTGTCCGCGCCGTATACAAGGAAACGAACGGCCAGACCCCAGAGGAATATATTACCGAGCTTGAAGAAGCCATGCAAGCAGGCAGAGATTATTCCACTATGGTTGAGGTCGATGGGGTGCGGCAACATATGTATGCGTCCAGCCTGCCTAACAGTGTGTGGTATCTGGTGACATTTATGCCCTATGGGGCGCTGAACGAATCGGTGGAAGGTCTGGGAACGCGCGCCATTGGGGCCTCCGCGGCAGTCTGCACGGTCATACTGCTGTCCCTGATCGTTGTGTTTCTTCGGTATTTTATCCTGAACCGGGCGCAAATGAAGGAATTGGAGGAGGCTAAGCGTCTGGCGGAAGAGGCCAGACAGGAGGCTGAAATTGCCAGCAAGTCCAAGGGAGAATTCCTCTCCAACATGAGCCACGACATTCGCACGCCAATGAACGCCATTGTAGGTATGACGGCCATTGCCACAGCGCACATGGATGACCCGCAGCAGGTGCAGAATTGCCTGAAGAAGATTACCATGTCCAGCCGGCACCTGCTGGGGCTGATCAATGACGTGCTGGATATGTCCAAAATCGAGAGTGGCAAGATGACGCTCAGCGAAGAGCTTGTATCCCTGCGGGAGATCATGGAGAGCATCGTGAGCATCGTACAGCCACAGGTAAAGGCAAAGCATCAGAAGTTTAACATCTCCATCTTTAACATCCTTTCGGAGAATGTGCATTGCGACAGCGTACGCCTCAATCAGATGCTGCTGAACCTGCTTTCCAACGCCATCAAGTTTACGCCGGAGAATGGCTCGATCGATGTATCCCTCCACGAGGAGGTATCGCCCAAGGGAGATGAGTATGTCCGTATCCGCATCCACGTGAAGGATAGCGGCATCGGAATGTCTGAGGAATTCCAGCAGCACATCTTTGAATCCTTTGCCCGGGAGGACAACAAGCGCATCCACCGCACCGAGGGTACCGGTCTGGGCATGGCTATCACCAAATACATCGTGGACGCTATGAAAGGCGAGATTACGGTGAAAAGTCAGCAGGGCGTGGGTACAGAGTTCCAGGTGGTTTTGGATCTGATGCGCGCGGAAGAGCGGGTGGAGGACATGATTCTGCCCGACTGGGTTATGCTGGTGGTGGATGACGACCGTCAGCTGTGCGAGAGCACCGTCGATTCTCTGCGCTCCATCGGCGTCCGGGCGGAGTGGGTGCTGGACGGTGAGGATGCTGTAAAGATGGCAACCCGGCACCATAGGGAACACAAGGATTATCACGTCATACTGTTGGATTGGAAGCTGCCGGACATGGACGGCATTCAGACCGCACGGGAGCTGCGCAGGCAGTTGGGCGACGATGTGCCTATCCTGCTGATGTCTGCTTACGACTGGAGTGAAATCGAGGAGGAGGCCCGGGATGCGGGAATCAGCGGCTTCCTGATGAAACCGTTGTTCCGCTCCACGCTGTTTTATGGTTTGAAACCCTATGTGGATGACGAGGAGGTCCAACCCGTTGAAGAGGAAAATACGCTTCAATTTTCTAACAGGCGCGTCCTGGTTGCAGAGGACAACGAACTGAATTGGGAGGTTGCTTATGAGCTGCTTCGCGATCTTGGCCTTGAGCTGGAGTGGGCGGAGAACGGCAAGGTCTGCGCAGAGATGTTCCAAGAGTCCAAGCCCGGATACTACGATGCTATCCTGATGGATATCCGAATGCCCATTATGGATGGTTATGAGGCGACCGACACAATCCGCGCCATGAACCGGCCGGATGCTGTGCTTCCCATCATCGCCATGACAGCGGACGCGTATTCCGACGATATTCAGAGGTGTTTAAGCCATGGTATGAACGCACATGTGGCAAAGCCTATCAACATCGATGAGGTTGCCCGTGTTCTTAAAAAGTACCTGAACGATTGATCGCTGTTTGATTTCCAGATACTAAAAATGCTCAGTGGACGTTTTTAGCGCTTGTATGACAGCCGAGATGAAGGTCTGCTGGACCTTCACTTAGGCATGTTTAGCAATGCAGACGGGCACGGTAGAACTGAAAAGTCCTCCCGTGCCTGTTCTTTTTTGCCATGCATACCTGAGTGAACGTCCACCGGACGTTCATCTCGGTTCATAGGAAAATGCAGGAGCCCATTCTATTTTATTTCTGTATATACTTGACAAATTTGGTCTATTGATATAGACTTACAATAAAGAGAAGGTCTATTCCAATAGACCAAAACGTAATGAATATAAGATGAACAGAAATTCTGCGTAAAAAGCAAGGAGTAAAGAAGTCCAGAATCCAGTTATTAAGAGGATTATCTGTTTTTGGAACTATATTTAGGAAGGGAGTGGGCCAAATATGGAAGAATTGAAACTATGTGACAGCGAATATCGTTTCATGTTGCTGGTGTGGGAGGCTTCCCCCGTAAAGAGCGGCGAGCTGGTCAGGACTGCAAGGGAAAGGCTGGGCTGGAAGAAGTCCACGACCTATACGGTGATTAAAAAGCTGGCTGAGAGAGGTTTCTTGAAAAATGAGGACACCGTGGTGACGGCACTTGTTCAGAAGGAGATCTGTCAGGCCGTGGAATCGGATTATTTTGTGGAACGGACATTTGAAGGATCACTCCCCAAATTTATCGCGGCATTTTTGGGTGGCCGGACCATTTCGGAAAAAGAGGCGGAGGAAATCAAGAGGCTGATCGACTCGCATAAGGAGGGGTGATTATGAGAGAAATCTGTGCACTTTTCAGGTTGGTGTGTAACATGTCCCTGACGGCGGGGGTTGTCATTCTCATGGTCCTTTTGGCCAGGCAGTTACTGAAAAAGGTTCCCAGGAAATTTTCTTACTGCCTGTGGCTGGTCGTGGCATTTCGGCTTTTATGTCCTTATTCTGTTCCCAGCGGGATCAGTATGTTCAATCTGGAATTTTTCCGGGACATGGCATCTGCCGGGAATCAGGTGATCTGGAATCTGTCCGAGGTGCTTAATGGAACCCCTTGGGGGCAGACTGCGGTTCAGACAGGCGATGAGGCGGGGGCACAGGCAGAAACATTTTTCGCCGAGCAGAATGCAGACGGTTTTAAAGGTGAGGGGAACAGGACCGGGCAGACGGGAGAGAATCCGGTGACTCCGGCGGATCCGGCAGAACGGGAAGGAATGACGAACGCATTATCCGCGGGAGATGGAAGCGGAAAAGCCGGTACGGCATATGAGAATGGAAGTGCAGGCGGATCGCATTTGGCAGGGAACGGTATATTTGGCCTCTCCGGTGAAAATATAACCCTCATGGAAGTGCTTACGGTCATCTGGCTTGCTGGGATTGTGGTATTTTTATCCTATCAGCTGGCGGCATACTTAAGGCTGAAAAAGCATGTGGAAACAGCAGTTCGCTCCGGGCAGAATATCTATGAGAGCGACACCATACATACGCCCTTTGTCATGGGATTTTTCTCGCCGAGAATCTATCTCCCGTTTCGCCTGACGGAACAGGAAAGGACGTATATTCTGCTTCATGAGCAGTACCATATCCGGCGAAAGGATCATCAGATCAAGGTATTATCCGTGCTGCTTCTTGCGGTGTACTGGTTCCAGCCGTTGGTCTGGATTGCTTATCATGCTATGTGTAAGGACATGGAAATGAGTTGTGACGAGATGGTCATTGCAAAGCTAGGAAGCAAAGTCAAGGAGGATTACAGCCGTTCGCTGCTGGGATTTGCGGTGAAGGGGAGAAACTTTGCGGCAGCTCCTCTGGCGTTCGGAGAAGTTCCGGTCAAGACGCGCATCAAGAATATTCTGCGATTTCAAAGTCCGAAGAGAGCGGCGATGCTGTTTGGCCTTGTGGTCTGCATACTCGTAGCGGTGATCGGCGTTGGAAATGGAAGAAATAGAAATGGGATCCGTTTTGCGGGGCGGCGCAGCATTTCCGCTGGGGATAGGCTGAATTTTGACCAGGCAGTTTCCTATGAATATGAGCTGCCCAAAAATGTGCAGAGCCTGCTTCTATATAAGGAGAGTTACCGGAACGGCGTTCTGGAGGACTATACGCAGGTCGCGCTGCATGAGATTGAAGATGGGCAGAGGAAAGGAACATTTACCATAGAACGGGAATTATTTCAAACGAAAGTGGGAGAGGCTGACGCCATATTTTCTCTGCAATTTCCGGGGCGGGAAGAAAGCGTGGTGGATTACAGCTCTCTACAGCCGTCGGGATTTGCCGGAGTGGCGGAGACCTACTATATGGAAAATAACGATGACTGGACAAAGATCGAGCCGGGAACGGACATTGTAATCGCTGCCTGGAATCTGGGGCTTAGGGAAACGGACGGAGTAGAAGGTATTTCCTGTACTCATTTTATGGATCAGAATCTAAAGTGGGACGCGTTGGGAAGAAATGACGGTGAGATTCTGTATCACCTGGTATTTTCAGAAAAAAGCGCACAGGAATTGGAAGAAGAATATGCCGTCTCCCCTTATGTCAAAGAGCTGTATACGCTAAAGAATCCTTATATTGGTGACGCAGTCGCTGACGGGAAGCTGGTACATGCATTGGGGATCGCTCAGGATCTGGCGCGGACGATGGAACTGGAGACGACGGAGGAGCCCTATGCCCTGGTTCTTCATTTTGAGGATTCTCCGGAAAACGAAGCGGAATTTTATCAGGAGATGGTATGGAAGGCGACTGCACTTTTGGTTTTGATCGACAACGCAGGGAGGGTGGAGTGGAACTACCCGGCAGAAGAGGGAGGCGTAGAGGTCACACGCCATTTCAGTTGGAGCAAAGAGCAGGCAAAACAGGCTCTGGGAGCAGGCAATTTACAGGAATTTGCAGGAGATGAAAGGGCGTTGCAGAACTTCTTTGTCAAGGTGGTTTATGAGCAGCTGGCGTATGAGAAGCTTCCTGAAACAGAACAGGGTTTTCTGGCGCCCAACGGAAAAACGTACCGAAATCGCCAGATTATGACCGGAAGGCACCCGAACGCCGCTGCCAGCAGCACATATCTGGTGTATTATGATGATCCTGAGATCACATTTCAGGATATCACGGACTATTTTTTTTCCAGCGATAGTGCGAAAGCATTTCGGGAAGATATGTATGTGACGTGGCCGACAGAAGAGGGGGAGATGGAATAATGGAACAAGTCAGAAAACAGTATGTATTTACCGGTCGGGTTCAGGGAGTCGGTTTCCGCTACACCGCCCAGTATCTGGCTCAGCATCTTGGAATCACGGGTTGGGTGAAGAATGAATGGGACGGCTCAGTGGTCATGGAGGCCCAGGGGACCCAGGAAATGCTTGAAGAGCTGGTGCGAAAGCTTCAGATGCGGAATTTCAGCAGGGTCGACTATGTGGCGGAGCTTACGATCCCGACGGTGAGCGAGTATGGGTTTCACGTGAGGTAGGACTGGCAGTTGAAAGGGGCACTTCCTATCGTCAGAATATAAATTATGGTTAATAAAATTGAATAAAAGTTAACTACGCAGCGAATTGTAAAATCCTTCTTAGCTTGGTATGATAAAGACAGAAAAGACGTCTTTATCAAAATGGTGCAGAATAAAAGAAAGAGCACCAAAACATACCAGGATAAGGAGGATTTTTTATGGAAATCGGGAAAGTGATACACAAATACAGACAGGAAAAAGGGTATACGCAGGAGCAGCTTGCCAAAATGCTGGGGATATCCGCGCCTGCGGTGAATAAATGGGAGAACAATAATTCTTACCCGGATATCACGCTACTTGCGCCGCTTGCAAGAGCGCTGGATATTACGGTGGATACCTTGCTGTCATTCAGGAAGGAACTGACGGAGCAGGAAGTGCAGGTCATGGTGCAAAGGCTGAGCAAACAGATGGGAGCAGGCGAGTTCGAACAGGCATTTTCCCAGGCGAACAGATGGATGGAGGAATATCCGGGGAGCGAGCTGTTAGCGTTGAATCTTGCTGCGGCATTTAAGGGAGGAATCCTGATGTATCAGGTAGAAGAAACGGGGGAGTACCGGAAATGTGTCCGGGCATGGCTTGAACTGGCGGTAAAAAGCCCCGACCAGCGGGTGCGTGAGGCGGCGATTCCATTTCTGGTGGCAGACTATGAGAGTGAAGAGGAAAGCGAAAAGGCGCAGGAACTGCTTGACAGCGTGCCGGAGCATTCCTTTAATAAGAATTTGATGCAGGCCACGCACTACCGGAAGCAGGGGGAAATCCAGAAGGCTTATGTGTGCCTGGAGAAGTATATGCAGTATTTGTGCAATAATTTAGAAGGAGCGTTGCAGCAGTTAGCGGCCTGTGCTTGCAAGGAAGGGGATTATGGGGCGGCGAAGCAGTATGCCGCAGCATATCGGGAAATGACAAAAGCACTGGAGCGTTCACCGTATAATTATTACGTGCTGGATTTCCTTGTGGCTTCCGAGATGAAGGATAAGGAGATGGGGCTTGCCGCTCTTGCGGAGATGATAGGGGGCATAGAAAAGCCGAGAAATATGAGGGAGGAATTGTTTTGCCGGCATTTGGAATTATCGGAGGGGGCAGGACAGTTTAATGAGCAGATGAAATGCATGCTCAGGAAAAGCTTTATGGAAGCGGAGGAATGTGCATTTCTTCGGGAGGACGAGAGGTTCGTGGAGTTGATGGAGAGATTGAAATAAGGAGTGATGTGGGAGAGGCCTACCGAGATGAACGTCCACTGGACGTTCACTTAGGTATGCTTGGCAACCGAGATGAACATTCGCTGGACTTTCGCTCAGGTATGCTTGGCAACCGAAATGAACATTCGCTGGACTTTCGCTCAGGTATGCATGGCAATATCAAAAAATTTCGCTTGCAATTTGCAGCAGGCGGAATTTTTTACAGGTAAGTGTAGGAAATTTTATAGTTATATAGTAGAATAAAGAGAAATAGCAAGCTGGAAATGGAAAGGAGCAAAAAACAATGAGTAAGTACGACCCGTTATGGGAATATGTGCAGAAAGATGGAAGTAAATCTTTCAAGCTGACATTTGAAGAAATAAAGAATATTGCAGGAATACCGATAGATCATTCTTTTTTGAAGTATAAAAAGGAATTGACAGAATATGGCTATCAGGTAGGGAAAATATCTATGAAAGAACAGACTGTCATTTTTAATAAAATTGATCAGTAAAAGCAGATAGAACGTAAAACGTCCATGACCTTCTCTTAATGCTCTCTTGCTTGGCACCAAAGATCAGAGTATGGAATCTGGCTATTTTGGGAAAATAATAGCAGTAAGATTTTAGCAAAGGCATAGAGGAAGGAAAGAGCGTGACATGGAAGAGCATATGACAGAAGAATATGACGTTGTGATTGTAGGAGCAGGGCTGGCAGGTCTGTCCTGTGCGTACCGCCTGTCGGCAAAGGGGAAGAAAGTTCTGGTGCTGGAGCAGCATACGTATGCCGGTGGGCGGACTTCTTCCTTTGTTGACAGGAAAGAGGAGACTGGGGACGTAGATACCAGAGAAGGAAGAGCAGAGGAGGGAATGCTGGTCGAATCCGGTCTTCATCGTTATATAGGCTATTATTCTGCACTTCCGGCACTTCTAAGAAAGTGTGGCGTGAGGCTTAGGGATATGGTCACGTGGGAGGAAACAGCAGAGATTCTGGTCGCTAAGCAGATCCGGGAGAAGGGGCGGTATGAAGGAAAAAAGGTGGTGCTCGGTCTGGCACCGGTTTTCGGACCATGGAAAACATTGCGTGGAGTATTGGGGAACCAAGATGCGCTGGGAGTGCGGGATAAACTGTCTCTGGTTCCATTTTTCCTGAGTGGTTTTTCCGGTTATGTGTGTTCAAAAAAGCTGGATCGCTATACGGTCGCGGAGTATGCTGACCGCCATCACGTGACGAAAAGGGCGCAGCGGCTGATTCTGGAGCCCCTTAGTACCGGTATTTTTTTCCTGCCGCCAGAGCAGTATTCTGCTTATGTGTTTTTCGGACTTTTTGCTCCGGCAATTCCGAAATTCTATAAAATGCGGATTGGGGCGTATCTGGGCGGAATGACGAAGGTTATGTGTGATCCGATCGTGCGGAAGGTAGAAGAACTGGGAGGAGAGTTCCGGTTTGGAGAGACTATAGAACGTGTTTTAGTGGAACAGGGGAGAGTGACTGGGGTAGTCTCGAAAAGCGGTCAAAAATATCGTGCAGGGAATACGGTGGTCGCTGCGACTCTTCCGGCGGCAAAAGAGATACTGGAACCACTTAAGGAATACGGGGAGCTCCGGGATTTTTTTCGCCTTCCGTGCATGTCCTCGGTTACCGTGCAGATGGAACTGGATATGCCTGTATCGTGCAAGGATATCACGACTTTTGGCCCCGGAACGGATATGGCAAGTTTTGCGGAGCAGTCACGCAGCACTTTCCGGGGGAAGGCTGGAAGGCTGTCGGTGATTTTAGGGAATCCGGAGAACTATGTGGATAAAAGTGCAGAGGAATTGCTGGATGTTGTGGTCGGGCAAATGGAACTGCTGGGCGTGCATCTAAAAGGGCATGTTTTAGATGCAAGAAAGGTGGCGGAGAAGAATGATTTTTACTCTCTTGCTAAAGGGAATCAGCATTTAAGACCGAAGCAGGATACGGGAATTCCCGGACTTGTTCTGGCGGGGGATTATACGCTTACCTCCTCATTTGCAACGATGGAAGGGGCGGTAAAATCGGGGAAGAAGGCGGCGAAGGTCTGCCTGAAAAGAGAGAAAGCATGTTTATAAAAAATTTATTTCCGTGAGCAATGAGCCAAGGATTTGACTTGCTTTTGTGAGAAAGACATGATAGTATGCTTATATTACAGATGATGACTGCTATATAGAGTTACTATCAATTTTCTTGGTTGCCAGGATATTTACTCGACAGTCTGTTGTGTTTTTAGCTTGGCTCTGGTGTTCATAATATGTAATCTGAAAGAGTTCCTCTCGGTTCGAGAAGATTTCAGAAGTGTAAGATATATAAATTGAGTGTATGAAAGCAATTTTAATTTGGTTAAATTCATTGTCTGAAATATTAGATTTTGATATAGTATAAACAGATAGTTTCTCTATATAGCTTATAGAAAGGGAGGCTATATGGATAAAAGAAGCAAATTGCAAAATGAGTATGAATCGGATTCCGCTATTCAGCACGAAGATGCGGCGCTGAAAACTGCGATGCAGTTTTTTGCACAGGAACTGCTTCCTTATTTCGGGATTAAAGAGAAGGTGGTTTCTTTTGCTCCTACGGAACAGGTGCATTTGGATTTACAAAAATTGTTTCAGGATTTTAATCTGGTGATGGAAGATGGTTCCTGGAAGCATTTCGAATTTCAGAGCACCAATGAAGGACGCAAGGGGCTTAAACGTTTTCGGGCGTATGAGGCAATCAGTAGTTATCAGAATCAAGTACCTGTTACAACATATGTACTTTTTTCGGGAAAGATACGAAAGCCTATGACGTATTTTACAGAGGGGATTAATACGTATCGGATTGTACCAATTATCATGCGTGACCTGAATGCGGATCAATTGTTTGAAGAGTTGAATGCAAAAGTGGAATGTGATGAGAAACTCACAAAACAGGATTTGGTTCCGCTGACCTTGTGCATGCTTATGAGCGGAGCTATGGAGCTCAAGGAGCGGATTATAACGGCCTACGAGATTACACGGAAGGCGACAATGGTAGATTCCATAGATGTAGGAAAAATTGAGGCGGTATTGTATATTATGGCGGATAAGTTTTTAGATGCAATGGATATGGAAGAAATTGTGGAGGAGATCAGTATGACGAGATTGGGACAAAAATTGGTGGATAGAGGACGGGAAGAAGAAAAAATTGAGATTGCAAAGAATTTGTTGGGAATTTTAGATGAGTATACGATTGCAGAGCGTACAGGGCTGTCTTTGGAACGGGTACGCGAACTGAAGAAGGAAGCCGGTCCTGTGGCTGTATAGAGACCTATTTGGGCTAAGCCGGGGTAGAACAGGAGAAACCAAATAATGGAGACGTTAGAAATAAAACTTACAAAATATGAACAGCGCGACAGAGACAAGATTACAAAATGGATTGCAGAGTTTTATGGTTTTCACGCGTCCTTGATTAGTGGGAAAAGTGTGTTAAGCGAAGGCGCATATGAGGAAGCAAAAGAGATATTGGAAGACTGGTTAGCGCCAAATCATGAGCTTTACATTATCAACAAGGGGCAGGAAAAGGCAGGGTTTCTGCATTTGGATTACCGCGGTGACATTGTGGCATGGATTGAAGATCTCTTTGTTGATACAAAGTTTAGAGGGCAGAAAATTGCGACGACAGCGATTCGCATGGCAGAGGAAATCATAAAATCAAAGAGTGGATATACAGCAGTTTGCATGGATGTGGCGCCAAGGAATAAGGCGGCGGTTAAGCTTTATCACAAATTAGGATACGATAGCTTGAGTCTGGTGACAGTCCGCAAAGAATTTTATGAAAATAAGCGTGATCGGGTTGAGGAAATTCTGGGTTTAGATTTTAAAATTTAAATAATTTTCCCTATTGACTTTGACGTTACGTAAAGTAGTATGCTGAATCTACCGAAGGAGGTACGTCATATGGAATATAGCATCAGAGAATTATCAGAACTGGCAGGCGTGAGCGCGCGCACGCTGCGCTACTATGATGAAATCGGTCTTTTGAAGCCGTTATATGTTACGGAGGCCGGCTATCGGTTCTATGGAGAGAATGAGCTGGCGATTTTGCAGCAGATTTTGTTTTACCGGGAAAGAAAATTTGATCTGCAAAGGATACGGAAGATTCTCTACGAGGACGATTTTGATCTTATGAGTGCCATGGAAGAACACCTTCGGGAGCTGGAAGAACAGAGAGAACATGTGGACTTACTGATTCGGACAGTGAAGCAGACGATTTTGTCGATGAAGGGAGAATATCATATGAATGATCAGGAAAAATTCGAGGCGTTTAAGAAACATATGGTGCGTGAAAACGAAGCAAAATATGGGAAAGAAATCCGTGAAAAATATGGCGATGATACGGTCGCGGATTCAAACAGGAAGCTCTTAAATATGTCGCAGAAAGATTGGGAGAGGTTCAAGGAACTGGAAACAGAGATTTTGGCGGGACTGCGGGAATGTGTTCAAAATGAGCTAAGCCCGGGGAGCGAGGAAGCAAAAAAGCTGGTGTCTCTTCACAAGGAATGGCTGCGTATGACCTGGAAGCAGTATTCTGTGGAGGCGCACAAAGGAATTGCGAAAATGTATGTTTCCGATGAGAGGTTCAGAGCGTATTATGACAGCGAGGTGCCGGGGTGTGCTGCATTTTTAGAGCAGGCAGTGGCCCGGTGGGCGGACAGACTATAAGAGAAGCTGGTTATATGTGATAGAGAATTCCCCTTGCCGTACTTAACGGGAGGGGAATTCTCTATTTATATTCTCTTTTTATCAAACAATAAGACAGATAAAATAAGATTAATTATGGTAAGAAATGCGCTGGTTCCGAGCGCACCAAGAAACGCCTCTATCGTTTCCGTCTTGTACAAAATGGGAAGCGAGCTTAAGAGTTTTGCAGGCAGGTAGTCCTGTATTCTCGGCAGCAGGCTCAGGAGATATAGTGCTATGAAGATCCCGCCCGTAGACGTGATGACGGCAGAGCCGCTCTCAAAAAGCGTGGACATCAGCATGAGCAGGGAAATCAGCCAGATTCCCAGTACATAAGGGCAAAGCGCAGCAAACGCAGGGTGGGAGGCGATATGGTTATCCCAGAAAAAGGCGTTGTACGCGTAGGTGATCCCGTAACAGAGCCAGTAGCCGCAGGTCCAGGCGAGGAGCAGAAGGAGAGTCTTGGAGACAATCACATTTATGCGAGGCAGTCCTTTAGTGAGAAGGGGAATCAACGTCCCCTTCTGGTATTCAGAAGTCAGAATGTTGCTAAAAAGCAGCAGGAAAATGATGAGTGCCATGGGAACGTTCTTGTAGAACTGTGTCCAGGAAGTGAGAGCATCTACGGTCATATCGGTCATGATGATTCCGGCCTCGGCAAAGCTGTCTGCAAAGGTGGATACCAGCCAGGGAGTCAGTTTGGCGATAGCGGGATTCATGATTCCGAACAGGGTGAAGATGAGAAACAGAATCAGGAGTTTCCCCGTGCGCTTCAGTTCTATGAGTTCTTTGTGAAAAAATGCAGTTGTCGTTTTCATTTTTAAATACTCCTGTTTTGAAAAATTTCGTGTGCTGAGAATAAAGCTAAGCCGTCTCGTTTCCCGTCATTTTCATGAATAGATGCTCCAGCGTAAATTCGCACATTTCTATTTTCCGCACCGGTATGCTGTTTTCAGCCAAAATTTGAATTGCATACAACATATCTTTTTCGTTTTTATGTTCATAGAGAAGCTCCGTTTTGCCGATGACCTTCCCACCGGGGCAGCCTGCGGCAAAACGGCTCAGGTCGTCCGGGCGGAGGAATTCCATCTGAAATCCGGCGTCCTGATGCTGGTGCAGATGGGCCAGAGTCCCGCTCCATGCGATTTTCCCCTGGTGCAGGAGTGCGATCTCGTCGCAGATGCGCTCTACATCGGAGAGGATATGGGTGGAAAAGAGGACGGTGGTTTCATTTTTCACCGCCGAGAGAATATCCAGAATCTCTTTCCGGCCCAAAGGGTCCAGGGCGGAGGTGGGCTCGTCGCAGATCAGGAGGCGGGGCTTTCCTAAAAGGGCCTGGGCAATACCGAGACGCTGCTTCATTCCCCGCGAGAAACCGTGGATTCGTTTCTTGACATCACCGAGTCCCACCAGGTCAAGAAGCTCCCTGGAGCGGTGTGCGATCGTATGTTCCGGCATTTTTGCGATGCGCCCGGCGAGCGTTAAATATTCGGCGGGAGTGAGAAATCCGTAGAACTCCGGTACATCGGGAAGGTAGCCGATGAGGCGGTTGGTAATATTTTGCCCATAGGTCACCGGCCTTTGGTCTACCAGAATCTGTCCACTGTCAGCTTTTAACAGTCCCAGAATCATTTTCATTGTGGTAGTCTTTCCGGCGCCGTTTGACCCAATAAAGCCGAAAATGCTGTGCTCCGGGACGGAAAAACTTAAGTCTTCCAGAACGGTATGGTCTCCAAAGGATTTAGAGACATGTGTAAGAGTGAGCATTTCCATCTAGTCATCTTCCTTTCCCAGCAGAAAATATAAGATGGGGCCGACAAATTCCATGCCGACGATCGTAACGATAAGCCACAGAACCCGGTTTCCCCTCTTGTAGGTGGTGTGCGTCAATATGTGACGCAGGGTAAATATAAGAAGTGCGATTTCTGCGATCGCCAGGGGAATGAGAAATGGCAGGATATCTTTCAGTGAATTCATTGTTTTTCTACCTCCTTTGTCAGGTTGTTCTTAATCTGTTTAAATGTAAGGTTTCCCTGCAATATGGAAAATGAGGGGTGGTCCAAAAGCTGGAGTGAACTGTCTGCGACCATTTTCTTATCTCTTGGCGGTGCGGGGCCCAGATCGAGCTGGGTGATCCACTCGTCGAGAAGATCAAAATAGGCGTCGCCATGAAGCGCAATGTTCGATTCGGCCAGCAGGTAGCGGATATTTTCCTCATATTTTGCCAGGTAGAACAGTGCCCTTTCTTCCAGGCCGTGCATACTGTAGATGACAGCGGTCTGATAATAGAAGGAAGAGGCCGTGTTCGGGTGCAGGTGCTCAATTTGAAAGGTATCTATGAGGGCCGTGATGCGCCGGATTGTCTCTTCGCAGGCGGCAAGGTCAGCACTTTTGATGGAAAGATACTCCAGCGCACTGGCTACGAGACTGAGAAGATGCATATACATACTGATCTGCGCGCGGCTGGCGGCCTGATGCGTTTTTCCGGAGAGAAGATAAGCGCGGATCAGAACGCCGTCGCTCTGGCCTGCCAGGCGGAGCGGATTTAGGAGTTCTTCCAGTGCGTCGATGACTTCCTGTGCCTTTCCCAGCTGCAGATCGACCGTAGATTTGAGAAGGATCGCATCGTTACAGATTCCGATATCGTCACAATCGGAGATGATATGGGCACATAGGCCGGCGGTCTCCTGAAGGATTTGCTGCTGCATCTGCGGACCTTGAGCGAGCATGAAATGATTCAGCCACAGCACGGCCATTTGAAACAGAAATGGATAGCATGCGTAGTATTTTTTGACCAGAGAGCGGCTTTTATCCATAATCTGCCGGAAGGGCTGTTTCGCAAAATCCGAGGCAAGTTCATGGTAGATTTTCCGGATCTGCTCTTTGGAAAGCTGTGGCTTAAATCCCAGCAGCTCGTCTAAAGTGACATCGAAAAAAGAGGCGAGCTGGGGGAGAAGAAGGATATCCGGCAGGCTTTGCCCCGTTTCCCACTTGGAGACAGAGGCTTTGGTTACGCCGAGAAAAGAGGCGAGCTCTTCCTGGGTGATCTTTTTTTGACGGCGCAGCCGGATCAGATTTTCCGAAAAATGAATGGATTCTGATAAGATCATGGTAAATCCTCCTGTGCGGTGTGATTTCATTTGTTGAGATTATTGTACCCGCAGGAAGGAGGAAATACAATGGAGAGGATCGATACTTTGGGAAAATAAATCAACTGACGCGATACTTGGCGGCGGAGAGGAATTGTGGTTGTTTGGGCGACCCGCCGCAGGCGGAGAATCCTTAAAGATTATTCTGCATATACTGAATAAATCGATTCACAGCAGCAGGGACATACTCCTTGTTTGGCAATAGCGCATAAAAGATACGAGTCGTATGACTGCTGTCAAGCCTGTAAAATTTCAGGCTTGTATCTTCCGGCCGTACCAGCCGGTCGCTGACAAAGGTGGCTGCCATATTCGCTCTTGCCAGCCGGTACGCTGTAACGAGCTGTGATAAGTCCAGTTTGATCTTTGGCTTGAAACCGGCCTCATGAAACATAGCCCAGGCACGGTCATACAGATTGTTGCCCTTTCTTAAGAGAATCAGCTCAAGCTCTGAAAATGCCGCCAGTTCTATCATCGGACAATCGGCAGATAAATGTCTTCCCTCAAAAATTTCGGAAGCAGTTAGTGCAAAATCTGCATAACGCGCATTGATTGAATGTTCTTCCGGAACGGCAAGAAGAATATGATCTTCAAAGACCTTGTAATGGTTGTAATTCTTGATTAATGCCGGATTACAGTTAAAGGTAAGATCCAGCTTATAGTCGGCAAGCATATCTGCCAGGTCATAGGAGCTGGCTTCCATGATCTCCAGCTTTACGCCGGGGTATTCCCTGACGAAGCCGGCCAGGATATCCGGCATAATATAGGCATTCAGGTAATGGGAACCGCCCAGCTTTATGGTTCCTGTGACCACATTGCGGATATCGTTTAACTTTTGCTGCTGTTCCCGTTCCAGGAGCAGTGTCTTTTTGATCAATTCAATATAAATCTCCCCGGCATCTGTTAGCTTAAGAGGCCTTCGGCTTCTGTCGAAGAGGGGCATTCCAATAGATTGTTCTATTTTCTGTATAGAAATACTTAACGCAGGCTGGGTCAAAAACAGCTTTTTGGCAGCTTTGGAAAAGCTTCCTTCCTGATATACGGTGTAAACATAGAGCATTTCTTCTTTCATGATTGCTTCTCCGTTTCTTTCTATTATAAATTTAATTTATATTAATATAAAATCTATAAAATTGATTATATATTAAAACAATGATATTGTAAAGATAGATAAAAAATAATATAGAGCAATCACATAATTGTGAAAAATACACAATTTTTATGAGCTGGCGCGGTAAATGGTTTTATCTGGAATGGAGGAAAAATCTGCCACAGAATTCAAACGATTGCCCTGGAAAATGAAACCTCAAAACTCAAATTTCAAGAAACGGAGGATTAGCAAATGGAAATCAATGCATTGTTGATGGACGAAAATGACAATGTAGTTACCTGTGTCAGAGAGGTAGCTACAGGAGAAAATGTAGTCTATCGCAAAGGTACAAAGGTGTGCAGCCTGGAAGCAAAAGAGACGATTCCATACTGTCACAAAGTTGCACTGGAAACGCTGGAGAACGGCGTGGATGTCATGAAGTACGGAGAACTGATCGGCAAGACCAATACCCGCATAGAAAAGGGGTGTTGGGTTTCCCACGACAACATTTTCAGTGTTCCCAGAGATTATGACAGCGAATTAGTAGAAGAAACAGAGGAGGAAATGCCAAAGGTCGTTAAAACGAAGTCCGGCATGAAGTTCTGGGGCTACCGCAGGGCGGAAGGAAGGCCGGGGATCAGGAATCATGTGCTGATTCTGCCGGGGTGTGCCTGTGGAAGTGAAAGCGCTCGAATCGTTGCAAGCCAGGTGAAAGGAGCAGTCAATATCGTGTTCAATACAGGCTGTTCTGATGTGGCTGCCAACACTGCCATGTCGCAGAAAATACTGACCGGATTTGCGTGCAATCCTAACGTTTACGGTGTAGTCATCATTGGACTCGGCTGTGAGACTGTTAATCATAAAATGCTTCGTGAAAAAATACAGGGCATGACCTCGAAGCCGGTCGTCTCTTTTGGAATTCAGGAAGAAGGCGGCACGTTAAAGACGATTGAAAAAGCGGTCCGTGCCGCAAGAGATATGGCGGCGCAGGCAGGTATGCAGCAAAAAGAATTGTTTGATATTTCCGAACTGCTTTTAGGAATTGAATGCGGCGGATCTGATGCAACCTCCGGTATCGCTTCTAATCCGGCTGTGGGCGAGCTGAGCAATCTGCTGGTAGATCGCGGGGCGTCAACGATCATGAGTGAATCGATTGAATGGATCGGTGGCGAACATATCGTTGCAAAGCGGGCAGCGACTACCGCTATTCACAATGAGATCATAGAGGTGTGCAGAGCATATGAGGAGCATTTAAAATCGGCTGGTCAGGACTGCCGTGCAGGTCAGCCGACTCCGGGTAATAAAGCCGGCGGTCTCTCTACACTGGACGAAAAGAGTCTGGGCTGTATCCGCAAAGGCGGCACCCGTCCTGTAATGGAGGTATTAAAACAGGCCGAAAGACCGACTAAGACAGGAGCTCTGGTCATGGATACTGCCGGATATGACATCTCTTCTGTAACGTCCATGGTAGCAGGAGGATGTCAGGCAGTCATCTTCACCACCGGAAGGGGTACCCCTACCGGAAATGCTATCGTTCCTGTCCTCAAAGTCACTGCAAATGAAGTGACCTACCGGAATATGGAGGACAATATGGATATCGATCTGTCAGCCATAATCCGTGGTGAAAAGACCTATCAGGAAATGGGTGAGGAATTATTGGAAGTAATCGGAGAGATTTGTAACGGAAGACTTACAAAGGCGGAGGCGTATGGGTTCTCAGATATTGCAGTTGACCATGTATGCCGGTTTGTCTAATATGGAAGAAACAGGAGGAATGAATTCATGAATACACTCACGATATGTATTATTATTTGTATTCTGACAATGATCAGTTATGTTATTGGTAAAATCCCTATGGGGCTGACCGCGATGTTAAGTATGGTCGCTTTTGTGATTACCGGATGTCTGAATCCGGATACGGCAGTCGGATATTTTGGCAATACCAACGGGGTAATGATGCTTTCCATGTTCGTTGTGGCAGCAGGATTTAATCGCACGCAGTTCGTAAAGCAGGTCGCATCAAGTGTGAACCACATCGCCAAGGGCTCTCTGACACGAGTGATGTTTGGGTATATGTTGATTACGATTATTCTTGCACAGTTCATTCAGAGCTCCGTTATCGTATATGGCATTATGGCTCCTATGATGATTGCAAGCTGTGATGAATTGAAGATCAAACCTTCTAAAGTGTTGTTTCCTCTGGCGATGGCCAGCATAGCAACCATTTCGGTTCTTCCTCTGGGAAGCGGCGCCACGGTTTTCGCCGAGTTGAACGGATATTTGGAGGCAAATGCATACACAACGTATGCTGTGGGCCTGACCGATCCGATGAAGGCTCGTCTGCCTATGCTGATCGCCATTTTCATTTACTGTGTATTCTTTGCATGCAAGTTCAGCCCTGACAAAGAAGTTGTTGCTGTCAGCAATATTCAGACCCGTGAAGACAAACGGGAGCCACTGTCCCCCTTCAAGGAGCGTGCCGGTTACATTATCTTTATTCTGACTACTGTTGCCCTCATTTTCCAGCCGCAGCTTAATCTTCCGGTATGGGTAATCTGTCTGACGGGCGCCCTGGCTATGGTGTTGTTTGGCGTACTTTCTGAGAAAGAAGCAATCGGCGCAATCAATTGGCCTATGGCATTTTTATTCGTAGGCGCCCTCTCCATGGGCGGTGCGCTGACGGAAACCGGCGCCGGTGAAGTGGTCGGTGGTATTTTAGGTAACTTTGCAAATACCCTCAGCAATCCGTATCTGATTGGTTTTGTATTCTTTGTCGTACCGTTCCTGCTGACTCAGGTCATGATGAACCGTACCGTAATGATTATTTTCATTCCGATTGCAATCCTGGCATGTAAGGCGATGAACGCCAATCCGATCGGCATCATCATTTTGGTTCAGGCTGCATGCCTAAGTTCCTTTATGACTCCGATGGCTACTCCGGCCATTCCGATGTGTATGGCCAGTGGTGGTTACGACCTGAAATCTATCATGAAGCAGTCACTGATTCCTGCGATCATACTTTGCGTTGTCTCTGTGTTCTGGATTATGACTGTATTTCCGATGTACTAAATGGAAGGAGAAAATAAGATGAAAATCAAAACATTTCCACAGGATATGAGCGTATTTGAGGTGGATCACGCCCAGCCGAGACGCTGCCTGGTTTCCGGGCTTTTTGAGGAAACCGTAGAGGTGAATGGGCAGAAGCGGATTTTTTATACATACATAAGTCCCGATCTTCTCTATAACAGCCCCTGCCTGGTGCTGGCTTTGTCAGATCATATTTCTGTGGCCGAATATTTGGAAAATAGTTTCTGGCTCCATTTCGCCAAAGAGCATCATATGTTCCTGCACATTCTGGTTCCCCAAAATGAAGCGTGGGATCTGTCAGGGGGTGATGCGGATTACATGAATAAAGTTTATCTGCAGATCAATTCCCGAAGATTCTATGTGACCATGCAGGACAATATCTATGCTGCCGGCATTGGAAATGGCGCTGCCATAGCCCAGCAGGCTGTTATGAAGATGAGCAGCGAATGGTCTGGCCTTGCTACGTTTGGAGATTTAGATGATAGAGCGCTTCTGAACACAGAAGCAACTCACGGGGGAGAAGATACCGGAAAAACGGAGCTTGTCATCTCTGCCGCAAAGGTACAGGTCCCTGCCTGGATGGCGTGGAGCGAGAATAAGGGCGCCAATGCCAAGGTATGTAATTATTGGAAAAAGATCAATCAGGTAGAGGACGAGATCTATTCCAACCGTTGGGCTGATGAGATTTATTTCCCGTCAAAGATTTGTAAAAAGAGCCAGGTGAACGAAGAGAGCATTTCCCAGGTACGTGTGACAAATGGGTTTACCGGAGATGTCGAACAGGAATTCTTCAGTGCAGTATGGGATTATATCAGCCTTGCCTGCCGTCACCGTGGTTTTGGAACGAAGATGCTTCGTTACCGGATCGACCCTGAAAAATATGGATTTACGTACCATACTATGGAGTATGATGGTTTTACACATAGCTGGTACGAATATGTGCCCGAGCAGGTGAAAACAAGCGGAAAACCGGTACCGCTGGTGGTATGTATGCATGGAAGAGGCGGGACTGCCGAGACTTTTATCAGCCTGTCCGGCATGAGCCATGTCGCAGAAGAGCGGGATTTTATCGTCGTATTTCCGGAGGCAGGCGTTTCCTCACAGCGTCCCGGCGGAATCCGAAATCTGCTGCTGTGGGATGGCAACTATGGAGATAAAAAAATAGATGATACCGGTTTTATCCTGAAAATGATTGATGACGTCAAGGAACGCCATTTGGTGGATACGACCCGTGTGTACGCTTGCGGGCAGTCCAGCGGCGGTATGATGACATCGACCCTTGCAGTTAAGTATCCCGGGGTATTTGCCGCAGTTGCGCCCTGGTCAGCGCTGGTTAAGCCGGAGGACGAATTGATTCTTCCTGAAAAAATAGAGCCTGCAGTTCCGTTCCTGTTTCTGTTTGGAGAGAATGACTGGCTCTGTGTTGACCGCGAGAACGGACAGTTGGAATATCATGTGGCAGATAACATTGCAGCTTTTCTCAGGAATCTTATGAAGCTCTATCAGTTAGATGAAAAGCCTCTGCGTTATACTTGCGGTGAGATCAGTTATTATGTATATATGAATGCAAAGCGTGTTCCCATGCTTACCGTAGGCACGGTCAGAGAGATGTCCCATGCAAACTATCCAAGAGAGAGCTGGATTTCTTACGATGAGTTCCTGACCAGGTTCTCCAAACAGGAGGACGGCACTCTGCTCTATATGGGTGAGCCTGCGATGTAAATGAGTTTATCTCTGTCAAGGCAGAGTTTTAGATAACAGGAGGAAAAAATGGAAAGAAAATATCCTAATTTATGTAAGCCGATTACGATAGGAAGAACCACTTTTCGTAACCGCATGTTTTCTGCGCCGATGGGTGGGACTGATATTACCAATGACGGCTGCATCGGACCAAAATCAACCGCATTTTATGAACTGAGAGGAAAAGGGGGAGCAGGCGCGGTGACTGTCAGTGAGTGCATGGTACACCCCCAGACAGATGCTTCCCACGCATATCATCTGGATACGAAGATCTTGAATTCTCTGGCATCAGCGACCTATACGGCAGATGCGATCCGCCGTCACGGAGCAATCCCGAGTCTGGAACTTTCGCATTCCGGAATGTATGCGGGAACATATATGACGGATAAAAGCAAGCAGAAGACTATGAATCAGTGGGGGCCATCGGATACGGTCAGGCCTGACGGCGTTACGGTCAGGGCTCTGACGAAAGAAATGATCGATGAGATCACGGCTTCCTATAAGGAGGTGGCGTCTCTTGCAAAGAGAGCCGGATTTGAGATGCTGATGGTGCATGGTGGACATGGCTGGCTCATCAATCAGTTTCTGTCCCCTTATTTTAATAAGAGGACAGATGAGTATGGCGGTTCCCTTGAGAACCGGTGCCGCTTTGCAATCCAGGTATTGAAGGCAGTAAGGGAAGCGGTCGGGCCGTTTTTCCCGATTGAATTCCGTTTCAGCGGATCCGAGCTGTTTGAGGGTGGTTACACACTGGAGGAAGGTGTGGAAATTGCGAAAATACTGGAGCCATACATTGACCTTTTGCATGTGTCGGCAGGAACGTATCAGAGGGGATTTGGCGATACCCACCCGTCCATGTTTAAAGAGCATGGCTGTAATGTTTATCTTGCAGCAGAGATTAAGAAACATGTTTCCATTCCGGTGGCTACCATTGGAGGCCTAAACAGCCCGGAACAATTAGAAGAGATTATCGCAGGCGGGAAGGCAGATGTAGTCTACATGGCGCGTGCGCTTTTGGCAGATCCGTTTCTCCCGAGAAAGGTCATGGAAAACCGGGATGAAGAGATTGTAAAATGTCTGCGCTGCTTTACCTGTATGGCAGAGCGGGCGGCAACTTCGACCAGAAGATGTACGGTCAACCCGCTGATCGGGCGTGAGATGGAAGGTGACGAGGTGCTTCCGGCTCCGGTCAAAAAGAAGGTACTCGTCGCGGGAGGCGGCCCCGGAGGGCTGTATGCAGCTTATACGGCGGCGAGACGCGGTCATCAGGTAATTCTCTGTGAAAAGGAAGAAGAGCTGGGTGGTATCTTAAAGAGCGAACAGGCATTGCCATTTAAGCATGAGATGTATGAGCTGGCCGGAACATATGCATTGCTGGCCCAAAAAGCCGGTGTGCAGATTTGCACTTCCACAGAAGTGACGCCGGAATATGTGGAAAAGGAAGCTCCGGATGCGCTGATCATTGCGGTCGGCTCTGAGCCGCTCATTCCTCCGATCAAAGGACTTAACGGCGAAAATGTCGTTGTGGTAAATAATTATTATCTGGAAAAAGATAAAGTCTCCGATGATGTGGTCGTTTTTGGAGGCGGACTTGCCGGGTGTGAATGTGCGATCCATCTTGGCATGGAAGGAAAAAGGGTGCATTTGGTTGAGATGAGGGACGAATTGGCGCCGGATGCAAATGTCCGCCACCGTCCACTGCTTTTAAAGGAGATAGAAAAATATGTGACTGTACATACCGGATATCGCGGACTGGAAGTGACAGGGGAAGGCGTTCTGTGTGAAAATCGGGAAAAGGAACAGGTTCTGGTACCGGGCACCACTGTTATTTGCGCTCTGGGGCAGCGCTCCCGGACAAAAGTGGTGGAAAGTCTAAGAGACAGCGCGCCGTATACAGCCGTAATCGGCGATGCGTCGAGAGTCTCTACCATCACAAACGCTGTATACTGGGGATATCACGCTGCCCTTGACATTTAGATTTAAATATGAAGGAAAAAAGAGATTTAACTATTCGCTAATGATTCTTCCATCGGTGGAAATAATCACAATTTGCCAGGGAATCAGCCTGCCGCTTGCCTGGAGCGCTGTTTTCACGGCCTGTACCATACCGACGCAGCAGGGAACTTCCATGCGGACAATGGTCAGGCTCTGGATATCATTTTCCCGAAGAATCTCCGCAAGCTTCTCAGAGTAATCCACATGATCCAGTTTCGGACAGCCCACAAGCGTAATATGATCTTTGATAAAACGATTGTGGAAGTTTGCATAGGCATATGCCGTGCAGTCTGCGGCGATGAGCAGCTTTGCGCCGTCGAAATAGGGTGCGTTTACCGGCGCCAGCTTAATCTGGATGGGCCACTGGGACAGCTGGCTTTCCAGGGTAGGTGAAGCAGATTTATCTTGGTTTTCCCGCAGGATCTGCCTGGACTTTGTGCCGGGACAGCCACAGGGCTGGGCTTCTTTTTTGGCGGCCTGTGCTGCTTTTACGGCAGCCTCATCGTAAGATGCGGCCTCGCGCTCCACAAAAGTGATTGCTCCCGTGGGGCAGGTAGGGAGACAATCGCCCAGACCGTCGCAGTAGTCGTCGCGCAGTAGCCTGGCCTTCCCGTCCACCATGCCGATGGCACCTTCGTGGCAGGCCGAGGCGCAGGCGCCGCAGCCGTTACATTTATTTTCGTCAATGTGAATGATTCTTCTTATCATATGATGCTCCTCCTTTGTTTTGCTGCTCCGTCTTTGTGTACTGTTTTATTTGCCATGCATGCCTGAAATAAGGTCCAGTGGCCCTCATTTTGGCGTTCCAGTCCAAGTCTGCTAAACAGAAATGTATTTTGGCGGAGCGGCCTGTCATTTCTTGACTTTATGTGGTTATTATAGTATGACGTGAAGGAATATTCTGTTGTATTTACAACGAAAAGGGAAATTGTTATGAAGAAATATTTGCCTGTTTTGAAAAATACAAAGCTTTTCAGGGAATTCTCGAGGAAGATAACAGGAGCCATTTTACCAGAAATAAGTATAAAATGACTGCTTCTTTGGAAAATATTATTCCGAGAGGCAGTCATTTATTCTACTCTTTGATTAGATAATTCTTTTATAGTTTTGACCGTTGTACAGGAAACGCCTTACTTCCATAATCAGATCTGCGGGATTGTCATCAATCACCACATAGAAGATAGTGTAATTATCCACATATATGCGATAATATTTATACTTACGTTCTTTTATAGATTCATATGGCTCGAAGGATTCCGCTACAGGAAGTCGTTCGTGGATGGCTTTTTCTACTTTGTCTAATAGTGCATTTGCTGCTTGCGGATTTTTGAGTTTGTAGGTAATGTATGAAACCTTATCATCGAGGTCTTCATAGAAGAGCGGCAGATAGTTTAGTCGGTATTTCTTATTTGGCATTTATCTTCCTCCGAAGATTTCCGAACACTTCATCATGACTCATACGTCTGGAATCGGTATCTGCAATTCTGTCCGCCTCATCTAATGCGGCTTCAACACCGTCTGTTAATCGAGAGTAAGCATCAAGGCTCAGTACAACCATAGAGCCATAACCATTTTTGGTCAGATATATTGGCTCTCCCTCATTGACGATTCTTTCAATCTCCGGGAATTTATTCCTTAAATCGGAAACAGGTCTGATTTGTATCATATGGCATCTCTCCTTATCATAATTTTATCATAATTTTATAATGGTTTTATTGTATCGTATTATGCGGAGAAAAGCAATATAATTTTAAGGAATAAACTATAAGACAATCCTGAGCAATAGCCTGTCATTTCTTGACTTTATGTGGTTATTATAGTAGGGTGTAAAAGAATATTCTGTTGTATTTACAACGAAAAGAGGAATTGTTATGAAGAAATATTTACCTGTTTTGAAAAATACAAAGCTCTTTCAGGGAATACGAGAGGAAGAGATAGAGGAAATGCTGGGCTGTCTGGGCGCGAGGAAGCGGGAGTTCATGAAAGGGGAGTGGATTTATCATGTTGGAGATTGCATTACGGAGGTGGCGTTGGTACTGGAGGGAGCCGTCCATATTAAAAAGGAAGATTACTGGGGGAACCTAAGTATTTTGAATGTTGTGGAGGCCGGCGAGGTGTTTGGTGAGGCTTATGCAGTCTATGGGAGTGAACCGATGGTAAATGACGTGGTCGCCGCCTGTGACACGACGGTGCTGTTTCTTGATATCGGCAGGGTGCTCGCGAGTTGTCCCTCCACCTGTCATTTTCATACGCTGTTGATTCAGAATTTTTTTGCGGTGCTTGCTGCAAAGAACAGAGCTCTGGCGCAGAAAATCGGCCATATGTCCCAGAGAACGACGCGGGAGAAATTGCTTTCTTACCTGTCGGAGCAGAGGGGAAGGGCGAAAAGTCCGTCGTTTGAGATCCCGTTCAACCGACAGCAGCTTGCGGATTTTCTGTCGGTGGACAGGAGCGCGATGTCGAGTGAACTGGGGAAAATGCGGGATGAGGGAATCGTAGAATTTAACAGGAACCATTTTTGCCTGAAATAAAAATAGTTAGGTTTTTTCAGGTTTTGCAAATTTGTGAAATATGCCGGATTGCGTGTGGGGAGAGTGTTTTGTATAATAGAGGTACTTTTCATGGGATTGCATTATAGAAGTGGTCAAGTGGATGCGTTTTTTCGGTGGGAAGAGCAGAGAGGAGTTTGTGAGTATGGCAAAGACAAGCGAATATCTGGATGAAGCTTTTCGGACGTTGGAGGAGCTCAGTGCGGACGATGTGAAGAGATTGGAATATGAGGCAAGGGAGAAGGCATTAAAAGATTATAATACCCAGATGTCAAGCGCATTAGCGCGAGGACGGAGGATTGGGCAGGAACTTGGGGAAAAGCTCGGAGAAGAGCGCACCAAAAAAGTTTTTAAACTGTATCTTCAAGGAAAGACGCCGGAAGAGATTGCTGCAAGCTGTGATGTGACAGTAGAAAAAGTAAGGCAGATCTTGGAGGAATAATCAGATGAAGGTCTATTTTGAGGAAAATTATTGGAGTAAAGGCATGGGTAGAAAGCCTGGAGAAAAAGTGGTGATAGAAAAAGAATTTGTCTGGGATTGTCATGAATGGCGGATACCGGCACTCTACCTCTGTGAGGAGGGAGTCGTAGTGGACTTATGCGTCCGGATTCCCCGGGGGGAAGTGGAAGAGTTCTTGGACAAGTGGAGCTTTGAGAGGCGCAGCCAGGCAGAAGAAGAGTTTAACGAGGAAGAGATCGAACAACTGGAAAGAGAAAGTCCGTTTTGCCGGAATTTCCGGATGCAGGCGGAACTAGATGGCAGAAAGATGGAGAGCAGAGGGTGGTGCGGGACAGCCTGGCACCCGTTTTCGGAGACTGAGGAGGCAGTTTCTGTGACCGAGGAGATGTTGATGAGGGAGTATGGGTGCAGCAAGGAGTGTGGCTGGTACTTTTGCAGAGCGTATTTTGCGGGGGCGGGCGAACCTAAGTCTGGTAAACCTTCCTCTAAGGAGCGGGGTATGTTCAGGCAAAATTCTGATAAATCTTCAACTTGGGAGCGGGGTATGCTTAAGCAAAATTCTAGTGAACCTCCTTTCTGGCGAGAGGAGGAAGGGAGGAAGAATTCGCACAATCTTGCGATTACCTTTGAGAAAGAGGCGGAGCAATATCCGGGACCACATTTTTGTACCAGAGCTGGGGATAGGGGAAGCCGGATCAGGTTTACCTATCCGGGCGATGGACAGGTTCATGTGCTGCAGGTGGTGGCGTGTGAGCAGGGACAGGTGAATGAAACCAGCGAGCATGATAAGTGCCTGGGAAAGAATAGTGTCACAAGATTTCCTGCAAATTATCTGGAACTTTACTATACGCTGGAGCCAGAACTTCCGGAGGATTCTTTATTTATCAAAGATCTGGTCCGGTCAGATCCGCCGGAGCTTAAAAGGCAGAATAGTATAGAGGACGCAGAGGTAAGCGTAATCGGTGGTGCGGATGGACCGACGGCTGTTTTTCTGGCCGGAAAATGGAACGATGGGAGACCAAAGGATCATATCGCATACCCAAGGGCATCCCGTATGGCCATTCGGCCGTTTCACAAAGTATACCCAAGGGCATCCCGTATGGCCATTCGGCCGTTTCACAAGGGATATTCCTCTCTGCATTATGAGCCGGTGGAATCGGTTGAGTGGAGAATGGTGTTTCGGGTGAAGGAGGAAAGCGGGATGGAGGTACAGTTGAATTTCTAGTACGATGATGCCACCACATCGCCTCATTTGGCTGTCAATTCCGAGACAGGCATAATGTGAATAAAAGACATGGATTTTGAAACCATATTCAGAACCATGTCTTTTTATTATTGCCGGGAATATCTAAAGGAAGGTCCATCAGACTAGCTTTGTCTGCCAGAAATATCGGAGGAAAGGTTTGCCGGCTTTTTAGCTTATTGAGAAAAATAACACTTGCAAAATACCCATAAGGGGTATATAATGATTCACAGAAAGGGAGGTACACATCATGAACGAAAGAAAAGAATGTTGTTCCCACAAGACGAAGGAACGTTCGGAGAAAGAGTATAAGAGCCTTCTGAACCGGCTGAACCGTATTGAGGGGCAGATACGGGGAATCAAAGGGATGGTGGAAAAGGACGCGTATTGTACGGATATTCTGATTCAGGTATCGGCGGTGAATGCGGCGCTTAATAGTTTTAATAAGGTCCTTTTGGCAAATCATATTAAGACCTGTGTGACGCAGGATATTCGGGACGGCAAGGAAGAGACCGTGGATGAGTTGGTAACGGTTTTACAGAAATTAATGAGATAATGAGAATGTGGAGGCAAAAAAGCTATGGGAAATGTGATTGTAATTGCAGTTCTTTTGGTAATTGCATTTTTTGCGGTAAAAAGCACAATGAAACATTTTAAGGGAGAGGGCGGCTGCTGTGGAGGCGGCTGCAGTGAATGTGGAAATGCAAAGATGAAACATAAGAAACTTGAGGGAGATAAGATTGCGGAAAAAGTGATCAGGATAGAGGGCATGCACTGCGAACATTGCAAGCACGCGGTGGAAGAGGAGATTAATAAGATTGACGGAGCTTCAGCAAAGGTGAATCTGCGGAAGAATCTTGCAGTAGTTTCCATGGATCGCAGGATTGCAGATGACGAACTGTATGCAGCGGTAGCGCGTGCCGGATTTCAGGTGGTGGAGTGATCTGCCCCAAGGACGATTTTGAGTTGTTATGCATATCTGAGTGAACGTCCGGTGGACGTTCATCTCGATTGCCAAGTATACCTGAGTGAACGACCAGTGGACGTTCATCTTAATGAAGGAGGAGAAACAGATGAAACAATATACAGTGACAGGGATGAGCTGCAGCTTGCAGCGCCCGGGTCGAGAAGGCCGTCTCAAAGGTGCAGGGCGTGACTTCCTGCTCAGTAAGCCTTCTGACTAATTCTATGGGAGTGGAAGGGACGGCAGCTCCCGCGGATATTATTAAGGCGGTGGAAGAAGCCGGATATGGTGCATCGGAGAAGGGAGCGGGGGGAGCCGCGAAGGCTTCTGTATCTGCAGCAGAAGGAGAAGAGATGCTGAAAGACAGGGAGACGCCCGTGCTCAAACGCCGTCTTTTCACGTCGCTTGGATTTTTGATCGTGCTGATGTATTTCTCCATGGGACATATGATGTGGGGCTGGCCGGTTCCTTCCGTTCTGGAGCATAATCATGTGGCGATGGGGCTGATCCAGCTTCTGCTTACGATCAGCGTTATGGTGATCAACCAGAAATTCTTTATCAGCGGGTTTAAGAGTTTATTTCATAAGGCGCCGAATATGGACACGTTAGTAGCGCTTGGTTCCAGTGCGGCGTTCGTTTACAGCACTTATGCGCTTTTTGCCATGACGGATGCGCAGATGCGCGGCGATATGAACGGCGTTATGTCCTACATGCATGAGTTCTATTTTGAATCGGCCGCAATGATCCTGACGCTGATCACCGTAGGAAAGATGCTGGAAGCAAAATCGAAGGGACGGACGACGGACGCGCTTAAGAGTTTGATGAAACTGGCGCCGAAGACGGCGACCGTCCTGCGGGATGGCGTGGAGACGGAGGTACAGATTGCGGAAGTTGGTAAGGACGATATCTTTGTAGTGCGTCCGGGCGAGAATATCCCGGTCGATGGCGTGGTGATTTCAGGCAGTAGTGCGGTAAATGAAGCGGCGCTGACGGGCGAGAGTATTCCGGTCGATAAAGCTGAGGGGGATCATGTCTCTGCAGCTACCGTGAACCAGTCCGGTTTCATTACCTGCAAGGCCACAAGAGTCGGGGAGGATACGACACTGTCGCAGATTATCCAAATGGTAAGCGATGCGGCGGCGACGAAAGCTCCGATCGCGAAGGTGGCGGATAAGGTATCTGGTGTATTCGTGCCGACAGTTATCACTATTGCGGTGATCACGACAATCGTGTGGCTGCTCTTGGGAGAAAGCGTTGGCTTTGCTCTGGCACGCGGCATTTCCGTGCTGGTGATCAGCTGCCCGTGTGCGCTCGGTCTTGCCACTCCGGTGGCCATTATGGTCGGGAACGGGATGGGAGCGAAAAACGGAATCATGTTCAAGACGGCGGTGTCTCTGGAGGAGACCGGGAAAATGCAGATTGTGGCGTTAGATAAGACCGGAACGATCACGGAAGGACAGCCGAGGGTGACGGATATGATACCGGAAGAGGGTATTTCAGAAGCGGAACTGCTTCAGATGGCGTATGCATTGGAGCGCAAGAGTGAGCACCCGCTTGCAAAGGCAATCTTAGAATATGGTGACCAGCATCAGGTGAAGGCGGAGGAAGTGGAAGAGTTCCAGGCTCTGCCGGGAAATGGTCTGGCGGGTATCTATTTAGGAGAGCGGCTCTGCGGCGGTAATGGTAAGTTTATAGAAGGTCAGGCCGAAGTTTCCGGGGAAATGAAAGCGAAGGCCGAGGTGCTTGCGGGTGAAGGAAAAACGCCTCTTTATTTTGCAAAGGGAGGTCATCTGATCGGAATGATCGCAGTGGCGGACGTGATGAAGGAGGACAGCCCTCAGGCAATCAAAGAGCTGCAAAATATGGGGATTCATGTGGTGATGCTGACCGGAGACAATGAGAAGACGGCAAATGCCATCGGCAGGCAGGCAGGCGTAGATGAAGTGATTGCCGGCGTACTTCCGGAAGGGAAGGAGAGCGTGATCCGCTCTCTGAAACGAAAAGGAAAGGTTGCCATGGTCGGCGATGGAATCAACGATGCACCGGCGCTCACCCGTGCAGATATGGGAATTGCCATCGGGGCAGGCACGGATATCGCGATTGATGCGGCCGACGTGGTGTTGATGAAGAGCCGCTTAAGAGACGTGCCGGCGGCAATCAGAATGAGCCGTGCGACCCTTAAGAATATTCATGAGAATCTGTTTTGGGCGTTCTTCTATAATGCTGTGGGAATTCCACTTGCAGCCGGCGTGTGGATTCCGATATTTGGCTGGAAGCTGAATCCGATGTTCGGGGCGGCAGCAATGAGTCTTTCCAGTTTTTGTGTAGTGACAAATGCGTTGAGGCTTAACTTGTTTCATATGTATGATGCAAGTCGAGATAAAAAAGTAAAAGTGAAAAAGAAAGCGGAGGTTAAGAACATGGAAAAAACAATGAAGATCAATGGAATGATGTGTGGGCACTGCGAGGCAAGAGTGAAAAAGGTGCTGGAGAAGATTGAAGGCGTGGAAAATGCTGAGGTCAGCCATGAGAAAGGAACTGCGGTTGTGACTTTGAGTGGGGAAGTTGCTGACAGCGTGCTGAGAAGTGCGGTGGAAGAGCAGGATTATGAGGTGGTGAGCATCCAATAAGGGCGTAGGTTGAGGTGAGCCCCGGGAGCATGCCAGGTACGTTGCTCCGATGCCTCCGGGGGCTCCGACTAGTCCACCAAAATCTAAGAGTCCGAAACAGTCGACCAGAGGGTCTCCTGTCTCGGGCTCTAAGATTTTGAGGGACGGATTCTGCGCCCCCTCCGGCTTGACCTGCGCAACGTACCTGGCATGCTCCCGGGACTCCTTCAACGTTACTGGACTGCTGAGATGGTGTTGTGTGGGGTAGTCTGCTTCGATTTGTTCAAATACCTCGGCAAGCTGTTGGTAGACGGTTTCGTGGGTGGAGCTCAGTTCACTCTTCCTTCTGCCGTCCCTGGTGTTCACGGATAAGAAGCTATTGACGCTGCTGTTGTCTACTTATAGCTTCTATGGAATCTATTTGTCTGCTTAACAGGACTCTAAAGATTTTCGGGGACTATCGGGAAAGTATGTTACATATGAGAATTTATTCTTGTTTTGTACGCTCATTGTTGCCCTTGTTGGTTTTGCTATAAGATTTTCAAGGACAAACGAAAATAGCCGCCATTACTTCCACTTAATAATGACGGCTGTTGTCAATAACAATTAGCTGATTGTTAATAAGGAGTAAGCCGTGTCTTTGGCTTTCCTTTTATATTACTATATCATTCTTTAGGGCGGCAGACAAGTGTTTTTGTCTTATAGACAAATTAATTTTGAGGGAGCGCTTGAAAAATGTAAGAAGTGAAGGCGAAAAGGCGGCAGAAGTTATTGACTTTTCAACACCAGAAATAAACAGCTTACGTCTGCCGACCGTAAAATTAAATAGTGGACAAAAGCGCCTGCCGGATTTATAATTGTCTGTAATCGATTTAGTTGCCATGCATACCTAAATGAAGTAACAAACTGTAGTAAAGAGAGGTTTTGAACAATGGAAAATGCTGATAAATACAGTATGTACGGTAGTTTTGCCCGTGTTTACGACATTTTCATGGATAATATTCCCTACGATGCGTGGAGCGAATACCTGACCGGGCTTCTTAAAAAGTACGGGGTACATGAGGGGCTAGTCCTTGATCTGGGATGCGGAACGGGGAATATGACGGAGCTGCTTGCACAAAAAGGCTATGATATGATCGGCGTGGATAACTCTGAAGACATGCTGGAGATCGCGCTGGAAAAACGGATTGAGTCAGGGCATGAGATTCTGTATCTTTTGCAGGACATGCGGGAATTTGAATTATATGGAACGGTCTGCGCGGTGGTCAGTGTCTGCGATTCGCTGAATTATATTACGGAGCCGGAGGAACTGCTTACAGTATTTCAGCTCGTCAATAATTATCTTGACCCCAAGGGGGTATTTATTTTTGATTTTAATACATTATATAAGTACAGCGAGGTCTTAGGGGAGAGGACGATTGCGGAAAACCGGGAAGAGTGCAGCTTTATTTGGGACAATTACTTTGATGAAGAAGACGGGATCAATGAGTATGAACTGACGTTATTTATCCGGGAAGAGGGCGGCCTGTTCAGGAGGTATGAGGAGACGCACTTCCAGAGGGCGTATACACTGGAAGAGATGGAGCGGCTTGTGAAGCGCTCAGGGCTGGAATTTGTGACGGCCTATGACGCATTTACCCTCAATGCGCCGATGGAAACGAGTGAGCGGATCTATATCGTGGCGCGGGAGTGTGGAAAATAGTCCGTAGGACTGCTGATGGCCGAAGGGAAGAAATATGGTTGGAAATGCAGAGGAAGCATTTGTGAATTAAAATGGTGCGATGCATGGTGTTATATATTTTGAAAAGAACAGAATGGTAGGAGAGATAGCAATGGAAGATTATATTGTAAGAGCGACGGCGGGAAACGGACAGGTGCGTGCATTTGCCGCGACTACGAGGAACCTGGTGGAGGAGGCGAGAAGCAGGCATAATACCAGCCCAGTCGCGACGGCTGCCCTGGGCCGACTTTTGACGGCGGGAGCTATGATGGGGAGCATGATGAAGAATGAGACCGATATGCTGACCTTACAGATTAAAGGCGACGGACCGCTTGGCGGAATCACCGTGACTGCGGACGCAAAGGCGGACGTGAAGGGGTATGTAGAGCACCCGGACGTGATGCTTCCGCCGAAGAACGGGAAGCTGGACGTGGGTGGTGCGGTGGGCATCGGCCTGCTGAGTGTAATCAAGGATATGGGCCTTAAGGAGCCGTATTCGGGGCAGACGATCCTGGTATCCAGCGAGATTGCGGAGGATCTGACCTATTATTTTGCGACCAGTGAGCAGGTACCGTCTTCCGTGGGGCTTGGGGTACTGATGGAGAAGAACAATACGGTGCGCTGTGCAGGGGGATTTATCGTACAGGTGATGCCTTTTGTGACGGACGATGTGGTGAGTACACTGGAGGAGAATATTAAAAATATTTCTTCCGTGACGCAGATGCTCGATGAGGGCGATACTCCGGAGCAGATCCTTGAAAAAGTGCTCGCGGGTCTGGACGTGGAGATCACGGATACACTGCCGGCCAGATTTGCCTGCAATTGTTCTCATGAGAGAATCGAAAAAGCGATTATCAGCATCGGAAAGAAAGAGATCCAGGAGATGATAAAGGAAGGAAAAGAAGTGGAAGTGATGTGCCATTTCTGTAACACGGCGTATAAGTTCAGCGTGGAGGAACTAAAAGCGATTTTAAAACGGGCGAGATAGAAGCGAGGTTGAGGTTATGAAACAGGGATTTATTAAAGTGGCAGCGGTCACGCCGGATATCCGGGTGGCAGATGTGAATTATAATTGTCAGGAAATCATTCAGAAGATGAAGGCGGCGGTGCGGGAAGGCGCGAAGATCATCGTCTTCCCGGAACTGTGCCTGACCGGGTATACCTGTGGAGACTTATTTACGCAGGATATTTTGCTGAAAGAGGTGCGAAGTGCAATCTGGAAGATTGCAGCCGAGACGAAGAATTCCGGCAGTCTGGTGTTCGTGGGAATGCCGCTTGCGGTGGAAGGCGAGCTGTACAATGTGGCGGCGGCTTTAAATGATGGAAAGATCCTTGGATTTACGACGAAGAGTTTTCTGCCGAATTATGGGGAATTCTATGAGATGCGGCAGTTCTGCCAGGGACCAGATACCGCAAGAGAGATTCTGTTCGAGGGAGAGCGTGTCACATTCGGCCCGCAGATTCTCTATCAGGCGAAGGAGATGGAAGAACTGGTTGTATCGGCGGAGATTTGCGAGGACGTGTGGTCACCGGTTCCGCCAAGTATTAAAGCGGCCATAGAAGGGGCACTAATCCTGGTCAACTGTTCGGCAAGCGATGAGACCATCGGAAAAGAGGGTTATCGCGAGGAACTCATCAAAGGGCAGTCAGCGCGGCTGATCGCCGGTTATGTTTATGCAAACGCAGGAGAAGGGGAATCCACTACCGATGTGGTGTTCGGCGGTCATAATATTATCGCAGAGAACGGAAATATTTTAAAAGAATCCGGAAGGTTTGAGAATACGACGATTTTCAGTGAGATCGATATCTGCCGCCTTCTTGGTGAGCGCAGGAAAAATACGACGTTCCAAGTCTCCAAGGTGCGCACTTTGCCGAGAATTGGTTTTTCGGTAGATGTGGAGGAGACACATTTGACAAGAGAATTTTCTCCTTCACCCTTTGTGCCGTCTGATATGGCTCTGAGGGAGAAACGATGTGAGGAGATTCTGTCTATTCAGGCGATGGGACTTAAGAAACGTCTGGTACACACGAATTCCAGGACCGCAGTGGTGGGAATCTCGGGCGGACTGGATTCTACCCTTGCACTTCTGGTTACGGCAAAGGCGTTTGACATGGTGGGAAAGGACAGGAAGAATATCATTGCGGTTACCATGCCTTGTTTCGGAACGACGGACAGAACCTATCAAAATGCATGCCTGATGTCGAGAAAGCTGGGAGCTTCTCTTCGGGAAGTGCCGATTGCCGATTCCGTCAGAGCACATTTCCGGGATATCGGACATGAGGAGGACGTGCATGATGTGACTTATGAAAATGCGCAGGCCAGGGAGAGGACGCAGGTTCTTATGGACATCGCCAACCAGGAGATGGGAATGGTGATTGGGACCGGGGATATGTCGGAGCTGGCGCTTGGCTGGGCGACTTATAATGGGGACCATATGTCCATGTACGGGGTGAATGCGTCGGTGCCGAAGACGCTGGTGCGCCATTTGGTCCGGTATTATGCAGATACCTGTGAGGATAGCGAATTAAGTGCGGTGTTAAATGATGTGCTTGATACGCCGGTAAGCCCGGAACTTCTGCCGCCAAAAGACGGCGAGATCGCGCAGAAGACGGAGGATATGGTCGGGCCCTATGAGCTGCATGATTTTTATTTGTATTATGTTCTGCGGTTCGGCTTTGAACCGTCGAAGATCTACAGGCTGGCTAAGTTTGCTTTTGAGGGAGCGTATGATGACGCTACGATACTGAAATGGCTAAGGACGTTCTATCGCAGATTCTTTACGCAACAGTTCAAGCGTTCCTGTCTGCCGGACGGACCGAAGATTGGAACGGTGGCTCTATCACCCAGGGGAGATTGGAGAATGCCAAGTGATGCCTGCGCGGCGGTTTGGATGAAGGATCTGGAGAATTTGGAAGCATAGAAGGTAAGCCTGGTAATATAAAACAGGAGGCTGGAAATCATTTTGTCAGCCTCCTGAACGCTTCCTATACATACACTATACTATGGCGCATAGTATTCAGATCATATTAATTCAGTTTCAGATTCTTGAATAAGTCGCCAAGACTGGTTCCGATATTCTCAGATTTAGGAAGAACGATCTTCTCGACAGGTTCCTCTTCTGCCTTCTCCTTGTCCTCTATGAGCGCTTTCATGCTGAGGCTGATCTTTCCTTCTTTGATGCCGATGACTTTGACATCTACCTCATCGTCGATCTTCAGTACCTGTTCCGGTGTCTTGATTCTCTGGGTGCTGATCTGGGAGATGTGTACCAGGCCGGAAAGACCATTTTCCAGGCGTACAAATGCTCCGTAGCTCTGGAGAGATTCTACTTTGCCTTTCAGGACACTGCCGACCTTTACGGAAGCGAGAAGTTCTTCCTTCGCTTTCTTCTCCTGCTCTCTTAAAATCTCGCGGGCAGATAAGATCAGACGTCCTTCTGCCTGATCGGCTTCAATGACCTTAACATCAAGCTCTTTTAACAGATATGTCTCCAGATTCTCGATGTAGGAAAGGGAAAGCCGGGAAGCGGGAATAAATCCGCGGATACCTTCTACCATAGCGATCGCGCCGCCATTTACAATGCCTTCGATGGTGACATGAAGGACGGTCCCTTTTTCTAAATAATCCTTGACGATGTTCCATGGATTTGCATCGTCGAAATGCTCCTCAAGATCTGCCATGGTCTCTGTTTTTTCCAGTAACTGTTCGTTGTCCATAATTCTTTACCTCTGTTTGCTTTTTCTTGTTACAGATGTAACGTATATTATCATTATAACATGTTTTTTCGTCAATAGGAACTGAAATTTGCGCAAAACCACAGCAAAAAATCAAGAAAAAACAAGACTTTTGAAGCATTTGATCAGGACAGATGTTTAAAGGAAGGCTTTGGACGTAAAAAAGTGCACGAGGAAAACAAAAGATTTGGGAAATAAGGTTGACGAAAGCGTGAAAAAATGGCATTCTGAATGGTAGAAAGATGGAGGATGTGAATAAAAATGGAGAGTAAAAAAACAAGAAAAACTTATGTGGTGGGACATAAGAATCCCGATACGGATTCTATTTGTTCTGCAATCGCGTATGCAAATCTGAAGAGGAAGGTCACGGGGGAAGAGTATGTAGCCAAGAGAGCCGGTGATCTCAACGGAGAGACGGCTTATGTGCTGGAGCGTTTTGGGGTGGAACAGCCCGGCTACTTAAGTGATGTGCATCTTCAGGTCAAAGACATGGATATTCGCCATGTGGAAGGTGTGATGTCCAATGTATCTATTAAAGAGGCATGGGCGCGTATGAAGTCAGAGAATATTCGGACTCTGCCGATCACGCGGAATGAGCGGCTGGAAGGGTTGATTACGATCGGGGATATCGCCACTTCCTATATGGAGGTCTATGACAGTCATATCCTGTCTACGGCAAAGACACAGTACCGGAATATTATCCGCACTCTCGATGGGGAGATGATTACCGGGAATGAGCACGGGTATTTCCTGAATGGTAAGGTCGTGATCGCGGCGTCAAGCCCGGAGCTCATGGAGAATATCATCGAGAAGGACGATTTGGTCATTTTGGGAAATCGTTATGAGTCGCAGCTTTGTGCGATTGAATTGGACGCGAGCTGTCTGGTGATCTGTCAGGGAGCGGAGGTTTCCCGCACGATCCGCAAGATGGCTGCGGAGCGGGAGATTGTAGTGATCCGGACGCCCCATGATACTTTTACGGCAGCCAGGCTGATCAACCAGAGTATTCCGGTAAAATATTTCATGAGTACGAATAATCTGGAGACCTTCCGCATGAATGATTATGTAGATGATGTGAAGGAAGTCATGTTAAAGAAAAAATATCGGGATTTCCCGATCCTGGATAAAAAAGGAAGATTCTGCGGTTTCCTTTCCAGACGGAAATTACTTAGTTCCCGGAAAAAACAGGTGATTCTGGTGGATCATAACGAGAAATCCCAGGCGGTAGAGGGAATCGACGAGGCTGAGATTTTAGAGATCATCGATCATCACAGGCTGGGAAGTCTGGAGACCATTGGACCTGTATTTTTCCGCAACCAGCCGGTGGGCTGTACTGCGACGATCGTGTACCAGATGTACCAGGAGAATGGGGTAGAAGTGGATAAGACGATGGCGGCGCTGCTTTGTTCGGCGATTCTTTCCGATACTCTTCTTTTCAGGTCGCCCACCTGTACGATGGTGGATCAGGCGGCAGCAGAGGCGCTTTCAAAGATCGCAGGAATTGATATGGAGCAGCATGCGAAAGCCATGTTTAATGCGGGAAGCGACCTGGCCGAGAAGACGCCCGAAGAGATCTGCTTCCAGGATTTCAAGGTATTCAATTCCGGCGGTGTGGTATTTGGCGTCGGCCAGATTACCTCGATGAACCAGGAGGAGCTGGACAGCGTCCGCAAGCGTTTGAAGGATTATCTGGAAGAAGCGAGACATGCACAGCGTCTGGATATGATCTTCCTGATGCTCACGAATATTCTGGAGGAGTCTACAGAGATGATGTCCTGTGGAGACGGCGCCAAACAGTTGATCCGCGACGCATTTGAGGTCACGGACGAGAAGGAGCATATTCTGCTGGAGGGCGTGGTATCCCGGAAGAAACAGCTCATTCCGCCGATCGTGAATTATTTGCAGCAAAGATAGATTGAAAAGGCAGAATGGATCGATATGATAGAAATGAAAGAGATAGAGAGGCAAGGCTTAGATGGCAAAACAGGTTTGGAAGGCCGGAAATATGCTGTATCCGCTTCCCGCTGTTATGGTGAGCGTAGCGGACGGGGAAGGCAGAGCTAACATTCTGACGGTTGCGTGGACCGGGACGGTGTGCACGAATCCTCCGATGGTGTCCATTTCCGTAAGACCCGAGCGCTATTCTTATCATATGCTGGAGGAGACCGGAGAATTCGTGATCAACCTGACGACGGAAAAACTGGTCCGTGCCACGGATTACTGCGGGGTCAGGTCCGGGCGGGACGTGGACAAGTTTCGTGAGATGGGCCTTCATAAAGAGGCGGCAAGCCATGTGAAAGCGCCGATGATTCAGGAGAGTCCCGTGAATATCGAGTGTCGGGTCGTAAAGAAAGAGGAATTGGGATCGCACCATCTTTTTTTGGCGGAGGTTTTGGCAGTCCATGTGGAGGAAGCCTATCTGGACGAGAAGGGGCGGTTCGCCCTGGAAAAAGCAGATCCGATCGTGTATTCTCACGGGCAGTATTTTGGGATCGGAAGTTTACTGGGCAGTTTTGGATACAGTGTCCGCAAAAAGGTTTCGGATAGCAGGAAACGTCCTGTGCCAGGGGAACGGAAAGCCCGGAAGCCGGAGAAGAACGGGATTCAAAAGGCGGGAGGACGGAAAACTTAAAAATGTATTTTAAGGGCGGAATTGCTTTAAAGGCGGTTTCGCTTTTTTGTGCCAAGCATACCGGAAATAAGGTCAGGTGGACCTTGTTTTGGAACCAAGCATGCCTGGGGGTCTTTTTTAGCCGCCTGACATACCTGGACTTTTCAGTCATATAATGAAATGATAGAGTGCGTATATAAAAAGGAGAGGGAAGCGTGAAAGGTAAAGTGCTGTCCGTTATCTGTGGTTTGGTTTATATGGTATGTCTATGTATGGCGTGGGGCATTATGGAAAACGGGACCTGGGAGACGATTCATTTTTCAGTGCCTGCCGGGGAAGCAAATTCGGGGCAAAAGCAGGCGAAAACAGATGCAGGCGGGGAAGTGGACGGGAAGAGAATCGTAAAAGAAGAGGAGGAAAAGAAGATCGCGCTTACGTTCGACGATGGTCCCCGGCCCAGAACGACGCCTGCTCTCCTGGACGGTCTTAAGGAGCGCGATGTGAAAGTGTCATTCTTTGTGATCGGAGAGTATGCCGCGCAGTATCCCGAGATCGTAAAAAGGGAGGCCGAGGAAGGACACATCGTGGGGAATCATACCTGGAACCATGTGGAGATTACCCGGATCTCCGAGGAGCAGGCCCGAAAGGAGATTATGGACACCAGTGAACTGATTGAGAAGATCACCGGGAAACCGACAGCCTTTATGCGCCCACCGTTCGGTGCCTGGCAGAAGGAACTGGAGATGGAGCTGAATGTGATGCCGGTCCTCTGGAATGTGGATCCTTTGGACTGGACAACGGAGAATGAAGATGAAATTGTAAATAAGGTAGTGACGGACGTGAAGGAAAATGATATTATTTTGTTACATGATTGCTATATCTCTTCCGTCAACGCCGCCCTTCGGATTGTAGATCTGCTACAGAAAGAGGGGTATACATTTGTTACGGTAGAGGAGTTATTGCTGGATTAGTAAGGAGTTAAGAGATAATGAATGAATTTTCCAGAATGGAATTACTGATAGGAAACGAAGGCGTTAGGAGACTTCGGAGCTCATCCGTCATGGTATTTGGGGTGGGCGGAGTCGGCTCGCACTGTATTGAGGCGCTGGCGAGATGTGCAGTGGGCAGGCTGATTCTCATCGACAGCGACCGGGTATCCCTGACGAACATTAACAGGCAGTCCATCGCATATCACAGTACCGTGGGACGGCCTAAGACGGAAGTGATGCGGGAGCGAATCGCAGATATTTGTCCGGACACGAAAGTGGTGACTTATGAGCGGTTCATTCTCAAAGAGAATCTTACGGATATTCTGGAAGAGGGCGCGGACTATATCGTCGATGCGATCGATACGGTGACGGCAAAGCTGGCGCTCATCGAGGAGGCCGAAAGGAGAGGAATTCCGATTATCAGCAGCATGGGGACCGGAAATAAACTGCACCCGGAGCTGTTTGAGATCACGGATATTTCTAAGACCAGTGTCTGCCCACTCTGCAAGGTGATGAGGCGTGAACTGAAAAAGCGGGAGATCCGGCATTTAAAGGTGTTGTACTCGCCTGAAGCACCCATCAGTATCGGTGGGCGGGATACCGAAGAGGAGGTAGGAACACGCCGCAGTGTGCCGGGAAGTATTGCATTTGTACCGCCTGTTGCCGGACTTTTGATCGCCGGGGAAGTGGTCAGGGATCTACTGGAAATAAAGAATAGAGGATAAATCAGGAAACAGGTGCCGCGCCAGGAAGGCTTGCCGGCGCGCATTAGAAAGAAAAAAGGAGCGATTACATGGATTTATTTGAATATATGAGAGAGACAAAAAAAGAAGAGGAGTCCCCGCTGGCGTCCAGGCTTCGTCCGACGACACTGGACGAGGTCGTGGGGCAGCAGCATATTATCGGAAAGGACAAGCTGCTTTACCGGGCCATTAAGGCGGACAAACTGGGATCGCTGATTTTTTATGGTCCTCCGGGAACCGGAAAGACCACGCTTGCGAAGGTGATTGCCAATACAACAAGCGCAGAATTTACCCAGATTAATGCCACGGTCGCAGGGAAAAAGGATATGGAGGAAGTGGTAAATAAAGCCAAGCAGCTTTTTGGAATGTACCAGAAGCGGACGATCCTGTTCGTAGATGAGATCCATCGTTTTAACAAGGGGCAGCAGGATTATCTTCTCCCATTCGTGGAGGACGGGACGCTGATCCTGATCGGGGCGACCACGGAGAATCCGTATTTTGAGGTGAATGGGGCGCTTATATCCAGGTCCAGTATCTTCGAACTGAAGCCTCTGGCACGGGAGGATGTGGAAATTCTGATCCGGCGGGCAGTGACCGATGAGAAGAAAGGGATGGGAAGCTATAATGCCGAGATTGACGAGGACGCTATTCATTTCCTATCGGACCTTTCCGGGGGCGACGCCCGTCTGGCTTTAAATGCGGTGGAACTGGCGGTCCTGACCACGGACCGGAGTGCGGACGGGAAGATCCATATCACGTTAGACGTGGCATCGGAGTGTATACAGAAGCGGGTGGTGCGGTATGATAAGACCGGCGACAATCATTATGATACCATCTCCGCATTTATCAAGAGCATGCGGGGCTCGGACCCGGACGCAGCAGTCTATTATCTGGCTAAGATGCTGTATGCGGGGGAGGATATCAAGTTCATCGCGCGCAGGATCATGATCTGTGCGTCGGAGGATGTGGGAAATGCGGATCCGATGGCGCTCACCGTCGCGGTCAGTGCGGCGCAGGCCGTAGAGCGTGTCGGAATGCCGGAGGCCCAGTTGATTTTATCTCAGGCAGCACTCTATGTGGCGACGGCACCGAAGAGCAACTCGGCCTGCAATGCAGTTTATGCGGCGATGGAGAATGTGCGGCAGGTGAAGACGAGTGTGCCGGCACATTTGCAGGATTCGCATTACAAAGGGTCTAAGAATCTGGGACATGGCATTGGTTATAAGTATGCACATGATTATCCGGAGCACTATGTCCGGCAGCAGTATCTCCCGGATGAGATCAGGGATGCTGTTTTTTATGAGCCGTCAGAGATGGGGTATGAGAAGAAAATTAGGGAACATTTGTGGCATTTGAAAGAACGGAAGTGATACTTTTATTCAAGCAGGAAAAAGCTGTATTCGCGCAAAATCTATTGATAGATGTATAAAATTTTGTTAGGATTAATACATCAAAGAGAAAGGAAGTGAGGATATGGCGATTCTGGAAAATCTAAATCTGAAAGATAGTTATGTTACGATCGCATGGCTGGTTCTCCTGATCATCTTGCTGGTTATAGAGATCATCACGGTGGGACTGACCAGTATCTGGGCCGCCGGAGGTGCCCTTGTAGCGTTGCTTCTCAGTATATGTGAGGTATCTTTGGTGTGGCAGGTGACAGCTTTCTTTCTGGTGACCATTGTACTTCTGTGTTTCACGAGGCCATTTGCCATACGGTTCATCAATTCCAAGCGTGAAAAGACGAATTACGAAGGAATTATCGGAAAGACGATCCGCATTACAGAGCGCGTGGACAATCTGGAACAGACCGGCATGGCGGTAGTGAATGGGCAGGAGTGGACGGTGCGGTCTGCAGATGAAAAAGTGGTTCTGGAGGCCGGAGAGATAGCCAAGGTGGTAAACATAACCGGCGTCAAATTAATTGTAAAGAAATATGAGGAGGAGTAAATTATGGCAGGAATGATTATTTTAGCAGTCGTAGTAGTAATTGCATTGGTTCTTTTGATTTCTTGTATCAAGATCGTACCCCAGGCTAAGGCACTGGTGGTGGAAAGACTGGGCGCGTATCAGGCGACCTGGAGCGTAGGTCTTCATTTTAAGATACCGATCATCGAGCGTGTAGCAAGAAGAGTGGACTTAAAGGAACAGGTCGTGGATTTCGCACCGCAGCCGGTGATCACAAAGGATAACGTAACGATGCGGATCGACACAGTCGTATTCTATCAGATTACAGACCCGAAGCTGTTCTGTTATGGTGTTGCGAATCCGATCATGGCGATTGAGAACCTGACCGCGACCACGCTACGTAATATCATCGGTGATCTGGAACTTGACCAGACCCTGACTTCAAGAGAGACGATCAATACGAAGATGCGCGCTTCCCTTGATGTGGCGACAGACCCGTGGGGAATCAAGGTAAACCGTGTGGAACTTAAGAACATTATCCCGCCGGCAGCAATCCAGGATGCGATGGAGAAACAGATGAAGGCAGAGCGTGAACGTCGTGAGGCGATTCTGAGAGCGGAAGGTGAGAAGAAATCCACCGTCCTTGTGGCAGAAGGTGAGAAGGAATCTGTGATCCTTAAGGCGGAGGCTGAGAAGCAGGCGGCGATCCTGCAGGCTGAGGCGGAAAAAGAGAAGAGGATCAGGGAGGCCGAAGGTGAGGCTGAGGCAATCCTGAAAGTGCAGCAGGCGAATGCAGACGGTATCCGGTTCCTGCGTGAGGCTGGTGCAGATGAAGCAGTTCTTAAAATCAAGAGTCTGGAAGCATTTGAAAAAGCGGCGGACGGCAAGGCGACCAAGATCATCATCCCGTCTGAGATCCAGGGGCTTGCAGGGCTTGCAAAAAGCGTGAAGGAGATCATGGCTGAATAAAGCGAGTGAAATAGAATAGTGAGTGGAAAGGAGGGGCAGCGATGACACACGTATTGATTCTTGAGGATGACAGGACGTCCCTTGAAGCTCTGACGAGGATTCTGACGGATTATTCTTCGGATATCTGCGTACATGCGGCCGCCTCCTACCAGGAAGCAAAAGACCTGTTGGATGGCGACGTCCGATATGGTCTTTTTCTGCTGGATGTGAATTTAAGCGGGGATAACAGGGAAGATATCGGGGGAATCATTTTCGCGAGAGAAGTAAGAGAGCATTTCCCCTACACCTTCACTCCGATCGTCATGGTAACGGCAGTGGGAGAGATGGAGATGCAGGCGTACAGAGAACTGCATTGTTATTTGTATATCATGAAGCCTTACCGGCGGGAGCAGGTGGAGGAGGTCGTGAAAAAGGTGCTGGACAAAGAACAGCAGGAGAAGCCGCCGGAGGTGGTGGTGAAAAAGGACGGGATCAATTATCAGGTCAAATGTGACGATATCCTGTACATCGAAGCGGTTCCCCGTGGGATATGTATCCACATGAAGTCGGAAAACTGGAATGTGCCTTATGTTACGCTGAAGCAGATGATGCTGAGGCTGCCGAAGGAAATGTTCGTGCAGTGTCATCGCATGTTCGCCGTGAACAGGCGGGAAGTGGAATATTATGATCTGGTGAACCGGATCGTGAAGCTGAAGCATTGTACGGATACCGTGGAGATCGGCGTGACCTATAAGGCTGAGATAGGGAGGATCATAAGTGGTTGATTGGGTGAGAAAGTTTTTATACCGTATCTTTTGTGTGATCGCACTTTTGGTATCTGTTTATCTGGTCGTGGATTTTCTTGTGAGCGGTACCTTTGATTACCGGGTGTTCGTCATGTTCCTTCTGATGGTTGTCGTGATCATCTGGGGGATTGTGGACTGGCGCAAAAATTATATCCTGATGCAGCAAAAGGAAACAGAGCTTAAGATGTATCAGCTTTACATTCACCCGCTGGAAGAACTGGTGAAGGAGATACGGGCAAAACAGCATGAATTTGATAATCACATGAACGCCATTTTGAATATGCATCTGACGGTAGACACCTATGAGGAGCTGGTGGCCTGCCAGGCGGCGTACATCACCGAGGCGGCAAAGGATGACGACAGCAGGCAGTATCTGCCGCTTCTTAAGATTAGCGATAAGGTTCTTGCGGGATTTCTTTACAGCAAGATCGTCCGGTCTCCTTCCTATATCAGGACCGAGGTGGAGGTAAAGAATCTGGAGATCATCTCGGGAATTTCCGAGCATCATCTGATCGAGATCGTGGGAGCGCTTGTGGATAATGCATATGAGGCGTGTACCGAGGAACTGAACCGGGTGATCATGGAAATCGATTCGGAAAATGACAGGCTGATCTTTGTGATCAAGAATCGTATGCGGAATGTAAAGCTGGAGGATATCGGGCGTTTTTTCCAGCGAGGGTATTCCACCAAAGCAGGGGATGGCTCCAGAGGTCTGGGGCTTTACCGGGCCAGACAGCTTGCAGAACGATACGGCGGTGAGATCACGGTCAGTACAGATTATATAGACAGCAGGAATTATATCTGTTTTAAGATAGTTGTATAGGTTTAAGGTACTAAGAAGAGGGAGGTTAGTGTGTATGCGGAGACGATGTTCACTTTGCGGAGGCAAATTAAATGGAACCGTCTGCACGGAATGTGGGCTTGACAATTCCAAGAGCGATGACAATTATGTCACTGGGAAGAGCCATGGAGATGAGATGGGTCTTACGCATGTTCATACGGAAAATGAAGATCCGTTTTCCGGAAAGACGATGACGTATCAGCAGCAGGAGCAGCTAAAGGCGGCGATTCGGCAGAGAAGGAAGCCGGAGAACAGGAAAGCGGCGGATAAAGAGGCCAGAAAGAATGTATATCGGGCGGTATCTACCAGCATGCCGAAGAAAAAAGGAAAAATATGGATTGGAGTTATCATTGGAATTATCATCGCGCTGATAGCGTCCATACCGGATCTGATTGAATTTGCGGAGGAGGCTTTTGGCCCGGGCTTTTTAGGGTTCGGCGTGGAAGAAGGTACCGAAGCAGTTGACTGGGATGAGGATCCGGCGGCGATGATGGATTACGATCCATATTATTGGGTGGACGAGGAACTGCCCGAGGAGGGGGAGGCGTATGAGGTCACTCTGGGACCGGGAACTTATAAGGGCGGCGTACACATTCCGGTGGGCCAGTATTATCTGGAATACATAGAGGGTCAGGGATTTCTTACTATGGACGATAGCGACCGTAGCATTTATTTATTTGGTTCTTTTGGATATGAGGATTCGGAGGGTGTTGAACCGGCGGACGATTTTCGCGTCTATGAAGGCGGATTGGTCAAAATCGACGGGACCTTAACGATATGCCTCCGGTCGGAAAACGCACAGATGGATTTGAATTATCTGGAAAACCCCAATACGGAGTCCTTCACACTTTCGGAGAGTTTTGTAGCAGGCGAAGACATTCCGGCAGGGGTATACGATTTAACACTTTTAGAAGGAAAAGGTTCCGTGGGGTATAAGATTATGATAGATGAAGCAACGGATTATTATAACTATGAGGATATTGATTTTATGGCAGAAGGCGCGAAGGAGTATAAAAATGTTGTCCTTCCGGAAGGCTTGGAGGTTGAGATTTACGGTACCGTAAAGATATTGTTCACCCCCAGCCAGGTCATCGAATCGGAAGATTACTGGAGTTTCTATCCGGTTATTGAAGCCTCCTCACCCTATCCGTTATTAGCATTCTAGAGTAGTTCAGACATAAGCCAGGCGTAGATCGCCTGGTTCTTTTTCTGCCAGTTGGTCATGATGGATTTGGCCTCGTTCTCACTGGGGACCGAGAGAGTCAGATCGATCAGCGGTTCCTGATTCTCCAGTACCTGGCAGCGCACCGAGTATTCCCGCGCGGTATTGCGGTAATAGTCGGCTTTTACGGATACTTCATTCTTCAGATCATACTGTTTCTCCTTCAGGAAGGTGTCGATGTCCTCCTGAATGGATTTGGAGATCTTATTTTTAAAGAAATGGATGGACTGGGCGCCGTCCTCGGTCAGGTGGTAGAGGGTACGGTTATGAGTGACCTCCTCCCGCAGAAGCTCCGATTCAGTCAGCTCCGAAAGTGCCTGCTGCAGCTTGAAATAAGAGGTATAGCCCTTGTCCAGTATGAATTCTGATATCTGGGAATTGGTCATGGGAAAATCGACCTTGTCCAGCATATACAAAATGATCAGTTTATAAAGTGTGAATGTCTCTGACATAATTTCCTCCGTAATCCTTTCCTTGCCATATATCATGGATCTTAAAATAATGCTGCATGGAACCAAGGACCAGCCGCTTTTGCCCCGTCCAAAGGGGTGCAAGAAGCAGGGGCTTTGGTCCGTCCCCGGTAAGCCGGTGAATGACGATGTCGGGGCGCAGGCCACAGATGCATTTCCCCAAAACCTCAAAATATTCCTCCATGGATGGGACGAAAAATGGCCGCATCTGGTAGTAATCTGCCAGGTCGGTTCCCCTTAGTATATGAAGAAGCTGCAATTTAATTCCCTGGATCGGTAATTGATTCAGGTGGTGGATTGTCTCCAGCATCTGGGCGCAGGTCTCACCCGGAAGGAATAAAATGACATGGGTGATGACGGAAATTCCGCGCGCGGTAAGCTCTTTTACAGCCTGGTCAAATACCGGAAGTTCATAACCCCGGCGGATAAACGCCGCGCTTTCGGGGTGGATCGTCTGTAGTCCCAGCTCAATCCAGACCGGTTTGATTTGGTTTAACTCTTCCAGCAGGTCCAGAATCTCGGGACTTAAGCAGTCGGGCCGGGTGGCGATGGATAAAATGCGAACCTCCGGAAGATGAATGGCCTCCTCAAATAACGCCCGCAGCCGCAGGACAGGCGCATAGGTGTTGGTGTACGCCTGAAAATAAGCGATATAGCCGGTACCGGTATGCTTCCTTCCCACGAGCTTTTTCCCCTCCTCGAATTGTCTGGTCACAGAGAGGGCAGGGGAGGCTCGAAAATCGCCGGAGCCACCCGCACTGCAGAAGATGCAGCCGCGGGTATCCAGCGTGCCGTCCCGGTTCGGGCAGGTGCAGCCGCCATTTAGGGAGACTTTATATAATTTTTCTCCGTAGGTCCTGCGGAGATAATAATCCAGCGAATAGTAGCGTTTTTCGCCCCAGCGCATCGGTTCCATCTTAAATCAGTGCCTTTACGGCAGCGCTTACCACATCGGCAACGCGCGGATCGAAGGCTTCGGGGAGAATGTTGTTCTCATTTAACTCTTCGTCGGGCACCAGTCCTGCGATCGCGCGGGCGCAAGCCAGCTTCATCTCCTCGGTGATCTGTGTGGCGCGTCCTTCAAGCGCTCCTTTGAAAATGCCGGGGAATGCGACTACATTGTTTACCTGGTTGGGGAAATCAGAGCGTCCGGTTCCCACGACCTTAGCGCCGGCTTCCTTGGCAAGATCCGGCATGATCTCCGGCACCGGGTTGGCCATGGCGAAGAGAATGGCGTCTTGATTCATGGAAGAGACCATCTCCTTTGTCACGATATTCGGTGCGGAGACTCCGACAAAGATGTCCGCTCCGGCGAGGGCGTCCGCAAGCGTTCCCGTCTGGCCGGAAAGGTTGGTGACTTTCGCCATCTCTTTTTGCATCCAGTTCAGGTTCGGAGAGCTCTCGGAAATGATTCCGTTAATGTCGCACATAGTAATATTCGGAAATCCGTAGGTGAGAAGGAGTTTGGTGATGGCAACGCCGGCACTTCCCGCGCCGTTCACGACTACCTTGCAGCCTTCCTTCTGCTTTCCGGTCACCTTAAGAGCGTTGATGATTCCCGCCAGCACCACGATGGCAGTACCATGCTGGTCGTCGTGGAATACGGGAATAGGAAGAAGCTCTTTTAAGCGGGCCTCAATCTCGAAACAGCGGGGAGCAGAGATATCCTCCAGGTTGATGCCGCCGAAGGCCGGGGCGATATTTACCACCGTCTTTATGATCTCTTCGGTATCCTGTGTATCAAGGCAGATCGGCACGGCATTTACGCCGCCGAATTCCTTGAATAATACGGCTTTCCCCTCCATGACCGGCATGGCAGCGTGGGCACCGATATTTCCAAGTCCCAGCACGGCGCTTCCATCGGATACGACCGCGATGGTGTTGGCCTTCATCGTGTAGGTGTAGGCGGCCTCTTTATCTTTGGCAATGACCTTGCAGGGCTCAGCTACACCGGGAGTATAGGCGATCGCCAGGTCCTCGCGGGAATTCACATGGGCTTTCGCGACCGTCTCAATCTTCCCGTTCCACTCTTTATGCATCTCTAACGCTTTTTCGTATGTATCCATAGCACTATATCCTCCTGATCTTCAAATAGAATCATTCTGATTAATTAAGATGTGATGATTCACTATCCTCTATGATAACATTCCTTCGTGCGTAAATCAAATAAAAATACAGAGCATTTTTCGGCCCTTTTCAGCGAAATAAAAAATAATACTTTCTTTTTGCGTATAAATGGTGTATACTTATTGCATTCAAAATGATATTTAGTCAAATCAGACGATTTTCCCGTATAATATAATTTGAATTGTTGCAGATGGCCAAGGAGGTAGAATATGACGAGAGAGAAATATGAATCATTGCCGCTTGCTACGCTGAAAGAGCTTGCAAAGGCACGTGGATTAAGAGGAATTTCCACATTAAAGAAGGCAGCGCTCATCGATGTGATGTTGAAAGAAGATGAAAAGGATGCGGCCAGGGAAGTAAAGGAAGAGATAAAAGCTGAGAAACAAGAGAAGGCGGAGCGGGCCGAGAAGGCGGAGCAAAGCAGCAGGACAGAGAATACCTCAAGGACAGAACGACAAGAAAGATGGGACCGCAGCGACAGGACAGAAGGCAGTGACAGAGATGCGGGAGAAAGAAGCGAGAGAACGGCCGCAGCTAATCCGATGGACATCGAGCAGCTTGACAGCGGCCACACGGTAAACGGGATTCTGGAAGTGATGGGAGACGGATTTGGATTTATCCGTTCCAAGAATTATCTGCCGGGCGATGAAGACGTCTATGTATCTCCGTCCCAGATCCGCAGGTTTGGTCTAAAGACGGGAGACATTTTGACAGGAAATACCCGGATCAAGACGCAGCAGGAGAAGTTCAGCGCCCTCCTGTATTTGACGAAGATTAATGGCGTATCCCCGTCGGAGGCGGCGAAGAGGCGGAATTTTGAGGATATGACCCCGATTTTCCCAAATGAGCGGCTGCGGCTGGAGGCAGGCAGGACAAGCACGGCTATGCGTGTCATGGATCTCTTATCCCCGATTGGAAAGGGGCAGAGAGGTATGATCGTGTCCCCGCCGAAGGCAGGTAAGACGACGCTTCTTAAGCAGGTGGCGTTGTCCATGCGCAGGAACAATCCGGAGATTCATCTGCTGATTCTTCTGATCGATGAGCGTCCGGAGGAGGTTACCGATATCAAGGAGGCGATCGAAGGTGAGAATGTGGAAGTGATCTACTCCACCTTTGACGAGCTGCCGGAGCATCATAAGCGGGTTTCCGAGATGGTGATCGAGCGGGCGAAGCGCCTTGTGGAACATAAAAAAGACGTGGTGATCCTGCTTGATAGTATTACAAGGCTTGCGAGAGCCTATAACCTGGTGGTTCCGCCAAGCGGACGTACATTATCCGGTGGTCTTGACCCGGCGGCCCTCCACATGCCGAAACGTTTCTTCGGTGCGGCGAGAAATATCCGGGAGGGCGGCAGCCTTACGATCCTCGCCACAGCTTTGGTGGATACGGGAAGCAAGATGGACGATGTGATTTACGAGGAATTTAAGGGAACCGGTAATATGGAACTGGTTCTTGACCGTAAATTATCCGAAAAGAGGATATTCCCTGCTATCGATATCCCGAAATCCGGGACCAGAAGAGAGGATCTGCTTCTTACCAGAGAAGAGCAGGAGGCGGTGGATATCATGCGCCGTGCATTAAATGGCATGAAGTCCGATGAGGCCGTAGATAATATTCTGAATATGTTTGACAGAACCAAAAATAACTGGGAATTTGTCCAGATGGTCAAAAAAATGAAATTTATTTAGCAGAAACAACTTGCAATATAAAGCAGGGTATGTTACAATAAGAAAGCTGTTTAAAGATATTAGCCGCATAAAATATATCTTATTGCATATAGGTGCAGGGGATATCAGAAAGTATGCGTAACACGAATAAAAAAGAAGAGGTGAAAATCATGAAAGAAGGAATCCATCCAAATTATCATCAGGCAACTGTAACCTGCAACTGTGGCAACACATTCGTAACAGGCTCTACCAGCAAGGATATCCACGTAGAAATCTGTTCTAAATGTCATCCGTTCTATACAGGACAGCAGAAAGCAGCTCAGGCTCGTGGCCGTGTTGATAAGTTTAACAAGAAATACGGAATTCAATAAGAACGAATTCATCAGGCTGGGGTTTTAAGGAATCTCAGCCTGTTTTTACTTGCCAAGCATACCTGAAATAAGGTCCGGTGGACCTTATTTTGGTTGTCAAGCATACCTAAGTGAACGTCCAGTGGACGTTCATCTCGGTTGCCAAGCATACCTAAGTGAACGTCCGGTGGACGTTCATCTCGGTTTATAAATGAGAAAATAAGGAGAGATATGAAATCATCGAATATAGGAGGTCAGGCAGTCATGGAGGGCGTCATGATGCGCAACGGCAAGGATTATGCGGTGGCCGTGAGAAAGCCTGACGGTGAGATCGAGATCAAGAAAGACACTTATAGAAGTATTACGGGGAAATGGACGGCGCTGACCCGGATCCCGTTCCTTCGGGGTGTGTTCAATTTTATAGATTCCATGGTTTTGGGAATGGGGACTTTGACCTGGTCGGCCAGCTTCTTTGAGGAAGAGGAGGCGCAGGAGATGACCGAGGAAGAGGAGAAAAAGGCAAAGAAACAAGAGAATATCATCATGGCATTTACCATGGTGCTGGCTTTTGCACTGGCGATCGGTATTTTTATGGTGCTTCCGTATTTTGTTTCAGATCTGCTGAAAAAATGGATTCCCTTTTATTCGGTCAGATTGATACTGGAAGGGATTATCCGAATCGCGATTTTTGTGGCCTATGTGGGCGGTATTTCCCTGATGAAGGACATCAGAAGGCTTTATATGTACCATGGAGCGGAGCATAAATGCATTAATTGCATTGAGCATGGTCTGCCGCTTACGGTGGAGAATGTGAAGAAAAGTTCCAAGGAGCATAAGCGCTGTGGTACCAGTTTTATGTTGTTCGTCATGATTGTAGGAATCGTGCTTCTGTTCTTTGTGAGAGTGGATTCTGTGTTCATGCGGGTGGTGGTGCGGATTGCACTTTTGCCGGTGATTGCAGGTATTTCTTACGAGTTGATCAAGTGGGCGGGAAACAGCGACAGCCCGCTGGTATGCATCGTCAGCAAGCCGGGTCTGTGGCTCCAGGGGCTTACGACGAAAGAACCGGACAGGGATATGATAGAGGTCGGGATTGCTTCGGTGGAGGCGGTGTTCGACTGGAGAAAATATTTACATGACAATTTCGGATACGAGGACGGTTTGTAGCATGGGCAGCGTAAGGACCTATCAGGAAGGATTAAAGGCGGGAGTTTCAATGCTTAAGGAGGCCGAAATCGCGGATGCCAGCAGCGACGCGTGGATCCTTTTGGAGCATGTGACAGGAATGAGCCGCGCAAGATTCTTTGCCGATGGCAGCCTGCCTATGAAAGCCGGGGAGGAAGCGGCCTATATGGAACTGATTGACAGGCGTCTGCGGCATGTTCCGGTCCAGCATCTGACGGGAGTGCAGGAATTCATGGGCTATCCGTTCAAGGTCAGCCGTGATGTGCTGATTCCCAGACAGGATACCGAGGTTCTGGTAGAGGAAGCGGAGCGTATTTTGAACGGCAGCGCCTGGCGAGAAGACGAAGAGCCGATTCGGGTGCTGGACATGTGCACCGGCTCCGGCTGTATCGCGATCAGTATGAAGAAACGTAATCCGGCGCTTGAAGTGTTGGGAGTGGATCTGTCGGAGAGCGCGCTTCGGATCGCGCGGGAGAACGCCGGAAGCCTCGGCGCTAAGGCGGAGTTCATGCAAAGTGATATGTTCTCGCGTTTTGCAGGCAGGAAGGAACGGTATCAGATGATCGTGTCCAACCCACCCTACATTCCGACGAAGGTGATCGAATCCCTGGAGGAGGAAGTCAGGTGCCATGATCCGTTTGCGGCACTTGACGGAAAGGAAGACGGGCTGCATTTTTACCGGATTCTTGCGAAAGAGAGCCCGCGTTTTTTGAGAAGCGGCGGCTGGCTCTGCATGGAGATCGGATATGATCAGAGTGAGGCAGTGGAGGAACTTCTGAAAAAAGAGGGATTTAGTGGGATATACACGAAAAAAGATCTGGCAGGACTTGACCGGGTCGTGTGTGGTGTGTACTATGGAAATTAAGAAACAGGAGGGAATTTTAAGATGTTTGATAAATTAGAAGACCTGCTCATTCGTTTTGAGGAAATCATGGGCGAGCTTCAGGAGCCGGACGTGGTAAATGACCAGAGCCGGTTCCGCAGATTAATGAAAGAGCAGAACGATCTGACGCCGATTATTGAGGCGTATAAGGAGTATAAGAACTGCAAACAGAATATTGAGGACAGTTTATTTTTACTGGAAGAGGAATCGGATGAGGAGATGAAGGAACTGGCAAAGGAAGAGCTCAGCGAGTCAAGAAGGCGCGTGGAAGAGCTGGAGACGGAGCTTAAGATCCTGCTTCTTCCGAAGGACCCCAATGATGACAAGAACGTAATCGTGGAGATCCGCGCGGGTGCAGGCGGAGATGAGGCGGCGCTTTTTGCGGCGGAGATCTACAGAATGTATGTGCACTATGCGGACAGCAGGCGCTGGAGATGCGAGATGATCTCCTTAAGTGAGAACGGAATCGGTGGATTCAAGGAAGTCGTGTTCATGATCACCGGTCAGGGGGCGTACTCACGCATGAAGTACGAAAGCGGCGTGCATCGTGTACAGAGAGTGCCGGAGACTGAGAGCGGCGGACGTATCCATACATCGACCGTGACCGTGGCAGTCATGCCGGAAGCAGAGGAAGTGGACGTGGTAATCGATGAGAAGGATATCCGTATCGACGTCATGCGCGCGTCCGGAAACGGCGGACAGTGTGTCAATACGACGGACTCCGCGGTGCGCCTTACCCACTATCCGACCGGAATCGTGATCTACAGCCAGACTGAGAAGTCCCAGCTTCAGAACAAGGAGAAGGCGTTCAGGCTGCTCCGTTCCAAATTATATGAGCTGGAACTGGAGAAGCAGCAGTCCGCAGAGGCGGAAGCGAGAAGAAGTCAGATCGGGACCGGGGACCGTTCGGAGAAGATCAGAACGTACAATTTCCCGCAGGGTCGTGTGACAGATCATCGAATCAAGCTGACACTGCATAAACTGGACGGAACCTTGAATGGTGATCTGGATGAGATCATCGACAGTCTGATTGCGGCTGACCAGACAGCGAAGCTCGCAAAGATGAATCAGGAATAGAAAAGAATGTAAAATGCCAAAATGACAGCTCTAAGGAGCTGTCATTTTGATTTATAAAATAGAATGAAAAAGAAATTAAGAAAATGTCTTAGTCAAAGGATTCTCCTGACTTTTCCAGGTCATTTGCAAGTTCATCAGGCAAATATTTCCGAAAGATATAAATAAATACATTGGAACTGAGGTATGCCGCAATTCCCGTTCCGCAAAACAGCATCAGTGCAAAAAACGGCGGGAAGGATACGGTGATCAGTATCAGGGATCCGTATATGATCACAAGCAGCAAAGAACAGGGAAAATGTCTAAATGACAAAATCAAAGCGTTCTTTACATTATCTAAGATCCGGTTCTCAAACTTTGCCTGTACAGGAAAAATATACATACAGATCAAAAAGAACGGAATCAGTATCACAGAATTGCCGATCAGAATCAGCTTGCCGATGGCATTTCCCAGGAATATGCCGAATCTTAAATTCGTTATCAGCAGAAAGACGCCCGCGGCTACAGCCAGCCAGATGATCGTGGCCTGTTTAAAATTCTCTTTAAAGGCGTGATGGAAATTCCGATGAACATAACCTTCCTTGGTCCGTATCATCTTCATACACGCATAGTAGAGCGCGGTAGTGGAGGCCCCGATCGTAAATAACGGCAGACTGTAAATGATCCATAATACATGCAGCACCACCAGTTGATATACCAGATTAAAAAACCTCCAGAGAGGGCCGTCCAGGGAAAACAAATACATATGCTCACCTCGTTTAGCTTTCGTGATATCTTTGTGATCTGTCATTTATTATATCCTAAATCACTATGGGAAATCTACAGTAATCTTCAACAAAAATTTTAGAAAAATCTGTAATATTTTACTAAAATGTAAAATAAGTATTGAAACTATACTGCAAATACGGTACACTGAGGGTACGCTGACGAAAGTATATAGTCATGAGTTTGTATTTTAAAATGGAGGAACCGGGATGAATAAGAATAATTATGAACACACGGCATATAATCAACCATTTATAGAACAGAGGGCTGATCCTTATGTATATAAGCATACGGATGGAACCTATTATTTTACAGCGTCTGTGCCGGAGTATGACAGGGTGGTGCTGCGAAGCGCCCGAACTATCGCAGGACTTCGTGATGCCAGGGAAAAGACGCTTTGGGTCAGGCATGAGAGTGGGGAGCAGAGTCTTCACATCTGGGCGCCGGAGCTTCATTATGTGGAGGACGGCTGGTATATTTACTATGCGGCAGGAGATAAGGATGATGAGTGGGAGATTCGGCCCTATGTGCTGAAATGTACAGGGGCTGATCCGATGGAAGATCCGTGGATCGAGATGGGAATGATCCAGGCAGCGGACGACGATCCATTTTCCTTCCATTCCTTTTCACTGGATGCGACGGTCTTTCGGCATAAAGAAAAGAACTACTATATCTGGGCAGAGAAGACCGGGGTGGGCAAACAGATCTCTAATCTGTACATTGCGGAGATGGCATCGCCTGTGAAGCTTCGCACGGCTCAGGTACTTATCACCACTCCGGATTATGACTGGGAGCGCATCGGTTTCTGGGTCAATGAAGGCCCGGACATCCTGGAGCATGGAGATAAGCTGTTCCTGACCTTCTCAGCCAGCGAGACAGGGGTAGACTATTGTATGGGAATGTTGTATGCTGATAAAAATGCAGATATTCTGGACCCGCGTTCCTGGACGAAGCTGCGCCATCCGGTCCTTAAGACGGATGCAGGTAAAGGTATTTATGGGCCGGGGCATAACTGTTTTGTAAAGGCGGAGGACGGGGTGACCGATCTTTGTATTTATCATGCCCGCCCTTACGATGAAGTGATCGGTAATCCGCTTTACGATCCGAACCGTCATGCGCTCATTATGCGGATGCAGTATGATGAGAAAGGCTTCCCAATTTTTGCATATGAGAAAAATCCGATGAAATGGATCGTCGGGACGGAAAATGCATAGAGCTTTATGGGGAAAATGACGGGAAATGGATTTTGTGTTTTTTTATTTAATAGGTTACCGAGATAAACGTCCATTGGATTTTTATTTAGGAATACCAAGGCAATTAAAAAGATGTATTTTAGATAAAACTAAAATACATCTTTTCAAATATACGAAATGCACAAAAAAAAGTAAATAAATTAGATAAGATAGACAATATAAACATCAAATGTTACAAAAATCTAAAATAATATTGCTAAAACTAAATCAATGTGTTAGAATGAAGATGGTTAAAGAAATACAGCAGATATAGCTGTAAAAAAGGAATATGAAAAGGAGGATTGTAACATGAAGTTGAGAAAGGTAAGCGCTATTATTCTGGCGACGGTACTTGCTGTGGGAACTATCTTGACAGGATGCGGCGGAAAAGACAGTAGCACAACGTCTGACGGCAAAAAGAATCTTTCAGTATTTATTTTTGCAAACGACCATGAGTCACCGATCTACAAAGGCATGATCGAACAGTGGCAGAAGGATCACGAGGACACGATTGGCAATGTCGATGTTCAGATTACCACTCAGGATGAGTATTCCAAGACTCTGACCGGTATGATGACTGCCCAGAAGCTGCCGGATATCTTCTATGTAGGACCGGAATCGGTACAGCAGTTCGTAGAGAACGGCTACATCGAGAATCTGCAGCCGCTGCTTGACAAGCAGGGAATCTCCACAGACGACCTGGTTGCAAAAGAGGCACTGAACAGTTACCGTTACGATGGTGAGAAAGTAGGAGAAGGCGACCTGTATGCACTTCCGAAGGATGCATCTGTATTCGCATATGCTTACAACAAGGACCTCTTCGACAAAGAAGGAATCCCGTATCCGGATCCGGAAAACCCGTATACATATGATGAATTCGTAGAAGTCTGCAAGAAGTTCACCAAAGACACCGACGGCGACGGCGAGGTCGATCAGTGGGGCTGCGGTCTGGCAAATGCGTTCATGGTTCAGCAGTACATCTGGTCTAACGGTGCAACATTCCTGTCTGATGACTACAAGACTGTAGAGATCGACAAACCGGAGTTTAAAGAAGCGCTCCAGAAGTACATCGACCTGACAGTAACACATAAAGTTACCCCGACTGTTGAGCAGGATGCTTCTCTTGGTGTATATCAGAGATGGCTTGCAGGACAGGAAGCGTTCTATGCATGTGGTACCTGGGATGTCGCAGCATTTATGGACAAAGAGACATTCCCGTTCAACTGGGATCTGTGCGCATATCCGACACTGTCTACCGGAAAGAGTATGACATGGCTTGGAACCGTAGGCTTCTGTGTATCTGCAAACAGCAAGAACAAAGAAGAGGCAGCGGAGCTTGTTTCTTATCTTTGCGCAAATGAAGATGGACAGAAGGAGCTTTCAGGCGTGGTAGGCGGACAGTCTATTCAGCTGCCGAACCTGGCAAGTCTTGCAGAGGGTGAGTTCCGTACTGCGATTGAAAGCGGTGACCTTCCGTTCCCGTCAAATGTGGACGTATTCTTCAACTACCTGAGCGGAAATGACAAGTACGAAGGAAGATTCCAGGAAACGACCTATACTCCGAATGCAGAATGGTTTGATGAGTTTACAGCAAATTTGGATAACGTAAAGAACGGTTCTATGACGGTTGACGAATTTGTAAAAGAATATCAGCCGAAGATGCAGGAAGCGCTTGATAATGCGTGGGATAGTGTAGAGTAACTAAGGAATGAGAGACACTCCTTCTATAAGTAAGAAGGCAGTGGAAAGAGATGGCTGGCTTAGGAAGTGGCCGGCCATCTCTCATATGGAGGTAAGTGTATGAGTGGAGGCAATACAAAACCTGTTAAAAAGAAAATGAATAAGGCAGAATTCAAAGAGCATTGCTGGGGACTTACGTTCGTAGCGCCGGCATTCATCGGATTCTGTATCTTTATGGCCTTCCCTATTGCGTTTGCATTTGTGGCCAGCTTGACAAAATGGAACGGTATGAACAACATGTTGGACAATTTCATAGGTCTTGCCAACTATACAAAGCTATTGACAGATGCGAAATTCTGGAAGGTTCTGGTAAATACCATTATTTACATGGTAGGTATTCCGATAGGAATGATTCTTGGACTTTTGATCGCAGTTGCGATGAACCGGAAGATCCGTGGTATCAAGGTGCTTCGTACCCTGTACTATGTACCGGTCGTATCCTCCCTGGTTGCAGTGGCAATCCTGTGGATGTGGGTATTTAACTATGATTATGGTCTGCTCAATAGTATCGTGAAATTAATTTCCGGTGCGCATGGCCCGAACTGGCTGGGAGATGAGTTCTGGGTCAAGATATCCATGATCATATTCATGGTATGGAAGGGGCTTGGTTCTTCGATCATTTTGTATTTGTCTGGTCTTCAGGGAATCCCGCGTGATTACTATGAGGCAGCACAGATCGACGGTGCCAGTGGCTGGAACTTGTTCCGGTATATCACGGTCCCGCTTGTTTCTCCGGTTACGTTCTACCTTCTGATCACAGGTCTGATCGGTGGTTTCCAGGTATTCGTAGAAGTCCTGGTCATGGTTCCGACAGGTGGTCTGAATTACAGTGCAGCGACCGTAGTATTCTATCTGTACGACAAGGCGTTCGGAAGCAACCAGATGGGTTATGGTTCAGCAATGGCATTTCTTCTGGCTATCCTTATATTTATTGTTACGGCAATTAACTTCAAGGGTCAGGATAAATGGGTCAAGACGATTGAGTAGGAGGTGGAAGACGTGGCAAATAAAAAAGATTTACAAAGTTCAGAGATTAAATCGAAGAAGAGCAAGATGATTGACAGGATCATTTTCATCGCATTGCTGCTCGGAGCGATCGTCATGGTATTCCCTCTGGTTTACATGGTCCTGAGTTCCTTTATGACGAAGAATCAGATTCTTTCTGCAAACTTCAGCATCATACCGGACCCGTGGAAATTTGGAAAATACAGTGAGGTTCTTACGAAACCGGAATTCCTGCGTGGTCTTCGTAACACGTTGATCGTTGCACTGCCGGTGCTGATCGTGGGTGGATTTACCTCTTCCCTGTCAGCATTCTCCTTCAGTAAACTGAAATTCCGGGGAAAGAACGCGATCTTCCTTGGCCTTCTGGCTACTATGATGATCCCGTTCGCAGTCGTTATGATTCCACAGTACGTCATGTTTACGAGAATGGGCTGGACCAATACGCTGCTGCCACTGATCATTCCGGGACTTTTTGGTAATGTCAGCATCATCTTCTTCCTGCGCCAGAACCTGACCAGTGTGCCGGATTCGATCGTAGAAGCGGCGAAGATTGACGGCTGCAGCTATTTTAAGATGTATTATGCGATTTTCTTCCCGCTGATGAAGGGGGCACTTATGACACAGCTGATCCTGTGGTTCATGGGAATCTGGAATGACTATCTTGCACCGACGATCTTCATTCAGAATGAAGAGTGGTTCACCTTGCAGGTAGTGATTCGTTCCTTCAACTCCTACTATGCGGTAAACAGCGATTATCCGCTGATCATGGCGGCATCTGTACTGGCGATTTTGCCGACGCTATTGTTGTTCTTCTTCTTCCAGCGTTACATCATCGAATCTATGGCAGTATCAGGTGTAAAAGGTTAGAAAAACAAGAACGGTCCTACGGGCTGACGCTTGAGAAAAATGGCAGAAAAAAGGGTTGTTTTGTCATCAAAACAGCCCTTTTTTAAACAAACAGACCGTTTGTCGGCTTTTACTTTGGTGAATAGGTTCGGTAATAGAAAGGAAATAAGACGTTGGATGGTATACTGCGATTAAATGATTATGATGTGGGCACGAATGCAGCGCTTGGTTCTCATGACCCCTCTATGATGTGGGATCCGGTCAGTAAAAAATATTATTCTTATTCTACGGATGTTTTTATGCCTTCCTGTGGACTAAAGGACGGAATCGGCATTCCCGTACGAAGCTCAGAGGATCTGGTACATTTTAAATATGAGGGAACTGTTCTGTCAAAGCAGGCGATCCTGGAAGGACGGGATAACGGTGCCTACCCTAAAACGGCTGGCTTCTGGGCTCCTTACGTGGAATATGTAAGGGGAGAGTACCGCATGTTCTATTCTGCCACTCGGAGATTCGGAAGCTCGGAATCCCGAATCTGGCTGGCTACATCTAAGCACCCGCTGGGGCCTTTTGAAAACAGAGGTGTTGTGATGGATACCTGGGGAACGGACGACACCTTCCCGAATGCCATCGATGCGCATGTGATCTGGGAAAAAGAGAAATGTTTTCTGGTATATGGTTCGTTTTTTGGCGGAATTTATATCAAAGAGCTGGATGCGTCCACGGGACTTCCCAAAGATGGAAATCCAAAGAATCTGGGAAAATGTATTTCAAGAAAACATCCCCATCCGCCGATTGACGGGCCGGAAGGGGCTTCGGTGATCTATGTTCCGCAGTGTGGATACTACTATTTGTTTCAGTCTTACGGCTGGCTGGGAGATACCTACGATATCCGGGTGGGGCGCAGTAAACAGGTTCTGGGGCCTTATGTGGACAAAGAAGGACGTTCGTTAGTGGAGGAATCCATGGGAGTGAAGCTGGCAGGCAGTTACCGGTTCCAGGCCAAGATGCCCAATGCGGCGAAGGGGCGGGAAGGCTGGAGATGGGATGGTCTGCGGGGACCGGGGCATGGAGTTCCCTTTTATGATCCGGTCAGCGAAGGGTATTTCTTCGTGCATCATATTCGCGATGGCGCGCGTATCCATCGGACCTATGACAGAAGGGAGAACAGAAACAGTTATAAGATGCATTATATGATGGTGCGTCCCATGTTCTTTCTGAACGGCTGGCCGGTGCTAAGCCCCGAGCCTTATGTAAGGGAACTTGCCGAGACGGTGCCAAAGGAGCAAAACGGATACTGGGAATTTATCCGGTTTGAGGATAAGGATAACAGAATAAAAGAAGCAGTACGTATGGAAAATGAGGAAGCAGAACACCTAATACGTTCCGGAAGGGTGCATAAATGCTGGGATTTCGAGAATAGTCAGACGACGTATGCGGTGACCGGATTTGACGATTCGGCACTTGCATATTGGGGAAAATTCGTGTATAGTTTATTTTAGATATTTATAAACTACTATACATTTTTCACTTGTTTTGCGTTGAGGTGAAAAGAAAGAGAGGACGCCAATGTTACATATTAAGAACCTGGATGAGGGGTTGGATGTTTTTAAGGCACTTGGCTCAGAGCTGCGCATTCGAATCGTAAAACTATTGCTTGAAAATCGGGAAATGAATATTAATGAGCTGGCGAGCGCACTGGGTGTCACGAACGGAGCACTTACCAGCCATATTCGGAAACTGGAAGAGAGCGGAATTGTGAAAATACTGCTGGAACGTACCGGGCATGGGAATCAGAAGATCTGCAGAGTAGATGTGGATAAGATCCTGGTGGAGGTAGTATCCGATGAGGCAGAGGAAGATGGAAATGTATTTGTCACGGATATTCCGGTGGGGCAGTATATGGATTATGAGGTATATCCGACCTGCGGTCTGGCTACCGCTACGGCGCTGATCGGAGAGGCAGATGACCCGCGATATTTTGCACACCCGGACCGTATGAGTGCAGAGATCCTGTGGTTTGGAAGGGGCTATGTGGAGTACATGATTCCCACGCTTTTGCCGCCCTCCACGAAGATCGACCAGATTACCCTGTCTCTGGAGATGAGTTCTGAGGCACCGGGAGTCAACAATGACTGGCCGTCAGATATCTATTTTTATCTGAACGGTGTGAATATCGGAATGTGGACGAGTCCCGGAGATTTCGGTGATGTGCGGGGAATTTTTACCCCAGACTGGTGGTTCCCGAACTGGAATCAGTATGGACTGCTTAAAATGATCAAAATTGATAAAAAAGGTACTTTTGTAGACGGACTTAAAATTTCAGATGTGAATATCAGGCAGTTTGAGCTTGATTATAAGAGCACGATCCGCTTCCGTTTTGAAGTGCCAAAGGATGCTCAAAATGTTGGAGGACTGACCATTTTCGGCAGTAAGTTTGGAAATTACAGCCAGGCGATCCAGGCAAGGATCGCGTACAGCCCGATGTAGCGGGCATGGCGAATAGAATTTCCGATACTCTACGGCCGGCAGTGTGTCGGTTTGAGAGGAAAAGCTATGAAAAAAAAGGCAGCAATTTGTATAGCGCTGGCGGCAGTGCTTCTCACCGGCTGCGGTGAGAAGCTGAAGGCGGAGCCGCCGGTGGAAAAGACCTTTGAGGAGGTTTCGGTGCATGACCCGTCAATCGTGGCAGGAGAGGACGGGGCTTACTATATATTTGGTTCTCATCTTGCAGTGGCTAAGACAGATGATCTGATCAACTGGACTTATGTCAATCAGGGAATCAAGAATGAGAATCCGATCATTCCGGACGTATATAACGTAATGCGTGAAGCCTTTGAATGGGCGCACAGCAATACCTTCTGGGCGCCGGATGTGATTAAACTTAAAGATGGAAAATATCATCTCTATTATTGCAACTGTCAGGGAGATGAGCCCTTATCCTGCCTGGGAATGGCCATATCAGACAGTGTGTCAGGTCCCTACGAGAATCAGGGACTTCTGTTGAAATCAGGTATGCCGGAGCCGCAACCCAGCGAGAACGGCAAGATCTATATGTCAACGGTAGACCCAAATGTGGTGGATCCGGTCGTATTTTATGATCAGGAAGAAAGATTGTGGATGATCTATGGTTCCTATTCAGGAGGTATCTTTGTCAAAGAATTGGACCCGGTGAGCGGACTTCCTCTGGAATCCGGCTATGGGAAGAAATTGTTAGGAGGGAATCATCTTCGGATTGAGGCTCCTTATGTCATCTATAATTCGGATACGGAATATTACTATATGTTCCTCTCCTTTGGTGGGCTGGATTCCGACGGCGGGTATAATATCAGAGTCTGCCGTTCCAAAACGCCGGATGGTCCTTATGAGGATTCCATGGGCCAGGACATGATAGAATGTGAGGGACCAAAGGGCAGCGCGTTTAGTGATGCGACGGCTGCACTCTACGGTACGAAGCTGATGGGCTGCTACAAATTCCTCTGGAGCGAGGGGGAAGACGGGGAGGACCGCAAAGGCTATCTGTCTCCAGGACACAATTCCTGTTTATATGATGAGGAGAGTGGCAAATATTTCCTGATCTATCACACCCGTTTTGAGAACAGCGGGGAGGAGCACCAGGTCCGGGTACATCAGATGTTCTTCAATGATGCAGGCTGGCCGGTAGTGGCGCCTTATCGCTATACGGGAGAGACGATCGCTTCCTATAAAGAGTCTGAGGTGGCAGGAACCTATAAGTATATCAACCATAGCCGGCAGATTTCGGCACAAATGAATGAATCTGTTTTGATCGAGCTTAAGAAGAACGGGGAGATCTCTGGCGAGGCAAAGGGAACCTGGGAGTTCTCTGACGATCATAAGATCAGCCTGACCATAGATGGAAATACCTATCAGGGCGTGGTCTTAAAGCAGTGGGACGAAGATGGTAAAAAGTATGTGATGACGTTTACCGCCTTGAACGAAGAGACCGGAATGTCTGTCTGGGGCAGTAATCTTCAGGCTTTAGATGAGCCGTAAGCAGTGACATCTTAAAAGATAAGGAGGACAAGAGGCTTACTATGGCAAAACTATTGATTAACACGGAACGAAAATTAAGTAAGATCAGTAAAGAGATTTACGGACATTTTTCGGAGCATCTTGGCAGATGTATCTATGAGGGTATTTATGTAGGAGAGGATTCTCCGATTGAAAATGTAAATGGTATGCGTACAGACGTGGTGGAGGCGCTGAAGGCGATCAAGGTGCCGGTACTGCGCTGGCCGGGCGGATGCTTTGCGGACGAGTATCACTGGGAAGACGGAATCGGCCCAAAGGAAGAGAGAAAGACCATCATCAATACCCACTGGGGCGGTGTTGTGGAGGACAACAGCTTCGGTACGCATGAATATTTTGAACTTTGCCGGCAGCTTGGCTGTAAGACCTATGTAAACGGGAACCTGGGAAGCGGGACCGTCAGGGAGATGTCCGAATGGGTAGAGTATATGACCTTTAAAGGAGTGTCTCCGATGGCAAAGCTTCGTGCCGAGAACGGGCATGAGGAGCCGTGGAAGGTGGATTATTTTGGTGTAGGAAATGAAAACTGGGGCTGTGGCGGCAACATGACACCGGAGTATTATGCAAATGAGTACCGCAGATATCAGACCTATGTGCGTGATTACTCCCAGCACTCCATGGATCCCCAGGAGCATATAAAGCCATCGATCCTCAAGGTTTGCTGTGGGCCGAATGTTGATGATTATGAATGGACCAGAGGCGTTCTTGAGACCTGCTTCAGACATAGCGAGGGGTCCCCACATGGCTTTATGGACGGTCTTTCTCTGCACTACTACGTGCACCCGGAAGGCTGGGTGAAAAAGGGAAGCGCCACCGACTTTGATGAGAAGGTGTGGTACAAGACCTTAAGTAAAGCGCTCTATATGGACGAGCTGATCCGCCGCCACGGAGCGATCATGGACGAATTTGATCCGAATAAGGAAATCGCGATGATCGTGGACGAGTGGGGAACCTGGTTTACGGTAGAGCCGGGAACCAATCCGGGATTTTTGTATCAGCAGAACACGATCCGTGATGCGCTGGTGGCAGGAATTACTTTGAATATTTTCAATAAGCATTCAGACCGTGTGAGAATGGCAAATATCGCACAGATCGTCAATGTACTTCAGGCCATGCTTCTGACGGAGGGAGATAAGATGATCAAAACGCCGACCTATCACATTTTCGATATGTACAAATGCCATCAGGATGCACAACTTGTGGAGAGCTGGATTGATACGAAGACTATCGGTCTGGAGGAGGAATATATGGTTCCGAATCTGACGGAATCCGTTTCCATCGGAGAGGACGGAAAACTCCATATCACTGTGACCAATCTTTCTGTAGAAGAAGCGAGCGAGATCGATGCAGTGATAGACTGCAGGGTATCTTCGGTGACCGGCGAGATCGTGACCGGCGAGATGCATGAAATGAATACCTTTGAGGATCCTGGGAGGGTACAGCTTCAGAAATTTGATGCAGTGGAGATGAACGAGAAGGGTCTGAGATTTGTCGCTCCGCCTTGCAGCGTTCTGCATTTGACAGTAGAGATGGCATAGAAAGATGCAAAAGCGATGCAGGAAGGACAGAGATATTGTAGAAAATGCCTCTTAAGGGAGATGGACGAGGCCGAATATTTCAAAAATATGTATGATTATATAGCACGTCTTCCCCATGAGGATAAGGTATCCGACGAGGAGTACGAAAGGCGGCTTTCCATCTGTAAAGGGTGCGATTATCTCCTACAGGGAATGTGCCGGTTGTGCGGATGTTATGTGGAGATGCGCGCGGTCATGAAAGTGCGCGGCTGTCCGGATATACCGGATCGTTGGAAAGCGTAGAGGAGTTTCACGTAACTCTTACTATTTTACTGTTTTTATAGTATTCACGATAGCGAGAACAATCGGAATTGATATGGGAAAGGAAACAGCCCGGGGACTGGTGAGGGGAAACCTGACCGGCTTCGGGTTGTTTTTTCAGGCAACCGGGCGTATGAAAATAGTGCTTAAATGATGTTTTTGGGTCACGAAGAAGCTGGAAAAAAGCAGAATAGAAATGCCTGCAATCCATATGCCCGGAAACGGTGAAGCCGGATCATTCCGAGTGTAAAACCGGCTGGGAATCTGGCTGTTATAATAGATTGTAATATGATCTCCAACGGTAGGACCGAGAGGAACCTGGCTTATCTCGCCCTGGCATTCGGATAAAAGATGAGTGGCTTTGTAGAAAAAATTACTTTCCGTGGCGCCCTCGATCAGTTTAGAATCCGGAGTCTGGAAACGATAGTAAAGCCGATAAGCGGGATAGGTGATGCCCCCGTTTGTAATATCCCATTTTTCAATCTTATATACTTCTGCGCTGGTCTGATTTTGGCAGGTCAGTTTTAAATATCCCCATCTTATGGCTGGGGCGAACATGGTAAACAGGATGTATATGATCAACAGTATAAAAAAAGCCTTTAGGGCATAAAATTTTGCTCCTTTTGGTACGGAATTCTTTTTTCTCTTCATTTGGAAATCCTCCTTTTGATTAGCAGGTATACTTTATTATTACTCAGTTTAGCATTAGATGAAAAATGGTACTATCAGTGTAGGGTAAAAGAAATGTTAAATTAAGGAAAAATGTGTTGCAGGGTAGCAACGGAATTGGCTCGCCGGGTATTATTCCCTTAAAATATCTTGGAATGTATAAGGAATGTGTATTTTATAAAGGTTGACAAACCTATGATTTCTAAGTATGATAAAGGTGTATTTTCTAAAAGATTTCGGTTTTCTTTTAGCAAATCATTGCATGTCAAATCGACATATACTTTCTGATATAAGCTAGATTCGCACTTTCATATATAAAAAAGGAGAGTGCATATGGAAAAAAAGGATTGTAGGAAAGAAATATTTGGACAACTCAAAACAAGAGAGGAGGCGCTGAAGGAAATCAGGTGTAACCGGTCAGTATATCTGGTATTTCTGGATTTAAAAAAGGAGTAACAGGAACATTTTATTGAGTTTTGCATGGGAGTGCGTGGCATTAAAATGACGTATGACACATTTTTTAAGCACATTTTTAATGCGGAATCACATCCGGAACGGCTCTCAGGATTGCTCTCGGCAATTATAGGACGTCCTCTTACGGTGAAACGTGCACTTCCGAAGGAACACAGCCGGATCACAGAAAGAGGTTCCCTTCTGGAACTGGACATTATCGTAGAATTTGATACGGGTGAACTCGGAGACGTTGAAATACAAAAGATAGGGTATTTGTTTCCGGGTGAAAGAGCGTCCTGTTATGCGGCGGATATGGTAATGCGTCAGTATGAACGGGAAAAAAGTATCCGAGGCGAACATTTTACTTATAAAGATTTAAAATCTGTTTATACAATCGTTTTGGTTGAGAATAGCGGGAAGGAATTTCGTCAGATGCCAAAACAGTATATTCATCGAGGCAAAGTGCAGTTTGATACCGGATTAAAAATGGAGTTTTTACAAGAATTCTATTTTATTCCTCTTGATGTTTTCTTTGAAATGAAGCATAATGAAGGAGAAGCAACAGTAAAAAATGATCTGGAAGCCTGGCTATATTTTATCGGTTCAGATAAACCGGAAGAGATTATGAGAGTAATTGAGGCTCGGCCTGGTTTCGCAGAGCTGTACCGGGAGGTATGTGAATTTCGGTATCATCCTAAGGAGGCGATTAGAATGTTTTCGGATGCACTTAGAAAATTGGATGAGAATACGGTAAAATATATGATTGAAGAGCAGAAAAGGGAGATTGAGGAGCAGCGAAAAGAGATTGAGGAACAGCGAAGAGAGATTAAAGAGCTGAAGATACTTCTCGCTGAGAAAATGTCATAGAAGCTATTTTTTGAATGAAAAGTACAAGTCCTACAGATTCGTAATTTTGGTGATCTGTGGGACTTGTTTACTGTTGCCATGTATGCCTAGATGAATGTCCACCGGACATTCATCTAGGCTGCCAAAGTACTTTTTGAGGTTTTGCAGAAATTTTATGCGAGGATTTTAGCGTGCAAGTAGTGTTAAATTGACCTGGAAAAAAGTTAGTTACACAGGGGCTAAAAGACTGATTTTTCATATAGGAATTTTACGAAAATAATGGGTTGTAATATTCTGGTATTTTGCTTATAATGGATAGAAAGAATGATGCCTTCCCTTGCACAGGGGAGGTTTTTAGTTGCCATGCATACCTAAGTGAACGTCCGGTGGACGTTCATCTCGGTTGCCATGTATATGCTGGCGAATATTTTATGGATCATGAGAGGATAAAACAATGTGGGAGAAACTAAAGAAATTATTTGCGTACTATAAGCCGTACAAGCTGTTGTTTTTCAGTGATTTGTTTTTTGCAGTCCTGGGGGCAGCCGTGACGCTTGTCATTCCGCTTGTGGTACGGTATATCACAAATGAAGTGGTATATTTTGATGCACAAAAAGCACATCAGACCATTTTGATGCTGGGGGCGATCCTTTTGGTGCTGGTGATCGTGGAGTTTGGGTGTAACTATTACATCGCGTATTTCGGCCATATGATGGGAGCGAAGATGGAAGCGAATATGCGAAGTGACATTTTTGGACATTACCAGAAGCTGACCTTTGCATTTTATGATAATCAAAAGGTGGGGCATCTGCTGTCGAGGATCACCAGCGATCTGTTTGACATCAGTGAGCTTCTGCATCATGGACCGGAGGACGTTTTGATTTCCGTGATCAAGCTTACCGGTTCCTTCTTCATTCTGGTAAATGTGAATGCACGCCTGACGATGGTCGCGTTTGCGTTTGTTCCGGTCATGCTGGTATTTGCAGTGTATTATAATAAGAAGATGAAGAGAGCATTTGCACAGAACCGGGCGAAGATCGCAGATATCAACAGTCAGATCGAGGACAGTCTGTCCGGTATCCGGGTGGTCAAATCCTTTGCAAATGAGCGGGAGGAGTTGAAGAAATTCCGTGTGGGGAATGACAATTTTGTCCGGGCTAAGCGGACAAGCTACCGCTATATGGGAATGTACCATTCCGGACTGAATGCGCTGACCACGTTGGTCACGGTAGGAGTCCTGGTGGCAGGCGGAAGCTTCCTTACTACCGGGTCGGTAGATGTGGCGGATCTTATCACCTTCCTTCTTTATATTAATAACTTCACGGAGCCGGTGAAAAAGCTGGTGAATTCGGCCGAGCAGTTCCAGAACGGCTATACCGGATTCGAGCGGTTTCTGGAGATTATGGCGATCGCACCGGATATTTCTGATAAGCCGGACGCAGTGCATGTGGATACTTTAAGAGGAGATATCGAGTTCAGGGACGTTTCCTTCCATTACGAGGATAATCAGGAAAAGGTGTTAAACCACATTAATCTGAATGTAAAAGCAGGAGAATATATGGCGCTTGTCGGGCCCTCCGGCGTGGGAAAAACCACGCTCTGCAGCCTGATTCCCAGGTTTTATGAGGCAAGTGAAGGTGCGATCCTCATCGACGGTATAGATATCCGGGATATGAAGCTGGACGATCTGAGAAATAACGTGGGAATCGTACAGCAGGACGTGTATTTGTTCGCGGGAACGATCATGGACAATATCCGTTACGGCAGGCCGGACGCGACCGATGAAGATGTGGTGCGCGCGGCGAGAAGCGCGAATGCGCATGAATTTATCATGGGATTCCCGGAGGGCTACGACACCGATATCGGACAGCGAGGCGTGAAATTATCCGGCGGCCAGAAGCAGAGACTGTCCATTGCCAGAGTATTTCTGAAGAATCCGCCGATTTTGATTTTTGACGAGGCGACCTCGGCTCTGGACAATGAGAGTGAGAAGGTGGTACAGAATTCTCTGGAAGATCTGGCGAAGAACCGTACCACGTTCGTGATCGCGCATAGACTGACCACCATTCGCAATGCAAAGCGGATTCTGGTGCTGACGGAGAATGGAATCGCGGAAGAAGGGACACATGAGGAATTGCTGGAAAGGAAGGGCGTTTATGAGGCGCTGTATCATATGCATTTCCAGAACTAGTGCATATTGTGTTGCTAGGCCTTTAAACGGGGTTTAACAGCTTAGAATATAAAAACCTTAATTGCAAAAGTAAATTCCAGTGCAGGAGTAAATTCTACCCGCCTTTAAAATCTGCTGTTTTTTTAAACTTTTTTTGAGCATAGGACGAAAAAATGGGTTATAATAGATTCTAATCCAAGCAAATATTCTAAAATAGGGTATGGCAAACAAGCCAACAGGAAATGTCGTGTGCAGGACTAAATTCTATTAGCTTTGTTTATTTTTTATGAAGATTTAAAAGCAGAATTACCTAACAGCAGATTTTTTGTTTGGGTTTATGGGTTACTTAATCAGCTCAGGCGTCAGGACGATCTTTTCTGGATTGACAGGCTTGAGCTGAAGTGCTGCCAAGATATCCATACCGAAGTTTTCCTTTACCGCCTGATATGGAGTAAGGCCGAGCAGGCTCTGGCGCGGAACCGAATCGATGTTATTTACAATCAGGTTCAGGTCCCATTGCGTCAGATATTCGAAGCTGGTACCCTTCGGAAGAATCTCACGTAGTTTTGTGTGAACATTTTCAACGCCACCTTTCTGACCGCTGCGCATGGGATCGCAATAATAAATATTAGTACGCTGGCTGCCATCCATGCCGGTTTCCAGGGCCAGTGGATCACCGAATTCACCGCCCCGGTCTGTCAGGACCGTTTCAAACAGGATGCGGAATGTTTCCGTGCCGAGCCGTGCTTCCAGACGGTCAAAAACAGCACGGACAGCGCCTTTGGTGCATCGGTTCAAGAGATAGGCAAGGAACAGTTTCTCGTCCCGGAAGTAGAATGTCAGGATACATTTTTTAGAATCCCGCGAAGACTTAACGGTATCCATTTCAACTACGTGCGTGGGAGGGAGTTGGAGGAAATCACTGTAGAGGCGGCCGGAAAACACCTGCCGGTCTGTAATCTGAGTTTTGTGGCACTTGCGTGCCTTGAACTTCACTTTCCGTTTCAGGTCGATGTTGCGTCCGGTAAGCAGTCCGAGTTCTATGTATTGGTAAATGGAGCGTACGGAAAGCCCCAGTTCCGGATGTTCCACAACGATCTGATAGGGAGAATGGCCCTGCCAGATCAGAGGGGTAACGACCTCATCAATGTGGTGGAGTTCCTTTTTTGAAAGGTTAATACCAGACCTGGAATCCCGAAGCATTTCGCGGTATTTGCGGTCTGCAAAGAGAGCATCGTAATGGTATTTATGAGGAACGGTACAACGGACATGGGTCTTATCGCAACCATTGCAGACATAGGGAGCCCGGTCAAGTCTGTTACAGCGTTCCTTCACAAAATCCTTACAGTGCTGGTTGCAGGAGGGGCAGGAAGAACATTTCGTATCGCAGAGAATGATTTTTCTGCAGACATTCTTTTTTTGGCAATGGAAACGGTGGACGCAGAAATTTTTAGCATTCAGGAAGAGTCCTTTGCCTGGATAGAAATCGGATAGACGGTGAGAACGCACCTCTTTGGATATGGTACTGGGATCTTTGCAGAGGTAACAAGCAATCTCCTTAAAAGAAGCCCCTGCATTCAACTGGCGTTCAATATAAAGTCTGTCTGCGGTAGTAAGATGTTTATGGTTTCCTGGGATATGTTTACTCATGATGTCTCCTTCTACTGCTGTCAGGAATAAAACCATCATAATACGTATGCAGGACTAAATTCAACCTATGCAAAAGTAACTTCTATCAAAGAAAAAGTAGGTGGAATTTACTTTTGCAATTTAGGTAGAATATAAAAAAACAGGAAACTAGCGAAAAATCGTGAAAATTGTGATATACTATCGAAGAGGCAGCCTGATGCAAGAATGTTAAATATATAAGAGAACATGACGGCAGGCGAGGAGGAAGTTTACATGGCTGCGCTGGAAGAGACACAAAAAGTAAGAAATGAAGAAGGATATAGTATGACAGAAGAGATAAATTTCAGAAGACCGATGCTGGAGGATCAGGAGCTGATCTCAGGATATTTTCATAAGTACCCCAGCAGAAGCTGCGACCGGACGTTTGCCAATGTGTTTTTGTGGGCGAAGCACTATAATGTAGAATTTGCCCTGTATAAGAATGTATTGTTGTTCCGGGATAACAGCGCCGGTTATGGGTATGCGTTTCCGGCGGGAGAAGATGAGGACGTAAAGGCGGTCATTCCGGAGATGGTCGGGTGGGCCAGGGAAGATGGACAGCCATTCTGTATGTACGGAGTTACACATGAGAATTTTGAGAAGCTGGAGAACTGGTTTCCGGGAATGTTTGAGGTAGAGTACCATCGTGATGAGGCGGACTATGTCTATGAAGCGGAAAAACTCGCCACACTTTCCGGGAAAAAACTGCATAGCAAGCGGAATCATATTAATAAATTTAAGCTGGTACATGAGGGGCACTGGAGCTACGAGAAGCTGACGAAGGAAAATCTGGAGGAGTGCTTCCAGATGGCGCTGAGATGGCGGAATCTGAACGGCTGCGAGGACGATGAGGAGAAGAATGCAGAGATGTGCGTGACGCTGAATTCTCTCCGGCTTTTTGAGGAACTGCACCTCTCCGGCGGATTTGTCCGGGTGGACGGAGAAATCGTGGCGTTCACATTAGGGGAGCCGGTTAATGACGATACCTTTGTGGTTCATATCGAGAAGGCTTATGCGGAGGTGGAAGGCGCCTATACCGTGATCAACCAGCAGTTTGTGGAGCACGAGATTCAGGGACGTTATGAGTTCGTGAACCGGGAGGACGATGTGGGAATTGAAGGCCTGAGAAAAGCGAAGCTCTCATACAAGCCCGTATTTATGGTGGACAAAGGGATTGTGACGCTAAGGCCCGAAGGGCAGTAACAAAAGGTTTTACGTAAAATGAGGAAGAGTCAAGGCATATCTGTTCGTTTTGAAGAAAGATAAAGCGGTACAGGGAGAACCTTGTAGATTTATACAATCAGGAAGGAGTAAGCAAGATGATTTCAAAGAAGATGGAAGGTATGGTAGCAAATAGTTCTGCAATCCGCGCAATGTTCGAGGAGGGCAACAGACTGGCAAAGCTTTACGGAGCTGAGAATGTATATGATTTTAGTCTGGGAAATCCCAATGTTCCGGCACCGGAGGCGGTGAAGACAGCCATTATAGATTTGCTGAATGAGGAGGATACACTGGTACTTCATGGATATACCAACAGTAACGCCGGGTATGAGGACGTTCGCGAGGCAGTGGCAGATTCCCTCAATGAACGGTTCGGGACAGCATTTGCGGCAAAAAATATCACGATGACGGTCGGTGCGGCAGGAGGCCTGAATGTCATTCTGAAGACCCTTTTGAACCCGGGCGATGAAGTGATCGTGTTTGCTCCATATTTCGGGGAATACAGAAGCTATGTGAATAACTTTGACGGCGTGATCGTGGAGATTTCTCCGAATACCGTGGATTTCCAGCCGAAGCTTGACGAGTTTGAACAGAAGATTACAGCGAAGACAAAGGCAGTGATTGTAAATACGCCCAATAACCCGACGGGAGTCGTCTATTCGGAGGAGACGATTCAGAAGCTGGCAGCGATCATGGAGGCAAAACAGAAGGAATTCGGAACGGAGATTTACCTGATTTCCGATGAGCCCTACCGCGAGCTGGCCTATGACGGGGTGGAGGTTCCGTATCTGACGAAGTATTATGCAAATACGATCGTAGGATATTCTTATAGCAAATCCTTGTCTCTTCCGGGGGAGCGGATCGGCTATCTGGTCATTCCCGACGAGGTGACGGATTCCGAGACGGTGATTGCAGCGGCGAATGTGGCAAACCGTATTCTGGGCTTTGTAAATGCACCGACCCTTCAGCAGAAGGTAGTTAAGAAATGCCTGAATGAGAAGACAGACATTTCCTATTATGACAGAAACAGAGAGACCCTTTATAACGGGCTGAAGGATTGCGGCTTTGAATGCATTAAACCGCAGGGAGCATTTTACCTGTTCGTAAAAGCACCGATCGAAGACGAGAAGGCGTTTTGTGCGGCTGCGAAGAAATACAATATTCTGATCGTACCGGGAAGCTCTTTCGGTTGTCCGGGATATGTGAGAATCGCATATTGCGTGGCGTACGAGACGATCGTGAATTCTCTGCCGAAATTCAAAGAGCTGGCAGCAGAGTATGCAAAATAGTAGAAGAGAGTGGAAAATAGCATGAAAGCATTTGAAAAAAATATCAGGCAGGTGGAACCTTATGTTCCGGGAGAACAGCCGCAGAATAAAGTGATCAAGCTGAATACCAATGAGAATCCATATCCGCCGGCGCCGGGGGTGGTCCGTGCGATGGAAGAACTCTCCGAGCACGCAGACGCACTCAGATTGTACCCCGATCCGACGTCGGACGCTCTGGTTACGGCCCTTGCCGACTATTATCATGTAGGAAAGAATCAGGTGTTTGTAGGCGTTGGGTCTGACGATGTACTGTCCATGTGTTTTCTGACCTTTTTTAATTCGGATAAGCCGATCTATTTCCCGGATATTACATACTCTTTTTATAAAGTATGGGCAGAGCTTTACCGGATTCCCTATGAGTGCAAAAAGGTAGATGAGAATTTCCGAATCGTGCGGGAGGACTATTATGGAGAAAATGGCGGCGTGATTTTCCCGAATCCCAATGCGCCGACTTCGATTTACGAGAATCTGGAATTTGTGGAGGATATAATCCGGCATAATCAGGACGTGGTCGTGATCGTGGACGAGGCGTATGTCGATTTCGCAGGGGAGTCGGCACTGTCTCTTTTGGAAAAATATGAGAATCTGATCGTTGTGCAGACATTTTCCAAATCACGGTCTATGGCGGGTATGCGGATTGGGTATGCGATTGCAAGTCCGCTTCTGATCAAATATTTGAATGATGCCAAATATTCCTTTAATTCCTATACCATGAACCGGCCTTCTTTGGTCTGCGGAGTGGAAGCGGTGAAGGACAAAGTATATTTTGAGCAGACAGTGAATAAGATTGTGGAGACCAGAGGGTGGGTCGAGGAGGAATTTAGAAAGCTGGGCTTTGTATTTCCGAGATCCGGCGCCAATTTCCTCTTTGTCTCTCACCCGGAGTATGATGCAAAAGAGCTGTTTACGGCATTAAAGGAGCAGGGCATTTATGTGCGGTATTGGGGAAGCGAGAGGATCAAGCAGTACCTGAGGGTCACGATAGGGACCCGGGAAGAGATGGAGGCGTTGTTTGCTTTCCTGAAGGAGTATATGGGGAGAGGCGGTAGCTTATAATTTACTGGAAGATGGAATAATTGAGCGCAGGACATTTTTGTAAGGCTATGTAAACCAAGGGATTCTTCTGGAAAGATAGGGGAAATGGCACCTCGCGAGAGAGTATAATAATTATATTAGGAGAGAATTTATGACAGAAACATTAGTACAGTGGTTTGTGACACATTTGGGAGGCAAGGCAGCTAAGGAAGTGGTAATTTTTATCATTTCCATGATACCGATTTTGGAACTGAGAGGAGGAATCCTGGCGGCAGGGCCGGCATTTTTGGATATTCCTACATGGAGAGCAATTCCAATCTGCCTGATCGGCAACCTGATTCCGATTCCATTTATTCTGTGGCTGATCCGACCGATTTTTGCATGGCTCAGAAAAACACGGCTGTTCCGCCCCATGGTGGAGAAGCTGGAAAAGAAGGCTATGAGTAAGAGTGATCAGATTGAGAAATATGAGTTCTGGGGTCTGGTGCTGTTCGTGGGAATTCCGCTTCCGGGAACCGGAGCGTGGACCGGAGCGCTGATCGCGTCCCTTTTGGATATCGACTGGAAAAAAGCGTTTTTGGCGATTGTCTGCGGAGTTTTAATGGCGTCGGTAATCATGTATTTGCTGTCTTATGTTCTGATCGGTGGGATTTTTGGATAAGGCCGGCCAAATCGAAAGAATATAAAGTTGGAATTGCATAAGAATAAATATTTTGGTATACTATATTATAAGTAGCAGTTTGACTTTTTACATGCATATGTATAGCAAAACGATTTATTAGATGCTAAATATGTTTGCTATACATATCAATAGTAAGGAGGGATTCATATGGTTGATATATTAGATGCAGCACGCTATTTAGTATTTTTGTCATATGGAAGAAAAAAATATTCATTAACACCACTAAAATTGCAAAAACTCTTATATTTGGCTCAAGGCTGGAGCTATGTATGGGATGATAAAGCCGCATTTCCTGATGAATTTGAAGCGTGGCAATATGGACCAGTTAATGAAAAAGTGTATGAGACATTCAGAAAATATGGGCGTTCAGAGATTCCGGAAAGAGAAGGTAATGATTTTTTAAGGGATTTCGATGTGAAGGAAACTTTGGCTGCTATCTGGAATGAATATGGAAAAAAGACGGCATATGAATTGGTGGATTTGACACATAAGCAAAAGCCATGGCGTGATGCCTATTCTAGAGGAACAAAAATAACAAATAGTAGTATAAAACAATATTTTCAGTCAACTTTTTAGTTGACTGAATTTTTGTAGAAGGAGAAAAAATGGGGATTGTTTTAAAAGGGATAGAAATAGAAAATTTTAAATCATATGTGAATAAGCAATATGTACAGTTTTCTGATTTGTCTGTATTATTAGGAGCAAATAGTAGTGGAAAAAGTACAGCATTACAAGCATTGCTGGTACTTAAACAGACAATGGAATGTAATAGCCCGGATGAAGAGCTTTTATTATCGGGTAAATATGTTGCATTGGGAGATTATGATGATGTAATATCAAATTCTGAGTTAAATGTTTTTTCGTTTGCTGCTGTATTAGAACAGAATGAAATATCTGAAAATACATTAGACGAAGATGATTTCAAAATCCGATGGAGTTTCAAAAGAGGTGAAGACGGCACATCGGCAAGTTTAGAGTGTATAGATATAAATTTTGAAAACATGCGGTTGTCCTTAAAGAAAGCAGACAAGGAATTGTATAATTTATATATAAATGGAGAGCGTAGTGTATTTAGTGTGGACATTTATAATCTACTGATTTCAGATTATGCCGTGCATTATGATATGGAGATAAATAGTAAAGCCGCAGAGTTAGTAAATGCATTGGCACAGACATTGATTTCGCAGAAAACACCGACGATGGCATTAGGCGAACCTGTTGGTATAGATGCAATTAGGGAATTTTATTTGAGGTTATTAAATAGAGCTCAAGATAGTGAGATAGAAAACAAAGCATTGACGGAGAATGCACATGAACTGGCGATTCGTGTGGAAAATCTTATTGATGAATATTGTGGCATGGAGTTGCCGACGTATAGTACTATTAATAGTATATTTCCTAAAGATATTCGAATTAAAATATTAGAACTGTCTTTTCTGAATGCGGAACCTTTAGAACAGTTGGAACCTATCCTTACAGAATTTGAAGCATATATATCAGAATATAAACGTTCAATTCCAAAGGTGTCTGACTTAAAAGGAATGTATAATTTGGGAAATAAACCATTCTGGTTATTAGATAGGGATGATGAAAAAAGTAATAATTTAACGCAATTAAAATATACATTAGATTTTTATGATAGTTTTTATACAGATATTATTTCTGAAATCTTTTTTGTTGGTCCGATTCGAGAAACACCAAAAGGATTATATAATATTGGATTTGAGACAATTCCCAAATATGTTGGACCGACAGGTTCATATTTTGCATCAGTTTTATTGCATGAAAATAGAAAAGAGAAGGAGTATATTTTGCCGAGGGGTAAAGAAAAATGTACATTGGCGGAAGCACTAGCCGAATGGATGATTCATCTAAATGTTGCAAGTGCTGTAAATGTTGATAAAAAGAATTCGTTTGGATTTAGTGTTTCTATTGAAAACATGGAACAAATAAAATCAGATATTATGAATGTGGGGATTGGTACTAGTCAAGTTTTACCGGTTCTGATATCTGTATTGCTATCTGAACCTAATGAAATATTGGTTTTTGAACAACCGGAATTGCATTTGCATCCATATTCACAAAGTCGATTGGCTGATATGTTCGTTGAATTTTCCAAGCAAGGAAGAAATGTGATTATTGAAACACATAGTGAATATTTTTTGCTGCGATTAAGATATCATATTGTTAAAAATAATTATCCCAGGGAGTCGGCGGCAGTTAATTTCTTTCAGAATATAGGCGGAACAAAAGTGGAGTCTGCGAATATTTCAGGTTTGGGAAATATTGAATATCCTAAGGATTTTAGAGATGAAACACAAGAACTATTAGACTCTATCTTGGAAGCAGCATTGGAAAGAAAGGGATTATAATGAGTGTATTGATAGATCCATATATGTTTGAACTATCTGATGCACAAGAAATTGAAACTAATATTTCCTTTTTCCTGAAGATGATAAAATTGTGTACTAAGCAGGATAGCAAACATAGATTACGAATTTTGCTTTATAAAGGCATGATTGAAAGAATGTGCCGAAGAACAATACAACCATTTCCAATAAACATAAAAACAATTATGGATTCTGACTTGCGAAAAACTATCATGCAGATTAATACTTCTTTTAATCATGCGTTGATAGAAGTGATTGAAAGTATTGACATTGATGAATGTAGTGGGGAACAAGAATTTGTAATTACTGGTGGAAATGGCATATCAGAAGATGATAATTACTATGAAATGTTTTGTACATTACTGATTCCCTGCTATTCACATCAGATACATATTGAGGACAAGATACTAACTGGAATAAAAAGAGAGGGGAAACACATAGGTGATAAATTTCAAATAAATTGTATTTGTTCTGTGTGTGAGTATACGAAAAAATGTGTGTTTGCTGGAATTGATGACTTTATTTCAGAGGAAGAAAAAGCAATAGATTTATTGAAAGAAAAGAAGAAAAATGGAGAGATTTCTGTTGTTAATAGTGTATCAGCTGAGATGGGAGATCATCATAATCATGTACAGGCAAATGGGAAAAGCTTTAGTACATTGAATGATCTTTCTTTAAAGAATAAAAAAGTATTAAAATTATTGCAATGTTTAGGGTTAAATAAAATAATATTTGGTAGATTTACTTCTCAGGGAGTAAAAGCAACCGGAACGATGAGTATATACAGCGTTGATGAAAAAGAAACACAAGATATTGTGACAGTAAAGTTTAACGCGGAAACAGGATATCAACTAATGGCAGATTTGTATTTCCCTAAAGGCATTGGACAATTATTATTTAAATATTTTAATACAAATCAGATGATGTATCAGAATGTAAGTGATTTGCTTGACAAACTTTAAGTACGAGTAAGAAGTAATAGAATTGGGGAGAGAATGTGAAGTATAAATGTATCGTTTCTGATCTGGATATGACACTTCTGGGCACTGGGAGTGCATTGTCGCAGAAGACCAAAGAAGTTTTGGGCAAATTGATGGAAAAAGGTATTGTGGTAGTACCTGCAAGCGGTAGGCCTTTTGGTGCATTTCCGAAGGAGATTCTCGATATGGAGGGGATTCAGTACGGAATCACATCGAATGGCGCTTCGATCTATGACTTAAAAACGGGCAAAGCCCTCTATGCGTCAAAGCTGTCTGCCGGGACTGCCGGACAGGTGATGGAACTCTTAAGCGGATATGAGCTTACATATGAAGGTTATATTGACGGGAAAGCCTATACTTCGCAGGCCTATTTTGATGATCCGGTGCGGTACGGTGCATTTCCGGCGGTGGTAGAGTATATTCGAAGCACCAGGGAGCCGGTGGAGGATATCAGAAGGTTTCTGTTAGAGAACCGGGAGCAGTTGGATTGTATCGATGTCATTGTGCGGCAGGAGATTAAGCAGGAAGTATATAAGCGGATTCAGGAAGAAATCAGCGGAATCTATCTTACGACCAGTGCATCACATTTAATTGAGATTTCGGGTGCAGAGTCGGGAAAACACTCGGGAATGCAAAGGCTGGCCAAGATGCTGGGATTTGAATTATCGGAGATTGTGGCATTTGGCGATGGAGATAATGACAGCGAGATGTTAAGAGAAGCAGGACTCGGCGTGGCGGTGGCGAATGCCACGGCAAAATGCAGGGAGGCAGCGGATCTGGTGACGGATTATAATCATCTGGACGGAGTGCCTAAGGCGCTTGTCAGCATATTTTCTGAGATTTTGTAGTGGACAAATTAAACATATTTCGATATATTAATCACAAAACAACAGCCCGGAGCCTGGTGCAGTGTGGAAACTGGCCAGTTCCGGGCTGGTTTTCGCTGTCAAGCATACCTGAGTGAACGTTCATCTCGGTCTTTTGGCACAAAAAATACTTTAATGCAGCCTTACATCTAAGAGTAGATTCGTACCCGAAGCGGAATCCCCAGCTCCCCAGCCACCTTCCGGCTCTCCTCGATTTCTTCTTCACTGATGATGCTCACTACGCTGAACTGCACCTTCTGGAACAGTTCTTTTGCTTTGCGGGCAAAATCCAGCATGGCAAGGAATGCATTCTCAAAACAGGGCTGTGTGACTTCCTGATAGCGTTTGGCGTTGGGGGCGTTTAGGCTGATAGAGACTGCGTCGATATACTTAGCCATTTCCTCGGCAATCGGTTTTTTATTGAAAAGCTCACCCAGACCGTTGGTGTTGACACGCAGGCGGATATGAGGATATTTTTCCTTCATATATTTTGCGGAAGCAATCAGGTTATCGTAGGCGCAGGTCGGTTCGCCGTAGCCGCAGAAGACTGCCTCGTCATGCCCGCCAAAATCAAATGCGTCTATGGCGGCGATGATCTCCTCGAGAGAGGGATTGTGGTCGTGCCATAACCCTTCGGCATCTCCCAGGGTATCCTTTTCGTCGCGGATACAGAAGATGCATTTGCAGGTGCAGCGGTTGGTAATGTTGAAATATACGTTGTTTTTGTAGGTGTAGATAATGTCTGACATAGTGTAATCCTTTCTCCTTATTTTATAATATGACAGCGGGGCTCAAAGCGCATGTATACATGTTTGTATGTTAATACGTGATTTTGAGACCTGCAAAGCAATCATTTTTCATAGAAGCATCTATTAAATTCCAAAACGGTTTCTGGCATTTGCCTTAAAATTCATTTTATCCAGCGCAAGACCAAATACGATGAACAGGACAGCGCTGCCGCCGGATTGTGCAAGCGTTCCGACGATGGAAGGAATGAGCGCGCCCCAGGTTCCGAACATGATCACTTCTGCAAAGTAGTACCCTGCAAAGGAAAGGGTTGCGGCGACGAACACACCGATCACATTTCGCACATTGATGATTTTATCCTTCTTACTGGTAAAAGGAAGAGCGATCAGCATTTTGATGAAAAATGTAGCCGGCGCCCAGACAGGAGCCGTCAAAAGATCGGCGAAAGCACCTCCGATTGCTCCGGCTGCCATGGCGTAGGGCATCGGAAGTAGTGAGGCCGCAAGGTAAATGAGAGCGTCTCCCACATGGACATAGCCACCGTTTAAGCCGAAGGGAATATGGAAAATGTAGGCGGTGGTGACACATACCAGTGCGGCAAATAAAGCTGTGGTTGTCAGGCGGGTGACCTTCTGGTGAGAGCTTGCCTTAGCGTTGGTGTCCTGGTGCTGGAAAGTTGTTGATGACATAGCAGTTACCTCCTGTAATTTTCATAATCATATTCTGTTAAAGCAGCATGGAAAGATAGGGTTCAAAATTAATCCCGTCATTTCGCGGAACTTTCTCCCGCACCGTCTCGATCAGGGCCTTCTCAAGAAAGCGTACCGCTTTTAGCACTGCGCACTCGGGGGAATCACCCCGGACCATGCCTGCGCATACCACCGAAGCGAGAAGGTCACCCGTTCCGGAATAACTACCGCCGTGTATCTCAGAAGAGATGATATGACAGTCGTTTCCGTCGAGTACCAGGTTGTAATACTTAGCCTCCGGGTCGCCGGGAGCTTTACAAATAATTCCGGTGATGATCACGGTGCGGATTCCCAAGTCTAAAAGCGGCTGCGCCATCTGGCGGATTGCCTGCAGGTAATCGCCCCTGTTCTGGCGTGAAGTCAGTTCCCTATAATCCGTATCGGTGAGAATACAGCATTCGGTCAGGTTTGGCGTGATGACATCAGCGCATGCCACCAGTTTTTTCATCTGAGAGATAAGCTTTGGGGTGTAGGTGTCATATACATGACCCATGTCGCCCATGACCGGATCGACGAAAAGCAGAGTATTTTCCCGGCGGAAGACTTCGTTAAAGCGCAGGATCTTTTCCACCTGCGCGGCGCTGCCGAGAAAACCGGTGTAAATGCCGTCGAGGGTCAGCCCTCGTTTTTGCCATTCTTCGGTATAGTGATCCATTTTATCCGTATAGTCATCGCAGTAATAACTGTCATATCCGGTCTGGTTCGTGAGTACCGCCGTCGGGACAGGGCAGGCCTGCACGCCCATGACGGAAAGGACCGGAATGGCAGCAGTCAGGGAGCATTTGCCAAGGCCTGATAAATCATTGATGACTGCCACTCGTTTTACCATTTGAACAATTCCTTTCTGCTGCAAAGTAAAAACTTCTGGTTCTGCTTGCATTTCCAAATCGTTTTATATAGAATAGAATAAAAGTGTCGTTAAGAAAATACACAAAAACAATTATTTTTAAGGGGTCAGTTTGATATGGCAGTGGAATTGGAAAATGAGGAGATACCAAGGTATCTGCGTGTTTACAACTATTATAAGGATTTGATCTTAAGCGGAACAATGGCTGCCGGGACGAAGCTGCCGTCCATACGGAAAGGCTCGGCGCAGCTACAGATGAGCAGAACGACCATGGAGACGGCCTATATGCTCCTGGCAGCGGAGGGGTACATCGCGTCCAGACCGCAAAGCGGGTATTATGTGACGGACATCGCACAGCGTCAGAGTGGGAGGACCGGAGCCTTAGGGGCACAGAAAAAGCGGGAAGAGACGAGAATCGAGTATGATTTTGTTACCCAGGGGGTGGACCGGGAGAGCTTTCGTTTTGAGCTGTGGCGGCGTTACATGAAAAGTGCGCTCAGGCAGGACGAGCGGCTGCTATCTTACGGGGAGCCCCAGGGGGAGCAGGAGTTCCGTGAGGTCCTCGGCGGGTATTTACAGGAGATGCGAAGCGTGATCTGTACGCCGGATCAGATTGTGATCGGAGCAGGGGTGCAGACTTTGCTGCAGATTTTGTGCCCCCTCCTTAAGGAGCGGGGAAAGATTGCCTTCCATAATCCGGAATTCCTCCAGGGCAGGGCCGTTTTCGAGGATTACGGGTTTGAGATGGCGGATAATTACCGGGAAGAAGGAACGGGCATGTATTATATTTCGCCGTCGCAGATGGCAAAATGGGAGGGAGTCATGCCGATCGCGGACAGGCTTAACCTGGTAGGAGAAGCGTCCGAAAGGAAGCTTCTGCTCATAGAAGACGATTACAACAGTGAGTTTCGGTATTTCCAGAGACCGACGCCGTCTCTTCAGGGGCTTGCAGGCGGAAGGGGCGTGGTGTATCTGGGAACCTTCTCCAAGATGCTGCTTCCCTCGATCCGTATGAGCTTTATGGTACTGCCGCCGGAGCTTCTGGGAGAATATGAGAAGCGCAAGAACAACTATAACCAAACGGCTTCCAAGGCGGAGCAGATCGCGATCACCCAGTTTATCCGGGACGGACACCTGGCGGGACAGATTAGGAAATCGCGAAAGATCCATCTGGCAAAAGCCGCCGAGCTTGCCCGCGCGGCCCGGAACGTATTTGGAGAGAGGGTACAGACCAGGATCGAGGAGGCAGGCTTTCATGTCATGCTAAGTTTTCAGACGGAAAAATCTTCCCGGGAGATTGCAGGGAAGGCCCGCAGCGCCGGCGTGGCGGTGATTCCGGTGCCGGAGGCGGCGCCAGGCGTACAGGAGACGGGGGAAGCGACGGTGATGCTGGTCTGCGCCAATGTGGCGTCGCAGGATTATGAAGCTGCAATGGAGCAATTAAGGCGATGTATCTGAAAATAGGAAAACAGGATTTCAGGTATGCTATGGAAGGGAGGAAATGTGATGACCGGATTTGCACATGAACTGGTGATGCCAAACGAGGATCTGCCGTTCAAACTGTTTTTATTTGAAGGAAAGGACGGGAATTATTTCCGGGAGAAGCACTGGCACCGCTCGGTGGAGATATTTGCGGTTCTTGAGGGAGAACTTGATTTTTATATGAATGAGGAGGATACGCACCTTGAGGCGGGCGAGTTCGTGATCGTCAACTCCAACGAGGTGCACTCGATCCGGGCAGTGGAGAAGAATCAGACGGTGGTACTTCAGATTCCGCTGAAAGCCTTTGAGGCGTATTATACCGACGAGCAGTTCATTTGTTTTACCCACGGAGAGCGGGAGCAGGACAGGCACATGATGGAGCTCGTGCGGGAAATGTATGAAACATACGAGAAAAAGGAGACCGGATATGAACTGAAGGTGCAGAGTTCTTATTTTATGATGATGTATCTTCTGGTCACAAAATACCGCAAGATGGAGGTCAGCCCGGAGATAATCAGGAACCGCCGGAATTTAAACAGGCTGTCTTCGATTACCAATTATATAAAAGATAATTATTGGAAGGAACTGTCACTTGACGGGGTGGCGTCTGTCTTCGGCTATTCCCCAACGTATTTGTCGCGTATGTTCCAGAAGTACGCAAAGACGAATTACAAGGCTTATCTGCAAAGTGTCAGGCTGGAATATGCCTATAAGGAGTTAATGAAAACGGAGCATAGTATCGGAGAGGTGGCGGAGCATAACGGATTCGCGGACGGAAGGGCATTTGCCAGAGCCTTCAGGAGAAAATACGGGGTGTTGCCAAGCGAATATAAAAAGATAAAAAAGTGTAGTTCATAAGCCAAGTTTTCGGTAGTGAAAAGAGCAAGCATTTGTTATGATGAGGACAGGAACTTAGTGTAAGATCATCGAAGGAGGAAAAGTAAATGAATAACATGCCGGAAATGAAAATCGGAGTAGTGGCAGTCAGCCGCGACTGTTTCCCGGAGAGTTTATCCGTATCCAGAAGAGAGGCGCTGATAAGTGCATATAAAGAAAAATATGGAGAGGCGGATATTTACGAATGCCCGATCTGTATCGTGGAGAGCGAGATCCATATGGTGCAGGCACTGGAAGATGTAAAGAAGGCGGGCTGTAATGCGCTGGTAGTATACCTTGGAAATTTTGGGCCGGAGATTGCGGAGACCTTGCTGGCAAAGCATTTTGACGGACCAAAGATGTTCGTGGCAGCAGCAGAGGAGACGGGAAATAATCTGGTGCAGGGCCGCGGAGATGCCTACTGCGGTATGTTAAATGCCAGCTACAACTTAAAGCTGCGTAATATCAAAGCTTACATACCGGAATATCCGGTGGGAACTGCCGAGGAATGTGCGGACATGATTCATGAGTTCGTACCGATTGCCAGAGCGATCGTGGCACTTGGGGACCTGAAGATCATCAGCTTCGGACCGAGACCGCTCAACTTCCTGGCATGTAACGCACCGATCAAACAGCTTTATAATATCGGAGTGGAGATTGAAGAGAATTCAGAGCTGGATCTGTTCGAGGCATTTAAAGGGCATGCCGGCGACGAGCGGATTCCGGAAGTGGTAAAAGAGATGGAAGAAGAGCTGGGCGCGGGAAATAAGAAACCGGAGATTCTTGCCAAACTTGCGCAGTATGAGCTGACTTTGAAGGATTGGGTACGCGACCACAAGGGCTACCGCAAATATGTTGCCATCGCCGGAAAATGCTGGCCGGCGTTCCAGACCCAGTTCGGCTTTGTTCCCTGTTATGTCAACAGCCGTTTGACCGCGCAGGGTATCCCGGTTTCCTGCGAGGTGGATATATATGGAGCTCTCAGTGAGTTCATCGGAACCGTGATAAGCCAGGATACCGTAACCCTTCTTGACATTAACAACTCCGTTCCGGCGGATCTCTACGAAGAAGAGATTAAAGGAAAGTTTGACTATACCCAGAAAGATACCTTTATGGGCTTCCATTGTGGAAATACAGCCGCTTCCAAGTTGTCCTTCTGCGAGATGAAATATCAGATGATCATGGCAAGGACGCTCCCGGAGGAGGTGACCCAGGGAACGCTGGAAGGCGATATCCTGCCGGGCGACATTACCTTCTACCGCCTGCAGAGTACGTCGGACAACATCCTGCGCGCCTATATTGCACAGGGCGAGGTGCTTCCGGTTGCGACCAGATCCTTTGGCTCCATCGGAATCTTTGCCATTCCGGAGATGGGAAGATTCTATCGCCATGTATTGATCGAGAAGAATTTCCCGCATCACGGCGCGGTAGCGTTCGGACATTTTGGAAAAGAATTGTTTGAGGTATTCAAATATATCGGCGTTCCGGTGGAGGAGATTGGCTATAATCAGCCGAAGGGCGTGCGCTATCCGACGGAGAATCCCTGGGCGTAAATAGGAGGCAGATATGTTATATATAGGAATTGATCTGGGGACTTCTGCGGTAAAGCTCCTGCTCATGGATGAAAAAGGGAAGATCGAGAAGATTGTCTCAAAAGAGTATCCACTTGAATTTCCGCACCCGGGCTGGTCGCAGCAGCACCCGGAGGACTGGTTTAGTAAGTCCGTGGAGGGAATGAAAGAGCTGATCGCGCAGTGTGATAAATCCCGGATTGCAGGAATCAGCTTCGGAGGACAGATGCACGGACTGGTCATATTGGATGAGAATGATCAGGTGATTCGGCCGGCCATTCTCTGGAACGACGGCAGGACCACGGAGGAGACCGACTATCTGAACCAGGTGATCGGTAAAGAAAAGTTGTCGAGATACACGGCAAATATTGCATTTACCGGGTTCACCGCCCCGAAGATACTGTGGGTGAGAAACAAAGAACCGGAGAATTTTGCGAGAATTGCCAAAATCATGCTTCCCAAGGATTATCTGGCCTATCGGCTTTGCGGCAGCTTCTGCACGGATTATTCCGATGCGTCGGGAATGCTGCTTTTAGATGTGGAGCATAAATGCTGGTCGAAAGAGATGATGGAAATCTGCGGCATCTGCGAGAATCAGCTTCCCAAACTCTATGAGAGCTACGAGGTCGTGGGAACATTGAAGCCGGAAATGGCAGCTGTACTTGGGCTTTCGGAAGGTGTCAGGATTATTGCGGGCGCAGGGGATAATGCGGCGGCAGCAGTGGGAACCGGGACAGTCGGAGAGGGAAGATGCAATATTTCGCTGGGAACATCGGGGACGATCTTTATTTCCAGTCAGTCCTTCGGCGTCGATGCGAATAACGCACTCCATTCTTTTGCCCATGCAGACGGGCACTATCATCTGATGGGCTGCATGCTCAGTGCGGCGTCCTGCAACAAATGGTGGAATGAGGAAATCCTGAAGACCTGTGATTATGCGGCAGAGCAGGCGGGAATCGAAAACCTAGGAGAGAACAGGGTATTTTACCTTCCTTATCTGATGGGAGAGCGTTCCCCCCACAACGATCCTTATGCAAGAGCCACCTTCGTCGGTATGACCATGGATACCACCAGAGAAGAGATGACCCAGGCGGTGCTGGAAGGCGTGGCATTTGCACTTAGGGACTCTCTGGAGGTGGCAAGGAGCCTCGGAAATAAGATTACGCGGACAAAGATCTGCGGCGGCGGAGCAAAGAGCCCGCTTTGGAAGAAGATGATCGCGAATACCATGAACCTGAAGGTCGATGTCGTCGAGAGCGAGGAAGGCCCGGCTATGGGCGGCGCGATCCTGGCGGCGGTGGGCTGCGGGGAATATGAGAGCGTAGAAGAGGCTGCAGAAAAGCTGGTCAAAATAGTGGATACAGTGGAACCGGAGCCGGATCTGGCAGCTAAGTATGAGAAGCAGTACCGGAAATTTGTCAAAATCTATCCGGCACTTAAGTCGGTGTTCAGGGAACTGGAAGAATAAAAAGGAGAAAGCAGGAAATTGAGGATCAATTTCCTGCTTTTGACTAATCATAGCCTGAATATTATGGCCTGAATATTATGGCCAGATTGCACGTGCTTTCTTTGCTTCTACCACTCGTTTTACAGCAATCAGATATGCGCCGGTACGCAGTGTGGTATGTTCTTTTTGGGCAATATCCCAAACAGCTTCAAATGACGGGTCCATGATGTTTTTCAGTTTCTCATTTACGACCTCTTCCGTCCAGCTCACGGACTGGATATTCTGAACCCATTCAAAGTAAGAAACGACAACGCCGCCGGCATTTGCCAGAATGTCCGGTACGATGACGGTGCCCTTCCTCTGAAGAATGACGTCTGCCTCAGAGGTGGTCGGTCCGTTAGCAGCTTCCACGATGATATCAGCCTTAATATTCTCAGCGTTTGCCGCGTTGATCTGGTTTTCCAGCGCAGCCGGAATCAGAACCTTTACGTCCAGCTCAAGCAGCTCAGCGTTGGAAATACGTGTGATTCCTTCTTCCTCATAACCGCTTAACAGGTTCTTTCTGTCTTTGGATAAATAAGCAAGGATCGCAGGGATGTCAAGTCCGTCTGCACGATAAATGCCACCGGAAACGTCGCTTACGGCAACAACCTTCATTCCCTCTGCGTGGAGAAGTTTTGCTGTGATGCTGCCGACATTTCCCATACCCTGAATGGCAACGGTGGTGTCTTTGACAGCAATGCCCAGTTTGTTCAAAATATTTTTGGTTGTGAACATAACGCCCCGGCCGGTTGCTTCATTTCTTCCCAGAGCGCCGCCAAGCTCCAGCGGTTTTCCGGTCACGACGCCGTGGATGCAGTGTCCTTTTAACATGCTGTATGTATCCATCATCCAGCCCATCACTGCGGCGTTGGTTCCTACGTCCGGTGCCGGGATATCCTGCTCCGGTCCAATAAGAGGTGCAATCGCAGCGGTGAACCTTCTGGTGATCGCGCGGATCTCATTTTCAGATAATTCAGTCGGGTCGCAGACTACGCCGCCTTTTCCACCGCCGTAAGGAATATTTACAACGGCGCACTTGAAGGTCATCCATGCTGCAAGAGCGCGTACTTCATCGGAGTTTACAGCCGGATGGAACCGGATTCCGCCTTTTGCAGGTCCGCGGGAGGTAGAGTGCTGGATACGGTAGCCCTGGAACACGCGTGTTGTGCCGTCGTCCATGCGTACCGGAATGGAGACTTTAAGCTCCCGCTCGGGATATTTGATTGCTTCGATATCACTGTCTGAATAGCCTAAGATGTCAGCTGCTTCTTTTACGACTTTGAGTACGTTGTCGTAAGGATTGTAAGTTTTTTCCATGAGTATTTCTCCTTTTCTTTTATGATGATCAGGGGCAATTTCTCTTTTGCCCGGGATAGCGCTAGAATCCTGGTATTATAAAGTATTTCCTATGCCTCGCACGAATCTGCCGTGGAATCAGAAGCCTGCAGCAGATGCTCTATTCCGGCGATTTTTACGCAGAGAATAAGGATATCTACTGCCTGTCCGAGTTCCTCCAGGGAGGGGTAGGAAGGTGCGATTCGGATATTGCAGTCCTTCGGGTCCTTGCCATAGGGGAAGGCAGCTCCTGCTCCCGTCAGGGTAACGCCGGCATTTTTGGCAAGCTCCACCGTGCGGCGGGCGCAGCCCGGAAGGGTGTCAAGGGAGACAAAGTATCCGCCCTTCGGGTGGCTCCAGGAGGCGAGGCCGGTTTCTCCCAGCTCCTGCTCCAGTTTTTGGAGGACCAGATCGAACTTGGGTCTTAATTCGCCGGCGAGGCGTTCCATGTGAAGCCGTATGCCCTCGGGCGTCTTAAAGAACTGAACATGGCGGAGCTGGTTCAGCTTGTCGTGGCTGATCGTCTGCGCGGACATATGTCCTTTCAGCTCCTTGATATTTGCCGGACTTGAAGAAATCAGTGAAACCCCTGCTCCCGGGAATGTGATCTTGGAAGTAGAGAAGAAATAGTAAGCCCGGTCAGGGTGTCCAAATCGTTCACATTCTTCCAGAATATTCTTAAGAGGAACATCCTCATAAATGTGGTGGACTCCGTAAGCATTATCCCAGAAAATCCGGAAATCCGGTGCGGCGGTCTCCATGGAAGCAAGCGCCTCGACCGTCTGGTCGCTGTAGCAGACGCCTTGCGGGTTTGAGTGAAGAGGAACACACCAGATTCCTTTGATGGAAGCATCTTCCTTCACCAATTTCCTGACCACATCCATATCCGGTCCGTCATCAAGAAGAGGTACGGAGATCATTTCCATGCCGAGTTCCTCGCAAATCCGAAAATGTCTGTCATAGCCTGGCACGGGGCAGAGAAACTTGACCGGCCGTCCTTCATATTTATAATAGCTCCACGGTTTTTCTCCTCCGGTTCCAAATAAATGGAGCGCTGCCATGGTATCGAACATGAGGTTCAGGCTGGCATTTCCACCGAGGATAATCTGTTCAGATTTAAGTCCGAGCAGACCTGCGAACAAATCCCGGCATTCAGGAATGCCCTCGAGAACGCCGTAATTTCTTGCGTCAGTACCATCCTTCAGAAGATAGGTTTCCGGCAGAGAAAGAAGCGGCATGCTGAGGTCAAGCTGGGAAGGCGCCGGTTTCCCTCTTGCCATGTTGAGCGCCAGATTGCCTGCTGTTGCCTCATCGTAGCGGGAGGAAAGCTCTGACAGCATGTCATGCAATTCAAGGTTTGTGAGTGTAGTCACAGATCTCATTGTCTATCATATCCCTTCTGATATCGTAGTTTTGTATTTGACGAAACAAAGTCCGGTAAGCGTCCGGCCGATGTTTGTCTTAATTTTTGAATTTATTATAGAAAGGGATAGGTGATAAATCAAATACCAATATTTGTATGCGATATATAGATGAATATTTATAAAAATAAGAGAATTTTGGTAAAAAAAGAGTGTTGTGAGACGAAAGAAAAAGTATCATTTGCGAAATGACAAGTGATTGGAGAAAACGTTATAAATAAAAGGTTATAGGAAGTATTGATTTGAAATATTTTACATTCATAAATAAATGCGATAAACTTATAAATATAGAAAATAAGTATTATAACTTATTGAAATAGGGACGATATCTATCATGCAGAACACGGGGGAAAAGAAGATGAATAGTTGGGAACAACTGTTGGAAAAGGAGGTACTTTCCCAGGAAGAGAGGACGGTACTTTGTAATGAGCTCATGACAACGGAGCACAGGATGGAAAAATTGATCCTGAAGTATTTTACAGTCGATGATTTCCGTAAGGTGTGGGAGCACAAGATCGGCGGCGGAGTGATCGGCGGAAAGGCGTGCGGGCTTTTGATGGCGCAGAAGCTGGTCACGGTCCGGCTGCCGGAGTGCGTCGACAGGCTGGAGGAGCATCAGTCCTTCTTTATTGGTTCTGACGTATTTCAGGAATATCTGGCGTTTAACGACTGTCTGGAGCTTAGGGCAAAGCATATGTTAGAAAAGGAGCATTTTGCGGAAACCGAGGAACTGAGCAATCGTTTGAGAAACGGAAGCTTTCCCGAAGAGCTGACGCGGCAGTTTGAGAGAATCCTGGAATATTACGGAACAGAGCCGATCGTAGTCAGATCGAGCAGTCTGATGGAAGATGGGTTTGGAAATGCATTTTCCGGAAAATATGAGTCGGTTTTCTGTGCCAATCAGGGAACGAAGGAAGAGCGCATGACGGAACTTCTGGAAGCGATTCGCAGGGTCTATGGAAGTGTAATGAATCTGTCGGCAATCGAATACCGAAGAAAGTGGCATTTGCTGGAAGTGGATGAGAGAATGGCGCTTCTGATACAGAAGGTTTCGGGAGCGCAGATCGGGGATTGGTATCTGCCGGCTGTGGCGGGTATGGGGTGTTCCTATAACCCGTACAAGTGGATGGAGCAGTTGAATCCTGAGGCCGGTATGCTGCGCATGGTCATGGGGCTTGGTACCCGTGCGGTACAGAGGACGCCGGGCGATTATCCGCGGCTGGTGGGACTTGACAGAGCGCAGGCGAATATTCGCACGACGGTTGCCGAACGCCATAAATATTCACAGAGACAGATAGATGTGTTGGATCTGAAAGAGAAAAAAGAGACGACCATTTCTCTGATGCAGATACAGGATATGCTTCCTGAGGCGTATCGGAAGCTGACGCTCAGCAGGGATACAGATGCGGAATATACTCTGGCGCAGCGGCGGATCTACAGGAAGATTTATTTTGCGGACTGTCAGGGAATGGTAGATCAGGATGAATTTATTGATATGATGCGCCGGACTCTGAAAATGCTGGAGCGTGAATACGGAAGGCCGGTAGATGTGGAATTTGCAGTGACTGCCACCTCCCAAAAGGAGTGGAAGGTGAACCTTTTGCAGTGCCGCCCCCTTCACGCGTATATGTCGGAGAAGGTGCAGATTCCGGAAGGGATTGATGAGGAGCTTTTGTTTGATGTCAGAAGGACATCAATGCGGCGTTCGAAAGAGGAGAGGATTCATTATATTGTTTGGGTAGACCCGCAGAAATATTATGAGTGTGATTATGCGAAGAAACCGGATGTAGGAAGGATGATCGGAAAGATCAATCAGCATTTTGAGGATACGGAGTATAAGCTGATGCTCCTGGTGCCAGGGCGAATCGGTACTTCCTCGCCGGAACTCGGGGTACCGGTGGTCTATGCGGAGATCAGCCAGTTCAGTGCGATCTGTGAGGTGGCTTACGGAAAAGCGGGATATCACCCGGAGCTGTCCTACGGAAGCCATATGTTTCAGGATATGGTGGAAGCAGATGTATATTATGGTGCGATTAACGAGAACAGTAAGACACGTCTGTATCATCCGGAGAAATTAAAAGAATGTCCGGAGGTATTGTGTGAATTATTCCCGGAGGAGGAAGCACTTGGCCAGATCATAAAGGTCTATGATTTGACGGGATGTATTGCGAGCCTGATGCTTGATGCAAAAGAAGGCCGTGCTGTATGCAGGATTCAAAAATCATAAGATAAAAGGGTGGGAAACAAGATGTTTGCAAATATGAGGTATGTCTATGAAGTATATAAAGCGGGAAGCTTTTCGAAGGCGGCAAAGAGCCTTTATATTTCACAGCCGGCTCTCAGCGCCACGATAAAAAAAGTGGAGAAGAAAGTGGGAATGCAGTTATTCGAGAGGAGCACAAGCCCGATTCAGCTTACGGAGTGCGGGAGACGGTATATTAAGACGGCGGAGAAGATCATGGACCTGGAAGAGGATTTTGCCTGTTATGTAGGAAATCTGAATGAACTCCGGACCGGCCACCTTGCCGTGGGAGGAACCTATCTGTTCTCAGCCTTCATTTTGCCGACCGCGATTCAGAAATTTCAGGAAACCTTTCCGAATGTTAAGCTGAGCCTTTTTGAGGGCAGTACGCCGACCCTGGAACAGAAATTGTTTTCGGGTGAGCTGGATCTATTGGTCGATAATTATCCGATGAATGAAGAGATATACGAAAAACGTTACTTTATGAAGGAGCATCTGCTCTTAGCGGTTCCAGTCTCCTTTAAGAGTAACCAGGCGGCCAGGGCGTGGAGCCTCACTGCGGAGGACGTGAAGAATAATGTGCCGTCCAGACCGGAGATACACGGGGTTCCGCTCAAGCTATTTGCCGAGGAACCGTTCGTGGTTCTCAGATCACACAACGATACGCGGGAAAGGGTAGACGCGATCTGTAAGCGGGCAGGCGTCTCCTTAAAGGTAGCGCTTAAACTGAATCAGCTTCTGACAGTATATCATTTGACCGAGAGAGGGATGGGAATCTCTTTTGTCAGCGATACGGTCGTAAAATGTATGCCGCCGAATCCGGAGGTAGTGTATTATAAGATCGATGATCCGGCTGCCGAGCGGAATGTATATTTCTATTATCGAAAGAATAAATACTTCACAAGAAGCATGGCGGAATTCATGAAACTGGCAGTTTCAGATATGGAGTTATAGGAAATGGCAGGAATTGCTATATTGTTCACTATGTGATCAGTAATGCAATTCCTGCCGTTTTCTTTCTTTGGACATAAATAGTTGTATGCAGTACAATGAACCTATGTTATAATTTGAGTAATTGAAGAGAGGGGAGAAGAAAATGAATGAAAGGGATTTGTTGAAAGCCGCTTACGAGGCGAGGACATTTGCGTATGTACCATACTCTCATTTTGCGGTGGGCGCGGCGCTTCTTACGGTGTCCGGTAAAGTATATGCCGGCTGCAATGTGGAGAATGCTTCCTATGGAGCGACGAATTGCGCGGAAAGGACTGCCTTTTTTAAGGCAGTGTCGGAAGGAAAGCGGGAGTTTGAGGCCATTGCGATCGTGGGAGGAAAAGAGGGGCAGGAGCCGGCGGGCATCTGTTCGCCCTGCGGCGTTTGCAGACAAGTGATGCGGGAATTTGCGGACCCGAAGAAATTTCGGGTTATTTTGGAAGACGGAAGCGGGAATGTAAAAAGCTATCTGTTGGAAGAACTTCTGCCGGAGAGTTTTGGGCCGGAGAATTTGTAGAGCAGTATCAGAAAAAGAGGTGATGCTATGCTGAAAATCGACCTTCATTGTCATTTGGACGGGTCCTTGTCCAGGGGGTGTATCGAGGAACTGCTGGGCAGAAGCGTCTGTATGGAGGAACTGGAGGTAAGCGCGGACTGCCAAAGCCTGGCAAAATATCTGGAAAAATTTGATCTGCCGCTTGCATGCCTTCAGTCCTGTGCAGGACTTGAACGGGCCGGATATGATTTTATGGAACAGGTGTCGGCGGACGGGCTGGATTATGTGGAAGTTCGGTTCGCGCCGCTGCTTTCCACTGCGGGGGGACTTTCGTGCAGCCAGGTGATCGAGGCAGTCCTTGCAGGAATGGAGCTGGGAAAACAAAGATTTGGGATTCCCTATGGTGTGATCGTCTGTGCTATGCGGCATCATACAGAGGAAGAGAATCTGAAAATGCTAAGGGCCGCCAGGGGATACTTGGGAGAGGGCGTCTGTGGCGCGGACCTTGCCGGGAATGAGGCGGTGTTTCCGATGCATGATTTCATCTCTCTGTTCCGGGATGTGAAAAAGTTGGGTATGCCGTTTACCATCCATGCGGGGGAGTGCGGCAGCAGTCAGAATATTGAGGAAGCCATTCTGTGCGGGGCCGGGCGAATCGGACACGGGATCGCCATGCGGGGGAATGTGAGGATTATGGAGCTTTGCCGCAGTGAGGGAATCGGGATTGAGATGTGTCCGATCAGTAACCTGCAGACGAAGGCGGTCAGAAGCAAAGCGGAGTACCCGCTTCGGGAATTCCTGGATCAGGGACTGAAAGTGACGATAAATACGGACAATCGGATGGTCAGCGGCACGACGATTGAGAAGGAGATTGCGTTTGTGCGGGAGGAGTACGGAATCTCCGGGACGGAAGTGGAACTGATGATGAAAAATGCCGTAGAGACGGCATTTGCCAGCGATGATGTGAAGCATGAGTTATTGCGAAAGCTGGCTTAGTGAGCGGCAAAGAGAAGTGAGGAGCCAGGTGATGCGTTACAGATCACCTGGCTCCTGATTTTTTATTCCCGGTATTTATCCTGCTGTTTGAGCAACTGGATATATTTAAGGACAGACTTACGGTCCTCAAAATCCAGCTTTTTATAATTTCCCAGCACCTTCTTGTCTACGACTTTCGCGTTCTGTGCAGGAGCGGGGCGGATCATCACCGCATCGGTGCTCTTCCCGGTGAGAAGATAGTCGATCGGTACCTGAAAGTATTGGGCAATCTTAATTAATTTATCAAAATCAGGCTGTCGTTCCTTCGTCTCATATCCGGCAATCGTTGAGCGGGATACATTCAGGTATTTGGCTAATTCGTCCTGAGTCACATCACGGGATTCCCGTAAATCTTTTAATGTTCTCGCAAAACCCATACTAATACCTCCTGTTCCCTTAAAGTGCAAATGTTCGTGAAATCATTGTATCAGCCATTACAGTTTGTAAAAGATAGTGTGCTGAATATTAACAAATAAGATGTAAAAGGGCCAAAACGGAACATAATTTCGCACCGTTGACACGCACTTGGAAACCCCGTATAATAAAAAATAGAGAAGCCTAAATAGTTTGGGAGGGACGTCACATGAGAATGCTGCTTGGGAATGATGAAGAAAAAAGAAGTAAAATGTGGAGCTATGTGACTATAATTGCCACGGTTCTGATCGTAATTGTAGTGATCTACTTTTTGTTTGCGGGATTTATGGGGAATCCCCTGAAAGGGACCTGGCTGCACGATGAAAGCAGTATGACACTTGAAATTGGACGGGGAGGAAAGGCAGTCCTTCGAGGGGACGATCTGGTCGACGGGAAAGACCTGGAGCTTGAGATGGACTACACTTTGAACCGGAAGGGAAAGCAGATCACCTTTAAAGCCAGTGAGGAAGAGCTGGAGGAGGCGGCAAAGAAGCTGGGAGATGACGTGACGGCCGCAGATGTGGAGATGGCGGTGGATATGATGTTTACTTCATTTAATTATAGTGTAGACGGGAAGGAACTGACCCTGAGTGAGTGGGACTATGGCGATCAGCTGTTTTTTGAACGCAAGAGATAAGATAGAGAAATGGCGGTGGAGATTTATGACCAGAGAAGATACAAAAGTAGTACAGATAGGAAGCGTAAAGATCGGCGGGGGTAATCCTGTCGCGATCCAGTCTATGACGAATACAAAGACGGAGGACGTGGAGGCGACCGTAGCGCAGATTCTGGTACTGGAGAAGGTAGGCTGTGAGATTATCCGATGCGCAGTGCCGACCATGGAGGCGGCAGCCGCGCTAAAAGAGATCAAGAAGCAGATCCACATTCCGCTCGTGGCAGATATTCATTTTGATTACCGGCTGGCAATCGCAGCGATTGAGAACGGCGCAGATAAGATCCGGATCAATCCGGGGAATATCGGAAGCGAGGACAGGGTACGCCAGGTCGTGGAGAAGGCCAAAGAATACGGCGTGCCGATCCGGGTAGGCGTCAACAGCGGTTCTCTGGAAAAAGAGCTTTTGGAAAAATACGGCGGCGTCACGGCGGAGGGGATCGTGGAGAGCGCGCTTGACAAAGTGCATATGATAGAGAAGATGGGCTACGACAATCTGGTAGTAAGCATCAAATCCTCGGACGTACTGATGTGTGTGAGGGCGCATGAGCTGATCGCAAAGGAATGTCCGTACCCGCTTCATGTGGGAATCACGGAATCCGGCACGGTCCTGTCCGGGAATATTAAGTCGTCGGTAGGACTTGGCATTATCCTGCATCAGGGAATCGGCGATACGATTCGGGTATCGCTGACCGGAGATCCGCTGGAGGAGATTAAGAGTGCGAAGCTGATCCTCAGGACACTTGGGCTTAGGAAAGGCGGCATAGAAGTCGTATCCTGTCCGACCTGCGGCAGAACCCGAATCGACCTGATCTCGCTTGCGACCAAGGTGGAGAATATGGTGGCCCAGTTCCCGCTGGATATCAAGGTGGCAGTGATGGGCTGCGTGGTAAACGGACCCGGGGAAGCAAGGGAGGCAGACCTTGGCGTGGCCGGCGGAATCGGAGAGGGGCTTCTGTTCAAGAAGGGCGAGATTATCAGGAAGGTAAAAGAAGAAGAACTTCTGGAGGCTTTGCGGGAAGAATTAATACACTGGGGCGAATAAAGAATGACGAAATTATTTTTTGATGTATTTCCTACATTACAAGTAGATACTGACAGCAGAATGCTGTTTGAACAGGTAGAGGTGATGAAAATCACCTCTACTTCTGCCAGAAACCATATTCGGGTACATATACGGAGTACACATCTGATTCCCAAGCAGGCGATCTTTTCCATGGAGCGCCAGATTGAGCAGCAGCTATTTGGGAATACCGGGATTCCGGTGACGATCGTGGAGGAATACCACTTATCAGAGCAGTACACGCCGGAGAACCTGATGCGGGAATACCGGGATAGTATGCTGTTTGAACTGGAACAAAAAAGCAGACTTGAGAGAAATATGTTCCAGCATGCAAAATGCAGGTTCGAGGAGGGAAATATCCTTTGCCTTACCATGGCGGATACCATCGTGGCAAAGGGAAAGACCGAATCCATCAGCAGCTATCTGGAGGACGTGTTTGCCGTTCGCTTCCAGGTTCCGGTGGAAGTGCGGGTGGATTATGAGAAACCCAAAGAGAGTAAATATAAGAAGCTAAATGAGATGCAGCTTAGGCAGGAAGTGAACGCGATCCTGGAGCGCAATCAGGCCCTTCAGGCGCAGCATAGTACCGGGACGGCACCGTCCGGTGAGATGGCGCAGCAAGGCGGCGGAGAGGTCCCGTGGGATACTTCTGAGGGGGCTTTGCAGATGCTGCCGGGGATCTCCGGTCAGGCATCCTCGAAGGAGGTGGCCGGAAGCGTTGCGAAAGATGTACCCAAGGGCATCCCGTATGGCCATTCGGCCGTTTCACAAGGTACGCCAAAAGATTCGGCAAAGAAGAGCGGGGCAAAAGAGAATACAGGGAAAAGGCAGCGGGAAAGGACGGCCCGCAGAAGAAAGAGTTTGCCGGAAGATCGAACGCCGGAGCAAAAGGGGGCAGAAATAGCTTCAAAGGCGGCTCTTCTTATCAGCGCAGGGATTATCCGCTAAAACGCTCCGATGATCCAAATGTAATCTATGGCCGTGATTTTGATGACAATCCTATTGAACTTAAGCAGGTCACCGGAGAGATGGGGGAGATCACCATTTGCGGACAGGTCATCAGCTTTGACACCAGAGAGATCCGCAATGAGCGGACAATCCTGATGTTCGCGGTGACGGATTTCACCGACACGATCATGGTGAAGATGTTTGCGAGAAATGAGCAGCTTCCGGAGCTCTTAGGAGACATTAAAAAGGGCGTATTTCTGAAAGTAAAAGGAGTGACGACCATTGACAAATTTGACGGGGAGCTGACCATCGGTTCCGTGACGGGAATCCGGAAAAGCGCGGATTTCAGAACCGGGCGAAAGGATAAATACCCGGAGAAGCGGGTAGAGCTCCACTGCCATACGAAGATGAGTGATATGGACGGGGTTTCCGAGGCGAAAGACCTGGTAAAGCGCGCGCACGACTGGGGCCACCCGGCCATTGCGATCACCGATCATGGCGTGGTCCAGGCATTTACGGACGCGAACCATTACATAGAGACTCTGGATAAGACCGATCCCTTTAAGGTGATTTACGGGGTGGAAGGCTACCTTGTGGATGATCTGACGGAAATCGCCATTGGAGCGGGGCAGCAGAGCCTTGACGATACCTATGTAGTATTTGATATCGAGACGACCGGATTTTCTGCTATATCCGATAAGATCATTGAGATCGGGGCGGTGAAGGTAGAACAGGGGAAGATCACAGAGAAGTTCAGTACCTTCGTGAATCCGGGGCGGCCGATTCCGTTTAAGATTACGCAGCTCACCAGCATTACCGATGAGATGGTGATGGAATACCCGGATATCGAGACGATTCTTCCCAAGTTCCTGGAATTTGTAGGCGATGCGCCGCTGGTAGCACATAATGCCGGGTTCGACGTGGGATTTATCAAACAGAACTGCCGGTATCAGGATATCGAGCCGCATTTTGTGTCGGTGGACACGGTTGCGCTTGCCCGGGTCCTCCTGCCGTCACTTACCAAATACAAGCTGGACGTGGTGGCAAAAGCACTCGGAATTTCGCTGGAGAACCATCATCGGGCGGTGGACGATGCCGGTGCGACGGCGGAGATATTTGTAAAATTTATTGAGATGCTGAAAGAGCGGGATATCTACACCTTGAAAGGGGTGAACCGGTTCGGAAGCCTGAATCCGGACGCGATCCGCAAGCTGCCGACTTACCACGTGATTATTCTTGCGAAAAATGATATTGGCCGGGTAAATTTATATACTTTGGTATCGCTGTCTCACCTGACCTATTTTGGCAGGCGTCCGAGAATTCCCAAAAGCGTGCTGAACCAGTACAGGGAAGGCCTGATCGTGGGAAGTGCCTGCGAGGCGGGAGAACTCTACCGGGCCCTTCTTGACGGAAAGCCGGCGGAGACGATCGCAAAGATCGTGGATTTTTATGACTATCTGGAAATACAGCCGCTGGGTAATAATGAATTTATGATTGCCAGCGACAAGATTGATGTTATAAACTCGATGGACGACATCAAGGATATGAATCGGAAAATCGTGAAGCTGGGAGAGCAGTTTAAAAAGCCGGTGGTGGGAACCTGCGACGTACATTTCATGGACCCTGACGACGAGGTCTACAGGCGGATCATCATGGCGGGAAAGGGGTTCGCAGATGCGGACAAGCAGGCGCCTCTCTATCTCAGGACAACAGAGGAGATGCTGGAGGAATTCGCGTATCTCGGCTCGGAAAAGGCGTATGAGGTGGTTATTAAAAATACCAATAAGATCGCCAATATGATAGAGAAGATCTCCCCGGTGCGGCCGGATAAATGTCCCCCTGTCATTGAGAATTCCGACCAGGAGCTGACGGATATCTGCTACGCCAAGGCGTATTCCATGTATGGAAATCCGCTTCCTGAGATCGTGGAGGAGCGTTTGAAGCGGGAACTTCATTCCATCATATCCAACGGCTTTGCCGTGATGTACATTATCGCGCAGAAGCTGGTGTGGAAATCCAATGAGGACGGGTATCTGGTAGGCTCCCGTGGGTCCGTAGGGTCTTCCTTCGTGGCGACCATGTCGGGAATCACGGAGGTCAATCCGCTTTCGCCTCATTATTATTGCCAGAACTGCCATTACAGTGATTTTACCTCCGACGAGGTGAGAAAATATGCGGGAGGCTGTGGACACGATATGCCGGATAAGGCCTGCCCTGTCTGCGGAAGGCCGCTGATCAAGGACGGATTTGATATACCGTTTGAGACATTCCTTGGATTTAAGGGAAACAAAGAGCCGGATATCGACCTGAACTTCTCGGGCGATTATCAAAGTAAGGCGCATAAATATACCGAGGTTATTTTCGGAAAAGGCCAGACCTACCGTGCGGGAACCATCGCGGGTCTTGCGGATAAGACGGCGTTTGGCTATGTGAAAAACTATTACGAGGAGCACGGCGACCGGAAACGGAACTGTGAGATCGATCGGATCGTGCAGGGCTGTACGGGAATCCGAAGAAGTACCGGACAGCACCCGGGCGGTATCGTGGTGCTTCCGCACGGTGAGGATATCAACTCCTTTACCCCGATCCAGCACCCTGCAAATGATATGACAACGGACATTATCACCACTCATTTTGATTACCATTCCATCGACCACAACCTTCTGAAGCTTGACATTCTCGGGCACGACGATCCGACCATGATCAAGACGCTGGAGGAACTCATCAATTCGGATTCGATGGAAAATGAATACGACGGAGTCCATAACATTTTCAAGGCCACGGACATTCCGCTCGATGACCAGGGGGTAATGTCGCTGTTTGCAAGCACGGAAGCGCTGGGAATTAAGCCGGAGGATATCGACGGCTGCCCGGTAGGGTGTCTGGGAGTGCCGGAGTTCGGAACGGACTTCGTTATTCAGATGGTGGTGGATACCAAACCGAAGACCTTGTCTGACCTGATCCGGATTTCCGGGCTGTCTCACGGGACCGACGTGTGGCTGAATAATGCCCAGACCCTGATCGAGGAGGGGAAGGCGACCATTTCCACGGCGATCTGTACCCGTGACGATATTATGACGTACCTGATCAATAAGGGGCTGGACAGCGAGGAGTCCTTTACGATCATGGAGCGGGTGCGTAAAGGAACCGTGGCAAAAGGAAAGTGTAAGGAATGGCCGGAATTTAAAGAGGACATGTTGAAGCACAACGTGCCGGACTGGTATATCTGGTCCTGCGAGAAGATCAAATATATGTTCCCGAAAGCCCACGCGGCGGCTTATGTTATGATGGCGTTCAGGATCGCCTATTGTAAGATCAACTATCCGCTGGCCTACTATGCGGCATATTTCGGAATCCGTGCGTCGGCATTCTCCTATGAACTGATGGCGCAGGGGAAGGAGAAGCTGCTCTACCACATGAATGATTACAAAAGGCGTGCGGAGCAGGGGCAGCTCAGCAAAAAGGACCAGGATACCTTGAAGGATATGAAGAACGTGTTGGAAATGTATGCCAGAGGATATGAGTTCAAACCGATTGATATCTATGAATCGCTTGCGACCAAGTTTCGGATCGTGGACGGAAAACTGCTCCCTCCGTTCAATACCATAGATGGAATGGGAGATAAGGCGGCAGAGGCAGTAGAACTGGCCTCAAAAGACGGCCCCTATCTGTCAAAAGATGATTTCAGGCAGCGGACGAAGGTCAGCGCTACTCTGATCGATAAAATGTCGGAGATGGGACTTCTGGGCAATCTCCCGGAGACCAACCAGCTCTCCCTGTTCGACTTTGCGAATTAATGCTTTAAATTAGGAAAGCTTTGTGGTATCATGAAAGAAATATTGTAAATGAGAGAGAAATCTATTTCAAATACCAGATGAAAGGAAGGAAGAAATACATGTCTGAGAGACGAGTGATCATGCTGGGGAACGAAGCGATTGCCCGGGGCGCATATGAGGCAGGAGTAAAGGTCTCCGCCGCTTATCCCGGAACACCCAGCACGGAAATAAGTGAATATTTAGTGCAATACAAGGAGGACGTATACGCAGAGTGGTCCCCGAATGAAAAAGTGGCTACCGAGGTGGCAATCGGCGCGAGCGTGTCAGGAGTACGTTCTATGGCCTGTATGAAGCATGTGGGACTCAACGTGGCGTCCGACCCGCTTTACACCGTATCGTATATGGGGGTAAACGGCGGTATGATGGTGGTCGTAGCCGATGACCCGGGACTTTATAGTTCCCAGAATGAGCAGGATACCCGTATGGTGGCAAGAGCTGCCCAGGTTCCTGTGATCGAACCCTCTGACAGCGCGGAAGCAAAGGATTTTGTAAAACGTGCTTTTGAGATCAGTGAGCAGTTCGACCGCCCGGTGATTTTCAGAACGACGACGAGACTTGCGCATTCGCAGGGACTGGTCACCTTAAAGGACCGGGAAGAGATAGAAGACAAGCCCTATGTAAAGAATATCCAGAAGACGGTCATGATGCCGGGAAATGCGAAGATCCGCCATGTCGAGATCGAGAAGAGGAACAAAGAGCTTGCGGAAGCGGCAAATACACTGGATCTGAACCGGATCGAGATGAAGGACACGAAGATCGGCGTGATCACCAGTGGAATCCCGTACCAGTATGTGAAGGAGGCCCTGCCGAATGCGTCTGTGCTGAAGCTGGGACTTGTCAATCCATTGCCGCGAAAACTGATTGAGGAATTTGCTTCGAAGGTGGAGACGCTTTATATCGTAGAAGAATTGGATCCGGTCATCGAAGAACAGGTCAGATCCTGGGGCATAAAGGCCATCGGAAAAGAGATTTTCACGGTGCAGGGCGAATACAGTGCAAACATGATCCGCAAGGCGATTTTAAAAGAAGAATTACAGATCAAGGAGCCGGCAAAAGCGCCGGGACGTCCGCCGATTCTGTGCCCGGGCTGTCCGCACAGAAGCGTGTACTATGTGCTTAAGAAGCTGGGACTTCATGCGGCCGGAGACATCGGCTGCTACACTCTGGGAGCAGTGGCACCGCTCAGTGTGGTGGATACGACGATCTGTATGGGAGCCAGCATCTCCAGTCTTCACGGAATGGAGAAGGCAAAAGGGAAGGAATACATAAAGAATTGGGTAGCAGTGATCGGTGATTCGACCTTCCTTCATACGGGAGTGAATTCCCTTATGAACATGATGTACAACAAAGCGACCGGAACGGTTCTGATCCTGGATAACTCCACGACAGGTATGACAGGACATCAGGATCATGCGGCGACCGGAAAGACCCTGCAGGGCGACCCCACCTGGGCCATTGATATTCCGGCACTTTGCAGGGCAATCGGCGTGAAGAATGTAGTGGAAGTTAACGCATTTGACATCGAACTTCTGGAGAAGACCGTGAAGGAAGAGGTGGCAAAGGACGAGGTTTCTGTCATCATCACGAAGACTCCCTGCGTGCTGCTTAGTAAAGCGAAAAAGCCGTTATATCGTGCGATTCCGGACAAATGCAAAAAGTGCGGTATGTGCATGAAGCCGGGCTGTCCGGCCATGACGAAGGCAGCGGACGGAACGATCCGAATCGATGATACGATGTGTACCGGCTGTGGACTTTGTGATTCCCTTTGTAAATTCGGGGCGATTGAACTGGTAAAGGAAGGTGACAGATAATGGCAGCAAAAAATATTATGATCGTAGGAGTCGGCGGCCAGGGAACTTTGCTCACCAGCCGTATCTTAGGAGGAATTGCCCTCCAGGGAGGCTATGATGTGAAGCTCTCTGAGGTGCACGGAATGGCACAAAGAGGCGGAAGCGTTGTGACGTTTGTACGCTATGGAGAAGATGTGGCAGAGCCGATCGTAGAGGAAGGTCAGGCAGATGTCCTGATCGCATTTGAGAGACTGGAAGCCCTCCGGTATGCGCATTTCCTCAAACCGGACGGCGCCCTTGTGGTAAATGACTGGAGAATCGATCCGATGCCGGTCGTGATCGGTGCGGCCGAGTATCCGGAAGGAATTCTGGAAGGGCTGGAAAAAGAATACAAGGTTTACGCCGTAAATGCCACCGAGGAGGCAAAGAAGCTGGGAAATTCCAGAACTTTTAATCTGATCGTGCTCGGCGTGGCTGCGCAGCATATGGATTTCACGAAAGAGCAGTGGTATGAGGTGATCGAACGCACGGTACCGCCGAAGACGGTTGAAATTAACAAAAAAGCGTTTGATGTAGGTTATACGCTTTAAATAAAAATGAAGGAGAAGAAGTGATGGACTGGAAAGAAAGGATCAGAGATCCAAAGATGGAGTGCGCAAGTCTTGACGAGATTCGTACGCTCCAGGGAAAGAAACTGGTAGACCTTGTGAACCGGGTATATGGAGTAGTCCCGTTTTACACCAGAAAGATGAAGGAGCTTGGTGTGGAACCGGGCGATATCCGCGGAATTGAGGATATCACGAAGCTGCCTTATACGACCAAGGAAGATCTGCGTGACAATTACCCGTTCGGGCTGGTCGCAGTTCCGGAAAAGGACGTAGCGAGGGTGCAGGGTTCCTCAGGAACGACAGGAAAACTCACGATTGCGGCATATTCCAAGAACGACGTAGACCTCTGGGCAGAGTGTGTGGCACGCTGTCTCACCATGGCGGGTCTTACCAATGAAGACAGGATTCACGTATGCTATGGATATGGTCTGTTCACCGGCGGTATGGGAATTGACGAGGGAGCGCGTGCTCTGGGAGCAACAGCGATTCCGATGTCCGCAGGAAATACCCAGCGACAGATGATGTGTATGGAAGACTTCGGTGCAACAGCATTTGCATGTACCCCGTCCTATGCGCTGCATCTTGCAGAGTCTATGGCAGAGGCAGGCGTTGTAGATCGTCTGAAGATCAAGGCAGGTATCCACGGAGCGGAGCCCTGGACCGAGGAGATGCGTAGGAAGATCGAAAGCATTTTACATATTAATTGTTTCGATATTTATGGACTTTGCGAGGTCCTTGGACCTGGTGTGGCTCAGGATTGTATCCACCATAAAGGCCTGCATATTCATCACGATCACTTCTTCCCGGAGATTTTGAATCCGGCAGACCAGAGTCCCTGCGCGGAAGGAGAACTTGGCGAGCTGACATTTACCACACTTTCCAAGGAGGCAATGCCGCTGATCCGCTACCGCACGAAGGATCTGACCAGTATCAGCTATGGAACCTGTGACTGCGGAAGAACCCTGCCGCGGATTTCCAAGTTCAAGGGACGTACCGATGATATGAAGGTCATCAGAGGAGTGAATGTTTTCCCGACGCAGGTTGAGACCGCACTTCTGAAGATGGGCGGAGAGGTCGCACCGCATTACCTGATGATCGTAGACAGAGAGAACAACATGGATACGCTCACCGTTATGGTGGAGGTAGACGAGAGATTCTTCTCCGACGAGATCAGACAGCTCGATGCTTTGAAGAAGAAAATCGGCGCTGTGCTGAAACAGGCACTTGGCATTTCAGTCATCGTAAAGCTGGTTGAGCCGAAGACCATTGAGAGAAGCGAAGGTAAGGCGAAACGCGTGATCGACCGCAGAAATCTTGTATAAAGGGGGAAATGACTATGACGATTAAACAGTTGTCCGTATTTTTGGAAAATCGTTCCGGACGGTTAGATGAGGTCCTGGACGTACTGGGAAATAACGGCGTGAATATTGTGGCGCTCAGTCTTGCGGATACTTCTGACTATGGTATGCTCCGCATGATCGTGAGCGATCCGAAAAAGGGCCGCGAGGTGCTGAAGACAAATGGGATTACCGCAATGCTCACAGATGTGGTCGCACTCCGGGTTCCGCACGCGACAGGTTCTCTGGCAAAAGCGATGCATGAGATTGTGGAGGGCGGCGTGAATGTGGAATATATGTATGCGTTTGCAAATGGAGCGGACGCCTCCGCAGTGATCAAAAGTGATGATCCGGGGAAGGTAGTGGAACTTTTACGCAGCAGCGGATTTGATGTCTGGAAAGAGGACGAGGCGTATCACGCAAATATTATGAAATAGCAGAATTATAACCTGACGGAAGGTCTTTTGGATCTTCCGCCAGATTTTCGTTGCCAGGTATACCTAAGTGAAAGTCCAGTGGGCCTTCATCCCGGTATGCTTTGCAACAGAAAGAGAGCGGGAGGCCCTACGAATAGAACCTCCTGCTCTCCAATACACAATACATTGAACAATATTATTCTAACAGCTATTTGGGAAAATGTAAAGAAAAATTGAAAAAAAGTCGCATTTTCTATATAAAATAGAATGTGCAGAAGCACATTTTTCGCGCGCGAGCGGACTACGTAGCAGCAAAAAATAAAAGAGATCGCACAAAAGTGCAACCTCTTTTATTCTTTTCATCTTATTTTATGCATCGCTTTTAGATATATGATAGAACTGATACTTAAAAGGCACACTAAAAATCAGATTAAAGTTTTGTTACATTGACAGCCTGAGGACCCTTCTCGCCCTCGATTACTTCGAATTCAACTTCCTGGCTCTCTTCAAGACTCTTGTAGCCTTCCATATTCAAGCCGCTGTAATGAACGAACACGTCATGCCCTGTCTCGTCAGAAATGAACCCGTAGCCCTTCTGGTTGTTAAACCATTTCACGGTACCTTTCTTCATGGTATTACCTCCAATAATGATCCATAGGCAAAATGTTAAAAAACACACCTTACCTATTATGTAAATACGATACATTTAAACTCTATCATGCATTCGTTAAAACGTCAATAGTTTAGGGAAAATGCGAAAAAAACTGTGCATTTTGTATAAAAGACGAAAAAAATTATTGCTATTATGAATCCTGGACCGAGTTATAGATACGGGAGATGGCTCTGATAAAAAATCAAACGGAAAAACAGGGCAGTTAGGATAGGAGAAAAGATGAAGAAACATAAAATAACAGGTAGAATGATGTATGTTCATTTCGGAAAATGAGAAAAATAGGAGGCAAAAGAGTTTACTTTCTTTCTGTTTTTTGGTAAACTACATCTGTTACGGACATGATGGTACCGGACTTGCGGTGATGCAGTATGTCATGCCCTGACATGTAACCGGGTGTGCGGGAGATGAGAGCCCCCGTATACTGTAGTATTTACTAACAGAGGAGGAAAACACATGTTAGAGAAGTTATTCAAGCTGAAAGAGAACAACACCACTGTAAAGACTGAGGTTCTCGCCGGTATTACGACGTTTATGACGATGGCGTATATCCTGGCGGTCAATCCGAGTATTCTTGCAGCGACGGGAATGGATCAGGGCGCCGTTTTTACCGCTACCGCACTTGCATCATTCCTTGGAACAGTATGTATGGCGCTTTTTGCGAATTATCCCTTCGCGCTTGCACCGGGCATGGGGCTGAATGCCTATTTTGCTTATACGGTCGTAATGGGATATGGGTATTCATGGCAGGTGGCCCTGGCAGCCGTATTCGTAGAAGGAGTGATCTTTATCGTCCTTTCTGTAACAAATGTGCGTGAAGCGATTTTTAATGCGATTCCGGCAAATTTAAAAGCGGCGGTCAGCGTTGGTATTGGTCTGTTCATCGCATTTATCGGACTCCAGAACGCTAAGATCGTGATCGGAGGCTCCACACTGCTTCAGTTATTCTCTTTGGACGAATATAATCAGGTAAATGGAGTAGAGGCAACGTTTAACGATGTTGGAATTACCGTGCTTTTGGCAATTATCGGCGTTATTATCACCGCGATCATGGTCGTGAAAAATATCAAAGGAAATATTCTCTGGGGTATTTTGATCACCTGGATCCTGGGAATTATCTGTCAGTTTGCGGGAATCTATGTACCGAACCCGGAATTGGGATTCTATGGACTCCTTCCGGATTTCAGCAGCGGTATTTCTATACCGAGTCTGGCACCGGTATTCTGTAAGATGGATTTCAGCAGCGTATTTTCACTGAATTTTGTAGTTGTTATTTTTGCATTCCTTTTTGTGGATCTGTTCGATACGATCGGAACGCTGATCGGTGTATCTTCAAAGGCGGGAATGCTGGATAAAGAAGGAAAACTTCCGAGAATCAAGGGAGCGCTTCTTGCAGATGCAGTTGCGACAACAGCAGGTGCAGCACTTGGTACTTCTACGACAACGACATTCGTAGAAAGTGCTTCCGGCGTAAGCGAGGGTGGACGTACCGGTCTGACCGCGATGACAACGGCGATCCTGTTTGGTCTGTCCTTGTTCCTGTCACCGATTTTCCTTGCAATTCCTTCCTTTGCAACGGCTCCGGCATTGATCGTAGTTGGCTTCTATATGTTCTCTAATGTGGTCAATATTAACTTTAACGATTTCAGCGAAGCGATTCCGTGCTATATCTGTATCGCGGCAATGCCGTTCTTTTATAGCATTTCCGAAGGAATTTCTATGGGAGTGATCTCTTATGTAGGAATCAACCTGCTGACAGGAAAAGTGAAAGATAAGAAAATCAGCGTACTGATGTATGTATTGGCAGTATTGTTCATTCTGAAATATATTCTGCTGTAAGTGATGTATATTCTTTTGTAAGAAAAAACGAAAAGGCAGATGCCCTTTTGGACATCTGCCTTCAGTTTTTTCGGAAACAAAGTTTCCATTTGAGAGAAAAGGAACTGAAGCTGAATGAGAGAATATTCAGTTCCTATGGAGGGTAAAACAATATATAGTATCGTCCGGTTTGGACGTCGCTGTTTGGTCCGGGTACCCGTCTTTTATGTCGCCTGCAACTTTATGTTAATAGTATACAAGATAATTGTGACGGGAATATGGACATGGGATAAAAGGATTCTAAAATTTCGGAAGGAATTCTTAAGATGAACGCCGAATTTGTGAAAAATCTATAAATTATTGACAATGCCAGTGAATAAGAAGTATAGTAATAGAAACAGAGATGATGTTCTGTTTGCAGTACAAACAGAGGAGGAGAAAGATGATGTGGAACAGGGTAGAACTGAAGGCTAGAGGCAAAGCCGCTTTTATGAAAAACTATATCGCCTGTGTGGTAGTTGCTTTAGTGGCGGCACTTTTTGCAGGTGAAGCGGCGTCAGGCGGAACAAATCTGCGGTTTAATTTTAACAATAGGAATTCGAATGTGGGAGTAGAAGATTATTTTGGGAACAACTTCGACTATTCCACGGGTGACGACCTCGATGATTTTGCAGAGGGATATTTTGACGGGATTGCGGAATCCGGTTTAGGGAGAGCTCTGCTTGGCTGGTTCAGTATATGGGTCATAATTATAAGTTTGATTATGATAGTAGTGAAAATATTAGTGGGAAATGTGCTGGAAGTAGGAAGCGCGCGTTTCTTTGTACTCAACCAGACCGGACAGCCGGGAATTGCTACGATTTTGGACGGATTTAAGTCGGGACATTACGGGAATATCGCAATAACGCTGTTCCTCAGAGATCTCTACATTGGATTGTGGTCCCTGTTATTTGTGATTCCGGGAATCATTAAATCGTATGAATATCTGATGGTACCGTATATTCTGGCGGAGAATCCTGGCATGGACAGAAGCGAGGCGTTTAAGATCAGCAAGCAGATGATGAATGGTCAGAAGTGGGCAGCCTTTGTGATGGAACTGTCATTTTTAGGCTGGTATCTGTTGGGCTCGATATGCGGACTGGTGTCTCTGTTCTTTACGAATCCGTATCGGGAGGCCACCTTTGCGGAGATGTATTCCTATAATAAGATGATGGCTTACCAGCAAGGATATATCAGATAGATTGCGTCAGGCCCTGCCTGGCATATATATGGAAAAAAGGGACTGTTCCCTGAAATCGGAAGGCATTTTCTAAAGTGGTAATGACCGTTTTAGAAGGTACGATCCGATTTCAGGTGAACAGTCCTTTTTTTATCTGGACGCTTCTTCAGCGAATTTGGTGGTCACAAGCTCTTCATAGGGAACCCGTTCTTTCAGCTCTCCGGCACTTTCCAGAATATCCTGGAGAAGTTCAAAGCTATCTTTTTCAAAAATGAGGTTCTCTTTCCAGGTGTCCTGGTCATAGTACCGTTTTACAATCGTGGTGATGGTATCAAGGTCGGTTTCTTTGAACTGCGGAGCAATGACCTTAGCAATCTCTTCCGGCGTGTGGGTCTGGACATAGTCCATGCCTTTTTGCAGAGCGTTCGTGAACTTCTGGATCAGCTCCGGGTTTTCATCCATGAAGCTGCTCTTTGCACTGTATGCAGTATAGGGAACATAGCCGGAATCCACGCCGAGGGAGGCCACAACATAGCCGGCCTTTTCCAGTTCCAGGGCGGTGGCGCCAGGTTCGAATTCGACAGTGAATTCGCCCTGCCCACCGGAAAATGCGGCTGCGGTCGAACCAAAGTCGATACTCTGATTAATCTTAAGATCTTTAGCGGGGTCCAGCCCGTTTTTCTTCAAAATATATTCAAATACCATTTCCGGCATACCGCCTTTTCTACCCCCGAGAACATCTTTTCCTTTCAGGTCTTCCCAGGTAAAATCCGGCATTTCTTCCCGGGCTACCAGAAAGTTTCCGGCGCGCTGGGTGAGCTGGGCGAAATTGACGATGACGTCATTTGCACCTTCCTGGTAGGTGTAGATAGAAGATTCACTTCCCATGAAACCGATATCTGCCTCTCCGGAAAGGACGGCGGTCATGACTTTGTCAGCACCAAATCCGGTGACGAGCGTGAGGTCGATCCCTTCCTCGGCGAAATATCCTTCCTCGATCGCAACGTACTGCGGGGCATAGAAAATGGAATGGGCTACCTCATTTAAAGTGAGCGAAACGGGGGTGTTCTCCTGCGTGGTTTCAGTTTCTGCCGGCGTCTGTGTGGTCCTGGTCTCTTCTTTTGGTGAACATGCCGGCAGAACTCCCACTGCGAGCAGGGCTGCCAGCATTACAGATAAGATACGCTTTTTCATACATTTCCTCCTGAGATTTATTGGTCTCTGGTTTAAGGTATGCATAAGTGGGTGGAGTGTGAAAGATTACTAAAACTCTGACAGAAAGATTGACAAGAAGAAGAAAATTGGGTACTATAGACTTTAGCGGATAAATGCGTTAAAGCATAAAAATAAAACCAGATAAGAGTGCTTATTGGTAGTTGAGAAAGGGGAAAATCAATGCCTATTACAGATATTTTGGAGAAGAATTGCCGATTGTATGGTGATGATGTATGCTTAGTGGAGATTAACCCGGAGATGCCGGAGACGAGAAGGGTCACCTGGAAGGAATACGACCTGATCGAGCCGGTACGGGCTTCTTATTTCCGCAGAGAGATCACCTGGAACGTATTTAACGAGAAGGCGAATCGTTTTGCCAATCTTCTGCTTGAAAGAGGGATTAAAAAAGGCGACAAGGTGGGAATCCTGCTTATGAACTGCCTGGAATGGCTGCCGATTTATTTTGGTATTCTGAAGACAGGGGCGATCGCGGTACCGCTGAATTTCCGTTATTCGGCGGAGGAGATTCAGTATTGTGTGGAGCTGGCAGAAGTGGATATCCTGGTGTTCGGACCGGAGTTCATCGGACGTGTGGAAGAGGTGGCAGATGAGATCAGCAAGCACCGTCTACTTTACTATGTGGGGGACGGTTGCCCGGGATTTGCGGAGGATTACACGATGCACACGGCGAATTGCTCCAGCCAGTCGCCGAAGATCGATATTACCGATGAGGATTATGCAGCCATCTATTTCTCCTCCGGAACAACAGGATTTCCGAAGGCAATCTTGCATACGCATATGGCCCTGATGCACTCGGCAAAGGTGGAGCAGAATCATCACGGACAGACAAAAGAGGACGTATTTTTGTGTATTCCGCCTCTGTATCATACAGGAGCGAAGATGCACTGGTTCGGAAGCCTTCTGACTGGCGGAAAGGCTGTGCTTTTAAAGGGAACCAACCCGGAATTCATACTGCGGGCGGTGTCGGAAGAGAAATGTACGATCGTCTGGCTTTTAGTACCGTGGGCGCAGGATCTGCTCCTTGCGCTGGATCGCGGTGAGATCAAGCTGGATATGTATCAGCTTGAGCAGTGGAGGCTCATGCACATCGGTGCGCAGCCGGTTCCGCAGAGTCTGATCAAGCATTGGAAGGAATATTTCCCGAACCACCAGTATGATACCAACTATGGTCTTAGCGAATCGATCGGACCAGGCTGTGTCCATCTGGGCGTGGAGAATATTCACAAAGTGGGAGCAATCGGTAAGGCCGGCTATGGCTGGGAGACCAAGATCATTGATGAGAAGGGTGAGCCCGTGAAGCAAGGTGAGACGGGAGAACTTGCGGTCAAAGGACCGGGTGTCATGGTCTGCTATTATAATGACAAGAAAGCGACAGATGAGGTGCTTCATGACGGGTGGCTCTATACCGGAGATATGGCTATGGAAGACGAGGACGGGTTCATTTTCCTTGTGGATAGAAAGAAAGATGTCATCATCAGTGGTGGTGAGAATATTTATCCGGTCCAGATTGAGGATTTCCTGCGCACGAATGAGGCGATACTGGACGTAGCAGTGATCGGGCTTCCGGATACCCGTCTGGGCGAGATCTCAGCGGCGATTATTTCTCTGAAGCCGGGATATACCTGCACGGAAGATGATATTAACGCATTTTGCAAGAAGCTTCCTAAATATAAACGGCCGAGGAAGATTTTCTTTGCAGATGTGCCGAGAAATGCGACCGGTAAGATTGAAAAACCGAAGCTCCGTGAGCGCTATGGAGTCAGTCATCTGGTCCAGGATCAGAACAGAGCGTAAAAGAAAATTGATGGTAAATTTCTATAAAATATTGAAATACAGGACAAGATTTGCTATAGTATCTTTAGAATAAATGCAGAGTATCTGTATGAGGGAAAAGGAGAAGATATGATGAGAAGTCACAAATTGGGAGTCATTGCGGCGGCTTTGGCTGTAGTTCTTGGCGTGAGTGCCTGCGGAGCCACAAAATTCGATGCGCAGGGGTATACGAAGAGTTGTTTAGATGCGGTTTATAAGGAAGAGTATAAAGAGTATGCAGATTTCCTTAAGATTTCTGAGGAAGAAGCGAAGAAGCAGATGGACGACGATTTCATGGAAAGCATCAACCAGGAACTGGTAGGAGTGACAGGTCTGAGTGATGAGATGAAGAATAAATATGCCGATATTGAACGGCAGATTAGGACCATGGCAAAATACGAGGTAAAAGAAGCGAAAGAGTCCGATAATGGATTTACGGTTACGGTTGAGGTAGAGCCTTCTGATATTTACCAGACCCTGGAAGCGAGTGCAGAGGAAGCGCTCAGCGAGGCAGACGAGTCTGTCGATCTGACGCAGGGAGACGTTCTGGCACAGCTTTTGATCGACAGTGTGCAGAAGAGTATTGATAAGAATACTTATGGCGAGAAGACTACGGTAGAGCTTGAGGTCACAAAAGAAGACAATGTCTATACTTTGAAAGATGCAGAGATGGTAAAGATTCAGGAAGCATTATTCCCGGAATCTACTCAATAAACAAGAATAAGCATTTTATGCGGAAGGTTTTTTAGAAAGAATACCGCCGCACCGGCAGGAAAACTGGTGTGGCGGATTTTTTAAAGTAAGTTTCTGACACTTGGTCAGTTTTTGGACGGCTCGCGCAGAGAGTGTTGACCGTGATATGTGGCAGAGATGCCGAAAATGCGATAGTAAAAAGGAGAAGGTAAGATGCAGCAGGAATTTTATACAGGACATCTTTTTGAAATGTATCAGTATTTTGGAGCACATAGGGAAACAGACGGGTTCCGGTTTCGGGTATTTGCTCCCGGAGCGTCCGGTGTTACGGTGATGGGAGAGTTCAGTGATTGGCAGGAGTTCCCGATGTATCAGGAGAATCAAAGCGGAGTTTATGTCTCGGCTCCGGTCAAGGCCGAGTACGGGCAGATGTACAAATATTGCATTTATACCAGGGACCAAAGACGGGTAGAACACTGTGACCCTTACGGGTTCCAGATGGAGCTGCGCCCGGGAGACTGCTCCATTCTGACGGATCTTCATGCGTATACATTTCACGATGAGAAGTGGCTTCGTGAGCGGAGCGCCGGATACGACAGGGCGCTGAACGTTTATGAGATTCATGCCGGATCATGGAGAAAAAAGGGAGAAGGGTATGAGGACTGGTATACCTATTCTGAGCTGGCGGACAGGCTGATTCCTTACGTAAAACAGAACCATTATACACATATTGAGCTGATGCCGTTATCCGAGCACCCCTTTGACGGGTCCTGGGGATATCAGAATACCGGATTTTTTGCGCCGACTTCACGCTATGGAACGCCGGATCAGTTAAAAGAATTTGTGGACCGCTGCCATCAGGAGGGAATCGGTGTTATCATGGATTTTGTTCCGGTACATTTTGCGGTCGACAGTTATGGACTTAGGGAGTTTGATGGTACCTGTCTGTACGAGTATCCCAATGCGGCAGTGGGAGAGAGCGAGTGGGGAAGCTGCAATTTCATGCATTCCCGCGGAGAGATCCGGTGTTTCCTGCAGTCCGCGGCAAATTATTGGCTGAGCGAATTCCATTTTGACGGACTTCGCATGGACGCTGTGAGCAGGTTGATTTACTGGCAGGGCGATGAAGAGCGCGGGGTAAATGGTACGACGCTCGATTTCCTGAAGGTCATGAACCAGGGACTCAAGGAGAGACACCCGACCGCCATGTTGATTGCAGAGGATTCCACCTCCTACCCGGGCGTGACAAAACCGGTGTATGAGGGTGGACTTGGGTTCGATTACAAGTGGGATCTGGGATTTATGCATGATACGCTGGAGTATTTCCAGAGTGCGCCCGAGTACCGCACGCGGGATTACCATAAACTGACGTTTTCCATGATGTACTATTATAATGAGAGATATATGCTGGAATATTGTCATGATGAGGTCGTACACGGAAAAGCAACAATCCTGCAGAAAATGAATGGAGAATATGAGACAAAATTCCCCCAGGCAAGGGCAATGTACATGTATATGATGGCCCACCCGGGCAAGAAGCTGAATTTTATGGGAAATGAGTTCGGCCAGCTCCGCGAGTGGGACGAAAGCCGGGAGCAGGACTGGGATATGCTGAAATATCCGAATCATGATGCCTTCCACCATTATATGATGGAGCTTAACCGCATTTATTGTGAAAATGATGCCTTCCATTACGATTACGATCCGCAGAATTTTAGCTGGGCGGACTGCCATCAGGAAGGGCGGTGCATCTATGCAATCAGGCGGCGGGGAGAGAAGAAGGATTTTCTTGCAGTATTTAATTTCTCAGATGTGACGCAGAGGGCGTATGCGGTGGCTTTGGAAAAGGAGGGAACAGTAAAGATCGAACTGAATTCTGACTGGGAGGAGTATGGCGGTACGACGAAAAAGACATACAGCCTGAAAAAAGGCCAGATTAAGGAGAAGATGTTGACGCTGGATCTGCCGCCGTTTTCCGGAGTTTTGTTGTCTGTTTTAATGGAAGAAAAGGCTAAAGAAAGCATTGTAAAGGCAGAAAAATAAAGAATGAGATGAAGGTCTAATGAATCTTCACTTAGATATGCATGGTAACATGCAAAGTATAAAAGGAAGGCTTTCGTGCCTTCCCTTTATACTTTATTGACATATAGAAGTCAGTTGGATCTTATTCGGATTCGAATCACAGTTTGCATACTTTTCGGTCATAGGTCAGAAGACCATTGGTCTCCTCCTCAATATCCGAGAGCTGCGTATATACAATCCCGCAAAGCCCTTTGTTTTTCAACGGCTCTATCTCTTCCCTCATCAGTTTGTCGTAAGCCCTCCGGAAGGTCTCCTCGTCGGGAAAGAGCTTATACCCGTATACACTGCGGGAACTGGTGTGACCTGGTACCTGGCAGGAGTAGCCGCCAAGCTCGGATATGATAAACGCCCGCTTATCCGGAGCTACAAATTGCCTGGCAAAATAGTTATGTTCACTTCTGAAATCACCCTGCCTTCGGTCGAACCATCCGCTTGCGGAATCGATAAGCCGGGCAGGGTCCATATCACGGAACAGGCGCGTCAGTTTTTTGGTGTCAAATTGTCCCCAGCCCTCGTTAAAAATACACCAGGTGCTGATGCAGGGGAAACATCGAAGCGCTGCCACCGATTCCCTGCATTCCCGAATAAATTCCTCCTGGCCGCGCTGACTTTTCCTACCGAGAAGCAGATAAAAGTGGTCGTTTAATTTGCGTTTGAAGGCCGGAAACAGGGCCGGGAGCCATGTCATGAGCGGGGCAGAATATTTGCCGCCGCTTACCATATCCTGCCATACGATCATGCCCAGACGGTCGCAATGGTAATACCACCTGGCACATTCGATCTTAACGTGTTTGCGTATCATATTAAAGCCCAGCTTTTTCATGGACTGAATATCATAGATCAGCGCCTCGTCTGACGGCGCAGTATACAGGCCGTCGGGCCAATATCCCTGGTCGAGAACGCCTGTCAAAAACAGCGGCTTGTGGTTAAGGCAGAAGCGGGGATAGTGCTTTTCATCGAGTTCAACGGAATACTGCCGCATGGCAAAATATCCGGTGACCTCGTCACTGCCCGCACAGACCTTCAGATGATAAAGGTAGGGATTCTCAGGAGTCCAGGAAATCATCTGATCCACGTCGCAGTAGCAGGTATATTCGCAAAGGGAATCGGAATGGTTGGTACAGGTTCCCTTGGAAATGACCACTCCGTTCTGATCAATCACATGGCAGGTCACCGGTTCGCAGCCGTGATATACAGGGAGCGGACGATTCAAGGTGATAGCTACGTGGACCGTCTCCTTGTCGTAATGCGGGGTCAGCCTAAGATCCGTGATATGAATCGCGGGCACCCTCTCCAGCCACACTGTCTGCCAGATGCCGCTCTGGGCCGTGTAGAACATTCCTCCCCGTTTTAAACGCTGTTTGCCAACGCTTCGGCTGGAGGTGTCGGAAACGTCTTCCACCTGAACCTGAAGTATATTGTCTTCCTCCTTTAAATATTCCGTGATATCTACGGAAAATGGCAGATAGCCGCCAAGATGAGCGATGGCCTGCCGCCCGTTGATCAGTACGCGGGCAAGCTGGTCTACGGCGCCGAAATGAAGGATACAGCGGCTGTCGTCGTCCGGCCTTACATCTGCCGGAAGAGCACGCTCATAAATCAAAGTCTGATTCGGTTTTAATTGAAATCCGGCTTCGGATAAAGACGCCTCGGGTGAAAAGGGAACGAGAATCCTGCCTTTCTGTAAAACGGTACGTTTACGAGAGGAAACTAAAGTATAATCCCAATACCCGTTCAGGATCGTATAATCATCTCTTACCATCTGAGGGCGGGGATATTCGTCCCGGACTTTGGCAGGCACAAGCTTCTCACCCCAAATGGTGGTAAGAGGGCGCAATTTTTCTTTTTTTACAAATATTCGTGCACTTCTAAGAGTATCCTGCAGATTCATATAGGTCCTCCTTGGGCATATAGAGCAATCTATATGCCGGTATACGTTTAAAATCTTATTACTTACAAGTATACCATAAAAAATCAGAATACTCTCCGGCTTTATAGTTTTTTTAGAAATTTTGAGAATTATTTCTGTTTTGGAACCTTTGGAGGCTGGTAATGATAGACATCTTCGTAGTTTTCCAGTTCACCTTTGGTGGTGGGAAGAAAGGGAATCAGTCCGGTACAGTCCCAGGTAGAGGCTGCGTTGGAAAGATAGTCATAGGAGTCGATGATGCGCTGGTTTTCATTTTTCTCATTTTTATTCATATTTGTCCTTCTTTCTTTTTCGTTTGTTGGTATATTTTTTCCATTTTTTTACTATTTTCTTTCGAATTTAAACGAAATAGTTATTGTTAGTTTGCGTTATTTGGGAAAAAGTATGTAAAAAATATTGTAAAATTAAAGAGAAAAGGATATGATATATGCAGATCAGAATTTTTGAGCGCTAAAGAAAAGAGAGGAACAAAGAATGAAAATAGTTTTAGATACGCACACGCATACATTGGTAAGCGGACATGCTTATAACACCATTCGGGAGATGGCGATGATGGCAAAGGAAAAAGGGCTCGAGGCGCTGGCGATTACAGATCATGCGCCGAATATGCCGGGAAGCTGTCATTCCTTTTACTTCCAGAATCTTGATGCAGTGCCTCGGAAGATGTACGGAGTCAGATTATTCATGGGAACAGAGCTGAATATCATGGACGAGCTGGGAACAGTGGATCTGGAACAGCCGGTCCTTAGTAAGCTGGATCTGGTGATTGCAAGCGTACATACCCCTTGTTTTAAAAGCGCACGGACCATTGAGAAGGTGACGGCAGCTTACATAGCTGCGATGGAGAATCCGCTGGTCAACATCATCGGCCACCCAGATGACGGAAGATACCCTGTGGATTATGACCTGTTAGTGAGAAAAGCAAAGGAAACTGGAACGATCCTGGAACTGAATGACACTTCCCTAAAGCCAGGCGGGTTCCGCGCAGATACCAGGGAAAATGATAAAAAGATGCTGAAAAAATGTAAGGAATACCAGGTACCAATCACGATCGGAAGCGATGCACATATGGACGTGGATATCGCAGATTTTACACTGGCTTTGGAACTCTTGAAGGAGTGTGAATTTCCGGAGGAGCTGGTGATCAATACGTCGGTCGCGAAACTGGAAAAAATGCTTGCCATCTAGTTTTTAATACTATATAATGGTCATATCGAGGTGAAGATAATGACAGTTGACAAAGATAATCTGCTGGAAAGCATTTTGGAGAGTATTGGGAGAATCGACTACGTTCACGCCAAGGATATTCCGAATATCGACCTGTATATGGATCAGGTGACGACTTTTATGGAGGAGCAGCTCAGGACGACCAAGCGGTATGAGGAGGACAAGGTCCTTACTAAGACCATGATCAACAATTATGCAAAGAATAACCTGCTTCCTCCGCCTGTGAAGAAGAAATACACCAGAGAACACCTTTTGGTTCTGATCTTCGTATACTATTTTAAAAATATTTTGTCGATCAAAGACATTGAGACGTTGCTGGATCCGCTGACAGAGAGGTATTTTGGGGCAGATGGCGGATTTGACATGAAGAAGGTCTATGATGAAGTCTGCAAGATGGAGAAAAGCCGGATCGGCCAGATGCAGGACGATATCAGGGAATTATATCAGAGCGCAGAAGGCGCGTTCGCGGACGTGGCAGAGGAGGAGAAAGAGTATTTACAGCTATTTGCCTTTATCTGCAATCTCAGTTTTGATGTGTATGTAAAGAAGCAGATCATTGAGAAATTAATCGACGAGCTGCCGCCGGCAGGCAAGCGGAAGTAGCCGGGTAAACAGCAAATGAACGTTTTTGTCGTATACATGGCAATTTAAAAGTATATCTGGCAACAAAAAAACAGACACCTTAAGAGACTTATGCAGTCAGCTTTTAAGTGTCTGTTTTTTGCTGTCGGATTTAGATTTTCTGCGATTCTTCTTCCGGTTTTTTGGTGATTCGTTCGAATACCATGTCATAGCCATCATTTCCGTAATTCAAAGAGCGGTTCACACGGCTGATGGTCGCAGTGGAAGCTCCGGTTTTCTCTGCGATATCCAGATAAGTTTTCTGTTCGCGTAGCATTCGGGCGACTTCAAAACGCTGGGAGAGAGAAAGCAGTTCATTGATCGTACAGATATCTTCAAAGAAGGTATAGCATTCTTCCTTATCTCTCAGACTTAATATTGCATCAAATAAAAAGTCGACAGCATCGGTCCTGATTTTTTTATTCATATGGAAAACCTCCTTACTAATCTGTAAATATAGTAACACATTAAAATGTTAAAGTCCAGATGTATGGAGGGATAAAAATAATTTCGTGGATTGAAAAAGGAAAATCGGCTTCATATGCAGAATAGATTTTGCGTTTTTAATTTACGACAAAAATAATTTCAGCCAAAATAATTTCTAAAATAGTCCGAGACATTTCGAGGGATATATATTATAATATGAAATATGCCTGCATAGGCAGAAAATACAGGATAAAGGACGTGAAGTATGAGTATTTACGATTCGCTAAACAATATGCAGCAGGAAGCAGTTTATCATACAGAAGGCCCGCTCCTAATTCTTGCGGGCGCCGGTTCGGGAAAAACGAGGGTACTGACACACAGGATCGCGTATCTGATCGATGAAAAGGGGATTAATCCATGGAATATTCTGGCCATCACCTTTACAAATAAGGCCGCTGGAGAGATGCGGGAAAGAGTGGATAGGATCGTGGGATATGGGTCGGAAAGTGTCTGGGTCAGCACATTTCACTCCATGTGCGTGCGGATCCTCAGAAGATATATAGACAGATTGGGATACGACAGTAATTTCACGATTTATGACACGGACGACCAGAAGACGCTGATGAAAGATGTGTGCAAATATTTGCAGATTGATACGAAGATGTATCGGGAGCGAACGCTTCTCGGGGCGATTTCATCTGCGAAGGATGAGATGATTACGCCGGAAGAATTTACGCTTAAGGCGGAAGGGGATTTTAACCGGAAGAAAATCGCACAGGCATATACGGAATATGAGAAGCAGTTGAGGTCGAATAATGCGCTGGATTTTGATGATCTGCTGGTGAAGACCGTGCAGCTTTTCCAGACCCAGCCGGACGTGCTGGAGTATTACCAGAATCGTTTCCGGTATATCATGGTAGATGAGTACCAGGATACAAATACCGTGCAGTTTAAATTAGTCAGCATTTTGGCAGGGAAATACCAGAATCTCTGCGTGGTGGGAGACGACGACCAGTCTATTTATAAGTTCCGCGGAGCCAATATTCGGAATATTTTGAATTTTGAACAGGAATTTCCGAATGCGAAGGTCATCAAATTGGAGCAGAATTACCGGTCCACCGGAAATATTCTTGATGCGGCAAATGCGGTGATCCGCAATAATAAGGGGCGGAAGGAGAAGTCGCTTTGGACGGATAACGGCCAGGGGGACAAGATTCAGTTCCGCCAGTTCGACACCGGATTTGATGAGGCCGAGTACATAGTTGACGATATCAAAGGGCAGGTGCAGAAAGGAAAGTGTATCTGGAAGGACTTTGCGGTGCTATACAGGACCAATGCGCAGTCGCGTATGTTTGAGGAGAAACTGGTCCTCCAGGGCGTGCCCTATAAGATCGTGGGCGGCGTGAATTTCTACGCCAGACGGGAGATCAAGGATCTGCTGGCTTATCTGAAAACGGTGGACAATGGGCGCGACGATCTGGCAGTGCGCCGTATCATCAACGTGCCGAAAAGGGGAATCGGGCTCACGACTATAGGAAGGGTGCAGCAGTATGCCGGGGAGCGGGAGATTGGCTTCTACGATGCGCTTTTGGCGGCAAAAGGGATACCCGGAATCGGAAGAAGCGCCGGAAAGCTGGAATCCTTTGCGGCGCTCATCGAGCATTTTAAGGCGGAGAGCGCGCATATGAGCCTGAGTGAGCTGATGGAGGAAATCCTTGATACCACGGCTTACTTAGAGGAACTAAAGGCGGACTCTGACATCGAGGCGGAGAGCCGGATCGAAAATGTCGAAGAATTGAAGAATAAAATCGCGGCATATGAGGAAAGCTGTGAAGAGGAGGGAGCAAAACCGACCCTGTCCGGTTTCCTGGAAGAGGTCGCGCTGGTGGCAGATATCGACAGCCTGGATGAAACCACGGATTATGTGGTGCTGATGACGCTCCACAGTGCCAAGGGGCTGGAATTTCCGCACGTGTATCTGGCAGGGCTGGAGGACGGACTGTTCCCCAGTTATATGTCGATTTCGGGAGACGATCCTTTGGAAGTGGAGGAAGAGAGAAGGCTCTGTTACGTGGGAATCACGCGGGCGAAGGAAGAACTGACGCTGACCTGTGCAAGGCGCAGAATGGTAAGAGGACAGATGCAGTACAATGCAATGTCCAGATTTTTGAAAGAAGTGCCTCTGGAGCTTTTGTCTACCGGAGAGATTTTTGTCCATGAAGTGGAAAAGGAGGCGCCCCGGATTTCCACATACAGACAGGCACAGCAGAATTTCCACAAGAAAGCGTTCGATACGGGAAAACCGGTACAGCAGTTTCCTGTTAAAAAAGGCGGTGGTCTGGACTACGAAGTAGGAGACCGCGTAAGACATATGAAATTCGGGGAGGGTCTTGTGACCAAGATTGTCGAAGGCGGCAGAGATTACGAAGTCACTGTGGAATTCGACAGAGCCGGTGTGAAGAAAATGTTTGCTATGTTCGCAAAATTGGAAAAGGTATAGGGAGCACCTTGATGTTTTATGCGATCGGAATAACGAAATGTAGAGTGCACCTGTTACGAAAAAAGTGGAAAAAGTGAATTTGAGAATTTGTCAGAATAATAGTAGCAATTTGTGAGAAGGAATGATATAATTGTTCTAGAGATTAATGCGAGATATGAACAGGTAATGAATCCTGAATCAGGCAAGAAAGGATGTGGAAGCATGAGCAAATTTGAAGAAATGCTTGCAGCAAGCAAATTGAATGAATTAGTTCATAAAAAAGATGAGGATGATAAAGTTCAGAAGACAGTTCTCTGGGTTCTGGCAATCGTTGGTGCGGTTGCAGCAGTAGCAGCGATCGCATATGCAGTGTACTGTTTCTTTACTCCGGATTATCTGGAAGATTTTGAAGAAGACTTCGATGATGATCTCGGCGACGAGTTTTTCAGCGACGAAGACGAAGTACAATAATTGCAGGAAAAGAACATGATGAGACAGGGATTTATGATTCCTGTCTCGTTTTATGTTGCCAGGCATGCCTAAGTGAACATCCAGTGGATGTTCATCTCGGTTGCGTGTGTCCAGCAAAGCTGGACCACACTTGCTTAGTTTTAGGGTTAGGAAGGATTTGGAATGAAAAAGGGACAGATATTAGAAGGACGAATTAAAAATGTAGAATTTCCAAATAAAGGGATTGCAGTGGTAGAAGGAGAAGAGGGAAGTGTAATCGTGAAAAATACCGTTCCCGGGCAGAAGGTTCGTTTTGCCGTTAACAAGATTCGCAAAGGCCAGGCAGAGGGGCGGCTTCTCGAAGTGCTGGAGGCGTCTCCCGAGGAGATTTCACCGGAATGTCCGCATTTTGGCGAGTGCGGAGGCTGTACGTATCAGAACCTTTCCTATGAGACGCAGATTCAGATGAAGGAGGAGCAGATCAGGAAAATGATGGACGCGGCCGTTGAGGGCGAGTACATCTGGGAGGGCGTGAAGGAAAGTCCTGCCCGTCAGGCATATCGAAATAAGATGGAATTTACCTTTGGCGATGAGTACAAGGACGGACCGCTGGCGTTGGGAATGCATAAAAGAGGCAGTTTTCACGATATTGTAAATGTACATTCCTGCCGGATCGTAGATGAAGATTACCGGAAAATTCTTGCGGCAACTTTGGAGTTTGCCAAGGAAACGGGATATCCCTATTACCATCGTATGCGTCATACCGGATTTTTCCGTCATCTTCTTGTGCGCAAGGCAGTAAAAACAGGAGAGATTCTTGTGGATGTGATCACGACATCGGAGCAGGAACTGGATGGCCAAAAGTGGGTGAAATCACTTTTGGAATTGGAGCTTACCGGAAAAATAGTCGGCATTTTGCACACGAAAAATGATAGCCTGGCAGATGTGGTGAAAGATGAAGGAACAGAAGTGCTTTATGGACAGAACTATTTTTATGAAGAGCTTCTGGGACTGAAATTTAAAATCACTCCATTTTCATTTTTCCAGACGAACTCATTAGGGGCGGAGGTTCTTTACGAGAAGGCGAGGGAGTATATTGGAGAGACGAGGGATAAGGTGATTTTCGACCTGTACAGTGGGACTGGCACGATCGCACAGATCCTGGCACCGGTGGCAAAAAGAGTGGTCGGTGTGGAGATTGTTGAGGAAGCGGTGGAAGCTGCACGGGAGAATGCGAAGCTGAATGGGCTTAATAATTGTACGTTCTGGGCTGGCGACGTGTTGAAGGTGATCGATGAGCTGGGGGAGGTGCCGGATCTGATTGTGTTGGACCCGCCACGGGATGGCGTACACCCGAAGGCTTTGATGAAAATTCTGGATTTTGGCGTGGAGAGAATGGTCTATATTGCATGTAAGCCTACCAGCTTGGCAAGAGATTTGGAGATGATTCAGGGGAGAGGGTATAAGGTGGAGAGGATTGCTTGTATTGATTTGTTCCCGGGGACTTATCATGTTGAGACAATTGCGCTCCTTCAGAAGAGTAACTGAAAATGCGCGAGCAATGAGCCAAAGTCGGAGCTGGCTCCAGATCTTGGGAATGTCGCGACACCGCACTGAAGCAAACGCGAAAAAGCGCATTTTTTGCTGAAACTCAAGACTGAAACTCAAGAAGAACAGGGTTGTTTCATGAAGAATAATTCAAATGATTAAGCATACTGTTTTTACGGGGGTTATGGAAATTATACATTTTTTTCATAACCCTCGACTTTTTTCTCTTGTAGAGGTATAATGTCTATATAGTATAGGTATGCTCTACCTATACAGAAAGGAGGATATTATGCCAGTAACAGAGAAAAAATATCCTGACTGGGTGCAGGAGAAACGGACCAGGGGAACCACCGTCAAAAAGAAAGGTGATACTTATTATCTCTATAAACGCACTTCCAGGCGTGTTCCCGGGAAAAAATACCCACAGCCGGTAGATACTTATATCGGCATCATAACTCCGGAAGGAGTCATAAAAAGTGAAAAGAAAAAAATATCCCTGGGAGGGATAGAAGTGAGGGAGTATGGATTCTCCAGGGCAGTATGGCAGCTGTGCCCGGAGGGATGGAAGAAACCTCTGGGGAATGACTGGGAGGATGTCCTTTCGGTTATTCTGAAAAAATGGTCACCAGAGACCTACCTTGCGAAAGAAAGAGAGATAAAAACGGAGCAGGAATTTCACTATCAGTTTAATGCCCAGGCAGCATCCCTGAGCAGACGGATTTATAAAGAGCACGGAGTAGAACTTCAAAAACTGCAGATATTGAAAAGTATTTATCTGCTGTATTTTGAAAAAGAAAGGGTGATATCAAAGATTAGTACAGAACAGGAGGAACTGTTAGAAAAAACAGGGGTGGAACTTTCCGTGTGCTGAGAATGGCTTTCGGACAAAAATGCTTCTGGAATATATGAGGATGGTGCCGGATCCACGATGCGGCCGGGAGACAAAGCATGACTCTGCGGAAGTGCTGGTATGTCTGGTGACCGGTTTTCTGGCAGGAAAGACAACTATACGCAGGAGCCTTAGATGGTGTAACAAACATCTGGAAGAGCTGCGGGAATATCTTCTATTAAAGAAGGGTATCGCATCCCCGGCAACAGCATGCCGGATCCTATGGGGGATTGACGTGGAACTGTTTGCGCTGGCATTCATGGAATGGATCGGGGAGATTGTAAGCACGAAAGGAATCCATATATCAATTGACGGAAAGGCACTGCGGGCAGCAATGGAGAAAGTGAAGGATTTCAGGGCCCCGATGATCCTGAATGCGATAGATGCGGTAACGGGACTGGTGATCGCGCAGATGCCCATTCAGAATAAAGACTGTGAGATTAAGGCGATACCGGAGCTGTTGAAACTGCTTGATATCCAGGGAAGTACAGTCACAACAGATGCAATTGGGACACAGACGCAGATCATGGAGCAGATCCTTTCCCAGGGGGGACATTTTGTGCTGATGGTAAAAAAGAACCAGCCACAGTCCTATGATGAGATCGTGAAATATTTCGGAGAGATGGCAGAAGACCACAAAAAGATGAAAAAAGACAGTAACTACAGGGCAAGGTATCCGGAAATGCAGGAAAAATATGAGGAAGTGTGCCAGCAGGAAAGGAACCGTGACAGGCAGGAATACCGATGGTACAGCGTTTGTGGGGAATGCAGCCTCCTGACAAAGACACAGAAAGAATGGCCTTTTGTAAAAACAGTGGGATTAGCCCGTCAGATACGGATACCGGTTGAACGGGATCCTAAGGGAAATGATATCACACCAGATGTGAGGACATTTCTGGAAAAGGGTTCAAGAAGAAGGCCCAGACCAGTCCAGGATGAGGAAAGGCCAAAGGATATACAGAAAACAGGAATGATCTCGGATATGGAACTGACAGCGGAAGAAATGGGACGTATAAAAAGGGAGCACTGGTCGGTCGAAAACCGACTTCACCATGTGTTAGACGATACGTTCCGTGAAGACAGGTCCCCGGCGAAAAAATCAAAGATCAATCTGGCCCTGATCAGGAAGTTTGCCTATAACATCCTGCGGATAGCTATGCTGGCCGGGGACTGTTCGGAGATCATGACAGAAGCTATGGACGAGTTCAGTGATGATCCATTCTTAAGAAAGAAATATGTCTTCAACGGGATAGCCAGTTTCTATTGATATAAAATAAGTATAAGTTATTTTGAAAAAAGTGTAAATAAGATATAGGGATATTTTGCGCCTTTTTAGAGGGCAAACATCTTGGATGCGGGTAAGGAATTGCAAAGGATGCGTTTAGAAAGATTCTGATCTGAATAATAGAGGGGTTATAACAAATGAAGCTGTTTGGGAAGATTCATGAAACAACCCTGTCAAGAAGAATAATATATCTTGTATTGATATTCCGATAGTGATACAATTATATAATATGAAGTTTTGCAGATGAAGCTTCAAATTCCAAAAAAATTAAAGAATATTATAAGTACGGGGTAATATAAGTGAAAACGAGAGAATATGAACTGATACTGGATTCACTTCAGATGACGGCGGTTTATGTCATACGGGAAGATAATCATAAAATTTTATACTACAACAAACGGGTAAGAGAGGTTGCACCGAATATTGAGGAAGGCATGGTTTGCCATGAATTATGGAAAGGTACCTGTGACAATTGTCCGCTGTTGTATATCGGAGATAAAAATGAAGCACGTAGCGTTAATTATGACGATCCTTTTGGTAAGGCAGTGGAGATTGCGGCCACTCGTATTCTGTGGGAGGAAACGATTCCGGCATTTATGATTACGGTTACGCCTTATGCAGAGGTGGCAAATCATATATACCATAAGGTTTTGCGGGGAAACTTAAGTACGGATAGTTTCTCTATCGTAAAAGTGGATGAGGAAGAGATTCAGGAAATGCGTGAATATATGACTTCTCTTACTGATTGGTTTTTTGGTATTTCCAAATCTGGTTATGTTTATGAGGAGGATATAGAACGATATGAGAAGTTTGTCCATTTTGAGAATGTGAAAAATGAATTGAAAAAAGGCGCAAAAAAGCTGAGTTGTATTTATCGCCGCAAAGCCGGTAACGGATATAGATGGCACCATCTGGAAATTGTTCCGGATTTTGATTATTCTGATGATAATCAGAAGGTCATGATTTGCCTTAAGGATATCCATGATACGTTCAAGGAGGGACTTTCAAGAGAAGAGGCTAATATCTGGAATCAGGAGATTATTAACTCGTTGGGAGAGACAAATTTTGCTATTTACGTTGTAGATCTGCAAAGCGGCGGTGTAAATATAGTGCGGACTACGGAAAAGGTAAGACAGGCCCTGAACACAGAAATTTATATGTGGGACAATACTTTTAAAGGCAGCGGCGCCGGTTACATATCACCTGAGGATCAGGAGAATGTATACAATCAGCTTTCTCTGGAGTCGATGAGAACAGCGTGGAAGAACGGAGAAAAGAAAAAGACAATTCTGTGTCGGATGTTTCTGTATGGTGAGTGGCGCTATATTTCCATATCAGCATATTTTAAGGAGAACAGAAAACAGGGTGGTAATGCAATCCTGGCTTTTCAGGATGTGGATGAACAGACGAAAAGAGACATGGAGCGGATGCGGAATGACCAGAGAATGTCAGCAATTATCAGATCAAGGTACAGTATATTAAATACCATAGATCTGGAAACCGGAATATGTGAGAGAGTCTATCTGAGGGAAGGCATTACGGGCAGGCGTGAGGAAGGTGATTATGATCATTATGTCAGGAAAGCATTCGAGGAAACGGTTGTAGAAGCGGACAAGGAAGAGTTTAAAAAAATGTTATTTCTCGAAAACCTCCGGAAAAATGCGGAAACGGTACAGGATTATCGCGAAGATATATGCCAGTACAGACACAAGGGCGCAGATCTGTTGTGGACAGAGGAGCATGTGCTTTATATACGACAGGGAGAAAAAACAGTTGTTAATATACTGGGACGTGATATTACATCAGAAAAGCTGGCGGAAGAGTATGCATACAGAGAGTCAATAGAAAAGGCATCTATCATAAACAGCTTAAGCAGTATGTTTTTTGCAACATATTATATTGACCTTGAAAATGATACACTCAGACCTGTAAGGCAGAAGGCGGTGGTCAGTAGCGTCTTGGGAGATGAAAGAAATTATACCCAGGCGATTCATCTGTATGCCGAAAACTTTATTTCTACTGATGACAGGGAGGAATATCTGGAGCATGTTAGCTATCAGAAACTACTGAATAGCCTGAGTATAAAACAGCCGATGGTTGCTTTTGAATATCGTATGGTGCCGGATGAGAATCATCGGAGAGCATGGATTCGCGCCAGTATCGTATTGGCTGAGACAACAAGCGACGGCAGACCAAAACGGGCATTATATGTGGCACAGGATGTGACGGAAAGTAAGTTAAGGGAAGAGCAGGAGCGGCAGGCATTAAAAGAAGCCTGTGAAGCTGCCAATTACGCAAATGCAGCCAAAAGTGATTTTATGTCAAGAATGAGTCATGACATCAGAACTCCGATGAATGCGATCATCGGAATGACAGCAATTGCAGGAAGATATTTGGAGGATAAGGAGCGTGTTGAAGATTGCCTGAGAAAGATTACTGTCTCCAGCAGACATCTTCTGTCACTGATCAATGAAGTTCTTGATATGAGCAAGATTGAATCGGGAAAAATAGATTTAGCGGAGGAGGAAGTTAATTTATCCGACCTGATCGGAAATCTGGTAACCATGATTCGGCCTTCCATGCAGGAAAGAAAGCATAATTTTGATGTGCACATTACGAACGTGGAGCATGAGCGTGTAATCGGTGACACCATGAGAATGCAGCAGATTTTTATGAATATATTGGGAAATTCAGTAAAATACACGAATCCGGGCGGAAATATTGAGATGGAAATTAACGAGAAGGCATCCAATATGCCCGGCTATGGCTGTTATGAATTTGTTTTCCGTGATAACGGAATCGGTATGAGTAAGGAGTTTCAGGAAAAGCTGTTTGAGCCATTCAGCCGTGCGGAGGATTCAAGGGTAAGCAAGATTGAGGGGACAGGACTTGGAATGACCATTGCAAGGAATATTGCCCGCAGAATGAATGGTGATATTGTAGTAGACAGTGAGATAGGAAAAGGAACGCAATTTGTTGTAACGCTGATCCTTAAGCTTGAGGATACGGAAACGCCGAATACGGAGAAGCTTATGGATTTGCCGGTGCTGGTGGTAGATGATGATAAAAATGCCAGTGAGATGACATGCCTGATTCTTGAGAACATCGGAATGAAGGGCGAATATGTTCTTAGCGGAAGGGAAGCCGTGCAAAGGGTATGGGAGCATCACCGGAGAAATCAGGATTATTTTGCCGTGATTTTGGACTGGAAGATGCCGGAAATGGACGGTATTGAGACCGCGCGGGCGATTCGTGAAAGGGTTGGTTCTGACGTACCGATTATTATTTTGTCGGCATATGATTGGAGCAGTGTGGAAGAAGAAGCACGCCGTGCAGGTGTAAACGGTTTTATATCCAAACCGCTGTTTAAGTCTCGTCTGGTATATCTTTTTAATCAGATTGCAGAAAAGGATAAGAGTAAGGAACTGCCGGAGACGGATTCGTTTGCTGAAATGGATCTGAACGGAAAAAGAATTCTTTTAGTAGAGGATAATGAGCTGAATCGGGAAATAGCCGAAGCAATTATCGGTGAGACCGGAGTGACGGTAGAAAGTGCTGAAGACGGTCGAGAGGCATTGGAAAAATTTGAAAAAACGGACGAGAACTACTACGATATGATATTGATGGATATTCAGATGCCGATTATGAACGGGTATGAAGCTACTGAGGCAATCAGAAAGCTTCCGCGTAAGGACGCTGCTGAAATTCCGATTATTGCTATGACCGCGAATGCTTTTACGGAAGATATACAGCGGAGTAAGAATGCCGGAATGAATGAGCACCTTACAAAACCACTGGATATTGGGCAGTTGATGAAGTGTCTGGCAACATGGATTGGAGAAAAAAGGATTTAAAATCATCTTTATTTAACAGGTACCGAGAAGATATATGGCATAACAGAGCGTGAGTAAAGCTGAGAGGAGTTCACATATGGAAATTAGAGTTCTTCGCTATTTTTTGACTGTGGTCAGGGAAGAAAGTATTACAAAAGCCTCAGAGGTTTTGCATATCACACAGCCGACACTTTCTCGCCAGCTTGCACAAATGGAGGAAGAAATTGGTGTAAAACTGTTTGACAGAGGTACACGAAAAATCAAATTAACCAACGAGGGTATTCTGCTTCGGCGCCGCGCAGAAGAAATTTTGCAGCTTGTTGATAAGACAGAAAAAGAACTGATCGAGCAGGAGGAGCAGGTGGAAGGTAAGATTTCTATTGGCTGTGGAGAAATTGCGTCAGTACAGTTGCTTCCAGAGCTATTCAGGAATTTTCATCAGAAATATCCTCGTGTTACTTTTGATATTTTTACAGCAACTGCGGATTTGGTAAAAGAGCAGATGGATAAAGGACTTCTTGATCTCGGTCTGCTTTTGGAACCGATAGACATGGAGAAATATGATTTTGTCCGGATGGATATGAAAGAAAGGTGGATTGTTCTTATGCCGCCGAATGCTCCGCTTGCAGAAAAAGAATTTGTTACAGCAAGTGATTTGTCAGAAGTGCCCTTGATCCTTCCAAGACGTTTGCAGGTGCAGAGTGAACTTGCGAGTTGGTTTGGTGATTATTACAAAAATTTGAACATCATGTTTACCAGCAATCTGAGTACCAACGCTGCAGTAATGGTAAAGGAAGGTCTGGCATATTCGCTGGTCATTGAGGGAGCAGTACCTTTTTGGGATTTATCAAAAATAACTTATCGGCCATTGTATCCGGAACTTTTGGCAACGAGCGTTTTGGCGTGGAAACGTGGACAGCCATTTAGTCTGGCAGCAACAAAATTTATTGAATTTTCAAAATGCTTTTTGAGCATGAGTGAGGCATAAAAACTAAGTATTTGATATAAAACAAATGCGTAAGTATAATGTAAGTGCAAGAAAGGGGCAGCCTGCTCCATAATTGCACTTACATTTTTTTTGAGGAGGGAGTGCTGCTATTTGATGAAACCGGATACTTATTCTCTTGCTAAAGCCGGACTTGGCAAAGAAGAAATCGATGAAATCTTGGGATGTGAAGATAGAGGAAGGCAAATACAGATGTTGCGAAAATGTCGATACAGATTATTGGATGAAATACATGGAAAGCAGCAATCTCTCGATGAAATTGATTATATGATCAGTAAAATGAAAGAATGGAGGTAATCTATGAGGCAATTTTTATTAGTGCTGTTTACTGCACTCTTGGGGCTTTCGCTTACTGCCTGTAATGGAGCAGCAAAACCTTCCTGGAAAAACAGTGAATCAAATACAGACACATCTTCCCAGGAGGAAAATACTTTGGATTCAGAGGGGATTTTTGAAGAGGAAAATATAGAATCCAATCTAAGCACAAGCAATATTCTGATTGTCTATTTCTCACGTTGGGGAAATACAGAATATCCCTCTGATGTGGATGCCACAACTTCGGCAAGCATCGTGGTGGATGGTGATATTCGTTACGGAACAACGGAGTATATCGCCAATATGATAGCGGAGAAAGTGGGCGGAGACCTGCACCGGATCGAGACGGTTACTCCATATACGACAGACTTTGATGAATTACGGGATGTAAACCATGATGAAATGAACCGTAATTATCTGCCGGAGCTTAAAAAAGGTGATCTGGATATTTCCGCTTATGATACGGTGTTTGTGGGTTATCCGGTATGGGCAACTGATGTTCCGCAGGCAGTGTTATCCTTTTTGAATGAGTATGATTTAACCGGAAAAACGGTCATCCCATTTTGTACCCATGATGGCTATGGGGCGGGCGGCAGTTATCAGACTATCGCAGAAGCAAGCCATGCAGCAGTTTCTTTGGATGGCATTGCGATTGAGGCAAAGGATGTTCCGAATGCATAGGATACCGTAGCAGCATGGCTCACGGATATAGGAATATCCGAATCTAAGGAGCGAACAGAAACGCCTATCAGGATTACGATTGGTGATGTTACCTTAGATGGAGTCCTATACGATACAGAACTGGCAGAAGAAATCAAAGCGTATTTTCCGTTGACAATTTCTATGGTGGGTTACGGCGGCAGAGAGTACTATGGAGGAGTTGATTTCTACCCGGAACATGTGGAAGGCGGCCAGAAGAATTTTGAGAATGGTGATATTACCTATTGCGAGGCGCACCATAATATGGCCATTTTTTACGCACAGACGGACAACCCAAATCTTTCTGTTGATGTTATCCCCATTGGCAGGGTCACTTCCGACCTTTCTGTATTTGACAGCCTTGACAGCCGGGAAGAAATCACCTTCTCGCTGGCAGAATAAAAAATAGTTGAGCCGTCAGGCGAAACTATTTGCTACGCAAACGGAGCAAAGCGGAGTTCGCGTTTCCCGTCTCATTTTTTATGGAAAGAGGGACGAACGTAATAAAAAATCAGGAGGTTTTAATGATGAAAAAAACAATCGCTGTCTTACTTTCGTTGGTTATAATTTTTGGGCTTGTAGCCTGCGGAAATTCTGCAAGCCAGACAGAGCAGCCGTCCACGGAAGAAAATTCTGTGGAAAGCACGTCAAACATTGAAGAAACTACAGAAAACAGCAGTACGGACGTGGAGAATATGGATGTTCCTGAAAGCCAGCCGGAAGAATCGGATGCTCCCGATGATATACAGGAGAGCAAAGTTCTGGTTGCTTACTTCTCTGCGACGGGTACTACGCAGGGCGTAGCGGAACATATCGCAAACGGCCTGAATGCAGATATTTACGAGATTGTTCCTGAAGATCCCTACACGGATGCAGATCTTGATTACAACGATAACAACAGCCGTACTACTATTGAAATGAATGATCCTGATGCCCGTCCTGCTATTTCTGGCAGCGTGGAGAACATGGAACAGTATGACATTGTATTCATTGGCTATCCCATCTGGTGGGGAGAAGCGCCGAGAATCGTCAGCACTTTTGTGGAGAGTTATGATTTCTCTGGCAAAACCATCGTGCCTTTCTGCACTTCTGGCGGCAGCGGTACGGGTTCCAGCGCAACCAATCTGGAACAGCTAACAGGCGGAGCAGAGTGGCTTTCCGGCGAACGTTTAAGCGGCAGCGATTCCCAGGATACCGTGATGGAATGGGTAAATAGCCTTGGTTTGAACTTTAAAGAATAATCAGCATATCAGACAGCGGACTTATGACCAAAGGAAGGAGGAGATGTTATTTGAAGCCAAAAATAAAAATTAAAATGGGAATTGACTTCCTGATGACAGTGATGCTCCTTCTTCTGATGGCCTATCAAATTACCGGGCAGGAGCTTCATGAGTGGCTTGGAGGAGGAATGCTTGTGCTGTTTCTGTTGCATAACATTCTGAACATCAGGTGGTATGGAAACCTGTTCAAAGGGAAATATACCCTGCTGCGAGTGATGCAGGTGATCATCAATATCAGTGTGCTTGCTTCGATGTTGTGTTTGGGATTCAGCGGGATTGTGATGTCCCGTCATGTCTTTGTAGAACTTTCCATTCATGGGCCAATGGCAACAGCGAGAACCATGCACCTGGCGGCGTCCTATTGGGGATTTGTGCTGATGAGTATTCATTTGGGCTTTCACTGGAGCATGGTCCTTGGAATGTTCCGCAGACTTTGGGGCAGAAAGAAAACACCTACTGCATTTGTATGGCTGATACGTTTTATAGCAATTTTTATTGCAGGGTATGGAGCGTACTGTTTCCATAAGGAAAATATTGTCTCCTATATGTTCCTTAAACAGGAGTTTGTGTTCTTTGATTTTGAACAGAGTGTGGTATCCGTATTTGCAGGGTATATCGCCATGATGGGATTATGGGTTTTTATCAGCTTTTATGCCGTGAAAGGGATCAGAAAGAGGAGGATAGGGCATGGATCAGCAAACAACTTTGTTTTCAAATAAGAATTTGAAGGCAATGATTGTTCCCCTGTTTTTAGAGCAACTGCTTGTGATGCGGCAAATGGCGTTGCACAAAGCATCTGGTCGCTGGCCGCCCTGGCGGGAGTTGCTATGGGGCCTGTGTTCATAACGGTCATTGGACAGTGCATGGGAAATGGGGATACAAAGGCTGCGGACGATTATTTTAAGAAATTGACAAGGATCACAATTTTGCTTTCGTCCGCATGGAATCTTCTGATTTTTCTTCTGACCCCATTATTTATGAGATTTTATGCTTTGGAACCGGAAACAAAGCGACTTGTGATCCTGCTGGTTCTGATTCATAACCTGTTTAATGCCGCAGCATATCCCTTTTCCGGTGCGCTCAGCAATGGGCTGCGGGCTGCAGGTGATGTGAAATTTACCATGTATGTTTCGGTTATATCTACGATAGCGGTGCGTCTGCTGTTGTCATGGCTCTTCGGAATTGTCCTGCAGATGGGCGTGATTGGGATTGCCATTGCAATGGTTTGTGACTGGATCATTCGGGCGGTCATTTTCTTCTGGCGGCAGAAATCCGGGAAGTGGAAAACATTTCGGGTGATATAACCATGGAGGATGTGTGTATGAAGAAACGGATCGCCGGATTTCTGGCGCTCGCTATGCTGTGTTTTGTTACTGCTTGTGGTTCACAGGATGTTGGACGGCAAATTGAAGGAGACATAAACGGCGAATTATTTTTCTGATTTTTATCCCGTTGACTGCGCAGTGCAACCTGCAAATGCATTCTTCTATCAAAAACGCGGCACGCTGTTGGCAACAGGGAGACTGCTCTGAAATACAAAGAGCTGTGGAATCCATTGTGGGATCCACAGCCCATGTAAAATTCGTAATCTTTCAAATATTATCAGCCAGGGCAGGCAGATACACCAGGGCGGTGGCCACGGTTACTGCGTCTACCTTCCGCATCAGACTGCGGAGCCTTTCTTCGTTCCAGAAGATATCGGAGAAATCAGATAATTCGCACCCGATATCATGGTTGGGGATGCACAGGTAATTCCCATATTTATGCCGCCCGGCAAGGATGTGGAAGTAAGTCCCTCTCCCGCTGATTTCTGCTTCGTACTGGCCGGGAAGTTTCCGCAGCAGCGTAAGTTTTCCAGTCCAGCATTCTTTCCGTGAACCGTGCCTGAGAATACAGGTGTATTCCATAAACAGTACCCCTCCTTCCTTAGCCGAGGTTCTGGCTGCTGACGGAAGCCAGGATGACCTCTGTATCAATGACCTTCTTTTCCATCTGTGCCCCAAGTGTCAGCGCGTTGGTCATCAGGTTATCAACAAGCCTGGGACTGCCCTGGGAGTGGCTGTGGACAGCACACAGGGCTGCATGGTCAATAATGGAGGAAGCTCCGCCAGCACAGGCGATCTTGTGGAGGACATACTGCCCGACTTCCGAATCGGAGAGCCCGGAGAAGTTATAGTGGACGGTAACACGCTGCCGCAGTGCCTCATGGACGGGCTTTTTGAGCGTATTGTTCAGATGGGGCTCCCCACAGAGTATGAGAGTAAAGCAGTTGAGGGAATCATAGCCGTAATTCATGAGCATCTTGATATCCTCCAGAATGCCGGTAGAGAGATACTGTGCCTCATCGATGGCAAGGAGGAGGGGCTGCTTCTTTTCACGGTAGAGATAGAGGACCTGCTCCTGGATCGCCCGGAACATGCCGGGTTTGCCGCCTTTGGGTTCTATACCAAGCGTAGAACAGAACTGGCGGTAGAACTCCATGACACTGACGGTAGAGAGGCAGAGATACTCCATGTGGTAAAGATTCGGGTTCAGGCTTTTGGCAAAACAGCGCAGTGCGAAGGACTTGCCCATGCCGGGGCGTGCGGTGAACAGCCCGATGCCCCTGGTATCCTTGAGGTAGTCCAGCCGTGAGAGCATCTCCGAGATGTCTTTCGAGAGGAAACGGTCCTTCTCAGAGGCCATCTGTTTGTCAAAAGGGTTGAAGGCCAGCCCATAGTAAGTGCGGAACATCAGCAGGCACCTCCTATCTTTGAATAATCAATAGAAGGGGTGTTGTTACGTTTTGTCCTGCAGTTTTCATTTTTATCTGTCGGCCGGATGGGATAATGCTCCCCCTCATAAAGGATGTAGGCAGAGGACATATCGTCGGGAAGGAAGCGGATCTCAACTTTGGATGAGATGAACTGCATGGGGACGTCATAGGAGACCTTGTCGATGGAGACAGTGGAATCCTTATTCACCTTCCTGTTGATGCGGTTTAAGAAACATTCCTCCAGCCATTCCCTGGACTTTGGCATCTGTATGGCACAGCGCGTCTTCTGGTAACGTTCCATGGGGGTACAGCCGATGCCGGAATGCATGGAAGTATTGTAGGTGCGGATATAGTCCCGCAGGAGGGAATTGAACTGTGCCAGGGACGTGATGGAATCCATGTCCAGCGTATAAAGCCAGGTCTCCTTGAATGTCCTGAACTGGCGTTCGATCTTGGCCTTGCTGGCGCCGTCCCGCACTTTTGTATGAAGGAGGACCGTGCCGATGGAGCCGCAGATCAGGGAGAGCTGTTCATTTGAGTAGCTGCAGCCATTGTCGACATAGAGTTTCGCCGGAATGCCGTGGGAGGCAACTGCGTTTTTTAAAACTTTCTGGAAGTTATAGGCGTTATCGTTATAAAAAAGGCCGCCGCCCACCAGGAAACGCGAGTGGTCATCAATGATCATAATGCAGTAAACCCTCCTGCGCTGCCCGCCTTCCGTGATATAAGGGAGGTAACAGGTATCCGCCTGCCACATTTTCCCAAAGGCATCTTCCTCAAAAGCTTTCCTGTCCCTCATAGATGGATTGCGCGCCGACTTCAGGTCATGCTTTTTCACGAAGCGCTGGACGGCGCAGACGCTGACAGAGGCGGGGATAAAAGCTTCCTCCACAAGATGGCGGTGGATCTGGGTTGCGTTTAAGCGTGGGAAAGCCTCTTTCAGCCGGTAGATCTCTTCAATGGCCGTGTCCGGCAAGGCGCGTGTGGAGCCTTTGTCGGAACGTTCCCGGGGCATGAGCGCGTCAATGCCGCCATTCTGGTAAAGAGAGGCCCACTTGCTGAGGGTCTTGGGGCTGTACTGGAATACAGAGCCGTCAGGCAGGGTGAGGGGTTTTTCCGTTACCCGCTGGTAATAGGCGTTTCTGGACGCATCCGGATAAAGGCCATGGATGACCGGTGCAATGAGTGCGAGCCGGAACTGTGCCATAGCAGATGCGTCTGAAAAGTTTTTGGTGTTGTAATGCATAAAAAAATCCTCCTTTACTGTTTTCTATCAGCATATAGGAAGAACAGCCTGGAGACCATCCCTGTGTTATGTGGTGTCTGGGAAACGGTTCAGGGGCCGAACTGCTGTTGGCAGTAAGCCGCCGGATTTCTGTGGGACTGGAGGAAGGAGACAGAGAAGCGGCGGACAAAACCGGATGCAAAGCCGGAATAAGCGGGCATCCGAAAAAGGCCTTTCAGGAAAGAGAGGCCGGAGGACTCCCTGGAAGAGAGAAGGCCCAGCCACTCTTCCTTCTGCTTTTTGAACAGGGAAAGCCAATGGTAGAGCTGGTTTTGGTTAATACAGAAGCGTGCGCAGATTTTTTCTACGGAAGCAAGCCGAAGGAAATATTCCGCCAGGACACGGAGGATAAAGAAAAGGCCGTAGGAGGAATAAGGGATGATGAAATCCGGAAGGATGGCATGGGTATGGCCGCAGGAACAGACAAGGCGCAGGATACAGAGGCTGTGCCAGACAGGCTTTCCACCAACGAAATCAGCCAGGGAACGTTCATAATAGGCATGGACGGAACAAGCTCCCTTTGCCCCACAACAGGGGCAGGTCTGTAGTTCAGGCCGGAAACCGTCCATGAAGGAGTCAAAAAGCTTTTTTGATGAAGATTTTATACGAATTAACTTGCAAAACAGGGAATTATTTCTTATCATAATAAATGTCAGTGATGCCAAAGCCTCATGAGTGGGACATGATCCCGTATATGGCAGGTATGCTGGTGTATGAGAGAAAGAACGAACTGTAGGAGGGGCTGTTCTTTCTCTTTTTTGTTCCATAAAAACTATACTGGAATAGAGCAGGATGGTCAAGATAAAAGTGTGCTGTTTTTTACTGCACGCTGACATAGATAATAATTAAATGTTGAGATTTTAATTTGCTGTATTTGTGCAGGAGACAGGAACTTTAATTTGCTGGCTGACACACAGGAATCCAGCGATATTTCAATACCGGAAACATATTTATCAGAAGATGCGACAGAAACAGAGTCTGCTGACAGTGCAGATGGGCAGCAAGTGTCAGAACATAAGAAAATTCTGATTGCCTATTTTACATGGGTAGAAAATGCGGCGGATACTTCAGAAGTTGATGCCACCACATCAGCCAGCGTACAGCTCCCAGGAAATGTTGCGCAGATGGCAGCGTGGATTCATCAGGAGGTTGGAGGGGAATTATTCTCTATCCGGGTAGAAGAACCGTATCCGGCGGATTATGATGCGTGTCTTGACCGGGCGGCGGATGAAAAGGCGGAAAATGCAAGGCCAAAGCTGGTGGAAAAGGTTTCAGACCTTTCAGAGTATGACGTGGTGTTTTTAGGGTATCCAAACTGGTGGTACAGCGCACCGATGGCTGTTTTTTCTTTCTTGGAGGAAAATGACCTTAGCGGCAAGAAGGTTGTGCTATTTTGCTCCCACGGGACAGGAGGGCTTGCATCCAGCGTGAAAGATATTTCTGCTGTGCTTCCAGACAGTCAGATCGAAAGCAATGTGTTGGGTGTGTACCGTGATGATATATCGCAGTCACAGGAAACGATACAAAACTGGCTGGAAGAAATCGGCTATTGAAGGGATAAGGCATATTTCCAGATTCATTTTGGGGCAAATTATGAAACAGGAGTTTATGGCTGGACAAAAAAACTGGATACCATTAAAGACAGTTGGTTTTCGCATCTGTCAGTTGAAGTTCCCGGTGAGAACGGTTCCAATGAGTGACTGGAAGCGGTAGATGATGGAACATATAACAGTCTGAAGTAATGTCCGGTTCAGAGAAGATAAAGAAGAAGGAGGAGAAAATCATGTTAGGAAATTTTACATATTCAAACCCAACAAAAATTTATTTTGGGGAGGATTCCCTGCAGTATTTGGGCGAGGAACTTTCTAAATACGGGAAGACCGTTCAGTTGATTTACGGAGGCGGTTCTATCAAGAAAAATGGCATTTACGACCAGGTTATGGAACTGCTGAAGGAAAGTGGCAAGGTGGTCATTGAGGATGGCGGCGTGATGCCGAATCCTACCGTAGAGAAACTGCGGGAGGGTGTTCGGATTGCCAGAGAGAATCATGTGGATTTTCTGCTGGCTGTGGGCGGCGGCTCCTGTTGCGATTATGCTAAGGCGGTTTCCGTGTCTGTTCACTGTGATGAAGATCCATGGGAAAAGTATTACATCCGTTTTGAGGAACCGGACTGTGAGATTGTCCCTGTTGGTTGTATACTGACAATGGTGGGTACTGGCAGCGAGATGAACGGCGGCGCAGTCATTACCAATCATGACCAAAAGCTGAAAATCGGCCATGTATTTGGGGATCAGGTGATGCCGAAGTTTGCAATTCTGAATCCTAAATTTACCTTTACCCTGCCGAGACGGCAGATGGTGGCGGGTATCTACGATATTTTCAATCACATCTGCGAGCAGTATTTCTCCGGCGAGGATGACAATACCAGCGATTATATCAGCGAGGCGTTGATGAAATCAGTGGTTCATAGTTCCCGAATCGCCATCCAGAATCCGGAGGATTATGAGGCAAGGTCGAATATCATGTGGGCGGCAACCTGGGCGCTTAACACGCTTGTTTCCAGAGGAAAAAGCACAGACTGGATGGTTCATATGCTCGGGCAGTCTGTGGGCGCATATACCGATGCGACTCACGGAATGACGCTTTCCGCGGTTTCTCTGTCTTATTATCGGTACATCATGCCTTATGGCCTTGACAAGTTTCGCCGTTTCGCAGTGAATGTGTGGGAAGTTGATACCGACGGAAAATCCGATGAACAGATTGCCGAAGAAGGTCTTTCCCGCATGGAAGGCTGGATGAAGGAACTGGGTCTTGTGATGAATCTTGGTGAGCTGGGAGTAACAGAAGAAATGCTGGACCGCATCGCAGATGGGACGCTTATTATGGAGGGCGGATATAAGGTGTTGAATCATGATGAGGTGCTGGATATTTTGAAGATTAGTATGTGAGCAGGCAAGTGAAAAAAATCAGAAAAGGCTTGAATTTGAAGCGAGCGAATATTTTAAGGAGCGGATAAAAGATCTGGCACTGGATTGAAGAAAAGGATGGGGAATTATTGTAGAAGAGAAGAGGTCTTTGGGGTGGCACGGTTGGGTAATCAACAGAGTCATAACAAATTTTCTTCCTTTCTACGATCAGTTCAGGCGATCCAGTGCCAGAGAGACATTCTGCTGGCACGCGCTATGATTACCCAGTACGGCATGAGTGATGATTTCAGTATGGTCGCTATGGAAACCATCACTGGTGAAGCATTAATTGTGACAGTTTCATCACTCGTCCGTTTGGGCTGAATTTACATGCACCATGATATGTTTTACCTTTTGAAAATTCTTTTCAATATCCTCATGGACTTCTTCCGCAATTTTATGAGATTTCTCCAGAGTATAAGAACCATTCACTGCAATTTCTATATCTATATATATTTTGTTTCCAAAAATACGCGTATGAAGCGAATCTATCCCCATAACTGCTTCGTTTCTCATAACGCGTTCATAAATTTGCCTTTCTGTTTCCTCGTCACAGGAATGATCCACCAATTTATTGACAGCATCCTTAAAAATGTCATATGCAGCTTTAATGATAAATACAAAAATCACTAAACTTGCAATGGAATCCATAACTGGAAAGCCAAGCCTTGCTCCCGCAATTCCTATCAAAGCCCCTACAGAGGAAAACGCATCTGAACGGTGGTGCCATGCATCTGCCAGCAGTGCACTGGAGTCAATTCTTGCTGCATTGACTTTTGTATACCAAAACATAGCCTCTTTGCTTACAATGGAAACGATTGCTGCAACCAGCGCTAAAATCCCCGGTATCTGCAAATCGCCATAATTGCCGGACAGAATATTTTTCAATGCTTCCATCCCAATGCCAAGTCCTGTCATAAACAGAATCATTGCTAGTATAATGGCCGCCACACATTCCATACGCTCATGCCCATAAGGATGTTCCTTATCTGCTTCCTTTGAAGCAAGTCTGATCCCGATAATTACCACTACTGTACTAAACACGTCCGATGCAGAATGAATAGCATCACTAATCATCGCATTGGAATGAGCCACAATGCCCGATATAAGCTTAAACACAGACAATATCAAATTGCCTGTAATGCTCACGATTGACACTCTGTCTGCGACTCTCTGGAAATTATTGTCCGGATCAACATATACTTTTTTCGTCATTCGACTTCCCCACATACTAAGTACCTCCTAAATGTTAGATAGCTCTATGACACCAATATATGTGGGGATTTATTATATTACCTTTATAAAAAAGTATAAAAAATACCCACGAACCAGTATTAGCAACTACTGTCCCGTGGATAGAAGATTCCACTGCCACTCATGTGACCCGACTCCATGACCTATGGTCACGGTCTGTTCAGTTTGTACTGTAGATTTATATGCAGTGCAAAGAGTGTTTATAGATTAACATAGGTATCAAATATTGTCAAGCTGAAATGTGGAAAGTACCGCGGTAAACCTACAAAATTTGGGAAGTACCTTTCAAGGTTTGATGGGGACTAATAATGAGATTGTTGATTTATGGGGCAGGAGTTATTGGGTGTTTATATGCAACACTATTTTAGGAGGTCAAGGCCGGGGCAGGAGAAACTTGTAACAGTGGACATTGCAAGAAGAGAAGACGGATTTCTGATTATTATGGAATTTGGAGACGGGCAGGTCTCAGGATTGCAGCAGCTTGAGGCAGAGAGATTCTACAGGGCATTCAGAATTTGAAAAAGGACAGGTGTGAGAAGCCTGTCCCTTTTTCAAAGTTGCTCAGAGGGTAACACAAAGCAGTCCGAGATGCTTGAATCCTGTTACCGGTTGCCGCTCCCTCCTTTGCTCGGGAGTTTGACAGTTAAATAATGGAAAAAGTACTTGCAGGCCCCATAAAGCCTGTATTTTTTTGTCAAATCTTATTCGTTTTGTTGTGGCTATTTGTAGCTATATGTGGTATAATAAGGATTAGGAGGTGTTTGCCATGAAACTTACAGTAAGCAAATCGAAAAATTCTGCATCCTTTTATGTACAGAAAACAATCCGAAAACCAGATGGCCGTGTGACCACTGTCACAGTTGAAAAACTTGGCAACCTGACAGAAGTCACCGCAAAAGCCGGTGGTAAGGATCCCTATGTATGGGCACAGGAGTATGTCAATGAATTAAATCGCAAAGAGTATGATGAGAACAAAGAAATCCTTATCAGCTATTCTCCTTCAAAGCTCCTGAAGAAAAATGAACAGAAGCTTTTTAACTGCGGTTATCTCTTCCTGCAGAACATTTATTATAGTTTGGGGCTGGACAAAATATGCAGGGATATTTCCTCCCGTCATTCTTTTGCTTATGATTTGAATGATGTCCTTTCGAAGCTTATTTATACAAGAATTCTTTATCCATCTTCAAAACTGTCCTCCAACAGACAGGCCACGAAATTTATTGAGCAGCCCACATTCGAACTGCATGACATCTACAGGACCCTTTCTGTCCTTTCGGAAGAAAATGATCTTATACAGGCACAGCTTTATAAAAACAGCCAGAAGGTCTGCGAACGCAGGAAAGATGTCCTTTATTATGACTGTACGAATTACTTCTTTGAGATTGAAGAGGCAGATGATCTGCGCCGCTATGGAAAATCCAAACAGCACCAGCCCCTCCCTATCGTTGGTATGGGACTGTTCATGGATCACGACGGCATTCCGCTGGCCTTCGATATTTATCCCGGAAACAAAAATGAACAGCCCACTTTGAAACCACTGGAGCAAAAAGTACTCCGCGATTACGGACTTGACCAGATCATCGTCTGTACAGATGCAGGGCTTTCTTCCAAGACAAACCGGAAGTTCAATGACAGAAAGATTAATGGTGTACAGCTCCGTAGTTTTATTACCATACAATCCATAAAACAGCTGCCTGACTATCTCAAGGATTTTGCACTTGATCCAGACGGATGGCACCTGCCAGGTTCTGATGAAACCTTTAATCTCAACGAGATCGATGAAGCAAAGAATTATAAAAACATTTTTTATAAGGATCGCTGGATCAAAGAGGACCTCTCCCAACGGAAGATCAAAAAAGGAGCCCAGCCATTAGAACAACATCTGGTCGTTTCTTTTTCTCCAAAATATAAAGCTTATCAGAGGAAGATCCGGAACGGGCAGGTCGAGCGTGCACAGCAGCTTATTAATGATGGGAAGTATAAACAGCGTCCCAAGAACCAGAATGACCCGCACAGATTTATCTCCAGAGAGAAAGCAACCAAAGATGGAGAAGTCTGCTCAGAAGAGATCGTGTATCTTAATACAGATGCAATCCGGGAAGAAGAACGTTATGATGGTTTCTATGCTGTATGCACGAACCTGGATGATATGAGTGTAGAAGAGATCGTAAGAATCAACAAGAAGCGCTGGGAGATTGAAGAATGTTTCCGGGTCATGAAAACGGAATTCAGGGCCCGCCCCGTATACCTTCAGACAGAAGACCATATCCGTGCCCATTTCATCACTTGTTTTATAGCACTTGTTATCTACAGGATTCTGGAAAAGGAACTCAAAGAAGCCTATACATGTGAGGAAATCATAGATACTTTAAAGAACATGATGATGGCCCGCCCCGGTGAGAAACTGGGGTACACACCCGTTTATACAAGGACGGATCTGACGGACAGACTACACGAAACAGCCGGATTCCGTACCGATTATCAAATCATAACTGATGTAAATATGAGGAAAATAATACGAGCCTCAAAGAAGAAAAAGTAATAATATATAGCTACATTTTGAACAACAAAAAAATCCGTAGAAAGCTTGATTTTACAGCAATCTACGGATTTTTACTGTCAAAGATGGGAGATTAACATAGGTATCAAATATTGTCAAGCTGAAATGTGGAAAGTACCGCGGTAAACCTACAAAATTTGGGAAGTACCTTTCAAGGTTTGATGGGGACTAATAATGAGATTGTTGATTTATGGGGCAGGAGTTATTGGGTGTTTATATGCAACACTATTTTAGGAGGTCAAGGCCGGGGCAGGAGAAACTTGTAACAGTGGACATTGCAAGAAGAGAAGACGGATTTCTGATTATTATGGAATTTGGAGACGGGCAGGTCTCAGGATTGCAGCAGCTTGAGGCAGAGAGATTCTACAGGGCATTCAGAATTTGAAAAAGGACAGGTGTGAGAAGCCTGTCCCTTTTTCAAAGTTGCTCAGAGGGTAACACAAAGCAGTCCGAGATGCTTGAATCCTGTTACCGGTCGCCGCTCCCTCCTTTGCTCTTCTTTTCCATTAAGAAAGCCTTCAGGTCTCCGGCAAGCAAGGGTTTAGAGAAATAGTATCCCTGGCAGGAGGTGGCACGGAAGCCTTTGAGGTATTCGTAGGTCTCCCGGTCCTCTATCCCCTCCAGGCAGCTTTGATAGCCCATGCGACGGGTCGCTTCCACGATGGAGCCGACAAAGACTTGATTTGCTTCTCGGGCGCGAATATCTGTAATAAAAGTCTTATCCAGCTTGATCTCATCCACGGGGAGAGCGAGCAGCATATTCAGCGAAGAGAAACCAGTTCCCACATCATCCAGGGCGACCTGAATGCCAAAATTGTGAAAGAAGTCAATCTGGGCTTTGAGAAAATCAAAATCCAGCTCACGACACCGTTCGGTCAGCTCCAGGCAGAGCTGAGACGGCGGAAATCCGCTCTCCCGCAGCGCCTCCACCACCATTGTGTTGAAGCGCTCGTCCTCCAGCTGGAGAACGGTGATGTTGACGTTGATTACAAAATCGGGCACAACCGAGAGCATTTCCCGGGCGTCCAGAAGGGCTTTTTGAAGAATCCAGCGTCCTACCTGGTAGAAACATGGGTCGTTTTCCAGCCAGGGGACAAACTGCCCCGGTCCTACTTTGCCGAATTGCTCGTCCTGCCACCGCAGAAGCGCCTCCGCACCGATAACCTCCTCGTTATCCATTCGGAGGAGGGGCTGATATTCCAAATAGAAGCCTTTTCGCTCGGTCACCGCGTCCTGATGGATGGCGGCCAGCAGCCGGAAGTCCCCTTCCGTCCCGTCCGGCGTCGGATCGTTGTAGAAAATGAGCCTTCCGTGACTTTCCTGCTTGGAACGCTCCAGAGCATGGGTCAGATTATTCCGAATGGCAGCGATACCGCCGGTAAAGTGTCTGTCCATAATAAAGGCTCCTCCCGCCAGGCGGAGGGGAATGACCATCGTATTTATCAATATCTCATGGCTGGCAGCGTTTTGCAGGGCCTTGTAAAGCCTCTGGACATCCTCCGCCTCCATCTCCGTCATACACAGAAAGAACTTAGTGCCTCCCATGCGGAAAATCCGGCCTTTCCCGTCCAGAAGCCGCTTCACAATCCCTGCGAACTGGCTCAGTAGTTGGTCTCCGTTTTTGTAGCCGTACAATAGATTGATTCGGCTAAACGTAAAAATTCCCACCGATAGGAAGGATACCCGCACGCCCTCCCGGATTAACCCTTCCACGTAAGGAATCAGGGCCTGCTCGTTATGAAGCCCGGTGACCGGATCAATGTTCTCAGCGATTCCGTGATTGGTGATCGTGGCAGCGAACAGATCGGGGGCGCCGTTTTTGCCCCTCAGGATCGAGCCACGGCATGTGCAGATTACATATTCTCCTCGCTTATTGCGTGCGCGGTATTCCATATCATGCTCCTTTTTGACCCCGTCAAACACATCACTGATGTCTGCCCAGTAGTCAGCCCGGTCATCCGGGTGGATATACTCCAGCCAAACGGTACCGCCGTCAAAAATAAACTCGCCGGGCAGGTCAAAATAGTCTACCGCAGACTTAGACCACCGCGAGACATTGGTGGACAGATTGTGCAAGGTGAGATAGTTCCGGTCACCTGTGGCGGCAAAGACATCAAAGATGCGGTCAGTCAGGCCGGTCAGGTTTAGTTTCTGTCCGTCTTTCGACAGGAAGGCTGCCGCTTTCTTCATATCGGCCTTGTTTTTATACATGAGATAATCGGCCACTCGCAACACACTGCGCAAAGTGGCGTATTCTTTCCCGGATACGGCGTAGCCAATGGCGACACTCATCCGATAGGGCAGCTCCCCGGACCTGGTCTCGCAGTCCGCGTTGACCCGGCTAATCTCCAGCTGGATATCCGTCTCATCTGCGCCGCGATATACTGCCAGAAATTCGTCTCCGCCCATACGATAAATGCTTTCCGCGCTCCGAAGATTTTTCATCAGGATTTGAGCGATATGGCCGATATAGGAATCGCCTTCCAGGTGGCCGTGTTCATCGTTGACTGCCTTGAGGTTATTGAGGTCGCAGAAAACCAGCCCAAATTGGATATTCCGGTTTCGGGCATACTCCGCCTCCATCTGCTGGATATCAATCTCGTAGCTGTGGCGGCTCTTTACGCCGGTGAGCGCGTCGATTAATAATTTCTGTTTAAACACATCCGCCGGGTTTTCCAGCGAGAAGAAAAATCCCACTGCAACGATGGTGGCTGCTCCACCTGTGAACAGAAGCTCAGGCACCAAGATCTGGATGCACTCCGCCGTTATCAGCATGGCCAGCATGGGAATCAAGGCCATCCGTACATGGGGCGCCAGCTTCTTGTAATTCATGCCCAGGATTACCCCGCTGCTGATAAAGAAAGCCATGGCCAGTCCGTACCCCACAAAGGCTGCCGGCCCCAGGCTATAATTGGTCCCATTGCCCCGGAGGTACACGATAGGCAGAACGGGTAAAAGGATTAAATAGACCGTCAGCAGGCAAAAGCTGCTGGTCCTCACCATTTTCTGTATCCGTTTCCCATAGGATAGTGCAATCACATAGCAAAAGAACTCCTGAGAAAACAGGATGGCGAACAGGTAAAAGATCACATGAACGATGAAATTGAACCACATGGGGACTTTGTCCAGATTGTTCACTGTCAGCACTGTGACGATATCAAAGACAACATGGCCAATGGCGTAGACCAGCATTCTCTGAAAGCTGCCATGATCCTTCCCCATCTTATAAAAATGCCCGTTGATCCAGAAAAATATCAAGATGATTAAACAAACGATTTCTTCACGCACAATCAACAATGGATACATATTCCCAACCCCCAGACAACTCTATCATATACATTAACAATACTATCAGATGTTTTCTAAAAACACAAGATAAAGAATTCCCTGCAGGGTTGTTAGAAGATTTACAATATAAAAATAGTTGACAAAGGGGGCTTGTAAGTTATTATAAAGTCATATTTTTAAGAAAGAGCAGGTATGTGCATGTTAATTGTTTCTGTAGTGGCAAAAAACAACTAAACCCCCATGTCCGCACGCCTGACACCACCATAAATGAAACTATGCAGACGACAGGTTATTGAATTTATCTTTGACGCAACTTATACTGGTATTAACGGCAAAGATCGATTTAACTTTGGGCTTGTAGCCCGCTAACTAAACTGATTTCAGGTTTCCTCATTTGCACCACCATCTGTCCAGCTGCTTGCGGCAAAAGGACGTACAGTAAAATGATAACAGACAGGAAACCGTGCCGTAAATTTCCCACGGAGGTATCATGATGGATAAAATTTACGACAATTGTTGTGGTATTGATGTGCACAAAAAACTCATCGTTGCCTGCCTTAGAAAAGGCAACAGGCAGGAAGTTCGTGAGTTTGGTGCAACAACCAGAGAACTTCTCATGCTGGCTGACTGGCTCAAAGACAGCGGCTGTGAAATGACCGCAATGGAGAGCACCGCTTCGTATTGGAAGCCTCTGTATAACATCCTTGAATCTTCTGACCTGAAAGCCATGGTGGTAAATGCCCGCCATATGAAGGCTGTTCCCGGGAGAAAAACGGATGTAAAGGATGCTGAATGGATTGCTGACCTTCTTCAGCATGGTCTGTTACGGCCCAGCTATATCCCAGATAAAGACCAGCGGGAACTGCGGGAGCTTGTCCGCTACCGCAAAAGCCTTGTCGCAGAGCGAACCCGGGAACTGAACCGGCTCCAAAAGATGCTGGAAGGTGCAAATATCAAGCTTTCCGGAACTGTCACCGATATCAATGGTAAAAGCGCACGCAGTATCCTCGAATATCTGCTCACGGGTAAATCCATTGACGGTGCAAAGTACGATGAAATGTATGACAAAAAAATTATTGCGCATAATCTCAAAGCAACAAAGGAGCAGATTGTGGACGACCTCAATGGTTTCATGTCCCCGCTTCAGCGCAGGATGATGAAGGAACTCCTGAACCATCTGGATGAATTGAATATCCATATCAAGAATCTTGATGGTGAGATAGACAATTTTATGAAGCCGGAGGAAAAGGAAGCATCAGCTGCCATTCAGGATGTTACCGGGATTGGAAATACCAGCGCTCAGGCAATCATTTCCGTGATCGGCACAGACATGGAACGTTTTCCCACGGATGCCCATATTTCTTCATGGGCAGGCCTATGTCCCGGAGACAATGAAAGCGCAAAGAAGCGAAAATCCGGTAAAACAAGGAAAGGGAATGCCCTTCTCCGAACCACCTTAATTACCTGTGCGCATGCAGCTGTTAAGAATAAAAAGTCCTACTTTTATGCGCAATTTATGCGGATCAGTTCACATCGGGGACCGAAACGTGCCTACGTTGCTGTCGCTCATTCCATGCTGATAGCAATTTATCATATCCTCAAGGATAGTGTAGTTTTCAAAGATCTCGGTGCCGAATACTATAATCAGTTCAATAAGGAACGTAAAATCAATGCGTACCTGAAAAAGTTAAAAGCACTTGGCTGGGAGGCTCCTGTAGTTGCCACATAGACCTGTCTACTAAGTTCAAAATGAATGTTTAATAGCTTGATAGGGGCAGTTTGCGCTTTTTGGCTACCCGGAAGTTAATGTTTCACAGTAAATTTTATAAGAGGGTAAGTATTGTGCGTAGTGTTTTATTTGTGTTACCCTTTTCACATTTTGAAATGCTGGTTGTTTCTGTCATACAGAATACTGCATACACCGGGAATATGAAGAAAAAATTGCAGTAAATGCTTTTGATATGGAGGTGGATGAGGGTGAATTTATAGGTCTGATCGGGCCGAACGGGGCTGGAAAAACAACCCTGGTAAAGATGTTGACGGGTATTATTGCGCCGACAGACGGTAAGATACAGGTCATGGGTTTTTATCCAAACAAATTAGAGAAAGCATTTAAACAGCAGTATGCGGTTGTTATGGGACAAAAGAGCCAGTTGTTTTTCGAACTGACAGCGGAGGATATGTTGAGGTTGTTTAAAGAAATATATCGTATCCCGGAAGATGAATATAGGAGGAACAAGGACTTTTTTGTGGATTTGTTCCAGGTACGGGAGCTTATGAATGTACAGGTAAGGACTTTATCACTGGGAGAACGGATGAAAATGGAACTGATTGTTGCATTGCTTCATAATCCCAAAATATTGTTTTTGGATGTAAACTGGTGCAAGGGTTAGGATGGTGTATGGCGTGTCTTGTGTTGAAAATAATGGAATATAAGTACATGATACACAAAGTATAGGAAAAAATGTGTATCAAGTAGAGAGAGAATGTAGGATGACTGGTAAGGGAAATGGAATCTCTTTGACCGGTCTTTTATTATGTGGATTGCACAATCTGTCGCAGGGGTTCTTGGCGCATTCTGTGAATAGCTTTCTTTGGAAAAAGTGATATAGTGTAATACTTGGTAAAACATAAAATGTCAAAATGTGAAAGGATATGAGTTGGGAGGAAAAGTAATGAGTGTTGTGACAGTTATTATTCCTGTTTATATGGCTGCAAATTTGTTCCTATTACCAATATTGTACCGTGTTTATAAAAAATCGGAGATAAAATAGATGAAATATCACAGCAAACGAAAATTCTACAAATTATAGTTACTCTGGTTGTTGCTGTTTGTGCTTGTATGCTGCTATCGGTATGAGTGCCACGTTATTGGCGGGCGGCATTAGCTTACCGTGTGCCTATCTGTTTGATCCGGAAAAATCTCAAATTATTTTTATGATGTCTTTTATGGCGTCAACAGGGATTATTGTTGGGCTTGTGCTTCTCACGAATCTCTTTATTTCTGTAAAAAACAATATCATGTTGACTTTTAATATCGTGCTTATAATTTCTGTTGCCTGGTTTTTTATCTCTCATCAAATTGCAGCAACGATATATCAAAATCGGGATATCGTTTGACAATGCAGCAGCAAGCCCAGCCGAGCCAGCGGGCGGTCAAGATGAACAGGCTTCGCTCACCGCCCTCAGCCCCGCCGGGTTTTGCAATTAGGCAGTCAAGGAGCGACAGCCTAAAGTGCTGCCGCCCCTTACTATCATAAAAAGAAACTACCAACCAGCCACAGCCTTTTTGGGAGGAAAGGGGGATTTTCCATGACCTGCACAGAAGAATACCGGGAACATATCGAGTACACTTTCCATACCTCTTGCAAAGTCGTTATCTCCCTTTTACCTTAAGTGTTGCTGGTATTAAACTCCGTCGATTTCACCAAAGGACTTAATAAATATGTAGTCTTACCTCCAACCTTGAAATAGACAAGAAATATTAAGGAATAAATTTAGATAAGAAGGTGATTTACATAGAGCCAATAAATCTATTGAGTGTCATAAACCGTGATGAATTGCGAGTTTGGCTTGAAAAATATCATAAGACAGAAAAAGAATGCTGGGTTATAGTGAGGCGTGGACGGCCAAAGGATGATGGTACTTTTTGGTATATAGATGCAGTAGAGGAAGCAATGTGTTTTGGGTGGATAGACAGCACAACAAAAACACTTGATAATGGCATAACTGCACAAAAGCTGGCGCCAAGAAGAAAAGGAAGCCTTTGGTCTGAATTAAATAAAGAACGTTGCCGCAGAATGGAAAAACTTGGACGAATGACAGATGCAGGGCGTGCTGTACTACCAGATATGTCACCAGCAGGTTTTATCATAGATAAAGAAATTCTGAAAGCATTACAAACTGATAAAGAAGTGTGGGAGAATTTTCTTAAATTCCCATCTCTTTATCAGAGGGTACGCATAGATACTATACAAATAAAAAAGAAACAACCACAACTTTTTCAAAGTAGATTGCAAAAGTTAATTGAAAATACGAAAAGAGGAATAATGTATGGGGAATGGAATGATAATGGGCGATTATTAGACTATTAGCTCCGGCAACCACGTTTTCGGATAATATAATGCCAATTCTATTTAACTCAAGGACAGTTCGGCAGGAAAAAACACCTCTGAGTTAAATACAATCATAGAGCAATTACGGGAAAACGAGTTAAACACAATCATAACGGGTTGTATATCCGGCCTCTTATCCGTGTAATCAGAGTAAGGAGGCGGATATCATGATGGCCATCACATGAAGGACGGATCCATGTTTCACGGACTAATGGAGTACAAAAGTCAGGAGTATTATGATGAACATCCAACCGCACTGTTCCTGACGCCGGATGCCAATTATGAGGTGAAGATTTTTGCCGGGTATGTGGCCAGCGTGGATACGGATGCCTGGACAGTTGGGTTTTCCTCAGACTTGGAATTTGAAGAGTGGCTCCGGAGAGCTAAAGAACGCTCCTGTTTTACAAGCAAGATTACTCCTGCAGTCACAGACCGGATTCTTACGCTGTCCACCTGCAGCTATGAATTCAATAATGCGAGGTTTGTGCTGCATGGAGTAATGCAGTAAATCTAAAATTCCTGTGTACTTTACTGGAACTTCATATTTTCTACTATGGAAATGGACTTCACAATCTGACTTTTTTGTGATCTCTATGGAATCTTCAAAATTATACCCTAATGTGACAGGGCAACTATCTTATTGTTGGTAGCCGCTCTTGTCATTCCTGGGCTGTGGCCTGTTTTAAGCGTTCCGAAGGAACGCGCAGCCGTCACCGCAGGTGGCGATCTCAGGGGTTTGGGGACATGTCACCAACAAGCATTTTAGAGGGTTTCACGGCAACGGGAAATCCTCTAAAATACGCAATCTTACGGAAGATTGCATTGCTTGCCAGTAGTGTACTTTCTCTTATAATCATAAAAAATTCAGAGAATGTTCACCCTCAACCTATTGTATTCTTCGAGCAAACGAAATATAATATTCTTATGCTGGAGGTGCGATATGGATTATATGACGCTGAAACAAGCAAGTGAAAAATGGGGTATCTCTCCCCGCATGATAAACTATTACTGTTCAGAGGGGCGCATTGTTGGTGCGGAAAAGGCTGGGACAGTTTGGCTGATACCAAAAGATTCTCAAAAGCCGATTGACGGCAGAACAAAACAGGGAAAGGTGCAGAAAGATGGAAAAAATACTTTATGTGGAAGATGATTTGAGTTTAATCGACGGTTTGAAATATACACTGGAAACCAGCGGATATTTAGTGGACAATGCTCGAACCGTAAGGCAAGCGTTGACTTTATACAAGAACAACCAATATGATTTGCTTTTGCTGGATGTCACTCTGCCAGACGGAACGGGATTTGATATTTGCAGAGAAGTGAGAAATGCGTCTACCATACCTATTATTTTTTTGACAGCCTCCGATCAGGAAATCAGCATTGTCAGGGGGCTTGATATGGGAGGCGACGATTATATTACAAAGCCTTTCAAGTTAAATGAGCTGCTTTCCAGAATTAAGGCTCTGCTCCGACGCTCTACACAATTTTCAAGGTCAGAGATTTTAGAGGCAAACGGTATAAAAATAGATTTGATGGAACGTCTTGTTTGGAAAGACGATGTACTGCTCGACCTTCCTCTTGTTGAATACAAACTGCTTTGCCTTTTTCTGCAAAACCCAAACCACCTGTTATCGCGGGAAATGATATTAGACCGTATGTGGGATGGATATGGAAACTATGTAGATGATAATACCTTGTCGGTTTATATTCGCCGCTTGCGGAATAAAATTGAGGAAAACCCCAATGCGCCAAAATATCTGTTGACGGAACGCGGATTCGGCTACAAGTGGGTCGTGGAGTAGAAATATGATGTGGAAAAAAGGAAAAGAGACAAGGGGCCTTTTGTATGGAATATCTGCCGTCTGCGTGCTTGCTTTGCTTTTGGCTTATGGTATTTCCAATATTTTGGCAAAGGACTTTCAGAGAGAAATGATCACACACGACTACGGCGTAGCGGGCTATCTCGTAAATCATACGGATTCGCTTGAAATTTCAGCGTTTACCGCTGCAAAAAGCACAGAGGATATAGCATACGGAAGCAGCCTTCTATCATCTATCGGATATGATGAAACTGCCCCCATTCATCTGCTGCCCGAAGTTTCCTCTTATCGTAATAGGGTCATGCTTTCTCTCTCCCTGCTACTGCTGTTTGTTTTTGGTACTATATACCTGCTGTTATTTTCCTATTTGCGCCGACAGCACAAGACCATACAGAAAGCAGAAAATTCTATTCGTGATTTTTTGGACGGGAATACCATGTCACGCATAGAAAGTGCGGAAACTGGGGATTGGTATAGTCTTTTCCATAAGATCAACGAGCTTTCCTCTATTTTGTCGGCTCATGCAGAAAATGAACGGCAGACAAAAGAATTTTTGCAGGATATTATATCTGATGTATCACATCAAATAAAAACGCCCCTTTCTGCCTTAAAAATGTATCAGGAGATTATGGATAACCGGCGTTCCGATACAGAAGCCATTAGCAGCTTTTCCGGGAAGTCTTTGAGAGAAATTAAGCGAATTGAGGATGTTGTTTATACTCTATTGAAATTGGCCCAGCTTGACGCAGGAATTATCCAAATGAAAAAAACGCATGAGAATATTTCTGCTCTTATGCAAGATGTTTTAGAGCGATTTGAAATGTTGGCCGAGCAGGAAAGTAAAACGATAACCTTATCCGGGGAGGCAGATGTTACCCTTTTCTGCGACGCATTATGGATCTCGGAGGCACTTGGAAACCTTGTAAAAAATGCCTTAGAACATACTGCGGCAGGAGGTCAAATCAGCATACGCTGGGAGCAAAATGCTTTGATGACGCAGATTGTGATAGAGGACAATGGAACGGGCATACATCCAGAGGACTTGTATAATATCTTTAAGAGATTTTATCGCAGTCGGTTTTCACAGAATACCCACGGCATTGGTTTAGGACTGCCTCTTGCAAAAACGATCGTAGAAATCCACGGGGGAACCATTTCCGTAACCAGCAAGCTCGATGTGGGAACTGTGTTTACCTTGAATTTTTATAACCTTACAGATAAGTAAGATAGATGTCACCGGGAAGTAAGTTGGAGGAGGTATCATGTATTTGTAAGGAGGTACTGACTATGAATATTCTTGAAGTACAAGACCTGTGCAAAACCTATGGCACGGGCGAAACAGAAGTCAATGCACTGAACCATGTGTCCTTTTCCGTGCGGAAAGGTGAGTTTATCGCTATTGTCGGTGAATCTGGTTCGGGCAAAAGCACGTTATTGAATGTTGTTGGGGCATTGGACAATCCCACATCAGGAAAGGTCTGGATTGATGGAAGGGATATTTTTTCCATGTCCGAAAAGAAGCTCACTGTATTTCGTCGGCAACACATCGGCTTTATTTTCCAGTCATTCAATTTGATACCCGAATTGAATGTGGAGCAGAATATCACATTTCCGCTTTTGTTGGATTATAAAAAGCCGGATCAGAAATATATAAATGAGCTGCTGAGCGTTTTAGGATTGATAGAACGCAGAAACCATTTACCCAGCCAGCTATCTGGAGGACAGCAGCAGCGTGTGGCGATTGGTCGGGCCTTGGCTACTCGTCCAGCCTTAATTATGGCCGATGAACCAACAGGAAATCTCGACAGCAAGAACAGTCAGGAGGTAATAGCTCTCCTGCAATCCATGTCGCAAAAGTATCAGCAGACGATTTTGATGATTACCCACAATGAAAATCATGCAAGTGCCGCTGACCGTGTTTTCCGTATGTCGGATGGCGTACTGAAGGATTTGGGGGTGTCGTCACGGTGAAAAGCTATCTTGATCTTGTCCCTCAATATGAAAAAGTACACCGAAAAAACAGCAGAATATCCGTCCTTTGTATTGTTATTTCAGTTCTGCTGGTAACGACAATCTTTAGTATGGCAGATATGGCTCTCCGTGCGCAAAAAGGCTATTTTATAAAAACAAATGGAGAATATCATATCAGCTTAAAGGATATTGACGAGCAAACCGCTGAAATGGCAGGTTCAAGGATTGATGTTTCAGTATGTGGATGGACATATCAGGGCAGCACCGGGATGATCGGGGAAAAACCTGTAATTTTTGCCGGAGCAAATGAAAATGCTTTTTCCTCTTTGACAGAAATGAATATGCAAAGCGGGGTATATCCCGCACAGGCGGATGAAGCGTTGCTCAATCAAGCGGCTTTAGAGCAATCAGGTCTGGCCGTTGGCGACACGGTTACTGTTACGGTGCCGGATGGTTCCAGGAAGGATTACCTAATTACCGGGGTACTCGAAAATATGGGAAGCCTGCTTAAAGCGGATGTGTACGGCATGGTATTAACCGAAGATGGGTTTCGTGAGATTGCCGATAAAAATGCAAAGGAAGGAAGTACCTTTCGTATTCAGTTCAAAAGTGGTGTAAATATTCAGGCAGCTATCCGGCAGATCAAAGAGGCATACGGACTGAATGATGGTCAGGTTGCAGAGAATGCGGCGTTGTTGGGCTTAATGGGCCAAAGTGAAAACAGCACCATGCAATCCCTTTACATTGTAGCGGCCTTTCTTGTCCTTTTGGTGCTGATTGCGGGTACAGTAATGATTGCCGCCAGCTTCAACACAAATGTTCTTGAGAGAGTTCAATTCTATGGGCTGCTGCGGTGCCTGGGCGCTTCTAAAAAGCAGGTGAAGCACTTTGTAATTTTGCAGGGATTACGGCAAAGTATGAAAGCGGTGCCGTTTGGCCTGATTATTGGTCAAATCCTTACATGGTGCGCTTGCCTGTTACTGAAATCTATCAGCGGGGAGCGATTTTCTGAAATCCCCCTCTTTCAATTCAGCATAGTCGGATTGATTGTCGGAACAGTGATCGGTTTCCTAATCGTACTTCTTGCCTCTTTGTCACCGGCAAAGAAAGCGGCAAAGGTATCGCCTGTAACTGCTATCAGCGGAAATACACAGCTTACACAGAATAAAAAGGCGGCAAATACGAAGCTGTTCCGTGTAGAAACCAGTATGGGAATTTTCCATGCGTTATCCGTCAAGAAAAATATGTTCCTTATGACCTGTTCCTTTGCTATCAGCATTATGATGTTCCTGTCGTTTCAAGTCATGGTTACTTTTTTGGATCAGGGAATGCCTGCTCTTGCCCCCTCTGCTGCAGATGTGTCTATTGCTATGGGAGCCACCTCATTAGACAGGACATTGAGTGATGAAATCAGCAAGGTAGATGGGGTTGATAAAGTGTTTGGCAGAATGGAACAAACGGGCGTATCTGCTTCTTATGGGAGTGACACAGGCACATTTACATTGGTTTCTTATACCGACAAGCAATTCCAATGGGCGAAGCAGGATTTGAACAAGGGGAGTATTACATCGGTCCAGAACGAAAACGGATACGCACTGATAACCTATCGTGACGGGCTTAATTGGAATGTTGGCGATACTGTAACGCTCCATACTTCCGCAGGCGATAAGCAGATAACAATAGGCGGAATAGTAACTACTACCAATGCAGCGAATAGTGCCGGCAGTTATGGCTATATGATCTGTTCCGAACAAACATTTATTGAAATCGCCGGGGATTTAGGATATACAACCATTGACGTGCAGCTTACTAATGCGGGGGATGACAATACGGTTTCTGCAATACGCGGTCTAATTCCGGCTGATAGCAATGTATCGGATAAACGCCTGACAAATTCCGAAGCACAAAGCTCTTATTATACGGGAGCCGTGTTTATTTATGGTTTCCTCATTATCATTGCTTTAATTACTGTGTTCAATATTTTTAACAGCATGAACGCAAGCGTCGCCTCACGGACGAAGCAATATGGTATTATGCGCTCTATTGGCATGGGAGCAAACCAGCTCTACAAGATGATAGCAGCCGAGGCATTTACCTATGCCATACTTGGATGTGCGGTAGGATGTGCTTTAGGTTTACCGTTGAATAGAGCAATGTTCCAGTTCCTGATTGCGGATAAGTGGGGTGTTGGGTGGACAGTTCCAATAGCTTCACTTTTGCTGATTGTCTTGCTTTGCCTCATTTCGGCGGCAATCGCGATTAGGCGGCCTATAAAGCAAATCAGTAAAATGGCTATTGTAGATACAATTAAGCTCCAACAATAATTACTTCAAGAGCTGGCCTACAACTTTTCAGTAGGCCAGCTTTTTTGTACCTATCTTACAAATGAGTAAGATAGGTGTCACTTGGATGTAAGGAGCATCGCGTAAAATGTTAATGGGAAAATATAACGGGAAACGATGAAATTTGAGAACACATACAGAACGTATGGAAGTTTGAAATTTGTTTATCTCATTCTGAAAGGTGGCTCTTATGAAAAGAAATAACTCTAAAAAGAAAAAAGCGCTTTTCCTATGTCTCGGACTAATAAGTGCCACTCTTGTTTTTTGGACTATATGGGGCAACACGGCACTGATGGTAAGTGAGATTTTAATTTCCAGTGACCGCTTGCCAACTTCTTTTTCTGGCTACCGTATCGCCCATGTGTCCGATCTTCACAATACAGAGTTTGGCGAAGATAACGTAACCCTGCTACAAATGCTGTCCGAGAGCCAGCCGGATATTATCGTGATAACCGGCGATCTTATAGATGCCCAACATACAGATATAGAAATTGCGCTTAGCTTCACACAAGAAGCTATGAAAATTGCACCGACTTACTATGTAACAGGCAACCATGAGGCAAGCAGCTCTCAATATAACACTTTGAAAATCGGGCTTAAAGATGCGGGCGTTACCGTACTGGAGGACGGAATTATCTATTTAGAGCGGGGCGATGATGTAATAGCACTTCTTGGATTAGCTGATCCGAATTATACCATTAAGGGAGATTTGTTCGGTGAAACCCCTGCAATGGTTAGCACAAAGCTGAAGAATATGCTCGAACAGGACAATGTGTATTCTGTTCTGCTCTCACATAGGCCAGAGCTATTTGAAACCTATGCTGCCTGCGGTGTTGACTTGGTATTAAGCGGTCATGCTCATGGCGGACAGTTCCGACTGCCATTTGTCGGGGGACTGATTGCGCCAGACCAAGGGCTGTTCCCCAAATATGACGCTGGCCTTTACACTGACGGCAATACAAACATGATCGTGAGCCGTGGGCTGGGTAATAGTGTAATCCCCATCCGATTTAACAATCGCCCGGAGATTATTCTGATCGAGTTGCAGGCAGGTGATACAGTGTGAAATGAAAAAGAAAGCTGTTAGAAAAGTTTTGTCTTACGCTGTTCTAAGTGTTGGTATAGGATTCATTGGAATACTGCTAATACCTACTGATATTTTGTTTTTGCTGATATATGCAGCATGGAGCATTACCGATAGGATTCTTCGCTTGTTAGAAAAAAACACATAAGAATAGATGGAGGGTGTAATGAAAACATTTCTGATTGTGGATGATAATGAAGAATTTTTAGGGCTTTTGTCCCTTGTTTTGCAGCGACACTTCAAAATCTATAAGGCCACGGGAGTACAAGATGCAGTCAAATTACTTGAAAGTATTGCAGTCGATGCTATTTGCTCAGACTACAATATGCGCGACGGTACAGGCTTAGAGCTTCTTAAAATGTTACGCCAACAGGACAGAAAAATCCCTTTTATGCTTATGTCTGCCAGTGACGATAGATACCTTACAAATGAGGCACAAAGTTGGGGAGCTTCGTTCTGCTGCAAAACTGACTATGACCTGATTGCAAAAATCAAGGGTCTGGCAAATGAGGTGTAAACTGATTATTTGCCGAAAAATCAGGAGGTGATGACATGGGAAAATAGCAATGCTCGATGTATCAGAGAGCGGACGGCAAATTGGTGAAAAGTTGTTTGCTGTTCTTAATTCAGAGCAGAAAAAGGAATTAACGCAGTATATTTTTGAGCGGGATAGTCAAAGCGATATAGATAATCCTATTGTCATTATCCCAAATCACGATCCACGGGAACATCAAGAACGCCCTTTGACTAAGATACACGAAGGCGACCTCTATTTTTGTCTGGAACAGCGAATGGTTTGTGTCCGCAGCCAGGAAGTTGAATTGACTGCAAAGGAATTTGACATACTCGCTCTATTGATAATGAACCCTAAGCGTGTATTCACCTATGAAATGATTATAGACATCGTATGGCATGAGGACTGCGACTATTATTCCCGGAAAGCCATCAACAACCATGTCAGTAACCTTCGTAAAAAGCTCAAAGTTGAGCCGGATGTGCCTGATTACATTAAGAGCGTTCACAGCGTTGGCTATAAATTTGATATTTGACGATTTGTGGCGAATTTAAGATGAATGTCATTTAGCCGGTCGGTATGTGACGAAACTTGCGATATTCCATGCTGAAAGCAGGAATTTTCGGGAAAATCAAAGGAAATCTCCCCGATATAATTCTCTCTAAAAAAGGAGGCAGATAACTAAACGTGTTTCCTGATGCTCCAAGTGCAGAAGCCTGGACGGTGGAACCGAGTCTGGAAGATTTATTCTTATATCATTTTGGCGAAGAACAGGAGGAACAGTGATATGCTCATTAAATATGAATTTTTAAAAATACTGCGTAAAAAATCGACCTTGATTGTAATGGCAATCAGCCTGATTTTAACAGGCTTTCTTTTCGGACTGCCTATTATGCAATTCCAAACCTATAATCAGAATGGTGTAATAAAAGGTTCAGCAGGTATTGCTTATGAAAAAGAGCAGTATGAAAAACTGTCTGTTCCGTTAACAGAAGAATATGTTACTAATGCAATAAAAGAAGTTCAGGAGCTTTTTGAAAATCCTGATAATGTCGGATATGACGGAAACGAGAAGTTTTTAATCGGTGATGCCTATTGGAATGGCATTGCACCAAAAGAAAAGCTGCTGAATATGATTGCAAGTACCTACAGTGCGCCGAATGAATTTTTAGCCTATAACGATCTTGCTGATTTGGATATAACAGACGGAGCGAATTTCTATCAGGCAATGGAAGCGAAGAATAACGCATTACTGAATGCTTCGGCTCGTGAATTAACGGATAATCAAAAGGAATATTGGAGCAGTATGCAAAGCAAAGTTGATACACCGCTGCAATATGGATATTATGAAGGTTGGGATATCATTATAAGCAGTTTTGAACTGCTTATGTTTGCGATACTTGCTATCTGTATTGTAATTGCACCTGTTTTTGCAGATGAATACCAGACGGGAACGGATGCAGTAATTTTGTCTGCTAAGTATGGAAAAACAAAGCTTACGACGGCAAAAATCACAGCATCACTTTTGTTCGCAACACTTGCTTTTGCACTCAATCTTATTGTTGCGTGCGGATTACCGCTTGCAGCATTTGGCACGGAAGGTTGGAATTTACCGCTTCAGATTGCAAATACAACAGTTCCGTATTCTTTAACATTCCTTCAGGCAACGCTTATCAGCATCGGTGTAATCTATTTGGTACTGCTTGGAATGATTGGCTTAACACTCTTTTTGTCATCAAAAATGAAAAGTCCTTATCTTGTACTTATTGTGCTTGTACCAGTGCTTTTCATACCTATGTTCCTTACACCAAATGGTACGACAGGCGTATATAATTTGATTTTATTCTTGCTGCCATACCGTGCAACCATGCCGGAACTAGGCAAGTATATTTCCTATTCGTTCGGCGGTTTGGTTTTGGATGCATTTTCTGTTAGGGCAATCTTGTACGCGTTGTTGACAGTAATTATGCTGCCGTTAGCAAGATTAGGCTTTAAGAAGCACCAGGTTGCATAAGGAGGTAAAAGGATGAAAAAGAGAAAGTTAATGCTTATAGGTGTTATTGCTGTGGTGTTAATTGCTGTTTTAGGAATAGTTGCAGTAAGTCAGTCATCAAAAATGTCTGAAAGGTCATTTGACGCAGTTGTTCAGGAAGTTGTAACACAGAATGACGGCGAGGTTAGAATAATTGTTGAACGAACAACTGAAATCTATGGCGACCCGCTCAATTCTCTTGGCATCAGTGAAGATACAAAATTACTTGATGCAGACGGAAATGAAATATCAATTAAAGATTTTCGGCAAGATAGCAAAGTAACAGTAAAACTAAAAGATGCATTTACCGAAGAAACGCCATATTATTATCCGACTGTGTATGAGATAAAACTTACTAATCGTTAGATACCAAAAAAACTGCTGCGCGACGGCAAAAGAAAAAAGCCGTCGCGCAGCAGTCCTTTTAACATACCTATACGAACAGCGAAAGGTGGTAGTGACATGGGAAATTATCCGCTTTACTTAATTGGAGACATTCTAATTTGGCGGGAACAGAAACAACTTTTATTCTCGCACCGTCCTGTCCTCTGCCGTTTCATATAAGGACTTCTCCGGGAAACTGTTGTAACAGGGCGTGACCGTCAAGGAGAGCCGCGGGAGATTGAGTTACCTCACGCCGGACAGGTCGAAGCCCATAACCGCCCGGAAACTGGGTGATGATTTTGACCTTGCCGCCGTGTTGGAAACACTCACCCAATACTCATGTGCGATAAAGTAACACACAAAAATTTGATAGGCAGGCAGTCCACTATTTCAAACTTCCCAATACAGAAAAAGCGGAACAAACATAATCGTTTGCTCTGCTTTTTCAATTGACAACTGACTTATTGTGTGATATACTGTACTTGTCTATATGATACAGCAAAAGGCGGTGAGCATTTGGAGATTATTGTAAGTAACAAGACGAGTCGCCCTCTATATGAGCAAATTTCAACGCAAGTTAAGGCGCAGATTATGAGTGGCGAACTGAAAGCCGGAGACGCACTTCCCTCTATTCGTTCTCTTGCAAAATCATTGCAAATCAGCGTTTTAACAGTACAAAAGGCATACGACCTTTTGCAGGCAGATGGTTTTATTGAAACAACAGCCGGAAAAGGCTGTTATGTATCAGCACAAAACCAAGACTTTTATCTGGAAGAACAACAAAAGAAGATAGAGGGGTGTTTTAATGAGGCTATCGAAATAGCCCGTACAAGTGGAATATCACTTGACAAACTAATTAACTTATTAAAACTACTGTATGAGGAGGATTGACAATGACTGATGCTTTGACTATTTCAGGGCTTACCAAAACCTATAAAGATTTTGTTTTGGATAACGTTTCATTTACCGTTCCAAACGGTACGATTGTCGGACTGATCGGAGAGAACGGCGCGGGTAAAAGCACAACAATCAATGCTGTTTTAGGACTTATCCAAAAAGAAGCCGGTCATGTTTCGATATTAGGAAAAGATGAGATGGATAATGAAACAAAAGAACAGATTGGCGTAGTCTTTGACGGGAGCAACTACCCGGAAATTCTTTCTCCCAGGAAAATCAATCGGATAATGAAGAATATCTATGACTCATGGGACGAGCAAGCCTATTTTCGGTTGCTGAAGCAGTTTTCCTTGCCCCTTGATAAACAGATCAAACAGTTTTCCAAGGGCATGAAAATGAAACTGGCTATTTCCGTAGCCCTTTCGCACCATTCTAAGCTGCTGATTTTAGACGAAGCCACCAGCGGGCTTGACCCTGTTATCCGGGACGATATTCTGGATATGCTATTGGGTTTTGTGCAAGACGAAGAACACTCCATACTGGTATCTTCCCACATCACCAGCGATTTAGAAAAAATTGCTGATTACATCGTTTTTATCCATGAGGGAAAGGTTGTGTTTTTTAAGACGAAAGATGAACTGATTGAACAATATGGGGTTATAAAATGCGGAGCGGCACAATTTGACGCATTGGATAAATCGGATATTATTGTGTACCGGAAAATGGACTATGAATGGCAAGTTTTGGTTTCAGAACGGGATAAAATGCAGAAAAAATATCCGAAAGCTTTAATTATACCAGCAACGATTGATGAAATTATGCTTCTCTATGTAAAGGGGGAAAGAGGATGAAAGGCGTTTTACTAAAAGACCTCTATATTGCAAAGAGCAATATTCTTGTAACGATTGTCAGCTTGATTGTTTTGGGATTTGGGTTATCCTTTTTACTGGAAACAAGCGCGCTTTTGGTTTTAGCCCCGGTAGCTTCTACAACAGCGGTTTTTATTAGTATCACAAGCGATGCAGGCTCGAAATGGAATAAAAATGTGATTACCATGCCCATATCAAGAAATCAGATCATCAGCGAGAAGTTTATCTTTTACATTTTGCTTGCGGTAGTTGGACTGATTACAGCCCTTATTCCATGTATTGTGCTTATGCTGGTGGGAGCGGCTATAACAGTTCATTCTTTGTGCTTATATGCTGCTATCGGTATGAGTGCCACTCTATTGGCGGGCGGTATTAGCTTACCGTGTGCCTATCTGTTTGATCCGGAAAAATCTCAAATTGTTTTTATGATGTCTTTTATGGCGTCAACAGGGATTATTGTTGGGCTTGTGCTTCTCACGAATCTCTTTATTCCTGTAAAAAACAATATCATGTTGACTTTTAATATCGTGCTTATAATTTCTGTTGCCTGGTTTTTTATCTCTCATCAAATTGCAGCAGCGGTATATCAAAATCGGGATATCGTTTGACAATGTAATAGCAAACCCAGCCGAGCCAGCGGGCGGTCAGGATGAACTTATCTTCGCCCGCTGCCCTGTTATTCTTGCCGGAGAATAGGGTGGCTTATTCCCCAAAATGCAGAAAAGCCAGCAGATGGCCGTAAAAAAGAAAATAAAAATCGTCCGCTGTAACATTTCGCGGACATTTGGGTTTTACAATAGCCTTATGGACAGATTGGAGTATCAATTATAAATTTGTACACAAAGACAAATTTTGGAAAAGGATTAACCCAAAAGCCGATAAAAGAAGCAAGATTGATTGGTGATATTCTTGGGTATAGTCAACTTGGAGTTGGAGACTAGTGGTATGCAAATATGAAATATTTGCCGAAAAGGAGAGATAAACAGGAAATGAATATATACTATATCGGCGGGTCGCCTTGTGCCGGAAAGAGTAGCGTGGCTGAGATCCTCTCGCAGAAATACGGCTTATACTATTTTAAAGTAGATGATTATCTGGACGGATATATACAGGCAGGGGCACAAAGAGGGTATCCCATCTGTAAGAAAACAGTTGGGATGAATGCGGAGCAGATCTGGATGAGGGAACCGTGGCTCCAATGCAGGGAGGAACTTGACATCTACAGGGAAATCTTTGAATTTGTCGGAAAGAACAGCATATCATCACAGAGCCGGAGGGAATGGCTATGTTGAAAAAAATAAATAATATTTTGAACATATTCGTTAGCTCATTCATCGGGGTTTTCATTGGACATAGTATATATGTATTCTGGGATTACAAAACACATCCCGACTTGTATGCTATGATGTCAGCGCCATGGTACACGAGCATTTTAATTTATCTCAAATTTACGATTGTTCTTTTGGCAGCAGCTTCTATTATAAAATTGGTAATTCGGAGGAGGCTAAAGTAAATTCCGGTTTGTCGGCATAAAGGAAAAAAGAAATTAGAAAAACTCCGGCTGGCGTTTTTTCGACTCAGCTTTGTGCTTACATTTTTTGAAATGTTCGAGCATTGTAACGTTACTGTAAAGTTAGACGAATCGCTGGAGCAGTAAAGATAGCGGGCGTCTGGCTGATACCAAAAGCAGCACTAAAGTCTTACCGTAAAAAAGAAAATAAAAATCGTCCGCTGTAACATTTCGCGGACATTTGCCTGTTATACTATCTGCAAAAAGCAAAGGAAGTGAGGACATGAAGCAGATTTTAATTGTTGAGGACGACAGCTTTCTGAATAAGATGTTAGCCTATAACCTGACCGCAGACGGTTACAGCGTGACCTCTGCCTTAAATGCCAGAACCGCCGCCGAAGCTCTGCGTCAGCGGGAATTTGATTTAGTGCTGCTGGACATTAACCTGCCGGACGGCAACGGGTATGACCTATGCAAGCTCATTAAGCCGGAACAACCGGACACCATTGTGATTTTCCTGACCGCCAACGATCAGGAGAGCGACCAGATACGCGGTTACGAAGTAGGCGCGGTTGACTACATCACAAAGCCCTTTGTGATCGGGGCCTTGCAGCGGAAAATCAAAGCCATGTTCGCCATGCTGGAACATCACAAACCGGCCAAGGACATTTACGATGACGGACGGCTGTTTCTGGACTTCTCGGAGCAAACGGCCTCCTTAAACGGCAAGCCCCTGACCCTATCCCCGATGGAGTACAAAATGCTGAACCTGTTCCGCAAAAATCCCCGGCAAGTGCTGACCCGTGGGCAGCTTTTGGAAAAGCTGTGGGATATAGACGAGAGGTTTGTGGACGAACACACCCTGACAACCTCCATCAGCCGGATTCGCAGCAAGATTGAATCCGACGGCGGCGCACCTTACATTAAGACTGTTTACGGCATGGGCTATCAATGGACGGGAGGCGAGGCAAAATGAAACTTAAAGACCTTTCGGTGAAGCGGCTGTTTGGCTGGATAGCACTGGGACTTGTCCTCTCCATGTCTGGGATCACCATAGCCCTGTTTCTTGTGACAAAACAGACGGCAGTGCTGCTGACTGGCGGGGCGCTACTGCTGTGCGCCCTTGTGGGAATTTTTGTACTGACGCTTATCTTTGGAAAACGGCTGTCACAGTTTACCGCTAATCTGTGCCAGACCTTAGATTACATGATCGCCGGGAATGAAGCACCAAAACGCCCAGAGGACAGCGAAACTCAGCTTGCCAGAATCGGACACCGGCTGGCAAGGCTCTATCAGATCATGCAGGAGAACCGCCGCAGGGTGGACGAGGAACGGCAGGAGTTACAGACCCTTGTATCAGATATTTCCCATCAGGTGAAAACGCCGGTAAGCAATCTGAAAATGGCGACAGACACCCTGCTGGGAAAGCCCATGACCGAGGCGGAGCGCACCGACTTTATCCGGGGAATCCACACACAGACGGATAAACTGGACTTTCTGTTTCAGGCCCTTGTGAAAACCTCCCGACTGGAAACGGGCGTGATCCAGTTGGATAAGAAACCGGGCCGCCTCTTTGATACCGTGGCGCAGGCCATGAGTGGAATTGTGTATGCAGCAGAGAAAAAGGAAATCGCCGTGTCCGTGGACTGCCCGGAAGATTTGACCTTTTCTCATGACAGCAAGTGGACATCCGAAGCCCTCTTTAACCTGCTGGACAATGCGGTGAAGTACACCCCGGCAGGCGGGAAGATCACGGTGTCGGTGGTGCTGTGGGAAATGTATGCGGAGATCAAAGTAGCCGATACCGGCAAGGGCATTTCCGAAAGCAATCAGGCCGCTATCTTCCGGCGCTTCTATCGTGAGGAAGAAGTACACGAACAGCAGGGCGTGGGCATTGGCCTGTATCTGGCCCGCGAGATCGTAACGCGGCAGGGCGGCTATATCAAAGTGGTTTCGGAGCTGGGCAAGGGTTCGCAATTTTCCATTATGCTGCCTACAAAATAGAACGCGGCGGACGGCCATTTCCGGTTGCCCGCCGTAAATTTATTGAAATGTCCGAGCATTGTAACATTTCACCCCGATTTAATATAATTCTTTGACTGCTGTAACATTTCGCGGACATTTGGGTTTTACAATGACCTTATCAACAGGCAGGAAGTCTTGAAGGAGTTTTGAATATGAGCGTTTTACAGACGATTGACTTGAAAAAGTATTATGGCACAGAGCCGAACATCAAAGGCAAAATTAAAAGATGCACACCCTATTATATATAGATATCCATTGGCGCACCTTCTCACTGGCTTGCGTATGGCTGGAGGTGCAATATGGATTATATGACATTGAAAGAAACTGGTGAAATGTGGGGTGTGACCCCTCAATGGATAAATTATTATAGTTCTACAGACTGTATTTCCGGCGTTATAAAAATGGAGACCGTCTGGTTAATTCAAAAGAACGCCAAAAAGTCTATTGATGGAAGAACGAAAAGAGCAAGGGGCAATCGCAATGGAAAATAAGATTATATTGATTGAAGATGATGAAGAGATCAGAAACATCGTAAAAGACTATTTATCAGGAGAATTTGAGGTATTCTCTTTCGGTAATGGAAAAACGGCTATTCAGACTATCAAAAACTACGATGAATATTCGCTTGCCCTCATAGACCTTATGTTGCCGGATATGAGTGGCGTGGAAATTATTAAGGTCATTCGACAGGCCAGCATTATTCCCATTATCATAATCACAGCGAAAGACAATGATACTGATAAATCGTTAGGTCTGAATTTGGGGGCAGATGACTATGTTGTAAAGCCGTTTTCTCTGATCGAACTTACAGCAAGGATCAAAGCCAACATTAGACGAGCCAGAACCTATCAAGCCATACCAGGCGATATGTGTGTCAAGATTAAAGATTTAGAGATAGACCCGGTAAGCCATACAGTCAGCCGTCAGGGAACCCTTATAGATTTAACCCCAATAGAATTTGAAATTCTATATCTGCTGGCGACCCATCCGGGGCAGGCTTTTTCAAAAGAACGCCTGTACGAACTTATTTGGAAAGAGCCTTATTTCAGTAATGAAAATGTGCTGAATACACATATCAATCGCTTGCGTCTGAGGCTGAAAAACGATGCAGAAGATACGACGACCTATATTAAGACCTTATGGGGAATAGGATACAAGATGGAGGATAAATAAATGTGTGTTCTGTTTGCTGTGCTTTCAGCCGCTTTGCTGCTCACTTTAATTTGGCAGCGAATACAGTACAAGAAGCTGCTAAGAGAAATTAACTATATCAGTAACCGGCTGGAAACACTTTCTATTACTTCTGAAAATGGTTTCGTGCTTCTTCCCACTGACTGCACTTGTATGAAAAAACTGGGAGCTGTGCTTAATACATTGCTTCAAGACTTTTATACAAGTAAGGCGGAATTTGAGCAGACTCAAAAAGCAATGGCACAGTTTCTCACGAATATTTCACATGATATTCGCACCCCACTCACTGTGCTAAAAGGAAATAGTGAAATGTTGGCGGCCAAAGCAGACGAATTATCTGTGCTGGAAAATATTCATACTATGGCCGTTAAAATCGACCGAAAAGCCGATGATTTGATAACAACGATCAACGATTATTTTACAATGTCAAAAATTGCTTCCGGTGATCTTCCGCTAAAATTGCAAAAGGAAAATATTTCAAGGCTATGCCACGATACCATTTTGGAGTATTACGATTTACTTGAAAAGCAGCAATTTGAAGTAGATCTACAGATACCAGATACACCAATCTTTGCTTATACAGACAGGGACGCATTGCAGCGTATTTTGAAAAATCTGATAGACAATGCAATCCGTTATGGAAGTGACGGCCAATATCTTTCTCTGCGCCTCAATGCGGTAAAGGAAAAAAGTGTTGTCGAAATAGAGGATCACGGAAAAGGAATGTCACCACAACAGCAGAAGCAGATTTTTACACGGAATTATACGACTGCTCCAAAATCATCAGGCAGCGGCTTAGGGCTGGCGATTTCAAAGCATCTTGCTTCACAAATAGGGGCAGAACTACGAGTTCAAAGCATACCAAATGAGCAAACGGTTTTCTCGATCATTATGAAAAGTTAGAAAAAAGTTAGATTTCAGGCAGAGAAAAGAGAAGTCTGTTTTGTATAATGGTAGCCGTACAGGAGGCATACAAAATGGATTACATTATGGAAACCATAGGGCTGCGAAAGTCCTATAAGGGAAATGTCGTTGTAAACGATGTGAATATTCATATCCCCAAAGGGGCAATTTATGGCTTTGTTGGGCCAAATGGTGCCGGCAAAAGCACAGTAATGAAAATGATTTTGAACCTAATCCAGCCAGATGCCGGAGAAGTTCAGCTTTTTGGTGAGAAAGTCACCGATCACAGTTACGAAATATTCAAAAAAGTGGGCTCCATCATTGAAAATCCGTACTTTTACGAAAAAATGACAGCCCGCCAGAATTTGGAACTGCATTGCGAGTATATGGGCTTTCCTAATAAGGAGCGGATTGATGAAGTCCTCAAACTGGTTGATTTGCAAAATGCCTGGAGCAAACAAATCCGTCATTACTCATTGGGCATGAAGCAGCGCTTGGCTATCGCAAGGGCAATTCTTGCAAGACCGGAATTTTTAATCTTGGATGAGCCAATTAATGCATTAGACCCCGAAGGCATTCGTGAAATGAGGAACCTGTTTCAGCGGCTGAACCAAGAAGATGGAACGACCATTTTTATTTCCAGTCACATTTTGTCTGAAGTTGATCTGATCGCTGATACGATTGGGATTATTCAGCACGGGAAGCTCTTATCAGAACTGCCTATTGAGGAAATTCACAAACATCAGACAGAATATATACGTTTGCAGGTTGATGATGTGACCCATGCGGCAGCCCTGCTTGAACAAATGGGCATTACAGAATTTAGCGTATTGGACAAAGAGTATATCCGTATCTATGGTTCCGATGTTTCAGGTAAAGTCCTTTCAAAAACCCTTATAGAGAATGGTGTCGGTTTGGAGAGTTTAGGACGTAAACACGACACACTGGAAGATTATTTCTTCAAACTCACAGAGGAGGGAAAATGATATGGCACATCTGATCAAATTGGAATTGAAAAAGTTTGGGATAACACGAAATATTATAGTTACTCTCGCAGCAATCCTTTTTAGCATACTTTTTATTACAGTATCATTAGTGGACAGTATGAAAGACCCGGAACAGACAAAGGACACTTTTGAAAGTACATTTCTTGTTATTGGCCTATTGATGTCATTTATTTTCATTGTGTACTCGTCAGTTTTAACCGCACGGTTGATTATTGGAGAATATAATCAGCGGACAATAACAATCATGTTTTCCTATCCTTTGAACCGAAGGCAACTGATTGCCAGTAAGCTGATTATTATAATGGTCTACACGGCAATTTCGATAACGATTGGATACATCTGTTGCAGTGGTTATATTATATTGGCTGATAAATATTTCGATATGTTGGATGGCGTATTTCAAATTTCTTTCTTTCAAATATGGATACCGATGGCCGTTATTACCGTAATAGTGTGTACAATTTTGTCGCTCTGGCCGTTTATCATTGGCATGATCCGGAAATCTGTGCCTGCAACAATCGTAACTTCGTTGTTTGTTATTGTCTTTCGACAAGTGATTATCAGCAAGAATGCAAGCAATCAGGAGTCTTGGCTGCAAATTTTCTTAGTTGTTGTAATCACATTTGCTACGGCTCTGTTTATTTTCAAAAAGAAAGTTTCAGAACTATATTGATTTTATCTGCGAATGAAGGCAAAAGGAAAAAGATGATTATGAGTACCTGCTTGGAGAATGTGATGTCTATGTGCGGCAGTTTGGCGGAAAGATACGGGGCGAGGTGAATTACCAGAAATGGTAGGCTACCATAGGGTATCATGCAGGAAAACCGCCGGAAGGTAGATGGGGAGCGGCAGGAGGAAACATTTCCGTATCGGTGATGAAATGGGAAATGTATGTGGAGATCAAAGTGGCCGACACCGGCAAGGGCATTTCCGAAAGCAATCAGGCGGCCATTTTCCGGCGTTTCTATCGTGAAGAAGAAGTACACGAACAGCAGGGCGTGGGCATTGGTCTGTATCTGACCCGCGAGATCGTAACGCGGCAGGGCGGCTATATCAAAGTAGTTTCGGAGCTGGGCAAGGGTTCGGAATTTTCCATCATGCTTCCTGCAAAATAGAACGCGGCGGACAGCCATTCCCAGCTGCCCGCCGTAAATTTTTGAAATGTCCGAGCGTTGTAACATTTCACCCCGGTTTTCAATGAAATTTTGGGGCCGCTGTAACATTTCGCGGACATTTGGGTTTTACAATACCCTTATCAATAGGCGGGAAGCCTTGAAAGGAGTTTTTGAATATGAGTGTTTTACAGACCATCGACCTGAAAAAGTATTATGGCACAAAGCCGAACATCACCCGCGCCCTTGACGGCGTGAACTTCTCCGTGGAGGACGGCGAGTTTGTGGCCGTTGTGGGAACCTCCGGCAGCGGCAAATCCACCTTGCTTCACATGATGGGCGGGCTGGACACTCCCACCAGCGGAACCGTGATCGTCCGGGGCGAAGAACTGGCAAAGAAGAACGATGAACAGCTTACCATCTTCCGCCGCCGCAACATAGGCTTCATCTTCCAGAATTACAATTTGGTCCCCATTCTGAACGTGTATGAAAATATCGTCCTGCCGGTGGAGCTGGACGGGGACACGGTGGATCAGAAGTTTTTGGACGAGATCGTTCACTTGCTGGGGCTGGAAGATAAACTGAAAAATATGCCGAACAATCTTTCCGGCGGACAGCAGCAGCGTGTGGCGATTGCCCGCGCCTTGATTACCAAACCGGCTATCGTACTGGCCGACGAGCCTACTGGCAACCTTGACAGCAAGACCAGCGCCGAGGTGCTGGGGCTGATCAAGCGCACCAGCGCGGAGTTCCGGCAAACCGTAGTCATGATTACCCACAACAACGACATTGCCCGCCTTGCAGATCGGATTGTCCGCATTGAGGATGGCAAGATTGTGGAATAAGGAGGTGGCAGACTATGACATGGCCTTTTGAGAATGACACCAGTGCAGTTGTCCGCAGGCTGTCAGACGCCCGGCTCAGGCAAAGCCGTTTCAGAAATAATCTGATCGGCATCATAATCTTTATGGCTGCGGCTATTATGGCTTTTGTTTCTTCCTATGCCTATAATATTGCAAATGACTATGCGGCATCAACTGCTTATCAGGGGATTTTCCAAAATCTCTCCCAGGAGGATATTCCCCTGTTGAAAGCAGATTCCCGTATTGAGGACGTCGGCGTGTACCAATCCATCGGTATGACAGAGCAGGGGAACGGCATCACGATGGGCCTCGTGTGTTCGGATGAAACAACCATGCAGCTTTCCAATATCACCCTGGCTGAAGGACATATGCCTCAAACGGCAAATGAGCTGCTTGTGGAAAAGGGGTATTTAGACGCGCTGAACCTGAATGCGGGGATCGGTGATACAATATCAGTGCATTATCGCAGCCTGGCAAGCCGTCAATTAGAGACAAAGGATTTTCAGATTACAGGGTTTATTCAGACGTCTGCTGAAAATGACAGGAACCGGGTTGCGTATAACGCAATTGTTTCGCAGAATTTTGCGCAAGAGGATCCCGCTTTTTCTGCCGGGCCTGTATCAGCCATGTTTTCTGTTCGTAATGTCACAAAATATACCAATCAGGAACTGAAGGAATTAATACGGAACATTGGGCAGGATTGCGGGATTTCCGCAGACAACATTCAAGTAAATAATTTGTATATTGACAGCAACAATCTATCAAAAGAGACGATATTTACCGTGTTGCTCGTTGGTATGGTCTTAATAGGTGTATGCTCCCTGGTTGTCTACAATATTTTTTTCATTTCCGTAATGAATGATGTGATATCCTTTGGACAGCTGCGCACGCTTGGCACAACGAGGAAGCAGATAAAGCGAATTATTTCAAAGGAAGGAAACTGTCTGGCCCTTCGGTTTATCCCGTTTGGGTGTGTTGCAGGCGGAATGCTGTCCTTCCTGATAGACAGAAATGCTTTTCAGCTGATTCCCAGCGTTATAATCGTGCTTTTGTCCGGCGCGGCTGTATTTGTCTGTGTAAGGCTGTCCATTTTGAAACCGGCTAAAATTGCAATGTCGGTTTCACCCATGGAAGCGTTCCGTTACACCTGCTATGACGGCACGAAAAAAACAAGAAAGAGCAGGAAACATCTTACGCCATTTTCACTGGCGGCTATGAATCTGCTGCGAAACCGAAAACGGAGCATATTAACCTTTACCTCTCTCGTTTTGAGTGGAGTGCTGTTTGTGGGGATATCCTCCCTACTGACCTCGCTTGATCCCGTGCAAAGAGCAAAACAGAGCTTCCCTTATGAGGGAGCCTATGTGGTAGAACTGAACCGGGCATTGGTTACGCCTTCATTTTCCCTTACAGAGTTACAGGAGGACAATCTTCTGACAGATGAATTGAAACAGGAGATTTTGTCGTTAGACGGCGTAGAGGGAATTGCCTGCCAACAGGAGATCTGCGTTACGCTGGACGGAATGGAAACGGCGATCCGGAGCATGAACGCAGAGGATCATGAAGCATTAAGGGAACAAGTGCTGGCCGGAGTTCTGCCGGAGTTTGACCATACTGGGGAAAACGCTCTTGTGGTCAACATGGGCAGCCCAGAATTAGAATATCTGCAAAAGAGCTATGAAGTTGGTGATACAGTCACTTTTTCACAATTTAGAAACGGCCTGCAAGACAGCTTTACCTATGTGGTTGCCGCTGTGATCTTTGATAAAAACAGTGCATCCAGTTTTATTTTGCCCGCAGGTGAAATGAACCGGGCAGTCCCCTATAACGCAAACAGCGCATTCGTTATCCAGGCAAAGACTGACAACTGTATTGAAATTGAGCATGAACTATACTCGCTGGTTTCAGTAAGCGACGATTTGCGCCTAAAGACACTAAAAGATATGACGATGCAGTATAAAAGCGTTTTTAGCACGATTTCCGCTGCGGCCTACGCACTGTTAACTGTTGTTATCATATTCAGTATTATCAATTTGGCCAATACCAGCATAACCAATATTATTTCCAGAAGAAAAGAACTGGGGCTGTTTTGTGCGGTTGGTCTGGACGGCAAGCAGCTTTGCCATATGATTGGCGCTGAGATCGCATTTCAAACCCTTGGCAGTTTTGCTGCCTCTGTTGTCTGTGGATTGTTCATCGGAAAAGCAATATGCTCTGCTGTAGGAAATATTCCCGGCTTTAGCTTTGTAGATTACAGTTTCCCGGCTGTATCCGTTCTTTTTTACGGTTTGCTGATTTTTATGCTTCAAATCTCTCTTACAAAATGGGCAGGCCTGTATTGCAAGAAAACAACGGTGGTTGAGCAGCTTCGCGCGGCGGAATAGGAGGTAACAAACGATGATTTGGCCTTTTGAAAATGATACCAATGCCATTGTAAAAAAATTAGCGGCGGCACAATTAAAAAAAGAGCATTTAAAAAAAGTATTTACCATGATTGCAATTTCATTGGCAGCATTCTTGATGTCATCCGTATTGCTTTTAATTTCTGGAATCATTGCCGTGAACCAAAATGGCGGCAATAACATGACTGGTTCTTATCATGCCCTTATTTCGGGCGTGGAAGAAGGACAATATCGAAAAATGTCTGAGGATGTACGGGTAGAATTTTCTGGACTTACAGTCTCCCTTGGCAGTATCAAATCAGGAAATGACCGCCTTGCCATTTCCTATTCCAATCAAGATGCGCTTACCTTAAACGGGCTGTCTGTTTCCGAGGGCAAAATGCCTGAAAAGGAAAATGAGATCATGATTGAGAAAGAATATCTGATCAGCCAAAAAATAAATGCAGGAATTGGAGATACCATTTTATTACCCGTTCCGGACGGAAGCGGACAAAAATCTTTTGTGATAACAGGATACTTAAAAACAGGTACAAAAGGAACAGACCGTTCTTTATATGCTGCCATTGTCTCAGAAGAATACTTTTTAGCTGTAGGTGGATGGAACTCGTTTTCCCCGGCGGCAATGCTTCGTGTTCATTCTGGTGCCTCAACAAATTCTGGGGATATAAGAAGCCAAATATCCCAAATCGTTCTTGATGCTGGATGTGAAAAGTCCCCATCTTATAATGAAGCCTATTTGAACCTCAGTCAGCCATCTGTTCTGATGATAGTAGCAGCAGTTGCAGGATTGATGATCATAGCAATTGCCGGTATATTGGTAATCTATAATATTTTTTATATTTCCATCATCAATTCGATCAAGAGTTATGGGCAACTACGCACGATTGGTATGACAGCGAAGCAAGTTCAAAAGCTCGTGTTCAGAGAAGGAACGCTGCTGATGCTGCCATCTATTCCTGCAGGGTTAATCGGAGGATTGTTACTATCTTATTTTTTAATTCCCCATGGTTTTGAATGGAAGAATGTGTTGTGGATATTCCCTGTCGTTGTTATATTAACCTATGTTACCGTGCGTTTGTCTATCCGGAAACCAGCAAAAATAGCAGCGGCTGTTTCTCCCATAGAGGCGTCCCGGTATGAACAGGACAATCGCCTGTATGGCAAGCACAAGCAGCGAAGGTTAACACCGGGTTCTTTGGCCATCCATCAGGTTATGCGTTATAAGAAAAAGAATCTGCTTACAGTGACTTCCCTGTTGTTGACCGGGATTTTGCTGTTAGGTCTGTCCTCTGTGCTTTCGTCCGTCAATGCAAGGGATATGTCCTTATCAGGATTTGTAAGAGGACAATTTGTTCTGAGAATTTCAAATCAGGAGCTGATGGCGAATCCATTAGAATCAGTGCAGAAATCAAGCCCTTTTACCGATGAAGTGTATGAGAAATTGACGCTGCTGTCTGGTGTAGACAAAATTATGATCGATCAGCATCTTCCTGTATCAAGGGATTTACAGGCACTTGAGTCAGATGCTGAAATTGTAAGTTTTGAGCAGGAAGATATAGATTTGCTGCAAAGCTGCATTTCGGACGGGACGCTGCCTGATTATAAGCAAATGGCTTCTAAAAATCAAATTGTCATAGGCAGGCCAAAGGACTTTGAAGAATATTTTGGTATTCAGCCGGAGGCTGGCTCATCTGTGACATTAAAGGTTTTTGATGGAGGCCATGTACTGAATATATCCTTTGATATTGCAGCGGTTCTTGATGAAAGCAAAATTGGAAATAACGGTGATAAAATAGACATGCTGCTATTGCCTGTTGATTCTATGCAAAATATCGCACATAGTAATTTGATTTATCAGTATGTTGTTCGGGTGGACGATTCCTTTGAACAACAGGCAGAAAGTGAACTGGACCAGATCATTGCAAACAACCCACGCCTCAGTATAGATTCTCTTTCCGCCGCGATTGCCCAAAATGAAAATTTTCTGCAGGGGACACAATTTGCACTTACTGCCGCAATTATTTTAATCGGCTGCTTTTCTGTGATGAATCTTCTAAATACTGTCATAACAGGCATTATTGTAAGGCATAAGGAATTTTCACTCATGCGTTCGGTTGGAATGTCCCTGAAGCAATTATCTGCAATGGTCCATAAGGAGGGACTGATTGTAGTGGGTATGGGGCTCGTTTTGTCCGTAATCATTGGCGGTGGAATCGGATTTGCTCTCTGCTCTTTTTTGAAAAGCAGTCTGATGAACTATTTGCATTATAATTTCCCGTTTGGGACTACCATTTTATATTGCACGGTTATTCTGCTGTGCAGTGCGGCGATTTCAGCAGGGGCCTTAAAGCAGCAGAGCAAAGCGCCATTGATGGAATCACTTCGTTAATGTTCGACTGAACAAGATCCAAAAAGGAGGCGGCAAGCCATGACCTGGCCTTTTGAAAACGACACCGACGCTATTATAAAAAAGTTGGCGGCGGCTCAATTAAAGAAAGGATATTTGTGGTATATTTCTATGCGTTTTGGCGCGTAATACGCTCAACAAATTCTTTAGGTTAGAATCGATGATGGGGTAAACGAAAAAGCAGTTTTGACATTGCAGGGAACTGCCCCTTCGTTTACACCATTTTCGATTTGACCTAATTGAACAAAGTGAGCGTCCGGTTAGCCACTACATATGGACTTTCAATCTTTTGTTCTTACCCATGATTATACAGGATTTTCTGTGCAGAAGCTACAGAAATCAAGTATTTCCAGATAAATAGGTACGACAATATAACCTCAAACTTTGAGGCTTCAGAAAACGTATGAAAGAATAAGATTTTAACATCTTTGTGGTATTCGAAGCTGTGGTTTTCCAAGATGCCCACCACAGGATTTACACACACAAATGTTTATCTCATAAAGCTGTTTTAATATTTCCGGCATCTCCTTATCCCGAAGCTTTGAGAGATACTTTTGACATCCAAGGAGATTCCGGCATAAAGTAAGCTTCTTTCGTTTACTGCGGGAACAAAGAAGCCCGTAATGCCGAATCCTGACAAAACGTTTTGGCGGCACATGCATTAAAAAACGCCGAATAAACTCAACGCCGAAGATGGTCAGATCTTTCCACTGTCCTTTGTTCCGGTAATCTTTCACTGAAAAAGTAACGGTTTCCTCATCCATATGGATGATACGGTGATTGCTAATGGCAATCCGATGAGTGTATTTTCCCAGATAGTCAATCACAGACTGTGCACCGTTAAAAGTTTTTTTGCAATACGGAATCCAATCCGTAGCATAACAGGAATCAAGCAGTTCTTTAAATGCATAATGGTTGCGGTATTTTTCAGCAGTTCCATGAAACTCAAGCTGATCGGCTTTCCAGAGATTTTTCAATTCTTCCATGTATTTTCCACGGAATACTTTGGAAATGATCTGAATTGGCAGGAAAAATTCAGTCCCATTATCTTTCCATTTGTTTTTAGATGTCAGTCCGCCGCCGAGCAGTATTGTATGGATATGAGGATGAAAGTTCATTTCAGAACCCCATGTATGGAGAATACAGATATATCCGACAGTAGCTCCAAGATGCTCCGGATTGGCAGCCAGCTCACTGATAGTCGCAGAAGCAGCATGATATAAGGTATCATACAACAGTTTTTGGTTACTGTAGATAAGCGAATTCAGGCTATCTGGAACTGTAAACACCAGATGAAAGTAAGGTGCATCAAGCACATCCTCTCTGCGGGCATCCATCCACATTTCCTTTGGAACAGCCTGACACATGGGACAACAACGGTTGCGGCAGGAATTATAGTGAATCTGAACAGCACCACAGTCTTCACATACACTGACGTTTGCACCATAGGCTCCGGTTTTGCAGTTCAAGATGTTCCGGGCAACTTTTGCCTGTTCTGGAGAAGGAGAATACTTTTCAAGGTATGCCGGATAAAAACACCGGAAAATATCCTGAATGGTGGGCTTATTCATAATCAGCACCTTCTTTCCTGTCAAATGGACTTTGGATTCCCATGAGGGATTTGTTGCTGACATGAAGATAAACTTCCGTGGATTTTGGGTCACGGTGTCCAAGCAGTGCCTGAATATTTTGCCGTTCTACTCCCTGCTCCATCAGATGAGTTGCAAAGCTATGACGGAGACAGTGTGGAGTTGCTTCCTTTGGAAGTTCAGCATCGGATACGGCACGGCGCATCACCTGCTCCAGTGTACTGACTGTCAGGTAATTACCGGTGAATTTATTAGGAAACAGGATTTCGCGGGGACGTCCTTTCTCAAACCAGTATTGTGTAAGGATATCAAGACACCGCTTGGAAAGGATTGTATAGCGGTCCATCCGGTTCTTTGTATCCCGGACATGAATCTGCATATTTGAGCGGGAAATATCATCATAATGCAGATGAATGACTTCAGAAACACGCATTCCGGAAGAATACATCGTTGCAAACATAGCTTTATATTTGATGTCGTCAACAGCTTCTAACAGGCGGTCGATTTCATCAACAGTCAGTACTGTTGGAAGCTTGTGTTCCAGAATCATACGTGGAACCGTGATATCATCCCAAAGGATGTGCAGGACATACCGGTAGAAAAAACGGATGGCAGAATTATAAAGATTCAGAGTTGTGGCTTTCAGCCCTTCATCTTTTTTTGCAAGCAAAAAAGTCCTGACATCCTGGCAGGTAAGTTCTTCAGGACTCTTACCCTGATATTTCAGAAAGTAAGAAACATAGTTTTTATAGCAGTTGATGGAACGTTCTTTGAGGTTACGGATTTTTCCGGCTTCCTCAAGCTGTTCTAAATATTTTTCATACATAATAAAATCCTCCATGTAAAATCAGTAGTATCAAAAAACATTGCTTTACACGGAGGTGCATTTGGGTCATAAAACCGCTTGCCAACCAAGCGGAAGGATGGTATTCTTTTCATAGGCAGTGGGAAGGTCGATCCTGTTTGATTGTTTCGTTGTGGTGACTTAACAATACTACTTTTAGGACTTGCTTTCCACTGCTTTTGTTATAAAAAACAGAAAATCGCTATGCCACAGCCTTGGCAGGCCATCGCGCAGCGATTTTGTTCAATTCATATTTGTCGAGTTCTTTCAAACCTTATCGGTAGTGTAAAATAGTTTGTGTTTTTTGGTAAAAAATGGCTCCTTTTTGGTAAGAATTCAGATATGACAATTCTTATCGAAAAGGAGTATTTTTATGGCAGTAGCAAAGGAACAAATTCGACAGATTATCTCAGAAAATAACATCAACAGCGTTGCAGATGTATATGCACTTCTCAAAGACAGTTTCAAAGACATCCTTCAGGAGCTTATGGAGGCTGAGTTGGATGCAACCCTCGGTTATGAAAAAAATCATAAAGGGGATTTGAGCACCGGCAATAAAAGAAATGGTTATTCTACGAAAAACCTGAAAAGTCAGTATGGTGAATTTCAAATTGATGTCCCGAGAGACCGCAATGGAGAGTTTGAGCCAAAACTGATTCCTAAATATCAACGGGACATTTCCGGGATTGAAGAAAAAGTGATTTCTTTATATGCCCGTGGTATGAGTACACGTGATATTCATGACCAGCTTCAGGATCTTTATGGAATTGAATTATCAGCAGAAATGGTCAGCAAGATTACTGATAAGATCCTCCCACAGGTCAAAGAATGGCAGTCTCGCCCTCTGAATCCGGTTTATCCTTTTGTTTTTATGGACTGCATCCATTACAAGGTCAGGGAAGACGGAAGAATCTTAAGCCGTGCTGCCTATGTGGTCCTTGGGGTTACTGTGGAAGGTTATAAAGATATCCTGAGCATTACAGTAGGTGCCAATGAGACCAGCAAGTTCTGGCTGGGGATGCTGAATGATCTGAAAAATCGTGGGGTAAAAGATGTTCTCTTTTTCTGTGTAGATGGGTTGCCAGGATTTAAAGAAGCAATACAGGCAGTCTATCCTCAGGCAGAGATCCAGAGATGTATCATCCATATGCTGCGTAATTCCTTCAAATATGTAAACTATAATGATTTAAAAAAATTTTCCTCCGATTTCAAAGCAGTATATAATGCCCCAACTGAAGCAGCAGCTTTGTCAGAGCTTGATGCCATTAAAGAAAAATGGGGAAAGAAATATCCCTATGCAATCAGTAACTGGGAAAACAACTGGGAAGATTTGAGTTCCTTTTTCCAGTTTTCAAATGATATCCGACGGATCATGTACACAACGAATATTATAGAGGGATTGAATCGGCAGTATCGGAAAGTCACGAAAACTAAAAGTGTATTCCCGAGCGATACGGCATTGGAAAAGATGTTATATCTTGCCAGTGAAAATGTAGTTAAGAAGTGGACACAGAGATATCGGAACTGGGATCAGGTATTGAATCAGCTGATTGTTTTATATGGAGAAAGGCTTACCGATTATCTGTAAATAGAAAAGGCAGGAATGGCAACGCTCCTGAAGCCCCCATTCCCGCCTCTCCTTTATTCCGTCGGCATTTGTATTATTGCCAAAAAATCCCAATCTTATTCCAGAGGTCGGGTGTGGGCAGAGCCCACAAAAGAGCAATAAGCACAATGCCTTGTTTGCTATGCAAAAAATCAAAAAAGATGTATAAAATCTTGCCAAATGGTTATATTATAAATAGAACAACTAATTCGACAACAGTAAAGGCATGAATTCGACAGCAAAATATTACATATCTAATTCTTATCAGAAAAATTCATTTTTTATAGACACAAGATTTTTTACGCCCTCACCTTATCTTCTTACCCTTTAATTAAGAAGCATCGTTCCCAAAAAACTCTAACGATGTTTTGTAACCAGATGGTTGAAACCAATGGAGGAAAAGCGTATGGATATTCAGAAAAGATAGCCTTTTGCGGTACATAAGAGAACGGCTGGCTGCCTTGTATTGTTGCCGCAGTTTTGTCTGAACCTTCAGATAAAATTTTTATTTCCTTTTCCCAGGCAGCGGAGCTAACAGGATTGTCATTGGAGGGCGCAGGCAAAGGGGCTCCAGTGGGGAGCGTGAAAGATATTTTGCTGACAGTGCAGGGAGAGGACAATTACCAGAAGACGCTTTTATTATTTGAGAAACAAGAAAAAGTTGATTAGTAATTGGCGATTTTTCATGTGGGATGGGACAAGCTGCGTTCACCCTACAAGAGATTCCCTTTGAGTATGCTATGATAGAAGGAGTCGGGTGCAGACTTGCAAAGCTGCATCCGACTTTTCCTGTTCTCTCCAGACCGAGAATGCCCTGACATGAGTCGCGTTTCTATTGATTTCTTGCTGATTATCGTTGATGAACCTTACCCGCAGCGTAGCAAGGGGAGCGAGGTAAATACGGATTTTTTGTTAAGTTCCATGCAGTTCTCTTGACATTATTTCGGCATACCGATATAATAATAACAGAGAGGATGTGACAGGAATGATGATTGAGAGCTTGCTGAAAAAGCGCAACATGACAAAATACAGATTAGCCGTAGACGCGGGAATCCCTCACGCTACGCTCAACGATATATGCAGCGGTAAGACAAAGCTTGAAAAATGCTCTGCTGAAACGGTGTATAAGCTGGCAAAGACGCTTGGCGTGACAATGGAGCTCTTGACTTCTGAGGGAATCCATCAGGCAGAAAAGGAACGCTCCTATGAGTACGGACTGCCTGCATATCTGCAGCATGATTTGGACGCATACAAGGACGGATTGAAAAACAAATCTCCTCTGCTTGACTGCCTATGGGGAGAACTCTATGGCAGTATCAATATTGCTGAGATCAACGACGGCGTAATCACAAAGGAGCATGCCGATTATCTCAGAGCAAAATATCTTTAAGGAAATGATGACGAATGGCTGAAAAAATTGATTTTACAAACTGTCGGGTGGTACCCGGCAGAGCATACAACGGAGCAAACGGCAAGAAGATCGCCGTAGAATATGACGGCACACTGTATATGCTGAAATTCCCACCCTCCGGCAAGAATAAGCCCACTGGGCTTTCCTATACCAATAGCTGTTTCAGCGAGTATATCGCAAGCAGTATCTTCAATCTGATCGGCGTAAGGGCGCACGAAACCATGCTTGGCACATTTAAGGTTGGCGGCAAGGAGAAGATTGTCTGTGCCTGCAAGGACTTTACAGCAGACGGAAAGAGATTTTTTGATTTCTGTTCCATCAAGAATACGATTTTGGAATCAGATTCAAATGGTACGGGAACAGAGCTTGAAGATATACTTGATACGATTGGAAAGCAGCAGTACGTTTCGCCGGAGGTGTTGGAACGGCACTTTTGGGATGTATTTGTTGTAGATGCCTTACTTGGAAACTTCGACCGTCATAACGGAAATTGGGGATTCCTGTTTGATGAAATAACGGGAGAATCAAGCATTGCACCCATCTACGACTGCGGAAGCTGTCTGCTGCCGCAGGCTGACGAGAAGATCATGAATGAAGTGCTGTCAAACGAGGATGCGCTGCATTCGAGAGTTTATCTGTATCCGACCTCTGCCATAAAGCAGAACGACAGAAAAATTAACTACCGTGACTTTCTAATGAGTTCGGAATATGAAGGCTGCAGTGAGGCGGTCAAACGGATTGTTCACCGGATTGATATGGAAGTAATTAGTGAATTCATAGATTCCACACCGTATCTGTCGGATCTGCAAAGAGCCTTTTACAAGCACTATATAAAAGCGAGATACAATCTGATCCTTGTTCCGGCTTTTGATTTGGCAGTCAGTCTCGAACAGGAGCCGAACAAGCCGATAATGGGAATGTAACAACAGAATACTTTATCAGAGGACGCTGAAAAACCGGCGAAAGAAATATATGATTTGGATGTCTGCCGGGAGGAATATTGGAGTTAGCTTCGTCTCGGACTTTATAATAGATTCCCTTTGAGTATGCCATGATAGAAGAAGTCGGGTGCAGCCTTGCAGGGCCGCATCCGATTTTTCTTGTTCTCTCCAGACTGAAAATGCCTTGAGAGAGCGGTGATTTTCTGCATTCAATGCCCGGCTTGTGTTTTCTAATCAAATAAGGTATAATACTTATTAGATTAGGTTGGGGGGATGGCTATGTCACGGATGAAAATTGGCAAAGATGCAATCATATGCAGAGCAGCGCAGATGGCAAATGAGTCTGGGGAACAGAGTATTTCACTGAAACTCCTGGCTCAGGATTTAGGAATTCAGCCTCCGTCATTGTACTACTATTTCAAAAGTCTGGACGACCTCAAGCGGGAACTGATGCGCTGTGGATGGCGGCAAATGGAGGAACAGTTGCTTCGCTCCATGATTGGGGTAAGCGGTTATGACGCGATCCGGGCGGTGTCCTATGCTTTTTACAGGTTCGCTGTCGATAATCCGGGTGTATTTAATGTGATGCTTTGGTACAACCAATATGAGGATGAGGAAACTTCAGAGAATACCTCTGAACTGTTCGCCGCCCTGCATAGAATCATGGATTCGCTGAATATTTCTGAGGAAAGCCGCCTGCATCTGATCCGAACCGTAAGGGGCTTTCTGCAGGGGTTTATTCTGCTTGTCAACCACAAGGCTTTCGGAGATTCCCCCTCCATAGAGGACAGTTTTGAATTTTCGCTTAATGTTCTTATAGAGGGGATGAAATCGCTGGAGGGGAAATAGGAGCGGAAAGGGAGGATAAAATGCACACTGTAAGAGCAAAAGGAATATTGTCAGCAAAAAATGGGATGAACCTGTACCGTGGATGTTCTCACGGGTGCATTTACTGTGACTCCCGGAGCAAATGCTATCACATGGAGCATGATTTTGAGGATATAGAAGTAAAGGAAAATGCCATAGAGCTTCTTGAAGCCGCCCTCAGATCAAAAAGAAAAAAGTGTATGATTGGGACAGGCTCCATGACAGATCCCTACATCCCTTTGGAAATGGAGCTTGGAAATGTCAGAAAAGCGTTGTCCTTAATAGATACGTATGGATTCGGATTTACGGTCATTACAAAATCAAACCGCATCCTTCGTGATATCGACCTGTTAAAAAAGATCAATGAAAAAACAAAGTGCGTCGTTCAGATGACATTAACGACTTATGATGAAGCCCTTTGCAGGAAGCTGGAGCCGAATGTCAGTACAACGCAGGAACGCTTTGAGGTATTACTGGCATTGCGGGATGGGGGAATCCCCACAGTGGTCTGGCTTTCCCCCATACTGCCTTTTATCAATGATAATGAGCAAAACATCTCCGGTATTCTGGATATGTGCATCAAGGCCGGAGTTTATGGTGTTATATGCTTTGGCATGGGACTCACGCTCCGGGATGGGAACAGAGAATATTTCTATCAGCAGTTAGACAGGCTGTTTCCCGGTATGAAGGAGCGGTATATACAAACTTACGGAACAAGCTATATGCTGGGCAGTCCGAGAGGCAGGGAGCTTATGGGGCTGTTCCATGAAACCTGCGAAAGAAATGGGATTGTCCATGATAACGAACAGATCTTTTCCTATTTGCAGACGTTTGAAGAAAAACAGAATGGGCAGCAGCTCAGTTTATGGGATTAGTATGAAAAGAAGGTGCTTTGAATGAAGAATAAAATACTGTTGATTGATGATGAGAAAGATATTGTGGATCTGATTGCAGAAGCGTTACAGCAGGACAGCTTTGAGTCCATTGAGAAAGCCTATACAGGTGCGGATGCGATCCGTATATGCAGAGAATACCGGCCGGATGTGATCGTTTTAGATGTGATGCTGCCGGATATGGACGGCTTTGAGGTGTGTAAAGCAATCCGGGAATTTTCTATCTGTTCTATCCTGTTCCTTTCATCAAGGAGTGATGATGTGGACAAGATACTCGGCCTTTCCTGCGGCGGTGATGATTACATTACGAAACCCTTCAGCCCGCGGGAAATCGTATACCGGATCAAGGCGCAGCTTCGCCGCCAGCAATACACAAGCGTTCCTGTACCGGAGGACAAAGCTCATCTGAAGGTTGGACCGCTTATGCTGGATAAAGAGAGCGGCCGTATTTATAAAGATAACCGGGAAATAGAACTGACAGGCCGTGAATTTCTGCTCTTATCCTACCTTATGGAAAATACAGATAAAATCATCAGTAAGGAAAAGCTGTATGAACAGGTCTGGGGTGAGTATAGCGCTATTTGCGATAACACCATTATGGTGCATATCCGGCACCTGCGGGAAAAAATTGAAGATACGCCGTCTGAGCCAAGACAGCTCATCACAATAAAAGGCTTGGGCTATAAGCTTAAAAAGAGGATTGATTAGATGAAACGATCAGGACACCGTACCATATTTCATATTTACCTGATCTTCTTTCTGTCACTGCTTGTGACAGTTCTGTTGGCCGGTTTCTTTTTCTTCCTGATGATTTCCGTTCAGACACCGGACGGGAGAAGTGTAAGGAGTGACTGGCCAAAAGTATTTGCAGAGGACTTCAAAGATCAGATTATTTTCATAGATGACATGCCGCAGGTGAAGCAGTCCGGGCTTGTGTTGTTACAGGAGAACGGGGTCGGCATTCAGATCATCGACGGCTCCGGAAAGGTAGTTTTCCGTTATCAGGAACCGGAGCAGGCCAGCGAAGCATATTCCAGTACGGAGCTGCTGCAGCTTGTCCTAACCGGAAAATCGGCAGAGGGAAAAACGACGGCCTTTTCAGGCGTAGCCTTTGATGCCGAAAAAGAATATGCCTATCTTTTATATTTTCCCGTGAATGTTTCCAAAGTCACCATGTATGTAAACGGGGAACGGTTTGCGGGAGGAAAAACTATCATGATACCAGTGCTGCTAGTCCTGTTCCTTCTGGTACTGATTTCAGGAATCCTGTATGGCTTATTGACCACAAGGGCGATCAAACGGCTGACAACTGCTATCCATGAGATTTCAGCCCGCAGCTATCTTCCGGTTCAGGAACAGGGGGTATTCCATGATCTGTATGACAGCCTGAATACGCTGGATGCCGAAATCAGAGCCAGCGATCATCTTCGTGCACAGACAGAAAAGACACGGGAGGAATGGATTGCAAACATCACCCACGACCTCAAAACGCCGCTTTCTCCAATCAAGGGGTATGCGGAGATTTTGCAGGAGACGGATGGAGGCGACCGGGAACATCGCAGGCATTATGCTGATGTTATGCTGAAAAATGTCTCCTATATGGAAAAACTGATTGAAGATCTGAAGCTGACCTATCAATTAGAAAACGGGATGCTCCCCATACACAGGGAGGATAAGAACATCGTCCGTTTTCTGAAAGAGCTGGTAATAGACATTTTAAATACGCCGGAATACGAAACACGCAGCATCCACTTTGAAAGTGAAGAGGAAACGGTGCTGTTCCCGTTTGACCAGATGCTTTTTACCAGGGCGTTTCGGAATTTAATCATCAATGCCTTTGTGCATGGAGAGGAGCACACGGAAGTTACAGTAAGCATACTGGCGTCTCAGACTGCATTAAAAATCAAGGTTGCTGATAATGGAAAGGGCATGAATGAGGAAGCTGCCCAGCATCTTTTTGACCGCTATTACCGTGGGACGAATACGGAACAAAAGCCAGAAGGAACCGGGCTGGGCCTTGCAATCGCAAAAGGAATTATCGACCTGCATGGCGGCACGATTTCTGTTTCCAGCATTCCGACTGTCGGTACTGCTTTTCAAATCGAATTTTTTGTCAGTTAAGGTTAATTAAGGTTGCCGAAAATTAGATTAAGGCTGGCACACTATTCTTTTATCAAGAGGAAATTATTTATGTATAGGCAGGCAAAGGCGGCAGAGAAAATCAACCTTTGCCGCCTAAAATTTTTTTCAAAAGGTCTTGCTTGTGACGCTGCGTAATGATTTATAATACATTTCAGGAGGCGAATGACTATGGCAAAATACAGAGCAATACCGACGGGATTTATGACAGTTGGCGAAGCGGCAAAAAAAATGGGCGTTACCGTCCGTACTCTACAATACTATGATAAAGAAGGATTGCTCTCCCCATCGGCAGAAAGCGAAGGAGGACGCAGGCTTTATACAGATAAAGATTTGATTACACTACATCAGATTATGTCTTTGAAATCATTGGGATTCTCTCTGGATGATATAAAACAACGCTTGATTTCTTTAGAGACACCGGCTGATGTTGCAAATGCTCTTACAGAGCAGGCTGATGATATACGCAAAAAAATAGAACAGCTAACAGCTTCAGTGACAGCAATAGAACAGTTAAAAACAGAAGTTTTACAAATGCAGACAGTCAACTTTAAGAAGTATGCAGACATTATTGTCAATCTGCAAATGAAGAATGACTCTTACTATCTTATTAAGCGTTTCGATGATGATACTCTTGACCATATCCGCAGTCAATTTGATAAAGAAAGCGGCCTGGATTTTATGGACAGATTTAACCGTTTAAGTGATGAAATCGTACAGTTCCAAAGGGAGAGTGTGCCGCCTGAAAGCGATAAATGCCAACAGGTTGTAAAAGAATATTGGGGCTTGATTATGGAGTTTACAAACGGGGATATGAGCATGCTTCCAAAGTTGATGGAAATAGGGGATATTGATACTGCAACAAACGTATGGGAAGAAAGACAAAAAATCGTGAACGATTATTTAGAGCCAGCTTTGCAAGTTTATTTTTCAAGGCTTGGAATAAATCCGTTTGGGGAGGTGGAACAATGAGTGGTGCGATACAAGTTTGTGAATTAAGAAAAAGCTATGGCAACCATATTGTTCTCAAAGGACTCAATTTTCAAATTGAGTCAGGAGAGGTTTTTGCCCTGCTTGGCGTAAACGGAGCAGGAAAGACCACTGCTCTTGAATGTATCGAGGGCTTGAGAAAATGCGACAACGGTATGGTTACTGTAAATGGGAAAATGGGGATTCAGTTACAATCGTCGTCATTGCCTGCCCACATCAAACCGATGGAGGCTGTAAAGCTGTTTGCGAAATGGAACAGGGCAAAGATTGATTATGCTATGCTTAATGCCCTCGGTATAAAGGAATTTGAAAAGAAACAGTATATTCAACTGTCAACAGGACAAAAAAGGCGGTTACACCTTGCCCTTGCGCTTATCGGTGATCCAGATATTGTTTTTCTTGACGAGCCGACTGCGGGGCTTGATGTCGAAGGTAGGCTGTCGCTGCACGAACAAATCCGAAAACTCAAATCGCAAGGAAAAACGATTGTTCTGGAAAGCCATGATATGTCAGAAGTAGAAACCTTATGTGACCGCATTGCCATTTTGAATAACGGAAATATTGTCTTTTGCGGTACAGATTCGGAACTAACCAACAAAATCGGAAAAAAATATCTTATTCATATCAAAACACAACAAGGGGATAACACTTTTGAAACGGACAATATTGAAGATACTTTGCTTTCCATGCTCGGTGAGTTGAAACATAAGGGAATCCATGTATTAGATATTAAGGTTGACCGAGGCACACTGGAACAGCATTTTATTGAAATGACAAGGAGGGAAGCAGAATGAACGGCTTTTTATATGGCGTAGCGTTACAGTGGAAATTGGATATACGAAGTAAATCCCTGTTAGTTACCTGCTATATCGTTCCGCTTATTTTCTTTCTTCTTATGGGCGGTATTTTTACTTCTGTCATGCCTGAAATGAGAAGTACACTCATACAGTCTATGGTTGTGATGAGCGTTTCAATGGGTGCATTTATCGGATTGCCGCCATCACTGATTGAAACTTACGGAAGCGATATTAAAAAGGTCTATAAGGCAAACGGAGTTCCTTTATATTTAGGTCTTGTTACAATGTTTCTTTCAGCATTTGTTCATTTGATGATTACCTGTGTCATTATATTGCTGCTTGCTCCTGTACTGTTTGAAGCGGTTTTGCCTGCCAATTTGCCCTTGTTTTTTCTTTCGCTTACTGTCTATGTTCTTGTATCGCTGAGCATCGGCTGCATTTTGGGCTTGGTTGTAAAAAATCAGGCTAAATTGACGATGATAGCACAACTTGTATTTTTACCGTCTATTATGCTGTCGGGAATTATGTTTCCGATTGAATTACTCCCTACAGCTTTTGAGACAATTGGAAAAATCTTTCCTGCCTCATGGGGATATACTCTTATGATAGATGGAGGATTCCGAATGGAAAACTTGTGGTATCTGTTTCTTGTGTTTGCCGTAGCAATTGCCGTATGCGCCCTTATTTTGAGAAGGCAGAAAAATAGTTAGTTTGGAGGATAAGAGCTTTGGATAAAACAAATGGATATTATGCCCCATATGTGGTAATCAGTATATGACGTTTTCAATAGCTTGAGATTGATTTTTACTCGTTAAGGTTAATTAAGGTTGCCTGAAAATTAGATTAAGGTTGGCACACTATTATATTTTATATGATAGGTGCCAGCCTTTTTTAGTTTGGAGGTGACAGAATGAAAGGTAAGTGGAAAAAAGCGGTTTCTTATCTATTAACGATTGTGGTTACAATCTGTGTCTGTTTTGCTGTTGTTGCAGTTGTACTGCGCCCACAGACTTTGAATATTGGTACAGTTGATTTAAACACAGTCGCAGACGGTGAGTATATCGGCGTATGCCAAAACAAAATTCTATTTGCTGTTGTTAAGGTGGAGGTTCAGGATCATAAAATCACCGATATTGAAGTTGTGGAGCATAAAGCTTCTTATATGGAGCAGGCAGAGCAAATTGCCGGTGCAGTTTCCTCCGTACAGTCATTGGAGGTGGATGCCATATCCGGTGCCACGCTCACCAGTGATACAGTATTAAAAGCAATCGAAAACGCATTAGAAAAGGACGGTAAGCCGTCCAATGGAAAGTAGGTGTAGTCTTGAAAATCATTTTGAAATACATTTTAACGAATGTCAAAGAGAGAAAGACGAGAACAGCGGTCATGCTGCTGTCCATTCTGCTCTCTACAACTTTATTGTTTGTATCATTCTCTATCGGTGGATCGTATGAAAGTGCCCAGCGGAAGATGGCGCGGGGTATGGCAGGCAGCGCCACCCTGTCTGTAACCGCTGTGGAGGGAGAGATTGCGGAGAATGCTCTGCCGGATCTGCCTGCTATCCGAGCCAGCGTTCCCATGCTGGAGGGGGCAGCCCTTTATCATGAAAACGGATATTATGAAACCATTGACCTAATTGGAGCAGATATATCTAAGCTGAATACAATCAACCCACCCCGGTTAGCGGATGGCGGCGAGATTACGGACTTTACCGGCAACAAAGTAATCCTGCCTGACCGCTTTACTTCAAAATATGGAATTGAGGCGGGAGACACGATTACGCTGCAAATCGGAGGACAGCCGGTTTCTTTGGAGGTTGCAGCAGTTGCCGCTTATGATACCGTTTTTCTCCGTCATACAAGAGGTGCTACTGCCCTTTTGCCCCTTACGACATTATCTGAGTTGTTAGGTAAGACGGATGGTTATTCAGAAATTTTAGTGGAGCCTGCCGAGGGGATTTCTACTTCAGAACTAAAAAGTGAACTGTCCGCAGCTTTGCCGGATGGCACATACCGAGTATCGGAAGTAGTAAATGAAACGCAGATTGCTGCAGATGCAAGGCAGAAATCTATGCCATTCTTCCTGATCAGCTTTTTCTCCCTGACCATGAGCGTCTTTATCATTTACAGCAGCTACAAAGTCATTACCTTAGACCGTTTGCCAGTAATCGGCACATTCCGCAGCATTGGTGCGACGCAGAAAGCCGTTACTCAAATCTTGCTGCTGGAAAGTGGGTTGTATGGGATTTTGGGCGGCCTGCTTGGTATTCCGGTCGGCACACTGGTTTTGAAACTGATTTTACAGGGAATGGGGGAATCGCTTTCACAGGGAATTGAAATCCCGATTGTCATTTCTCCGTTCAGCATTATTTTTCCTTTGCTGTTGCAGTGGTTGTGTCCCTGCTCTCCGCATGGATGCCGGTACGCCGTGCCAGCCGTCTGCCAATCAAGGACGTGGTGCTGGGAAGCGTGGAAGAAAAGCAAGTCCCCCGGCGTTTCATACTGGTCGGTGGTGTGGTGCTCTTTGTGGTATCCATCATTCTTCCAAAGCTGGCTTCCGGCAATATGCTGTATCTGGCAGGCGGGTTTTCCCTGCTGGGGCTGATTACCGCTACGATCCTGATTGTCCCGTTGCTGACAAACCTGATGGCTATGGGATTGGAGCGTATCTATGGTGCAGTTTTGGGAAATACGGGCAGGCTTTCCGCCCGGAATATGCGGGATAACAAGAATACGGTTCAGAACATTACGCTGTTGTTTATCAGCATTTCCGCTGTGATTGCAATTACTGTCGTAGGGAATTTTGTCACAACCTATGTCAGCGACGTGTTCAATGGGGCTGAATTACAGGGCTTTGCCGATGGATATATGGAGCAGGAATTTGTAGATCAGGTGAAAGAGATGGATGGAATAGAAAAAGTGCTTCCCGTCTATGTATATGAAAATAATATGCAGGCAAACGGCATGACGCTCAGCAGACTGGAAGCAACCGATCGTCTGGATTGGTACGGTCCCATGCTGGCACTCCATTACACGGAAAAGGGAATGGAGGAACAGGCAATTTCCGCCTTTGCCGGAGAGAGAGCCGTTCTGTTAAGTGAAAGCTGTATGGACAGGACCGGCTTTGCGGTTGGAGATACCTTATCTCTGGCAACCGGCAGCGGCCAGGCGGATTACAAGGTGGTTGGCAGCTTCAAGTCGAGGGCTACGGATGTGGAGGCAGTTATTCCTTCAACTTTTGCAGTTTCCGATTTTGGTGCGTCTGCTTATGATTTCCTCGCTTATACCGTCGCAGACCCGGATGCGATCATGGTACAGATCCGTGACCTGTTTGGTGATACGTCAAACTGGAGCCGGACGGTAGAAGAATTTAATACGGATGCGCTTTCCACGGTGGGAGCCTTCTTGCAGCCGATGCACAGCATGACCTATTTCATTTTACTGCTGGCAACGGTGGGCGTTATCAATAACCTGCTGATTAACTACATCCAAAAGCGGCGCAGTATTGCCATGTATAAGTCCGTGGGACTTTCCAACCGCCAGAATATGAAAATGACGCTGATTGAGGGCTTTTCCTCCGGCCTGATTGGAGCCGTGATTGCCATTTTTGTTTCCTACATGGAAATCCAGACGATTTTCCTTGTAGCCGGTCCTAAAATCTCGATGGTGCCGGAACTGGATGCAGTCACTTTTTTAGCCGCCGGCGGCATGGGGATCGCCGTAACACTGCTTGGTTCTGTGGTTCCAATCTTTAAGAGCCGCAGGATGAAGCTGGTGGAAGAAATCAAATTTGAATAGTTCGGAATTAAGGAGGTCTTTCAAAATGAAACAAAATGTTAGCAAGATTGCCGTTGAAGGAAAACATATCATCAAGAATTTTCAGATTGGCAGCACAACTACAAAGGTGCTCAAGGATATATCTCTGCAGGTGATGCAGGGGGAGTTTGTATCCATCATGGGACCGTCCGGTTCGGGCAAGAGCACCCTGCTTTATATTCTCGGAGGTCTGGACGCCCCGACCAAAGGTCAGGTTCTTTTGAACGGAACAGATATTTCCCGCTTTGGGGATGAAAAAATGAGCCGGATCCGCAGGCAGAAAATCGGCTTTGTCTTTCAGTTTTATAATCTCATTCCAAATCTGAATGTTGAGGAAAATATCATGCTTCCCCTGCTCTTGGATGGGAAAAAGATGGGGAGCTATAAAAAGCAGCTCCATCAGATTTTGGAGATCGTTGGCCTGTCAGAACGCCGCAAGCATACGCCCCGTGAGTTATCTGGCGGCCAGCAGCAGCGTGTGGCGATTGCCCGTGCCTTGATTGGTAACCCGGAAATCCTCTTTGCGGATGAACCTACGGGAAATCTGGACAGCGAGACCGGAGCGGAGATTATGAACCTGTTGTGTGAGATCAATCAGACCATCGGCCAGACGATCATTATGGTAACGCATTCTCCGGAGGCTGCCAGAAGCAGCAGCCGGGTGGTTACTGTGCAGGATGGAGTCATTATCTAAATCCAGATTAAAGGCAGTCAAATAGAATAATCGCAAGTAAAATCAAGCGGTGGCCGCTCAACTTTGCATAGATTGGCCCATAAAAAATACTCTTGACAAGTAAACGAGCGTTTACTATAATAAAGGAGGAAAGGTAAACGCTCGTTTACATGGTAGGAGGTACATAGAATGACTGATACGAAGGAAAAAATATTAGCCATCGCATTGCACTTATTTGCAAAAGACGGATATGAGGCAGTTTCTGTCAGCAAAATAGCAGAAAAATTGGGAATTACGAAAGGGGCGCTGTATAAGCACTATGAAAACAAGAAGGATATTTTCAACAGTATTGTCGCGCGTATGTCACAATCGGATCATGAAATAGCACGAAAATATGGTGTGCCGGAAAATGTGTTTGATTGTGCGCCGGAACAATATGAGCAAATTGGTTTGGAAAATCTAAAAAATTTTGCCGTTTCACAATACCGGTTTTGGACTTTAGATGAATTTGCCGCTGATTATCGTAAGATGCTTACCTTAGAGCAGTATCGTAATCCAGAATTAAACAAGTTGTACCAGGATAGCCTTGTGAATGGGCCTGTTCTTTATTTAGAAGATATTTTCCGCGAGATGATTAACTGTGGTGTGTTAAAGACGAATGACCCATATCAACTTGCAATAGAATTTTTTTCCCCACTTTTTTTACTTATCAATATGTCAGATGAAAATGAAGCTTATGGGGATATTGAAAACCGATTAATAAAGCATATTGATTTCTTTATAGAATCTCATACAAAGTAAGGAGAAAACAAAAATGAAATATATTCGTAGTCAAACATATAACATTCCTGAATTACAGGCAAAAATTATGGGGCCAAATCCGGTCAAACTGGAGGAGGAACTTTTACTTCATTGCGAAATCCCCCCAAATTCCATAGTATGTGATCTTGGCAGCGGTCAGGGGTTGACTTCTCTCTTTCTTGTAAAAGAGTAGGGGTTTACTGTGTATGCAACGGATTTGTGGAGCGATCCGGAAGATAATCGAAAATTCTTTCGCAAAATGGGGTTGTCCGATGAGCAGATTATTCCGGTTAAGGCAGATGCCATGGCACTTCCTTTTGAAGAGGAATTTTTCGATGCAATCATTAGCACGGATTCCTATAATTATTTTGGACGCGATCCTAAATTCCTTGACGATAAATTGCTCCCATATCTTAAACATGGTGGTTATATTTATATTGCCATTCCCGGAATGAAAAAAGATTGCCATGATAATCTGCCACCAGAGCTACTTCTTTCTTGGACACCGGATCAGCTTGATTATATGCACGATATAATGTATTGGGAAAATATTATTCGCCATTGCAAAGGGGCCAGGGTAATTTCTATTCATGAGATGGAAAGTAATGAAGAAGTATGGAACGACTGGCTAAAGCAAGAAAACGAGTATGCAATCAGTGATCGTAAAGCTATGGAGGCTGGCGGAGGTAAATATTTGAATTTTATTTCTATTGTTCTTCAAAGATTATAACAAATAGAATACAAAGAGAAATTTCACTTACAGCAAGGCAGGCCAGTTACCTGCCGGAGAACAATCTGACGAAAAAGCGCTACTACCCAAATATAAAAAGAAACGAGATGGTTACGGAAGGGTATGTGGCTTCCCAGTCCAGCCACAGCCGTGGGAGTGCGGTTGACCTCACGATTTTTCGTTTGGATACGGGGATGCTTGTGCCGATGGGCGGAGATTTCGACTTCATGGATGTGCGGTCACATCATGCCGCCAGCGGACTGAGCGAAGAGGAGGCAGGAAGCCGTAAGCGCCTGCGTGATATCATGGAGAGCAACGGATTTGAAGCCTATCGCTATGAATGGTGGCATTACGTCTTGGTGGACGAGCCATACCCGGATACATATTTTGATTTTTGCATCGCATGATGAATCTGCCCAGATGCCCCGTCAGCTTGCTGCGAGGCATCTGGCGTGGAAACATAAGCTCCGTAATCTTTTGCCATAGATAGGTTCACTTTGCCTGTTGCAGCGGAAACTTGACACTCAATGTCTTATTTCGGTAAAATAGACAGAGGAGGTGCCTTGAATGAAAAGCAACAGAATGTTTGGTATATTATGTATTTTATTGGAAAGGGAAAAAATAACGGCACAGGAACTGGCGGATTATTTTGAAGTCTCTGTGCGTACCATCCATAGGGATTTGTTGGATTTGTCCAGTGCAGGGTTTCCAGTGACTACGCAGCAGGGGATTGGCGGCGGCATATCATTGCTGCCAAACTTTAAGTACAGTAAATCAGTCCTGAATAAAGAGGACATAGATTTGATTTTGTCAGGCATACAGGGGTTTGCGAGCATTGATGAGAGTTCCAAAATAAAGACACTGCTTGCAAAGCTGCGTCTTGGCCAGGAAGATAAATTGCTGCTGGAGAACGATATCATCATTGATTTCACATCCTGGAACCATAAGAATACGACCATTGAAAAAATCAAAATCATCCGTTCTGCCATTGCTTCCCGTCGCCTGTTGGAAATGGAGTATTATAGCAGCAATGGATACTCCAAAAGAATCGTGGAACCCTACAAGCTCATTTTCAAAGAAGAATACTGGTATCTTTTCGCCTACTGCACACAAAGACAGGACTTCCGCGTTTTTAAGATCAACAGAATATCAAACTTGTTGCTTTGTGAGCAGACCTATACGGAGCGGACAGATTATGAGATTCCTGTATTGCAGAGTGCATTTTCAAATGGCGTGGGGGAATTGGTTACAGTAAGGATGGATAAATCCTATGAGTTTCTGGCGATTGATTTCTTTGGCCAGAGTAATATCCGGGAAGTAAACAATTCTCTCTACATTTCCTTTTATACGGAATATCCGGAGTGGATTGTAAGCACTTTTGCAAGTTTGGGGGATAAAGCGGAAATTATAGAGCCTCAGACGCTGCGGGACGATATAAAGGCATTTTTAGAGCAGGCCAAAAAACAATATGAATAATGGCAAGTAAAATCAAGCGACGGACACTCGGTTTTCTTATAATAAATACAGGGTGGTTGAAACGAGGTGAAAAATAAATGTACGAATGGCAAAAACAGATTCAAATAATTGTTGATGAGATTGACAAATGTATTAAGGGCTACAACGATGAAGCCTTGACACTGCGCTTCCTTTCCCGCAAATTAGGCTATTCCGAATTTTATACAACAAGGAAGTTCAAGGAAATATCGGGGATGCAGTTCAGGGATTATCTGCGGCAGAGGAAACTGGCGTTTGCGCTGAAAGAAGTCCGGGACAGCGATAAGAGCCTGTTAGACATTGCTTTCGATTATGGCTTTTCCTCACATGAAGCCTTTACCAGGGCTTTCAAAGTAACATACGGCGTAACGCCCAGTGAGTATCGGAAAAATCCAAAACCGGTTGCTCTCCGTACAAAAATAAGCCCTTTCGACCGCTACTTTTTAGGATTAGGAGAAATCGGCATGATTAAATCAACAGATGGCGTGAAAATTTATTTTGTAACCATACCCGCTCACAAGTTTTTACACATTAAAAACTATGAGAGTAATGGATATTGGGATTTCTGGCGTAAGCAGAATCTGATTCCGGGGCAGGACTATGAAACGATCTGCGGGCTGCTCGACAGTATCAAGGGGAAATTAGACGATGCCGGCGGAAGCGAAGTCAATTGTGCAAGTGGGCAGATCATGGCATATATAAATGATCCAAACGGCAGGCTTTGCGATTGGGGAATCCACCGTGCGGAGTGTTGGGGAGTACGACTTCCCTCCGACTATCAGGGGGACGTGCCGCCTCAAATGTCTATGGTGGATATTCCTGAATCTGAGTATATTGTTTTTGAGCATGGCCCATTTAACTACGAGCAGGAAAACTGCAGTGTAGAAGAAAAAATAGAAAAAGCAATGGCAGCGTTTGATTATGCAGGAGCTGGGTGCTGCCTTGATACTTCCCCAGGCAGAATCATGTACTTTTATTATGATCCGAAACAGTATTTTAAGTATATAAGGCCAGTGCGAAAGGTATAGGGTCATAAGGCAAACGCCAGGTTCCATTTGAGAAAAAAAGATATGAAACATGACAGAATGCTGTCATATTTATAGTTTATCATAGACCGAAGGAGGGCAGTAAAAGAAACGGAGGTGATAACATTGGGAAGTTAGCTGTGCTGGAAATATCTGAGCCGGGAGATAAAATCGGAGAGAAGCTGCTTATGCTGTTAAATGCCCGGCAGCGAAAGGAGTTAATAAAATACCTTCTTAGTGCAGAAAAGCAAAATGGAGATTTAGCTGATAACCTATGTATCCTCTGTGAAATTTATGGGCTGCAGACAGAAGCTGGCAGTGTGTTCACAGAGATTCGTATGGGTGACTTATACTTTTGCCGGGAGCAGCGGCTGGTACGGGTGGGCGGACAGGTGGTCGAACTGACTGCGAAAGAATTTGATATTCTTGCCCTGTTGATCACGCATCCTCAGCGGGTGTTCACCTACAAGATGATTATGGAGCTGGTCTGGAACGAGGATTATACCTATTACTCACGCAAAGCGGTAAGCAACCATATGAGCAATCTGCGGAAGAAACTGAAGATAACACCGGATGGTCTGGAATATATCAAAAATGTTGTCGGTGTCGGTTATAAATTTGAAGTGCCATAACAAAGACCACAAGGATTTCACTTCCCTTGTGGTCTTGTTCTATTCGTAAATCTTTTTCAGCGGAGAGATCCATTTTTTAATTGCTGCCGATGACAGAAAGGGGTTGGTATATTGCCGTCAAAGGGCATAAGCAAACTGGAAACAGGCTCTATCGGAAAATTGATGGCGGAGCTGTGTGTACAGGCTACATTTTCCGTCATGCTTTACAACATATATATCGTCACAGATACCTTGTTTGTTTCAAAAGGAGTAGGTAGCACAGCCAGCGGAGCAATTGGCGTATTTTCCCCGGTGCTGGTCTTTGTGGGCGGCATAAGTTCCACTTTGGGCGTGGGTGCAGGCTCCATCATATCCAGGCGGCTGGGTGAAAAGGATCTGGCGGGAGGCAAGATCGTCATTGGGTGTATGGTTTGGGTCTGGTGTTTATGTGCGTTAGCCATAACGGTCATTGGTCTGATTTTCTTAAACCCACTGCTCGGACTGCTTGGATGTACAGCCGAGATTTATCCATATGCTGTGGAATACGGACGTATCATGCTGCTGGGCACAATATGCAGTACGGGATTTTCAGGAGTCATGCGGGCCGGAGGGGACACCCTTTATTCCACGCTTCAATGGTGCTGCCCCGTCCTAATCAATATGGCATTGGATCCGGTGTTGATTTATGGATTCCGGATGGGTATTACGGGCGCCGCTCTGGCAACAGTATGTGCCCAGGTGTTTTCGCTGCTCTGCAGTATTTACTATTTCTTTATCCGCGATGCGACGCCATGCAAGATCCGGATAAAAGATATACGGTGGGACTTCGGGGCATTTAAGGAAATCCTATCAATTGGGATGCCGTCTTTTCTGAACAGCCTGGGAAACAGCTTTGTCGGCATGGCAGGCAATCAGATATTAGGAACAGTCTACGGTACACAGGCAATCAGCACCTTCACAGTAATATCCCGTATCCAGACCTTTGCCACTACGCCGTTTACCGGTGTTATGCAGGGCATACAGCCGATGCTTGGATTTGACTGGGGCAGGAAAAATACAGATCGGATAAGGAGAACGGTATTTTTAGCTCTGCGGTTTGTCCTGATTTATGGGGGCTTGATTTCGCTGGGGCTGTATGCCGGAGCGCCGTACATAATCCGATTTTTTTCCTCCGATGCAGACGTCATGCGGGCGGGAACGCCGGCCTTGCAGATTATCTGCTGGGCAGCCTGTGCCGGAGGGGTAATGCCTGTCATTCAGGCATTCTTCCAGGCGTTGGGACAGGGGAAAAGGGTGCTGCGTTTATCAATGGTATGTATTTTCTTGATTCGTCTTCCGTTTCTGTTACTCGGAGGAATCATGAAAAACATTTCTGTCATGTGGTGGGTATTTGCAATCAGCGACTGGATAGCGGCGGTCATGGCCGGATTCAGTTACAAAAAATTTCAGAAGGAGAGAAGCGATGGAAAGTTTAACAAAGAACAGGCAGAATGAAGAAACACTCAGGAGGATGGTGGAACGCTTTTTCTATCCACTTGAGTTACAGTCTTATAAGGAGCTGACGGAAGGATATTTTAATGTGGCCTATGAGGTGACTTTAAGCAGTGGGGAGGCAGTCATTTTGAAGGTCGCCCCGGCGAAAGGCGTCCGGGTCATGACATATGAGAGAAATATCATGTGTGCGGAGGTTCAGGCGATGGAAATGGCGCTGGAGCACGGAGGGATCCCCGTTCCTAAAGTGTTTGGGTATGATGACAGTCATACGATATGCGAATCTCCGTACTTCTTCATGGAAAAGCTGAAAGGAAGCAGTCTGCATGAAATAAAAGACGATTTCACTCAGGAACAGATCAACGACATATACAAAGAGACTGGAAGAATTAATAAGGAGATCAACCGTATTGCTTGTCCTTGTTTCGGTTATCCTGGGCAGCCGGAATTTCAGGGGAAAGACTGGTACATGGTCTTTCGCAGGATGCTGGAGGCCGGAATCAGCGATGCCAGACAAGGAAATGTTGATTTGAAAATACCTGTGGATGAGCTGCTCCGATATCTGGAGTGGGATAAGGACATTTTTGCAGAAGTGGCAGAGCCACGGCTGGTGCATTGGGATCTCTGGGACGGGAATATTTTTGTCTCGGATGGGGTGATTACCGGCCTGATTGACTGGGAACGCTGCATCTGGGGAGATCCCCTATTGGAAGTAGGCTTCAGGACTCATTCAGACAACCCCTTTTTCCGGAAAGGTTATGGCATGAAAGCGTTTACGAAGTCACAGGAGAGAAGGAGCCTGTGGTACGATATTTATTTGTTTGTTCTGGTATCATTGGAGTGTGAGTACCGGAAGTACGAGACGATGGACATGTATCAGTGGGCTACCCATATGCTGACGACACTGTTTGGGAAACTGGTATAAAGCTGTTGCCGTCATTTCCGAAATGTTTCCGAAATCCGTCCAATGTATTGAAACCAAGGCGTTTCATTCGTATAATTATATTATCAACTGAATAAATGTGTCTTCGGGGCAGGGTGTAATTCCCGATTGGCGGTAAAGTCCGCAAGCGTTAATCGCATGATTTGGTGACTCTTATTGAGCATTAGCAGTTCAATAAGCAAGAATTCCAAAACCAACAGTATAGTCTGGATGAAAGAAGACGGGAAAGAATTTTACAACTATAGTGTTGTTTTATTTTGCACGTTCATTAGCACCTGAAAGACCATTTTCAGGTGCTAATTTTTATGTGGAGGAACAGAATATGAATAGTAAAACGAAAAAAATGACAACCTTAGCGGTACTGTGCGCAATATCTTATGTGGTTATGGGGCGTATTCCGATTGTGCTATTCCTCAAATATGATCCGAAAGATGTAATCATCACATTGGGTGGGTTGATATGGGGGCCGATGAGCGCTTGTATTGTGTCTGTGATTGTTTCTTTTATCGAAATGTTTACAGTCAGCGAAACTGGAATTTTAGGCTGCCTTATGAATATCGTCTCCAGCTGCTCATTTGCTTGTACCGCTTCTGCAATTTACAAGAAAAAGCATACGTTATCCGGAGCTGTCATTGGATTAGGAGTCGGAAGTGTGGCAATGGTTGCCGTTATGCTGTTATGGAATTATCTTATTACGCCCCTTTATATGGGGTATCCAAGAGAGGCTGTTGTAGAATTACTGTTGCCTGCATTTTTGCCGTTCAATGCGATTAAAGCCGGGCTTAATGCCGCATTTACATTTTTGCTGTATAAACCTATTACAACAGCTTTAAGGAGAAGCGGTTATATTTCTTTATCTGAAAAGGAACATCGTAGCCGTTTTTCTGTTGGACTGATTCTGCTGGCGGTGATGATTATCGTTAGCTGCATTTTATTCATTTTGTCTATGAATGGAATACTATAAGGAGTGGCTATGGAAAATACAAAACATATTCCGGTTTATACAATGAAGGGGACGGTCATACATGGGCGTGGGATCGGTAAATTAGTAGGTATGCCTACGGCAAATCTAAAAGTAGAACAAGAGCATGAGCTGCCAACGGCCGGCGTATATATTGCTAAAGTTCTTTTAGAGGGCAGAACATATTATGGTATCACGCACATTGGAACACGCCCAACGGTTGATAGTGATCGTCATATATCTGTAGAGCCCCATATTTTGAATTTCAATGAAGACCTCTATGGCTGTGAAATGGAAATACAATTATTTACAAAACTTCGCAGCCCACAAAGGTTTGACAATTTGTCATTGCTATTGGAACAAATCATAAAAGATTGTATATTGGTTCGGGAATTTTGGGGGATAGAGCAAATCACCTCTTGTTTGCGTATTGACGTAAACACCCATAGCGTAGAGATAAATCAGCAGGAGATTTTTTTATCAATAAAGGAATTTGATCTTTTATATTTCCTCTATTCAAATCCGGATGTTACTTTTACCAAAAAGCAGCTTTATGAAGCGGTTTGGCATGAGCCGGCAAATGATAGGTATCACGCAGTCGAAAATACCGTTTTTCAAATAAGGAAAAAGCTGAGCCGGAATGAGAAATCGCATGATTTTATTAAAACAATAGTCGGATATGGATATAAAATCAATCTGGAATAGCAGATTAGCTGGAGCAGGCAGTTTTTATGATAATTGTGATGATGGATGTGCCAATCAAGCCCATAATTCTTCCTTGTTCCAAAAAGAAAGAAACATTTTTCAATGTGAATTTGGGGCACTTCTTCGTTAACCCCTTTACTTCAAGCAATCTCATAATATCCTCCTTACAAATTATTCAGGTGTTGTGCGAAAAAATCATCAAGCAGATCGTTCACCATCGCAAGCGGTTGAATAGCAATACCGAGGGTGCTGTCTGCTCGTATGAGAAGTAAATCTCCGGGCTTTAGATGAAAAAGCTCCCGCGCTTTTTGAGGGATTATAATTTGTCCCTTGGTTCCAATTTTAACAGTAGCCATGTAGCGGTTTTTTCCGTTCTGTGTATTATTCGGCTTCACATCATCCATGCCGTTTCCTCCTTTCTCATTTGGTTCTAAAAGTATTACTTATAGAACTTTGATTACAATATATCGTATAAGGTAGAAAAAGTCAATATAAGTTTTACAAGTTCTACTTTTGCGCAAAAAATACCGCGCTCCTGAATAGAAGCGCGGTGGCGTATTGATTAAATTACTTCTTTCTTGGGAACAGATTTTCAAACATTTCATTGGTGGTATTGAGTGGCTGAATAGCAATACCCTGTTCCACATCGGCCAACATCAAAAGCATATCTCCCGGCTGGATATTAAACATATCTCTAACCTCTTTGGGGACAATGATTTGACCTTTAGGCCCAACTTTAACCGAGGTAACAAATTTCCCCTCTGCAGGTTTTTCTTTTCCCATTGTTTCACTTCCTTTCGAGGAGAATGTAGTTTTACTTGTAGAAAAAAGTTTACCATACATAAAACGTAAAGTCAATCATTAGTCCTAATCCAAATACGAATTATAAAATGCTATCTTAGCACATATAGCAACATCGGTTAAAAAAATCACAAAAAATAGGACGATAGCAGGATACATCGGGAAAGAAAACAGAATCCTCCCTGGTACAATTTACACAACAAAAGCAGATAGATGGAATCTGCTGCGTAGTCAGGTAAATTGCAAGGGAGGAGGTGTCGTGTTCTATAGAGGAAATAGAAATTCTCCTTACATCTTTGTCGGTGACTGAACATAGTCCTACAACTGAATATTAGTTTGGTGGCCTGTTCAAAAGCGTAAACGACAAAAGCACCGATGCTCAGTTCAATAGATTCTTTCTGAACTTTGGGTATAATTAGACAATATAAAGGCTGGCATCAATATACGATGTCAGCCTTCAGACGTGTGCCGAGCATGGCACCAGTCTTGCTGGTGAAAGTCTAGCCACGGGTATTTACCGCCAAGTGTAGTGAACCACAAGTCGGTATCAGTAATGGTATGGATGAAGGAAGTGGTGTACAGCGGGTGGATCAAGTGCTGCACAGTATGGTAAGAAACAAGATAATTACACAGGCAGAAGCTGACAGGCTAGCGTTAGGGGATTAGGAAAGGTATGTCACAAATGAATATAGAATGTCAACCTGTCATCCAGCATGGAAACTAACCATTGATCCTTAGTGTTGTACCGTGCAATGTGAGTGACATGAGGTGGTGTTTTGGTTTGTATTGGACGAGGAGTGATAGTTATAGGTAAAATTATGATTCTGAGCTTTTCAGATGCGGAGGAACATATTCTGGATAAATTGAAATCCGTTTTTGAGGATGAGAAGAACATAGCGTATGCAGAAATTGTGCCAAGCCCGGTATTACGTTTTCATGAACTGGAAATTCATATAAAAGAGCAGGAGGTCTACCAGAATTATCCAATCCGGGATATTGGGATCGAGGAAGAAGAAATAGGCTCTGTAGTAGAGCGTATCTATAGAGGGATGTAAGAAATGAAGAAATATTTAGAAATTGTCAGGGCGTACATGAAAGCACAGTTGATCTGGAGAGCGGATACCTTTGTTGATGTGATTCTGGCGGTAGCGAAAATACTGTTTGCATGGATCTTATGGGGGATATTGTTTGAGGGGAAGGAGCAAATAGCAGGACTTGGTTTTCAGACTATGATCTCTTACTATATCATAAGTTCTTATTTATTCCAGTTGGAAAAATCTGCTGAAATAAGCCAGCAGATGACCGGAATGCTGAGAAATGGTACTTTTTCAAAATATATGGTGATACCAGTACAGACACAGGGATATTTTGTGGCGATGGAAGCCGGGAAGATTGCATTTTCCGCAGGCATTGGTTTGCTGGCAACTTTTCTGTGGTTTTCTCTGTTCAGGATTCCATTTGTGCATACAGCCGATGGGAAGATGTTGTTATGCGTAGGTCTCATGGTTGTTTTAGGGCTATTGTTTATGGCAGAACTCAATTATTTTTTGGGGATTTTCTAATTTCACTCTTAACTTTTCACGTAACTCTTACTGTTTTACTATTTTGATTGATTCCCTAAATATGATCATTTGCTTTTTTGGGGTGATATCCATACCGGAGAAAATACAAACAGGAGAACTGGATTTATATCTGACCAAACCAGTGAATCCACTACTTCGGATTACATTTGAAAAAGTAGATCCAGGTGCCATACCACTTCTGATATTCAGCGCATATATCGTTGTATATGGGGTTAGAGAAAGTGGAGTGAGTCTTTCGTATGCTAATATTATTGGATATTTGTTTCAGGTTTTGTTAATGACCATACTGTACTACGATATGGAACTTCTGATACGATGTTTTGCCTTTTTTGTGTTCTCTGTAAACAATCTGGTGAAAATAGAGAATACGGCTGTGGATTTGTGTTTGAAAATACCGGGGATCGCTTTTTATGGAATCTATAAGTTTATTTTTTATTGTGTATTGCCGTACGGAGTAATTGCGACGCTGCCAACGCAGGCGGTGACAGGGGCATTGTCAGCAAAAGGATTGATTTTTGGGGTGGTAATTGTGTGCATATTTACATTCTTTGCATTATCATTTTGGACATATGGCATACGCAGATATGAAAGTGCAAGCAGTTAATCGGGTTTTGGATTTATTCAATGGTTAGATATGTAAGGATAGTCTATCCCATGGTATTCCTTTTTAAAAAACGAGTAGGATTTGGTATGGTGTGCTATCTGCGGATATGTTAATATAATAATCAGTAGACTGGAGGAATGTGTTTTGTAATAGGTGAAGGGCATGGGCAGTCCAAAAAGAATGCTCATGCCTTTTCTGTCAGGAGGATTTGGGATGAAGATGCCGAAAAAAATGGAGTCTGTTATGTTTGCACCCTGTGGAATGAATTGCATGGTGTGTTGAAACTAAGAAAGAAAAGGTGAGTAAATGAAAATAATTGAATTCTTTACAACAGGAAATAAAAAGTATTGGCTTGACCAGATTGCCAAGTCGGACTGGGGAGCGGGAAAATATTTGGCGCAGCTTATCAGTGAAAATCAGCTCACGGAAGCTGTGGGGGAGACAGCCCTTGTCTTGATGCTTACGGATGAAAATAGATTGGTGTCATTTTGTACATTCGCGCCCCTTGATGACATACAGCCTACGGATCTGTCTCCGTGGGTGGGATTTGTATATACTTTTCCGGAATATCGTGGAAACCGGTACGCGGGAAAGCTGCTCGATTACGCCGAGTGTCTTGCAACCGTTATGGGAAAAGAGGCGGTCTATATTTCGACCGGTCATACAGGGCTTTATGAAAAATATGGATATGAATTCTATCGGATGGACAAGGACATGGGCGGTGAGGATTCCAGAGTATATCGCAAAGTTCTGAATATAGACGGCCCGGATAAGGACAGAAGAATCGAAAAAGGCAGCGCATATAAAGCAGCGATTGTAGCTGACGCGAGACGGGGAGTTGACCCGGTTGCCTATTGCGGCTTTTCATGCAGCCACTGCTTTTTAGGACAGTGGTGCGGAGGTTGTAAATCCAGTTTCAATTGCTGTTCCTTCGGCACACTGTACGAAAAAGGAAAGTGCCCGAACATTACCTGTGCCAAAAGCAAAGGACTGGAAGGGTGCTATGCCTGTGACGCGCTGGAAAACTGTAAGATCGGATTCTATGCTGACGGCAATGATGGTGCAAATGCGTGCAAGGCTCAGGCAATATTTGTAAAGCGACACGGAAAAGAACAATTCTTCAAGGTTCATGATAAACTGCATGAAAAATACGATTTTCAGAAAACCCAGGAAATATTGGGAGAAGATTTGGATAAAGGACTTGAGATTTTGGAGAAGACCAGTCGAAACAGGTAAAAGGGTAGCATTGCTGAGGAATAAGTGGTGTTGAAGACTCTACCATGCGTAGGTTGGTTTTCAGCCTGGAGTTGTATACAATGGTATCTGAAAGCAACTTAATAAGTAGTCAAGTAGTATTAAAAAAGATTTTTTCAAAGAAGGAGCGATCATTATGACCTATATCACAGGAGATACCATTAAGAAATTACGGGAAAAAAAGAAACTTACGCAAAAACAACTGGCCGAAAAGCTGATGGTAACAGATAAAGCAGTTTCAAAGTGGGAGACAGGCCGGGGATTTCCGGATGTCAGTATTCTTTCCGGGCTTGCCGAGGCATTAGCGGTCTCTGTGCCGGAGCTTTTGACCGGAGATGTTGCTGCTAACAAAAATGTGTCCGCGAGTATGAAACGAAGCAAATTCTATGTATGTCCGATCTGCGGCAACGTGATTCATGCGATGGGAGAAGGGGCATTTTCCTGTTGCGGAATCCGCCTGCCTGTACTGGAGGAAGAAGCGACAGATGCAGAGCATGAGATTACTGTGGAAAATATCGATGGTGAACTGTTTGTTTATCTGAATCACCCGATGGAGAAGGAGCATTTTATTTCCTTTGTCGCTTATGTTGCTGACAAGGGCATTCAGATGGAGAAACTCTATCCGGAACAGTCGCCGGAACTTCGGCTTCGCAGAATGAGGCACGGAAAAATTTTCGCATTCTGTAATCGTCATGGACTTTTTTGCCACAATGTCTAAGGAGAGAAGAAAAGAAACATATCATTAAATTGGGAGTTTATCATAGGGAAATATAAGTGCAGGTGTTTATATGATTTTAAGTGTGAGCAGGCGGACCGACATTCCGAATTATTATTCCGAATGGTTTGTAAATAGAATAAAAGAGGGATTTTTATATGTCAGAAACCCCATGAATGCCCATCAGGTAAGTAAGATTAATTTGTCCCCTCAATTGGTGGATTGTAGCAGATATTGTTATGCGAATTATTCGGATAAGAAAGTCAGGGAGAATTGCGCGCTATATGATTCTAAATCACCTATACTGTGTGGAAAAATATCAGATAAAGACATCATAACGGAACGTAAATTGAAATCATTTAAAGTTGAACAAATGAGTTTATTTGACATTGCAAATGAGTGATGGAGTTAATATGAAATAGATAATAAGAAAGTTATGACTCCCTCCTACGTAGAAAAAGGCAGGTGAATCCATCACCTGCTTTTTGCTGATCATATATTTAATATTCCTTCCGACCGGAAGTTCCGGGAATATTTTCCGACCTTTTTGCAGTGTGTCAAAATATAGGGAAATGACACGGTTTAGCATGATGTTGTGTCAAATCATATCAAATATTGTAGCATAAAAGCATTATTTTGCAAATACTTTTGTTTTGGGAGAAAACGCTAAGATTGGTGCAAAGGTCGTATGGTTCCCAGCTATGGTATTGAAGCTGCCTTGTCAACGGAAAAATATCCGGCGGTCTTATGCTAAACGTCAATGATACACTATACTAGTTCTTTCTTATTGATTTACATAATAAAATCGACATAATTTGACATGAAACGTCAAATTATACAAAAATTGTGTTATTTATAGAAAAAAATTAGTAATTATGATAGAATAAATTATATTTGTTAATTAATGGTAAATTTGTTACCTTATATGTTTTTTCTATATTCTAATTTCACACAGAAAATGGAATTATTACTTATTAAGAGTAGGCAGAAAGGAGGAATGTAGTTGAGAATAGAATTGCAATTTGAGCTGGAAAAAGCAGAATTACCCAAAGATAATAAGAGTATTTGGATTTCTTTTTTGAAAAATGTTATTTCAGTCTGTAATAACGGGAAATTTTATGACAGATATTTTTCAGAAGTTAGTCAGAAAGACTATACATTTAGCATTCTTTTAGCCAAGCCAAAGTTTGTAGAAGAAAAGGTGTTTCTGGAAAATAATCAGGTGAAAATGATTTTTTCGGCGGATGACAGGAGGAAAACAGGACTTATTTTTTATGCCGCATTTATACAGGCAAAAAGGCGAAGATTTTCTCTCCCGGAAGGAAATGGAATGATGTTAAATCAGGTACGTCAGTTAGGAGAGCGGTTGATTACCGGATCTAAAGTAGTGTTTCGAACGGTGACAGGGGGCGGACTCGTAGTACGTGAGCACAATTCAGAGACGAATCAGGATAAATATTATACGTTTCAGGATGAAGGATTTGAGGAGAAGTTAAAAATAGTATTAAGAACTCAGGCGGAGGGAGCAGGATTTTCCGGAGAACTGGCAGAGAGAATCAAAGTAACACCAATTCAGTGCAGAAAGGTTCTTGTGAAATTTTATGGCAGATATGTAGATACGACCGTAGGTATTTTTCAGTTAGAAGGGGATACGGACCTGCTGCAATATTTTTATCAGGCAGGAATTGGGTCAAGGCATTCGGCAGGATTTGGATTAATGGATATTGTTACGCAGGAAGATGTATAGGAGGGAGAATGTGAGAGAGAGCTTAGAAAATGAACGGTTCGATACGAAGGTTGAACCGTCGGACTGGAGATATTCGGCGGCAATTGTGGGACTTTATAAGTATTTAAGCTTTTATGGAGAGAAAGGAACGGATTTTGAGATTGCGGAAGATGCTATAAAATTCAACTGTTCGGATATCTCAGAAGAAAAATATCTTCAATTTGTCGAGCAATATTATGGGGATGAACTTCAGCATAAAAAGCTGGAACGAATGATGTGTCAGGAAGAACTTTCGGATGACCAGATTAAGTTGACCAATGAATTACTAAAAGGGAACTCCATATTGAAAAAAGTTTTTGGAAAATTGAAGTTTGATGGAACAAACCAAGAAGAAATTTTGGAGCTGATCAACAAAAACAGAAAAGCGATAATAAAAGAAACATATCGCAATAAATCAAATATGTATGCTAACTTTGCGAATACAGGACAGCTTCTGGAAGAAAAGAAGGACTGTTGCAGGTTATGGGGATATTATGTAGATGGAGGAAGGAAGAGCAAAGCTATTTCTTATAATTTTGATGTGAACACGTTTGTGGCACAGGATGATATTCTTTTTGATTTTATTCCATTTAGTTTTTTGGGAGAAAGAGAGAGTTTTTTTATCAATGACAGTTTTTCAGTGGAACAGTTGATCCATACCAATATAGAACTGGAACGTTTTATAGAAAATGAAATTGCCCTCTCTGAGGGGAAAGCCGTGGATGCCAGAAAGGTCCTTTTTAAATCCATACAGACAGTGTCAGATTTTCTTGATTATGATGTGGAAATAATCGTGAAGAATAGAGAGAATGACTTTTTTGAAACATTGTATATCCGTAAAGAGAGCATTGAGGTTTTAAGAAAACTGAAAATATATGAGCCATTCTGTTGTTCAAAGAAAATCAATGACAATTACTATGTGAATATACAGAAGAAGGTGCTGGAATGTATTCTGAATCTGATTCGGACAGATGAATTGATTGAGTTGTACCTAAAGGATAATGAGGATCGTTCAGAATATCTGGTTTCACAGTTCGTGAAAATAAATCAATTGATTTGTGGAGGTGACGAGGAAATGAAACAATCAATGAAGGCGGCTTACGCCTGTGCGAAAGAAGTGGCGAAAAAGCTTCCGGATAATAAAAGGGAAAGTTATCGGCAGAAGCTTACGAGTGCAATTGTATTTAAGGATTACGACCGCTGTTGTCAAATATTGTTACAGCTATCTAATTATTCAGATGTGACATTTGATTTTGCATATAGCCTGTTTGAAAATTTCGAGGAAAATAAAGATATTGCATATACATTCATTAATGCGCTGACAAAGAAAAAGGACAATGATTAGGAGGAAACCAGTATGAAACAAAAGGCGTTAACGTTGACCGTTGTGGCAAACATGACATCAAATTATTCAGAGGGCCTGGGAAATATTGCAAGTGTACAGAAAGTATTCAGGAATAGAAAGGTCTATACGATTCGCAGCAGGGAAAGCCTGAAAAATGCATTGATGGTGCAGGCAGGAATGTATGATGATTTACAAACAGAAGTGGATGGAGCTACGCAGAAATTAGTGACAGAAGAATTGAATGCAGCGACCTGCAGAGCGCTGGAGGGCGGATATATGAGCACCAAGGGTACTACATATGTGAGAAAAAGTTCCGTTTATCTGACGGATGCTATTTCCTGTGAAAGCTTTGTAAATGAGACCAGATTTCATAATAATCTTTACCTCGCGGGAAATTTTGCTGAGGCGAATGGTATGAATATTCAGAATGATGCGGGAAAAGTGGGATTAATGCCATATCAATACGAGTATGATAAATCATTAAAGATTTATAGTTTGACGATCGATCTGGAGATGGTGGGAAAAGATGAGAATTTTAACGCCGAAGCTTCTAAAGAGGAAAAGGCGGAACGTGTGAAGGCGCTGCTAAATGCAGTTGAAACGTTAAGTCTGGTCGTAAAGGGTAATTTAGACAATGCGGAACCAGTGTTCATAGTGGGCGGCATTTCTGACAGAAAGACTCATTATTTTGAAAATGTTATCCATGTGGAAGAGGATAAGCTCGTAGTTTCACAGGATTTGAAAGATAAGATAGGACAGGGATACCACTGTGGATTGCTGAGAGGAAAGATGCTTGCTAATGAGCAGGAGATTGAAAAAGAATTAGAGCCTGAAACCATTCCGGCATTTTTTGGAATATTAAAGGATGAAGTGAATGCCTATTATGAAGTATAATCGTAAAGACGGGGAGGCAGGTGAAATAAATGAGAGCGTTACGTCTGATTATACACCAAAGCAGCGCAAATTATAAAAGAGAAGAGACGGTGGATAACAAAATGACTTATCCACTGCCTCCGATTTCGACGGTTATAGGTGCACTTCATTATATCTGTGGTTATCGGGAATATAAAGAGATGGATATCAGTATTCAGGGGAAATATGAATCAATGCATCGGGAACCATATACAGATTATTGTTTCCTGAATTCAGTACAGGATGACAGAGGGATTCTCGTGAAAATGAGGAATGGGAGCATGCTGTCGAATGCTTTTGATAAAGTGGCAACGGCGAAGAAACCTCAGGGAAATAGTTTCCGTGAAGGAATCACCATTCATGTTGATGATCAGGAACTACTGGATGAATATCGTGATTTGAAAAACCGTAAGGATTCGATTGATGAATTTAAAAAGAAACGGATCACTCCTGTGATGGAACTGCTGAAAAAGCGGAAAAAACATCTGGCAGAAAAGAAAAAAAAATTAGACAGGAAAACTGCGGAATACGAACGTGTAGTAAAACGGGAAAAGGAAATCAAGGATAGGGAAAAAGAGATTAAGTCCCGATTGGACGACTATCAGCGTCAGAATTACACGATTCCGATCAGCAGGTACCGGTCCTTGACCAAATCAATGAAATTTTATGAGATTTTGGATGGTATTACGCTTGTACTTCATGTGAGGGCAGCAGATACTGTTCTGGAGGATATTCTGGAACACATTTATGATCTGAAATCCATCGGGAGAAGTGAAGACATTGTTTCTGTAGAAAATGCAGAAATCGTTGAACTTTCAGAGGATTTTGAGGACGATGAGGTTACCAGCAAATATGCGGCCTACATTGATTGTGATCTGGTAAAAGATGGAAGGATTTATTTACGGGAAAGAAATGGAAAAATCAGCGGAACTAAGTATTATCTGAATAAGAAATATGAAATTGTGAATGGAAAGAGAATTTTTGAAAAAAAGAAGGTACTTTTCGTTTCGCAGTATACGGCAGATGAGTTTGGAGATGGACTATACGTGGATCGATACGGAGAGGAAACGTATATTGTCAATTTTTTGTAAGGAGAAGCAACAGTGCAAAGCTGTTGCTTTTTCAAAAGGAGTTTGTATGGAAATACGAGATTATTATGCAAAACCCGAACAGACAATAGGGGAACACGCAGACAGATTATTGTGCGTATTGCGTAAATTAGGAGAATATGGATATATAGAGGATAGGGCATTGTATCGCCTTGTTGAAAAAGCGTGTGAACATCACGATGACGGAAAGGCAAATCCCGAGTTTCAGCTTCGAGTCCGAAGTGACAAGAAGAAAAAGTTCAACCAGGAAAAAGAAGTGCCGCATAACGTTTTGTCGGGTTTTATGCTTAATCGTGATGAATTTGAAGAAGAAGCAGATTTTTACAGGGTATTGTTCGCTATTATGTATCATCATGATTATGGAAATCCTTATGAGATTATTGTGGCAAAAAAAGAGCTGATTCAAAAATTGTTGAAAGACTTTAGGATGTTTCCAATAAAAAGGAAAGCCGCGAATATGATGCAGAGAATGATTTTTGATGATCAGGCTATTAAAATTAAAGGATTTCTGCATATTTGTGATTATAGTGCCAGCGGCAATTATGTTGCTGAGTATCCGAACGATTTTCTGGAGGATGCGCTGGAGAATGTAAGAATCAAGTGGAGAGGGCAAAATCAAAATAGTGACTGGAATGAAATGCAGAAATTCTGCATGAGTAAGCGAAATGAAAATATAATTGTGGTTGCGCAGACCGGGATGGGGAAGACGGAAGCTGGACTTCAATGGATTGGAAATCAGAAGGGATATTTTGTTCTACCATTACGAACGGCCATCAATGCAATTTATGACAGAATCAGAAAGGATATTTTGCAGGGGGAAGAGCTGGATACCAGGCTTTCTATTTTACATTCGGAATCACTGGAATACTATTCAAAACGTTTGGATCAAGAGGAGATGGATCTGGTAGAATACGAGAATCGGGGAAAGCGGTTCTCGATACCGCTGAATATTTCTACAATGGATCAGTTGTTTGATTTTGTATTTAGATATCAGGGATCGGAACTAAAATTGACGATATTGTCTTACTCGCGGATTGTTGTTGATGAGATTCAGATGTATGATCCGGAGCTGCTGGCATATTTGATCTATGGATTAAAAAGAATCACACAGTTGGGAGGAAAAGTTGCAGTTATGACAGCTACTTTGTCTCCGTTTATCAAAGAACTGCTTATACGGGAAATACCGTTCCAGGAGGAAAATATCCGCATTTTTACGAATGCTCTGGTAAGGCATCATGTGAAAACAAGTAATTGTAAGATGAATAGTGAGGATATTTTTGAATTGTACTGCCAAAATCGGGAAGAAAACAAAATGAATAAAATTTTGGTGGTGTGTAATACGATTCGAAAGGCACAGGAATTATTTGAAGAATTGCAGGATAAAATGGCGAGTCCGGAAGAACTGCATATTCTGCATAGCCGATTTACGCGGGAGGAAAGGGCAGGGAAGGAAAGGGAAATCATTGCGTTCGGAAAAACATATGATGAGAGTGGAATGTTGGACAAACAGTCAGGAATCTGGATATCAACTTCGATCGTAGAGGCAAGTCTGGATATTGATTTTGATTATTTGTTTACAGAATTGCAGGATTTGAACTCTTTATTTCAAAGATTCGGAAGATGTAATCGCAAGGGCAAAAAGGATGTATCGGAACCGAATTGCTTTGTTTATCTGGAAATAGATAAGCAAATGCTCACGGACAGCGGCGGTTTTATTGATGGAACTATATTTGAGGTTTCCAGACAGGCGATGAAAACGGTAGATGGTCTATTATCGGAAAAGCAAAAGATGAAACTTCTGGACGATTATCTGACTATGGAGAACTTGAAAGAGAGTGAATATTACAGGGGAGAGAAGGGGTATAAAAGAACTTTGGAATGGATTGAGGGAATTACTCCATATCAGTACACCAGAGATGATAATCATTTACGAAATATTTTGTCGGAGGATATTATTCCGAGTCCTGTTTTTGAGGAAAGGAAGGACGAGATTTGGCAGTTCGCAAGTGTAATTGAGGACGAAAAAAGCAGTGCGCTCCAGAAAATGAAGGCGAAAGAAGAGATTAAGAAGTATTCGGTCAATGTTCCGTATTATCAGTGGATGCGATACTGTGGAGCGGTAAGGAAAGGAAATGCAGAAGCATATCCGGTAGTTCAATTAGGAAAGTATGAAAAACTTCCGGTCATGGAATGTTCTTATGATGAACTGGGATATAGGAAAATGGACTATGAAAATGTGGTGCGGGAGCCAAATTTCATATAAATACGGTAAGTAAAGATGAGGGGCGTTTGGTGGGAAGGAGCTGCTGATGAAAAAAGAAATTACAGGAGTTATGATTTATTACTATAAAGTATGTCCGAGAAAACTATGGTATTTTTATCATGAAATACAGATGGAGCAGGGCAATGAAAATGTACAGATTGGAAAGATACTGGATGAAGAAACGTATAAACGTGACGATAAACATATTAATATTGATAATATAATCAATATCGATTTTATTCGTTCACAGGGAATTCTTCATGAGATAAAAAAGAGCAAAAAAATAGAAGAAGCAAGTATTTTGCAGGTGAAATATTATTTGTATTATCTTCAAAAGAAAAATGTATCAGGAATCAAAGCAAAAATAGATTATCCCCTGCTCAAAAAGACGGTCGAGGTGGAATTATCCGAACAAGATGTTATGGAAATAGAAGCAGTTTTAGAAGAAATAGAAACAATTGTGGATAGGGAGGTTCCGCCGAAGCTGCATAAGAAAAATATATGCAAGGCATGTGCGTATTATGATTTGTGTTTCATTTAGCAGTATGGCAATAAGGGGCTTTATTGATAATGCCCAAAGTGCTTTCGATTGGTGTTTTATTTAGCAGTATGACAAAAGGGATGATGCTGGCTATTATAAACCGTCCCGGCAGTATTCGCATTGTATTTGACAGGATGATCATAGGGGGAATAATGGATGAAAAGAAGTTATTATATTTATAACAATGGTTCTTTGAGGAGAAAGGATAACACGATTACTTTTACTAATGAATATGATGAGAAAAAGGATTTGCCGATTGAACGTGTAGGGGATATTTATGTAATGTCGGAAATGTCTTTTAATTCCAGTCTTATTAATATTTTAGCGCAAAATGGAATACCGGTACATTTCTTTAATTATTATAGTTTTTATACGGGAAGTTTTTATCCCAGAGAGCAATTGGTTTCCGGAAATCTGCTTGTCCATCAGGTCGATCATTATTCGGATAGTGAAAAAAGGTTGAAGATTGCGAAAGCATTTGTGGAGGGAGCGTCTTATAATATTTATCGGAACCTGCGTTACTATAACGGGCGAGGAAAAAATGTCCAGGTACATATGGATTTGATTGAGGACTTGAGATGGCAGATTCCGAGAGCGCAAAGTATTCAGGAATTGATGGGATATGAAGGTAATATTCGAAAGACCTATTATAATGCGTGGCCTACGATTATCGATCAGGAAATAGAGTTTGAAAAGAGGGTAAAAAATCCGCCGGATAATATGATAAATACATTGATTTCCTTTGTAAATACATTGATCTACACAAAGGTTCTGGGAGAAATCTATCAAACGCAGTTAAATCCTACTATCAGCTATTTGCACGAACCGGGAGACAGGAGATTTTCTTTAAGTTTAGATCTCGCGGAAATATTTAAGCCTATTTTGGGAGACAGATTGATTTTTTCGTTGTTAAATCGTAATCAGATTACGCAGAAAAGTTTTACAAAAGGACTGAATTATCTGCATTTGACAAAGGAAGCATCGAAAACAATTGTGGCAGAACTTGATGCTAAAATGCAGACTACTATTAAACATAAAGATTTGAATAAAACCGTTTCTTATCAATATTTGATGAAGCTGGAATGTTATAAGCTGGTAAAGCATTTGCTGGGAGAAAAAGAGTATGAACCATTTAAGATATGGTGGTAGAAAGGAATTGAGATGTATGTAATATTGGTGTATGATATAAAAAGTGATGAAGGTGGCGCAAAGGCATTGACGAAAACATTTAAGATTTGTAAGAAATATTTGACACACATACAGAATTCAGTTTTTGAAGGTGAGGTGTCAGAAGCGCAATTGTTGAAATTGAAGATGGAGCTTAAGCCGATCATCAGGGAGGATAGGGATTCACTTATTGTATTTAAAAGCAGGAATGAACGGTGGATTCCGAAAGAAATGTGGGGTATTCAGGAAGACAAGACAAGTAATTTTCTGTGATTGTCGACCTGACATATGGTCAAAATGCTGGGAGGTCGACAAAGAGAGGAAAAATGGGGGTGTGTTTGGGAAAAAGGTGAAAAATGGGGGGAGGGAATGGGAAAAAGATAGGGAGAAAAGCTGGGTAGACAGAATGTGGGGAGGAATTGTAGGAACTGCGGGAGGTATAAGTTTACGGGTTGAAGTAGAACCATAGTGGAATGTAAATGTTGCTCGGAGCCAACCAATTAATAACATTCGGTACAGTTGAAGTAGAACCATAGTGGAATGTAAATATGACTTGACCTCGTAGCAATAGAAATCGCCTTTTGTTGAAGTAGAACCATAGTGGAATGTAAATTAACTTAGACATTTATATCCTTCCTTCCCGCGATGCGTTGAAGTAGAACCATAGTGGAATGTAAATAACATAAAAGTCAAGCTAACTCTCACTGAGGGTTACCGTTGAAGTAGAACCATAGTGGAATGTAAATGCCGAAAGAGCCGACATTGTTCGGAGGTGAAGAATGTTGAAGTAGAACCATAGTGGAATGTAAATCCCGGAAGGAGTAAGGTAAACATTATCCGCGAATATGGTTGAAGTAGAACCATAGTGGAATGTAAATGATTGACAGAGAGCATGATGTTAATGACCATTTGGTTGAAGTAGAACCATAGTGGAATGTAAATACATAAGTGGCTGCCTTAGAGAGCATGTTTATAAGTTGAAGTAGAACCATAGTGGAATGTAAATTTTTATGTGATATACCGCGCGGGCGGACTATCTGAGTTGAAGTAGAACCATAGTGGAATGTAAATTTTGTCCATGTCCAATGCCAATCTCAGCAAGTCCTGTTGAAGTAGAACCATAGTGGAATGTAAATGATGTTTGTAAACCGCTATAAACGGCATTTTCAGCCCGTTGAAGTAGAACCATAGTGGAATGTAAATATTCTTCCTCTTTTTTCTCGATCAGCCTCTTGTTCTGTTGAAGTAGAACCATAGTGGAATGTAAATATGCATATATTCAAGAGCTCGCACTTCTTTTCCAGTTGAAGTAGAACCATAGTGGAATGTAAATGGAGCACCATATTTACCATCGTAGAATTCCTCCAGTTGAAGTAGAACCATAGTGGAATGTAAATTCCCTGCAACAACTACGGAGATTAGTGCGGTGGCAGTTGAAGTAGAACCATAGTGGAATGTAAATTTACATTTTCAATCTCATATGCGCTGCGGTCTTGGTTGAAGTAGAACCATAGTGGAATGTAAATGGTGATACAAAAGAAGAAAGCGGAAGCGGTATTGGTTGAAGTAGAACCATAGTGGAATGTAAATGTGACTGCGGTCATAAGGAAGGGCAGTGCGTCAGCGTTGAAGTAGAACCATAGTGGAATGTAAATCAAAAACAAACCGGAGGTAGAAATCGACCTGAGCAGTTGAAGTAGAACCATAGTGGAATGTAAATTTTTGAATTCATAAAAACCTCTTTTCCTGGTTGTGTTGAAGTAGAACCATAGTGGAATGTAAATCTGTTGTATGCAATTCTCCATTTACGTCCGCTTTGGTTGAAGTAGAACCATAGTGGAATGTAAATTCTCTCCTCATTAAAATGCACTTGTTCCTTGTACTGTTGAAGTAGAACCATAGTGGAATGTAAATGACATCAGCCAAGTATTTCCGTGATCAACTGGACGCGTTGAAGTAGAACCATAGTGGAATGTAAATTTGGAAGTGTATCACCATTGCATGCAATACAATGAGGTTGAAGTAGAACCATAGTGGAATGTAAATTAATCAAGCACGTCGGAATATTCCGGATTCGCCTTGTTGAAGTAGAACCATAGTGGAATGTAAATGTCTCTTAAACGGCGTGTCAAGGTTGTCTGCCATCGGTTGAAGTAGAACCATAGTGGAATGTAAATTATTTGTCCAGGATTCTCTCCAGCTTTTCCTCCAGTTGAAGTAGAACCATAGTGGAATGTAAATGTTGATAATCGCCCATTCACACCCCGTCTGGTCTCCGTTGAAGTAGAACCATAGTGGAATGTAAATGAGAATGAGGAGGAACGCCTGCGATGCGAGGGCACCGTTGAAGTAGAACCATAGTGGAATGTAAATGCAAGATGGCGTAATTGGCAAAATTTGGATTACTAGTTGAAGTAGAACCATAGTGGAATGTAAATTGATTTACCTGAATGATAAACGGTTCAGGATTGTGTTGAAGTAGAACCATAGTGGAATGTAAATGTAAACACTGAGGCTAGAGCCAATTTAGGCAAGAGTTGAAGTAGAACCATAGTGGAATGTAAATCTGGATCTGCCACACAGCCCGTATACTTTAGCGGCGTTGAAGTAGAACCATAGTGGAATGTAAATGAATTCGTACCGTTTGGAACTGACTTTCCCGAGATTCGTTGAAGTAGAACCATAGTGGAATGTAAATGTTTCCATTACTGCGTTGTTCGAACACGACATTTCCGTTGAAGTAGAACCATAGTGGAATGTAAATCACATTGTTGTCGACAAGAGATTCCCACGTCGCTGTTGAAGTAGAACCATAGTGGAATGTAAATTCTCTCCATATACTTTAAAGTTTGCATTTAGTACTTTGTTGAAGTAGAACCATAGTGGAATGTAAATCTGTATGGAGAAAGGGGCAGCAGGAAAGTAGAAAAGTTGAAGTAGAACCATAGTGGAATGTAAATACTGAAAAGAATAAAACAGTGCGGCACGCGATCATCGTTGAAGTAGAACCATAGTGGAATGTAAATGCCACAGCAAGGCAAAAGGCGGACAGCCGAGAAACAGTTGAAGTAGAACCATAGTGGAATGTAAATATGCCAGTGTGAAAGGATCGCAGGCAGGAAATACGTTGAAGTAGAACCATAGTGGAATGTAAATACGGATGCGATGACAGCAGTGATGGACGAGTATGGGTTGAAGTAGAACCATAGTGGAATGTAAATTATTAACTTTCCTGTTTTCAAAAGCTTTGTGAAGGTTGAAGTAGAACCATAGTGGAATGTAAATGTACCCGTATCGCCCTCGGGGAGCTCTTTGCATCTGTTGAAGTAGAACCATAGTGGAATGTAAATGCCACAGCAAGGCAAAAGGCGGACAGCCGAGAAAGTTGAAGTAGAACCATAGTGGAATGTAAATTCCGTAAAGGTTAGGGAGCTGGGAAGCAGGTCATTTGTGTTGAAGTAGAACCATAGTGGAATGTAAATGCAGCCTGTCAGAAAGCCTTTTTAATCCGTTTTCCGTTGAAGTAGAACCATAGTGGAATGTAAATGAGAACTCGCAAATCGCTTTCGGAGAACGGAACCCCGTTGAAGTAGAACCATAGTGGAATGTAAATGTGTATTCTTCAACCGTGCCAACAATTGTCTGAATTTGTTGAAGTAGAACCATAGTGGAATGTAAATCTCCTTAACGAACTTATATCCCGGTACCCGTATCGCGTTGAAGTAGAACCATAGTGGAATGTAAATGAACACTGGGGTTTGTGAAGGTCTCAGATCAGTTCCGTTGAAGTAGAACCATAGTGGAATGTAAATTAAGCTGTGCGAGGGAGAGTTCGTAGTAGTCGTTGGTTGAAGTAGAACCATAGTGGAATGTAAATTAAGCTGTGCGAGGGAGAGTTCGTAGTAGTCGTTGGTTGAAGTAGAACCATAGTGGAATGTAAATGAGAGCGGAAGATAACTATGACTGTGACTGGCTGCTGTTGAAGTAGAACCATAGTGGAATGTAAATTTAATATTCTCTTCCCTTGCCTTCTGAGCCTTTTTGTTGAAGTAGAACCATAGTGGAATGTAAATTCGTAGAATTCCTCCACATCAATGATGTCTCCCCTGTTGAAGTAGAACCATAGTGGAATGTAAATGTGTTTATGGCGACGCACTTGACGAACGCTCTGCGTTGAAGTAGAACCATAGTGGAATGTAAATGACAGAAAGCGGGATGGAAGAACTGATCGCAGAAGGTTGAAGTAGAACCATAGTGGAATGTAAATGCTAATACTGAAATGCGGCACAGAAGGCGGATTCAGTTGAAGTAGAACCATAGTGGAATGTAAATGGGATAAATAGTGTTAACCCTTATGCGGTACTCAGTTGAAGTAGAACCATAGTGGAATGTAAATGACTACGAGAGCGACGTCAAGAGAAACAGGGAGTTCGTTGAAGTAGAACCATAGTGGAATGTAAATATGTTCGGAGGGTCATACGATGGAACACGAATCCGGTTGAAGTAGAACCATAGTGGAATGTAAATTGTAGTAATAATCATTTTTCAGGGGAGTCATATCCGTTGAAGTAGAACCATAGTGGAATGTAAATAAAATTCCAGGAAGTATTCCGGTGTAAACGGCATCGTTGAAGTAGAACCATAGTGGAATGTAAATCACATGCTGCACCCGGTTCTCTGTGCCTCTGTTGTCGTTGAAGTAGAACCATAGTGGAATGTAAATGAGAAAAGAGTGAACAGCATTCGAGAAGTAGATTCGTTGAAGTAGAACCATAGTGGAATGTAAATGCCGTCCCGGCACTTTCGAGACGGCCTCGTGTATGTTGAAGTAGAACCATAGTGGAATGTAAATTTGTTCCCCCACGTTGCCACGGTTCCGTCGCTGTTCGTTGAAGTAGAACCATAGTGGAATGTAAATAACGGAGGTAGCAAGAACAGGCTTGAGGCAGTAAAATTAAAGTAGGATAGTGGAATGTAAATGAAGAAGGAACCAGAATGCAAACTAAAATCGCTTAAAGTTGAACAAATGATTTTGTTTGATTTTGTAAATGCGTGATTAAGGTGATGATAGCAGCAAAAAACTTAAATCTAAACATACAAAACAAATGATACCGGAGGAAAAGTTTACCCCCTTCCTCCGGTATCATTATTTTTCAGTACATTTTCCAGTGTTTCATACAGAATTCCGACATCGATCGGCTTGCCGATGTGGGCATTCATGCCATTTGCCAGAGCTTCCTTCTTGTCTTCGTCAAAAGCGTTTGCCGTCAGCGCAATGATTGGAATATCTGCCAGGCTTTTGTTCTCAAGATTGCGGATCGCCCGGGAAGCCTGATAGCCATTCATCACCGGCATCTGGATATCCATCAGAATGGCGTCATAATATCCGGCTGCAGAGTTTTGGACCATTTCCACGGCGACTTGTCCATTCTGGGCTGTCTCTACCAGAAAACCTGCTTCACAGAGAAGCTCCTGGGCAATTTCCATATTCAGTTCGTTGTCCTCGACCAGAAGCAGCCGTTTGCCGGTAAAATCATAGGTGGGCATAGTATCAGCCATGGGCTGTTCTTCCGGTTTTTGTGCCTGCTCCTGCAACTTGAAGGTGAATTGCAGAATAAATTCAGTTCCCTTATCGGGTTCACTCAATACCCGGATGGTGCCGCCCATCAGATCAACGAGGTTTTTCGTAATGGTCATGCCAAGGCCGGTGCCCTGTGTCTGGCTTATGGTAGAAGTATGTTCCCGCTCGAATGGCTCGAAAATGCGGGTCAGAAATTCCGGTGACATTCCAATACCGGTATCCTTCACACGAATCTCATAAGCGGCATATTCCTGAATGGCGCAGGGCTGCTGACTTAGTGTGAGCAGAATACAGCCGCCCGGTCGGCTGAACTTCACTGCATTGCTTAAGAGATTGAACAAAATCTGGTTCATACGGAGAATATCACAGTAAACCCATTTATTTATTACGGTTGACGTATCAGTTTTCAATATCAGATGTTTTTGGTCCATATCGGTCTGCAAAATATCAGGTGCCTTTTTGACGCAGTCTTCGAGATTGCAGCAATCCTCCGTCAGAGAGGCCTTTCCATTTTCGATTTTTGACATTTCCAGAACATCATTGATCAGCTGCAGCAGGTGATTTCCGGAAACCTGAATTTTTTCAAGGCAGTCTGTCAGTTTGGCGGTGTTGTCCTTGCTGCGCTGGGCGATTTCTGCAAAGCCTAAAATCGCATTCATGGGGGTACGGATGTCATGTGACATGTTGAACAGGAAGGAGGACTTTGCGCGGTTTCCCTCCTCCGCATGCTTCAGAGCATCCATGAGAAGAAGCTGTTGCTCCTTCATATGTTCGTTAATGACGGCCAGCTCTTTTGCGCGTTTCTGGGCCGCGATTTGCTCAGAGCGTTTCAGGCGCAGACGCCGGTTTCTGATGAGCAGATAAAGAATCATCAGTATACAGATGAGCAAAATGACCATGTCAGAGCGATAGCGGTACATCATATCCCAGACAGTATATTGGTAGGCATTTTCAGCCGTCTCTCTGATAATAAGGAAGGACACCTGGCTCTGATCGAGACTGGCGATGCCTTTATTCAAAATAGACAAGAGAAGTGCAGTGTCGTCGGATATGAGATTTTGCTTGTCTTCGTCAATCGGCACGAGGCTCGCAAGGCACTGGCTGTCGCCGATGGAGGCTCGGAGCCACAATCTGCAGGTCTTCGTAGACAGGTTTGCACAGAATTCGTTCAATTGTATATTGGTTTTGAAGAACAGCATCCGCTTTTCCAGAGAGCAGTGTGGATAACGCATCCTCCGTGGAGTCACAAAATAATATTTGAAATTTCGGATATTGTTGCTGGATAGTCTTCGCGAGTGTCTGTGATCCGGTGCTGACAGCAATGGTCATTGAACTGTCTGGCTGGAATACGACGCCTTTTCTACATACAAATACTTTTTCTGCATGCAAATATGCATCTGTCAGGGCAATGCCGGTGGCGTGCTTATTAACCTCATTGAATTCCACGCCTGCGAGCATATCTACTTGAAGCGTCTGCAGATCCTTGTATGTAATACTTCCGGAGGGCAGCGCCTGATAGCGGAATGTAAGGCCGGTCGCTTCCGAAATCATGTCGAGAATATCGATAGTGATACCTTTAAGCTGTCCTGTTTTTTCATCTTGAAAGAGTAATGGACAGTTTTCGGTTGGACAGCCGATGACCAGCTCACCTGCCCGCTCACAGTAGGCCAGCTCCTCCGCTGAAAGATTTATGGTTGCTGCTCCCGGCTCTGTCGTCGCAGCGGATACCACCGTTGGTAAAAACAGGATGCTGCACAGGAGCAGAAGGAACGGGCTTAGGACTAACTTAAAAAACGTGTTTCTATTCATAACATATCACCTTCGGAAACAAGATTAGATTACTATTACTATATCGGAAAATCGGACATTCTTCAAGTCATAATCGGGAGTCATTTGAAAGATAATAGAAAAAAACCTGCATCTTCATAGATACAGGTTCCGTATGCGGAAGATGGGACTTGAACCCACACGATCGCATTGATCACAAGATCCTTAGTCTTGCTCGTCTGCCAGTTCCGACACTTCCGCGCAACAGCTCTATCAACTGTCCGAAAGTAATAATACTATAGAAGGGGGGAAATGTCAATAGCTAAATATTAAAACTTAAAGAGGAAAATAAAATATTATTCACTATTTTTGCAAATACTATTTCACATTATGAGAAAATATAGTAATATAATATATAATTGCGTGAGGAATTTGCGGTTTCCCGGTGAATTCCAGAAGAAACGAGTAAAGCAGGGAAAGCACAGCAGGAGGTAAAACCATGTTAGAGAAAGTTGATTTGACAAAAAAGATGGAAAAGGAGGAGTTCAAAAAGAAAATGGAAGCTCTGTCAGCGAAGCTGGGAAAGCTCCAGCGGGAGTGTAAGGAGCTGAAGATACCGGTCATGATTGCATTTGAAGGATACGGGGCGGCCGGGAAAGGACTGCAGATCGGGAAACTGATCCAGGCGCTGGATCCGCGTGGATTTGAAGTACACGCAGTGAAGAAAGAATCCGAAGAAGAGACGATGCATCCGTTCATGTGGCGGTTCTGGACAAAGACGCCGGCAAAAGGACGGATCGCCATTTACGATACAAGCTGGTACCGGAAGGTATTGATCGAACGTTTTGATAAGAAGACACCGGAAGAGCAGATTCCGGAGGATTTTGAATCTATCCGCGCCTTTGAGAAACAACTCACCGATGACGGAATGGTCATTGTGAAATTATTCCTGGTCATTGACAAGAAGGAACAGAAAAAGCGTTTCAAGAAGCTGATGGAGTCCAAGGAGAGCGCATGGCGTGTCAGCGAAGACGACATGAAGAGGAATAAAGAGTTCGAAACATACGAGCGTATCAACGAGGAGATGCTGAAAAAGACGGATACGGATTATGCCCCCTGGACAATCGTGGAGGCTATGGACAAACGTTACGCCACGGCGAAGATTTATGCGGCAGTGATTCATGCGATGGAGGTTGCAGTGGAAAAAGCGCGCCAGCCAAAGCCGGAAGATGTTAAAGTAGCAGGCAGCACAAGAGGAGAGTTCACGGAGTCCGTGTTGGCCAAGGCGGATCTTAGCAAATCCCTTAGCCGGAAAGAATATAAGGAACGCTTAAAGAGCCTGCAAAAGAAGATGGAACGTCTGCACGGGGAATTATACCGCAGAAGGATTTCTGTGGTGCTCGGCTTTGAGGGCTGGGATGCAGGCGGCAAAGGCGGGGCTATCAAGCGTCTGACTGAACATATGGATCCGAGAGGATATGTGGTAAATCCGACGGCATCCCCAAACGATATCGAGAGGGCACACCACTATCTGTGGCGTTTCTGGAAAGCGATGCCGAAAGCCGGTCATATTTCGATCTTCGACAGAACCTGGTATGGACGTGTGATGGTGGAGAGAATCGAGGGCTTCTGTACGACGAAGGAATGGCAGAGAGCCTATAAAGAAATCAACGATATGGAGCAGGATCTGGTGAATTCCGGAACAATCGTGATGAAGTTCTGGATGCAGATCGATAAAGATGAGCAGGCTGCACGCTTTAAAGCACGTCAGGAGGATCCGGAGAAACAGTGGAAGATTACCGATGAGGACTGGAGAAACCGTGAGAAATGGGATCAGTACGAGGAAGCCGTCAATGAGATGCTGATCCGGACCTCCACTCCGCAGGCACCGTGGATCGTTGTAGAGGGAAATGACAAATACTACGCACGTGTAAAGGTGCTTGAGACGGTGGTAAATGCCATCGAAGAACGTCTGAAAAAGGATAAACAGGAATAAGATGAACCCAAATAAGGTCCACCGAATTTTGTTTTAAGTATGCATGGTAATTAAAATATTTGAGCGTGTTTGGAAGGAAGCCTTCCGACACGCTCTCATGTAGAGAAGGAAAGAAGCATGACGATCAGAGAACAGCTTGAACAACGGGAAATCGAATATTTGAGTCCATACGCGACGCTCAGCAGCAGATCGAAGGGGCGCAAGGTGCCGGAGCCGCAGTGCGATATCCGTCCGGTATTTCAAAGAGACCGGGACAGAATCCTGCATTGTAAGGCTTTTCGGAGACTGAAACAGAAGACCCAGGTGTTTCTTCTTCCCAAAGGCGATCACTATCGTACCCGGCTTACTCATACGCTTGAGGTTTCTCAGAATGCCAGGACGATCGCGAAGGCGCTAAGGCTCAATGAGGATCTGGTGGAAGCCATGTGCCTGGGGCATGACCTGGGGCATACCCCCTTTGGTCATGCAGGCGAGCGGGCGCTTAACGGCGTCTGCCAGAATGGCTTTAAGCATAACGAACAGAGTGTGCGGGTGGTTGAGGTCCTGGAAAAAGAGGGAAAGGGTCTGAACCTTACCTGGGAAGTACTGGACGGGATACTAAATCACCAGAGTAGGGGGAATCCCTCCACGCCGGAGGGACAGATTGTCCGCCTGTCTGACAAAATCGCGTATATCAACCATGATATTGATGATGCCATCAGAGGAGGAATCCTGACGGAGGAAGAGATTCCGAAGCATCTGCGCGATGCGTTGGGGACGGGAACCCGGGCCAGACTGAATACCCTGATTCATGATGTGATCACGCATAGTATGGATAAACCGACGATATGCATGTCTAAGGAGATTGAGGAGGCGATGTTCGAGCTGCGGAAATTCATGTTTCAGAACGTGTACCAGAATCCCATTGCAAAAGGCGAGGAGAACAAGGCGGTGCAAATGGTGGAGCGGCTGTATTTTTACTATGAGGATCATATGGAGCTTTTGCCAAAGCAGTACCAGGCGCTGCTTCTCAAGGGGGATGCGCCGGAACAGGTCGTCTGCGATTATATTGCGGGAATGACCGATAATTATGCGGTAAAAAAATTTGAAGAAATTTTTATCCCACAAGCGTGGAAAAATTAAAGGAAATGAAAAACTTTTGTCGAATATAGATTATGTAGGAGTTTTAATTACATATCCGGTATGACCGGAAAGGCAGAGACATAATGTATTATTCAGACGAGATTATTGAAGAAGTTAGAATAAAGAATGATATTGTGGACGTGATCTCCGGATACGTGAAGCTGCAAAAAAAGGGCAGCTCTTATTTTGGACTGTGTCCCTTCCACAATGAGAAGTCTCCCTCCTTTTCTGTCAGTCGGGACAAGCAGATGTATTACTGTTTTGGCTGCGGGGCAGGAGGGAATGTATTTACCTTCATTATGGAATACGAGAACTATTCTTTTACGGAAGCCCTTAGATTCCTCGCCGATCGTGCAGGGGTAGAGCTTCCGAAGGAGGAGTATTCCAGGGAGCAGAAAGAGAAGGCGAACTTAAGGAGCACACTGCTGGAGATGAACAAGCTGGCGGCTAAGTATTTTTATGCCCAGCTCAAGTCGGAAAACGGCAGGATCGCCCACGATTATCTGACAGGGAGGAAGCTGAGCGAGGAGACCATTACGGCCTTTGGACTGGGATATTCCAACAAATACAGCAATGATCTGTACAAATATCTGCGCATGAAGGGCTACAGTGATGACATGATCATCAAAGCCGGACTGGTGAATGTGGACGAGAGGAACGGAATTTATGACAAATTCTGGAATCGTGTCATGTTTCCGATCATGGATGTGAATAACCGGGTGATCGGATTCGGAGGCCGTGTGATGGGAGACGGAAAGCCCAAATATCTGAACTCCCCGGAGACGATGATCTTTGATAAGAGCCGGAATCTCTACGGGCTTCACAGGGCGAGAACATCAAGAAAGCCGTATTTTCTGATCTGTGAGGGATATATGGATGTGATCTCCCTCCATCAGGCAGGATTTACCAATGCAGTGGCGTCTCTGGGAACAGCGCTCACGGCGGGCCATGCTGCGCTTATCAAGCGGTATGTGAACGAGGTGTATCTGACCTACGACAGCGACGATGCGGGAACCAGGGCCGCTCTTCGGGCGGTACCGATCCTGAAAGACGCCGGGGTCACAGCGCGGGTGATTCGTATGGAGCCCTACAAGGACCCTGATGAATTCATCAAGAATCTGGGGGCAGCGACCTTTGAAGAGAGAATCGCGGGGGCCCGCAACGGATTTATGTTCAGCCTGGAGATGTTGGAGAAGAATTATGATATGAATTCTCCCGAGGGCAAGACCGCATTCATGCGGGAGGCGGCAAAGCGTCTGACCGAGTTCGAGGAGGAGATCGAGCGCAACAACTATATTGAGGCAGTGGCAAGAGCTTATCGCGTGCGGGAGGAGGATCTGCGAAAGCTGGTGGTGAAGATGGCGGTGCAGACCCAGATGGCGGTTCCGGCGTCCAGACCCAGGCCGACAAAGGAGCAGGAGGGGCCGAAGGAAGACGGGCATATGAAGTCCCAGAAGATTCTGCTCACATGGCTGATCGATCACGAGGAGTTGTTCGGACAGATCAGCAACTATATTACTCCGGAGGATTTTACCACGGATCTGTACCGAAAGGTGGCAGAGCTTCTGTTTGAGCAATATCAGGCGGGAGAGGTAAATCCGGCGCGGATCATGAATCATTTTACAGAGGAGGAAGAGCACCGGGAAGCGGCGGCTTTATTTCATACCAGAATCAAGGAGCTGTCCACGCGGAGGGAACAGGAGAAAGCCATCAAGGAGACGATCATCCGCGTGAAGAGTTACAGCATCGAAGATGCCACCCGGAAATTGGCGCCGACGGACATTCAGGGGCTTCAGAGGCTGATGAATGCGAAGAAGGCGCTGCAGGACTTACAGAAACTGCATATTTCCATTAATTAAGGATAAAATATAAACAAGCAATGAGAGGAAGGACACTACATGGAAGAGAACGTAGCAAAATTTAACGAGAGACTGAAAAGCCTGTTAGCTCTTGCCAAGAAGAAGAAGAACATTCTGGAGATCCAGGAGATCAACGAAGTGTTCCATGATATTGAGCTGGAGCCGGAACAGATGGAGAAGGTTTTTGAGTTCCTGGAAGCAAGCAATATTGATGTGCTGCGCATAAGCGGTGAGCCGGAAGAACCCGATGATGACGATCTGGAACTGGTCATGAGCGAAGAGGACGAAGTCGATATGGAGAAACTCGACCTGTCCGTGCCGGACGGCATCAGCATCGAGGACCCGGTGCGTATGTATCTGAAAGAGATCGGTAAAGTGCCTCTCCTAAGTGCGGATGAAGAGATTGAGCTTGCCCGTCGGATGGCGGACGGGGACGAGGACGCCAAAAAGAGGCTGGCAGAGGCCAATCTGCGTCTGGTAGTCAGCATTGCCAAACGGTATGTGGGACGGGGGATGCTGTTTCTGGATCTGATCCAGGAAGGAAACTTAGGCCTTATCAAGGCAGTTGAAAAATTCGATTATCATAAAGGATTTAAGTTCAGTACCTATGCGACATGGTGGATTCGCCAAGCGATCACCAGAGCGATTGCGGATCAGGCGAGAACGATTCGTATTCCGGTGCATATGGTCGAGACGATCAACAAATTAATTCGTGTGTCCAGACAATTATTGCAGGAGCTTGGAAGGGAACCTACGCCGGAAGAGATTGCGGAAGAATTGGACATGCCGGTGGAGCGTGTGCGTGAGATCCTGAAGATTTCTCAGGAGCCGGTTTCTCTGGAGACGCCGATCGGCGAGGAGGAGGACAGTCATCTGGGCGATTTCATTCAGGACGACAACGTTCCGGTGCCGGCGGAGGCAGCAGCGCAGACGCTTCTGAAAGAACAGCTTGACGAGGTACTGAATACCTTAACGGACAGAGAACAGAAGGTGCTCCGCCTGCGGTTCGGTATGAATGATGGAAGAGCAAGAACACTGGAAGAGGTCGGCAAGGAGTTTGACGTGACCCGTGAGCGTATCCGCCAAATTGAGGCAAAAGCGCTCAGAAAACTGCGTCACCCAAGCCGCAGCAGAAAATTAAGGGATTATCTGGATTAGAGATATGATGGAATTATCGAAGAGACTGAAAGCAGTGGCGGATCTGGTGACGCCGGGTATGCGTCTGGCGGACGTGGGAACGGATCACGGTTATGTTCCGATCTACCTTGTGGAGAGGGGCATCGTGCCCTCCGCTATTGCGATGGACGTAAATAAAGGCCCGCTTGAGAGGGCCAGGGAGCATATCCGCGAGTGTGCGCTGGAGGAGAAGATCAGCACACGGCTTTCGGACGGGCTCACTAACCTAAAAATAGAAGAGACAGACAGTGTGATCGCCGCCGGAATGGGCGGCGGTCTTGTCATACGGATTTTTTCCGAACAGGAGGAGAAAGCGGTCAGGCTAAAAGAGTTGATCCTGCAGCCCCAGTCGGAGATCGCGAAGGTCCGCAGGTATTTGAATGAGAACGGATGGCGTATTATAAAAGAAGATATGGTGCTGGAAGATAGGAAATTCTATCCTATGATGAAGGCTGTGCGCGGGGAAGGACAGCCCTACTCGGAAGAGGAGTTGGAATTCGGGAAGCTGCTTCTTCAGGAAAAACACCCTGTTTTGCGGCAGTACCTGGAGCGGGAGAAGAAAATCGGGCAGAGTATCCTCGCAGAACTCTCCTTGCAAAAGGGGGAACGTATTCTGGAACGAAGAGAGGTGCTTCTGCATAGAATAGAAAGGATTGATCGGATTCTGGGAGAATATGGGAGCAGAAGAGGAGGAGATACATAAATGTTCTGTCGGGAAATTATGAAGAAAATAGAGGAGAGATATCCGAAACGCTACGCCATGGAATGGGATAATGTGGGATTGCAGGTGGGAAGAAGCGATAAGGAAGTCTCGCGCATTTATATCGCCCTCGATGCCACCGATGAAGTGATCGAGGAGGCCGCTTCCTGGGGAGCTGATATGCTGATCACGCATCATCCGATGATATTTAAGGCGATGAAGCAGATTAACGACACGCATTTTATTGGAAGGCGTATCCTGAAACTTGTCCGAAATGACATTTCCTATTACGCGATGCATACGAATTATGATGTGATGGGAATGGCGGATCTGGCAGGAGAGATTCTGGATATGAAGGCGCCGCAGGTGCTGGATGTAACCTGTGTGGAACCAGGGCCCTGCAGGCAGACTGCGGGTGAGTGCAGGGACGGCAAAGAACAGAAGGAAAATGCAGGAAATACCGGAGACGACGAGGCATTGGCCTGCCATGAGGAAGGAATCGGGAGAGTGGCAGACTTAGATGAGGCGATGAGCCTTCGCGCGTGCTGCGAGTTTGTAAAGGAGAAGTTCGGCCTTCCCAATGTGAAAGTATTTGGCGACCCGGATCAGAAGGTGCGTAGGATTGCCATTTCACCGGGATCAGGGAAAAGTGTGATTGGTGCGGCTCTTAGGAAGAGTGCGGATTTGCTGATCACGGGAGATATCGATCATCATGAAGGGATTGACGCGGTGGCCCAGGGCATGGCAGTGATGGATGCCGGGCATTATGGAATCGAGCATATCTTTATTGCAGATATGAAACGGTTCTGCGAGGAAAACTTTGAACATGTGGAAGTGAGGACGGCTGACATCAGACACCCGTTTTGGATTGCGTAGATCGGGTGAAGGTCAGAGAAATCTGTCAGACTTTTATCTGAGGGGCAGGAACAAAAAAGAACCGGGATAGGGATTAGCTGATCCCGGGGGGTTATGTCAGGAGGCAGAAAGTATGGAAGATAGAATGTATCAGGTAGAGATAGGCGGCCAGTGCAGGGAATATCCGGAGGGGACTTCATATTTAACTATTGCGAAGGAGTATCAGAAGGATTATGAAAATGATATCGTGCTGGCTTATGTGGAAGGAAGGCTCCAGGAGCTGCGCAAACAGGTGAACTGTGACTGCAAGCTGCGTTTTGTGACGACGGCGGACGCGGCGGGACACCTGACCTATAAGCGGAGTATGAGTCTTCTGATGGTCAAATCCGTTTATGACACGGCGGGGCATGACAATGTGGAACAGGTCCGGATTCATTTTTCAGTGGACCGGGGATATTATTGTACGGTAAAAGGAAACGTCCTTCTGGATCAGGAATTCCTCGATCGCGTGGAGAAGCGTATGCGGGAAATCGTGGAACAGGATATGCCTTTCGGAAAGCGGACGATACACACGGATGAGGCGATCGCGCTGTTCAATAAACATGGGATGCGGGATAAGGAAAAGCTCTTTAATTATCGCCGCGTTTCCAAGGTCAATATCTACAGCCTCAATGAATTTGAAGATTATTATTATGGATATATGGTGCCGTCCACCGGTTATCTGAAATATTTTAAACTTCACCTCTATGATGAAGGCTTCGTCATGCAGATGCCGGCAGTGTCCGCCACGAGAGAGGTACCGCCTTTCGAACCAAAGCAGAAACTATTCCGGGTCCTCAAGGAGTCCACACAGGGCGGAGACCGTATGGGAATCGAGACAGTTGGAGCATTAAATGATCTGACTGCCAGACGTGATCCATTGCAGCTGATCCTGGTGCAGGAGGCGATGCAGGAGAAGCGGATCGCGCAGATAGCAGAGCAGATCGCAGGCCAGCCCCAGAAGAAATTCGTACTGATTGCGGGGCCGTCTTCTTCAGGGAAGACCACATTTTCCCATCGGCTTTCGGTGCAATTGCAGGTGAATGGGCTGAATCCCCATCCGCTTGCCGTAGATAATTATTTTGTGAACCGGGAGAATACTCCGCTTGATGCAGAGGGGAAACCGGATTACGAGTGTCTGGAAGCGGTGGATGTGGAGCAGTTTAACCAGGATCTGAACGAACTGCTGGGGGGAAAACGGGTCGAGATCCCGCGGTTCAATTTTAAAGTCGGGAAGCGGGAATACAAGGGCGACTATATGCAGCTTGGGGAAAATGATATTCTGGTGATCGAGGGAATCCATTGTTTGAATGACGCCCTTACCCGGGATCTGCCAAAGGAAAATAAGTTCAAGATCTATATCAGCGCTCTGACGCAGCTTAATATCGATGAGCATAACCGGATTCCGTCCACCGACGGACGGCTTCTGCGCCGCATGGTGCGGGACGCCAGGACCAGAGGCACCTCGGCAAAGGAAACGATCGCGATGTGGAAATCGGTCAGACGGGGTGAGGAGAGCAATATTTTCCCCTATCAGGAAGAGGCGGATGTGATGTTCAATTCTGCGCTTCTCTATGAGCTGGCAGTGCTGAAACAATATGCGGAGCCGATTCTCTTTGGGATCGATAAGGATTGTGAGGAGTATCTGGAGGCGAAGCGGCTTCTGAAGTTTTTGGATTATTTTGTGGGGATCAGAAGTGAAGGGATACCACAGAATTCATTACTTCGGGAGTTTATCGGCGGGGGATGCTTTGATCTTTAGAGAAAAGATGGTCGGAAAAGTCTGATTTATAAGGTGCGGAAAGAAATAGAGACGGATATAAACTTACATGTAGAAGGCTTGAGGAGAGATAAAAAGGAAGAGAGCAGTAGTATCGGGAAAATGTAGCCGCGACACTTACCGCTCTTTTTTTTTAGGTCTATTTGCATATTAAGAACAATAAAATTTTTTTAACGAATCCATCTTCGCGCTCATGTTCGTGAATAACAGGTCAATGACGGTAAGGGCCGCCATCGCTTCGACGACTACGACGGCTCTTGGAACTACCACCGGGTCGTGCCGGCCTTTGATCGCCAGGGAAATATTATTCCCTTCTTTATCTACGGATTCCTGTTCTCTGGCGATGGAAGGGGTCGGTTTTACGGCAGCCCGGAAAATGATGGTACTACCATCGCTCATGCCCCCTAAAGTGCCCCCGGAATGGTTGGTGGTCTTGGTGAGCTGCCCGTTCTCATAATGGAACCCGTCGTTGTTCTCGCTTCCCCGTGAGCTGGCGGCAGCAAAACCATCGCCGATCTCAAAGCCCTTTACGGCGCCGATGGAAAGAATGGCCTTTGCGAGGTTGGCATCCAGCTTGTCGAATACGGTGTCCCCGATTCCGGCGGGCATTCCGGTGATGACACATTCAATGATTCCACCGGAAGAGTCCTTGTTTTCTATACATTCTGTCAGATAGGCAGAGGCCTTTTCGGCATAAGCGCAGCTTGGCATGTAGAGCGGGTTCGCGAAAATGTCTTCGTGTCGGTACTCGCTTGCCGGGACGCTTACAGGGCCGATCGCTTTGGTGTAGGAGTGAACCTCGATTCCCAGTTCTTTTAACACCTTGGCTGCCACGGCGCCGGCGGCGACCCGTGCGGTGGTCTCGCGTCCGGAAGAGCGTCCGCCGCCCCGGTAATCGCGGAAACCATATTTTTCATCGAAGGTATAATCTGCATGACCCGGGCGGTAACAGTTCATAATATTACCATAATCCCTGGAACGCTGATCCTGGTTGCGGACCATGATGGATATGGGAGTCCCGGTCGTGCGTCCTTCAAAGATGCCGGATAGAATCTCGGCTTCGTCGCCTTCCTGACGGTGGGTGGTGAACTTGCTTTGTCCCGGTTTTCTGCGATCCAGATAGACCTGTATATCTTCTTCTGCCAGGGGAAGGCCGGCGGGACAGCCGTCGATCACCACGCCGATCCCTTTTCCGTGGGATTCTCCCCAGGTCGAGATCTGAAATATTTTTCCGTAAATAGAACCTGCCATTTTATGTACCAACCCTTTCTTTTTATAAATGAGTAGATTTTTTTATTACTGTGAACATTATAAAGGAAGACAGGGGCAGTGGCAAGGGTTGGATTTGGAAATTTGCGGGGAAGAAGAAGGATGCGCTTGTAGAAATGACACGTTTTTCTACGATTTTGAAAGTTATGTATTGTATTTAGAATCTATTTCGTATTATAATAACGACATATTGAGTATAAAGGGAGTTTTGATTGAATGATTGATAAGAAGATGACCATGGATAACTCGGATGCGGATCAGGAAGTGGATGAAAGAACTGTGTCAGGAGAGGTGGAAGAGATAAGTGAAAACAAAGAAAAAGAAAGAACAACCGAAGAAGCTGCAGCTGACGACAATGCAGTTGGTGCTTCTGGGAGCGATATATCTGGTGATGATGTGGATTCTGTCGCAGCCGGATCAGGTGATCGCGACGTGGAAAGAGAGAATGAATCTGAGCAGATGGTTGAAGAAAAAATAGAAGAGCAGAAAGAGCCAAAAGCGAAGAAGCATAAGAACAATAAGGACAAGGAGAAAGATGACAGGATCCTTGACGAGCGGGCGGCGGAAGCTGAGAAGGAAGAAAGTCAGAAGCTCAAAGAGGATATGGAGCAGTTCCTCGCAGAAGAAAAGGAAGAAGGCAGACGGAAGCGTCGTGCGAAGGTGAGACGGAGACGGAAGGCGGATCCGGACGAGGAGCCGGTTCTGTCAGCCGATGATGGTGAGGAGATCGAACCTGAATTATCCGCAGGTGAAGGAGAGGATCTGGAGCCGGAACTTTCGGCCGATGACGGGGAAGAACTGGACGAGGAACCGCTCACAGAGGAAGAAAAGGCCGAGCGCCGCAGAAAGTGGAAAAAGGCAGCTAAAATCGTGGTGGGGTCCATTTTTGGCCTGGCTGCCGCGATTTATCTGGGATTTGCGGCATTTTTCATGAGCCATTTTTATTTCAACACTACGATAAACGGAACAGATTTTGCTTTGAAGTCCGTGGATGATGTGGAAGCCTTTATGAAGAGCCAGGTGGATAGTTATGTACTGACTTTGAAGAAGTCAGACGGAACGCAGGAAGTGATAGACGGTTCCGATATTGCTGTGGCTTACAAGAAGAGTGATGAACTCAGTAAGCAGTTAAAAGCACAGAATCCATTTTTGTGGCCGAAGGGGCTTTGGGAGGAATCCGAGATTACCGCTTCCGTGGGAGTAGAGTATGATGGACAGAAATTAACGGAGAAGCTGGCTTCTCTGGACTGCATGAAGGAAGAGAATCAGACGCCACCGGTATCTTCAAAGCCGGAATTTGACGGGAATCAGTTCGTGCCGAAAAAAGAGGAGACAGGAAGTCAGATCGACCAGGAGATTTTTCGGGAAAAAGTCGGTGAATATATCGAAGGATTTCAAAATCAGATGGATATGACGGAAGAGTCCTGTTATGTGAAACCGAAGTATCTGCAGGATTCTGAGGAGGTTAAGAAGGCATGTGACACCATGAATCAGTATTTGAAGGCCAGCATTACCTACACCATGGGATCAAATAATGAGGTGGTGGATAAGGCTGTGATTTCTCAGTGGGTGAATACCGATGATAACATGGCGGTTACGTTTAACAGTGATAAGGTCACAGAGTATGTGGCGGAACTGGCAAAGAAGTATAACACGAGAGGAACGCAGCGTACTTTCGTCTCCGGCAATGGAAATACGGTGAAGGTGGAAGGCGGAGATTACGGCTGGATCATTGATAAGGAAGCGGAAAGTAAGGCGCTTCTTGAGAACATTCAAAAGGGTGATGTCGTAAGCAGGGAGCCGGCATATAAGCAGAAAGCGGCAAGCCATGACGGTGCGGACTGGGGCGGCACTTACGTGGAAGTGGATCTGACGAACCAGAATGTTTACCTTTTTGTAAATGGAAGCCTGGTGATCAATGCGCCGATCGTTACCGGAAAACCGAGTGCGGGGGATGCGACGCCGCAGGGCGTGTATCTGATCAAATATTGCACGAGGAACGCCACACTTCGCGGGCCGAAGAAACCGGACGGAAGCTATGAGTGGGAGTCCCCGGTTTCCTTCTGGATGCCGTTTAACGGTGGAATCGGACTACATGATGCGCCCTGGCAGGCAGCATTCGGCGGTAGCAGATACCTGACCCATGGCTCGCATGGCTGTGTGAATTTGCAGTACAATGTGGCCAAGACAATCTACAATAATGTGCAGGCAGGAACACCGGTCGTATGCCATTATTAGAACAGGAGTTTGTAAGCATAATGTATGAGATTATAAAAAAAGACGGTCTTGCCAAAAGGGGAAGACTGCACACAGTACACGGGGTCGTTGAGACCCCTGTATTTATGAATGTGGGAACTGCGGCGGCAATTAAAGGGGCCGTTGCGACAACGGATTTAAAAGAGATCGGAACGCAGGTGGAGCTGTCCAATACCTATCACCTCCATGTGAGACCGGGGGATAAGGTGGTAAAAGCGCTTGGAGGAATCCATAAGTTCATGAACTGGGACCGTCCGGTCCTGACGGATTCAGGCGGTTTTCAGGTGTTTTCTCTGGCAGGTCTGCGGAAGATCAAAGAGGAAGGAGTCTATTTTCAGTCCCATGTAGACGGCAGAAAGATTTTCATGGGACCGGAGGAGAGCATGCAGATCCAGTCGAACCTTGCCTCCACCATTGCCATGGCATTTGACGAGTGCCCCTCCAGCGTGGCGGACAGGCAGTATATGCAGGCATCGGTAGATAGGACGACCCGCTGGCTTTCCCGGTGCAAAGCGGAGATGACGAGACTGAATGGCATGGAGGATACGATCAATCCACATCAGCTTCTGTTTGGAATCAACCAGGGAGGCATCTACGAGGATATCCGGATCGAACACGCGAAAAGAATCACGGAGCTCGACCTGGACGGATACGCGGTGGGCGGCCTCGCAGTAGGGGAATCGCACGAAGAGATGTACCGGATTCTGGACGAGGTAGTGCCGCATTTGCCGGAGAAGAAACCGACCTACCTGATGGGAGTGGGAACTCCGGCCAATATTCTGGAAGCTGTGGACCGCGGAGTCGACTTTTTTGACTGCGTCTACCCCAGCAGAAATGGAAGGCACGGACACGTATATACCAGATACGGCAAGTTGAATCTGTTCAATGCGAAATACGAGCTGGATTCCCGACCGATCGAGGAGGGCTGTAACTGTCCTGCCTGCAGGCATTATTCGAGGGCCTATATCCGGCATTTGCTGAAGGCAAAGGAGATGCTCGGAATGCGCCTTTGTGTTCTGCACAATCTGTATTACTATAATACGCTGATGGAGCAGATACGTGCGGCCGTTGAAGCAGGGCGCTATAAGGAGTTCAAAATGGAGACTTTAAGGCGCATGGAAGAAAAAAATGGTTAAAAATGTATGAATTTCTTAAAATTACTTGATGAAACGGGTAAGATTGTGTATGATAGCAATAGTGCTTTTTAGATTTAGGAGGAAATAAAGATGAATAACCCCATTGTTTTGATTTTGTTTTATGTGGTAATTATCGGAGGATTCTGGTGGTTGCTCATGAGACCGCAGAAAAAAGAGCAGAAGAGAGTTCAGCTCATGCTTTCAGAGCTGGAGGTAGGAGATACGATTCTTACGACAAGCGGCTTCTACGGAGTTGTGATCGATATCTCAGATGATGATGTGATCGTTGAATTTGGAAGCAACAAGAACTGCCGGATTCCCATGATGAAGAGTGCAATTTCTCAGGTGGAGAAACCGGGAGCAGCAAACTAAAAAGAAAACCAGGAAGGGCATTGCGGCAAGGTGGCAATGCTTTTCTGTTACCAGGCATACCTAAAACAAGGTCCAGTGGACCTTGTTTTGGTTATATTAAGTATATTAGAAAGTGCTTTGCGTTTTTGGCACTGCTATGCATATTTAAGTGAAGGTTCAGTGGACAATTGCCTGAACTATTTAACAGTGATGAGGTGTACGAGATGAGAGCAAGTGGAATTCTGCTTCCGGTGGCAAGTCTGCCCTCGGAATATGGAATTGGGACATTTTCAAAAGAGGCCTATGAGTTCGTGAAGATTCTGAAAAGGGCCGGCCAGAAATATTGGCAGATTCTGCCCCTTGGACCTACCGGGTACGGGGATTCGCCATATCAGTCGTTTTCGACCTTTGCCGGGAATCCATATTATATAGATCTGGAAGCGTTTGTGGAGAAGGGCTGGCTTAAGAAGAAGGAGTGTAAGGCGTGTGATTTCGGAAGTGACAGCCGGTATGTGGACTATGCAAAGATTTACGAATCCCGGTTTGAGCTTTTGAGGAAAGCCTTTCTGAGAAGCCGGATTGAGACGGATCAGAGGTTCCGGGAATTCTGCAGAAAGCAGGCCGGCTGGCTTGACGATTATGCTCTGTTCATGGAGCTTAAGGACGCGCACGGCGGGAAGAGCTGGAGCGAGTGGAAGGGGAAATACCGCCGGCGGGATACACAGGCTTTGCGGAAGTTTGAAGAGAAACACGTGGAAGGAATTCTGTTCCAGAAGTTCCTTCAGTTTGAATTTTATGTACAGTGGAAGAGGCTTAAGAAATTTGCGAATAAGAAAGGGATTCAGATCATCGGGGATATCCCGATTTACGTGTCTTTTGACAGTTCGGACAGTTGGGCCAATCCGCAGTTATTCCAGTTCGATGAGGAAGGAATGCCGACTGGCGTGGCCGGCTGCCCTCCGGACGCCTTCAGTGCGACCGGACAGCTTTGGGGCAACCCGCTCTATAACTGGGAATATCACAAGGAGATGGGATACAAGTGGTGGATTCAGAGAATCGCGCATTGTATGGAATTATACGATGTGATCCGCATCGATCATTTCCGTGGATTTGATGAATATTATTCGATTCCATACGGAGATGAGACGGCCGAATTCGGACACTGGGAGGCAGGACCGGGTATGGATCTGTTTGGTACAGTGAAGGAAAAACTCGGGGAGGTCAATATTATCGCGGAGGATCTGGGATTTTTGACAGACTCCGTGCTTCAGATGGTGAAGGATTCCGGATATCCGGGCATGAAGGTGCTGGAGTTTGCGTTTGACGCCAGAGAGCCAAGTAATTATCTGCCGCATAATTATGACAAGAACAGCGTAGTCTATACAGGAACGCATGATAACGAGACGCTCGCAGGCTGGTATGAGGCGCTGGGGCCGGAGGATAAAGCGTTTGCGCTCCGATATATGGGCCACAAAAGGCTGGATACGAAAAAGGCAGTCTGGGAGATTATCCGCATGGCGCAGGCCTCTGTATCGGATACCTGTATCATACCAATTCAGGACTATTTGTGCCTGGGCAATGAGGCGAGAATCAACCAGCCGTCGACCCTGGGAGATAACTGGAAGTGGAGGCTTGAAAAAGGCGAGATTACGGATAAGCTGGTGAAGAAGGTTCGGAAAATGACGGAATTGTATGGAAGAGGGCCGGTGAAGAAAGAGAAGGCATCGGTCAAAGCGTAGGAAGGAAAGTTGTATTATGGAGAGTAGATTGGAAGAAATTATCAAGGGAAAATATGGGGTCAGCCTCGATGAGGCGACCAATGAGCAGGTATATTATGCATTGCTCACACTCACAAAAGAGAAGATTAAAGTATCACCAAGTAACACGGGCAGCCGGAAGTTGTATTACATTTCTGCAGAATTCCTGATCGGGAAGCTGCTGTCAAACAACCTGATCAATCTGGGACTGTATGACGAGGTGGCAGAGATTCTGGAAAAGCATGGGAAGAATATGGCGGAAATCGAAGAAGTGGAGCCGGAACCGTCTTTGGGCAATGGCGGACTTGGCCGTCTTGCCGCATGTTTCCTGGATTCGATCGCAACGCTCGGACTGAATGGGGACGGCATTGGTCTGAATTATCATATGGGATTGTTTAGACAGTTATTTGAGGACCACAAGCAGAAAGAGATCAAGAATCCGTGGATTGAGGCGGAGGGCTGGCTTAATGAGACCGGCGTATCCTTTGAAGTGCCGTTCAAGGATTTTACCCTGCGCTCCAAACTGTACGATATTGATGTGACAGGCTATGAGGGCGGCACGAATAAACTGCATTTATTTGATGTGGAGACGGTAGATGATGGACTGGTCGGTGAAGAGGGAATCCAGTTCGACAAAGAGGATATCGAGAGGAATCTGACCTTGTTCCTCTATCCCGATGACAGTGACAAGGCCGGAAATCTCCTGCGGATATATCAGCAGTATTTTATGGTGTCGAATGCGGCACAGTTCATTCTGCACGAGTGTGAGGAGAAGGGATATGAACTGAGAAAGCTACATGAGCACGTGGCGATTCAGATTAACGACACACACCCGTCTATGGTGATACCGGAGCTGATCCGTCTTCTGGTGAAGAAACATATTGATTTTAATGAAGCAATCGAAATCGTGGAAAAGACCTGCGCTTACACAAACCACACGATTCTTGCGGAGGCACTGGAGAAATGGCCGCTTGGCTATCTGGAACAGGTAGCGCCGCAGATCGTACCGATCATCAAGGATCTGGACGCACGAATCAAGGGAAAATACAAGGACCCCAAGGTGCAGATCATCGATGAGGACGACAGAGTGCACATGGCACACATGGATATCCATTTCGGATATAGCGTAAATGGCGTGGCCTACCTCCACACAGAGATTCTGAAGAACGAAGAACTGAAGGCCTTCTACGACATTTACCCGGAAAAATTCAACAACAAGACCAATGGAATCACCTTCAGAAGATGGCTTCTGCATTGCAATCATGAGTTGGTGGCGTGGCTTGACGGTCTCATTGGGACCGGATACCGCAAAGATGCGTCCGAACTTGAAAAATTGCTGGAGTATGCGGACGACGAGATGGCGCTGGGGGAACTTCTCGATGTGAAGCAGAAAAAGAAGGAGGACCTGGCAGCATACCTGGAGAAGACGCAGGGACTCATTCTTAATCCGGATTCGATCTTCGACATTCAGGTAAAACGTCTCCATGAGTACAAACGTCAGCAGATGAATGCGCTCTATGTGATCTATAAGTATCTGGAGATCAAGGGCGGCAAAAAGCCGGCGAAACCGATCACCATTCTCTTTGGGGCAAAGGCGGCACCGGCATATATCATCGCGAAGGATATCATTCATTTAATCCTGTGCCTGCAGGAACTAATTAAGAACGATCCGGAGGTGGCGCCGTATCTGAATGTGGTGATGGTGGAGAATTATAATGTCACTCTGGCGGAAAAGTTGATTCCGGCCTGTGATATTTCCGAGCAGATTTCTCTCGCCTCCAAGGAGGCCAGCGGAACGGGCAACATGAAGTTCATGCTGAACGGCGCGGTGACTTTAGGAACCGAGGACGGCGCGAATGTGGAGATCCATCAGCTTGTAGGCGATGAAAATATCTACATCTTCGGTAAATCCAGTGAGGAAGTGATTGAGCACTATCGCAAGGCGGATTACAGTGCAGTCGACTTCTATATAGAAGACGAAGAGATTCGCAGACTGGTCGATTTTATTATCAGTCCGGAGCTTCTGCGAATTGGAGATAAATATCTCCTGCTGGAACTTCACGCTGAACTGATCCGGAAAGACTGGTTCATGACGCTGCTGGATGTGAAGGAATATATCGCGAAGAAGGAAGAGGCGCTTGCCGATTATACGGATCGCATGAGCTGGGCGCGGAAAATGCTGGTAAATATTGCGAAGGCTGGTTTCTTCTCCTCCGACAGAACGATTGCGGAGTACAATAGAGATATCTGGAAACTGTGTTAGATAACCCAAATAAGGTCCAGTGGACCTTCGTCTCGGTATGCATGGCAACGAATGAAAAAAGAAGGCGGGATTCCGCCTTCTTTTTCTATACATCTGTTCAGATTAGTGACTGGTATTATGGTCTCTGGCCAAGGCCACCCTCTAAGGTCAGGGTCTCACCTGTCATGTACTTGAAATCAGGATTTGCGAGCTGTACGCATACACGTCCGATCTCTAACTCAGCATCGCCGAAGTGTCCTGCCGGCGGAGTGTGTACGTTAGCCTTAAATGCATCCGGATATGCCTGCTCGAATTTCTCAAGCTGAGCGGTCCATGCCAGCGGGCAAACGATGTTAACGTTGATGCCGTCAGCAGCCCATTCGGTAGCAGCTACACGGGTAAGTCCACGGATTCCTTCTTTTGCAGCGGCATAAGCGCACTGTCCGAAGTTTCCGAAAAGTCCTGCACCGGAAGCAAAGTTCACAACGGAGCCCTTGGTCTCTTTCAGGTACGGATAGCAAGCCTTCATATAATAGAATGCTGCGTATAATCCGGAATAGAGTGCCAGATTGAACTGCTCAGTCGTGTGATCTGCCAAAGTTACGCCGGAAGCGGAAGCCTGTGCATTGTTGATCAGCACGTCGATCCGTCCGAATGTTTCAATCGCCTGTTTTACTACATTCTGTACAACAGTCTCGTTGTCTGCGCCTGCATTGACATCAGCCTGTACTGTGAGAACCTTGATTCCATAACGGCTTTCAAGCTCTTCCTTTGCGTCGTTGAGCTTCTGAACGTTACGTCCGGTGATAACCAGGTTCGCACCTTCCTTTGCATATGCGGTAGCGATACCATATCCGATGGATCCGCATCTTCCATCACTTAATACAGCTCGTCCTGCACCGGTGATGAGAGCTGTCTTTCCTGTTAAAAATCCCATGATTTTCAACCTCCTTTAATTACTTTTTTATAACTACATATTGGGTTTATGTGTAATGTTACCACTAATATTAAGATTTTTCAAGAGAGAAAACGGATAAAAACAAAAAAAATGAAGGAAAAAAGCACAATAAATGTGAAAATAATAACGATAAAAATGTGCAATATATACAAAAATAAGAACGAATTGAGTTGATAGGGAAGAATTAATGAGAACCTTTTATAAAATATTGTGAATGTAGGCAGGTACTGAGAAGTGAAACGGTGATTTTTTTAACAGGTACCTATGTATTTTACAATTAAAATGAGGAGGAACCTCTCCTGCTGTACACAAAAACAGATTGCACTCTAATTTTTTGCGCTTTTCCATATTAAAGGGTTGAAAGTGAAAAGAAAATGCGATATTATTATGAATAACAGATTTTTAAGAGCAATAGATTTCGACCGGACTGCCGGACGGGATACGATATTTAGTGGAAGGGAATGAATAGAATGAACCTGAAAATTGGAGTTATTAAAGGGGACGGAATCGGACCTGAGATTGTGACGGAGGCCATGAAGGTCCTGGATAAAGTCGGAGAAGTTTATGGATTTACCTGTTCCTATGAGCAGTTATTACTGGGAGGCGCTTCCATCGACGTGCATGGGATTCCCCTCACCGATGAGACGGTGGAAAAAGCGAAGGCCTGTGATGCAGTGCTGATGGGCTCGATCGGCGGGGATGCAAAGACTTCCCCGTGGTATAAGCTGGAGCCGCAGAAGCGACCGGAGGCCGGACTTCTTAAGATCAGGAAAGAGTTAGGTCTGTTTGCAAATCTGCGTCCTGCGATTCTGTATGAAGAGCTTGCAGGTGCGTGTCCGCTCAAGGAGGAGATCACAGCGGGCGGGTTTGATCTGATGATCATGCGTGAACTGACCGGAGGACTATATTTTGGAGAGAGAAAAACAGTGGAAGAAAATGGCGTATTGACCGCTTATGATTCCCTTACATATAATGAGAACGAGATCCGCAGAATCGCGCTGCGTGCATTTGACATTGCGATGAAGAGAAGGAAAAAGGTTACGAGCGTTGATAAAGCGAATGTACTGGATTCTTCCAGACTTTGGAGAAAGGTTGTGGAGGAAGTGGCAGGGGAGTACCCGGAGGTGACGCTGGAACATATGCTGGTCGACAACTGTGCGATGCAGCTTGTGAGAGATCCGAAGCAGTTTGATGTGATCCTGACAGAGAATATGTTTGGAGATATTCTGTCGGATGAGGCAAGTATGGTGACAGGATCCATCGGAATGCTCGCAAGTGCCAGCTTAAATGAGACAAAGTTCGGACTTTATGAGCCAAGCGGCGGTTCCGCACCGGATATTGCGGGGCAGGGAATCGCGAACCCGATTGCGACGATCCTTTCCGCGGCGATGATGCTCAGGTTCAGTCTGGACCAGGATCAGGCGGCAGATGCGATCGAGCGTGCCGTATCGCAGGTGTTAAAAGACGGATACAGAACCGGAGACATTATGTCTGAAGGATGTGTGAAGGTGGGAACTGCGCAGATGGGCAATCTGATCTGCGAGCGTATTTCCTGATTGCCATACATGGTTAGGCAGAGTAGTTGAGATAGAAAGATGGAGGGACAAAAGGATGAAAAGTGATAATGTAAAAACAGGAATGCAGCAGGCGCCGCATCGTTCCTTATTTAATGCGCTGGGGTTTACCAAGGAAGAGCTGGAACGCCCGTTAGTCGGTATCGTAAGCTCCTATAATGAGATCGTTCCGGGACATATGAACCTGGATAAAATCGTAAACGCCGTAAAGATGGGCGTTGCTATGGCGGGTGGTACGCCTATTGTTTTCCCGGCGATCGCAGTATGTGACGGAATCGCTATGGGACACATTGGTATGAAATACTCTCTGGTGACCAGGGATCTGATCGCGGATTCTACTGAGGCGATGGCTCTGGCACATCAGTTTGATGCGTTAGTTATGGTTCCCAACTGTGATAAGAATGTACCCGGACTTTTGATGGCAGCGGCGAGAATCAATGTGCCGACCGTATTTGTCAGTGGCGGCCCGATGCTCGCAGGTCATGTAAAAGGACAGAAACGCAGCCTTTCCAGTATGTTCGAGGCGGTGGGCTCCTATGCGGCAGGCACCATGACCAAAGAAGATGTCTGCGAATTTGAGAACAAGGTATGCCCGACCTGTGGTTCCTGCTCCGGTATGTATACCGCGAACAGCATGAACTGTCTGACAGAAGTCCTGGGTATGGGACTTAAGGGTAATGGCACGATCCCGGCTGTTTATTCTGAGAGGATTCGGCTTGCAAAGCATGCGGGTATGCAGGTCATGGAGCTTTACAGAAAGAATATCCGCCCGAGAGATATTATGACAAAAGAGGCGATTTTGAATGCGCTTACCGTCGATATGGCGCTGGGCTGCTCTACAAACAGTATGCTGCATCTCCCGGCCATCGCTCACGAAGTGGGAATGGATTTTGAGATCGATTTCGCAAATGGAATCAGCGAGAAGACGCCGAACCTGTGCCATCTTGCACCGGCAGGCCCGACTTATATGGAAGATTTAAATGAGGCCGGCGGCGTTTACGCAGTTATGAATGAATTGAATAAAAAGGGACTTTTGCACACTGAGTGCATGACCGTGACCGGCAAGACAGTGGGCGAGAATATCGCAGGCTGTGTCAATAAGAATCCGGAAGTGATTCGTCCGATTGAGAACCCATATAGCGAGACCGGCGGCCTTGCAGTTCTGAAGGGAAATATCGCACCGGACGGCAGCGTGGTAAAACGTTCCGCGGTGGTACCGGAGATGCTGGTACATGAAGGGCCGGCAAGAGTGTTTGAGTGTGAGGACGATGCGATCCAGGCAATCAAGGGCGGCAGGATCAACCCGGGCGACGTAGTCGTAATCCGCTATGTCGGACCTAAGGGCGGTCCGGGCATGCCGGAGATGTTGAACCCGACTTCGGCGATCGCAGGTATGGGACTTGGCTCTTCCGTAGCGCTGATCACGGACGGCAGGTTCAGCGGCGCATCAAGAGGCGCTTCCATCGGGCATGTTTCACCGGAAGCAGCAGTAGGCGGTCCGGTAGCTCTGATCGAGGAAGGCGATATCATTCAGATCGATATCCCGAATCTGACATTGAATGCAAAGATCTCAGACGAAGAGCTGGCGGCAAGAAAGGCAAAATGGCAGCCGAGAGATCCGGAAGTGACCACCGGATATCTTGCAAGATATGCATCGATGGTGACCAGCGGAAACAGAGGAGCAGTGCTGGAGATTCCGCGTTAACAAGAGGTAACGAAGCCAGGCAGGGCCCACGCGCACGGCGTGATTGGGGATTTTTATACATTTATGAATAAAGGGGAATGCACGATGCAGTTAAATGGAGCAGAGATATTGATAGAGTGTTTAAAAGAGCAGGGCGTGGATACCATTTTCGGATATCCGGGCGGCGCGATTTTGAATGTATATGATGAATTATATAAACACAGGGATGAAATTACGCATATCCTGACCTCTCACGAACAGGGCGCATCTCACGCGGCAGACGGATATGCCCGTGCGACCGGAAAAGTCGGCGTGTGCTTTGCGACCAGCGGACCGGGAGCGACCAATCTGGTGACGGGAATCGCCACCGCATTCATGGATTCCATACCGATGGTTGCGGTTACCTGTAATGTGGGAGTGCCGCTTCTTGGTAAAGACAGCTTTCAGGAGATCGACATCACTGGAATCACGATGCCGATCACGAAATACAATTTTATCGTAAAAGACGTAAAACAACTGGCAGACACGGTACGCCGGGCATTTACCATCGCAAGATCCGGCCGTCCGGGACCGGTACTTATAGATATCCCGAAGGACGTGACGGCCAACAAGACGGATTACAGGCCGGTGAAGATCGAACCGGTGAAAAAATATAGCAAGGATATCTGCATGGCAGATGTGGAAAATGCGGTTAAGATGATTAAAAAGGCGAAACGTCCGTATATTTTCGTGGGCGGCGGTGCCGTGCTCTCTGACGCCAGCGAGGAACTTTGGGAGTTCGTACAGAAGGTGCATGCGCCGGTGTGCGATACCCTGATGGGAAAAGGCGCATATCCGGGCACCGACGAGCTTTACACCGGCATGCTGGGCATGCATGGGACCAAGACGTCGAACTTTGGAGTCTGCAGCTGCGACCTTTTGGTGGTGATCGGGGCGAGATTTTCTGACCGTGTAGTCGGAAATGCCAAAAAATTTGCGAGCCATGCAAAGATCCTTCAGATCGATATCGACGTGGCAGAGATGAATAAGAATGTGATCATCGATGCGGGGGTAGTGGGAGATATCAAAGAAGTCCTGACAGTTCTTAACCGGCAGCTTCCGCAGCTGAATCATGAGGAATGGGTACAGACGATTCAGGAATACAAGCAGAAATATCCGCTGACCTACCATCCGGAGATTCTTACCGGCCCCTATGTGGTGGAGGAGATCTACCGGCAGACGAAGGGGGACGCCCTGATCGTCACGGAGGTGGGACAGCATCAGATGTGGGCTGCCCAGTATTATAAATATACGAAGCCGAGGACCCTTCTTACGTCCGGCGGACTTGGAACGATGGGCTATGGCCTGGGAGCCTCTCTGGGCGCGAAGATGGGCTGTCCGGATAAGACGGTCGTTAATATCGCAGGAGATGGCTGTTTCCGTATGAATATGAACGAAATCGCGACGGCGGTCCGCCATCATATCCCGATCATTCAGGTGGTGATCAACAATCATGTGCTTGGAATGGTGCGCCAGTGGCAGAATTTGTTCTATGGCCAGCGTTATTCGGCGACGGTCTTAAATGATGCGGTAGACTTTGTGAAGCTGGCGGAAGCGATGGGTGCGAAAGCAGTCCGCGCGACAACCAGAGAAGAATTTGCAGAGGCATTTCAGATGGCACTTTCCTGTGATGGACCGATTGTGATAGACTGTCAGATCGACTGTGACGATAAGGTGTGGCCGATGGTGGCGCCGGGAGCAGCGATCAGCGAGGCTTTTGATGAGGGTGATCTTCAGGCGAAAGAGCAGGAACAATAGAAATTTGAGGATTTGTTTGTTATGCGGTGACGGACACCTTTAGACTGTTTCGTCACCGTATTGCATAGATATGTAGTTGAAACAGTAGGTTTTAAGGCAGCAATGGAATGGAGGAAATTATGAAACGAGTTTACAATTTTTCAGCGGGACCGGCGGTATTACCGGAAGAAGTACTGCGCGAGGCGGCAGAGGAGATGTTGGATTATAAAGGAACCGGCATGTCGGTTATGGAGATGAGCCACCGTTCAAAAGCATTTGAGGAAATCATAGGCGACGCGGAAAAAGACCTGCGTGATCTGATGAATATACCGGACAATTATAAAGTATTGTTCCTGCAGGGCGGCGCGAGCCAGCAGTTTGCCATGATCCCGATGAATCTGATGAAGAATAAGGTCGCAGATTATATCGTGACCGGTCAGTGGGCGAAAAAAGCGGCGGCCGAGGCGGCTAAGTACGGAAAAGTGAACAAGATCGCATCTTCCGAGGATAAGACATTTTCCTATATTCCGGACTGCTCTGATCTTCCGATCGACGAGGATGCAGATTATGTCTATATCTGTGAGAATAACACGATTTACGGAACCAAATATAAAGAGCTCCCAAATACGAAGGGAAAGATTCTGGTCGCAGACGTTTCTTCCTGCTTCCTGTCAGAGCCCGTTGACGTCACAAAATATGGCGTGATCTACGGCGGCGTACAGAAAAATATCGGACCGGCAGGAACGGTGATCGTGATCATTCGGGAAGATCTGATCACGGAGGATGTTCTTCCGGGAACTCCGACCATGCTTCAGTATAAGACACATGCAGATGCGAAATCTCTTTACAATACTCCGCCGGCATACGGAATCTACATCTGCGGCAAGGTATTCAAATGGCTCAAGAAAATGGGCGGCCTTGAAGTGATGAAGGAGCGCAATGAGAAAAAGGCGAAGCTGCTTTACGATTTCCTTGACGAGAGCAGGCTCTTTAAGGGAACTGCCACGAAGAAAGACCGTTCTCTTATGAATGTGCCGTTCGTGACGGGCAATGATGAGCTGGATGCGAAGTTCGTAAAGGAAGCAAAAGAGGCAGGACTTGAGAATCTGAAGGGGCACCGCACGGTTGGCGGTATGCGCGCAAGTATTTATAATGCGATGCCGTATGAAGGTGTTGAGGCGCTTGTAGCGTTCATGAAAAAGTTTGAAGAGGAGAATCTGTAATGATGCATAAATATTATTGTTTAAATCCTATTTCTCCGGCAGGGCTCGAGAATTTTACCGATGAATATGTTCCGGCAAGCGATGCGAAGGGCGCAGACGCCGTTCTGGTAAGAAGCGCGTCCATGCATGAGATGGAGTTTGATAAGAGTCTAAAGGCGGTGGCGCGTGCCGGCGCCGGCGTCAACAATATTCCGCTTGACAAATGCGCAGAGAAAGGAATCGTGGTATTTAATACGCCGGGCGCCAATGCGAATGGAGTAAAAGAGCTGGTGATTGCGGGAATGCTTCTGGCGTCCCGGGATATCATCGGAGGAATCAACTGGGTGCAGGAAAATGAAGAAGACGGCAACATTGCCAAGGATGCGGAAAAAGCGAAGAAGGCATTTGCCGGCTGTGAGATTGAAGGAAAGAAGCTGGGCGTGATCGGGCTTGGAGCGATTGGCGTTCTGGTGGCAAACGCGGCGACGAATCTGGGTATGGACGTATATGGGTATGACCCGTATGTTTCCGTGGATTCCGCATGGAGGCTTTCCAGAAGCATCCATCATGCGAAGAGCGTTGATGAACTCTATCGGGAGTGTGACTATATCACGATCCATGTTCCGGCACTGGAAGATACGAAGGGAATGATCGACAAGAACGCCATCGACCTGATGAAAGACGGCGTGGTGGTTCTGAATTTCGCGAGAGATGTGCTGGTAAATAGTGAAGCTATCGTGGACGCTCTGGTGAGCGGCAAGGTAAAACGATATGTGACAGATTTCCCGACGCCGGAGATCACCGGTGTGAAGAATGCGATCGTAATCCCGCATCTGGGCGCATCTACGGAAGAATCCGAGGATAACTGTGCAAAGATGGCTGTGAAAGAACTGATGGATTTCCTGGAAAACGGAAATATCAAGAATTCCGTCAACTATCCGGCATGCGACATGGGAGTGCGCATGAAGACCAGAATTACGATTCTTCATAAGAATATTCCGAACATGATCGGTCAGTTTACGGCACTTCTCGCAAAGGACAGCGTCAATATTGCAGATATGACGAACAAGAGCCGTGGCGAGTATGCGTATACCATGATCGATGTGGATTCTGAAGTGAACGAAGAAGTGACTGCAGGGCTTGAAACAATCGAAGGGGTACTGCGTGTGAGAGTGATTGGATAGGGCAGTATTTTGAATGCCGGGTATACCAAAGTGGAGCAATGGATGTGAAATCCGACTCAAATTTGGCTTCTAAACCTGGAGGTCCGGCGGACTATCATCTTGGTTGCCAGGCATGCCTAAGTGAATGTCCAGTGGACGTTCAGCTCGGTTTATAAATGAAATCAAATAAATAAGAACAGGAGGAGCGACTGGCACGCCTTCTGTTCTTTTTTAAATGTTACAAATATTTCAAATGTTACAAAAATAACTATAATTTTTAATATAACTTAAGAAAATTTTCCATTGTATATAACTTTAAGTTCGCTTATAATGTATATAGTAATATGCTGATATAGCAAGATATTGTGTAGGGGAGAGAACAATGAATAAACGCGAGATGAAGCAGGCGCAGGCCAGAGCCAGGGCGAGGCGCCGGAGGAACAGGAGAAGAAGGAACCAGATTTCAGGGAAAAGTATTTTGGGAGTTCTGGGTCTTTGTTTTATTATTACACTGTTACTCAGCAATGCGGCGGCAGCAGGGGAGAGCAAGGAAATACCGATCGTGCTGAAGACAGAGAATATTTCCATTATTCAGGGAGAAGAAAGACCCGTGTTTACGGCTAAGGCTACCTGTAAGGGGGATGTGAAGCAAAAGCTGAATGAAGACACGGAATATACGATACAGGATCTGTTAGATGAATTGAATCAGGGAATCGGATATTCCCTTGATTGCGAAGGCGACGGTTCGCAGGAAGGGGAATTCCCGATCAAGGCGGAACTGACCAGTGAGATGACGACTCCGCTTTATACAGAATGGTTCGGAAAGGTTCGGATCGATGTAAAAGAAGGAAAGCTGGAGGTCAAGAATAAGTATGGTGAATGGGATGGCAAGAAGTTCAAGCGTTGGGATGGCAGTTATGTAGAGAATGATTTCATTACTTATCACGGAAAGACGTATTATTTTAACGAAAAAGGAACGAGACTGACAGGCTGGCAGGAGATTCAGAGCGGTACATACTATTTTAGCAAAAAGGGCATTATGAAGACCGGTTGGATGGATACTGATGACGGGAAATATTATTTCAATGAAGACGGAACGATGCATCTGGGCTGGCTGGAGCTGGATGATACCAAATATTATTTTGACAGCGAGGGCAAGATGCTGACCGGAAAACAGAAGATCGGCTCCCGGGAGGCAGAATTTGCAGAGGACGGGAAACTGGTAAATATTGAAAGTGGGGTAGATCCCAATAAGCCGATGATCGCGCTGACCTTTGATGACGGGCCCGGACCAAGGACGATGGAGCTTCTGGAGGCACTGGAGCAGTACGATGCACATGCAACATTCTTCATGCAGGGTAAGAATGTGCCGACATACGGTGATGCAGTGAAGAAGATGCTGGAGATTGGATGTGAGCTGGGGAACCATTCCTATGACCATCCGAAGCTTACCAAGCTATCGGCGGAAGGGATTCAAAAGCAGATTGGAGATACGAACAATCTGATCGCGCAAGAAGCCGGACAGCCGGCAACCCTTGTACGTCCGCCGTATGGCGCGATCAACGATACGGTGAAAGCGAATGTGGGCGCTCCGATGATTCTTTGGTCGGTAGATACACTTGACTGGAAGACAAGGGATGTACAGTCGAACATTGACTCAGTGATGAGCAGTGGGGATGGAGATATTATCCTGATGCATGATATTCATACACAGAGTGTGGATGCAGCGATCAAGCTGATTCCGATGCTGATCGAAAAAGGCTATCAGCTCGTTACGGTCAGTGAGATGGCAGAGGCGCGAGGCATCAATATGGAAAACGGCGGGAAGTATGCGGAATTCTGGAAGGATTAGAAAGGTCAGGCTGGATTTTTCCCGAAAGATATGCTATGATAGAAAACATGGTAGCGCTTTACAGTTGTAAAGTGCGTGACAATGCAGGAAATTGGAGGACATAAATTATGGCATATGAGATAACAGGACACACCGTATTGACGGGACTTTTGGGAAGCCCGGTAGAGCACAGCATCTCACCAATGATGCATAATGAAGCATTCCATCAGCTGGGACTGGATTATGCATATCTGGCATTTGATGTGGGTACGGATACGTTGGCGAAGGCAGTGGAAGGGCTTAAAGTGATGGGAGCCAGGGGATTCAATCTGACGATGCCGGATAAGAATCTGGTATGCTCTCTGGTGGATCACCTTTCACCGGCTGCGGAGATCGGCGGTGCGGCGAATACGGTCGTGAATGATCACGGCGTGCTGACTGGATATACGACGGACGGAATCGGGTTCATGCGTTCGGTCGAGGAGGCAGGCCAGAATATCATTGGAAAGAAGATGACACTTCTCGGTGCAGGCGGTGCGGCCGCGGCGATCCTGATCCAGGCAGCGCTCGATGGAGTAAAAGAAATAACGGTGTTTAATATACGTGATGATTTCTTCACCCGCGCAGAAGGAATTATAGAGAAATTAAGAGAGAAAACGGACTGTGTACTGAAGCTGTATGATTTCTCTGATCCGGAGCTCTTAAAGAAGGAGATTGGGGAGAGCGTGATCCTGGTAAATGGAACGACGGTCGGAATGGCCCCGAATACGGACAGATGCATCATTCAGGACGATAGTGTATTCCACAAGGATCTGTTCGTCTTTGACGTGATTTACAATCCGGAAGAGACGCTGCTTCTGAAGAAAGCGAAAGCGGCAGGCTGCCAGACTGCGAACGGGCTGTATATGCTGTTATATCAGGGAGCAGCATCTTTTGAACTTTGGACCGGGCAGAAGATGCCGGTGGATATCATCAAGGAAAAGTATTTTACGAGATAAAACCGGCCAAAATTATGAATTGACAAATTCTATGAATTTGTGTATCATAGTCTATAAGATTTGAAAATTACATATTCTACTATTGAAATACGATGAAAAGAAGTAGTAAATATAATGAGTTGGCCCAGAGAGTCCTTGGTTGGTGAGATTAGGACGCAAGGAGTTATATTGAATTCCTCTTGGAGTAGAGTGTTGAATATCCTGGTAGTGTGTACCGCCAGATTAGTAGGCATTTCCGGCAGCAGCCGTTATCTGCAAAGGTATAACCGGTATCGGCGTACCTGATGAGGCAATTACCGTGAGGTATTTGTAAATTGAGGTGGAACCACGAAGTATAGATTACTCTCGTCCTCTGCATTTGCAGGCGGCGGGAGTTATTTGTTGTTGCCATGCATACCTGAAATAAGGTCCAGTGGACCTTATTTTGGTCATACATACCTAAGTGAACGTCCAGTGGACGTTCATCTCGGTTTCATAGGAAAGTGATAGACATACTTAAGTGAAGGTGCAGCAGGCCTTCATCTCGTATGAAATAGTAGAGGAAAGGACGAACATTATGATTATCGTATTAAAACCAAGAACAAGTGAAGAGAATTTGAACCGTGTCGTAGGAATGGTTCACGCGAAAGGCCTGGAGACCCATATCGTGCGTGGGGAGGGGCTGACGATCATCGGCTGTATCGGAGATACGGTGCGCGTCGACCCCAGGTTATTCGAAGTAGATAAAAGTGTGGAGAAGGTCATGCACGTCCAGGAGCCGTATAAGCTGGCAAACCGTGCGTTCCACCCGGAGGATACCATTGTAGACGTATCCGGCGTGAAGGTGGGCGGCGGTCATATGGCATTGATCGCCGGTCCCTGTTCAGTAGAGAGCGAGGAGCAGGTGATCGAGATCGCGAAGGCGGCAAAGGAATCCGGAGCAAATATGTTGCGTGGCGGTGCATTTAAGCCGCGGACCAGCCCATACTCTTTCCAGGGAATGGGGCTTGCAGGACTTGACATTCTATGCAAGGCAAAGGAAGTGACAGGACTTCCGATCGTGACCGAGCTGATGTCCGCAGAGTACCTGGATATCTTTGATGAGAAGGTGGATCTGATTCAGATCGGTGCCAGAAATATGCAGAATTTCGATCTCCTGAAACAGCTGGGAAGAACGAAAAGACCGATCCTGTTAAAGAGGGGCTTAAATGCTACTTATGAGGAGTGGATCATGTCTGCGGAATACATCATGTCCTCCGGCAATGAGAATGTCATTCTCTGCGAGAGGGGCGTGCGTACCTTTGAGAGCTATACCAGAAATACCCTGGACCTCCAGGCGATTCCGGTAATCCGGAGACTCAGCCACCTGCCGATCATCGTAGATCCAAGCCATGCCGGCGGAAAATGGTGGCTGGTAGAGCCGATGGCAAAAGCAGCGGTCGCAGCAGGAGCGGACGGCCTTATGATCGAGGTACACAATAACCCGGAATGTGCACTTTGCGACGGTGGACAATCCCTGAAGCCGGCCAAGTATGACAGGCTGCTGAAGGAGATTACACAGATTGCCAAAGTTGTTGGAAAAGAGATGTAGCCGACAGGCAGTTATGCGACATTAAAGAAACTAAACCGTATGTGCTGTCGGAAAAGTATGCAGCTGATAGGCACCCTAGGGAGGAAGAGAACATGAGAATGTATGTGGATTTAAAGGAGCACGGATATCCGATTTATATTGAAAGAGGAATATTAAGCCAGGCGGCAGAGCGGATCAGTGAGGTATATCAGGGAAAGAAGATTATGATCATCTCAGATGACCGTGTTTATTCCTATTACGGGGAAGGCTTAAAAAAGACTCTTTCTGAAAAATATGAATGCTACGAAACGATTATCCCTCATGGGGAACCGTCGAAGAGTTTTCAGACGATCCCCGGCGTGTATAGCTCTCTGCTTGCGGCAAAGATCACCAGAACAGATCTGATCGTTGCGCTTGGTGGCGGAGTAGTCGGTGACCTGGCAGGCTTTGTGGCAGCTACATTTTTAAGAGGAATCAAATTCGTACAGATTCCGACATCGATCCTGGCACAGGTGGACTCCTCGGTAGGGGGAAAAGTCGCAGTGGATCTGCCCCAGGGCAAGAATCTGGTGGGCGCTTTTTATCAGCCTAAAATGGTCCTGATCGACCCGGATGTTCTAAAGACCCTTCCAGGGAGATACGTGACAGACGGTCTGGGCGAAGTCATCAAATACGGCTGTATCAAGGATGCAGGATTGTTTGCCGACCTGGAGCGTTATGGCTCATATGAGAATCTGGAAGAACATCTGACGGAAGTGATCGCGACCTGTGTGGATATCAAACGGCAGGTGGTGGAAGAGGACGAGTTTGACATGGGAGAGCGGATTCTTCTGAATTTTGGTCACACTCTGGCGCACACGATCGAGCAATATTACCACTATGAGCGGGAGAGCCACGGCGAGGCAGTCGCGATCGGAATGTATCAGATTACACGGATCGCGGAAGAGAAGGGACTTACTAAAGCAGGAGAAGCCGAGAGAATCCGGAAGGTATTGGAAATGTATGGCCTGCCGGTGCAGGCAGAGTTGCCGCTTGCTTCCCTGACGGAGGCGATGAAGCTGGATAAAAAGACGCTGAATAATCGGCTGAAGGTGGTGCTGCTCCATGAGATCGGAGATGCCTATGCCTATCCGACAAGTATGGAATTTTTCCGGGACGACAGAATGGTATAGCGCGGAGCAAAAGGGCATCAGACTTTTGATGGAAAATAAAGAAATCCGATAGATAAGGAAAAGCTGGCTTAACGGCCAGCTTTTCTTGACTCTAATAATTCATGGATCTTATCCGTCGGATTCAGTACGGCGCTGATGGAAATATTGTGATTCAGTGAATCGATGATCAGTGCCAGGAACTTACTCATATCTGCTTTGACAAAATAAGGTTTGCTATATAATTCCGGTGGAAGATAAGTAAGGTTGGTCGTAATCAGTTTGTCCAGGTACCCTTTTTCATAATACTCATCAAAGATCCGAAGTCCGTTGGTGAACAGTCCAAAGGTCGCACAGACGAAAACTCTCGCAGCTCCCCGTTCCTTGATCTGCCGTGTCACATCCAGCATACTCTCGCCGGAAGAAATCATATCGTCCACGATGATCACCGTCTTGCCGTGTACGTCATCGCCCAGAAATTCATGAGCAACGATGGGGTTCCGCCCATTGATTACGGTAGAATAATCACGACGTTTGTAGAACATTCCCATATCCACGCCGAGCACGTTGGAAAAATATACGGCACGCTGCATCGCGCCCTCATCCGGGCTGATGATCATCAGGTGATCCTTGTCCACGATCAGATCCGGAACTTCGCGGAACAGTGCCTTCATGAACTGGTAGGACGGCATGAAATTGTCGAAGCCCTTCAGCGGAATCGCATTCTGCACCCGGGGATCGTGCGCGTCAAAGGTAAGGATGTTGGAAACTCCCATATTCACCAGTTCCTCCAGCGCCAGTGAGCAGTCAAGGGATTCACGCTTGGTACGCTTGTGCTGGCGGCTCTCATAAAGAAACGGCATGATGACGTTGATACGGTGAGCCTTTCCTGTCGTGGCAGAGATGATACGCTTCAGATTCTGAAAATGGTCATCCGGCGACATGTGATTCAGGTGGCCATTTACGGTATAGGTAAGGCTGTAGTTACACACGTCTACAATAAGAAACAGGTCTTTTCCCCGGATGCTCTCCCCGATGACACCCTTAGCCTCTCCGCTTCCGAAACGGGGGCAGGCGCTTTTTACCAGATAGGTATCTGCTTCGTAAGATGCATAGAGGTCGGGATCAAGAAACTCATGGAGGGAGTCCTTACGGAACGAAACAATGTAGCTGTCTACCTTCTCGGCAAGAGGTTCACACCCGGGAACTGCGATGATCTTAAGCGGCGCAGATGGCAAAGATTTCTCTAAAAATTCGATGTTAGTCATATTCTCCTCCTGAAAACAAAGTGTCGAAGGTCTGCGAAGCAGGTTTCGACAATCTTTCTGTTTTCTTTATACCATTATTTCCGTGTTATGGCAAGAAAGAGTCTGTAAAAAATTGCATTTTTCCGGGAAATCTAGTATGATAGGAGAGTAAAAGAAAATGGGGGAGCTTGATTTTTATGAAATATGAGCATAGAATACGTGAAGTCGAGGAGGGCAGTATCGCCTGGGAGATGGGGATTGAGCCGGGAGATATCCTGCTTTCTATTAATGGACAGACAATAGAGGATGTTTTCGATTACCACTATTATGTCAATGATGAAGAATTGTTGGTTCTGATCAGGAAGCCGGATGGCGAAGAGTGGGAACTGGAAATCGAGAAGGAATATGAGGAAGATCTGGGAATCGAGTTTGAGCAGGGACTCATGGACGAATACCGTTCCTGTCGGAATAAATGCATGTTCTGCTTTATTGACCAGATGCCGAAAGGAATGCGCGAGACTTTATATTTCAAGGACGATGATTCCCGGCTTTCTTTTTTACAGGGGAATTATGTGACTTTGACGAACATGAGCGATCATGATATTCAGAGAATCATTCGTTACCACCTGGAGCCGATCAATGTTTCGATCCATACCACGAATCCGGAGCTTAGATGCAGGATGCTGCACAACCGATTTGCGGGAGATGCATTGAAAAAGGTGCAGACGTTATATGAGGGCGGAATTGCCATGAACGGTCAGATCGTCCTATGTAAAGGGATCAACGACGGCGAGGAGCTTGAGAGAAGTATCCGGGATATGACCGCGTGGCTTCCGAACCTGCAGAGTGTTTCCGTTGTGCCGGTAGGGCTTACGAAGTACAGAGAAGGACTTACGCCACTGGAATCTTTTGAAAAGGAAGATGCCATAGAGGTGCTTGAGACCATTCACAAATGGCAGAAAAAGATGTATGAAGAGTACGGCACGCATTTTATTCATGCCGGGGATGAGTGGTACATTCTGGCGGAGCAGGATGTCCCGGAAGAAGAACGGTATGACGGCTATCTGCAATTGGAGAATGGTGTGGGAATGATTCGCCTTTTGCTCAATGAGTTCGAGGAAGAGTACGCCGCCCTTACCGGCGATGACAGGAAGGTTCACATCTCCATGGCAACAGGGAAGCTGATGTACCCGTATCTGGAGAGGCTGCTTGCAAAATTGCGGGATAAATATCCGGGGCTTAAGACGAATCTGTATGCCATCCGGAATGACTTTTTTGGTGAGAAGATTACCGTGTCCGGCCTGATCACGGGGCAGGACCTGATCGCACAGCTTAAGGGACGGGAACTTGGTGAGGTGCTGCTTCTCCCCTGTAATATGCTGCGCAGTGGGGAGGAAGTCTTCCTGGATGACTTGACAGTGGAACAGGTGGAAGAGGAACTGGATGTCAGGATCGAGATTGTAGGCTCAAGCGGAAGAGATTTTGTTTGCGCCGTATTGCAAGATGAATTATAATATGATGATATCAGGAGTAAAAGGCCATGTATGGTAGGCTTGCATGCCCATACACGACTTTGGGATTACGGGAGCACGGAGTGCAAAGTAATCCGTATATCACAGGATATTAAATGGAGGATTGTATATGAGTAAACCGGTAGTTGCCATTGTGGGAAGACCGAATGTGGGGAAATCTACATTGTTCAACGCACTGGCGGGAGAGAAGATCGCAATCGTGAAGGATACGCCGGGAGTGACCCGGGACCGTATTTACGCGGAGGTAAGCTGGCTGGACAAGGAGTTCACCCTGATCGATACGGGGGGAATTGAGCCGGACAGCAACGATGTTATTTTATCGCAGATGAGAGAGCAGGCCCAGATTGCCATTGATACGGCAGATGTGATCCTGTTCATGACGGACGTAAAGCAAGGTTTGGTGGAGTCGGATTCCAAAGTGGCAGATATGCTGAGGAGATCCCACAAGCCGGTGATTCTGGTGGTAAATAAAGTGGATAATTACCAGAAGCTGATGCCGGATGTGTATGAATTTTACAACCTGGGGATCGGAGATCCCTGTCCGATCTCGGCGGCAGAGCGGATCGGGATCGGGGATATGCTGGACCAGGTGCTGGCACATTTCCCGGAAGGCGCAGGAGAAGAGGAGGAGGACGACAGACCGCGGATCGCGATCGTGGGTAAGCCCAATGTGGGGAAATCCTCCATCATCAATAAGCTGATCGGGGAGGACCGGGTGATCGTATCGGATATTGCGGGAACCACCCGGGATGCCATCGACACCGATATCGTTCACAACGGGAAAGAGTATGTCTTTATCGATACTGCCGGACTTCGGCGGAAGAATAAGATTAAGGAAGAACTGGAGAGATATAGCATTATCCGAACGGTGACGGCAGTAGAGCGGGCCGACGTGGTACTGATCGTGATCGATGCGGCAGAAGGCGTGACGGAGCAGGACGCTAAGATCGCCGGAATTGCACATGAGCGCGGGAAAGGCGTGATCATCGTTGTCAATAAGTGGGACGCCATCGAGAAGAATGACAAAACCGTGAAGGAGTACGAGCATCAGGTACGTTTGATCTTATCGTTCCTGCCCTATGCGGAGATCATGTATGTGTCTGCAAAGACCGGACAGAGGCTTGTGAAACTGTTCGACATGATCGATATGGTCATCGAGAACCAGAATCTGCGGGTGGCGACCGGGGTGCTCAACGAAATCATGACCGAAGCCGTGGCGATGCAGCAGCCGCCGTCAGACAAAGGAAAGCGGCTGAAGCTCTACTATATTACACAGGTTTCGGTAAAACCGCCAACATTCGTGATATTTGTAAATGATAAGGAATTGATGCACTTCTCCTATACCAGATATTTGGAAAACAAGATCAGAGAGGCATTTGGATTTAAGGGAACCTCGCTTAAGTTCTTTATCCGTGAGAGAAAGGAAAAGGATAAATAAAATGGAACGACTGATATGCTTAGGAATCGGGTATGTATTGGGACTTATTCAGACTGGCTACATTTACGGTAAGATGCAGGGGATTGACATCCGGCAGTACGGAAGTGGAAATGCAGGGTCCACCAATGTATTAAGGACCATGGGAATCAAGGCGGGACTTATCACATTTTTGGGAGATTCCTTGAAATGTGTGGCCGCGGTGCTGATCGCGAGGGGAGTCTTTGCCACGCGGTGTGCGGATATGCTGCCGCTTTTGTCGATGTATGCAGGCTTTGGCGCGGTGCTGGGGCATAACTATCCGTTTTATCTGAAATTCAAGGGCGGAAAGGGAATTGCCGTGACGGCGGGGATGATTCTTATGACGGATTGGCGCCTGGCGGCTCTGTGCCTTCTGGTCTTTATTACGATCGTAGCAATCTGCCGGTATGTGTCACTGGGATCGATGGTCATTTCGGTGATCTTTTTCGCAGGCCTGGTGGTGGAAGGACAGCTCGGCTGGTTCGGCGTAAGCCAGAGCTACCTGTTTGAAATGTATGCGATTGGAATTTTGTTCGTGGCTTCTGCATTTTTTAAGCATCGGGCAAATATCAAAAGGCTTCGGAATGGAACGGAGAATAAGATTAAGTTCAGTAAAAAAGGAGATATGAAATAGTGCAGATTGGAATTATGGGTGCAGGGAGCTGGGGAACGGCTCTTGGTATTCTGCTTGTTAAGAATGGTCACGAGGTGACGGTCTGGTCGTTTAAACCGGAGGAGGCGGCCCTGTTGGAGCAGACGAGAGTCAACGAGAGTAAACTGCCGGGGGTTGTGCTGCCGGACGGAATCCATTTTACCGGCGAGATGGAGAAGGCCATCTGCGGGAAAGAAGTGGTGGTCCTTGCGGTGCCCTCCACGGCCGTGCGTCTGACGGCGCGCAAGATGAAGCCCTATGTGGAAAAAGGGCAGATCCTGGTCAATGTGGCAAAGGGGATCGAGGAGAGTACGCTGATGACGATTTCCCAGCAGATCGAGGAAGAAGTTCCCCAGGCGGATGTCGCGGTGCTTTCCGGGCCGAGCCATGCGGAGGAAGTCAGCAGGGGAATGCCGACGACGGTGGTGGTCGGAGCGAAGAAAAGGTCAACAGCGGAATATTTGCAGAAGATTTTTATGAGCGAGGCATTTCGGGTATATACCAGCCCGGATATTCAGGGAATCGAGCTTGGCGGCGCGCTGAAGAACGTGATCGCGCTTGCAGCCGGAACCGCAGACGGGCTGGGGTATGGAGACAATACCAAGGCGGCTCTTATCACCAGAGGAATTGCGGAGATCACCCGTCTTGGGATGAAGATGGGCGGTAAGGCAGAGTCCTTTGCAGGGCTTACCGGAATCGGGGATCTGATCGTGACCTGTGCCAGCGTTCATAGCCGTAACCGGAGAGCCGGATATCTGATCGGTCAGGGAAGGACCATGCAGGAGGCGATGGACGAAGTGAAGATGGTGGTGGAAGGCGTTCATTCCGCCAAGGCGGCGCTTAAGCTGTCAGAGAAATACGAGGTGTCCATGCCGATCGTGGAGGCGGTGAATCAGGTGCTGTTTGAGGACAAAAAGGCAGCCGATGCAGTCAGGGAGCTGATGCTTAGAGTGGGAAGAACGGAGAATTCGGCGCTTCCCTGGGAGGAATAATTGCAAAACGCAGCAGGCCTGCGGGCCGGGAAATATTTAGGATATTTTAAGGAAATCTTTTGAATTGCTATATGGAAAAATAAAGGGACGCAAGGTATACTATTTTCATAGGCAATCAGCAGTGAGAACATAAAAATGGCAACAGGCTGCTAGGAGTCTGGGTGCCATTTTTATTGCCATGCATGCCTGGGTGAATGTCCGATGGACGTTTATCCCGGCAAACTAGTTTAAAGGAAGAAGTACCGGAGGTACAGAATGGCACATCGAAATACAAAGAGACAGAAAGAAGAAATCATAGAGGACTTAGAGGAGCGGACTTCGATTACCCGGCTTAAACCGTCTCCGTTTCAGGGGCTTAACGAAGAGCAGGTAAGGGAACGGCATGAGAACGGATGGGGGAATGTGGAGGTCGCTCCGCCGGACCTTACGACCAGGGAAATTATTCATAAGAATGTATTTACCTATTTTAATTTAATATTCTTGATTCTTGCCATACTCCTGTGTGCGGCAGGGTCATTTCGCAATCTGACGTTTCTGCCGGTGATCATCAGTAATACGCTGATCGGAATCATTCAGGAGATTCGTGCGAAGAAGGTGCTGGAAAAACTGACCATGCTGAATGCACCGCACGCCGACGCAGTGCGTGAAGGCACAATCGTGCGTGTGGAAGCGACGGATCTGGTCATCGACGATATCGTGATATTTGGTTCCGGGAATCAGATTTGTGCCGATGCGGTGGTGGAAGAGGGAGAAGTACAGGTAAATGAATCGCTTTTGACCGGTGAGCCTGATGAGATCAACAAGCGGCGGGGGGATACCCTGATGTCCGGCAGCTTTGTCGTGTCGGGAAAATGCCGGGCACGTCTGACTAAAGTAGGGGCAGACTCCTATATTTCCAAGCTGACACTGGAGGCGAAGGCGATGCAGCAGGGCGAGCAGTCCGAGATGATCCGCTCCCTGGACACTCTGGTGCGTGCGGTGGGAATCGCATTGATCCCGATCGGAATCGTGCTGTTTGTGCAGAGCTTTTGGTTCAACGGTGAGAGCTTCCGCCAGAGCATCGTTTCCATGGTAGCCGCGGTGATCGGTATGATTCCGGAGGGACTGTATCTGCTGGCAAGTGTTGCGCTCGTGGTCAGCACTATGCGGCTGGCGTCAAAGAAGGTGCTTCTGCATGATATGAAGAGTATTGAGACGCTGGCGCGGGTCGACGTACTCTGTGTGGACAAAACCGGAACGATTACCGAAGAAGGGATGGAAGTCAAGAAGGTAGTGAAGGCAAAGGGCTATGATCCGGAGAACATGCCTCCTCTGCGGAAACTGATCGGTGATTTTGCACATGCGATGGATGGGGAGAATGGAACCATGCGCGCGGTCAAAGAGCATTTTACCGAGCATTCAAATACAGCCTGTACCAAGGTGATCCCGTTTAATTCTTCCGTGAAATACAGCGGTGCGGCATTTGGAGAAGATGCGTATGTGCTGGGGGCGCCGGAATTCGTCCTTCGCGAGGACTATCCGAAGTATCAGGGAAAAGTGGAACTTCTCACCTCGCGGGGATACCGGGTACTGGTGTTTGGAAAATATGAAGGAGAGCTTATGGGCGGCCCGCTTACCGGGAAGGTTACGCCGTATGGGTATGTGCTTCTGGTGAACCGGGTGCGGAAGGAAGCGCCGGCGACCTTCAAATATTTTGCAGAGCAGGGTGTGGCAATTAAAGTTATTTCCGGAGATAATCCGCTTACGGTTTCCCGGACGGCGAAACAGGCGGGAATCCGCGGGGCGGACCGTTATGTGGATGCTGGGGAACTGAAAACGGAGGAAGATATTGAGAAAGCGATAGAGGAATATACGGTATTCGGGCGCGTGATACCGGAGCAGAAGAGACAGTTCGTCCAGGCACTTAAGAAAAAGGGGCATACGGTCGCCATGACAGGAGATGGAGTCAATGACGTACTGGCGCTAAAGGATGCGGACTGTTCGGTGGCGATGGCCTCCGGAAGTGAGGCGGCAGTGCAGGCTTCCCAGGTGGTGCTTCTGGAATCAGACTTCTCGCGAATGCCGGAAGTGGTGATGGAAGGGCGACGGGTCGTAAATAACATTCAGCGTTCGGCGAGCCTGTTTCTGGTGAAGAACATTTTCTCATTCCTTCTGTCCCTCTATGCGGTGGTGTTCATGATCACTTATCCGCTGGAGCCCTCCCAGGTATCGTTAATCGCCATGTTTACCATCGGAGTCCCGGCGTTTTTCCTGGCGCTGCAGCCCAATAAGGAGCGGATTCAGGGACATTTTCTGACGAACGTATTTCTGAAGGCATTGCCGGCGGGACTCACGGATGTGGTGGCAGTAGGGGCGCTGGTGCGCTTTGCCGAGGTGTTTGATGTGGCGCCGGGGGATGTGGCTACGGCGTCGACCATGCTCCTTGCGATTGTAGGGTTCATGATCCTGTTCAAGATATGCCGGCCAATGAATACACTGCGTGTGACTGTATGGATCGGCTGCGTGATCGGACTTCTCGGGTGCAGCATCTTTTTGCCGGAGCTGTTCGCGATTAAAGGAATGTCAAAAGAATGTATCATGCTGTTTGTCGTATTTTCGATTGCGACGGAACCGATTCTGAGATATCTGACACGGCTCGTGGAGATGGTGCGTGAATGGTACCGCAAGATGAAGGGCAGGGAAGAGAAGGAGAAAAACAGACCCGTGAAGAAGGGAATCAGCCTCAGGTACAGGCGGTAAAGCAGCAGCCTTGTCATTTTGTGATAAATTGGAAATAAATTCTCCCGGACTGTTTGCGCTTGAAGGTCTAAAGAAAGCATTTGCAGCATACATTGTATCAGCCAGCTAAAGGGGGACATCGTATGAATACATTTGACTTATACAAGGACATTGAGACAAGGACAGGCGGGGAAATCTATATAGGGATCGTGGGACCGGTGCGGACAGGAAAGTCTACTTTTATTAAGCGGTTCATGAATCTTCTGGTATTACCGCAGATGGAAGATGAGCACGCCAGAAAAAGAGCGCAGGACGAATTGCCGCAGTCAGCGTCGGGGAAGACGATCATGACCACGGAGCCCAAATTTGTGCCAAAGGAAGCCGCAAGCATTCAACTGGCGGAGGACATCAGCGCGAAGGTGAGGCTCATTGACTGCGTGGGCTATATGGTGGACGGTGCGGCAGGCCATATGGAAAATGAAAAAGAGCGTCAGGTAAAAACGCCATGGTTCGATTACGAGATCCCGTTCACGAAAGCTGCCAGCATCGGGACACAGAAAGTGATCCATGATCATTCCACCATAGGAATCGTGATCACAGCCGACGGGAGCTTCGGAGAGATCTCAAGGGAGCAGTACAGACCGGCTGAGGAGCGGACGATACAAGAACTAAAGAGCATAGGGAAGCCGTTCATCGTGCTGGTAAATACGCAGAAGCCCTATGGGGAGGAAGCAAAGCAGGCAGCCTTGGAAATCGAAGAGAAGTATGGGGTGACGGCCCTTACGGTAAATTGCGAGCAGCTTCGGGAGGAGGATATTCACAGGATCATGGAGCAGGTATTGTTTGCCTTCCCGGTATCGGAGATGCGCTTCTTTATTCCCAAATGGGCGGAAATGCTGCCGCGGGACCACAAGGTGAAAGCGGAGCTGCTTTCCTGTGTGAAGGAGATTCTGGGAAATGTAAATGAGATCCGTGATGTGCATCAGGTGATAAAGACGCCGGAAAGGCTCTACATAACCGATGTGAAGGCAGGGGAAGTCTCCATGGATACGGGCTGTGTTTCCGTGGATATCCGTGTGGATGATGCGTATTATTATGAGACATTAAGTGAACTGACGGGGGCCAGGATCAGCGGCGAATATGACCTGATCAGTACGATGAAAGAGCTCGCCGCTCTGCGCTCGGAATATGAGAGCGTGAAAGACGCCATGGAGTCGGTGAAGGCAAAGGGCTACGGAGTGGTCAGCCCGGGCAGAGAGGAGATCCATTTGGAGGAACCTGTCGTGATCAAGCAGGGAAGTAAATATGGCGTAAAGATCCATTCAGAAGCGCCGTCCATTCACATGATACGGGCGAATATTGAAACGGAGATCGCTCCGATCGTGGGAAGTGAGCAGCAGGCTAACGATCTGATTCAGTATATCAAGGAGGCGGATCAGTCCCCGGAGGGCGTCTGGGGAACGAATATCTTCGGTAAATCCATTGAGGAACTGGTAATGGACGGCATGCGAAATAAGATTACCATGATCAACGATGAGAGCCAGGTGAAACTGCAGGATACGATGCAGAAGATCGTCAACGACAGCAACGGCGGCATGGTCTGTATTATTATTTAAACAGCCGGGAAAGGAAGAACGTTTTTTGATGCATGACATATGATAAAATAAAAAAGAGGTTTCTGTCATGAATGGAGTCTTTTGGGCATCGTGCGGTACCGGGTTCGCGTTTTTGATGACGTCGCTTGGAGCTGCCACGGTGCTTTTAGTTGCCATGTATACGACAAAAGCATCAGGCGGCCGTTTCTTGATCAGGCGGCTGTGTCAAGGCGGAGAGTATTTGGAAAAAGAGCCCTCGTGCAGTGTGTTGGAAGGGAGTCTGCAACGCATTTTTATGGGGTTTGCAGCGGGAGTAATGATCGCGGCCTCTATCTGGTCCCTGCTTCTTCCTGCTATGGAGGAGGCAAAAAAACAGGGGGATTTGGGCGTGGTCCCTGCGGCGGGAGGTTTTATTATTGGCGTCACCTTCCTGATTATCCTGGATAAAAAGGTCCGTATACTATATAAAAGGAAGGAAACACTTTCCGCCTGCGGTTCCAGAAAAACGACCCTGCTCATCTCGGCAGTCACGATACACAATATCCCAGAGGGCATGGCGGTCGGTCTGGCCTTTGCGCTTGCGGCCCAATATCAGGACGAAGCGATGCTCTATGCATCGGCGATGGCGCTGGCTATCGGAATCGGAGTTCAGAATTTTCCGGAGGGAGCCGCCGTGTCGCTGCCTCTTTTGCAGGAGGGCTTCTCTGCCGGGAGGGCATTTCTGGTAGGAGCGCTGTCCGGAATCGTAGAACCGATATTCGGGATTGGAGCCGTCTTTCTTGCGGGGAGTATCAGACCCTACATGCCATGGCTGTTATCCTTCGCGGCGGGAGCGATGATGTATGTGGTGGCCAAAGAACTGATTCCGGCCTCTGCATCAGAAGAAGACGACAAAGGAAGCATAGCAGTGATGGGCGGATTTCTTTTAATGATGATTTTGGATGTTGCTCTTGGGTAAATGAAAGATTTATGGTATAATGTCCACGAAAGCAATGAGCAGTGCCAAAGTATCCGGGAAGAAATCGGCTGCTTGCAGACGCATTTCTTCCCAGATACTTTGATAGGGCGAAAGCCCGTGAACGAACGAGCGGAACGATCGTGAGTTCGCACTGCGGATTAAAGTACAATGTCCGCGAAAGCCCGTGAACGAACGAGCGGAACAATCGTGAGTTCGCACTGCGGACTAAAGTACAATGTCCGCGAAAGCCCGTGAACGAACGAGCGGAACGATCGTGAGTTCGCACTGCGGAAGGAATGGCACAAAAAGAGAAAGGACGGTTATCCATGAAAGCAGCAATTTTACCGGTGGATACATTAATCTATAGAAAACTGAAGGAGGATACCTGTACGCCGATCGTGAAACGGATGCTTAGCCAGGTCAGCTTCAAGGTGGAGCTGGTTCAGCCGGTTCCGAATGATAAAGAGGTGCTCCGTAAGGTTTTAGCAAGAATCGCAGATTCCGGCGCAGCGGATCTGGTTATTACGATTGGTGGTATCGGCTGCAGGGAGGAGGATTGGACTCCCGAAGCCACGAAGGCAGTGGTGGACAAAGAGATTCCGGGTATGGGCGAGGCGATGCGGCTCTACATGATCCGGACCAGAAAACGCGCTATGCTGACCCGGGGAACAGCGGGGATCCGTGGCAATACATTGATCGTGAACCTTCCGGGAAGCCCGAAGGTGATGAAGGAATGTCTGGAATACATTATGCCGGAGATTGTGTATACGACGGAGGTCGTGTTAGGAGAGCATGACGACATCAAGGAATAGTTGGGAGTGTCCGTAAAAGGCACAGTATGGCAGGCACTCCAGGGGAAGGAATACATGAAGGTAACATACATTTGTCATAGCGGTTTTGCAATTGAATTGGAGAAACATGTTTTGATATTTGACTATTATACCGGGGAGATGCCGGTATTTCAGCCGGATAAACAGTTGATTGTTTTTGCGAGTCATTTTCATCCGGACCATTATAATAAGAGAATATTGGATTTAAAACAGCAGTACCCGGGTGTGCAGTATGTGTTTTCCAAGGACATACCGATCCGTAAAGAAGAGCGGGATGCAAGTATGCATTTTATGAAGAAGCGTGATGTGGCAGACGTTGCGGGCTGCCATATTCGGACGCTTCGTTCTAATGATGAAGGCGTGGCGTATTTGGTGCAGGTGCCGGATGGAGAAAATGAAAGCAGGACGATTTACCATGCAGGAGATCTGAATTGGTGGTACTGGGAAGGGGAGCCGGAAGAGGAGAACCGTAAACTGACGCAGGAATTTAAGACAGAACTGAAAGCACTGGAAGGCACAGAGATCGATCTGGCGTTTCTTCCGCTCGATCCCCGGCAGGAGGCGCAGTATTTCTGGGGATTTGACTGGTTCATGCGCCATGTCGGTGCTAAGTGCGCAGTGCCGATGCATATGTGGGGCCAGTATGAGATTTGTGAGACATTATTGCACCAGGAAGAGTCGGCGTCCTACCGTGAGTGTATTCAGGTGATTCATGGAAAAGGGGATTGCTTTTATTTTGATGGATCTGCGTCAGAGAGTCAGACGCAGAAATAGAAAGAGATAAGGGGTAGAGATTATGAAAGTCAGGATTTACACAGACGGCGCTGCGCGGGGAAACCCGGACGGGCCGGGAGGATATGGCACAGTGCTCGAGTATGTTGACTCGAAAGGGGAACTGCATACGAAGGAAATCTCTCAGGGATACCAAAGGACGACCAATAACCGTATGGAACTGATGGCAGTCATTGCGGGACTGGAAGCACTGAACCGTCCGTGCCAGGTAGAAATCTATTCGGATTCCCAGTATGTGGTCAATGCATTTAATCAGCACTGGCTGGATAGCTGGATCAAAAAGGGCTGGAAACGGGGGAAAAATGAGCCGGTAAAGAATGTAGACTTATGGAAACGCCTGCTCGCTGCAAGGGAGAGACATCAGACGGAGTTCATCTGGGTGAAGGGACATGCCGGACATCGGCAGAATGAGAGGTGTGATGCACTGGCGACGACGGCGGCAGATGGAACGGATCTGCTGATAGATGAAGGATTGGAGATATAGGAAGAAAAGAGAGAGCTGTATTTCGAGGTTGCAATCTCTCTTTAATTGTGTTAGAGTGTTTAAGGCAAGTAAGACAAACGTTCGCGGCTGCAGGTGCCGAAAGGCAGCAGGTGAGGAAAGTCCGGGCTCCCAAGGGCAGGATGCCGGATAACGTCCGGTGGAGGCGACTCCAAGGCTAGTGCAACAGAAATAAACCGCCCGCGCTAAGAGCGCAGGTAAGGGTGGAAAGGCAGTTTAAGAGACTACCGCCTCCGCGGTAACGCGGAGGGCAGATGTAAACCCCATTCGGAGCAAGACCAGAAAGAGACCGGCGCGTTGATATGTGTGTGTCTGTTAAAGAGAGGAATGCAGCGGGCACAGACGTATCAACGCGCAAGTGGCGGCCCGTCACGTCTCAGGTAGGTCGCTGGAACCTGCTGGCAACAGCAGGTCTGGATAGATGAACGTTCACGACATAACCCGGCTTATCGTTTTGCTTGCTTTTTTTAGTTTTAGGATATTGTGAAGGGGACGAGGGTGCCCGTAAATATATGCCTCCAGACTCCGGTGCGGTGGCAGTCGCCTGGAGGCATATATTTACGGGCACTCTCTGACTTTTCAAGACGGGAAAAATAAAAAAGGGGGCGCTTTTTGGTGTTCAAGAGGGGAGATATGGGAGGGGATTTGAGTTTTTTAAGATGGGGAAATAAAAAGGGGGGCGCTTTTTGGTGTTCAAAGGAGGCATCTTTGAGATGCCTCCGGTGGCCGGGATTAGTGCCGGTTGTATTTTTCTTCGCAGTATTTGCAGCGGTAGACTTCGTTTTCTTCGTCGGTGAGGACGAAGATGTGGTCTAATTCCTGTTCGATCGAGGTGATGCAGCGGGGATTCTTGCATTTGATCACGTTTTTGATCTCTTTGGGGAGTTTTAGCTGGCGTTTGTCGACGATGGTCTCGTTTTCAATGATGTTTACGGTGATGTTGTGGTCAATGAAGCCGAGAATGTCGAGATCGATGATGTCGATGGGACATTCGATCTTGATGATGTCCTTTTTGCCCATCTTGTTGCTGCGGGCGTTCTTGATGATGGCTACGCAGCAGTCCAGTTTGTCGAGGCGAAGGTGTTTGTAGATTTCCATGCTCTTGCCGGCCTGAATGTGGTCAAGAACGAAGCCTTCGCTGATCTTGCCTATATTTAAGCGGTTTTCTACCATGTTATGTTCCTCCTGTTATATGTCATATGGTGCGATAGTGTATCGGTGATGCCTGGTATTATGGCGAATGTCAGTGATATACTGCACTAGTCTACATGAATGTCGAGCAGTGTGAGAATGAGCGCCATGCGGATATAGACGCCGTATTGCACCTGCTTAAAGTAAACGGCTCTGGGGTCGTCGTCTACCTCCACGGAGATCTCGTTTACACGCGGGAGGGGATGAAGTACCAGCATATCCTTCGGGGCCAGTGCCATCTTTGCTTTGTCCAGAATATAGAAATCTTTCATGCGGACATAATCTTCTTCGTTGAAGAAACGTTCCTTTTGTACCCGGGTCATGTAAAGTAGGTCCAGGGTCGGAAGTGCCTCTTCCAGACGTACCACCTCCGTGTAAGGAATATGCTTTTTGTCCAGTACATCTTTGCGCACATATCCCGGCAGACGCAGCTCTTCCGGGGAAATCAGAACAAATTCAATATCCTCATAACGTACCAGGGCATTGATCAGAGAGTGTACGGTGCGGCCAAATTTTAAGTCGCCGCAAAGACCTATTTTCAAATGATTTAAACGACCTTTTAGAGAACGGATCGTGAGCAGATCGGTAAGAGTCTGAGTGGGATGCTGATGTCCGCCGTCACCGGCATTGATCACCGGGATCGTCGAATGCTGGCTTGCTACCATAGGAGCGCCTTCCTTTGGGTGGCGCATAGCACAGATATCGGCATAGCAGGAAATCATGCGGATGGTATCGGATACGCTTTCTCCTTTGGCAGCGGAACTGGAAGCCGCAGAAGAGAATCCCATGATACTTCCGCCCAGATTCAACATGGCTGCTTCATGACTGAGACGGGTGCGTGTGCTTGGCTCGTAGAATAAAGTAGCCAGCTTTTTGCCCTCGCACGCATGAGCGTATTTTTCCGGATGGGCCTCGATATCACCGGCCAGATCCATGAGCTGGTCCAGCTCTTCCACGGAGAAATCCAAAGGATTCATTAAGTGTCTCATAAAAAGAAACCTCCTTTATCTTTGTAAAATGTTCAGTTAGTATTCTTGATTATTCTTATTAATCATATACTAAATCTATTGGTATTTCAACCAGATTTTTCTCGCCATATAGTGGTTTTGCAAATAGGATAAATAAAGAGGTGTAGATTTTGCGGGGAAAATGTATTATACTGTTCCCTAGAATACTTGACTATGTTACCAGAGGAGAAATCAGATGCAGAAGTTAGAGACATTAGAAGAGATGAGAGACAAATTGGACGAGATTGACAGTCAGATCTGCGATCTTTACGAGGAGCGTATGCAGGTCTGCTCGCAGGTGGCGGATTTTAAGATTAAAAACGGCCGTCAGGTGCTGGACTTAAGCCGCGAAAATGCAAAGCTATCCGTAGTGGAGGCAAAGGCTTCTACGGAATTTAATAAGAAAGGGATTAGGGAGCTTTTTGAGCTTCTTATGTCCGTCAGTCGGAAGCTGCAGTATCAGCGGCTGGCAGAGGAAGGGGCGTTCGGAAGGCTTCCCTTTATCAAGATCGGCGAACTGGATATGGAAGGAATCCGCGTGGTATTCCAGGGAGTGGAAGGTGCTCACAGCCAGGCAGCCATGAAGAAATATTTTGGAGACAAGGTGAAGAGTTTTCATGTTGCCACATTCCGCGAGGCGATGGTCGCGATTGAGGAAGGAACGGCGGATTATGCGGTGCTTCCGATCGAGAATTCCTCTGCCGGTGCGGTAGATCAGATGTATGATCTTTTGGTAGAATTTGAGAATTATATTGTGGGGGAGACGTATCTTCCCATCGAGCAGATGCTTGTGGGGCTTCCGGGAACACAGCTTTCCCAGATTAAACGGGTGTATTCCCACCCCCAGGCGCTGATGCAGAGTGCCAAATTCCTGGATTCTCATGGGACCTGGCAGCAGATCAGCGTGGCAAATACGGCAATCGCTGCGAAAAAGGTAGTGGAGGACAAGGACCCGGCTCAGGCGGCGGTCTGCAGCGAGTATGCGGCCAAGTATTACGGCCTTGAGATTTTAGAAAAAAGGATCAATTTTGAGGCAGATAACGCGACTCGTTTTATCGTGATCACCAATCAGAAGGTATTTCTGAAGGATGCGTCCAAGATCAGCATCTGTTTTGAGGTGCCTCATGAGAGCGGCTCCCTGTATCATTTGCTGTCGCATTTTATTTATAATAATCTGAATATGACGAAGATCGAATCCCGCCCGGTGGAGGGAAGAAGTTTTGAGTATCGTTTCTTTGTTGATTTTGACGGAAACCTGGCGGACGCAGCGGTGAAGAATGCGATCCGGGGACTGCGGGAAGAGGCGTTGAACCTGAAGATTCTCGGAAATTATTAAGGAGTGGCAGAAGGTTATGAGAACGAATGAATTGATTCTTTATAAATATATGGAGCACGAGGATTTGCTCAGGGATATGACGTTTCTGATTGAGAACGCGGATAATGAATATTATAATAAGGAAGACTTAAAAGGTCTTTTGTTTGAATCGTTGAATGAGATCATCGAGCTGGCAAGTAATTATGGATTTGAGGGCAATCTCTGGCATAATTTTCTCACATTCCTTTTGGCGAACAGTGAGAACGCCTACAGCACGGCGTGCGAGGTGGTAGGCGAGGTGGAGGGCAGCATCAATCAGGCGGCACTTCATGATCTGGAGATCTTTAAGGAGCTGTTTGACTGTGATCTTCACGAGATGGAGGAGAAGATCGGGGTAAACTGTATCTTTATGATCGAAGAGTACCGTCACACAAATGGTCACGGGAAGGTGTTCAACAAACGGATCAGAGACCGGATCTGCGATCTGAGCCGCGCCCTTGGAAATGCAGGGGACGCGTCTGAGTTCAAGCGGATCGTGACCGCATTTTATAAGGAATTCGGCGTCGGCAAGCTGGGACTTCACAAGGCGTTTCGGGTAGAGCACGACGATAGAGGCGTACAGATCGTTCCGATCACGAATATTGCACATGTGCATCTTGATGATCTGGTGGGCTATGAGATGGCGAAAAAGAAGCTGATCGATAATACCGAAGCCTTTGTAAATGGCAAAAAGGCGAATAACTGCCTTCTGTTTGGCGATGCGGGAACGGGAAAATCGTCTTCGATCAAGGCGATTCTGAACCAGTATTACGATCGTGGCCTCCGTATGATAGAGGTGTACAAGCATCAGTTCCAGGACCTGAACGATGTGATCGCGCAGGTCAAGAACCGGAATTACAAATTCATTATTTACATGGACGATCTGTCATTCGAGGAATTTGAGATCGAGTATAAATATCTGAAGGCAGTGATCGAGGGAGGTCTGGAGAAGAAACCGGACAATATTTTGATCTACGCCACATCGAACCGCCGCCATCTGGTGCGGGAGACCTTCAAAGACAAGGCGGACCGCGATGAAGAACTGCACACCAATGACACGGTGCAGGAAAAATTGTCGCTTGTCGGGCGCTTTGGAGTGACCATTTATTTTGGCAAGCCGGATAAGAAAGAATTCCAGAAGATCGTGAAGACGCTGGCGGCACGAAATGAGGTGGCGCTTCCGGAGGAGGAACTGCTTCTGGAGGCAAATAAATGGGAGCTCAGCCATGGGGGCTTAAGCGGAAGGACGGCGCAGCAGTTCATCGATTATCTGCTGGGTCAGCAGTAGGAGAAGGGTCATTATGAGTTTGATAGAGTTATTTTTGATCGCGGTTGGGCTTTCCATGGACGCATTTGCGGTATCGATCTGTAAGGGGCTGGCGATGAAGAAATGCACCTGGAAAAAGGCGGCTCTGGCGGGCATCTGGTTCGGCGGCTTTCAGGCCCTTATGCCGGCTCTGGGGTATTTGCTGGGCGTGCAGTTTCAGGAGGTGATCACCTCCATTGATCATTGGATCGCTTTTATCCTTCTGGGAATCATCGGAGGGAATATGGTAAGGGAGGCGCGAGTGCCTGAGGAGTGCTGTGAGCAGGCCGATGAGAATATGGACGCAAAGACCATGTTCGCCCTGGCCGTGGCTACCAGTATCGATGCCCTGGCGGTGGGCGTGACATTTGCGTTCCTGCGTGTGAGCATCGTCCCCGCTGTGTCGTTTATCGGATTTACCACGTTTGTGATCTCCTGTGCGGGAGTGAAGATCGGGAATATTTTCGGGTCAAAGTACAGGAACAGGGCGGAGCTGCTCGGAGGCGTGATTTTGATCCTGATGGGAGTGAAGATTCTTTTGGAGCATCTGGGGATTCTGACATTCTAAGCTGCCATGCATACCTAAGTGAACGTCCAGTGAGTTTCCCTTAGACCGGGAAAATGGTGGGTTCCCGAAAAACACCGGTTGCACTTTGCATAAGGAGTTGGTATACTTAAAGGCAGTTGAAAATGAGCGTAGATGTACCGGTTGGAATTAGAAATTTGACAGGCGAGGCAGAACTCCCGAAATCGGCGGACAGATTCCGAAACGGTAAAAAGAACAGAATTTTAACAGGAGTGAATTCATATGAAATGGAATAAATTCAGATTAAAGACGACTACAGAGGCGGAGGAGATCGTAAGCAGCATGCTGATGGACTTAGGGATTCAGGGGATTGAGATTGAGGACAAGATCCCGATGACGCAGGCGGAGAAGGAGCAGATGTTCGTGGATATTCTGCCGGAAATCGATGTGGACGACGGCACAGCTTATATCAGCTTTTATCTGGAGGAGGAAGAGGATAAGGACGCCGTGCTGTCTGAGGTGCAAAGCGAGCTTGCGGCTATGCGCTCCTATGTAGATGTAGGGAGCGGTACGATTGAGGAGTCCCAGACGGAGGACGTGGACTGGGTCAACAACTGGAAACAGTATTTCCATCAGTTCTATGTAGATGACATTTTGATCATTCCTTCCTGGGAAGAGGTAAAGCCGGAAGATGAAGGCAAGATGATTGTGCACATCGATCCGGGAACTGCATTTGGAACCGGAATGCATGAGACGACACAGCTCTGTATTCGCCAGATCCGCAAATTTGTGACACCGGAGACGATGATTCTGGACGTGGGCTGCGGAAGCGGGATTCTCGGAATGCTGGCACTCCTGTTCGGCGCGAAGTATTCGGTGGGAACTGACCTCGATCCCTGTGCAATCGATGCAACCTATGAGAATATGGAGGTCAACGGAATCGGAAAAGACAGTTATGAAGTCATGATCGGAAATATTATCGACGACAAAGCGGTGCAGGACAAAGTGGGATACGCAAAATATGATATTGTGGCGGCGAATATTCTGGCGGATGTACTGGTGCCGCTCACGCCGGTGATTGTGAATCAGCTGAAACCGGGCGGAATCTACATCACCAGCGGGATTATCGACGACAAAGAGGAGACCGTGGTAAATGCAGTGAAGGCGGCAGGCCTTACGGTGCTGGAAGTGAACTATCAGGGAGAATGGGTATCCGTGACCGCGCGAAAGGACAGCTAAAGGAGAGGACCATGCATCATTTTTTTGTGACGCCTTCTCAGGTGAAAGAGAAGGTAATTTATATAGAAGGCTCTGATGTCAATCATATGAAGAATGTGCTTCGTCTCCGGATCGGCGAACAGGTGGAGATCAGCGATGGGAACAATCTGAAGTATCTCTGCCGGGTGGCCGTGTATGAGGACGATGGGGCAGTGCTTGACATTCTCCAAAGGAAGGAAGCGGACACGGAGCTTAAGTCGGATCTCTATCTGTTCCAGGGACTTCCCAAGGGGGATAAGATGGAATGGATCGTTCAAAAGGCCGTGGAGCTTGGAGCGCATGAGATCATTCCGGTCGCCATGAAGCGGTCGGTCGTAAAATTAGATGCAAAGAAGGCGGAGAAAAAGGTACAGCGCTGGAACAGCATTTCCGAAAGCGCGGCAAAACAGGCCGGAAGAAGCCAGGTTCCGGCGGTGACGATGGTGATGTCTTACGCGGAAGCGCTGAATAAGGCAAAAGAACTGGATCTGGTACTTCTTCCCTACGAACTGGCAGAAGGAATGGAGGGGACGAGAAAGATCATTCGCTCCATCAGGAGGGGACAGTCTGTAGGAATCTTTATCGGCCCGGAGGGCGGTTTTGAAAAAGAAGAGGTGGAAGCGGCCCGGGAAATGGGAGCGCAGGTGATTACCCTCGGGAAAAGAATCCTCCGCACGGAGACCGCTCCGCTTGCGGTGCTTTCGATTTTGATGTTCGAGCTGGAGGGGTAATGGACAGGCAGGTAAGAAAGCCAAAGTAAGACAAAAGCCGGAGCGTTTGATTTGGCAGAAAAGGCCGGCCGGCATAAGATATATTGAGAAACTATTTTAGGAGACGTTAAGAATGGAAGTTTATCTGGATAATTCAGCGACGACCAGGGCATATGAGAGTGTTCGCGATATAGTGGGAAAAGTGATGTGTGAGGACTATGGGAATCCCTCTTCCATGCACACGAAGGGGGTGGAGGCAGAGCGTTATGTCCGTGATGCCAAGGAGACTCTGGCGAAGCTCATGAAGGTGCAGGAGAAAGAGATCTATTTTACCTCGGGAGGAACGGAAAGCGATAATCTGGCGCTGATTGGGGCGGCCAGAGCGAATCACCGTGCAGGAAAGCATTTGATCACTACATCGATCGAGCACCCGGCTATTTTAAATACGATGAAATATCTGGAGGAGGAAGAAGGTTTTCGCGTGACCTATCTTCCGGTGGACGAATACGGGAGGGCGCGCCTTAGTGCGCTTAAGGAGGCACTTTCCCCGGACACGATCCTGGTGTCCATGATGTATGTGAATAATGAAGTGGGCTCTGTGCAGCCGGTGACCGAGGCGGCCAGCATCGTGAAGGCGTATAACCACAATATCCTGTTCCATGTAGATGCCGTGCAGGGCTTTGGAAAATACCGGATCTATCCGAAAAAAATGGGAATTGATATGCTGTCCGTGAGTGGGCATAAGATTCATGGGCCGAAAGGAATCGGATTTATTTATATCAATGAGAAGGCAAAAGTGAAACCGATCGTATTTGGAGGAGAGCAGCAGAAAAATATGCGTTCCGGAACGGAGAACGTACCGGGAATCGCCGGAATCGCTCAGGCGGCGAGGGAGATTTACGACGGTCTTGATGAAAAAGTGGAGAAGATGCGCAGGTTGAAAGGGCGGTTCATCGACGGAGTGACAAAGCTTGATCACACGACGGTTCACGGACTTTGCGATGAGACCAGTGCGCCCCATATCATCAGTGTGGGAATCGCAGGAATCCGGAGCGAGGTTCTTCTTCACACCCTGGAGGAGAAAGGAATTTATGTGTCTTCCGGTTCCGCCTGCTCCTCGAACCACCCGGCTGTCAGCGGTGTGCTGAAGGGAATCGGGGCGAAGAAAGAGTATCTTGACGCTACGCTCAGGTTCAGCATGTCGGAGTTTACGACGGAAGAAGAGATTGATTATACACTGGAAACATTATATAATTGTGTACCAATGCTTAGAAAGTACACGCGCCATTAGGAGGAAACGATGAAATTTCAAACATATCTGATAAAGTATGGAGAGATCGGAATTAAAGGGAAAAACCGATATCTCTTTGAAGATGCACTGGTAAGACAGGTGAGATTTGCTTTAAAGGACCTGGACGGGGAATTTAAGGCATACAAATCCCAGGGAAGAGTCTACGTGGACTGTGCGGGGGCGTATGATAACGACGAGGTGGTAGAGGCTCTTCAGAGGGTGTTCGGAATCGTGGGGATCTGCCCTGTAGTGCGCAGAGAAGACCAGGGCTTTGAAGTTCTGAAAAAAGATGTGATTGCTTATATGAATGAGGTATATCCTGACAAGAATCTGACCTTTAAAGTGGATTCGCGGCGGGCGAAGAAAACATATCCGAAAAAATCCATGGAGATCAACGCAGAACTAGGTGAGGCGATCCTTGATGCATTCCCGGAGATCCGGGTGGATGTGCATAAGCCCGATGTGCTTCTTCATGTAGAGGTGAGGGAGGATATTTATATCTATTCTGAGATTATTCCCGGCCCCGGCGGGATGCCGATCGGAACCAACGGGAAAGCGATGCTTCTGCTTTCCGGCGGGATTGACAGTCCGGTTGCGGGATATATGATCGCAAAGCGTGGCGTAGGGCTCTGCGCGACGTATTTCCATGCACCGCCGTATACCAGCGAGAGAGCAAAACAGAAGGTGATCGACCTGGCAAAGCAGGTATCCAGATATACCGGTCCGATCAAACTTCATGTGGTGAATTTTACGGATATTCAGCTGGAAATTTATGAGAAATGTCCGCATGATGAACTTACGATCATTATGCGCCGTTATATGATGCGGATTGCGGAGGAGTTTGCATCCAGGGACGACTGTCTGGGATTGATCACCGGTGAAAGCATCGGACAGGTGGCAAGTCAGACGATGCAGAGCCTTGCGGCTACGAATGACGTATGTAATCTGCCGGTCTACCGTCCGCTGATCGGCTTTGATAAGCAGGAAATCGTGGAGGTATCTGAGAAGATCGGTACTTATGAGACATCGATTCTGCCGTTTGAGGATTGCTGTACGATCTTCGTGGCGAAGCATCCGGTGACAAGACCGAATATCGGTGTGATCCGCAAATCTGAGGAGAAACTGAAAGATACGATCGATGAACTCTATCAGCGCGCAGTGGAGACGGCTGAGACGATCGTGGTAGAAGCATAGTGCGTTTTGTTTCATAGGAAAATGCCACGCACTTTCCTATGAATAAAAAGTGGGAATGCAGTTCGCATTCCCACTTGAGATTACCAAATCAATTGTTGCTGTGCTTAAAAGAGCGGGCCTTACCCTTAAATCTAAGCGTGCAGGCTTAAACTAAGTAAGAATTCAAAATTTCGACAATCTTCTCAGCGTCTTCGTCCTCAGCATGAATGTTCAGATCAATCGGTTTGGAAAGATCCAGACTGAAGATACCCATGATGGATTTGGCATCGATCACATATCTGCCGGAAACCAGATCAAAATCAGTATCGAATTTTGTTATTTCATTTACAAAAGATTTTACTTTGTCGATTGAATTTAAAGAAATTTGTACAGTTTTCATAGTATAAAATCCTCCTTGAATGGTATTGTCGCTGCCTACTGTTATATTAATGGGTCAGGTAAAAAATGTCAAGGAAGAAACCGGAGGCAACCTGTAAAATTTTTGTAAAAGAACAGCTAAATAGCGGGCAGATTGCACAGGAGAAGTGCGTGAAAGAGAAACTTGATAAATAGGAAATGTTTAGAAATATGAGGTGGAAAGATGGCAAGAAAAGCTGCACTACATAATCTGGGCTGCAAAGTAAACGCCTATGAGACAGAGGCGATGCAGGAACTTTTGGAAGAGGGTGGATACGAGATCGTACCTTTTAGCGAAAAGGCAGATGTGTATGTGATCAATACCTGCTCTGTTACGAATATGGCGGACAGAAAGTCGCGGCAGATGCTGCATCGTGCGAAGAAAAAGAACCCGGATGCGGTGATCGTGGCGGCAGGGTGTTATGTGCAGGCGCTCGTGGACGGCGGCGGACAGGACGAGAATATTGATATTATTATTGGAAATAATAAGAAAAAAGAACTGGTATCCATTTTGGAGGCGTATTTTGCCTCTGAGCGAGAAGGACAAGTGCAGGAGACACTAGATATCGGACATACGAGGGAGTATGAGGAACTGCATCTGTCCCGCACGGCGGAGCATACCAGGGCATATCTGAAGGTACAGGACGGTTGTAATCAGTTCTGTACATATTGTATCATTCCTTATACAAGAGGTCGTGTGCGAAGTCGAAGAAAACAAGATATAGTCGGGGAAGTGAAGACGCTGGCAAAGAGTGGCTATTGTGAGGTGGTCCTGACGGGAATCCATCTGAGCTCCTACGGGATGGATTTTGCCGAGGGGGAAAAAGAGACGCTTCTTACTCTTATTGAGGCGGTCCATGAGGTCGAAGGAATCGAGAGGATTCGTCTGGGCTCTCTGGAACCGGGCATCATTACGGAAGCATTCGCGCGCAGACTGTCGGAACTGCCAAAGGTGTGTCCACATTTTCATTTGTCGCTGCAAAGTGGGTGTGACGCGACCTTAAAACGGATGAACCGAAGGTACAGCGCCCGGGAATATTATGATAAATGCCGGATTTTGCGCGATTATTTTGAAAATCCGGCGCTGACAACGGATGTGATCGTCGGATTTCCGCAGGAATCAGAGGAGGAATTTCAAAAGTCTTATGAATTTGTGGAAAATGTACACTTCTATGAGACACATATTTTTAAGTATTCCCGCAGAAAAGGTACGAAAGCGGCCGTGATGGCAGGGCAGGTGCCGGAGAATATAAAATCTGACAGAAGTAATGCGCTTCTTCTTCTGGATGAGAAGAGGCGAAGGGAATATGAAAGCGAATGGATCGGGAAAAAGGTGGAAGTGTTATTTGAGGAGGTAATCTGGCGGGAAGGCGGGAAATACCTGACCGGCCACACCAAAGAGTACCTTCGGATCGCGGTGCCATGTGAGTCAGAAACGCAGTATGAGTGGATCGGGAAAATAAAAGAGATTGAAATTGTGAATTATTCACAATTTGTACATTGAATTTTTGAACAATTTGTTTTAGAATAGGTATTGAAGTATTGGAGGTCGTAAGATGAAAGATTTAACAAATACACAATTTTTTCAGGTAGGGACTGCTCCTCAGATTCAGGCGAAGGATATTTTGGAGATCGTCTATACAGCGCTGGTGGAGAAAGGATATAACCCGGTGAACCAGATCGTGGGGTATATTATGTCAGGAGATCCTACATACATCACCAGCTACAACGGAGCGAGAAGCCTTGTTATGAAGGTAGAGCGCGATGAGATCGTGGAAGAACTTCTCAAAGCGTATATCAGAAACGAATTGTAGGCATTATAGTGAGTATGAGAATATTAGGACTGGACTACGGCACGAAGACGGTGGGGGTCGCACTCAGCGATCCGCTTAGGATCACCGCGCAGGCCGTCGAGACAATCGAGCGCAAATCCGAGAACAAGCTCCGCAGGACGCTGGCGCGGATCGAAGAGCTGGCTGCAGAATATGAAGTAGAGAAGATTGTACTTGGATTTCCGAAACATATGAATAATGATATCGGGGAACGGGCAGAGAAAGCATTAGAGTTTGGTGAGATGCTGCGTCGGCGGACCGGCCTTGAGGTCGTGATGTGGGACGAGCGTCTTACTACTGTATCAGCAGAGCGGACGTTAATTGAATCAGGGATAAGAAGAGAGAACCGTAAGCAGTATGTAGACCAGATTGCGGCTGTTTTTATATTGCAGGGATATCTGGACTCATTGGCACGGTAGTAATCTGACAGGCGTATAAGCAGAGTAAACGGGTATATGATAGAAGTATTACCGGTCTTTTGTTGGTGTGCGCATTGTCATGACGTCGGATTAGAGGTGGAATATGAGTAGTGATAAATTGACATTCACATTTGAAGAGAATGGAGAACAGGTAGAATTTTTCGTTTTGGAGCAGACCAGAGTGAATGGAGTTGATTATATTCTGGTCGCAGATTCCGAAGATGATGACGCAGAATGCCTGATCTTAAAAGATACCAGTGCGCCGGAAGATACAGACAGTGTGTATGAGATCGTGGAGAATGACGCAGAGCTTCAGGGTCTTCTTAAAGTGTTTGAAGAACTTTTGGAAGATGTGGATATTGAGATGTAGCCTGTTTTTGGGGCTGCAGGAGTATTTCATTTTACGATATTAATGTACGGAAGAATATATACTATAAAAACATGGAGGTGTGGTATTGAAACGTGTAAACAACTCAAAATTGAAAGTCATTCCACTGGGTGGTCTGGAAAAGATCGGAATGAATATAACTGCCTTCGAGTATGAAGACAGTATTATTGTGGTGGACTGCGGTCTGGCATTCCCGGAAGATGATATGCTGGGAATCGACCTGGTAATCCCGGATATCAGCTATTTGAAGAGCAATATTGAAAAGGTGAAAGGATTTGTCATCACGCATGGTCATGAGGACCATATCGGGGCTTTATCTTACGTGCTGAAGGAGATGAATCTGCCGATTTATACGACGAAACTGACCATGGGAATTATCGAGAAGAAGCTGGAAGAGCATAATCTTCTCCGTTCGACCAGAAGAAAAGTGGTGCGTCATGGGCAGTCCATTAATTTAGGACAGTTTAGGATCGAGTTCATCAAGACGAACCACAGTATTCAGGATGCGTCCGCACTTGCGATCTATTCGCCGGCAGGAATTGTGGTGCACACAGGGGACTTTAAGGTGGATTATACGCCGGTCTTTGGAGATGCCATTGATCTGCAGAGATTTGCAGAGATCGGGAAGAAAGGCGTACTGGCGCTCATGTCTGACAGCACCAATGCGGAGCGGCCGGGATTTACCCAGTCGGAGAGAACGGTAGGGGCGACCTTCGATCGGATCTTCGCAGAGCATACGAATACCAGAATTATTATCGCGACCTTTGCGTCCAATGTGGACAGGGTTCAGCAGATCATTAATTCTTCTTACAAATACGGTAGAAAAGTAGTGGTGGAAGGACGCAGTATGGTCAATATTATTTCGGTCGCTTCAGAACTGGGATATCTGAACGTGCCGGAGAATACACTGATCGATGTGGACCAGCTTCGGAACTATCCGCCGGAGAAGACGACGATCATTACGACGGGAAGCCAGGGAGAGTCTATGGCTGCACTGTCCCGTATGTCGGCGGACATCCATAAGAAGATCAGCATTCAGCCGGGAGATACGATCATTTTCAGCTCGAACCCGATTCCGGGAAATGAAAAAGCGGTGTCCCATGTGATTAATGAACTGTCGGCCAAGGGGGCGGACGTGATCTTCCAGGATGCCCATGTTTCAGGACATGCCTGTCAGGAAGAATTGAAGCTTATTTATTCCTTGGTAAAGCCGAAATATGCGATTCCGGTACACGGAGAGTTCCGCCACAGAAAGGCGAATGCGAATCTGGCGAAATCATTGGGAATTCCGAAAGAGAATGTATTTCTCATCAAATCAGGCGATGTGCTGGCGATGGACGAGAATAGCGCGGAAGTGATCGGTGAGGTGCATACTGGCGAGATTCTTGTCGATGGTCTCGGAGTCGGCGATGTGGGAAATATCGTGCTTCGTGACAGACAGCATCTGGCGGAAGATGGAATTCTGATCGTAGTGCTGACTCTGGAGAAACGGACGAATCAGCTTCTGGCGGGTCCGGATATCGTATCCCGTGGTTTCGTCTATGTGCGCGAATCAGAAGGCTTGATGGAAGAGGCCAGACAGGTGCTCGCGGAAGCGGTGGAAAAATGTCTTATGAGCCGCCATGCGGATTGGAGTAAGATTAAATTGGTGATCCGGGATACCATGAATGATTTTATCTGGAAGAGAACCAAGAGAAAACCGATGATTCTGCCTATCATTATGGACGTATAGAGACACAAAAGTATGTGGCTTGGAAATTTGCCGATAAATTGTGCCCCGCGGGTCTGCTGCGGGGTTTTTGGATTGTCATGCATATTTCTATCAGGTCAGGGAGGGTAGAAGAGATGATTGTAGAAGAACGTCTTGCGACTTATCTGCATTCACTGGAACGGGAAAATAGTGAGATTTTGGAGACAATAGAGCGCGAAGCGCTGGAAGCTGAGGTGCCGATCATTCGAAAAGAGATGCAGAGTTTTCTGAAGGTGCTCTTAAAAATGCAAAGACCGATGCGGATTCTGGAAGTGGGAACGGCAGTAGGATTTTCTGCGATCCTGATGAGTGAATATGCCCCCCGGGGAAGCCGGATCACGACCATAGAAAACTATGAGAAGCGGATTCCCATTGCGCGTGAGAATTTCCGAAGAGCAGGAAGGCAGGAGAAGATCACGCTGATCGAGGGCGATGCAATGGAAGTCTTGAAGACGCTTGAGGGGCCCTATGATTTTATTTTCATGGACGCGGCGAAAGGACAGTATCCGGCCTATCTGCCGGAGGTTCTCCGCATATTGAGGGGCGGGGGCGTGCTACTTTCCGACAACGTGCTTCAGGAGGGCGAGATCATTGAATCGCGGTTTGCAGTGGAGAGGCGTGACAGGACGATTCACAGCCGGATACGGGAATATCTGTATACGCTAAAGCATCACCCTCTGCTTGAGACGAGTATTTTGCCGTTGGGAGACGGCGTGGCGTTAAGTGTAAAAAAAGAGGACGATATTTCGTAGGAAAGAGAGAAAAGATTATGGCAAGACACCCAGAATTATTGATTCCGGCAAGCAGCCTGGAGGTACTTAAAATCGCAGTTATTTACGGCGCGGATGCAGTTTATATCGGAGGAGAGGCATACGGGCTTCGCGCGAAGGCGAGGAATTTCTCGAAAGAAGATATGCAGGAAGGAATTCGTTTTGCCCACGAGCACGGTGTTAAGGTGTATGTGACGGCAAATATTCTGGCGCACAATTATGACCTGGACGGTGTGAGAGCCTATTTTGAAGAACTAAGAGAAATCAGGCCTGACGCCCTGATCATCGCGGACCCGGGGGTATTTGAGATCGCGAAGGAGGTTTGCCCGGAAATCGAGCGGCATATCAGCACCCAGGCGAATAATACCAATTACGCTACCTACCGTTTTTGGCATCAGCTTGGCGCAAGCCGCGTGGTGTCGGCGAGGGAGCTTTCCCTGCGTGAGATCCGGGAGATCCGCGATCATATTCCGGAGGATCTGGAGATAGAGACCTTTGTCCATGGAGCGATGTGCATTTCCTATTCCGGAAGATGCCTATTGAGCAATTATTTTACCGGAAGAGACGCCAACCATGGGGCCTGTACGCACCCCTGCCGCTGGAAATATGCAGTTGTGGAGGAGACCAGACCGGGCGAATATCTTCCGGTCTATGAAAATGAGCGGGGAACCTATATTTTCAATTCCAAGGATCTTTGTATGATCGAATATATTCCGGAGCTCATCGAGGCGGGAATCGACAGCTTTAAGATCGAAGGAAGAATGAAGACAGCGCTTTATGTCGCAACTGCGGCAAGAACATACCGCAAGGCGCTGGATGACTATCAGAAGGGTGAAGAGGTCTATCGCGAACATATGTCCTGGTATTTGGAACAGATTGCGGGCTGCACGTACCGGCAGTTTACGACGGGCTTCTTCTTTGGAAAACCGAGCGAGGAGGCGCAGATCTACGACAGTAATACGTATATTAAAGAGTATACGTATCTGGGAATCGTCGAGGAGGTGAGGGGCGGCCTCTGCCGGATCGAGCAGAGAAATAAGTTCGTGACAGGCGAAGAGATCGAGATCATGAAACCGGACGGAGAAAATGTGCCAGTCGTGGTGGAGAGGATCACAGATGAGGAGGGCAATGTGCAGGAAAGTGCACCGCACCCGAAGCAGGTATTGTACGTGAAGCTCAGTCAGCAGCCGAAGCAGTATGATATTCTGCGAAGAAAAGAGGAAGCATAAACGATGGGAAATATGTAGAGGGAGGACGGAGGTCCTCCTTTTTATTTGTGTGGCCGTTTAAGTAAGGTCCGATGGACAGTCATCTCGGCTGCCATGCATGCCTAAGTGAGCGTCCGGTGGACGGTCATCTCGGCTCGCGGGCGGAAGAAAATGCTGGCGGAGTTTTTCGATAGCGCCCTTTTCGATGCGGGATACATAAGATCGGGAGATGCCGAGAGTCTTGGCGATTTCGCGCTGCGTATATTCCTCTTCACCGTAAAGTCCGTACCGCATTTTGAGAACCAGACGTTCCCGGCCTGTGAGGTCGGATTCCACTTTGGCGTACAGAAGTTTTACGTCTTCTTTGGCGGTCACATGTGTGAATGCGTCCTCGCCGTCAGCTTCCATGATATCGTAAAGCTGAATCTCGTTTCCTTCCCGGTCGGTTCCAATCGGCTCATAGAGGGAGGTTTCCCGGTTCGTCTTGCGTTTTGCGCGTAGCATCATCAAAATCTCGTTCTCGATGCAGCGGCAGGCGTAGGTGGCAAGCCTCGTGTTTTTGTCGGTGTTGAAGGTGGTGACTGCCTTAATAAGGCCGATGGTTCCAATGGAAATGAGGTCGTCGGGATCGTCTTCCAGATGCTGGTATTTTTTCAGAACGTGTGCAACGAGACGTAGATTGCGTTCGATCAGGATATGCTTTGCTTCCAGGTCGCCCTCCGTATATTTTTTCATATAATATTTTTCTTCTTCTGCAGTGAGTGGTGGAGGAAAAGATTTCAAGAAAGACACCTCGCAGCATAGTTAATATAGTGTATGGAAGGACAAACGAAATTGTGCTTTTCCAAACAAATCTTAATAGTGGTTTTGTTGACAGTGGGATTTGATTTTTTGTTTCGGTGAAATCCCGGGCGGAGCCGCCGGACTATTTTTGGGTTGACAAACCCCGCATTTTCGATTATGATAGGAATACATTTTCTAAAGGATATCGGTTTTCTTTTAGAATCCTGCGGCGTATCGCCGTGATTTTTCTGGTATAAGCTAGAGCGCACTTTTGCTTTTTGAAAGCAAAGGAGTGTATGTTTATGGGTTTTTATAAGGTAGTGTCGGCAGCTATGAAGGGAATTCAGGCAGAACTGATTCAGGTAGAGGCGGACGTAAGTAACGGGCTTCCCATGTTTCACATGGTAGGCTATTTGTCGTCGGAAGTAAAAGAGGCGGCGGAGCGGGTGCGAACAGCCATTCGTAATGCAGGATATGTCCTTCCTGCAAAAAAGGTAGTGATCAATCTCTCCCCCGGGAATGTGAGAAAGCGGGGGACGGCGTTTGATCTGCCAATCTCTGTGGCTGTGCTCAGCGCGCTGGGACTGATTCCGGCCCGGCGTTTTCAGGATGTCCTGCTGGTGGGTGAGTTGGGGCTGGATGGAAAGGTCTGCCCGGTGGAAGGGATCCTGTCGATGGTCATGGAGGCAAAACGGCAGGGAATCACCGCCTGTATCCTTCCTGCGGCTAATGTAAGGGAAGGCGCGATCGTCAGGGGCATTTCGGTCCTGGGAGTGGAGTCCCTGGAGGAAATCTGCGCGTGGGCAAAAGGAGAGAAAGAATTAGCAGAAGAAAATAATCAGGCAGACGAAGGTATGCGGTATGCAGAGGCGGAGCCGGACATAGATTATAGTGATATCCGGGGTCAGGAAGGCGTGAAGCGGGCGACACTTGTGGCGGTGGCGGGACAACATAGTCTTTTATATATCGGACCTCCCGGCTCCGGAAAGACCATGATGGCGAAGAGGATTCCCACGATCCTGCCACAGCTTACCTGGGAGGAGAGCCTGGAGGTGACGAAGATCTACAGTGCGGTCGGAATGCTGAAAGGAGAGGAGCCCTTGATGAGAAAGCGACCGTTTCGGGAGGTGCACCACACCGTTACGCGGGCAGCCCTGGTGGGAGGCGGACGCTTCCCTGCTCCCGGAGAGATCACGCTTGCACACGAAGGTGTTCTGTTCTTAGATGAACTGGCGGAATTTCAAAGAGGGGTGCTGGAGGGGCTGCGTCAGCCGTTGGAGGAGCGGTGTGTTCATCTGGTGCGCCAGCAGGGGGCGTGCCATTTCCCGGCGGATTTTATGCTGGTCGCGGCGACGAATCCCTGTCCCTGCGGGAAGTTCCCCATGGAAGAATGCATTTGTACGCCGGCGCAGATTCAGGGGTATCTGGGGAAGATCAGCCAGCCGTTTCTGGACAGGATCGATGTGTGTGTGGAGGCGCCAAAAGTGAAGTATGAGGCCCTTGCCAGCAAGGAGCGCACACTGACCTCAAAGGAGATGCGTCTGATGGTGGAAAAGGCCAGGCGGAGGCAAAAGGAACGGTTTGCTGGCAGACCTATCCTGACCAACGCACAGATGGGAAGAGAAGAACTGCAGATATGGTGTCAACTGGGAACGGCAGCCGAGCGTCTCATGCGTCAGGCATATGATGTGCTGCAGCTCACGGCGCGGAGTTATCACAAGATTCTGAAGGTGGCGCGTACCATCGCCGATCTGGAGGGCTCGGATGAGATTGAGGAAGGGCATATCAAGGAAGCACTTGCATACCGTATGATCGATAAGAAATACTGGGGAAGATGAGGGGGCACGTATGGAGCAGATGTATGAGTATTGGCTGGCGTGCCTGAAGGGGATCGGCAGTGAAAGAAAACGGTGGCTAAAGGAGCAGGCAGGTACTGCAAGGGACCTATATTATATAGAAGAAACGGAAAGAGGGAAACCGATTCTGGTAAACGACGCCGAGAGAAAGGCGATTGAGGCGGGCCGGAAAAGCTGGAACCTAAAACAGGAATACGATAAACTGAAGCAGGCGGGCGTTCGCATGGTCATAAAGGGAGAGCCGGAATATCCAAAACGTCTGCGAAGCCTTACGGGAATGCCGTATGCCCTCTATGTGAAGGGAGAGCTTCCCGGGGAGGAAGGGCTGACGGCTGCCATCGTGGGGGCGCGCAGATGCACAGCCTACGGAGAGACGATGACTCTTGAGATCGCAGAGCGTTTGGCGGAGTGCGGGATTCAGATCATCAGCGGAATGGCAAGAGGTATTGATGGAGCAGCGCACAGGGGGGCTTTGAATGCAGAGGGCAGCACCTATGCGGTTCTGGGCTGCGGGCCGGATGTCTGCTACCCGAGAGAGCATCGTGGACTGTACCAGGACCTGCTGAAAAGAGGGGGAATCCTGTCTGAACTGCCTCCGGGAACTCCGCCGCTTCCACAGCATTTTCCGGCCAGGAACCGGATCATCAGTGGCCTTTCCGATTTGGTGCTTGTGATGGAGGCCCGGGAAAAAAGCGGCTCTTTGATCACGGCAGACCAGGCGCTGGAGCAGGGGCGGGACGTGTATGCGCTCCCCGGACCGGTAAACAGCAGCCTGAGCCGGGGGTGTCACGAATTGATCCGGCAAGGGGCGGGAATCATCACAGGAGCGGCTGATTTGCTTGAAGATTTGGGCGTGTTGCAGAAAAATCCCTGTCCCAAAAGGAAGAAAAAAACAAAAGAAACAAAAATAATGCTTGAAAGTGCAGAAAATTTGGTGTATAGTAACCTCGGTCTATTTGCAAAGAACCAGGAAGAACTTTCAAGACTTACGGGACTTGCTCCGAGTGAGCTTGCGAAGGTCCTGGTGTCCCTGGAGCTTAAGGGATATATTGAAGAACGATCAAAGAATTATTATGTCAGACGGGTGAAGTAGGACAGCAGAAGTATAAAGGAGTATGAAGCTATGGCACGTTATCTTGTAATTGTGGAATCACCTACAAAAGTGAAGACCATAAAGAAATTTCTCGGAAATAATTATGTGGTGGTTGCATCTAACGGGCATGTAAGGGATTTGCCAAAAAGCCAGATGGGAATCGATGTTGAACACGATTTTGAACCGAAATATATTACCATTCGGGGAAAGGGAGATATTCTTGCAAGCCTCCGCAAGGAAGTAAAGAAAGCAGATAAGATCTATCTTGCAACTGACCCGGACCGCGAGGGGGAAGCGATATCCTGGCATCTGACAAAGGCGCTGAAGCTGGAGGGCAAAAAAGTATACCGGATCAGTTTTAATGAGATCACGAAGAATGCGGTGAAGGCGTCACTCAAAAATGCAAGAGAGATCGATATGAATCTTGTGGACGCCCAGCAGGCAAGACGTGCGCTGGATCGAATCGTTGGCTATAAGATCAGTCCGCTTCTCTGGGCGAAGGTGAAGAGGGGACTGAGTGCCGGGCGCGTACAGTCGGTGGCGCTTCGGATCATTGCTGACAGGGAAGAAGAAATCGATTCCTTCATACCCGAGGAATACTGGACGCTGGATGCCGTATTTCGGGTAAAGGGTGAAAAGAAACCGCTGACCGCTCATTTTTACGGAACAAAAGATGAGAAGATCACGATTCATAATAAAGAAGAGCTGGACGAGATCCTTGCAGGGCTTGAAGGAGAAAAGTTCCAGGTAACCGATGTGAAACATGGCGAGCGGACCAAAAAGGCACCGCTGCCCTTTACCACCAGTACCCTGCAGCAGGAAGCGTCGAAGGCGCTTAATTTTGCCACGTCAAAGACGATGCGGATCGCGCAGCAGCTTTATGAAGGAATCGATATCAAGGGGAACGGCACGGTAGGTCTGATCACGTACCTGCGTACAGATTCGACACGTATCTCTGAGGAAGCAGATGCGAACGTGCGGGAATATATCGCTAAGGTATACGGAGAAGAGTACACTTCCAAGGTACAGCAGGAGAAGAAGAAGGAAGGAAAGAATGTACAGGACGCCCACGAAGCGATCCGTCCTTCCGATGTGACCAGAACTCCGGCAGCAGTTAAGGATTCCCTGAGCCGGGAACAGTTCCGGCTGTATCAGCTCATATGGAAACGGTTCGTGGCGAGCAGAATGGAGCCGGCGCGCTATGAGACGACCTCCATTAAGATCGGCGCGGGAAAATACCGTTTTACCGTGTCGGCATCAAAGGTGGCGTTTGAGGGCTTCCGGCTGGTCTACGTAGAAGCGGATGAGGAGAAAGAAAGCGGCAACCTTCTGATGAAAGGGCTGGACACCAGCTCAGAACTGGAAAAAGAAAACTTCGAACAGAAACAGCATTTTACCCAGCCGCCGGCACACTATACGGAGGCTGCCCTGGTAAAAACGCTGGAGGAACTGGGGATCGGAAGGCCGAGCACCTATGCGCCGACCATATCCACGATCATTGCCAGACGCTACGTGGCTAAGGAGAACCGGAACCTTTACCTGACAGAGCTCGGCGAGGTTGTGAACCATATGATGAAACAGTCCTTTGAGAGCATTGTGGATGTGAATTTCACGGCGAATATGGAAGGACTTCTGGATATGGTAGCCGAGGGCAAGGTGGAGTGGAAGAGTGTGATCAGCAATTTCTATCCGGATCTGGAAAAGGCGGTGGAAGACGCAGAAAAAGAACTGGAGAGTGTAAAGATCGAAGATGAGGTCACGGACGTGATCTGTGAGGAATGTGGAAGAAACATGGTGATCAAGTATGGTCCTCACGGGCGGTTCCTTGCCTGTCCGGGATTCCCGGAATGCCGTAATACCAAGCCGTATCTGGAAAAAGCCGGCGTGAGCTGTCCGAAATGCGGGAAAGAGGTGGTGCTCCGCAAGACGAAAAAGGGCAGAAGATACTATGGCTGTGAGGACAATCCGGATTGCGATTTCATGTCCTGGCAGAAGCCGTCCACCCAAAAATGTCCGAGGTGCAACGGCTATATGGTAGAGAAGGGAAATAAGCTGGTTTGCGGTGATGAGAAGTGCGGTTTTGTACAGGATCGGGAAAAAAACGAAAAATAAGAAAAATATTAGGAAATTCGTTGAGTTCTTAGGAATTGTATGATAACATAGCTTTATAGATATTTTTTTCTTATTTGTGTGCAGAATTGATACAATATTGAAATGTGGAGGAAGAAATGAGCGTACAATTATTAGATAAAACGAGAAAGATTAATAAGTTGCTGCATAACAACAACTCGAGCAAAGTGGTATTCAATGATATTTGTGAGGTATTGACAGAGATTCTTTTGTCCAATGTTCTGGTTGTGAGCAGAAAGGGTAAGGTGCTGGGAGTCAGCGTCTGCGTCGGCGTGCCGGAGATCAGGGAACTGATTAAAGGAGAAGTGGGCGGTCATATTGATGAGATGCTCAATGAACGACTTCTCAGTATTCTGTCGACCAAGGAGAATGTAAATCTGGAGACGCTGGGATTCACCCCGGAGGTCGTGAAAGGATATCAGGCAATCATCACTCCGATCGATATAGCAGGAGAGCGGCTGGGAACCTTGTTTATCTATAAGAAAGAGGCAATGTACGAGATCGACGATATTATTCTGAGCGAGTACGGAACTACGGTAGTTGGCCTTGAGATGCTGCGCTCCGTGAATGAGGAGAGTGCGGAAGAGACCAGAAAAGAGCAGATCGTACAGTCTGCGATCAGTACCCTCTCTTTTTCTGAGTTGGAAGCGATCATTCACATTTTTGAAGAGCTTGATGGAATGGAAGGAATCCTGGTGGCAAGTAAGATCGCTGACAGGGTAGGAATCACACGTTCGGTGATCGTAAATGCGCTTCGCAAGTTTGAGAGTGCAGGAGTGATCGAGTCCCGTTCCTCAGGTATGAAGGGAACCTACATCAAGGTGATCAATGACTATGTATTCAAAGAGCTGGAAAAGATCAAAAAAGAAAAAGCAAATTAATGAGATAGAGAAATGAAGCAAAAGAGAAGGGTGTCAGGGATTCTGATGCCCTTGCTTTCATGCAGGGCCTGCTTTGGCGGGATAATATAGTTGCATTTACAGGAGACTTAGTGGCTGATCGCTTTGGCGTGATACGGCCGCGAGGAAGAAAGGAGAAATCATATGTACGATGGAGATAAGGCAGTCATTTCTATGATCCAGTGCTTTAAGGAGGGAATGGAGGCGGATAACCGGACATATAAATGTACGGTCATCGAGTATCAGAAAGAGAAGGAACAGGTACATCTTTTGATGAGTTCGGGAAATATTACGGATATTTCCCTGGACGGAATATATGAGTGCAGGATCCAGACCATGCAGGGGGAGGCGCTCTGCACAGGAACGATCAAAGAGCGGTATGAGAACCGCGCAGGCATGATCCTGATTTTCCAGATTATCAATGGATTTTATGAAACAAATATAAAGTAATTATAAAATTCTAAAAGGTGTGTTGACAAATGAGGAGGACAGTGCTATTTTATTACTAGATCGTTTTTAGCACTCGAATCAAATGAGTGCTAACAAAATATATAATTGCAAATCAAGGAGGCATTACAATGAGATTAGAACCATTAGGTGACAGAGTTGTGTTGAAACAGTTAGTAGCAGAAGAGACCACGAAATCCGGTATTGTACTTCCGGGACAGACCAAAGAGAAACCGCAGCAGGCAGAAGTTATCGCAGTAGGCCCGGGCGGAATGGTCGATGGAAAAGAAGTGACCATGAATGTGGCAGTCGGAGATCAGGTCATCTACTCTAAATATGCAGGAACAGAGGTAAAGCTGGAAGAGGAAGAATATATCATCGTAAAACAGAGTGATATCCTTGCAGTGATCAAATAATTGCTTTTCATCAGAAGCATGTTTGCGAGAGTGTTCTACAGATCAGCGAATGACGATTTGTCAGGAACAGCGATTTGTTAAAAATCAAGATCAGAAAGTAAGCACATGACATGTGCAGCAATAAATAAAAATCAGAATCAGGAGTGATAATTATGGCAAAAGAGATCAAATATGGCGCAGCAGCCAGAGCAGCATTGGAATCAGGTGTCAATCAGCTTGCCGACACCGTAAGAGTAACCTTGGGACCGAAGGGACGTAACGTCGTTCTTGACAAATCTTTCGGCGCACCGCTTATTACCAACGACGGTGTTACCATTGCAAAGGAGATCGAGCTGGAAGATGCATTTGAGAACATGGGCGCACAGCTTATCCGTGAAGTCGCTTCCAAGACCAACGATGTGGCAGGTGATGGAACCACAACAGCTACCGTACTTGCACAGGCTATGGTGAATGAAGGCATGAAGAACCTGGCAGCAGGAGCAAACCCGATCGTTCTCAGAAAGGGTATGAAGAAAGCGACAGACTGCGCTGTAGAAGCAATCCAGAAGATGAGCAGCAAGGTAACAGGAAGAGACCAGATCGCAAGAGTAGCAGCAATCTCTGCAAGCGATGACGAAGTAGGCGAGATGGTAGCAAATGCGATGGAGAAGGTTTCCAACGACGGCGTTATCACCATCGAGGAATCCAAGACCATGAAGACAGAACTGGATCTGGTAGAAGGTATGCAGTTTGACCGTGGATATATTTCCGCATATATGTGTACAGATATGGAGAAGATGGAAGCGAACTTGGAAGATCCGTATATCCTGATCACAGACAAGAAGATTTCCAATATCCAGGAGATACTTCCGCTTCTGGAGCAGATCGTACAGTCAGGAGCAAAACTGTTGATCGTTGCTGAGGATATCGAGGGCGAGGCACTTACCACTCTTATCGTAAATAAACTCCGCGGAACCTTCAACGTAGTTGCAGTAAAGGCTCCGGGTTATGGCGACAGAAGAAAAGCAATGCTGGAAGATATCGCGATCCTGACCGGCGGCCAGGTGATTTCCGAGGAACTGGGACTGGATCTGAAGGAAGTTACCATGAACCAGCTTGGACGTGCAAAATCCGTAAAAGTTCAGAAAGAGAACACCGTGATCGTTGACGGTATGGGCGACAAGGCTGCAATCGAGGGAAGAATCGGACAGATCAAGGCACAGATTGAAGAGACGACCTCTGATTTCGATAGAGAGAAATTACAGGAGCGTCTTGCTAAACTGGCAGGCGGCGTAGCTGTAATCCGCGTAGGTGCGGCGACAGAGACTGAGATGAAGGAAGCAAAACTCCGTATGGAAGATGCACTTGCAGCTACCAGAGCAGCAGTAGAAGAAGGAATTATCGCAGGCGGCGGTTCTGCATATATCCACGCATCTAAGGAAGTGGAAGAACTGGCCAAGACACTGAGCGGCGATGAGAAGACCGGTGCAGGCGTGGTACTCAAAGCTCTGGAAGCTCCGCTTTACCACATTGTTGCTAATGCAGGACTGGAAGGCGCAGTCATCATTAATAAAGTAAAAGAGGCTGATCCGGGATTCGGATTTGATGCATACAAGGAAGAGTATGTTGACATGGTAAAAGCAGGTATCCTTGATCCGGCTAAAGTAACCAGAAGCGCTCTTCAGAATGCGACCAGTGTTGCGTCTACCCTTCTTACCACAGAGTCCGTTGTTGCAAACATCAAGGAAGATGCTCCGGCTATGCCGGCAGGCGGTGCTCCGGGAATGGGCATGATGTAAGAAAATCACAGAAATTATGAAAATTTTGAAAACTCCTCATAAGAGGAGTTTTCTTTTTGTTCTAAAAATGGTAAAATAGAAAGGTGCCCGTATATATAGGACAAAAAACTAAACAAAAGAACTTTGGAGGTAAGTTATGGGAGATTATTATACCGAACAACTGGTCAAGAGAAAGACCCCGGCCAGTGCTTACGTGATTATGGGTGGGTTGGCTTTGATGACTACGATTGCTGTTCTTGCAATGCTGCTGTTTCCATTTGGAATATTGATCGTCGTGATCGCTGGTGTTATAGATTATTTTGTATTCCGCGGTCTGAACGTGGAGTATGAATATCTGTATGTGAATGGCAATCTGGATATCGATAAGATCATGTCCAAATCCAAGAGAAAGAGAATTTTTGAAATGGCAATCAATGATATGGAACTGATCGCTCCGAAGGGAGCCGCCCAGCTCCATGGTTTTCAGAATATAAAGGCAACGGATTTCAGTTCCGGCATGTCAGATGCCAGACTTTATGAGATGATTGTTGTGAAAAGCGGCGCAAAGCAGAGAATCGTTTTCGAGCCCGATGATGTGATTCTGGAAGGAATGCGTATGCTGGCACCGAGGAAGGTCATTAAGTAGAATTTTTTCAAAACTAAGTTGTAAATGTGGGAGAGACACAAAGGGGTGTCCCCGGCATAATCCCGGATATATAGATAGCGTAAGATAAATAGTTTGTTATTTATTTTGCGCTATTTAAGTTATAAAAGGGGTTGACACAGATGTGGATTTTATTGTATGATAGCAGATAAATCACAAGCACAGACGAGAAAGAGAGGGAAAGAATCATGGCTAAGATTATTGGCGAAGGAATTACATTTGATGATGTCCTGCTGGTACCGGGATATTCCGAAGTTATTCCTAATCAGGTCAGCCTTGAAACACACCTGACCAAGAAGATTAAACTGAACATTCCGATGATGAGTGCAGGTATGGACACCGTTACGGAACACAGAATGGCGATTGCCATGGCACGTCAGGGTGGTATTGGTATTATTCATAAGAATATGACGATTGAGCAGCAGGCAGAAGAGGTGGACAAGGTCAAGAGATCTGAGTATGGGGTAATTACAGATCCGTTCTATCTGTCACCCGATAACACGCTTGCAGATGCGAATGAATTGATGGCAAAGTTCCGTATTTCCGGTGTGCCGATCACAGAAGGCAAAAAATTGGTAGGTATCATTACGAATCGTGATCTTAAATTTGAAGAAGATTTCTCTAAAAAAATCAAAGAATCCATGACTGCTGAAGGTCTGATCACTGCACCGGAAGGGATCACACTGGAAGAGGCAAAGAAGATCCTTGCGAAAGCAAGAAAAGAAAAACTCCCAATTGTAGATAAAGATTTCAACTTAAAAGGTTTAATTACTATTAAAGATATTGAGAAACAGATCAAGTACCCGATGTCTGCAAAGGACGAGCAGGGACGTCTGCTTTGTGGTGCTGCGATCGGTATCACTGCAAATTGCCTGGAGCGTGCTGAGGCATTGGTTAACTCAAAGGTAGATGTAGTCGTTCTTGATTCCGCACATGGACATTCTGCGAATGTAATCCGCACCGTACGCATGATCAAGGAGGCATTCCCAGAACTTCAGGTGATCGCAGGTAACGTGGCGACCGGTGAAGCGACAAGAGCACTTATCGAAGCGGGCGCAGATGCAGTGAAGGTAGGAATCGGACCTGGTTCCATCTGTACGACCCGTGTCGTTGCAGGTATTGGAGTACCGCAGATCACGGCCGTTATGGATTGTTATGAAGCAGCAAAAGAGTACGGAATCCCGATTATCGCCGATGGAGGTATTAAGTACTCTGGTGACATGACCAAAGCCATTGCAGCAGGTGCGAACGTCTGCATGATGGGAAGTATTTTTGCAGGCTGTGATGAAAGCCCGGGAACTTTCGAACTGTACCAGGGAAGAAAGTACAAGGTTTACCGCGGAATGGGCTCTATCGCAGCTATGGAGAACGGAAGCAAAGACAGATATTTCCAGTCAGATGCCAAGAAACTGGTTCCGGAAGGCGTTGAGGGCCGTGTGGCTTACAAAGGAACCGTAGAAGACACTGTATTCCAGCTCATGGGCGGTCTTCGGTCCGGTATGGGATACTGTGGAGCAAAGGATATCGAGACCTTGAAGGAGACAGGCAGATTCGTTAAGATTTCTTCTGCATCTCTGAAAGAAAGCCACCCGCATGATATCCATATTACGAAAGAAGCTCCAAACTATAGCGTAGATGAGTAAAATATGCTGCGTTGAGACTTTTGAATCAGTGTAATCGGCAAAGCAGGCAAGTGATTTGGTGCAGTTATTTGTGAAATGTATACTAGTGTAAATGATACCCGTCAGGTCGCAGGTCCTGGCGGGTGTTTTTTACCAGGTATACCTGAGTAAATGTTTGATGGACTTTTATTTTTGTTAGCAGTAGTCCATGTCTAAATGAAGGCCCAGTGTAGCTCTCATCTTGGCGGTGTTAATTAAGAAAAATATAAGCTTTTGTTAGTAGATTCTTTAGAGAATCATGGTATGCTGTATATAAAAGAACGGAACGTCTGTTTTGCTTGAGGCTGACAAGTGGAAGGCCAGGTGCAGAGCAGGCGAATATTGGATAAAAAGGTATGGATGAGACCATGAGAGGACAAAGACCAAGGAAGAAGGCGGGAAGATCCCGCGATGGAAAAAGCTATTATACGAAAAATCAGAGAATAAAACTCAAAAGGAGAATAAAGATCGGCGTCGGTGTGCTGATTTTTCTTCTGTTCGGGCTGGCATTCATGAAAATGACGGGAAAGGGATTTTTTGGACCGGGAAGATATCGGGAGATTGCTGACGAGAAGATCGATGCCACCAAGCCGGATATTGATGTACAGCTTTTAACAGTAAATGAATATTCCAGACCGGGCACCGAATCGAATCAGATTACGGGAATCGTGATTCATTATACAGCCAACCCGGGAGCTGGAGCGATGGCGAACCGAAATTATTTTGAGAATTTGAAGGACACACATCTCACGAAGGCCAGCAGTCATTTTGTGGTAGGACTGGAAGGGGAAGTGGTGCAGTGCATTCCCACCTGGGAAGTGGCGTATGCTTCAAATAGCAGAAATATGGACACCGTTTCCATTGAGTGCTGCCACCCGGACGAAACGGGGCAGTTTAACGCAGATACATACCGGACCATGGTGCAGCTTACGGCGTGGCTTTGTGAGAAATTTTCGCTTACGGAAAATGATGTGATACGGCATTATGATGTGACAGGGAAGAATTGCCCAAAGTATTTTGTGGAAAACGAAGAAGCCTGGGAGCAGTTCCGGGCAGATGTAAAAAAGGCCATGGAGTCATAGCAGTATAGAGGGAGAAAAGATTGCTGTCTGAAAAACAGTTTTCTATTGATTCTGTATGTGAGAGCGTGCTATCATATCCATATGCGAACTACTTAAGACTAGAAAGAAATGAGGAAGACAGATGAATGATTTAGAGTTGTTCCGTAAGGAACTGGCAGCATGTGATGATAAATTGATGGACGCACTTATGGAGCGGTATCTGATCGTAGAGAAGATCATGGGATACAAGGAGAAATACGGAATGCCGATTCTTCAGCCGGAGCAGGAGGAAAAGCAGAAGAACCGTATGTTGGTAAAGCTCCACAGCAATAAACACAGGAATGAGATCTATGATGTGTTCCGCCATATTTTACGGAATAGTAAGAAGATACAGGCGAGAAAGCTGTTTGACTATAATATTGTATTGATCGGATTCATGGGCGCCGGAAAGAGTACTATTTCCGATTATCTAAGCACTATGTTTGCCATGGAAGTGGTGGAGATGGACCAGGTGATCGCAGAGCGGGAAGGCATGAGTATTTCCGATATTTTTGAGACCTACGGGGAAGAGTACTTCCGCAATTTGGAAACCAATCTTCTGATTGAGATGCAGGAGAAACAGAACGTGATCATTTCATGTGGAGGCGGCGTTGCCATGCGGGAGCGCAATGTGGCGGAGATGAAGAAGAATGGCAGGGTCGTTCTTCTAAAGGCTGATCCGGAGACGATTTTGAGCCGGGTGAAGGACAGCGATGAAAGACCGCTGTTGAACGGACATAAGAATGTGGAATATATCGGACAGTTAATGGAAGCAAGACGTGAAAAATACGAAGCGGCTGCGGATATCGTGGTGGAAACGGACAATAAGACGGTGCTCCAGATCTGCGAAGATCTGATCCAGAAGCTGCTGGAAATGGACGGAAGGCATGTTTAATACATTTTATCCGGACGCATATGTGGCGTCTACCTATGTAATTGCATTTGAAGAATTATATGAAAAAGGTTATCGGGGATTGATCTTTGATATTGATAATACGCTGGTACCTCATGGGAAACCGGCCGATCACAGGGCTATCGTGTTGTTTGAGCGTCTTAGAAGGATTGGATTTGATACCTGCCTGATTTCCAACAATCAGGAGCCGAGGGTGCAGCCCTTTGCAGAGCAGGTAGAGAGCCGTTACGTTTATGATGCGCATAAACCTTCGACGAAGAATTACCGCAAAGCGATGGAGCTCATGGGAACTGATGAAAACACGACGCTATTTATCGGGGATCAGTTGTTTACTGATGTCTGGGGCGCGAAACGGACCGGAATCAAAAGCATTCTGGTCATGCCGATTCATCCGAAGGAAGAAATCCAGATCGTGCTGAAACGTTATCTGGAAAAAATCGTGCTTCATTTTTATAAGAAGGATAAAAAGCTGGGGAAGATTTCATCTGACGTGATATAGACGAAAAGCTGAATATAGAAAATGTATAATTTGCCACATCTGGAACATACTAGTAGGGAGATTTATTCCATTGACGATGGGGAAGCGAGAAGATGCTTCATAGGTAGAATCAAAAAAAGGAGTGTGTACAGATGGCGATTGAGTTTAAGGAAAGCAAGACAAGAGAGAATTTGATGAAGGCATTTGCCGGGGAGAGCCAGGCGAGAAACCGGTATACGATTGCGGCAGAGACGTGTAAGAAACAGAAGATGCAGGCAATCAGCCAGGTGTTTTTGTTTACGGCTGATCAGGAACGGGCGCACGCGGAACGGTATTATGATCTGCTTAAGAGCCTTTCCGGGAATACCATTGAGATCTGTGGGGGATTTCCGGTAGATCATCACGACAGTGTGATCGAGCTTCTGCGTTCGGCTGAGCATAACGAGATGGAAGAGTATGAAGATGTTTACCAGGCGTTTGGTGACGAGGCGAAGGCGGAAGGATTTTTGGAGGCAGCGTCCGCATTTTATCAGATTGCGGAAGTGGAGAAGGTGCACGGCAGAAGATTCGGAAAGCTTAAGGAAATGCTGGAGAGCGGTACTTACTTTGAACGGTCCGAGTCCGGTATGTGGATGTGCCTGAACTGTGGCCATATTCAGCAGGGAATGAAAGTGCCGGAGGTCTGCCCGGTGTGCAGACACGACAAAGGGTATTTTATACCGGTGGAGATGGCGCCATATTTGGAGATGAGTTTTGTACAGGGATAGTTTAGAAAGCTAGAAGATAGCAAGCGTTTTCTGTGAAATAAAAAGAGCGTCGGTTCAATAGAGGAATCGGCGCTTATTGTTGCTATGCATGCCTAAGTGAACATCCGGTGGACGTTCATCTCGGCTGCCATGCATGCCTAAGTGAACGTCCAGTGGACGTTCATCTCGGCTACTTTACAGGAAATGCGGGGGATGGAGGGGGAATAGAGATGGCCAGGCTTATTGCCCAGCCAGGATTTGATCGGCTTCCTCCTGCGTCAGACATTTTTCGCGTACCATGCTTCGCACTACTTTTTCCTGGCGTTTTTTTGCCAGGTCCGGATTGACGGTAGGGGCGTAGGCGGAGGGTGCGTTAGGAATACCGGCCAGCATGGTGCTCTCATAATCCGACATTTTGTCGGGAGCCTTGCCGAAGTAGCCGCGGCTTGCGTCTGCCACACAGTAGTAGCCATCGCCAAAATAGATACAGTTCACATAGAGCTCTAATATCTCGTCCTTGGTGAATTCCTGCTCTAATTTGAGTGCCAGAATTCCCTCGGCGATCTTGCGCGTGACGAGCTGGTCCTGGTCAAAATACAGGTTCTTGGCAAGCTGCTGGGTAATTGTGCTGCCGCCTTCCATCAGTCTTCGATACTTTACATTATTTATAACGGCCCGTCCGATGGAAATCGGATCAATGCCCGGGTGCTCATAGAAGCGTTTATCCTCCACGGCAACGATGGCCTTTATATAGGTATCCGGAAGCTCCTCGATTGTCGTATAAGCAGGCTTCTGCCGAATTTCAGCAATCTTGTCCTCTAACGGCATTTCTTTCATGGCCGAATCGTACATTTGAAAGCCTTGATACAGAAAATATCCTCCTGTCAGAAGAATAAGGAGTATGCATAATCCCAAAATTCGTTTGATATGTTTCATAGGTATCCTTCCTTTGTGAAAAAATGTAAATAGTTTTATTGCCATAAATTCTTTTCAATATTGGAAATTCTGTTTATAATCATATTATACAGGAATAACCTTGCAATGACATTCGAATAATCTTACATTTTCCTTACATTTTATAGAAGATTTTCATAAAATGTGAGATGAGAGATCACTCAGATTTTTAGTTGCCAAGCATACCTGAGCGAACGTCCTGTGGACGTTCATCTCGGTTGCCATGCATAACGGAGGCATTTTATGAATCAGAATTATATTAGAAGAATGCGTATAGATTGGAACCAAATAAGCAGGGATTCTTATTTGCAGGAAATTCCGGCGATCCGTCAGATAGAGGAATTGGAATTTCAGAATCCAATCACCTTTTTTGTAGGGGAAAACGGAACGGGGAAATCAACTTTGATCGAGGGGCTTGCCGTGGCCTACGGCTTTAACCCGGAGGGCGGTACTTTGAACTATCATTTCAGTACCTATGACGACGTGTCTGAGCTGGGGGAGGCGATCAAGATCGAAAAAGGGTTTCTGCGTCCAAGGAACAGTTATTTCTTCCGGGCGGAGAGCTTTTTCAATGTTGCCAGTAAGGCGGAGGATTACAGGGATCTTACGCCCAAAGAGGTGTATTATAAGCGATACGGAGGAAAATCTCTTCACGAACAATCCCACGGGGAGAGCTTTCTGGCATATTTCCAGTCCTTTGACGGGCCGGGATTATACATTATGGACGAGCCGGAGGCAGCGCTGTCGCCGCAAAGGCAGTTGACCTTATTTATCCAGATTGCAAGAATGGCGGGGACAGGGTCGCAGTTCATTATCGCGTCGCATTCTGCGATCTTACTTGGTATTCCGGGGGCAAAGATTTATGCTTTTGAGGACGAGGGAATAAAGGAGTGCACATACGAGGAGACAGAGAGCTATCAGGTCATGGAGATGTTCATAAATAACCGGGACATGTTGGTGAAGCGTTTGTTAGAAGAATAACCATTGAAAGAAAGAGAGAAGCTTGTTATAATTTGAAGGTATTCTATTTTTAGATTTTAGAAGAAAGAAGGAAAGAACATGTTTAAGAAAATAGTTAGTATGCTATGCGTTATGATGCTTGCATGTGCAATGCTTGCCGGCTGCGGTGAAAAGGAAGAGGCTTCCGGGAAGGACAAGGAATTTTCTGAGGAAAAAGAAGAGTCATCAGGCAAAGAAGAGGGGCCGGATATTTCGGGAAAGCATCATGTTGAGATTGTTGTCAAGGACTACGGCACGATCAAGGTGGAGCTGGACGCAGACACGGCTCCGATCACAGTCGAGAATTTTCTTGGCCTTGCAGAGGAAGGGTTTTATGATGGATTGACCTTCCACCGGATTATAGACGGGTTCATGATTCAGGGTGGAGACCCGCTGGGAAATGGAACCGGTGGCTCTGATAAGACAATCAAAGGGGAATTTGCTTCTAATGGCGTGGAAAACTCCATTTCTCATGTAAGGGGTACTATTTCCATGGCACGCTCCCAGGCAGTAGACAGTGCAAGTTCGCAGTTCTTCATCGTGCAGTCCGACAGTCCGCATCTGGACGGGGACTATGCGGCTTTTGGCACGGTCACGGAAGGCATGGAGATCGTAGATCAGATTTGTAAGGATACCCCGGTGGAGGACGGAAACGGTACCGTAGCGGCCGAGAATCAGCCGGTGATTGAGAAGATTACGGTTGTGGATTAGATGAGAAGGAAAGCCAGGAAGAGTAAAAAGTGCGCATGCCTGAGTGAAGGTCCAGTGGACCTTCATCTCGGTTGCCATGCATGCCTAAGTGAAGGTCCAGTGGACCTTCATCTCGGTATACGGATATCTTACAGATAATCATGCTTTGCCAGAACATTCAGAATGTTCCGTGCCTCCTCGGTCCCCTCAATAATTCTTCTTGCCCGAACGCTGTCGCCGATATTCATGATCTCCACATTCTGGTCCTCGAATTCTTCGCGGACTGCATTCAGAATCGGGGCGTTCGCGCGCATTCCCAGGCAGACAAATCCATAGTCGAACGGCATTTCCTCTTCATTTCCCTCAGGGGTCTTTACCAGGAAGGAGTCGGCTTTTACTTCCAGAAGAGCCGTATTCGGGCACTGTTTTACACCATGTTTCTCCATGAGCGCAAAGGTTCCCACCTTGGAGACCGGATCGATTCCGTTACCGATTACCGGCATCATCTCCACGATACTTACATCTGCGCCGCGCGGAGCAAAGAACTCGACCACATCAAGACCAACGGCGCCGCCGCCGATTACGACCACCTTTTTCCCGGTCAGATCTTCTGGATATTCGGTGACATGTGCAATCATATTGGTGATGGAAGAGACCTTACCGCCTTCCTTGTCAATGTTCTCATGCAGCCCTTTGATCGGCGGCAGAAGAGGATTGGAGCCGGTCGCATTTACGATGATGTTCGGATTCATACTCTTAATCATGTCAATGCTTGCTTCTGTATTCTTGAAGATGAACAGGTTGTGCAGCTTTTCTGCCCGGTGGATCAGATAGTTGGGGAAATCCGCCAGTCGTTTCTTGTCCGGAATCTGGGAAATGATCGCTGCCAGCCCGCCAAGACTTTGCTTCTTCTCGATCAGGAAGGTGGTACAGCCGACCTCCGCTGCGGTACATGCAGCCTCAAGACCTGCGGTTCCTCCTCCGATGACTACCACGTTGCAGGGTTTATTGATTTTATGTTTCTTATAGTCTTCTCCCATATTTACGGAGGGATTTACGGTACAGCGGATCGGGCGGTTGATTCCGATGCGGTGTCCCGCACAGCCGATGTTGCAGGAGATACATTTGCGGATATCGCACTCGTCGCCAAATTCTACTTTATTTACCCATTCCGGGTCAGCGATCAGGCCGCGGCCCATACCGATCAGATCTGCGTCCCCACGCGCCAGAATGTCCTCTGCGACTTGCGGATTACGGATATTACCCATGGTCATACAGGGCTTACCGTAACGCTCTTTGACGGCTTTCGCCATGTAGGAACGCCAGCCGTCCGGCAGGTAGTTCGCGTCAATCTGGTACTGGATCGAGCCGTTCAGACCGGCGGAGACGTCAAACACGTCAACTTCTTCCTGGAAATATTGGAGATAATCCAGGCAATCGTCCAGCGTGTTTCCGCCTTCCATGAACTCATCTGCACTGATGCGGACGAAAATCGGGAAGAACGGTCCCACCTGCCGCCTGACCTCTTCGATCACCATTTTGGCAAGGCGGGCGCGGTTTTCCGGCGTTCCTCCAAATTCGTCGGTTCTCTTATTGGTAAGAGGGGAGAGGAATTGGCTGATCAGGTAAGAGTGGCCTGCATGGATCTCTACGGCGTCAAAACCTGCGATCTGCGCACGTTTGGCCGCCTCACCGTATTTCTTAACAATATGAAGGATCTCGTCTTTCGTAAGCGGGCGCGGAATCTCGCCGCCTGCCTTTGAAGGGATATCCGATGCGGAAACCGGCTGCATATTGGTACGTGCAGACTGCGCGGAGGCGCCGGCATGGTTGATCTGAATGGCAATACATGCCCCGTGCTTATGTACGGTCTCGCATAATTTAAATAAGCGGGGAAGATAATTGTCGTGGTCGATGCGAAGCTGCGTTGTTCCGTTGGAGCCCTGCGGGGAATCCACACTGGCATTTTCCACGATCAGAAGACCGGTGCCGCCTTTCGCACGCTGCTCGTAATAGTTAATGTGAAGAAAACTCATCTCACCGCTCTGCTCGCCATAGTTCGTTCCCATAGGGGTCATGACGATACGGTTCTTGATGGTCATATGTTTGATGGTAAATGGTTCGAATATGTGTTTATACTTGCTTTTCATTATAAATTCCTCCGTGAAATGATGATGATTACGGGAGCACGAACTGTGGAGCAATCCGTACATCGTAAAATAATCGCAACACAAGAGGCTGTATTTTAACATTCGGCTTGGGCGTGCCGCTTTGTTAAAAATATTATAATCCGAAATACATAAAAAAACAAATTGAAAAAATGTGCACAAATAATAGTTTAAAACTATCATTAAATTTAAAGTAATAGACCGTTCAGAATGATTTTAGGAAAAAGGTCAAAATATGTTGTATTATTTATCGAAATGGTGTAGAAAATCAAAAAAATTTGTGTTATGGTAAGACTAAGTTAGATACCCCGCAGCAAGCTGCGAGGTATTTGACTATCGCGGCAGTCGCCAAATAGCCATGCTTGCATGGCTGCATGGCCCATGGATCGTGGAAATAATTATAAACAGGAAAGAAGGTGGCAGGTTTTGAATCTCAATCAGCTTCACTACTTTGTAACACTTGCTCACATGGAGCACTATACAAGGGCAGCTGAAGTATTGTCCATCACACAGCCGAGTTTAAGCCATGCCATCAGTATGCTGGAACAGGAACTGGGCACAAATCTTTTCGAGAAACGCGGACGGAATGTAGTACTGACAAAATACGGCAGAATCTTTCTGGAATATGTGGAAGAAGCTCTGGGCGTTCTCGAAAGCGGTATTAAAAAAACCAGGGCACTAACAAGTGAGACAAGCGGAGTGATTGATTTGGCATACATTTTCACGCTTGGAAGTGTTTTTGTACCGCAGCTGGTGGGAAGTTTTCTTCGGCGGCATGAGGGGTGGAACGTGGATTTCCGCTTTAACGTAGGAAGTACAGCGGAGATCATTCAAGGTCTCAAAGATGAGAAGTATGATATTGCTCTTTGTTCACGCAAAGAGAAGGAACCAGATATTGAATTTGTACCAATCGGAAAGGAAAAATTAGTAGTAGTAGTGCCAAAAGGTCATGATCTGGCGGGAAAGGGAAGTATCGCCCTCAAGGATACGCTGGATTATCCATTGATCTATTTTAGCCGGAACAGTGGACTTCGGCCGGTGATCGATCAGCTCTATGAGAAGATTGGCGGGAATCCGAAGATTGCATATGAGATTTTGGAAGATGGTTCTATGGCAGGGTTGGTTGCAGAGAAGTTCGGGATCGCGGTGATGCCGGAGATTCCGATTCTAAAGAATCTGGACGTGGAGGTCCTTGATATCAAGAGTCCCTTATATGAGCGTTATATTTACATGGCACGACTGAAAGAGAAGTATCAGGCACCGGTGATCCGGGAATTTGCCCAGTTCGTGCGAGGTCGGTTTAAAGGATAAAAATACAGAAGAGACTGCTCTGTGTGGCGGTCTCTTCTATATTTGCCAGGCATGCCTGAAACAAGGTCCAGTGGACCTTGTTTTGGCTTCTAAGAAATCTGTTCTTTTCCCATATTTTTAACGAACTGTATAAAACGTGTCGTAGCCGGGATTCGATATTTGTCGCGGAGGTATCCCATATAGACCGTGTGCCTGGAGGTGACATCAGAAATGGGAAGAATCGCGACCTTATCCGGGTCGATGGCGTCTACGTGTGCAACAAAAGCAATTCCGAAATTCTCAGCCACCAGCGCAGCGATGGAGTTTTCGTCGGGGCACTCGCAGACAAATTCCACCTTCAGGTGATTCTTTTGGTAGAATTGGTTGGTAAGCCCGCCAAGTCCTGAGAATTTGTCGTAACCGATGACCGGGTAATCGGCAAGATCCCGGAAGCTGACGGTCTCCTTTGTGGTCAGAGGGTGGCCCTTTGGGGTGATGATGACCATTTCCTGATGAAGAATCGGAATGAACTCGATTTCCGGTTCATTTTCCACGTAGGAGCAGAAGATAATGTCATGCTTGTCTGCCTTTAGGCCGGCCACCATATCCGCGGTGTGCGTCTGGTTAAAATTAAAGGTAACGTTCTGATTCTTATCCATGTCCAGAAAGGAGCGCACTGTGTGGGGAATATAATAGCTTGCAAGTGGAAATACGTAGGCGATATCAATGTGTCCGCCGCTTCCGGCAAGCTGTTTCATCTTATACTGGGCGGTGTGCACTTCGTCCATGATCCGGTCTACATGCGCAAGGAACATGTGGCCGGGCCGGGTCAGTTCTACATTTCTTCCCTTCTTTTCAAAAAGCACCAGATTTAGTTCTTCTTCCAGGGCAGCGATGGAACGGCTCAGGCTGGGCTGTGAGATCATGAGCTTTTCGGCTGCCTGACGGTAATGCTGAAGGTGAGCGACCGTCTGAAAATATTCCAGCTGATTCAGAGTCATAGAAGTTTCTTCCTTTCATAATAGAGGGGGTTAGTGCAGTGCGAAACGAAAGAGCGGAACGCTCTTTCGTTCACGGGCTTTCGCCCTATCAAAGTACAGGAAAAGCAATTCGTCTGCGAGCAGCCGATTGCTTTTTCTGTACTTTGGCACTGCTCATTGCTTTCGTGGACATTATACCATAATTGATACCTAAAAGCTATCAATAAATGACAAAACATGTATTTGTAGTATCGAATGATATCGTTTATAATTTAACTATCAAGAGGTTGTTTAAATTTTAACAAATTGGGCAGATTCGTAAAATTGAACGAACCAGACAGCGATTGTAAGGCAGAAGAAACAGTAAAAAAGATTTGGAAAGAGAAAAGGAGAAAAATCATGGCAGAAAGAATTACAGGTCACACAGAACTTATCGGACTTATGGCGTATCCGATTCGCCATTCCAGCTCGCCGGCAATGCACAACGAGGCATTTGCTTACCTGGGACTGGACTATGCATATCTTGCATTTGAGGTAGACAACAGCACACTGGAAGATGCAGTAAAAGGCCTTCGTGCATTAAAACTGGTAGGCTCCAATGTTTCCATGCCGAACAAGACAGTCGTACATAAATATCTTGACGAGCTTTCACCGGCAGCGAAAATGTGCGGTGCGGTTAATACGATCGTCAATGACAACGGAAAGCTGATCGGACACATTACAGACGGTATCGGATATATGCAGTCTCTGAAAGACTACGATATTGACGTGATTGGGAAGAAAATGACCATCGCCGGTGCGGGCGGAGCAGCAACTGCGATCGAGATTCAGGCAGCGCTGGACGGCGTAAAAGAAATGTCAATCTTCAATATCAGAGATAAGTTCTGGGATAACGCAGTAGAGACCGTTGAAAAGATCAACAGCAACACGAACTGTAAGGCGACCCTCTACGATCTGGAGGATCTGGAGGTATTAAGAAGAGAGATCAATGATTCCTATCTGTTCGCGAATGCAACAGGCGTGGGAATGAAGCCGCTGGAAGGAAAGGCCGTGATTCCGGATAAATCCTTCTTAAGACCGGACCTTATCGTTACCGATACCGTATACTCTCCGGCGGAGACCGAGCTTCTTAGAATGGCAAAAGAAGTGGGCTGCAAGAACATGAACGGATTCGGCATGATGCTCTTCCAGGGCGCGGCAGCATTTAAACTCTGGACCGGAAAAGAGATGCCGATCGAGCACATGAAGGAAGTTCTCGGAATTAAATACGGAGCGTAGACACTCAATGATGTAATTAAGGAAAGAGAGAGTATAACATGAATAAAAAATACATACCCAGCGCATTGATTCTATACATGAATTATTTTATCCACGGTATTGGCTGTTCCATCTTGAGCCAGCAGGTCGTAAAAGAACTGTTGATCGAGCAGTGGGGCGTGGAAGATGTTATGACAGTAACCGCCATCGCGGCAGCACTTGGACTTGGACGTCTGATTTCCCTCCCGTTTGCAGGACCCCTGTCCGATAAACTGGGACGCCGTCTCTCCGTGCTGATCGGCGTGGCGTCTTATGTGATCTTCTTTGTGGGAATCGCATTTTCACCGAATATGCAGGTGGCTTATATCGCGGCAGTTCTTGGCGGAATTGCAAACTCCTTCCTGGATACGGCGACCTACCCGGCAGTTGCGGAAATCATGTACAAATATACCGGTATTGCGACCATGGGAATCAAATTCTTCATTTCTGTTGCACAGCTTCTGATGCCATTCTTCTTAGGTCTTGTGGTAGCAACAAAAATGTCGTATTTGACACTTCCTCTGGTAGCTGGTATTGTAATAGCAGTACTTGGGGTACTGGCAATCTTTGCACCGCTGCCGGCGGAATCGCAGAGCGCAAAGGGAGAGTCCTTCCTGAACAATCTGAAAAATGCGCATTTCTCCGTAGAGAGTATCGCATTGATCCTGATTGGTTTTACCAGTACGGCAACGTTCCAGCTCTGGCTGAACTGCGCGCAGACATTTGGTAAGGAGATCGCAGGTATTGCGTCTGAGAAGGTTTCCATGATGCAGACCTATTACTCAGCAGGAACGATGGTCGCGCTGATCGTGACGAGTATTTTGATCACCAAGTTCAAACAGGTACGTTTTCTGGTGATTTATCCGGCGATTTCCACGATCATGCTGGTTCTGGTCTACCTCGTTAAGACACCGATGATCTGCTATGTAGGCGCCTTCGTTATCGGATATGCGGCGGCAGGCGGAGTACTTCAGATGGCGACCGCAACGGTAAATGACCTGTTCCCGAAGATTAAAGGAACAATCACAAGTCTTGTCATGATTGCTTCCAGCCTTTGCAACTATACGATTTTAAGTGCGGCGTCCAAGATGACCTCTACCGGCGTTATCGTAATGAATATCGTAATTACAGTGATCGGCGTCCTTCTTGCTGTTTTCGTAAATGCAAGATATGGTACCCTTTTGAAAAATGCAGAGGCGTCTAAGTAGTCGTACAGTATCTGTGTAAAGGGGCGGTGGACCTTTGTCCTGATAGGATAGATTATAAATAGAGTATAGTAAAGAAAAAGAATCAGGCAGGGCGGTTTGAGGCGGCCCTGCCACAAAAGGAGGAATAGGCATGAATCCAGTAGAAGTCAGAAATATTAAGATCGGAGAAGGAGTTCCGAAAATCTGCGTTCCGATCGTAGGCGTTACGAAAGAAGAAATCATAAATGAAGCAAAGACCTTCGACAGCATTCCGGTGGACGTTGTGGAGTGGCGTGTGGACTGGTTCGAGGGCGTATTCGATATCGAACAGGTAAAAGACGTTCTTAAGGAGCTCCGCGCAGTATTAAAAGAGACACCGATCCTGTTTACCTTCCGTACCTCCAAAGAAGGCGGCGAGAAAGCAATCGAGCCGAAACAGTACGCAGAGCTTAACAAGGCTGTCGCTGCGACCGGCAATGTGGATCTGGTAGACGTAGAAGTATTTACCGGTGATGAGATCGTAAAAGAGATCATTGAGGGAGCACATAGCTGCGGAGTGAAAGTAGTAGCCTCCAACCACGACTTTGACAAAACTCCGGAAAAAGAGGATATCATAGGAAGACTTCGCAAAATGCAGGAATTAGGCGCGGATATTCCGAAGATCGCGGTGATGCCGCAGAGCAAAGAGGACGTACTGACCCTTCTTAGCGCAACAGAAGAAATGACCCGTAAATATGCGGATCGTCCGATCATCACCATGTCCATGGCGGGCACTGGCGTGATCAGCCGACTTTGTGGAGAGGTGTTCGGTTCCGCCCTTACCTTCGGAGCAGCGAAAAAAGCATCTGCACCGGGACAGATGGGCGTGGAGGACCTAAGTACCGTTTTGAACCTGCTGCACAAGAGTCTGTAATAGCAAGATAGTTCCCCAAAAACCTGACGCTTTCGTAAACGCCAGGTTTTTTAAAAACAAGCATTAAGGTGAAAGGAGACCTATGAAAAAAATAGTGTCATGGCTTAATGACAGTTTAGAGGAATTCCTGATGGTCGTAAGTCTGATTTTAATGACGGTCATCATGGGGATTCAGGTGTTTTCCAGATATGTGCTCGGCGCGGCGCCTTCCTGGTCGGAAGAACTGACCCGATATCTGTTCGTGTGGGCGGGCTTTATCAGTGTCAGCTATTGCACGAAGCGATGTGTGTCCATTAAAATAGAGCAATTTGTATCCATGTTCCCCAGGCGCGGGAAAGCCATGTTCAAGCTGGTCAATCACACGATAGAATTGACGTTCTTTTTCTATCTGATTCCGTTTGCAGTGAAATACCTGATGTCTGCTGTGGAAAGCGGCCAGGTCAGCCCGGCGTGCCATATACCGATGTACTATATTCAGGCGGCGCCCCTTGTCAGTTTTATATTAGTGGCGATACGGATCGTGCAGAGGTGGTGGATTGAATTACAAACTGTTCGCAGTAAAGAGGAAAAGGAGGAATAGAAGATGCCGGCAATCGTAGTTTTTTTGATTTTTATAGTATGCCTTGTCATTGCGATTCCGGTCTCAATTTCTCTGGGAATCGTAGCCGTTCTGCCGGGTGCATTTGATTCGTCCTTTACGGCCTCCGGCCAGTTCGTGATCCGTTCCATGTTAGGTGGGATCGACAGCTTTCCACTTCTTGCGGTCCCGATGTTCGTTCTGTCAGGGATCGTGATGGCAAAAGGAGGAATATCCCGGAAATTATTTGATGTGTTCGCCTATTTTCTGGGAAAGCTGACCGCGGGCATGCCCTGTGCGGTCATCGTGACCTGCCTGTTTTATGGGGCGATTTCCGGGTCGGCTCCGGCGACGGTGGCGGCCGTGGGGAGTATGACCATTCCAGTCCTTACGAAGCTGGGATACGATAAAGAGTTCTCGACTGCCGTGGTGGCGGTCGCCGGAGGGCTGGGAGTCATTATTCCGCCCAGCATTCCGTTTATTATGTATGGTATGGCCTCCGGGGAGTCGGTCAGTGATCTGTTTCTGTCCGGAATTATTCCGGGGCTTCTGATCGGAGGGCTTCTGATGTTCTATGCAGTCCTATATTGCAAAAAGAACGGGGAGGACAAGGAGAAAATCAGCGAGGTGGTAGATGCGCTTCACGCCAAAGGATTTCTCAAGGTACTAAGGGAGAGTTTCTTCGCTCTGTTGAGCCCGGTCATCATTCTTGGCTGCATTTACTCGGGAATCGCTTCTCCCACAGAAGCGGCGGTAATCTCGGTATTTTATGCACTGATCGTCAGTATGTTCATTTATAAGTCGATCAAGGTAAAAGATATCTGGGGAATCATGGTGGAGGCGGTGCGCACCTATGCTCCGATCATGTTCATACTGGCTTCCTCCGTGGCGTTTTCCAGGGTGCTGACCCTGATGCAGGTGCCGCAGAGTGTAAGCGCCTGGATCCTGACGCATTTTACCAACAAGATCATTCTCCTTCTGGTGATCAATGTGTTCCTGCTTATTGTGGGAATGGTCATGGACACCACCCCGGCGATCCTGATCCTGACGCCGATTCTTCTGCCTATCGTGACGGCAGTGGGAATGAATCCGGTGCATTTCGGTATTATGATGGTCGTGAACCTTGCGATTGGATTTGTAACTCCGCCGATCGGCGTGAATCTGTTCGTGGCAAGCTCGCTTACGGATATCCCGGTGATGAAAATTGCGAAAAAGGCGATGCCTATGATTCTTTATTTTTTGGTCGCGCTTCTCGTCATCACCTTCGTACCGGCGGTAAGCACCATGTTCTTATAGGAGGCAGCAGAAAATGATGAGAAGAAAGCGAACACAAAGCCGGGATGAACGTCCACTGGGCGTTCGCTTAGGCATGCTTGGCAAAATAAAGCCCCGACGTGTGGCAAATGCGGCAGTGGCAGTGCTTCTTGCGGCAGCTTTGCTGATGCTGACCGGCTGTCAGAGCAGAACATCTGAGGAAGAACAGCGCTACGCCTGGCCTCTCGGAACCGCCAGCCCCGAAGATACGGTAACGCAGATTTACGCGGAGGAGTTCGTAAAAGAGGTAGAGCGCTTAAGCGGGGGGAAAATGAAGATCCAGGTCTACCCCAACAGTACGCTCGGGGGAGACCGTGAGCTTCTTGAGACCTGCAAGGACGGTGACATTCCGTTTGTGATCCAGAATACGGCGCCTCAGGTCACGTTCATGCCGGATCTTGCGATTTTTGACATGCCCTGTATATTCAATAGTATCCAGGAAGCACGGGATAAGGTAGATGAACCTGGGTTCTATGGTTTGATGGAGAAGGTCTATCAAAAGGGCGGATATAGGCTTCTCGGATATGCGGACCAGGGCTTCCGTGTCATGTCTACCAACAAAGAGATCACGGTATTTTCGGATTTTAAAGGCCAGAAGATCCGTACCATGGAGAATTCCTATCACATGGATTTCTGGAAGGAGCTGGACGCGTCTCCGACTCCGATGACCTTCAGCGAGGTCTACATAGGGCTTCAGCAGGGAACCATTGACGCACAGGAGAATCCCTATGAGGTCATTGTTTCCAACCGCCTGTATGAGCAGCAGGATTACGTGGTGGAGACCAATCATTTGCCACATTTGATCTCGCTGGTCGTCAGTGATGAATTTTTCCAGGAGCTTTCAAGGGAAGAGCAGGAGATTATTACCCAGGCTGCCGGGACAGCAAAACAGGCGGCGCGGAAGGCATCAGATGATAGAATCGCTGCAAAAATAGAAGAAATCGAAGCAAGTGGAACGAAGATCATTAAGTTGGACGAGAGTGTGACCCGGGAAATGCGGGAGGCCTCCCGGCCGGTGTACGATGCCATTGAGGAGAGCGTGAGCAGGGAAATCGTGGAGGCATATTTAAAATAGAAATTGTTGCAGCCAGGATTATCTATCATGCTGGAAAAGGGAAGAGAAAAACGGTATCCTGATAGTAAGACACAGAAAAAAAGCTGTGTTGAACTATCAGGGTACTTTTGTTATATTAAAGGAAAGTTTTTCTGCCGGAGAACCCTTGTGTTTAAGGAAAAGCTATAAAAGAAGTTAAATATTTATGTTTTTACGAGTCAACCAGCGGTGGAATTGCCGAAAATCCACCAGGAGTTCCTTTTTTGAAGAGATTTTGCCGCGTATGATGGTTGCAAGGAGGTCAGGAAATGAATCAGGAAGCAATCGGAAAATTTATTGCCGAGTGCCGTAAGGAAAAAAACCTTACGCAAATGCAGTTGGCGGAAAAACTTAACATTACCAATCGGGCGGTCTCTAAATGGGAAACGGGAAAAAGCTGTCCAGATGTGTCTATTATGCTGGAATTATGTGATATTCTCGGAATTACCGTGAATGAGCTGCTCTCCGGAGAAAGGATTACTATGGAAAATTATCAGAAAAAGGCGGAAGAAAATCTTATTGAGTTACAGAGAAAGAAGGATAAGGCACAGAAAAGTTTAGCAAAAATAGAAATGATATGGCTGGTGATAGCGTTGCTCCTAGTACCCGTTCATCTCGCTATCAACTACTATTATCCTGAAAACAACGGAACTGGAATCGGTCTCGTAATTGCAGTAGTTGGGCTGGTCATGTATGTCGTTTATTTTGTGAAATATTATGAAATTAGACTCAAGTAAAACTTCGCAGGCGTAAAAGGAGAGGCGCAGGCTGATAATAAGAGAATGGAAAGGACGAGTAAAGATGACATATGATTGCTTGATCATAGACGATGAAAAGCTGCTTGCAGACAGTACTGCCGAATATTTCAATTTGTTTGGCGTTAAAACTGCGATCGCATATAGTGTTTCAGATTGCAGAGATTTTTTCAGGGAAAACACAGCGGAACTGCTTTTACTTGATATCAACCTCGGTGATGGCAGTGGTTTTTCGTTGTGCAAAGAACTTCGGGAGACCACCGAAATCCCCATTCTCTTCATTTCAGCGCGAACGAGCGATGACGATCAGATTATCGCGTTCAGTATAGGCGGTGATGATTATATACAAAAGCCTTATTCTCTCAGCGTCCTCTTGGCAAAAGTCAAGGCGGTACTGAAACGGTACGGAAGCAAGAGTAAAGAGAGGTACGCTGACGGGCGTTTGACTGAGGATTTTAATGCGAGGCAGGTTCTTGTAGACGGAACCTCTGTAAAACTGACATCGCTTGAATAATAGCTTTCGTTCTGTACCTGCTTGTGCGAACGATGCTGAATAATAAAAATCGTGATTATGGAATTATGAAGGCGCTTGGTTTTACGACAGGACAGCTGATTCTGCAAACAGCGTTGTCATTCATGCCCACGACCATTTTAGCTATCGTGGTTGGGCTTATCGTATGCAGCCAGATCATTAATCCGCTGACCGCATTATTCTTAAGTGGTATCGGAATCGTAAAATGCACGTTTACCGTTCCAATCGGATTTACCATAGCTGCGGGTATCGGTCTCGTATTATTTACTTTTGTGGTGGCGTGCCTGTTATCTTTGAAAATCAGGAAAATTGCTCCGAGAGCATTGCTTTCAGGAGAATAAAAAGTGAGTTCTCGTGTTTAAACTTTATTTGTCGTATTTTTAATGAACGCCCGGTTCCTCCTACGTTAACTAATCATTAATGAACTGCTATTTTTCATTGCCGGGTCCCCCTGATTTGTGTTATGGTAATAAGTAGAGAACAGGGGGGACGACAAGCGTAGCGTACCCTCTGAGCTACCATGAAAAGTGAGTCCAAGGAGACAGCCAAGCCATGAAGCCGAGAAAGAAAATCTATCTGTATATAATCGCAGCCGTATTTCTGATATACATAGCCCTTTTGACTATTCTTTATTTTTCCGAGTCGTCCAGCGATCACGCCATAATCCGGACCTTTGGCGATGCAATCTGGTATTCTCTGGTCACGCTGACGACAGTGGGGTACGGCGATCTGATACCGGTAACCCCGCTGGGACATGTGGTGGGAATTATTTTTTTGATTTTGTCCGCCGGGATTATGGTGACTTTGCTCGGGGCGGCGGTGTCTTTTCTTACCAGCGAGGGATTGCCATTTCTGCTGCTTCAGTTTCAGCGGCATAAGAATTGGTATTATTTTGCGGATTACGGTGTGGAATCCAACACGCTGGCAGCTAATATTTGTAAGGAAGACACAGATGCAGTCATTATATTTGGTGAGAAGAGGAGCGGTCAGAGCGAAAGCCCCAATTATCCTTGTCTGTTTCTCAGTGCGTCCCCGGACAGAATTGTGGCGCAAAAGAAGAATGTTGGTACGAAGTGCAAGGTCTTTCTGATGAAGGAAAATGACATCGGTATGAACAGCCGGGCGGTGAACCTTCACGAATTGCCGGTTGAGGTGTATGCGAGAACGACTAACGGGCAGGATAAGCTATCGGGAAATATTCATTTTTTCCATAGCTATGAATGTTGTGCCAGACAGTATTGGAGGTCGAAACCTTTATGCAGGCATGAAAAAACAATCGTGCTCATCGGCTTTGGAAATTATGGATACAGCATTCTGGAGCGGGCGATTTTGACCAATATCATCGCCACTGACCAACATGTAGCCTATCATATTTTGAGCGGTCAGTCATACTTAAGTGAGGGGACGGCAGAGCTTCAGCGCAGAGAGCAGGCAGCTCTAGGGGAGGAAACACCGGATTTGCGTTCCGACAGTGTAGATGAGTTTTTGACACTGCATTATCGATTGGGAGAATTGTTTTCCATTAATGAAGAATCTGATACAAGAGATTCCCTGATTTTCCATACCGGTTTTTGGGGAGAGAATCGAGAGATTCTTGAAAGGGCAGACCGGATCATTATCTGTGAAGATGATGAGCAGAATGGCTGGAGTATTTTCTGGAGACTGAATAAGTATTACAGAATCCATGGGCGGATTGATCTGCGCAGCAGCCGGAGGGCGCCGGGGGTATCGTATTTTGGAACCAATGAAGAAATCTACACCTCCTGGCAGATCATACGGACGGAGCTGAACCGGGCTGCAATTACCATCAATGAGATTTTTCGAAGAGCGGTCTCTTATCCAACACTCAGCTGGGAAGAATTAGATGATTTTCACAGGCAGTCCAAGATCGTGGCGGCGGACCACCTTCTGATGAAGGTGCGGATTCTGCTGGGTGATGAGACGATTACGGAGCTTACGGATTCGTCGATGGAGAAGGCATATGCCAGGTTTAGGCAGAATGTTGTCTCAGAGGAGGCAAGAGAGGAGTATCGTAAGCTGGATCATATGCGGTGGCTTCGGTTCTATACCTTTTATAATTGGAGTTATGGCCCTGTCCGTGACGATGCGAAGAGGCAGCACCCGATGTTGTGCAGGTATGAAGAACTGACGCCGGAGCAGAGGAAAGAGCGTGATGCAGCATGGGAACTGCTGGGGAGTATGGTGCAGATGGACGAGGAACGTTCGCAAGGGAATTTACAGATCGATAAATCATAAGAGACATAAAGCCTCTGCTCTCATTGGTTATCCAAAATCTGCATCATTTCTGTGGGTGTAACAATAAAATCTTGAATAGGATAATGTTTTTGATTGCCAGTTATAAGATACGCATTTTCATTACGTTTTTCCATGGCTACTTCGTAAAATATTAAATCATCCATATCTATCAGGATTTCACCCGTGGGCTGCGGGAAAACTTCAATACCAAACTGCTTAATAGCATGCAATACGAGAAGTGCTGAGATGATTACATTTGTGTCAATAACCGCACAACATTTCATTCTTGTACCGCCTTTCTTGCAGCACGCGCGTCAGCGATTTCTGCGTTGATTTCTTCTAATGTCATTTCTGGTACGTCAGATGCCTGTCTGCGCAGCATAGAAATGGCATTCAGCGCGTCAGTTCTGGTAATAGTAGTTTCTGGTAACGTTGCTTCAAAAGGTAATCCGCGCACCTGTTTTGAACGTGTCATAAACATGCGGAATGCCGTAGGTAAATCCATACCCAAAGCTTCATAGATTTCTGCCACTTCCTGTTTCAAAGCTTTATCTGCACGAAATTGAATTAGTGTTTGTTCCTTCATAAAAAGCCCTCCTTAACATAGAAACATACATATGAATGTGTTATGCATGTGTTTATCTTAAGTTTATTATATGCAATAAATACAAAGATATCAAGAGATGAAAAAAATAAAACAAACACTTGATTTTTTGGGAGCAGAGTGCTATATTCCCATCTTTGACAGTAAAAATCCGTAGATTGCTGTAAAATCAAGCTTTCTACGGATTTTTTTGTTGTTCAAAATGTAGCTATATATTATTACTTTTTCTTCTTTGAGGCTCGTATTATTTTCCTCATATTTACATCAGTTATGATTTGATAATCGGTACGGAATCCGGCTGTTTCGTGTAGTCTGTCCGTCAGATCCGTCCTTGTATAAACGGGTGTGTACCCCAGTTTCTCACCGGGGCGGGCCATCATCATGTTCTTTAAAGTATCTATGATTTCCTCACATGTATAGGCTTCTTTGAGTTCCTTTTCCAGAATCCTGTAGATAACAAGTGCTATAAAACAAGTGATGAAATGGGCACGGATATGGTCTTCTGTCTGAAGGTATACGGGGCGGGCCCTGAATTCCGTTTTCATGACCCGGAAACATTCTTCAATCTCCCAGCGCTTCTTGTTGATTCTTACGATCTCTTCTACACTCATATCATCCAGGTTCGTGCATACAGCATAGAAACCATCATAACGTTCTTCTTCCCGGATTGCATCTGTATTAAGATACACGATCTCTTCTGAGCAGACTTCTCCATCTTTGGTTGCTTTCTCTCTGGAGATAAATCTGTGCGGGTCATTCTGGTTCTTGGGACGCTGTTTATACTTCCCATCATTAATAAGCTGCTGTGCACGCTCGACCTGCCCGTTCCGGATCTTCCTCTGATAAGCTTTATATTTTGGAGAAAAAGAAACGACCAGATGTTGTTCTAATGGCTGGGCTCCTTTTTTGATCTTCCGTTGGGAGAGGTCCTCTTTGATCCAGCGATCCTTATAAAAAATGTTTTTATAATTCTTTGCTTCATCGATCTCGTTGAGATTAAAGGTTTCATCAGAACCTGGCAGGTGCCATCCGTCTGGATCAAGTGCAAAATCCTTGAGATAGTCAGGCAGCTGTTTTATGGATTGTATGGTAATAAAACTACGGAGCTGTACACCATTAATCTTTCTGTCATTGAACTTCCGGTTTGTCTTGGAAGAAAGCCCTGCATCTGTACAGACGATGATCTGGTCAAGTCCGTAATCGCGGAGTACTTTTTGCTCCAGTGGTTTCAAAGTGGGCTGTTCATTTTTGTTTCCGGGATAAATATCGAAGGCCAGCGGAATGCCGTCGTGATCCATGAACAGTCCCATACCAACGATAGGGAGGGGCTGGTGCTGTTTGGATTTTCCATAGCGGCGCAGATCATCTGCCTCTTCAATCTCAAAGAAGTAATTCGTACAGTCATAATAAAGGACATCTTTCCTGCGTTCGCAGACCTTCTGGCTGTTTTTATAAAGCTGTGCCTGTATAAGATCATTTTCTTCCGAAAGGACAGAAAGGGTCCTGTAGATGTCATGCAGTTCGAATGTGGGCTGCTCAATAAATTTCGTGGCCTGTCTGTTGGAGGACAGTTTTGAAGATGGATAAAGAATTCTTGTATAAATAAGCTTCGAAAGGACATCATTCAAATCATAAGCAAAAGAATGACGGGAGGAAATATCCCTGCATATTTTGTCCAGCCCCAAACTATAATAAATGTTCTGCAGGAAGAGATAACCGCAGTTAAAAAGCTTCTGTTCATTTTTCTTCAGGAGCTTTGAAGGAGAATAGCTGATAAGGATTTCTTTGTTCTCATCATACTCTTTGCGATTTAATTCATTGACATACTCCTGTGCCCATACATAGGGATCCTTACCACCGGCTTTTGCGGTGACTTCTGTCAGGTTGCCAAGTTTTTCAACTGTGACAGTGGTCACACGGCCATCTGGTTTTCGGATTGTTTTCTGTACATAAAAGGATGCAGAATTTTTCGATTTGCTTACTGTAAGTTTCATGGCAAACACCTCCTAATCCTTATTATACCACATATAGCTACAAATAGCCACAACAAAACGAATAAGATTTGACAAAAAAATACAGGCTTTATGGGGCCTGCAAGTACTTTTTCCATTATTTAACTGTCAAACTCCCGATTTCTGCCACTTCCTGTTTCAAAGCTTTATCTGCACGAAATTGAATTAGTGTTTGTTCCTTCATAAAAAGCCCTCCTTAACATAGAAACATACATATGAATGTGTTATGCATGTGTTTATCTTAAGTTTATTATATGCAATAAATACAAAGATATCAAGAGATGAAAAAAATAAAACAAACACTTGATTTTTTGGGAGCAGAGTGCTATATTAAATATTGTCTCTGTAGCTCAGTGGATAGAGCACCGCCCTCCGGAGGCGGGTGCGTCAGTTCGATTCTGATCAGAGACGTCAAAAGAGCACGTACAGTTCATTCTGCCGTGCTCTTTTGCGTTGCCATGCATCCCTGAGCGCCCAGTGGATGTTCATCCCGGTTGCCAAGTATACCTGAAATAAGGTCCGGCAGATCTTATGCCAGCTGCCTGGTATGCCTGAATGAAGGTTCATTAGTCGCTAATCCAGCATTCGTTTTTCTTTCCCGCTGTAATAATATACATGTTCCGATAAAACTTCTGACGGCTCCAGTTCATTCGCATTGACTTCCTTTACCATGACATCGAGCTGCGTGCGTCTGATGCCGTGGCTTTCGGGAATCAGAATCACTTCGTGGATACTGCTGGGCAGGATATAGAAATTCTCACCCAGCATCTCATATGCGTGTTCCAGGGCGTTGGGGTAGAGAATCGCGGCGGCTCCCAGGCTGCGAGCGTTGTTTGTGAGGATGTGCAGATGTCCGACCATCGGGTACATGGAGAGTGGAAGAAGGTGAGGAGTGTTCCTGCGCGCGGCTTCTGCTACCTCCTCCTGTGCCACATTCCAACGGTGCAGATGCTCGTTGCGGACGGTAAGCGTGGCATCACCAAAATCAGTGTTCTCGAGCAGAATGTAATATACCACCGCAAGATCCAGGTAGTCATCATGGGGAACCTGATCAAGAAGCTGACGGTTCGTCGTCTTCTGAATGAGCTGATAGCAGATCTTGTCCTTCACTTTTGGAAAAGACAGGATATTCTCGAAGGGATAAGAGTTCTGTACCTTGACCTTCTCATAAATATTACGGACGACCTGCACCAGAGCGGGAATCTCCGTTCCGCCCAGATAACGGCTGTAGAATTCCTCCATATAAATCGTGGGTGACATATTGATTCCTTTCTGCATCAGAACGAGACCAATCTTGCGCGTGCTGTTGTTCTTCATCGTTGTATGCAGCTCCACCTGCACTTCCGGCTGCATCTGTTCCCGGACTTCCCGCTGCATTATCTCTACAAACTGAATATAAGTCATATCTCTTTTTTCCATATAATCTCCTTCCTGTCACGCCCCAACAAAGGAAATATGATTTGAACAAACATATCTGTATATCAGGTATGTGAGTCGATTATAATGCCAGATGCCTCACTTTTTCAACTACTTTTTTTATCAGTCAAAATGTTTTTGACACGCAAAAAAACCGGAATCACGGGGGTTATACGCAATTCCGGCTCATTTGTCCGTATTATTTTTGTGAAATATAGCTAAAAAATAGCCCGTTTTTCACTTTCAAAATAAGACCCGTATACGCTTATGCTCTGGAGAGATATTCTCCGGTACGGGTATCAATCTTGATCTTATCGCCCTGGTTCACGAACAGCGGTACCAGAACAGTAGCGCCTGTCTCAACGGTCGCAGGTTTGGTAGCACCTGTTGCGGTGTCGCCCTTTACGCCCGGCTCAGTCTCAGTGATCTCAAGCTCTACGTTAAGAGGCGGCTCAACGGAAAATACGTTGCCCTGGTGGGAGCATACCTTTACCATCTCGTTCTCTCTTACGAACTTCAGTGCATCACCGATAGTATCCTGATCAATCGCAATCTGGTCGTATGTCTCTACGTCCATGAAGTGGAACAGTTCGCCGTCAGAATATAAGTACTGCATGTCTTTTCTGTCGATATGAGCAGTATCAAATTTCTCGGTAGGACGGAAGGTCTTTTCTACAACTCCGCCGCTGATGATGTTTTTCAGTTTAGTTCTCACGAAGGCAGCGCCTTTACCCGGTTTTACATGCTGGAACTCCAGAATCTGGTAAATGTTACCCTCGATCAGAACGGTAAGACCATTTCTAAAATCGCCTGCTGAAATCATTGTAATCCTCCTCGTATATGCCCTATTTATGGGCAGAATTTTAATTGCTGAATATACCTGGCGAAAAGCTGTGACATTCCCGACCAGGCGTCAATTTCTCACTCATATAATTTTATAATAAAATAGTGTTTTTTTCAACTGTTTGTTTTATTTTTTGGAATTTTCCAAAAGTAGTGTTTTTTCGCTATTGACGGGAATCGGAGGAAAAGGGTATCATGGGAAGGAATAAGGAGGAGTTGTCATGGCAGAAAGAGTCAGGGACATCTGCCGGGTCTACTGGGATCAGCAGCGTGCGAATATTATAATCGGTGCGTTTCTTGTAGTATTGTTCGGCATGATGGCAGTGTTTTTTCTGACCAATGATACAGAACTGCAAGTCGTATCCGTTCCTGTCGCAGAGGAAAATGCCGGTTGCGAGGAGATGGAGACGAACCCCCTGGGACTTAGTAAAAATGGCAGGATATGCGGTGCAGTTCAAAAATACTACGAGCGTCTGGGAGAGAACGCCAGGTTTGCGGAATCCTACGACGATCTGATTATTTACCAGAAGAACGGTAAGACAAAGGGCACGTATGTGGTGTTTGTTACATATCGGATGAAGATTCAGGATATTTATACTTATGTCCCGGGACTTGGGACATTCTATGCGAAGGAGGAGGAAGACGGGGGACTTAAGCTGGACAGCCAGGTCAGGGATATCAGACTCCAGCAGTATATTGCCCGCGTGACACAGCATGAAGATGCGAAAAGGCTTTTCCATATGGTGGAGCAGCAGTATGCCAGGGCGGTAAGATCTGACGCTATGCTGGCAGAAGCTCTTATGGATCTGCAGAATGCGGCGGAAAGTAAGTGATAAAAAGGCTATTGCGGAATCTGATGAACAGATGCGTAATAGCCTTAAAATACTATTGCAAAATCTGGCGGACAGATGTGTAATAGCCTTAATAAATGCTTTACTTCGATAGCCGGGTATATTTTTCAAAGGCTGGCCGATACTATACTGTAAAAATGAAGGATAAGGATGGTCAGCATATGGGTAATAATATGGATTTAGGCTATGAGATGTTCTGTTACCAGTGTGAACAGACGGCAAATGGAAAGGGCTGCACGAAGCTGGGCGTTTGCGGAAAGACACCGGAAATTGCCAACCTGCAGGATTTAATGATTTTTCAGATTAAAGGGATCAGCTGTTATGGAAAAGCCCTGGCAGAAGAAGGACAGGTCATAGATAAAAATGTGATAAGTTTTATCGAAAATGTTCTTTTTACAACACTTACAAATGTGAATTTTGACGCAAAAATACATGTAGAATTATTGAGAGAATCACAGAAAATCAAAGAGAATTTGAGGGATATGGCAGGGGAGATCAAAAATCATACGGCTCATGCCTCCTACAATCTTCCGGAGACAAAAACGGAGATGCTAAAAGACGCACCTCTGGCAGGAATCATGTATGATAAATCCCTGGATCCGGATATCCGTTCCCTGAGACAGACAATTCTATATGGACTTAAAGGGATCAGTGCCTATGGGCATCAGGCAAGGGCGCTGGGGTATTACAGTGACCAGGTAGATGATTTTTATATTCAGGCATTGGAGGCTATCACGGACGATGATCTTACAGTAGAAGAATTGATCCGGATGACGATGCGCACCGGGGAAACGGCGATCGAAGTCATGAAAAAGCTGGATGAGGCCAATACGGAGGTTTATGGAAATCCGACTCCTCACAAGGTCAATACCCATATGAGGAAGGGGCCTTTCATTATTGTTTCCGGTCATGATCTGAAGGATCTGGAAATGCTTCTGGAGCAGTCAAAGGGGACGGGAGTCAATGTCTATACACACGGCGAAATGCTACCCTGTCATGGGTATGAGGGATTAAAGAAATATCCCCACCTTGTCGGAAATTTCGGAGGTGCATGGCAGGATCAGCAAAAACAGTTCGACAGTCTTCCGGGATGTATTTTAATGACGACAAATTGCCTGATGCGGCCGAGAGAGAGCTATAAAGACCGAATCTACAGCACGAATGTGGTGGGCTGGGAAGGGGTAAAGCACATCGGCAGAAAAGAAAACGGGGACAAGGATTTCAGCGAGATTATTCAACAGGCGCTTGAACTGGGAGGCTATCCGGAAGATCAGGAGCCACATGAGATCCTGGTAGGATTCGGGCATCATGCTACCTTAAGTTATGCTGAAAAAATCGTGGAGGCGGTAAAGACAGGAAAAATCAGACATTTTTTCCTGATCGGAGGATGTGACGGAGCGAGACCCGGGCGAAATTATTATACGGAGTTTGCAAAGCTGGTTCCTGAAGACTGCATGATCTTAACGCTGGCGTGCGGAAAATACAGATTTAACAAGCTGGATTTCGGAGAGGTGGCAGGACTGCCTAGGCTCCTGGACATTGGGCAGTGCAATGATGTGTATTCCGCCATACGGATTGCAACGGCTTTGGCGGACGCCTTTGATACCGATGTGAATGGTCTGCCTCTCTCACTGATCATATCCTGGTATGAGCAAAAGGCGGTCGCTGACTTGCTGGCATTACTGAGCCTGGGAATAAAAGGGATTTATCTGGGGCCGACTCTGCCAGCGTTTTTGAGCCCGAATGTGCTGCAGTATCTGGCGGATACTTTTGATCTGCGACCCATCAGTAATGCAGAGGATGACATTAAGAATTGTTTGAAACAGAATATTTAAGAATGTTTACTGCAGGTGGTAAAGTGTTTAGTTTTCTGTATCAATAATTTAGTGCGCGTGTATTTGTATAGGAAGGGAAATTTGGCTTCTGGTGACTTAAGTTCGGAAGCCATTTTTAATGTGGGGCATTTCTTGGATTGTTTGGTTGAGAAGGGGACCAATCTGTGATACACTATAGCTTGGAAAGATATAAAAGCCTGTAAACATCGTTCCTCTATTTTGTTATTAAAACAGGATGTATTATAGAAGAAAAATGTATCTAAAATATAACATGCTTTCACTAAATGCGCATAAAATGCAAGGACCTCAGGGAATTGGAGCCCTTGTACTTAGAAAATCTGGATATAAGCTTCCTCCGGTAGGTTTAGAGTATCGTCTTAACGGAAATCAAGATTATTGTGTTAACAGCACAATCAATGTTTGCATTCCGGGAGTAATATCTGAAGCGCTGATGATTTCTTCAAAGCAGTATTGCAGTCTATCTAATGGATCTGCCTGTACATCAAAAGCTATGCTCCCAGTTACGTGCTTTCTGCAATGGGAATACCTGAGGAAGATATTGAATGCTCTGTCAGAATTAGTTGGGGTCCTGATACAGATGCAAATGAACTGAAAGAGAATTTTGGCAAGTTGATAGAAACGGCCAAACAGATAAAGGGTTGAAAAGAGGTGGAATATGAACCCAGAAGCACAGGAATACTATAATATAGCTGGATGGCTGAAGAATAAGGTCGATTATAACCGGATCTCAAAATTCAATACCAGTAAACGCAGACAGGTCCTACATGGGCAGATTTGGTACTGCGATATGGGATATAACATCGGCACGGAAAAGAACAAGATCCGTCCGGTGCTTGTGATGTCCAATAATCGTATCAATAATTCGGAAAAGGTGGTTGTGGTCTGTATTACGGACGCAAAGGGTAAAGTGAATGCCAACAATCTTCCTGCACAGGATTCATGGCTCCTGCTTTATTCCAATACGTCTGATGAAGGTAAAATGATATCTCCGGGAAGAAAGGTACCGGCTTCCATGCATGTTTATGATTTCCTTGATAAGGACAGCATGGTGCAGTGCGAAGAAATCCGTGCGGTCAGCAAATCAAGGCTTGATGCAGACAGGGGGTGCATTGGAACACTTACGCCGGAGGACTTTGAAATGGTGAAGGGAAAGTTCAGAAGGGCATATGGTTTGTAAAAAACACTTGACTGGATGCAGTGATTTGTACTTGCACATGGGAAAGACAAATACCATGTATTTTGCCCTTGTAAAACAGAGACAGTTTTACTTTTTCTTTCCTGCAGTTACAAAACTCGTTAGCAAACACTCCTTTGCTGTGGTGCAACAACTTATGTTTTGCGGTCAGGCGAATTACATAATCCCACCCTATGGAATCCAGCTTCAAAAGCATTTTGTTATCATCATATCTATGCTCTATGATGAAAGTAATCGCATTGGTAGTTGTGTATAAATAGGCTGATGGTTTAAAAGCAGTGAGGGTAGAACTGAACAGAACGGTGGAAACTGCGGAAAGATTAAATTCCACCCAAGGGTTGAATTTCGGATTACAAGTGACTAACTGCGGAAACTCAAGAAAAGAAAAATAGTATTGACAGGGGGAAGCTGTTTGTATATAATGAAAATAAGCGAGAGATACTATGATTAAGTCCCATACCTGGGAAATCAGGGTACAGTGGGTACTATATAATGTTTAAAAGAAGCCGTAGGACCGAAAGGTATAGCTTCTGGAGGCTCCCCAGATTATCTGGGGAGTTTTTCTTTATTTCATAGGAAAGAGCGTCCTATGAAACATAAAACGCTCTGCAGATTAGTTTTTCCTACTCGATTGCGGCATTATGAATGGAAAGAGAATTATTTCCAGATTCTTATAAGATGTATCCTGAATGAATATTCTTGTGCGATGAAATGTAAATAGTAATAACCCGTATCTACAAGTATTCCTCCAGATTTGATACGATAAAATTCAAATGATGGATGTGTTTGTATGCATGAAAATCTAACTTCGAAGGCAGATCTTTGGGCAGGCTGGATCAGCTCTTTTCAGGAAAGCGGTCTGTCCCGTAACGAATGGTGCCAGCAGAATGAAATTCCACTATCTACAGTCAGTTACTTAATTTCTCCGGAAGCATTACCGTCTACCTGGCATGCGGATGCACTGATTTCTTGTTTTATTGTATAGTAAATAAGCAGATATGAAAAACACCTGCCATGTGGTACAATCATGGAGTACACTAGGTCGGATCATTTTGTGCGGTAGTTTAGACCACAGAGGAACCGGTGACTCATTCGAGTCACCGGTTCCTCTGTCTAGGGGAATCTATTTCCCGATAGCCCTGTATTTTTTCAGTTGCTCTTTTGAGACAGCCCCAAAACGTTTTACAGATATTTTTTCAGAGCCGAGCCGAGCGTCTCAAAGTCGATGGGTTTGGCCAGATGCTCGTTCATACCGACGGCCTTGGCGGCTTGAATGTCCTCTACAAAGGCATTGGCAGTCATAGCAAGGATGGGGATTCGCAGTGCATCCGGGCGCTTCAGCGCGCGGATGGCCGCCGCCGCATCATAGCCATTCATGACGGGCATTTGAATGTCCATCAGAATCAGGCTGTAATAGCCGGCTTTGGAGGCGGAGAACAGATCCACGGCGATCTGACCGTTTTCAGCCTCTTCAACGGTAAGCCCGGCCATCTCCAGGACCTCTCGTGCGATTTCCCGGTTCAGGTCATTGTCCTCAACCAGAAGAACCCGGCGCCCGGAGAAGTCATTTTGCAAAAGCGGTTCCAGCGGGGAGGTCTGACCGGAATCTTCCGGTGCCTCGTTTCTCAGGGCTTTAAACGTCCGGATCAGCCCGGATTTGAATACAGGCTTGCTGAGGAACGCATCTACGCCGGCGGCTCGTGCTTCCAGTTCAATATCGGACCAGTCATAGGCCGAGAGAATAATAATGGGAAGCGTGTCGCCGACCAGACGCTTAATAGCCCTGGCGGTGTCCAGGCCGTCCATGCCGGGCATTTTCCAGTCAAGAATGGCAGCATAGAACGGGAGCGCCGTATTCATCGCGCGCTGAACCGCTGCAACGGCATCCTGACCGGAAGTACAGCCTTCACTGCGCATTCCGATCTCATCAAGCATGGTGCAGAGGGACTCACAGGCACAGTCATCATCGTCCACCACCAGTACTGAAAGGTCCGTCAGTTCTGACGTATCAATGTCCTGCGCATCCTGAAGCCGCAGGTAAATGGTCACGGTGAATTTTGAGCCTTTGCCCAGCTGACTTTCCACGGTTATGTTGCCGTTCATCATATGTACGATGTTCTGGGTAATGGCCATACCCAGACCGGTGCCCTGTATCTTGCTGGTACGCAGATCCTCCGCCCGGCTGAACGGCTCAAAAATGTGCGTCAAATACTCCTCAGACATTCCAATGCCGTTGTCCTCGATGATGAATTCATAGCAGCCCGTGGAGCTTATGGGCACCGCCTGCTCCCGTACAGTGAAGCTGATTTCACCGCCATCGGGGGTGTATTTTACAGCGTTGCTCATGAGGTTCAGAAATACCTGTTGGATGCGCAGGCTGTCGCCGATTACATTCTCATGCTGAATATCCTGAATGTGGACCTGGAGGCGGTGTTTGTGGGCCTGAATCTGGGGCTGGATCATCAGGAGCATACTGTTAAGCAGATCGGACAGGCTGAATTCCTCCGCAGCCAGGCTGATGGTGCCGGATTCGACCTTGCTCATATCCAGGACTTCATTGATGAGGCCCAGCAGATGCCGGCTGGAGGAGGAGATCTTGCTGAGGGCGTCCCGCACACGGTCAGGTTTTTCGGCATGGGCGGCCGCAATGGCGGTCATACCGATGATGGCGTTCATGGGAGTGCGAATGTCATGGGACATTTTTGACATAAAGTCGGACTTGGCGGCGCTGGCCCGGTTGGCGGTCTCCAAAGCGTCCTGCAGAAGCTGCTTCTGCGTCTGCTCCTCGTGGACGGCTTCATCCACGCAGCGGATGCCCAGAACCATTGCGTGTTCCTGCTCGCTCTCGCTTACGTCCACAAAGTGCATCTCAAAGAACTCCTGATTCCGGTGGTTCGGAAGGATGCGATAGCGGACAGTAAAGCCCTTTTCTTCCCGGAACCGGCGGATGACCGCCTGGGGATCACACAGTTCCAGCAGAGGATCCCTGGTATCCGGCTGCACATAGGTGCTGAGAAAGCTTTGCATTGCCTCAGAATACTGATGGAAGAGCGGAACGTCTGCATCCGGGGTATCCCGCAGCCCTTTCTCCTGCCGGACTGCCTTGCTTTGATTCCGATCCAGATCCACATAATAGATCACGGAGTAATCCTGGCTGAGGGCTGCCAGGATTTGCAGCTGATACTTTTCGCGCTTTTGAATTGCCTCCTCCGCAGCCCGCTGCCGCCGGCGGGCGAGCCATATCACCACAAGGATAATGACAATGGCCAGAATGGAGATGGCTACGGTGCTGAGCACCAGCCGTGAGGCGTACAGTTGATCTGCCAGGGTGTAAGAATCATACGGCATATTGAGGTAGCTGCTGGTGATAGAGCTGGTTAGATCGGGGGAAAGCTGTTTAATTGCCTTGCTGACGATGGAGAACATGGGGCTGTCCGGATCTGTCGTCGTGACCAGGCCCACTTCGGAGGGGGCTTGGAAATTCTGCCACTGGATCAGATTGGCAAAACGGTCATTTTTGGAGTGATAGTTAAACTCCAGATTGTTGATCAGCGTTGCGTCAGCGTCACCGTGGGCCACGGCCAGCAGGCACTCACGTGCGTTGGTGTAATATTGAATCTCAATATCCTTGTGCAAAAGCTCCGGCAGATATTTCGCCCAGTAGGAGCGGCCCCTGGTCAATGCGATCACAGGGGTGTCCAGGGAGTCAAATACACAGTTTCGCTGCATGATGAGGATATTCTCATATTCCAGGATCGCGTTGGTGGCGTATAGCTCATCGTCCTGACGGACAAAATTTTCTGAAGCGCCGATGTAGAAATCAAGCTCACCGCTTTTCAGCAGTTCCTTCCAGTTCTGGGAGCGGCTGATGGGGCGCAGGGTCAGATTCAGACCGGCGGTGTCCCCAAGACACTCCAGAAGCTTCACATAGATGCCGCTGTAGGTCCCGTCATCTTGTATATAGGCAAGCGGTTCGGTTTCTTCATAAAAGCCTACCACAATCTCAGGATCCGAAGCCACAAAGGCACGTTCCCCGTCAGTCAGTGCCAGCGCGTTGGTATTGTATCCCACAAGGCATTTCTGGGCAGTTTCAGCCACCAGCTCAGGCTCGGTGGTAATCAGCAGCTGCATCCCACGGTTTAGTTCATCGAGCAGTGCTGCATTGCCCTCTTTGACGGTGAAATAGAAGGGGGAAGCATCCAATACGGATAGCAGCACCGTATCGGGGATGTCATTGGAGGCAGAGGCCAGAATCATATCAACCTGACCTGCTTCAAGCGCCTGGATCTTTTCGTCCATAGAATTCAGATAGACGGGGGTATAGGTAAAGCCGTGGGCCTCGGCAAAATCAACCAGGGCCTGATCGTTGGAAGAACCGGGGGTCACTGCTATGCGGGCGCCATTGTAGGCGCTGAAATTCTCATAGCCATAGCTGGTGTCAGACCGGGCAAACAGACCGCCGGAGGTATAACCGCCCGCCTGTGTGGAGAAATCCATGGTGTCCTCCCGTTCCGGCATATAATTGGTGGGAAAGAGGATATCCAATTCGCCGCGCTCCAGCATGGCTACCGCATCGTTCCAGGTGCAGTTGACGTACTCATAGGTCCAGTTGTTGAGCTGGGCCAGTTCATTGAGATAGTCTACACAATAGCCTGTAGGTTTGCCATTTTCATCCAGGCGAAGCAGATCATTGATCCCGTAGGGAATCCGGATGGTCCGTGGCTCTGTCTGCGCCGCCCTGGCATTCAGGCCAGGGACAACACAGAACCAAAGAATTGCTGCCGTCAGCCAAATGGCCGTGCGCCATATGTATGATTTTATTGCCTGTTTCATGTTTCATTCCCCTTACGTTTGAAGTATATATACCTTAATATTATATCTGCTAAAAAAACTTGTCAATCTTTGTTTGAATATCAGATGAGGTAGTTGAGATCCGGTTGTAACAGTTCAGACACCCCATTAATAATGGAAGACAAATAGACCAGTTAATATACTTGATAAAAGAACTGATGTTCGATATAATGTGACCTATGAAGAAGGAGGGGCGAAGTATGGACAATAGAATCCATATTGCAATCTGCGAGGATGATCAGAATCAAATTGAACACATCTCATCTATAGTATCAGCGTGGGGCAGGCAGAATAGTTACACTTGCGACATAAAGATATTTTATTCTGCTGAAGAGTTTCTGTTTGAATACGAGGGTGTTAAAATATATGGTTTTTGGTGGCTTCGATAAGCTGCTGAAAACCGTTTTTTGTTGTAGCGAAAAATATACTAACTTTTCCGACTGCTGAGTTGTTATATATATCAGATGGCGAACAGCTTTATAGAAAATTCTGAGATGCTGGAGGAAAAACTAATGAGAAGACGTGGGAGGAAAAGCATATATATACAAAAAAATATAAGAAGAATTGTGCTTATTGCGCTTGTAGTTATTTTGGGAAGTGTGGTCCTGCGGACAGGCGGTAGTTTTTTAAGACAAAGCAGAAGCCTTCTATCAGGGATGAACCAGGCAGATACTTCCCTTGGATGGAATTTGATTCTTGTTAACGCAGACACATCCGGTTCGTCCTCTGATGCAGTTTATACCTGGCTTGATGAAAACGCATATAAATATGGATTTATCAAAAGGTACCCTCCGGATAAAACGGAGATTACAGGGATAAATAATGAACCCTGGCATTATCGGTATGTAGGAGAGGAAGCGGCAAAAGAAATGAAAGATAAGAATCTCTGTCTGGAAGAATATATAGGACAGTTGAAACCGTAATGCCTGGGCATCCCTGAATGGTTTAACAATATTCAGAAAAAAATATGAATTATGACTGACTTTTTATAAGAGTCAGTTGTTATATTATATAGAGCTGGGAAGGAGGGGATAAATGGACATGGATTTTTTGCTGATAAAGAAAGCAAAAAATGGAAATGGACAGGCTGGAGAACAATTTATAAAGAAGCATTATTCTTCCATATATCAATACTGCTTTTTGCATATTCACGACCGTGAGCTTGCTGAGGATATGACACAGGAAACATATACCCGTTTTTTTGAATCCCTGCAGACATATACGGATTATGGAAAAACCAGGAATTATTTATACTGTATTGCCGGAAATATCATTAAGAACTATTACAAAAAGAAAAAAGAGATACCAATGGAGAAAATTCCTGAAATGCCGGGAAATGATATGGGGGATGCAGAAGTCAGGATGGATATCGAGCTGGCAGTGGATCATTTACCGGAGGAGCTGAAGGAAGCCGCCATTTTGTTTTTCTTTCAGGAACTAAAACAGAAAGACATTGCAGAATTGCTGAATATTAAGCTGTCCCTTGTTAAGTACCGTATCAGCAGGGCCAGGAAACTATTATCGGAATATCTGGAGGTGAGGGAATGAAAGCATACCGGAAAAAAATCAAGGATTATAAAGTACTGATACAGAAAGAATATGTCAGGGACGCCGCAGTCCAAAACGTGATTGACCGCTGCCGTGATCTGATGACAGGGGAGGAGAATAGCAGGATATCTTATTTTGAATTTTTATATGAGCAGTCCCGGTTTATCAAAAAGAGATGGTGGGGGCTGCAGGCGCTGGTATTGCTTCTGCTCTGGCTTCTGTTAAAGGATTCTGATAATGCGGGCGATATGGGACGGATGATGGGAATTCTGGCAACGGTGTTTGTTGTCCTGATCATACCGGAAATATGGAAAAACCAGAAATATTCGGCTATGGAAATTGAGGGGGCAGCATTTTATTCTCTGCGGCAGATATGTGCAGCAAGGATTTTACTGTTTGCAGTTGCTGATATCGTGATGGTCACGGTGTTCTTTGCGGTTTCTTTTTATACGATACAGATTTCAGCTTACAGGCTGATAACCGATTTCCTGGTTCCATTTAATGTTTCGGGATGTATCTGTTTCAGGCTGCTATATAGCAGGAGAGATGAAATGGAATATGTGGCACTGCTGGTAAGCGGTGTATGGATGGGGATATGGACCGTCATTGTCATGCATGATGAAATTTATCAGAGTATTGTGGAACCGGTCTGGCTCGGCCTTTTGCTTCTGTCTTTTGGATATTTTGTTTTTTGCGTAAAAAAATCACAGAGGAACTGCGAAAATAGTTGGGAGGAATTTATTGATGGAATTAGAACTTAAAGATGTATCAAAAGAATTTTCCGGTGTACATGCCGTAAACCATGTTTCTTTTTTGATGAAAAAGGGAGTGTACGGGCTTTTGGGAGTAAACGGAGCCGGAAAAACCACATTGATGAGGATGCTGTGCACGCTGATTCGGCCGACAGGGGGAGAGATTTTGTGGAATGGAAAAAATATTCTTGAATTAGGGGCAGATTACCGTAATGTACTGGGATATCTGCCGCAGGATTTTGGGTATTATCCGGATCTGTCCATTTATGATTACATGATGTACATTGCCTCTATCAAAGGAATCCGGCAGGGGGCAGCGAGAAAAAGGACAAAGCAGTTATTGCACCAGGTTGGTCTGGCAAAATATGAGAAAAGGAAAATGAAAACCTTATCCGGCGGAATGGCAAGGCGTGTAGGGATTGCCCAGGCAATGCTGAATAATCCTAAAATACTGGTATTAGATGAGCCAACAGCCGGACTTGACCCAAATGAAAGAATCCGTTTCCGGAATCTGATCAGTGAATTATCGGAAGACCGTCTGGTATTGCTTTCCACACATATTGTGTCAGACGTGGAGTTTATTGCAAACCAGATCATGCTGATGAAAAATGGCAGATTTTTCTATGCGGGAACTACGGAAGACCTGATTTCTTCTATGGAGGAATCTGTCTGGCATTGTACGGTCCCGAAACAAAGAATGAATGATTTTGTAGGGAAATATATGGTGGATAATGTGAAGACCGTACCAGGTGGCGCAGAGCTTCGGATTCTTTCCAAGGTTCCGCCGACAAAGCAGGCGGTGCGGGAGGAAGCGACACTTGAAGATGCCTTTTTACTGTATTTTGGAGAGAAAGCAGGTGATAAAGATGATACTGAAATATGAATTGAAAAAAGTGTTTTCTAAGAAAATGAACCGGATCGTACTTATCGCTGCTCTGTTAGCAGCAGTGGTGCTTAGTGTGTTTGCTATTGGGAGTGTGCGCTATGTCGGTGAGGATGGAGCGGAGCATACAGGGCTTACAGCGTCCAGGCATCTTGCGGCTGACAGGAACAGATGGGCAGGAGAACTGACCGGAGATAAAATTGCCCAGGTGGTAAGCAGCAGGAAAGAAATCAGGCTTAAATATCCAGATGACGTGCCGAATGAGATATATGGAAAGACGATTCAATCCTATAATGATATTGAGAATTTTGTGATAGGAGTCTTAACGCTGGATGCGGTTTGGGATACCAGTGTTTTGTACCAGCTGGAAGATGAGCAGGTAAAGAATTTATACGGTATTTATGAAAATAATTTACAGGAGATGGCGAAAAAATATGGTGAAACACCAGAGCAACAGCGATTTCTCACAGAACAGTATGAAACAACAGACCTGCCGCTTGCCTATGAGGCAAAGGATTCGTGGGATACAATCGTGATGTATGTGGAAACATACGGAATGATCCTGGCAATCGTGATTGGATTTCTGGCTGCCGGCATATTTGCCGAAGAATTCCGCAGCCGGGTGGATGCGGTGTTCTTTTCTTCGAGGTACGGGCGCACGAAGGCAGTGAAAAATAAGGTGATGGCAGGACTTCTGATGACAACCATCGTCTATTGGGTTGGAATGGGAATCATGTCGCTAATCTCTCTTGGGGTAATGGGAATCAGTGGTTTTTTTACACCATATCAGATTGACGAGCCTTATAGCATCTATGCCATGACTTACGGGCAGTATTATTTGCTTGCAGTTTTGTGCGGTTATATAGCAAGCCTTCTTGCAGCATCTGTAACCATGCTGGTCGCGGCGAAAATGAGGAGTGCGAATGTGGCGGTGTGTGTTCCTTTTTTCCTGTTTTGTGTCATGCCGTTTATTGGGAGAGCGTTTTCCACATTTCTTACATTTTTCAAGCTTACACCGGACATGCTGTTAAATGTGATCGAGTGTGCCAAAAATCCAAATATTTTCCAGATAGGGAATTATGTATTCCGGCAGATTCCGTGTATTATGTTGCTCTATTTTATTATTTCTATTATATTGCTGCCTTTTGCGTATAGAAGCTATCACCGCTATGGTCTTAAAAATAAAGGTATATTATCCTGTCATCGCTTTTGCGCTGGCTTGAAAAAGAGTCTGAGACATGGTAAACGAGGAATATGGAAATTATTGGACAGCAACAGAAACCATTAATCCAGACTCTCCAGAAAATCGTTCCCCCATTGACACATGGCCTCCAAAACGGGAATAATGCTGCTGCCAAAAGAAGTCAGGGAATAAATAGTCTTGGGCGGTTTTTCAGGGATGACTTCACGGTGTATCATACCGCAATCTTCCAGGGCGTGAAGCTGCTGTGAGAGCATCTTGGGTGTTGCCTTTGGAATGAGGCGCTGCAGCTCCATATAGTGTAATGGATGGTCTGTCAGATGCCAGAGGATTAGGGGCTTATATTTACCGCCAATTAAAAAGAGGGTGGCTTCTACCGGACAGTTGAATTGATTTTTTTCGTATTGCATAGTGGACTCCTTTCACGCGGGGTGCTATCTTTTTGGAAAGTATCTTCCGTAAAAGTGCATTCTTGCGGATACATTCATTCGTGCTACAATAAGCTCATGGTTGGTTTGGCCTACCAAATATAGGATACATAGAAAGGATCATTTATTATGGATTTTATCAGTATTGCAAAACAGCGCAGGTCGGTACGCAGTTACAAAGATCAGAAAGTGGAGCCGGAAAAGCTGGAACAGATTCTGGAAGCTGCCCATGTAGCCCCGACAGCGGCAAATCTCCAGCCAGTTCATTTAATCACCGTCCAGAGTGAGGAAGGACTTGCAAAGGTCAGCAAGGCCGCCGGCATTTATGGCGCACCTCTGGCAATCATTGTATGCGCCGATCACAATAAGGCGTGGGTTCGTCCGTTCGACCAGAAGCAGACGGGTGATATTGACGCATCGATCCTGACGGATCACATGATGCTGCAGGCTACAGAGCTTGGTCTTGGCACGGTGTGGGTATGTTACTTCAAGCCGGATGTGCTGCGGGCAGAGTTCAATCTTCCGGAGAATCTGGAGCCGGTTAACATTCTGGCAGTCGGTTATTCGGATGATGAGCCTGCGGATACCAGCCGTTTTGACACACAGCGTATCCCGATGAGCCAGTTGGTTTCCTACGAAAAATTGTAGAACGTTGATTGAATTAGTGCAGCCCTTGTCAGAAAGCAGGGGCTGCACTTTGCTGCCAGCCATACCTCAAATAAGGTCTGGTGGCCCCTATTTTGGTTTGCAAGCCAGGGGCGCGCTCTAATAATCGGAAATGTCCTTCCCGGCAAATCTTAAAATATTCTTACCTGTATCATCATTAGTATAGGTACAAAATGAAGAATCGTCAATGTTTCTGAAAGTGGCTTTTCTCTTTGGAGCGGAAAACCTACTGATTGGATCTGCCCTCCAAAATCAACTCCTTTTGGATCAAAAATGCTTCTGTATGGAGCGTACAAATCAGCCTATATTTTATATACTTTATATGGTTAGACATGGCTACCCTATAGGCATCGGTATATGAGCTGCAGGCAGTTGCTCAAGATAAGTAAACCTGGCTTTAGCTTATTGCCTTTGCGAGAAAATAAATCAAACAGGAGGAATCAGTGATGAAACAGTCACTTGATACAAGAACAAAACTTATAACAAAAAGCCCCTGGCCGCTTATGATAGAACTCAGCGTTCCTGCAGTTCTCGGCATGGTGGTTGTCGGACTATACAATATGATGGATTCCATTTTTGTAGGGCAGATGGTAGGGGCAGCACAGATGGGAGCTGTATCGGTATCTTATCCTTTTACCCTGATCAATGCAGGTTCGGCGGCAATGCTGGGCGTAGGTTCTGCTTCCGTATTGTCCCGTGCTATAGGTAAAAAAGATGCGGGTACAATTAAGAAGATTATGGGGAACCTGGTTGCAATGGTGCTTCTGCTGTCTGTAATCTACACTGCTGTAGGTATGGTATTTACAAGGCAGCTTCTGACGCTTGCCGGGGCCGGTGACAATATTTTGAACTATGCGGAAAAATATCTTCGAATTGTATTTGCAGGTTCGCTGTTTGTAAATTTCTTCCAGAGTGCCAACATGGTCATTCGTGGAGAAGGCCAGCTTAAAAAAGCAATGACGATCATTGCAAGCGGTGCTATTTTGAATATTATTCTTGATCCGATTTTTATTACGGTGTTGAAGCCTTACGGTATGGGAATCGAGGCGGCGGCCTATGCAACGATTCTTTCGCAGTTCCTTCAGGCAGCCGTCACGTTGTGGTATTTCAAAAAGAAAAGTCCGAATGTAAAGATTGGACGCATCCGGATTGACGGGACTTTGCTTCCCCGGGTACTTGCAGTGGGCGTATCTGCTTTGTTAATGCAGATACTGACCTTGGCACAGCAGACCGTGATCTATCGTGTAGCATCAAACTACGGCGGCGAAACTTCCCAGATTCTTCTGGGCGCGGCACTTAGGTTCTGGAATTTCTCTTTTGTGCCTCTGTGGGGCATCAGCCAGGGCTTCCAGCCTGCGGCGGGAACAAATTATGGGGCAAAGGATTATGACCGGGTGAAGAAGCTGACAAAAGTATTTGTGATTGCCGCGACAGTGTTATCCCTTGTATTTTATGTTCCGGTGGAGCTGTTTCCGGACAAAGTATTGTCGATGTTTATCACAACGCCAGGTGTGGCTGAGCAAGGAGCAGCAAATTTCCGTATCATGTTCAGTACATACATTCTGCAGGGCAGTTTTCTGATTGCAGTAACGCTGTTCCAGTCACTGGGAAAAGCGAATAAGGCTACATGGCTGGTGCTGTTTCGGCAGATTATTCTGTTTATTCCGCTTTGCGTTCTTCTCCCAATGGTGGGAGACATGGGAATTCGCGGTGTGTGGCTGGCGATAGCTCTGACCGATGCAATTCTGGTTGTAATCACGGTTTCCATGATGATCTCTGAGTTTCGCAGAATGCCGGAGAACACAAGAAAGTAAAACACTGTGGCAAATAAAATTTATCGGAAGCTGGTGTCTTTTCAACAGGGCACCGGCTTTTTCTCCGTTTGCACAGTCGGCAGGGATGTAATATAATTCTGATTGGATTGTAAATCCTGCTGATCGGAGCTGAGAAAAATGAGAAAAATCCATATAATAAAAGATGCCAGAAGGCTTCTGGCAGAACAAATCAAACACGATGGAATGCCAGAAAGGAGCATTATGAGTAAAGACCCTGCTACAAATACAAAAGGGTTGTCTGCGGTGATTCCAAAAGATAATGACGGTTACTGTACCGTCTATAAGATGGACTGTACGGATGGTTTGGGACTTATGACTGTTTATCAGGTTTATCCCGGAATACAGCTTATTTACAATGACTTTGAAGCTACAGGCTGTGAATGGGAGGGGAATCTGGATAAGGATATCTTAGAAATCAACCACTGCCGGGAGGGGCGGGAAGGAAGCAGCCTGCCAAGCGGCTCCTGCCTGTATCTTGGAGAAGGCGATCTGTCTATCCATACGATGGATAACTGTTCTCCCAGGATGAGTTTTCCATTGAAGCATTATCGTGGAATTTCTGTGGTGATCAATCTGAAAACGGTAACGGAGAATCCACCGGAAATTCTCTCAGAAAGCGGTATTGACATACTGAAATTTAAGGAAAAATTCTGCCCGGACGGAGGCTGCTTTGTGATGCGGGCAAAGGATGAGATTGAGCATATTTTCTCGGAACTTTACTTTGTACCGGACTGCCTGCAGAAACCTTATTTTAAGATAAAAGTCCAGGAACTTTTGTTATTCCTGTGTATGGTAGATGTATCGGAAGAGAAGCAGCGGGAGCATTACACTTCACCACATGTAGAAATCGTAAAGGAAATCCATAAAAAGCTGGTCGGGAATCTGCAGGCACGCCCTACGATTGAGGAGCTTTCCAAAGAATACCTGATCAACACAGCGGCTTTAAAAGATACGTTTAAAGGAATTTACGGACAGCCGATAGGTGCATATATGAAAGAATACCGGATCAAACAGGCAGCCATCCTGCTCCGGCAGACGCAGTCAACCATAGCTGAGATTGCAAACAAAGTAGGTTATGAGAACCAGAGTAAGTTTGCCACTGCTTTTCGTGATATTCTGAAAATAGCACCGGTTGAGTATCGAAAGCAGAACAGTAGTGAATGAATTGTTTTAAAAGATGAACCTCGAAGAATTTCTTGCATTATCGATAAGGTCAAGCATTACTGGTTTGAAAGGTCAGAAGGTTTATGCTAATATGGGAATACGAAAACAAAAGGAAAAGCAGGTGGGGATATTGAAAGTGACAGAACAGCAGCACCAGGAAGATTTACAACGCCTGCACGATCTGCGACCGATTGATGATGATTGCATGTGTTGTCTCTTTAAAGATAATATTCCACTGGCTGAATTTATGTTATATCTGTAAGAGAACTCGAAAGTGAGATGTGTCGGATTATGGAAGATTTGAGAACAGAATCTTTGAAGGAGGTTGCACTTATTTGCTGTCAGCATTCTTTTTTACGTTGATTGCCCTTTGCCTCTTAGCTGCCGAACATACCTGAGTGAACGCCCAGTGGACATCCATCTTGGTTGAGAAAATTACAAAGTTACGGTATAATGTTATCTGGAAATTTATGCTTTGTGGTGACAACAATGCTTCATATAGCAATATGTGATGGATTTGTGGGAGCAGGACAGCAGCCCGTGTATATAGATACTGGAAATAATGGAGATGGCAAATGGTGCCGGAGAATCGAATCCAGCACCATTTTAACATTCTAAAAAGCATATGCAATTATGTGGTTTCCCGTTCTTTGAGTATAGCATTAACAGTGAGATGCTGTATGCCAGATTTTTGATTATCAGGTGCAGCGATATCTTCGATTATCATCTGGGCAGCTTTTGTGCCCATCTCATAGGCGGGCATCTCCATAGAGGTCATAGAGGTCTGCAGCATAGCGCCAATCTGATGACCGGTAAGGCTGAGTACCCTGACAGTCTGATAATCTTTTTCGGCTTCTTTAATTGCTCTTAGTGCGCCTAATCCCTGAATATCTACACACGCTATAATTGCATCGAGGTCAGGAACATTATCCAGCAGCTGATTTGCACATTCCAATCCATATTCAAAACTATTTACATCATAGGAACATTCACTGACATATTCTGATAATTCATACTGGCGAATGGCTTTTTTATAACCGTCATAGCGTCCTTTATACGGGTAAAGATGCTGTGCGCCTGCAATTAATCCTATGTTACGGCACCCCTTGTGGTAAAGATATTCTACAGCATCGTATCCGCAGGCTTCAAAATCTGCATCCACACAGCTGATATGATATTCTTGTCTACGGACAACCTGTACAACAGATATTCCGCTGGCTTTGATATCGCGTATTAATCTTCCATTCCTTCCGGTAGCAGCAATAATAATCCCGTCAACGAATCCATTCCTTAATCTATTTAAGCAGTCACGTTCATTCTTGGCCTTGTCATCCGTAACACAGATAAGAGTGCCGTAACCGTGGTCTCGGGCATAAGTTTCAATGCCTTGCAATATTTCTGCGAAAATAGTAGTCTGCAGCCTTGGAACAACGACACCGATAGTATGCCGCTTTCCCTGGCGGAGTGCTTTTGCCATAATATTTGGATGGTATCCTAATTCTTTAGCGGCTGCATATATGCGTTTTTTTGTGTCTGGATGGACGTAAGAAGTGTTATTTAATGCCCTTGATACCGTACTGACATCGACGCATGCCAGTGCTGCGACATCCTTTAGAGTAGCCATATAATCCCTCCTTTTGATATGCAAACGATTGCTTGAAAATACAAATGCTTGAATCAAATTCTATTATAACTGAATATGTTTAAAATGAAAATATTTTTTTGAAAAAATAAGAAGGTAATTAATATAGTAATATTGCACAAAAAATAGATGTAAAATTGTGGGAAAAAGAAAAATATGCAAAAAGTTGCAATTGATATGCAAGAAATTGCAGAGAGGGTTCGAATGATTGACCGAGGTCATTTTATGTGATATAAATGAATCATAAGTACAAACGATTGCAGAAAAACTAGCAGGCGCGCGATGCTGGGAGGAAGTGCACATTTGTAGGCAATATAAGTTAAACAAAGTAAGAAGGAGATAATAATTATGGCAAAAGTTAAAAATTTTAAAACAATTTTCCCGGCAGTATCTGTACCGCTTAATGAGGATATGTCTATTAATGAAGAAGAATTCAGAGTTTATCTTCGCTGGATAAAGAGTTTCTACGGAAAAGGAATTGAAGGACTTGTATGTAACGGACATACAGGTGAAATTACAGGTCTGACTCGTGCGGAAAGAAAGAGAGTTGTTGAAATCTGTGCAGAGGAATGCGGAGATGTTATGACAATTATCTCTGGTGTTAACTGTGAGAATACACAGGAGTCCATTGAGATGGCAGCAGAAGCAAAAGAAGCAGGTGCAGATGGAATCTTGCTGATGCCTCCCCATATGTGGCTGAGATTCGGTATGAATCCAGATGCTCCGTTCCAGTACATTAAGGACGTGGCGGAGGGTGCAGATATTGATATTATCATCCACCTTTATCCTGCAACATCAAAAGCGTTCTATCCTGTAGAAACTCTGATTAAGATGTGCAAAGAGATTGACCATGTAAAATGCATTAAGATGGGTACTCGTGTAACTTCAATCTATGAGCATGATGTACGCCTTCTTCGTCAGGAATGCCCGGATATTTCCTTGATTACCTGCCATGATGAGACGTTATGTGTATCTTGGTTCCCGGGTATGGATGGAGCGTTGATTGGTTTTGCGGGCTGTGTTCCGGAACTGATCTGCCCGGCAAGAGAAGTATTTGCAAACCCTGACAAGCATACACTGAAAGAGGCTCAGGACTGGTCTGACCGTATCTACCACATTTCTCAGGCAATCTACGGCGGCGGACAGCCATCTGGCGAGGCTCATGCCCGCTTGAAAGAGGCTCTTTATCAGAGGGGAATCTTCAGCAATGCTCTTATGAGAAAGCCAGTGCTTCCATTGAATCGGGAAGAAAAAGACTGGGTAGCACTTGGCCTTGAGCGCAGTCAGTTGCCGAAGGTTGATATGGATCAATATAAATAGTAGAATGCAATAAAGGGGTTCTGCGTCTGCCATGGCAGAACTCCTTTTGTATAGGGTGATATATTATGGGTGAAAAAAAAGAAGTTTATGGAGAAGATATCAAGCGCCTTCCTCTTAAGGATCTTGTGAAAAGGATTGGCCCGGGATTAATTGCAACTGGAATTGTTATTGGTCCAGGAGCAGTTACTACATCGGCTATGCTTGGAGCGAACTATGGATATCAGTTAATTTGGCTGATCATTCCGATTATTTTCATGGGGATTACTTTTATGATGACTACGAATCGACTTGCCATCGTGACGGGACTTCCGACGATTCATGCCATTCGCAAGTATTATGGCCCTGTTGCGGCAGGTGTTGTAGGCGTCGCGGTCTTTCTTGCCTGCTTGTTTTTTACTATGGGGAATATCTCCGGTACTGGCGCAGGAATGAACCTGATATTTGGTATTAACTGGAAGATCGGTTCTGCAATTATGATTGCGATTGTGCTATATTGCTATTTCGCGAATAATGTATATTCCAAGGTAGAGAAGATTATAACATTGTGTATTGTTGTAATGATTCTTGCGTTTTATATTACTTTAATTGGTGTCGGCGGACCGGATGCCGGAGAACTTGGCAAAGGACTTGTTGGATTCAAGATTCCGGAAGGATCATTGACCACAGCATTGGCGTTTATCTCTACAAATGCGGCTGTTACGGCGGGAATCTATGCGACATATCTTGGGAAAGAGAAGAAATGGAACAAAGCAGATTTGTTTAACGGCGTTATGTTTACCGATGCATTGGTGCATGTAATCAGCGTTGTAATGATCTCAGGAGCAATTATTCTTGTGGGAGCGATTGTGCTTCATCAGCAGGGACTGGTAATTACTGCACCGGCCCAGTTAGCAGAGATGCTTGTGCCAATTATGGGAACGGGCGCAAAATATATAATGGGCTGTGCCCTTGTTGGTGCTGGATTTTCTTCTTTGCTTGCGAACACGCAACGAGGAATGGTATTGCTGGGAGCGGGATTTGACAAGGAAGTAGGTCTTGAAACGAAGTTTATCAGGATAGGCTGCCTGATATGTCTAATATTCGCAATGATTGTATGTTATTGCTATGGTGGTTCGCCAACACAGCTAATTCTTATGGCGAATGTAGCCACATCTATTGCAACACCGGTTGGGGGATTGTTCATGCTTCTTCTAATCTGGAGAAAGGATTTGAATGAAGGGTATAAAGCACCGACGGCGCTTCGAATATGCATGACTATTAGTTACGTGTTTGTTCTGATTATGACGGTATCGGCGATTCGGTCTTATATTCCGAAGATAGCAGCATTGTTTGCATGATATGTGATATGAATCTGTGAAAATATAAAAGGGTCAACTTAAGCTTTAGGTTCTCACATCAGATAATATATTTATCAAGACTGAAAAGTATAGATTGGATTCTTTAAGGTAAGTTGTCGAATGACTGTATTCATTGGGTATTTTACGGAGGTGTATAAAGATAAGAGCATCTGTCAGTGTGACTGGCGGATGCTTTTTTTCACAGGTATGTGGAACGTGGGCTGATCCGATGACTACGAACCTTGTTGTGGCGGATAAAAGCCGTACAGAGAAGACAATCTGCCTTGCAGTCTCCCCCTCTCTGAAAGCTTATGGCATTCCGGGCCGGGCCAGGCTTTGAAGTAGTGCAAAAAGTGAAAAAAGTTAATGCTGAAAGAAGAAGGAATGCTCCAGACCGTCAGTTCACAGGCTCCGCCTATATTGACACAGAACTGAAATCTTCTCCAGGCCTGGCGCTTGATTATATTGTTGCACCGTCCAGAATGGCGCATTATCATGGTCAGGCGGCTCAATATTACTGCCAATCATGTAATTGAGGAGGCATCTGTACCAAAGAAGCCGATATTTGAACAGATGGATCTCTTTACGGACTATGCGGCATTGGAGCAGAAACAGGCTGAAGAAAATGATGTATGATGATGACCGATGGAACCATTCAAGGACTTAGAGAAAAATATTTATGCATGGATCTGCGAAATAGGCAGGAAGTTTACAAAGGAGTTCCTGGAACGATATGACCGGATGCTGATGATTTGAAAAAAGGCCATTAAAATGCCTATAAAAAATAGTAAAACAGTAAGAGTTACTCATAGTGTTGATTACAGAAGTGATGTTGTATGAAGTAGATTTGGTACACAGTTTGCTAGGAGTTATACTCAATTCTGTTTGGGTTTTATGCATTGTGCATCGTTTGTTCCATCAGGGGGCGGTGTATAAATGGAATCCTGTAATCTTGGTAACCATTTCTGTATTTACGATACCATTATTGGCAGGGTATTTCGTTGTTTTGGCAAATTGTACAGTTTTATTTCTTCTGATAGCGGTAACGGCAGTTATTCTTTTGCTTCAGTCATTTTGGTGAATGTGATTCAACCAACCAATTACTTGATCGAGGTAGGCGTAACTGGCTATTTCCAATGGCTCAGTTATATCATGCCAGTATTGGATATAATATTCAGAAAATATAATAAAGTACACGTGAACATAAAGATTAATAAGAAATAAGTATAGGACAAGAGAGATATTCGTATACATAATGCACAAATAATTGATATACAATATAACATAATGACGATTTAATAAAAAATTATTGACTTTTAAATGTACAAGGACTATGCTGTATATAAGAAATAGATGTACACGTGTACGTAACCATGAGGCTGGTAAATATATAGGCTTGACGAAGAAAATGTATTTGCCGTGTTTTCAGAAAGCGAGGGCAACAAATATGAAAAAGTGGAAAAGAGTAGCTGCATTTGGATTAGCTGTACTGATGGTAATGTCAGCAGTGGCATGTGGTTCAAAAGAGGAAAAAAATAAGAAGGAGGGAGGTAGTAAATCTAACGGTACAACCATAACGTTCTGGAATAGTTTTACTGGGGCAGACGGTGATATGCTCGTAAAAATGGTTGATAAATTTAATAAAGAGAATAAGGATGGTATTACTGTTGATATGGATATTTCAGCTGATTTTGACAGCCAGTTGTCAACGGCATTTGCAGCTGGAGAAGGGCCGACAATGATGCTAAGTTCAAGCGCATATCGTTTTACATATGGCGATTATCTTCAGGATGTGAGTGATGTGTTTGATAAGACGGATCTGAACAAGGATGATTTTATTCAGTCATATTTGGATTACTGTTCAGATGAAGACTCTTTATATTTTGTACCATTCCAGGTAGTTGGGTATTATATGTATTGGAATAAGGATCTGTTTGAAGCAGCCGGACTTGATCCGGATACGCCGCCAGCTACATGGGATGAGTGGCAGGAGTATGCGGAAAAAATAACGGATGAGAGCAAGAATATTTACGGTTCAGGAATTTCTTATGATTATGCATATCAGATCGCTCATATTATGCAAAGGTTTGGTGGACTTGCAGTTACGGAAAATAACGGAGACTGGAAAGCGAATTTTACGGGCAATGAGGGATATAAAAAGTTCCTGAACATGTATAAAACCATGGTAAATAATAATGACAATCCAGTTGAAGCAGATACTGATTCTATGATAAGTGCCGGTCAGATCGGTATGTCTGTTGGAGGACCATGGGTTACGGCAGGTCTTGATACCGCGGACGTGAATTATGGTATTGGGCTTATACCTGAAGGAGATGCTGGCGACATGAACTCAGTTGAAGTGATTGGTTTTGCAATCACAACGGCGGCCAGTGAGGAAGAGAAGGAAGCAGCTTATAAGTTCATTGAGTGGTGGAACACAGAGAACGAGGAGGGAAGCAGCCCGGCATTAGAATGGTCTCTTACTAACGGATTCCCGGCGTATACTTATTCAGTGCAGGAAAAAGACGAATATAAAGACAATAAAAAATTAAGTGTTATGTCTTCTGCAAATCCGGAAGCACCGACAGATTTTATTGTTGATTCGAATTTTCCTGGAATTAATGCAGTGCTTACAGATGTGATTCCGGAAATGATAAATTCAATTGCATTTGGTAATGCATCTATTGATGAAGTACTGGAGAAGGCACAAACTTCGGCGGATAAGATCGTGGAAACTTATAATAAATAGTCGATGACTATGCTGTCTGATTATCTAAGATGAAGGTCTACTGGACCTTCACTTAGGTATGACGGGCAACTGAAAAGACGGTCAGAGCAGCCGCCTTTTTAAAAAACGAATCGGAGGATATAAAAATGGAAAAAATGATAAAGTATTGGAACAAACCCTCCAGATGTGCATATGTTTTTGTTGCTCCCTCTATTATTTTATTGGTGTTATTTAATGTGATTCCGCTTGCTATGGCTTTTGGGCTAAGCTTTTTTGATGTACCGATTACAATGAATACGGCAGAGTTTATAGGGTGGGGAAATTTTGTAGAAGCATTTCACGATGCCCGGTTTCTCAATAGCTTGAAAATAACTGCAATATTTACGGGACTGGAAGTGCCTGTTCAGGTTTTGGGAGCATTGATCATTGCTGCGCTGATTAGTAAAAATAATAAAAGAAATAAGCTTTTCCGGGCAGTGTATTTCTTACCAGTTATATGCTCCGCAACTGTCATTGGTATTATGTGGAGAATGATTTTACATTCAAATATTGGTTTTATTACGGCAATATTGCAGTCTATGGGTCTGGGTAAGATCAATTTTATGAATACACCTGGATTGACATTGTTTGTTGTTTCATTCATATCAATTTGGCGCAGCTTCGGGATTTCTGCAATCATTTATGTGACTGCAATTCAACAAGTATCACCTTCGTTATATGAGGCGGCCGAGATGGACGGTGCAGGAAAGGTCAGACAGTTTATGCATATCACAGTGCCGTCAATACGCCCTACATTTTGGTACATTTTGATGACAAGGTTTGCTGGGGCTTTGCAGATTTTTGATATTATTTATGTAACAACCAATGGTGGACCGAATTATACGACGGAGTCGACAGTCAGTTATATTTACTCAAGGGCATTTTCTTCTAATTCAAGCATGGGATACGCATCATCAATGTCAGTGATTTTGTTTGTGATTATCATGGTAATCACTGTGATAATGTACCGTAAAATGAATAAGGAGGAATAATATGAAAAGGAAGAAGACCATAAAAATAAAAAATATAATGATTAAAATACCGGTTTTTCTTGTGCTGGTTATTCTGGCACTATTAGTTTTAGTACCAGTATTATGGATGACATTAAGTGCCTTCAAGCCTGAAAAGGAAATTATTTCCTGGCCGCCGACATTTATTCCGAATTTATTTACATTCCAAAATTTTTCAGATGTGCAGGCCAGAATTAATATATTGCAGTATGTCTTGAATTCAGTCATATATGCAGGGGGAACAACTGCTCTTGCCATCATTGTAAATTGTATGGCTGGCTATGCGTATGCATTTTACGATTTCAAGGGAAAAACAGGAATGTTTCTGATGACGCTGGCGACAATGATGGTTCCATTCCAAGTCATTATGGTACCGTTATTTTTAGTCGTTTATAAGATGGGAATGTATGATTCATACTGGGGCCTGATTATACCACGCGTAGCTGTTGCGGGATCTATCTTCATGATGCGGGCTGCATTTACGGGAATTCCGAAAGAAATGGCAGAAGCTGCCCGGATTGATGGACTTTCCGAGTATGGGATTTTCTGGAAAATTATGATGCCTCAGGTTAAGCCGGCAGTCATTACATTGATTATTCTAAGTGTTAATGGCTCATGGAACGATTTGCTATGGCCGATGATTGTGACAAGTAGTACGAAAATGCGTACACTGGCAAACGGGTTGGCTTTATTCATCGGACAGAATACGATTGAGTATGGCGCAGCATTTGCTGGGGCACTGATTTCATTACTTCCTATGTTTATCTTATACATATTTGGACAAAAATATTTTGTCGAAGGTATGAGCAGCGGCGGACTAAAAGGCTAAGGAGACATATCATATATGGAAAAAGCAAAAATTGTATGCAGCAAAAGTTTTATAATTGGTGAAATAGATCCACGTCTTTATGGTTCATTTCTGGAACATATGGGAAGAGTTATTTATACGGGTATATATGAGCCTGGAAATGAGAACTCAGATGAAGAAGGATTCCGCAAAGATGTGCTTCAAAAAGTAAAAGAGATGCAGGTGACAAGTGTCCGGTATCCGGGAGGTAATTTTGTCTCTACATATCATTGGGAAGACGGAGTTGGACCAAAAGAAGGCCGGCCTCACAAATTAGAGCTTGCCTGGAAATCGATTGAAACAAATGAATTTGGCACCAATGAATTTATGAGTTGGGCAAAGAAGGCAGGCGTACAGCCGATATTTACCGTAAACCTTGGAACCCGTGGAATTGAAGAGGCGGCACATTACATAGAGTATTGCAATTTTCCTGCCGGTACAAAATACAGTGAAATGCGAAGGAGTCATGGCGTAGAGGAACCGTATGGAATTAAAATGTGGTGTCTGGGAAATGAAATGGATGGAAAGTGGCAGATCGGTCATAAAACTGCAGAGGAATATGGAAAACTGGCGGCAGAGGCAGGAAAAGTCATGAAGCTTATAGATCCAGAAATAGAACTGATTATCTGCGGAAGTTCGTTATCCAGTATGCCTACATACCCTCAATGGGACATGGAGGTGCTGGACCATGTGTATGAAGTTGCAGATTATCTCGCTCTTCACCAGTATTATGCCGGCCAGGAAAAAGGAACGAAAACATTTCTTGCGCAGACATTAGATATGGAAGAATATATAAAAACAATACGTTCTGCGGCTCAGATTGTAAAACAGAAAAAACATTCTAAAAAAGACATGAAATTCAGTGTAGATGAATGGGGAGTCTGGGCTGTTCCAAGTGATGCTGTAAATGAGGAAATAGCCCAGGAGCCATGGAAGGTTGCGCCGGCAATCAGTGAACAGGTTTATACAATGGAAGATGCACTACTTTTTGCCGGAATGCAGATGGTAATTCTGAGAAATGCAGATGTCATTAAGATAGCATGCCAATCCTTGTTAACAAATGTGAGTGCCTGTATCATGACAGAAGCAAATGGAGGGCTATGGCTTCAGACGATATATTATCCATTCTATTATTTCGCAAATTATGCCCGGGGCGTTGTGCTGGATAGTGCATTGTATGGACCTGTATATGATTGCGACGAGTATTCGAAGGTTCCATATCTTGATAGTATTACAGTATGGAACGAAGAAATGAATGAGCTTGCAATCTTTATGATAAATCGAAGCGAGGATGAGGGTTTGGATGTAGAAATCCAAATGCCTGACTTTAAGATAAAAGGAGTCAGGGAATGTATATGCTTAACAGCCGAAGACAGAAAAATGACGAATCGGATCGGGCATAATGATGTGATTCCACAAAACAATGATGATGTAGTCTTGAAAACGGACCTGTGCATTACACGATTGAAACCACTATCTTTTAATGTATTGCGACTAGAAGTATAACACAAATACGCCGACAATTTCTCAAATTTGCCTTCATTGCCTAAGGGTCTGTTTTATGATATACTCATATTAGTTTTTGGGCATTGGAGGAGGAGAGCGTATGTCAATAACAGTAAACCAAATTGCTGAAAAATGTGGTGTTTCAAGGACTACTGTGCTGCGGGCTCTAAATGGGAAAGGCAGCGTGAGCAAAGAAACGAAAGAGAAGATTTTAGCGGTTGCTAAAGAAAATAATTACCATCCAAATTTGCTGGCGAGAAGCTTAAATCATGGCCGAACAATGTCTTTAGGAGTTGTAACCATTAATATTGAAAATATGTATTTTGTACAGAGTTTAAATATTATCAATAAAGAAGCTGATAAACGAGGATATTTTACCAATATTGTAGTCTGTGATGAAAGTCTTGAATGGGAAAGAAAATTGATTCAGGGGTTGGCAGAGCGTCAGATGGAAGGAATTATGATAAATCCTCTCAATAAGGGGAAAGAATTTGAGGAATTTCTCTTATCGCTACATATTCCGATCGTGTGTATAGGGAGTCAGGTTTCTGACAAAATCACCACAGTGCAGGTGAATGAAATGGCGGCGGCGATGGATGCGGTGGAACTGATAGTTTCAAAAGGATATGAACAGATTGTATTTGTATGTCCACCGTTAGAAGTTCAAGAACAACAGAATATTTATGTCCATAATCAAAGATTGAAAGGATTTTATGCAGCAGTAAGCGGGCATCCCGAATTGCATTCAGAAATAATAGGAAAAAAAGATTTTCTGCCTGATGTAAAGCATATTATTCACAGGTCTCATGGGAAAAGAACGGCATTTTTGTGCTCTGGAGACAGCTATGCGTTGACTATTATGCAGTGGGGAGAGCAGGGAAATATGAAGATACCGGAAGACTTCGGCTTGATGGGATTTGATGATATCAGTGTTTTGCAATATATAACACCAAAGCTTACGACTGTGTCCACCAATCTTGAGGGGGTAGCGGCAACTGCTGTTGTAGAGTTGATTCAACAAATTGATTCCGAGAAATATTCGCCCAAATCAATTTATTTGAATTATAAGATTCTGGACAGGGACACTTTGTAGATTTAATGTTTCATAATATTCTGTTATTCACTATGATGTTTTAGAAAAGAGGGAATATTGTGAATGCTGAAAATTTAAACAAACAGAATATAATAAACCATTTATCGCGCAACGTGCGGACCCATACATTTATCGGCATGAAGACGGGATGTATATATTTACAGCTTCTGTACCGGCTTATGATCGAATTGTGCTGCGAAGGAGTGATACTCTGGAAGGGCTTGCCGATGCAGAAGAAACTGTGATATGGATAAAGCACGATAGTGGAATTATGAGTACACATATATGGGCACCTGAGATTCACTATATAAACGGTAGATGGTTTATTTATTTTGCGGCAGGCGATAAAGACGATATCTGGGCAATTCGGCCTTACGTTCTCGGTTGTAAGGGGGAAGACCCAATAAATGATGCCTGGGCAGATGCATTGGGATGCTCAGTATTGATGAAAATGACAACCTTTTGGATTCGCGCGCATGGGAAAAAGAAAGGCTGCCTGTTCTCAAAACGGATTGGGATAAAAAAGGGAAACCAATATTTGATTATATTAATAACTTTTAGGAGGAAAAGAGATGAAGAAATGGTATAAAAGTGTAATATCTTTCGTTTTGATACTTGCACTGACCTTAGCATTTTCAAGTTCGGTATCAGCAAAAACGGAGGAAAATGGTGCTTTAGTTTATAAGGCAGATAATGAAGCGACATTTGATCCAGGCGGTGCAACTTATTCACGCATCATTTGTCTGAAAAACAGCGGGGCATCAAACGGAACGTTGCTTTGTACATATGATCAGCTGAAAAATGTTTCTGTGGATGTAGGTAATGGGAAAAAGGTATCCAAGCAGGTATATCCGATATACAGAAGTACGGATAACGGCGATAGCTGGCAGTTGATTTCAAATGTCTATGACAAGGAATATGGTTTGTTAAGAACGTCACAGCCGTGCTTATATGAATTACCACAACAGGTTGGTGATATGCCGGCAGGAACAATTCTGTTAGCAGGTAATATTTTTGATGATTCACCATATACACAATCACGAATCGTGATTTATAAGAGTCTGGATAAGGGAAATACATGGTCGTTTTTAAGTGAAGTTGACAATGGAGGACCGTGTGTGTATGATCCGAGTACAACCTCCACTACAACAACCGTATGGGAACCTTTCCTGGGATTGAGTAAAAACGGAGATTTGGTTTGCTACTATTCAGATGAGAGACAAAAAGAGGACGGAGTGTTGCAGGCGGTTTCATTTAAAACTTCTTCAGATGGTGTTAATTGGAGTGCGCTGTCAAATGTAGCAGCAATTCCTAATAGGAGCGACCGTCCGGGTATGATTACAGTTACCAAGCTTCCGAACGGTAAATATATGGCAACATACGAAATGGTGAACAAGCCGAGCATCAGCAATAATAATGCGGTTGTTTATTGTAAATTTTCTGAAGACGGGGTAACCTGGGATGCAGAAAGTTTAGGAACAAGAGTTGCCTTGGCGGACGGACGCGGAATAGGTTCTTCTCCATATGTAAAATGGGTAGATGCAGGCGGCCCGAACGGAATGGTAATTATTTCCGCAAAATGGGGAACTGACAGCAACGACAATATTAGTGGCGGACAAAATTTTTATGTGAACTACAATTTAGGACAGGGATCCTGGGAAAGATTACCTATGGCGGTTACTTATGATTATAATGATCTGGCAGGTGGCTATTTTTCAGGGTTCAGTCAGAGCTTTGATGTCAGTCCCGACAATACAACTTTATATCAGGCAACCAATGTTGAAAACTTCACTAATAAAAAGACGATTGATGGTGTAAGCTACAACTTAAACGATGTACGTGTCGGGACCTTACCGTTAAAGGGTACCATATATGAAGCAGAAAAAGCAACAGTTACAAATGCAAAATCAGAAAATGCGGTTGATGCATCAAATGGGCAGGAAGTGCGGTATATTAATGAGGAGGATAGTTCTGTTAATTTTGGAAATATCAATGTTTCTAAAGCGGGGAACTATCAGATTCTGGTAAGATATTCAAACGGAGAGACTAGTGAAGCATCACATATGGTGACTGTCAACGGAAATGAGATCGGTACGGTAAATTATCCGGTTACAGTGAATTGGGACCGTTATTTATGGAGCAGCTTTACTTGCTATTTGAATGAAGGGATCAATTCAGTTAAGTTTACAAAGAATGTTGGATTTGCCGAACTTGATTGTATTCAGATAAGCGAAACGGAAGAAGATTTTTCGATTATTAATAAAAATAGCGAGAAATATTTAGAAGTCAAGAGTGCTTTAACTTCCGCAGGTGCCGAAATTGGGCAATGGGGAGTTACTGATCACTGGTGCCAGAAGTGGACTTTTGAGGATGAAGGAGATGGTTACTATAGAATTAAGAACCAAAATTCAGGATTATATCTGGACATTCAGAATCAAAGCGCCGTAGATGGAGCAAAAGCGATCCAGAGTAACTTTGCCGATAGCGATTCACAATTATGGTCATTGGAAGAAACTGGCGACGGATATTTTCATATTGTAAATAAAAACAGTGGAAAGTATCTGGAAGTTGTGGATAATTCGAAAGAAGACGGTGCAGCGGTCGGCCAATGGGGACCAACAGGATATGGTTGCCAGGAATGGACGATAGTAAAAGAAGGCATCCATTAATTAAAAGTCTGACATAAACAAAACCATGCGCGTGAATAACAATGGATATTGAAGGATAAAGTAGAAATCCAGTGATTGGGGCTTTGTGTTTTACGGAGTAGTAAGATGCAAAGCTCCAATATTATGGAGTCATAATCTTATTGAACTCTCAATGCATGCGAAAGGGAAATGTCCAAGAAGCGATACCAGCCAAATTATACTGATAATCTCCAATCTGCCTTGCAACAAAAAGCTGAAAAACTATATGCAAAATATCTGCAACCACCGCCCCCTGAGAACGCCGGCCGCAGCGTTCATGTCTGACCGCCGCGGCCGGCGTTTTGGGGTTGCCAAGCATACCTGAGTGAACGTCCAGTGGACGTTCAGCGCGGTTTATTTCTATGCGATGTTTTCTCTGATGTCTGTGCTCCCCTTACTGTATGGAACCTCTGTCCCTTTAGTCCAGATTCAACCGTCTCTTCATGACGTAGCAGCTAAAAAGATAGCATGTGATACCGAGAACGATGGAAGTTACCAGGGTAACATACAGTAGTGGCCGGTACAAAGCTAAAAAGTCGCTTGCCGAGAGTGTATCCTCGTAAAAACGGGGATTGCCGAAAGTCGTGAACGCCTGCACTCCGAAGGTTATGATTTGAATCAGCATACTAATGCCGGCGTAGCCCACAATGGCGAGCAGTACACGATGCTTGCGGAAACAGTGTCCGAAGGAGAGGCATCCCAGTGCGATGGCCATGTTCGAGAAACAGCTTACGATACTGCCGACAAACAGGATAGCGACAAAGGAAATATAGTCCTGAAGAAAATGCGGGCCAAATTCATTGGCGAACACAGTCCGAATATCCTGTAATAGCTGCGGAGTGCGTATGATATAGAACGCCGCGCCAAACAGGATGAGCATATTGAGCAGAATCCAGAAGGAGCCACTCAGGAACTTGGCAAGCACCTGTGTGGAGGCTTTAACTGGCAGTGTCAGTGTCAGATAGCCTTCGCGTGAAAATAATTTGCGGTAGGAGTAAACAGCCGTGTAAAGCTGGGTAAAGAAGCTGGTGACGGACAGATAGACTACCGCGATACATATGGTCAAAATAGCAATCGGCTCCGGTTTTTCGAGCGCATAGAGTCTTAACACCCCTGCGTATTTTACTGCAACTGTAAGGAGCAGGGCTGGAATATGCATCAGAATGAGAAGCTTTGACATGGAGCGCATATCATGTTTTATCAGTTTTGCTAACATCTGAACACCTCCCTGAAAAATGCGTCGACGGACTTCCCATGTGTCTGCCGGATCTCATCTACCGTGCTGTTAAGGGTCAGATGCCCGTTCTGAAGGAAGATCACACGGTCCAGCACCTGCTCGATATCGGAGATCAGGTGGGTGGAGAGAAGGACGGTCGCATTTTCATCGTAATTACTGATAATCGTTTTTAAAATGTAATCTCTCGCCGCAGGGTCAACGCCGGCAATTGGCTCATCAAGTATGTAAAGCTGCGCCTTCCGGCTCATGACGAGGATAAGCTGTACTTTTTCCCGCGTCCCTTTTGAGAGGGAGGAAAGCCGCCTGTTCGGGTCGATGTCAAGCGAGCGGAGCATATCGTAAGTGCGCTCCGGCATGTAATCCTCGTAAAAATCTGTAAAAATCCGGATTACATCCTTGACCTGCATTCCGTTTTTCAGATAACTCTCATCCGGAAGATAGGAGACAATCTGCTTGGTGGAGACGCCCGGAGTATTTCCGGCAATCAGGACCTCGCCGGCGGTGGGGGTCAAAAGGCCGTTCAGCAGCTTGATCAGCGTAGTTTTTCCGCTTCCATTGGGGCCAAGAAGCCCTACAATCTGTCCGCGGTCCAGCGTCAGATTCACGTCGGAGAGTGCGCAGAAGTTCCCGTATGTTTTGGTAAGTGATCGGCATTCCAGTATTGGGGTCATAGTTCCTCCTCCTTTAAGATCTCTTCGAGAAGTTCCAGTGCTTCTTTTTTGTCAAATCCAAGCCGGAGCATGGCCTCAAGAAAGGTCTTTATATTCTCCCGGGCAAGGTCTTTTTTCATCTTTTTCAGCATCGTATCGTCCTCCGTGATAAAACGTCCACTGGTGCGCCGGGCAAATACAAGTCCGTCACGTTCCAGCTCTGACAATGCTTTCTGCATGGTATTGGGGTTGACTGCCGCGTCCATGGCCAGTTCCCGGACGGAGGGAAGTCTGTCGCCGGGCTGGTAGCGGCCGGAGATAATGTCGGCCTTCAGGCGGTCCATTAATTGCAGATATATGGGTCTGTCGTTATCAAGTTCCCATGGCATCCGTTTACACCTCTTTCTTAATTAGAATAATATGAGTGTCAGGTGCCTGTTAGGGCACCACACCTCCCTCCTGGAAAATAAGCAAAAATTCTCCGGGGGGGGGTGATTGTATTAGTGTTATAATACAATATTACGACGCCGGGAGGAAATTGTCAATAGCAAAGAAGGATGATATTTTAAGATGTGCCTAGTATCTGAATCTTGACGATATTATCGAATCTTGAATTGTAATTTACCTTGATGGTATTATGCTGCCATGCCGGTATCACATAGATGCCATACCGTTATACCGATATCATGCAGATATCTGCGATTACTTGTTGCACTGGGAAACAGTTTTGGATATAATTAGGAAGTATAGGACTGCGGCGGCAGAATATGGGAGTGTAGGCCGTATCCTTAAAAATCGCAAAAAGAAAAGATGAAAAGATAAAGAGGGAACTGACTATGAAAAAGATTATGGACTTGATCTCAGAAGAACTGGCGCAGGCTTTTGAGGAGGCGGGGTACGACAGGGAGCTGGCAAAGGTGAATTTGTCCAACCGGCCGGATCTGTGTGAATACCAGTGCAACGGTGCCATGGCCGGCGCGAAGAAATATCATAAAGCGCCGATCATAATCGCGGAGGAAGTGGTGGCACGGCTCGCGGGGGAAGGAAGCATCCGCGAGGCACAGGCAGTAAAGCCCGGATTTATTAATTTGAAAACGAACCCTGCTTTTGTGGCTGAGTATCTGAATCAGATGGCATCTGAGGAGAAGCTGGGAGTCGAGATGGTATCCGAGCCGAAGACGATCATCATTGACTACGGCGGGCCGAATGTGGCGAAGCCCCTGCATGTTGGGCATCTGCGTTCTGCCATCATCGGAGAGAGTGTGAAACGGATCACCCGTTTTATGGGGAATCAGGTGACAGGCGATATCCACCTGGGCGACTGGGGATATCAGATGGGACTGATCATTACGGAGCTGAGGAAGAGACAGCCGGATCTGCCGTATTTTGACGAGGCGTTTATCGGAGAATATCCCGAGGAAGCGCCGTTTACCATCGGTGATCTGGAGGAGATCTATCCGGCAGCGTCCGCTTATGCGAAGGAACACGAAGAATACCGGGAGGAAGCGCTTGAGGCGACCTTCCAGCTCCAGAACGGGAAACCGGGATATCGGGCGATCTGGAATCACATCATGCGTGTTTCTGTTGCAGATTTAAAGAAGAATTATCAGAATCTGAATGTGGAGTTCGATCTCTGGAAGGGAGAGGCGGACGCGCAGAAATATATTCCGGACATGGTGCAGAGATTAAAGGACGAAGGCTACGCGCATCTGGACGAGGGCGCTCTGGTAGTAGATGTGAAGGAACCGGACGACACGAAGGAGATTCCGCCCTGTATGATCCTCAAATCTGACGGCGCAGCTCTCTATGACACGACGGATCTGGCGACGCTTGTGGAGCGCCAGAAGCTGTATCAGCCGGACGAGGTGATCTATGTGGTGGACAAGAGGCAGGAGCTGCATTTTGTTCAGGTATTCCGTTGCGCGAAGAAGACGGGAATCGTTCCCAATGATATGAAACTGACCTTTTTAGGGTTTGGCACCATGAACGGAAAGGACGGCAAGCCCTTCAAGACCAGGGAAGGCGGCGTGATGCGTCTGGAGCATCTGATCGCGGATATTACCGGGAAGATGTATGAGAAGATCGCGGACAACCGTACCGTGGCAGAAGAAGAGGCGGCAAATACAGCGAAGATGGTTGGAATGGCGGCGATCAAATACGGAGATCTGTCGAATCAGGCATCGAAGGATTACATTTTCGACGTGGATCGTTTCACCTCTTTTGAGGGAAATACAGGACCGTATATTTTGTATACGATCGTGCGTATCAAGTCCATTTTGAAGAAATACGCGGAGACGGGAAAGAGTCTTGATGATACCCTGATCACGGAGGCGAAGGCGGAAAGCGAGAAGGAGCTGATGCTGGAGGTTGCGAGATTTGGCACTATGATGCAGGCGGCCTATGAGGAGCTGGCGCCGCACAAGATCTGTGCGTATATTTATGACCTGGCAAATGCATTTAATCATTTTTATCATGAGACGAAGATTTTGTCAGAGGAGGACGAGACGAAACAGAAGAGTTATATTGCGCTTTTGAAGCTGGTGAGAGATATTTTGAATGTCTGCATTGATCTTTTGGGCTTTGAGGCGCCGGAACGTATGTAGCGGGAAGGTACGGAAAGGAGCGGCTATGACGAAGCGATTATTCTATGACGACAGTCATATGCGGGAATTTGAGGCGCACGTTCTTTCCTGTCAGCCGGTCGGGGAGAAGTATGAGGTAGTTCTTGACAGAACTGCCTTTTTTCCTGAGGGCGGCGGGCAGGCGGCAGATACAGGAAGCCTGGGAAATGTGCGTGTGCTGGATGTGAGAGAAGAGGGAGAGCAGATCATCCATTTGACGGATGGGGAGCTTTGGGCAGGTGCGCAGGTGTCCGGCAGGATTGACTGGGAAACACGGTTTTCCAGAATGCAGCAGCATACCGGAGAGCACATTGTATCCGGCCTGATCCATGGAAGATTCGGGTATGACAATGTGGGCTTTCACTTAGGCGAGGAGGTCTGTACGCTGGATTTGAGCGGTCCCATTACGAAAGAGGAGCTGGCAGAGATCGAGCTGGCTGCCAATCAGGTGGTATTTGCAAATCTTCCGGTGGAGGTGACCTATCCTTCCCGAGAAGAACTGGAAGCCTTGGATTATCGAAGCAAGATCGAGATTGAGGGACAGGTGCGGATCGTGACGATTCCGGGCGTGGATGTGTGCGCCTGCTGTGCTCCCCATGTCAGCCATACCGGGGAGATCGGGCTTGTCAAGTTTATTCATATGCAGAATTATAAGGGCGGCGTGCGGATTACGATGGTCTGCGGTCTGCGTGCGCTCATGGATTACCGTGCGAAAGAGGAGAGCGTAAAAGCCATCATGCAGAGTCTGTCCTCGAAGGAGGAGAAGATTGCCGAAGCGGTAGAGCATCTGAAGGAAGAGGTTGCGGAGCAAAAGCGACGAGGGGTCAGCCTGCTTCATGAGGTGTTCCTGTGCAAAGTGAAGGAGATTCCGGAGAATACGAGGAAGGTATGCCTGTTCGAGGACGATTTAGATGGCGGCGCCCTGCGGGAACTGATGAATCTGGCGCTTAGTAGGGGCGTCGGAATCTGTGGCGTGTTTACGGGAAATGATGCAGAAGGGTACCGCTATGTGCTCGGCAGTAAAACAGAGGACGTGCGGCCCTTTGGCAAAGCTCTGAATGAGGCTTTTGCGGGACGTGGAGGCGGAAAGCCGGAGATGGTGCAGGGATCGCTGAAAGGAAAAGAGGCGGAAATCCGTAGCCATTTTTCGTAGAAAACTGAGCGAATTTGAGGAGAATAGAAATGCAGGAATAATTCGTATGTTATGGGGTCAAAAGGCATTTTGACCCCTACATTATTTTACAAAAAGAAAAATAAGGAGTCTTTCGGGAAGTGAACACTATAAATTGCAGAATAGTGTGGAAACAAAAGATATATATTTGGTGTAGAAATCCGAAAATGTCTGACAATACAAAACAAACAATTAAAAACGAAAACAATCAGACAATTTAGGCGAAATTTCCTATTTACAATAACAGAAAAATGTTGTATAGTGAAAAATCATAAAGTGCAGGTGAGAAATCGATGCGCAGGTATAATGTCTGGCGACATATATTATACTATGATGAGATTATCAGAAAGGGCAGAGTCTATGGGTAGTGAAAAAAAGAATAGGGTAAGCAGTTTGTACAGCCCGCTTTTCGAGCATGACAACTGCGGAATCGGCGCGGTGGTGAACATCAAAGGCCAGAAAAGCCATGAGACAGTGGTGAGCGCGCTTAAGATTGTAGAAAACTTAGAACATAGAGCCGGCAAGGATGCCGAAGGGAAGACAGGAGACGGTGTTGGAATTCTGTTACAGATTTCACACAGGTTTTTCACCAAAGTCTGTCAACCCCTCGGCATCTTTTTAGGTTCTGAGAGAGATTATGGTGTGGGCATGTTTTTCTTCCCGCAGGATGAGTTAAAGCGGAACCAGGCGAAGAAGATTTTTGAGGTGATCGCCAAAAGAGAGGGACTTAAGTTCCTCGGCTGGAGAGAGGTCCCGATTCATCAGGAGATCTTGGGAAAGAAAGCGGTAGAGTGTATGCCGTGCATCATGCAGGGATTTATTGAGCGTCCCGGGAAGGTGGAGAAGGGACTGGATTTTGACCGCCGCCTCTACGTGGTGCGAAGAATCTTTGAGCAGAGCAGCGACGACACGTATGTGGCATCTCTTTCCAGCCGGACCATTGTGTATAAAGGAATGTTTCTGGTAAAGCAGCTTCGGAAGTTCTTCGATGATCTGCAAAGCCCGGAGTATGAGTCCGCTATTGCGGTGGTACATTCCAGATTCAGCACGAATACGAATCCGAGCTGGGAGAGAGCGCATCCGAACCGTTATATCGTACATAACGGAGAGATCAATACGATTCGCGGAAATGCGGATAAGATGCAGGCCCGAGAGGAAAATATGGAGTCGGAGCATTTAAAGGGCGAGTTGTATAAAGTCCTTCCGGCCATCAATAGTTCCGGTTCCGATTCCGCCATGCTGGATAACGCGCTGGAATTCATGGTGATGAGCGGAATGCCGCTGCCTCTGGCGGTGATGATCTCCATACCGGAGCCATGGGCGAACAACCAGACCATGTCCCAGAAAATCAAGGATTTCTACCAGTATTATGCAACCATGATGGAGCCATGGGACGGCCCGGCGTCGATCCTGTTCTCCGACGGGGATTATATGGGAGCGGTGCTTGACCGGAACGGCCTGAGACCTTCCCGTTATTATATCACGGACGATGACACATTGATTTTGTCATCCGAGGTGGGAGTTCTGGATATTCCGGCAGATAAGATCTTGGTCAAGGAACGTCTGCACCCCGGCAAAATGCTGCTGGTGGACACGATAAAGGGCAAGGTCATCGACGATGACGAGCTAAAGGAATCCTATGCCTCGGCGCAGCCTTACGGAGAGTGGCTTGACAGCAACCTTGTGAACCTGTACGATCTGAAGATCCCGAATCAGAAGGTGCCATCCTACACGAAGGAGGAGTGCCAGAAACTGCAGAAGGCCTTCGGGTATTCCTATGAAGAGGTGAATAATTCCATTTTGAAAATGGCGATGAATGGCAGCGAAAGCATTGACGCCATGGGCATCGACGCCCCGCTCGCCGTGCTTTCCGAGAAGCATCAGCCGCTTTTCGGGTATTTTAAACAGCTCTTTGCCCAGGTGACCAATCCGCCGATCGACGCGATCCGTGAGAAGGTCGTGACCTCCACCAGCGTTTACGTGGGAAGAGACGGAAATCTCCTGGAAGAAAAGGAGGAGAACTGCCATGTACTTAAGATTAACAATCCTATCCTGACGAACACGGATCTGATGAAGATCAGGAATATGAAGGTAGATGGTTTCAAATGTACAGAGATTTCTACGACCTACTTTAAGAATTCCAGCCTGGAAAAGGCGATTGAATACCTGTTCATTCAGGTGGACCGCGCAATTCGGGAGCAGGCAAATATCCTGATCTTAAGTGACCGGGGCGTCGATGAATATCATATTGCCATGCCGTCGCTCCTTGCTACCTCCGCTGTGCATCAGCATTTGGTGCGCACAAAGAAACGGACGGCAGTCGCTATGATCCTGGAGACCGGGGAACCACGGGAGGTACATCATTTTGCGACCCTTCTGGGATATGGCGCTTCTGCGATCAATCCATATCTTGCCCATGAGTCGATCAAACAGCTCATTGACGCCGGTATGCTGCAAAAGGATTACTATGCGGCGGTTGAGGATTACAATCAGGCGGTGCTTGGCGGCATCGTGAAGATCGCCTCCAAGATGGGGATTTCAACGATTCAGTCTTATCAGGGCTCTATGATCTTTGAGGCCATCGGACTAAAAGAGAGCTTTATAGAAAAATATTTTACCGGAACGGTAAGCCGGGTGGGCGGTATCGGTATTGAGGAGATCGCCGGCGATTATATGGCGCGCCACATGGAGGCGTTTGACCTGCTGGGGCTGGCGGCAGATATGACACTGAACAGTGTAGGACAGCACAAATCCAAGAGCGGAGGGGAGAAACATCTCTACAATCCGCGTACCATTCATATGCTGCAGCAGTCCACAAGGCGCGGCGATTACGGTATGTTCAAACAGTATACAAAGATGGTAGATGAGGAGTCCCAGGGCATCACCCTGCGCGGACAGATGGATTTCAATTTCCCGAAAAAAGGGATTCCGATTTCCCAGGTGGAAAGTGTGGACTCCATTGTGACCCGGTTTAAGACGGGAGCCATGTCTTACGGTTCCATTTCCAAGGAGGCGCATGAGACGCTGGCCCTTGCCATGAACGCCCTGCACGGGAAATCCAACAGCGGGGAGGGCGGAGAGGATATCGAACGTCTGGACAGCGACCGCTGTTCTGCCATCAAACAGGTGGCAAGCGGAAGATTCGGCGTGACAAGCCGGTACCTGGTGAGTGCCAAAGAGATTCAGATCAAGATGGCGCAGGGAGCAAAACCAGGCGAGGGCGGGCACCTGCCGGGCGGGAAGGTATATCCCTGGATCGCAAAGACACGGCATTCCACTCCCGGCGTGGGCCTGATTTCGCCGCCACCGCACCACGATATCTATTCGATCGAAGATCTGGCGCAGCTCATTTACGACTGCAAGAATGCAAATAAAGATGCGAGGATTTCCGTGAAGCTGGTATCTGAGGCCGGCGTGGGAACCGTCGCTGCCGGCGTGGCAAAGGCAGGAGCAGGTCTGGTGCTGATCTCCGGTTATGACGGCGGTACGGGCGCGGCTCCAAGAAGCTCCATCCATAATGCAGGACTTCCCTGGGAGCTGGGACTTGCGGAGACCCACCAGACTCTGATCCAGAACGGCCTTAGAGAAAGAGTCCGCATCGAGACAGACGGTAAATTGATGAGCGGAAGAGATGTGGCGATCGCCGCCCTTTTGGGAGCGGAGGAGTTTGGATTTGCCACGGCACCGCTTGTGACCATGGGCTGCGTCATGATGCGCGTCTGCAACCTGGATACCTGTCCGGTGGGTGTGGCTACCCAGAATCCGGAGCTCAGGAAGCGTTTCAGCGGCAAGCCGGAATACGTGATCAACTTTATGCGTTTTATCGCAGAGGAGCTCCGGGAATATATGGCAAGGCTGGGCGTGCGCACGGTCGATGAGATGGTAGGCCGCACGGATTTCCTGAAGGTAAAGGAGGTGCCGACCTCGAAACGTGCCGCTACGCTGGATCTTAGCCGGATTCTGGATAATCCTTTTGCGAAGGACACGAAGGGAAGGACCTTTAATCCGAAGAAGGTATTTGACTTTGAACTGGAGAAAACGTTAGATGAGCGGGTGCTGGTCAAGGAACTTCTGCCTTCGCTGGAAAAGGGACTAAAGAGAAGTATGGAGATTGATGTGTCCAATGTGGACCGTACCTTTGGAACGATTTTCGGCTCCGAGATCACCCGCAGATATCCGGAGGGTCTTCCGGAGGACAGCTATGTGCTGAAATGCAAGGGGGCGGGCGGCCAGTCCTTCGGCGCTTTTATCCCGGGCGGCCTTACGCTGGAACTGACTGGTGACAGCAATGACTACTTCGGCAAGGGACTTTCGGGTGGAAAACTAATCGTGTACCCACCGACCGGTATCAAGTATAAACCGAACGAAAACATTATTATAGGAAACGTTGCTCTATACGGGGCGACCAGCGGGAAAGCATTTATCAGCGGCGTGGCAGGTGAAAGATTCTGCGTGCGGAATTCCGGGGCCACCGCGGTAGTGGAAGGAGTGGGAGACCACGGCTGTGAGTATATGACAGGCGGACGTGTGGCCATTCTCGGAAAGACCGGCAAGAATTTCGCGGCAGGTATGAGCGGCGGCGTGGCCTATGTACTGGATCTGGACAGCAATCTTTATACGAAGGTCAATAAACAGATGGTAAATATTGAGCATGTCACCTCCAAATATGATGTTCTGGAACTGAAGGAAATGATTGAGGAGCATGTGAAGAATACCAATTCTGCCATAGGAAAAGAAGTGCTGAACCATTTTACAGAGTATCTTCCGAAATTTAAGAAGATCATTCCCCATGACTACGAGAAGATGCTGACCAGGATCCTGCAGATGGAAGAACAGGGCATGGGAAGCGAGCAGGCAAAAATCGAAGCGTTCTACGCGATCAAAAATGAAAGATAGGAGGCGGAAAAATGGGAAAAGCGACTGGATTTATGGATTATAACAGGAAGGATCAGGCTGCGGAAGACGCCATGAAAAGGATCAGGCATTTCCGGGAATTCCATACGCCTTTATCGAAGGAAGAGCAGGAAATACAGGGGGCGCGCTGCATGTCCTGCGGCGTTCCGTTCTGCCAGGCCGGACAGATGATCGCCGGTATGGCAAGCGGCTGCCCGCTTCACAATCTGGTGCCGGAATGGAACGACCTGATTTATCACGGAAACTGGGAAGAGGCATATTATCGGCTGGTGAAGACCAACAATTTCCCGGAATTTACCTCCCGGGTATGCCCGGCGCTCTGCGAGGCGGCGTGTACCTGCAACCTGCACGATGAACCGGTGTCTACGAAGGCAAATGAATATGGGATTATTGAAAATGCGTATGAGAAGGGGTATGCGAAAGCGAACCCTCCGAAGGTGCGCACCGGAAAGAAGGTGGCGGTAATAGGCTCCGGCCCCGCAGGACTTGCGGCGGCTGACCAGCTGAATAAAAGAGGACATCTGGTGACCGTGTTTGAGCGGGAGGACCGGCCGGGAGGCTTGCTCCGCTACGGGATCCCGAATATGAAGCTGGAAAAGCAGATCGTTGACCGGAAAATCGCCGTGATGGAGGAGGAAGGAATCGTATTTCGCACGGGCTGCGATGTGGGAAAAGATGTGAAGGTTTCTTCTATATTAAAAGAATTTGACCGGATCATTCTTGCCTGCGGTGCAGCGAATCCAAGGGATATCAAGGTGCCGGGACGAGACGCAAAGGGAATCTATTTTGCGGTGGACTTTCTGAAGTCAACGACAAAATGTCTCTGGAATCACGAGATGAACCTGGAGGATGGGGAATATATTTCCGCAAAGGGGAAGAAGGTCATGGTGATCGGAGGCGGCGATACTGGGAACGACTGTGTGGGAACGTCCATTCGTCACGGGGCAAAGTCGGTCCTGCAGCTTGAGATGATGCCAAAACTTCCGGAGCAGAGAGCGGAGACGAATCCCTGGCCCGAGTGGCCCAGAGTCTGTAAGACGGACTATGGTCAGCAGGAGGCAATCGCACTTTGGGGGCATGATCCGAGAGTGTACCAGACTACGGTCAAGGAATTTGTCAAAGATAAAGATGGAAACCTGGTAAAGGCTGTTCTTGTGAAGCTGGAGAGCCGAAAAGATGAGAAGACCGGGCGTATGAAAATGGCAGAGATTCCGGGCAGCGAGTATACGGTAGAAGTGGATCTTGTACTGATTGCAGCGGGATTTCTCGGAAGCCAGGAGTATGTGACGAAGGCCTTTGGGGTGGAAGTAAATGAGCGGATCAATGTGAAAACACTGCCGGGAGCCTATAAGACGAATCAGCCCAATATTTTTACTGCCGGTGATATGCACAGGGGCCAGTCCCTGGTCGTGTGGGCAATCCGGGAAGGAAGAGAGGCAGCCTGCCAGGTGGATATGGATCTGATGGGATATACGAATCTGTCTGTGCAGTAGCCTGGCGTTCAGCCAGATAAGGTATAGACTTATCTGGCTGGCACGATTTCTATCCAGTAACCGTCGGGATCTTCGATGAAGTAAATTCCCATAGAGGGATTCTCGAAGCAGACACAATTCATTTCTTTATGATGGGCGAGAGCCGCCTCCATATCATCTACGGTGAAGGCAAGGTGAAATTCGTTGTCACCAAGGTCGTATGGCCGGTCCATTTCCTTAAGCCAGGTCAGCTCGAGTTGATGCAGTGTAGTCCCGTCGCCTAAAAACACGAGCTTGAAGCTGCCGTCCGCAGCCTCCTTTTCGCGGAGCACCTTAAGTCCAAGAGCTTCCTGATAAAAACGGATGGATTTGTCCAGATCCAGCACGTTCAGATTGTTGTGGTTAAATGTAAAATTCATAAAAGTGATCTCCTTTCTTCCTATTAAAAAATGTCAGCCGGAGAAAATGGCTGCTGTAGTTCTTCCCTATGAGAATAGTTTATCATAAATATTGAGGTGAGAAAAGTAAGAATAATAGATATAGTGGTATTTGAAGAAAAAAGATTATGTAAAATGTTACGAAAATATTAAAAAACATTGCAATTTGTTGAGATATGTTTTATAATCAAGAAAGGTAAACACTTAGTAAATTTTTACATTGGGACAGGTGGAATATGAAAAAATTTGGAAGAACAGTGCTGGTATCATTACTTACAAGTGCGATGATCGTTACACCCGTTTGCGCGGAACCAAGCGTTGACGACTTAAAGGAGAGCAAACAGGAAGCGCAGAGCGAGGTGAACGCACTTCAGCAGGAGTTACAGGCACTTTTAGAAAAGATGAGTAAGCTGGAAAAGGATCTGGTTCAAAAAGGACAGGACATCAGCAAAGCCGAGGAGGATCTTGCGGCAGCCGAAGCCAAAGAAAAACAGCAGTATGAAGATATGAAGCTGCGAATCAAATATATGTATGAAGAAGGCAACGGCAGTATGGTGGAGGCTCTGATGTCGTCGAGCGATTTTACAGAGCTTTTGAACAAGGCCGAATATGTGAGGGATATACATAGCTATGACCGTCAGATGCTTCAGGAATACGTAGAGACGAAGAAACAGATTGCGGACCTGAAGGCATCTCTGGAAAAAGAGATGGCTGATATGGAGCAGATGCAGGAAGAGTATAAGAAGGAAGAGACAAGCCTTAACAGCACGCTGACTGCTAAGCAGGCGGAAGTGGCGGATTTGGAAGTACAGCTTCAGAAGGCGGCTGAGGCAGCTGCCAAGAAGGCAAGAGAGGAAGCAGAGGCCAAGAAGAGGCAGGAAGAAGAAGCGAAAAAGAAGAATGAGAATACAATCAACCAGAATAATGACAGTTCTGGCGACAGCAGTGATCAAGGCTCATACGATGTTGGCGGAAGCAATGATAACAGTGGAGATGACTATACACCGCCTTCAAGCAGTGGCAGTGGAAGTGCAGTGGTGAGCGCGGCACAGGCATATCTGGGTACGCCTTATGTGTATGGAGGCAGCAGCCATTCCGGTATTGATTGTTCGGGACTTGTTATGAGAGCCTTACAGGCAATCGGTGTCTATGTGGATCATTCATCTGCTTCAATCGGAGGTGGTGGACGCGCTGTATCAGATCCACAGCCGGGAGATATTGTATGTTATGTCGGACATGTGGGAATTTATGTGGGCGGCGGTCAGATGATTCATGCACCGCAGCCGGGGCAGTCGGTTTGCTATACGAATATAAATTATGCACCGCACTGGTTCAGAAGATATTGGTAAACTAGAGTTTGTGTAATGAGACGAAGGCTATTTGTAGTGGCCTTCGTCTTTCTTACACTATATATAGAAGATGCATGGCAAGATAGAACGGAAATTGTTGGAAATAGGAAAAAGGGGTTGAAATAAAGCGAAATGTGGTGTATGCTTAAAGCAAATATGTGGGGGCATATAAATATTGAATAAGGCAGGTAAAGTTATGAAGAATAGGTATTTCCGTACGCTCATAGCATCACTTGTTATGAGTTCTTTTTTCGCAACTACGGTAGCGGCGGCACCGGATGCAGATGCGATCAAGAAACAACGTGATGCGGCGCAGAGTCAGGTGAATTCCCTGCAGTCAGAATTGACGGCAGTGCTGACCAAGATCAATGACCTGGAAGAAAAGTTGATTGAAAAAGGTGAGGAGATCAGCAAAGCGACCGAAGATCTTGCGGCAGCGGAGGAAAAAGAAAAGCAGCAGTATGAGGATATGAAGCTGCGAATTAAATATATGTATGAGGAAGGCAACAATACTGCGTTGGAGAGGATTACTAAGTCCGGCAGTATCAGCGAACTTTTAAGTCAGGCTGAATATGTTCAGAGCGTACATAATTATGATAGAAAACAGCTGGAAGAATATGTAAAGACGAAAGAGGAAATCGCGTCCCTGAAGGACAAGCTGGAGAAGGAAGAAAAAGAACTGGAAAAGACACAGAAAGAATTTACGGCACAGCAGACTTCCCTGAACGCTACCCTTTCTGCGAAACAGGCAGAGGTTGCAGACCTTGACCAGCAGTTCCAGGCAGCAGTGGAAGCGGCTGCGAGGGAAGCTGAGGAGAAGGCCAGAAGAGAGCGTGAACAGGCAGAAAAAGAGGCGCGCGAGAAGGAAGAGCGTGAGAAAGCCAGCCAGAGTCAGACGAATACGGGAAATAATCAAAACTCAAATTCCAATACGAATGGAGATTCTTCCAATAATACGACTACGAACAATCAGACAGGTAATAGTACAAGCCCGACGAATAATAACAACACCAATAATAATAACAATAGCAGTAATAATAACAATAGTACATCGACCGAGAAGCCATCCAATACGCCGACTAATAACACTTCCAATTCATCAAACACTGGGAATACTTCTGTAGCGTCTGCAATTGTGAGTGCAGCGTGGGGGCAGATTGGTACGCCGTATGTATGGGGCGGGACATCTCCTGGAAAAGGACTTGATTGTTCCGGACTTACCCAGTATTGTCACCGTGTTGCAGGAATTTCAATTCCCAGAACCTCCGGACCGCAGGGCGCCGGTGGAAAAGCAGTATCGAATCCGCAGCCGGGAGATATTGTATGTTATGTAGGACATGTTGGTATTTACATAGGCAATGGCCAGATGATTCATGCACCCCAGCCGGGAGATGTGGTAAAGGTGCAGAAGGTCTACGGTAATCCCTGGTACAGAAGATACTGGTAGAACAATTGTATATTGAATAGAATAGGGAAGGCTGTGTCCGGAGCATGTTCCAGACAAGGCCTCCCCTTTTTGGATTACCAGGGATAATCAAGTGTTCGAATATATTATGAGAGAAAAGGAGAGTAAAAAGGATGGAAGTGATCCGCGCAAAAAGCGCCGGCTTTTGTTTTGGGGTAAAGCGCGCAGTGGAAACCGTGTATGAGCAGGTGGAAGAAGGTGGCAGCAAACAAATCTACACCTATGGACCGATCATTCACAATGAAGAGGTAGTGAAGGATCTGGAAAAGCATGGAGTCCGGGTATTGCGAAGTGAGGAAGAGTTGGAAAATCTGAAGGATGGAAAAGTAATCATCCGTTCTCATGGAGTTCCCAGAAGAATCTGCGCCAGGCTGAAAGAAAAAGGAATTGAATATGTGGATGCGACCTGCCCCTTTGTAAAACGGATCCACCGTATCGTGGAGGAAGAAGGAAGGAAGGGAAGCCATGTTCTGATCATCGGGAATCCGGAGCATCCGGAAGTGCAGGGGATCAGAGGCTGGGCTGGAGAGGCGGTTACCGTACTGAATTCCCTGGAGGAGGCAGAGGCTTTTGTTCTGCCGCAGGACGCCGGAACAGAGGGCGAGAGGGAGAAATCAGTGGCGACGCATCTTTGTATCGTGGCGCAAACGACATTTAATTACAATAAATTCAAAGATTTAGTTGAAATTATTTCTAAAAAGGGTTATGATATAAGTGTTTTAAATACGATTTGCAATGCAACGAAGGAACGTCAGGAAGAGGCGGGAAGGATTGCAGGAGTGGTGGATGCTATGATTGTGATTGGTGACAAGCATAGTTCCAATACCCAAAAGCTATTTGAAATATGCAAGAACGCATGTAACAATACGTACTATATACAGACACTTGGCGATTTGGATACGAATCAATTAAGGTCCGTGGAAACAGTAGGTATTACAGCAGGGGCATCCACGCCCAATATTATAATTGAGGAGGTTCAAAATTATGTCAGAATTAACTTTTGAGCAAATGTTAGAAGAATCTTTTAAAACAATCCATAACGGAGAGGTTGTAGATGGTACTGTAATCGATGTAAAACCAGATGAAATCATCTTGAATATAGGGTACAAGGCAGACGGTATCATTACAAGAAGCGAGTATACGAATGAATCCGGTGTAGATTTGACGAAGGTTGTTTCCGTAGGTGATGCTATGACCGTGAAAGTTCTGAAGGTGAATGACGGAGAGGGACAGGTTCTTCTTACATACAGAAGGCTGGCTGCTGAGAAAGGCAACGAAAGACTTCGCGAGGCATTCGAGAACAAAGAAGTTCTGAAAGCACCGGTAACCCAGATTCTTGGCGGGGGCTTAAGCGTAGTTGTCGAGGAGGCCAGAGTATTTATTCCGGCAAGCCTGGTATCTGATACTTATGAGAAGGATTTATCCAAGTATAAAGATCAGGAGATTGAGTTCGTGATCAGTGAATTCAATCCGAGAAGAAACCGCATCATCGGTGACAGAAGACAACTTCTGGTCGCAGCGAGAGTAGAGAAACAGAAAGAACTTTTTGCGAAGCTGCAGATTGGCGATACGGTAGAAGGAACTGTTAAGAATATAACAGATTTTGGCGCATTTATTGATTTAGGCGGAGTAGACGGATTGCTTCACATCTCCGAGATGTCATGGGGCAGAGTTGAGAATCCGAAGAAGGTCTTCACCGTTGGTGAGACTCTGAAGGTCCTTGTAAAAGATATCCGTGATACCAAGATCGCCCTTAGCCTGAAGTTCCCGGAGACGAATCCGTGGGTGAATGCAGCGGAGGATTATGCAGTCGGCAAGGAAGTAACAGGAAGAGTTGCAAGAATGACAGATTTCGGCGCATTCGTTGAACTGGCACCGGGCGTTGACGCACTTCTCCATGTATCTCAGATTTCCAGAGCACACGTTGAGAAACCGTCAGATGTGCTTTCTGTAGGACAGGAGATTACTGCTAAGGTAGTAGATCTGAATGAGGCTGAGAAGAAGATCAGCCTGAGCATGAAGGCTCTCGAGACTGCTGAACCGCAGCAGCCGGCAGAGGAAATGGTTGAAGAGTAAGCAGGATTAGGAAGTGGGGGATCAATGAGATCTCCCATTTTTATTGTATGCATACCGGGGTAAAGGGTAAGCAGACCTTTATATCGGGTGCCAAATATGTTTGAAAAAGCGTTAAAAAAACGACGGGCTGTATTACAAAATATACAATATTTTGTGGCAGATTGCTGGATTTTTGCCACAGATTTATGTATAGTTATAAGAAGAGATTAAAGGAAGGAAGGAAGAAAAGATGGGACTTTTGACATTTAAAGGCGGAGTGCACCCGAATGACGGAAAAAGCCTTGCAAAGGACAAAGCCATTGTAGAGCTGCTGCCTAAAGGGAATCTGGTATATCCTCTCTCCCAGCATATCGGAGCACCGGCCAATCCGATAGTACAAAAAGGTGACCGTGTTCTGAAAGGACAGAAGATCGCGGAGGCGGGAGGTTTTGTTTCCGCACCGATTTATTCCTCTGTTTCCGGGACGGTGAAGGCGATCGAACCGCATGTGAACCCGACGGGAGCGAAGGTGAATTCCATCGTGATCGAGAACGATGGGCAGTATGAAGAGGCCGCTTACATGCCAGTGAAACCTATTAATGAGATGAGCAAGGAGGAGATACTTGGCCGGATCGGCGATGCAGGTATCGTTGGAATGGGCGGAGCCGGGTTCCCCACCCGTGTAAAGCTTTCCCCGAAGGAGCCGGATAAGATTGACTATATCATTGCCAACTGCGCGGAGTGTGAGCCTTACATCACAGCCGATTACAGAAGAATGATGGAGACTCCGGAACTTTTGGTCGAAGGCATGAAGGTCATTCTGAAACTTTTTGACAATGCAAAAGGTATTTTTGGCGTTGAGGACAACAAACCGGATTGTATTGCAAAGCTTGAGGAGCTGGTAAAAGATGAACCGCGCATGGAAGTAAAGAAGCTGATGACCAAGTACCCGCAGGGAGCAGAGCGGCAGCTTATTTTTGCTACCACAGGACGCGCGATCAATTCTACCATGCTTCCGGCAGACGCTGGCTGTGTAGTAGATAACGTGGAGACGATCATCAGCATTTACAATGCAGTCGTAAAGGGTATTCCCTCTATGGAGCGCGTTGTGACCGTCAGCGGTGACGGAGTCGTAAATCCGGGCAATTATAAAGTGCTTTTTGGCACCAATCAGATGGAACTGGTAGAAGCGGCAGGAGGTTTGAAGGAAGGCTGTGAGAAGGTGATCTCAGGCGGACCGATGATGGGATTTGCTATGTATACACTGGATACGCCGATCACAAAGACATCTTCTTCCATTCTGTGCATGAGCAAAGATGAAGTATCCGCATGTAAGCCCACCGCATGTATCAACTGCGGACGCTGCGTGGAGGCCTGTCCGAGCCGTATCATTCCCTCGCGTCTGGCTGATTTTGCAGAGCGCCACGATGAGGAGAGCTTTGTAAAACAGAACGGCCTGGAGTGCGTGGAATGCGGTTCATGCAGCTATGTATGTCCGGCGAAGAGACAGTTAAAACAGGCAATCGGCTCCATGAGAAAGACTGCTCTTGCGAACAAAAAGAAGAAATAGAGAAGAATGAGAGGAAGAGGTGAATCAACGTGAGTGAACAATTTAAAATATCATCTTCACCACATGTTCGTTCCAAAGACACCACTGGAAATATTATGATGTGGGTTGTGATCGCACTTTTGCCGGCAACAGCCTTTGGAATCTATAATTTCCGCGATACCCATGCGTGGCTGGTCGTGATCCTGACCACCCTTACAGCGGTACTTGCGGAGTACGTTTATGAGAAACTGATGCATAAACCCATCACAATTGACGATTTCAGTGCGGTTGTGACCGGACTTTTGCTGGCGCTTAATATGCCGCCTGGAGCACCGCTTTGGATGGGACCTTTGGGAAGCATCTTTGCGATTATCGTAGTTAAGCAGCTTTTTGGCGGTCTGGGACAGAATTTCATGAACCCGGCGCTTGCAGCGAGATGTTTTCTTTTGATTTCCTTTACCGGAAGAATGACGACGTTCGTATACGATGGTGTGTCTGGAGCGACTCCTTTGGCGACGATACGTGCCAACGTAGAGGGCGGTCAGGCTGCGCTTTCCGGTGTGAACAGTATGGATATGCTGCTTGGCAATATCGGAGGAACCATTGGTGAGACTTCTGTGATTGCGATCATGATTGGAGCGATCATTCTGATTCTGAAGGGAATCATTGACCTGCGGATCCCGGGTATGTACATAGTGACCTTTGCCTTATTTATCGGAATCTTCGGCGGATTCGTGGACGGTATCGGGTTCTTTAATGTGCAGTATATGACAGCGCAGCTTTGCGGCGGCGGTCTGATGCTGGGAGCATGGTTCATGGCGACCGATTATGTGACGACGCCGATCACCAAGACCGGCCAGATTGTGTATGGCGTGATTCTGGGCGTATTGACCGGGCTGTTCCGTCTCTTTGGCGGCTCTGCGGAAGGTGTTTCCTATGCGATCATCTTCAGTAACCTTCTGGTACCGCTGATCGAGAGGGTAACTCTCCCGAAACCATTTGGTAAAGGAGGAGAGAAGTAATGAATAAGATTATTAAAAATACATTGATCCTGACAGCAATTACAGTAATCGCCGGATTGGCCCTGGGTGCCGTTTACGAGGTGACCAAGGCTCCGATCGCGAAGGCGCAGGAGGCTGCAAAGCAGGAAGCCTGTCAGCAGGTATTTCCGGAGGCGGATTCCTTCGAAGCAATGGAAGTGGATGCAGATGCTGCGGCGAAAGCAATTGAAGCTATGGGTACGAATGCGACCGTTGACGAAGTTTACGCGGCAAAGGTTGACGGAAGTGATGCAGGATATGTAGTAACTACGACAGACAAGGACGGTTACGGTGGAAATATCCAGATTTCTGTCGGCATCATGAATGACGGTACGATTAATGGTATCTCCATTTTGGATATCAACGAGACTGCAGGTCTTGGTATGCGTGCGAAAGAGCCGAAGTTCTACAACCAGTATGCGGAGAAGAAGGCAGAGCGCTTTTACGTGTCTAAAGATGGCGGCGACGGCGAGCCAATCGATGCTTTAAGCGGTGCCACCATCACCTCCCGTGCAGTGACAGGGGCTGTCAATACGGCACTTGGCTATTATCAGAATGCGTTAGGAGGTAGCGGAAATGAATAAATGTACCGAGAGATTATATAATGGTTTGATCAAAGAGAATCCGACCTTCGTCATGATGCTGGGTATGTGTCCGACTCTGGCGGTCACCACCTCGGCCATCAATGGTATCGGTATGGGACTTTCCACAACCGTGGTACTTGTCCTTTCCAATATGCTGATTTCCATGCTCAGAAAGATCATTCCGGATTCTGTCAGAATGCCGGCGTTCATCGTAGTCGTGGCGTCTTTTGTAACGATGGTGCAGTTCCTTTTGCAAGGGTTTATTCCCAGCCTTTATTCGGCACTGGGACTCTATATCCCACTGATCGTTGTAAACTGTATTATCCTGGGAAGAGCAGAGAGCTACGCTTCCAAGAATCCGGTTATTCCGTCTATTTTCGACGGCCTTGGCATGGGCCTTGGATTTACCTTCGGACTTACCTGTATCGGTATCGTCAGAGAGCTGATCGGTTCCGGCAAAGTCTTTGGATTCCAGATTATGCCGAGCTTCTATGAGCCGATCACGATCTTCATTCTGGCTCCGGGAGCCTTTCTGGTGCTGGCCTTCCTTGTTGCAGCAAGGAATAAGATTATGAAGAAGCTGGAAGAGAAGGGTAAAGAAGTACCGAAAGCGAAGGGCTGCGCAGAAGGCGGCTGTGCTTCATGCTCTGGCTGTGACGGTAAAGTGTTCCCGACGGGACAGGATAAGGAATAGGAGGGGTGCGAGATGAAAGAATTACTTATTATTGCAGTAGGTTCTGCGCTGGTAAACAACGTAGTCCTCAGCCAGTTCCTGGGAATATGTCCGTTCCTTGGCGTATCAAAGAAAATTGATACGGCGGCAGGTATGGGAGGAGCCGTTATCTTCGTTATTACGATCGCGTCATTTTTCACCAGCTTGATCTATCAGTTCATTCTGGTGCCGACAGGATTTGAATATTTGCAGACGATCGTATTTATTCTGGTAATCGCGGCTTTGGTACAGTTCGTTGAGATGTTTCTCAAGAAAGCAATGCCGCCGCTTTACAATGCACTGGGCGTTTATCTTCCGCTGATCACGACCAACTGTGCGGTGCTTGGCGTTGCACTTACGAACGTTCAGAAAGAGTACAATCTGCTCGAGGGTGTGGTGAATGGATTTGCGACAGCAGTCGGATTTACCATTGCAATCGTGATCATGGCAGGTGTGCGTGAGAAAACAGAACATAATGATATTACAGAGTCCTTCCAGGGAACTCCCATCGTACTGCTTACCGCAGCTTTGATGTCGATCGCGTTCTTTGGATTCTCTGGAATTATTTAAGAGGAGGACTGAAAAATGAGTATTACAGGAGTTTTGATCGCGGCCCTTATCGTAGGGGGAACCGGTCTCTTTATCGGCGTCTTCCTCGGGATCGCGGGAAAGAAGTTCGCAGTTCATGTAGATGAGACCGAAGCGGCGATTTTGGAAGCACTGCCGGGTAATAACTGCGGTGGCTGCGGATACGCAGGCTGTGCAGGCCTTGCGGCTGCTATCGCTAAGGGCGAAGCCCAGTATAACCGTTGTCCGGTAGGCGGCGCACCAGTCGCTGAGAAGATCGCAGCAATCGTTGGAAAAGAAGCAGGGGAGAATATCCGTGTAACTGCCTTTGTAAAATGTGCAGGAACCTGCGCGAGTGCCAAACAGGCGTATGAGTATACCGGAATCGAAGACTGTGTCATGGCAAGCCAGATGCAGAATGGAGGCCCGAAGGGCTGTACATACGGTTGTCTGGGCTTTGGAAACTGTGTGAAGGCATGTCAGTTCGACGCGATTCATATCGTGGACGGCATAGCGGTCGTGGACCCGGAAAAATGTAAGGCGTGTGGAAATTGTACCTATGCATGTCCGAAGCATTTGATCGAGATGGTAGTATATGACCAGAAGCATCACGTACAGTGCAGCTCTAAGGATAAAGGAAAAGATGTGATGAGTGTCTGCTCTGTTGGCTGTATTGGCTGTCGCATGTGTGAGAAGGTCTGCGAAGCAGGCGCGATCACGGTCGTAAATAATATTGCACACATTGATCCGGAGAAATGTACGAACTGCGGAAAATGTGCGGAAAAATGTCCGAAAAAGATTATTAAATAGTTAGAAAAGAATAGAGGAAACGGCGGTTCCATGGTAAATGGGACCGTTTTCCCTTACTTGGAGGAGAACTTATTTGGGGAGAGAAAGAATGCGCAGGAAAGTTGTAATCAGATTAAAAAGTGGCTGGGAGATTCTGAAAAGGGATATTCTGAATGCGCGGGTCGCATTTATCGTCCTTGGTGGATATTTCCTGGTGGGGAGGTATTTCCTGCATAGTTTGTGCCCTAGCGTTGCGGTGACTGGGTTTCCCTGTCCGGGGTGTGGCCTTACGCGGGCTATGCTCTCGATCTTCAGAGGAAATTTCACAGTCGCCTGGCAGATTCACCCATTTTCATATGTGATTTTGTTGTATATTGCGGTCTTTTTCTTCCGCCGTTATGTTCAGCAGAAAGAACTGACTCATTTTTCAAAATATTTGATCGCCCTTTTGGTATTGATGGTCCTGTTTTACATCTACCGCATGATCCGTTATTTTCCGGGAGAGCCGCCCATGAGCTATTATTATGGGAGTGTGCTGGGAAGGATGCTGAGGCGGTATTTTGGAAGATAGGGCCGGAAAGGAAAATGGCGCCTGAAGATGGCTCAAAAATAATGAAAAAAGTGTGTCTTGGAGGGAAATTGGCGGCAGGAGAGTTGTTTTTTAAAAGGGGTTGTGCTATGATGAAGCAGAACGAACGGACCTTAAATACAGGAGGATAAGAAGATGGACCAGAAATTTGAAAATGATACTCCCGAAGTACAGGAGAATCAGACTGAGAATACTTATGGCGATACGAACGAAGGAGCTTCGTATAGTAATCCGTATGTGGATTCTGCAAGCAGCGACCCGAATGCAGGGGCAGCATATACGAATCCGTATGTAGATTCTGCAAATAACGATCAGAATGTGAATGCAGGAGGTCCGTACAGTGATCCGAATGCCGGAGCCACATACAGTGCGCCCGCAGGAACTGTCTGCAATAATCCGAACGCCGGAGCTTCCTACACATACGGAACACCAGTGAACAAACCGGAAGAGAGGAAAGCAGCTGATCAGAATACGGCACAGAGCTATTCTTATGGAAATACAGAAGCCGGCCAGGCAGATCCCTTCCAGAACCAGCAGTTCCAGAATACCCCGAATTATGAACAGCAGTGGTCACAGAACAATCCGGGATATGGTCAGCCACAGGGAAATTCCAATTATAACACGTACAATAACCCGAATAATCAGGGGACAGGAAATTCAAACGATGGGTTCGATAACGCTCCGTTATCCATGGGAGAATTTGTGTTAATTGATATTCTTGCTTTAATTCCATGTGTGGGAATTATTGTTTGTCTGATCTGGGCATTTGGTAGCAGTGGAAATATTAACCGCCGCAATTTGTGTCGGGCTCATTTGATCGCGATGGCAGTGGTAATTGTAATTAATATTATTTTTACTTTGATCATAGTTTCTGCACTTATGAGTGTGATGCCCTATATGTATTAGGCAGATACGCATTGGAGAGAATAGATATTTAGGTAAGAAAAGTATATGTGATGACAGAAAATACTGCGTAAGGGCAAGCGAAATGAAGTTCCCCCTTTTGTTAGACAAAATATAAGTCTAATGAAAGGGGGTTTGCGTTGCTAAGCAAACCTGAGTAAACGTCCATTGGACGTTCAGCTCGGTTTGGAGGGAGAATGTGTAGTTTAATACTACTTAGGAAAACCGTTGGAATAGTGAAGCTTCTGGTCATCGGTAATAAAAACGGCCTCGGCCGAGGGAAGTGAATCAATATACTTCATTCCTTCGTCAAGTCCCAGTGCGAACAAGGTGGTGGAAAGCCCATCAGCATCTGCGGAGGAATCACAGAGTACCGTGACACTTTGCAGATGGTTTTCATAAGGGTAGCCGGTCTGAGGGTTCAGAATATGATGGTAGATTTTGTCCTCTATTTTAAAGTACCTTTGATAGTTCCCGGAGGTCACTACCGCCTGGTTCTTGATCTTTACGGAAGTGATGGCCTCCCCCGTTTCGGAAAATGGTTTCTGAATTCCGATGTGGAATGCGCTGCCGTCCGGTTTTGCGCCGATGACCAGAACGTTGCCGCCCAGATCGATGAGCGCATGCTGGGTGCCCTGCGTTTCCATGTAGGCCTTCAACTGGTCGGCAATATAACCTTTGGCGATGCCGCCCAGATCGATCGCAGCGTCTGGATTTAAGAGCTGTACCTGATTTCCCTCCACGCGTACATTTCGATAATCGATCAGGGACAGGGCCTCATCGATGGATTCTTTGGCAGGAATCGTTCCGGTATTATGCTTGAAGTCCCAAAGCTCTGCAAGCGGGGCTATCGTGATGTCAAAGCGTCCTTCGGAAAGTTCGGAGTATTTAAGACCAAGCTTTATGAGCTCCACCGTGTCGTCGGATAATTCCAGAGCTTCTCCGCCCGCGTGGTTTAGGCGGTAGATCTCGCTTTCCGGCAGGGTGCGGCTGAATTTTTTTTCGTATTCCTCACATTTTTGAATGCAGTGCGTCAGGACCTCTTCTGAATTCTTATCATAGATGTGAATACTGATCACGGTATCAAACAGCGTTGTCGTCTGGGAAAGAGGCGTGTCTGAAGCCGAAGAGCAGCTAGAAAGAAGCAGTGCCACAAGTATAAATAATATTACATACGTTCTCTTTTTCATAAAGTCCTCCTGGTTTTCGTGGTCAATACAGTAGAAAATGTATCGCTTTCTGACTTTAGAACCTTATTATAAAAGCTATACTAAGAAAAATCAATCGAACGTTTGGTTGCATTTTGAAATGTACTGTGCTAGAATAAACAAGGAAGAGGTAGATTTATGAATATTTTTAAGAATGCGAAGAAAAATGACTGGATCCTTCTGGGAATCGTGTTGGGAGCGGCACTTGTGATCTTTGCAGTGCGGTATTTTACAGGCAGTACGGACTCGGGGTATGTGGAGGTTCGAGTGGACGGAGAAGTGACAGGGACCTATGACCTGGCTAAGGATCAGGAGATCGTGCTTGGCGGCGGAAAGAATACGATGACGATCCGGGACGGCAAGGTGAAGATGACAGAGGCGAACTGCCCGGATCAGTTGTGTATGCATCAGAAGGCGATCTCCCGGAATCAGGAGAGTATTATCTGTCTTCCGAATAAAATTGTACTGCAAATTGTAAACCAAGATCAGGCAGAATTAGATGCGGTGGCAAAGTAGGAGGAAGACATTGAAGAAGGTAGCGTATTTTGGAGTATTTACGGCGTTGGCGCTGATTTTCAGCTATGTGGAGGCGCTGATTCCGTTTCATATCGGCATTCCGGGAGTCAAGCTGGGGCTGGCGAATCTGATCGTAGTGATCGCGCTATATAAGCTGGGGCCGCAGGAGGCGCTGTGTTTATCTGTGACCCGTATTATCCTGTCCGGCTTTTTATTTGCCAATTTGTTCAGTATTATTTACAGCCTGGCAGGCGGCGTCCTGAGTTTTGCGATTATGGCGTTGCTAAAAAAGCGGGGTACATTCAGCGTTTACGGCATCAGCATGGCTGGAGGCGTTTTTCACAATATCGGGCAGCTTCTGATCGCGATGATTGTAGTAGAGAGCTTTAGTGTGGCATACTATGTCCCGGTTCTTCTGGTCGCGGGAGTTCTGACCGGGCTGGTGATTGGGATTGCGGCCAGTGAGATGTTAAAGAGGCTTACGCGCCTGGAATTCGAATAAGCATTCCGCGTGTTTTAATATAGTTATTTGATGAATGTTGTACTAAGTCAGAGAAGGGAAAGGTTCTTAAGGAGAAGCGTTATGATTTCATACATACGGGGAGAATTGGTCTCCATTGAAGAAGATAAAGTCATCGTAGATGTGGGTGGAGTCGGATATGGGATTTTTATGCCGGGCTCATCTATGGACAGGCTGCCGCCCATTGGCAGCGAGGTGAAGATCCATACGTATCTGAACGTAAAGGAAGATGCGATGCAGTTGTACGGATTTCTGAGCCGGGACGCGCTGCGTGTATTTAAGCTGGTGATCGGCGTGAGCGGGATCGGGCCGAAGGGAGGACTTGGAATTTTGTCCCAACTGACGCCGGATGATCTGCGTTTTGCCGTGATGGCGGGGGATGCTAAGGCAATCTCAGCCGCGCCGGGGATTGGCAAGAAGACAGCAGAGAAGCTGATTCTGGAGCTTAAGGATAAGCTGAGCATTGAGGATACGCTGGAGCATTATGAGGAAAGCTCTGTAGGGTACACTGAAAGTGGCGGACAGGAGAATCAGTCGGAGGCCGTGCAGGCGCTGGTCGCTCTGGGGTACGGAAGTACGGAAGCACTGCGTGCAGTAAGACAGGTGGAAGCAAGTGGAGAGCTCACTGTGGAAGAACTGCTCAAGCAGGCGTTAAAATATTTGATCTGATAAGGGGCTGCATATGGGAAAACGGATTATTACCACGGAGAATCTGGAAGAAGACATTAAAATAGAGAATCATCTGCGTCCCCAGATGCTGGAAGACTATATCGGCCAGCAGAAGGCGAAGGAGACGCTTAAGATTTATATCGAGGCGGCAAAGTCCAGAGGGGAATCCCTGGATCATGTCCTGTTTTATGGACCGCCCGGACTGGGAAAGACGACGCTTGCAGGAATTATAGCCAACGAGATGGGAGTCAACATTAAGATCACGTCAGGACCGGCAATCGAGAAGCCGGGTGAGATGGCGGCGATTCTGAATAACCTTCAGGAGGGCGATGTGCTTTTTGTGGACGAGATCCATCGGCTGAACAGGCAGGTGGAAGAGGTGCTTTATCCTGCGATGGAGGATTACGCGATTGATATTATGATCGGAAAAGGAGCTTCGGCCAGATCCATCAGGCTGGAACTGCCCCGGTTCACCCTGGTGGGGGCTACGACCAGGGCTGGTATGCTGACGGCTCCGCTACGTGACCGGTTTGGCGTGGTGAATCGTCTGGAGTTCTACACGGAGAGGGAACTGAAACAGATCATTCTGCGTTCAGCAAGGGTGCTGGAGGTGGAGATAGAAGAAGGCGGTGCACTGGAGATGGCGAAGCGATCCAGAGGGACGCCGCGGCTTGCGAACAGACTGCTCAAAAGGGTGCGGGATTTTGCACAGGTGAAGTATGACGGTGTGATCACAAAAGAAGTTGCGGTCAGTGCGCTGGACCTTTTGGACGTGGATCCCATGGGACTGGATCACATTGACCGGAATATTCTTCTTACGATGATTCACAAGTTTCAGGGAGGTCCGGTGGGACTGGATACCCTGGCGGCGTCCATTGGAGAGGACGCGGGAACCATTGAAGATGTGTATGAACCCTATCTTTTGATGAATGGTTTTATTCAAAGAACCCCTCGGGGGCGCCAGGTGACACCTCTTTGTTACAGACATTTAGGAATTTCTGCTGAAAATATCGAAAAGTAGTTGGTTTTTGTGAGAATATGGTTTATAATAGAACGAGGAATTGGAGCGGGTAAGGAGGTTCTTTATGGCATCGTCTAAAAATTACACGGAAGTTCTGATAGGAGGAAAAGTATTTACGCTCAGCGGCTTTGAGAGTGAGGATTATTTGCAGAAGGTTTCTACCTATCTGAACCACAAAATTGAAGAATGTTCCAGCAGTGACGGTTACCGCAAGCAGAGTGCAGAGGCAAGGAGCATGCTTCTGGCACTTAACATAGCAGATGACTATTTCAAGGCAAAGAAACAGGGCGGAGCTTTGGAGAGCGACATTGAGGCGAAAGATAAAGAGATGTACGACTTGAAACATGAACTGATCTCCACCCAGATTAAGTATGAGAATGCGGAGAAAGCATTGGATCGGCTGAAGGAAGAGAACCGTGAACTGCAGATGAAGATCGTACAATTAGAAACTGAGATGAAGAATCATCGTAAAAAATAGACTGTCTTAGGACAGTCTTTTTTATCAGGGACGGGGAGACAGATGGAAAAGATGGTTGAGATATTAGCGCCGGCAGGTTCGGCGGAAAGTTTGTATGCCGCGGTTGCGGCGGGCGCCGATGCAGTCTATATCGGCGGGCAGATGTTCGGAGCCAGGGCTTATGCGAAGAATCTTACAGAGGAGGAGCTTCTTAAGGCCATTGATTTTGTGCATCTGCATGGAAGGAAGATCTATCTGACGGTCAATACTTTGCTGAAGGAAAGAGAAATAGAATCTGAGCTGTTTCGGTATCTGCAGCCGTATTATGAGCAGGGGCTGGACGCCGTGATCGTGCAGGACGTTGGGGTACTTCACTTTATCCGTAAGTATTTTCCGAATCTGGCGATTCATGCTAGTACGCAGATGACGATTACAGGCGTAGATGGCGCGCGTTTTATGGAGGAACAGGGCGTCACGAGAGTCGTGCCGGCCAGAGAGATTGGCCTTGAGGAAATCAGGAAGATATCCCGGGGAACGGATCTGGAGATTGAATGCTTTGTACATGGGGCGCTTTGCTACTGTTATTCGGGTCAATGCCTGCTCAGCAGTTTTATTGGCGGAAGAAGCGGGAACCGGGGGCAGTGTGCCCAGCCATGCCGGCTTCCATGGCAGCTTGAAGGAGCAGGAAGGTCGCAGTATCTCATGAGCCTTAAGGATATCTGTACGCTGGAGATGATTCCCGAGCTGGTGGAGGCCGGAATCGACTCGTTCAAAATAGAAGGAAGAATGAAGAAGCCGGAGTATGTGGCCGCGGTGACGGCAATGTACAGAAAATACACGGATCTGTATTTAAAATACAGAGAGGAAGCAGTAGGAAGAGGGGAGGATTCGGAGGCGGCGAAGGCGCGCTTTCGGGTGAGCGAGGCAGACCTTCAGATGCTTCTGGACCTGTATAACCGGGGCGGCTCCCATACCGGGTATTACCATACCAGAAATGGCAGGGAGATGGTATCGCTTACGCGGCCGAACCATGCGGGGATACCGGCGTTTAGGGTAGAGAAGAGGCAGGGGCGCTCTGTGATCGGAACGGCGATAGTGGACCTGTCTCCACAAGATGTCATAGAGCTGCCCCTTCGCAGAGGGCAGGAGAAGGCGGATAATTATACCTGTAAAGAGAAAGTGAGAGCAGGGCAGAGGATACAGATACCGGTATTTGCAGATACGAGCGTACAGCACGGCGATGTGTGGAAGCGTACACGGAATGCCGCTCTGATCGAAGAGATGCAGGAAAATTATCTGCGTAGAAAAATAAAAGAAAAACTTAATGGAAAATTTATACTTTCTGTGGGAGATTCTGCTAAACTGTCTGTAAGCTGCAAGGATCATGCCGTCACGGTTTACGGAGACATCGTGCAGGAGGCGCTGAAGCAGCCGATGGTGCCAGAACGCATCGAAAAACAGCTCCGAAAGACCGGAAATTCAGAATTTGAATTTGAACACCTGGAAATAGAGATAAATGGGGCGGGATTTCTTCCTTTGCAGAGCCTGAATGAGATCAGGCGGCGGGCGCTGGAAGAATTGGAGGCTGAGATAACAAGTGCGTTTAGAAGAAAGATGCCCCTGTGCGAAGAAGGAGAAAGCGGGGCAGAGAAAGTATTCCTGCGCGAAGAGGGAGAAAGTCGGGCAGAGAAAGTATTCCTGCGCGAAGAGGGAAAAAGCCGAACAGAGAAAGTATTCCTGCGCGAAGAGGGAAAAAGCCGAACAGAGAGAAAAGAACAGAAGGAAAGAACGGGAAGCCTGCCGGGAAAGGTCGATGCGAGTGAAGGCACACGTCCGGGATTTACCGCTTCTGCGGAGACGATGGAGCAGGTGGAGGTCCTTCTTGAGCCGGATCTGATCCGGCGAATCTATGTAGATTCTGCTGCATTTCCGCAGATATGGAAGCAGGAAGGAATCGATCGCTGGATTCGGAATGCACGAAAATACGGGAAAGAACTGTATCTGATCCTTCCTTACATTTTTCGGGAGAATACGAGGGAACGGTTTGAGAACGCATATGGCCGGATTCTGGAGGCGGATTGGGACGGTGTTTTGATCAGAAATTACGAAAGCAGCTTTTTCTTGCACCGTCACGGGTTTACAAAACCGGTGGTAACGGATTATAATTTATATCAGTGCAACCATTTTGCCAAAGAATTCTGGCAGGAAAGAGGTGCGGCGGAATTTACGGTGCCGCTGGAATTAAATGAGAAAGAGATCGCCATGCTTGGCGCGTCAGGCGGGGAGATGGTAGTCTACGGATATCTGCCGATGATGGTATCTGCGGGCTGTATCCGCAAAACAACGGGTGGCTGCAGCAGGGAAAGCGGCTGTCTGGCAATCCTTGACCGATATCAGAAACGGTTTTTGGTCAGGAACGTATGTGACTATTGTTACAATATTTTATATAATCATGTCCCTCTGTATCTGGCGGACAGGCTCCGGGAAGTGAGGAGCACAGGCGTTTCTTCCATGCGGCTTAGTTTTACCACGGAAGATGGAAAAGAGGTGGGACGGATACTTAAGTTATACAGACAGGAAAGTGCGTATCCGGACGGGGAGTTTACCCGGGGGCACTTTAAACGAGGCATAAAGTAGGTGGAATTTTGGTAAATATTGTTGTAGAGCTGTCAAAATATCTCATGATCATTATGATCGCAGTGTATACATTTGAGTGTTTTGCAGTGTTCAATTTTCAGGACGAGCGCACGAAGCGCAGCATTATGCGGAGACAGAACATTTTGATGTTCATGATTCATTTTGTGGCGTTTCTGGTGATGTACTTACAGACAGAAGAAAAGAAGATGATCGGGTTCTATGGAATGCAGGTCGGGCTTTTCCTGGCGATCATTCTCCTTTATACCCTTATCTACCCAAGGATTTCGAGGCTGGTAGTGAATAATATGTGCATGCTTCTTGCCATTGGCTTTATCATGATCACAAGACTTTCCTATTCTTTGGCGGTCAAGCAGTTTGTAATCGCCTCCGGAGCGGTGGGGCTCAGCCTGGTGGTTCCGGTGATTATTCGGAAAGTTAAGGTGCTTTCCGAGTGGCGGAAGTTCTATGCGATAGCCGGCGTGGTTATGCTGGGCGTGGTTCTTGTTCTGGGACAGGTCTCCGGAGGTGCGCTTCTGGGAATCAAGGTGGCCGGGTTCAATATTCAGCCTTCGGAGCTTGTGAAAATCATTTTTGTGTTTTTTGTGTCAGCCAGCCTTAAGATCGACACCAGTTTTAAGAATGTGGTGATCACCACTGTGATTGCGGCTCTTCATGTGCTGATTTTGGTGATATCCAAGGATTTGGGGGCGGCGCTGATTATTTTTGCCGTATATCTGGTTATGCTTTATGTAGCGACAAGGCAGCCGCTTTATGTGCTTGCCGGCGTGAGCGCAGGGGCCGCCGCGTCGGTGGTGGCATACTATTTATTCAATCATGTGCGGGTCAGAGTGATCGTGTGGAAGGATCCGTTTGCGGTCTATGACAGGGGCGGCATGCAGGTGGCGCAGTCCCTGATGGCGATTGGCACGGGAAGCTGGTTCGGAATGGGACTGTGTCAGGGTGCGGCAAATAAGATTCCGGTGGCGGAGTCGGATTTTATTTTCTCGGCGATCGCGGAGGAGATGGGACTTATCTTTGCGTTATGCCTGATCTTGATCTGTGTCAGCGTGTATATTATGTTTTTGAATATTGCGATGCAGCTTAGGGACAGTTTTTATAAGCTGGTAGCGCTGGGACTTGGGACCTGTTATATTTTCCAGGTGTTTCTTACCATTGGAGGCGTGACAAAGTTTATCCCGTCCACAGGGGTGACACTGCCTTTGGTAAGCTACGGAGGAAGCTCCGTGCTCAGTACGGTGATCATGTTTGCAATCATTCAGGGATTATATGTGTTAAGAGAAGACGAGGAAGAGGATATTGAAAGAAAAAAAGCGCAGCAACTTAGAAATGAACGAATTGGACAGAGAGCTTCAGAATCTGCCGGACGAAAGCAAGCGTCAAAAGGCGGCAGGACAGTCCACCGGGAAGAAGCCAAAGGCAGACGCCCGGCGGCAGGAAGTGAAGAAGACAGGCACGAAGAAAGCCGGCGCAGGCAGGAAAACGGCGGACGGCGCAGGGCAGATTCAGGTTCCGCCGGCCGCAGACCGGAAAAAGGTGCACAAGAAGGAAAAGGCAGACGAGCGCAAGAAGGAGAAAGAAGAGCTGCGGGGGCAAAAAAGAGAAGCTAGGAAAAAGAAGATGACCAACAAGGAATTTGCCAGGGTCACCTATATGTTCGTGACGCTGTTCCTTGTTATGATCGGCTATCTGGTGTATTTTAATGTGGTGAAAAGCAAGGAAGTCATCAACAGTCCTTATAATGTCAGACAGGATCTTCTGGCAAAACGTGTTATTCGCGGCAAGATTCTGGATAAAGACGGGGAAGTGCTGGCTCAGACGGTCACATCGGAAGATGGTACCGAGACCCGTGAATATCCCTATGGTGATCTGTTTGCTCATGCGGTCGGATATTCGGTAAAAGGAAAATACGGGATCGAGTCCGTGCAGAATTTTCCGCTGCTTACTTCCAACGCGTTTTTCCTGGAAAAGCTGATGAAGGAGTTCCGGGGAGAGAAGAACATGGGAGATACCGTGGTCACTACTTTAGATGCGGATCTGCAGCAGGCAGCTTATCAGGCGCTTGGTAATAATAAAGGGGCAGTGGTGGTGATGGAGGCGAGCACCGGGAAGATCCTGGTGATGCTCTCTAAGCCCACGTTTGATGCGAATACGCTGGCGGAGGATTGGGAGGCGCTCAATAATGATGGGGACAGTGCCCTTTTGAATCGGGCGACTTTGGGACAATATGCGCCGGGGTCTACGTTTAAGCTGGTGACGGCTCTGGAATATATACGTGAGAATCCGGACTATGAGAATTATAGCTTTGACTGTGGCGGAGAAATTACACGGGACGGCGCTACGATTCATTGTTATGGAAGCGAGGTTCACGGACAGGAGAATCTGGCGGATTCTGTGGCGAATTCCTGTAACGCGTCATTTTCCAATATTGGACTTGATCTGGATAAGAAGAAATGGAAGGAGACGACGGAGGATCTCTTGTTTGACAGCAAACTCCCGAGCGATCTTCCTTATCGGGAAGGAAAGTTCCGGCTTAAGGAGGGGGCAGATACGGCGGAAACGATGATGACGGCTATGGGACAGGGAAAGACGCAGGTAAGTCCTTACCATATGGCGCTGATCACCGCTGCGATCGCGAACGGAGGGAAACTTATGCGTCCGTATCTGGTGAGTGAGATCACGAATTATACGGGAACGACCGTTAAGAAATATATGCCTGAGAACTATGCGGATCTGATGACGTCGCAGGAGGCAGCAAAGCTTACGGAATATATGAAAGGCGTTGTCGATCACGGCACAGGGGCGGCTCTTTCCGGGGAAAGCTATACCGTAGCAGGAAAGACCGGAACAGCCGAATATAGTGTTGACAAGGAGAATGTACACTCCTGGTTCGTGGGATTTTCTAATGTGGATAATCCGGAACTTGTGGTGAGCGTTGTGGTTGAAAATGCAGATACCGCCAGTATAACGGGGGTAAGTGTTGCAAAGCAGATTTTTAATGCGTATTACTATTAGATGATAAATATATCTGAGTGAAAATTCGGTGGTGCTTTAGGTTGATATGAAGTAAATGGCTAGAGAATATTTATTTTGGCGGTTAAGTGTATTTGAGTAGCCGGGGGTGGGAGAGGAAGACATGAGATTTTATCGTGAGTTGTACCTCAGTGAGAATCTGAGAAAGAAGAAAGACAAAATAATAAAGAAGATGGAGCAGGGAAAGTTTCCGCTTAAGCTCTACGTGCTGGTGATGCCCTCTGACGGCGAAAACCCACTGGAATATTACAGAACAGCCCTCATGCGCCAGGGGATTTTCCCGCATGATGATATGCTGGTGGTAGGGATTGCTTCCTGTGAGGCGGACGCGATGTATATGGTGGAAGAAATCGCGGAGGAAGTGTACCATAAGACCGGTGACCTGGATATCCGCGGATATCTGACGAACAAGTTGAATGAGACAGGTGAGGAGAACGCAAGATGCTGCACATCATAGGATTGATTCTCAAAATAATAGGTGTGATTTTGGCGGTGATACTGGGTATCCTGGTATTGCTGGTCTGTATTGTCCTTTTTGTGCCGGTGCGCTATGAGATTCGGGGACAATTTTCCGGTAAGCTGGAAGAGGCGAAGGCTTCGCTTGCGATATCATGGCTTTTGCATTTGATTGCCGTGAGGGTGCGTTATGAGGAGGGAAACCTGCGCTGGAAGGTGCGAGCCGCGTGGATCAGGCGTGACAGTGGGAAAACGATGGAGAAGAAAGTCATCGCAGAGAGCAAAAAGAAGGAAAAGATTGACGGGAATGCTGCCGAGGGAGCAGAGAAGGAACTGCTTGAGGAGAAGAAGTTATCTGAACAAAAGAGTGATTTAGAAAGAAAGACTTCTGAAGGTGAGAAACAGTGCCGGGAGGGAGAACAGACAGAAAACGAAACTGATAGGGTGAAGTGTGAAACGGAGGCTGACAAGAAAGGAGTCGGCGAAGAGACGGAAGCGCTCGGGGAGGCTCCCAGAGATAAGCAGAGCAAGGAACAGGGCAGGAAAAAGCGAAAAAGGAAAAAACGCAAACCGTTAAGGCTCATCTTAAGGGAATTGATAGAAAAAATAAAGGGATTTTTTGCAAAGATCAAATATACATTCGGAAGAATATGTGATAAACTAAAGACAGTTTCCAGGAAGAAAGAGCAGATTGCAGAATTTCTTGAGAATGAGATGCATAAAAGCGCACTTGCCAGAGTGAAAAAAGAATTCGTGTGGGTGAAGCGTTTTTTGAAACCCAAAAAGTTCAGAGCGGATCTGCAGTTTGGATTTGAAGACCCCTACCATACAGGGCAGGCACTGGCAGTTCTCGGTATGATTTATCCATTTACAGGTAATCATATGAATATCAACCCGGATTTTTCACGGAGAATGCTGGAAGGAGAAGCCTATCTGAAAGGGAATCTGCGTGCGGTACATTTGATGATGTTTGCGCTGAAAGTCCTTTTGGATAAGAATGTAAGAAGGACATACCGTGATGTGCGAAGAGTATTGAACCGGTAAGTGTAGTCCGAAGACGAAGTAAAAAGTAAAATCGCTGTGCCCATATATAGGAAAACAAAAAACAGGAGGAAATGAGATATGGCAGTTGACAATCGATTCAAAGAAACAATGGAGTCCCTTTTCAAGGGTATGAATGGCGTCGTTTCATCTAAGACGGTAGTAGGAGACGCGATTCATATCGGTGATACGATCATTCTTCCGCTGGTCGATGTATCTTTCGCCATCGGAGCAGGGTCATTTAACCAGGAGAAGAAGGACCGGGGAGCCGGAGGTCTTGGAGGAAAGATGACTCCGTGCGCAGTTCTGGTTATTCAGAATGGAACGACCCGCCTTGTAAATGTAAAAAATCAGGATACGATGACAAAGATTCTCGATATGGTGCCTGATGTGATCGACAAGTTCAAATCTCCAAAGAGTGAGAAGATGACGGAAGAAGATGTGGTGGATATTTTAAATGAAGCCGACGAGGCTGCTGAGGCTGCTGCGGATGCAGTGATAAACGGTATGGCTGAAAAAGAGAATTAGATCAGACCGGTATAAAAGATCGGCATTATGAAGTTGGTGGCTGCATATAGTATATCAATGATGTGCAGGCGGCGTAAGTAATGAATCGTGTGATAGGATTTGCACTGTTTTTTGTGGCAGTAGGAATCGTGATTGGTCTTTTTATGCCGAATCTCTTTGTGAGTATATTAGTCGTGATTTTGTGTCTGCTTGTGGGATTTCATCTGTTTTGCCGATGTTAGACAAAAAGAACAGGAGAATAAGCAATATAATTGTAGATGAATATGCGGAGAATAGAAAAGTTTTACACTATTAAAAAGGGTGGATTGGAATAAACCATCTGTGAATGAGAGGTACATCGTGAAAAGGAAAGTGATTATTTTATTAAGTGCATTGACATTAGTTCTTAGCTTTAGCAGTTGTGGAAAAAAGGAACAGCCTGATACACAGAGTCCAAAAGAGGACCAGAAAGTAGAGGCTGAGACTTTAGAAACTGATGAGGAAGAAGAAAAGAAAGAAGAGAATAAAGAAGAAAAGGAAGAGGAGATTGTTTATATTTCCTGTAGTGCAGATGAGATGATGCAGGAATTTGTAGATGATTTTGATGCAGCGAAGGAAAAATATGCCGATCAGTATGTGAAAATTACCGGGACTTTGAAAGAATTTGATGTTGATGAAGATGCAACTCCGAAAGGCAGAATCATTCGTTTGGATACATCTTTGGAGATTCAAAATGCTGCAGCGAATATTTCCGGGATTACATGGGAGGAAGAGGATTATCCGATGGAAGAATTTGAAAAAGATAGGAGTCAAATACAGCCGGGGGATACAGTTACTATGTTGGTGCATATTGATGAGTATAGTTTGGAAAGAGGTCATAGTTTTTACGATTTCCTTTTTGATCTTTACGGCATTGAAAAATAGTGGCAATAAAAATTGTGTTTGGAAAGAAAAGCCTTGCGTAAGCAGGGCTTTTGTGTTATACTGCTAATGTTGCAAAAAAACACGTATGCGGTTAATTCCAGTGGTGCCAACGCAGAAGCTGCACGGTTTTGGGATCGGAAGCATACGGAAGTAGAAAACCAAATGGAGGAAAGAAACATGAGCGTTATTTCAATGAAACAGCTTTTAGAAGCAGGTGTTCATTTCGGACACCAGACCAGAAGATGGAACCCTAAGATGGCAGAGTACATCTACACCGAGAGAAACGGGATCTACATCATCGACCTGCAGAAATCCGTTGGAAAAGTAGATGAGGCTTATCAGGCAGTTGCTGACATCGCAGCAGAGGGCGGCAAGATCCTTTTCGTAGGAACCAAGAAACAGGCTCAGGATGCAATCCGTACAGAGGCTGAGCGCTGTGGAATGTACTTTGTAAATGAGAGATGGCTTGGTGGTATGCTTACCAACTTCAAGACCATTCAGAGCAGAATCGCTCGTCTGAAAGAGATCGAGACTATGGCAGAGGACGGAACATTTGACGTACTGCCGAAGAAAGAAGTAATCGCTCTTAAGAAAGAGTGGGAGAAGCTGGAGAAGAACCTTGGCGGAATCAAAGACATGAAGAGAGTACCGGACGCAATCTTCGTAGTAGACCCGAAGAAGGAAAGAATCTGTGTTCAGGAAGCTCATGCACTGGGAATCCCGCTGATCGGTATTGCAGATACAAACTGTGATCCGGAAGAACTTGACTATGTAATTCCGGGTAACGATGACGCTATCAGAGCCGTTAAACTGATTGTTTCCAAGATGGCAGACGCTGTAATCGAGGCAAATCAGGGAGCAGCCGAGGATTATTATGAAGAGCCGGCTGAAGAATATGTTGAGGAAAGCGTAGAAGAATAATCGTTAAGTTTGGAGGAAAAGATCATGGCAATTACAGCAAGCATGGTAAAAGAATTAAGAGAGATGACCGGCGCCGGCATGATGGACTGCAAAAAGGCCCTGAATGAGACGAACGGAGATATGGATGCAGCCGTTGAATACTTAAGAAAGAACGGACAGGCTAAAGCTGAGAAGAAAGCCGGACGTATCGCAGCAGAAGGTATCGTTATGGCTGAGGTTAAAGAAGACAAGACAGCAGCAATCGTAGAAGTAAACTCTGAGACAGACTTCGTAGCTAAGAATGCTGAATTCCAGGGATTCGTAAAAGCTGTTGTAAACCAGGCTATGAATACAAGTGCAGCAGATATTGATGCATTTCTTGCAGAAGCATGGAATGAGGACAACAGCAAGACTGTGAACGATGCACTGACAGAGAAGATCGCTGTAATCGGCGAGAAACTGAGCATCAGAAGATTTGAGCAGATCAAGACAGAAGGCTGTGTTGTTTCATATATCCACGGCGGCGGACGTATCGGCGTTCTTGTAGAGGCTGATACAGACGTAGTAAATGATGCGATCAGAACATGTCTGAAGAACGTAGCTATGCAGGTAGCAGCTATGTATCCGAAGTATGTATCCCGTGATGAAGTATCACAGGAATACATGGATCATGAGAAAGAGATCCTTCTTGCTCAGGCTAAGCTGGAGAACCCGAATAAGCCAGAGAACATCATCGAGAAGATGATTATTGGACGTCTTAATAAAGAGTTAAAAGAGATCTGCCTGCTTGACCAGGTATACGTTCAGGACAGCGATCTGACCGTTGCTAAGTATGTTGAGAAGGTAGCAAAAGAGAACGGTGCTAACGTTACCGTTAAGAAGTTCGTTCGTTTCGAGACTGGGGAAGGTCTTGAGAAGAAGAATGAAGATTTCGCAGCAGAAGTTGCAGCTCAGATGGCTAAATAAGTTAGATTTTGCTTGATTTTTTGAAACTGGTTATGGCCCTTGCGAATGGTATAAATATACTGTTTGCAAGGGCTTTTTGGTTGCTAAGCATACCTGCGTGAACGTCCAGTGGACATTCATCCCGGTTTTCAGGTTTGGGCGGCATGTCAAGCGCAAACGTTGACATTGCAGGTTGAAATGTGTATACTCTAGTTTAGTACACAATGTTGAATGACATGATGCACTAAATTAGTATGAAGAATTTTTATAAATTACATTATGAAAAGTTACGAACTATTTATCAAAACTTTTACACACCTAGGGATTCTAATGTTTAGAAGGAGCTGAGTATTATGGAAACACATCACATCTCACTTTTCCCCCATGAGCATTTTTTGGATATTCGTCCCTATCAATATGGCTGGGAAGAGTGTGAACCCCTCCATTCTTTCGGCCCTTTTGTCCGCAATCACTATCTGTTTCACTACATTATCAGCGGAAAGGGAATGTTATACTCCCACTCTACCAATGGTGAGATACATGAATACCACCTGGAAGCAAACCAGGGATTCCTGATTTGTCCCGGGCAGATTAACTTGTATACTGCGGACGAGAAGGATCCGTGGACATACGTCTGGATAGAGTTTGACGGAATGCGGGCGGAGGAATGCCTGCTTCAGGCTGGCCTAAAGCAAGATCAGCCCATTTATCAGCCCCGGAGTATAGAAGAAGGAGAATTGCTGCGGAATCGGATGATGTATTTTTCTGAAAATTCTGCAAGATCCCCTATTCATCTGGTAGGCTGTTTATACCTGCTCCTGGATGAACTCATCGAGTTTTCCCGCAGCAGGCAGAGTATTGAGGAAAAAAAGCAACAGGATTTTTATATCAATGAAGCTGTAGTCTATATCCAGCAGAACTGTCATCGAGAGCTGACAGTAGATGAAGTGGCCGGCTTTTGTAAACTGAACCGTAACTATTTCAGCCGTAAATTTAAAAAGGCGATGGGCTGCACTCCCCAGGAATTTATGATTCGTCAGCGCCTGACGAATGCGGCTGAGCTAATGCGTCTCACCGATCTGCCTATTAAGACGGTGGCCGCGCAGTGCGGATACCCCAACCAATTCCATTTTTCTCAGGCTTTCAAGAAATATTACGGCTTGCCGCCCCAGGAGTGGCGAAAGCAGAATCATTCTAAAACGGACTGACCGTCATGGGCCAGTCCGTTTTGGTTGCCAAGCATACCTGAGTGAATGTCCAGTGGACGTTCATCTCGGTTACTAAGTATATCTGGGTACGTTCATCTCGGTTCTTACTCAATTGCTTTCAGGTAAATCTGGAAAGCAGGGTAGTCTCCCTGCATCTGAGGGAGAGGATAGCCGGCCTTCATCAATGCCTCGCCGCTGCAAAGAGGCCCGTTCCCATTGATCTGGTATTGGAACGAAGGATTAAGCCCTTTAAGACGTAATGTGCGGTACGGTGACGCGGCATGGGTACAGCCCAGCACCACATTGACCAAAGCCTCTCTCTGATCAGGAGACACCTGCTCCCAGGCCGTGTAAGAGTTATCCTGGAAAGGACTGCTGAGTCGGTAGCAGTCTCCATGATGGAGCAGACGATAGTGGGTCTTATACCTTTCCACCTGACACCGAATCTCCATTTTCTCTTCTTCCGTACATTTACCCAAATCCATCTCGTAACCAAAAGCCCCGCTCATGGCGGTGATTCCCCGCGTCTCCAGAGGAGTGATTCGTCCATTCTGCTCATTGGGAACCGCCGAGACATGAGCGCCCATGGTACAAACCGGATAACAGAAGGAGGTGCCGTACTGGATGCGCAGGCGGTCAATCGCGTCTGTATCGTCGCTGCACCAGATCTGGGGCGTGTAGTAGAGCATACCACCGTCAAATCTGCCTCCGCCACCGCAGCAGCCTTCAATGAGTATGTGAGGATAATCACGATGTAGTCGCTCCAACAGGTCGTATACGCCCAGGACATACCTATGGTAGACCTCTCCCTGGCGACAAGATGGCAGACTAGCGGACCAGACATCGGTGAGACTTCGGTTCATATCCCATTTGATGTAGGAAATGTCCGCGCTTCCAAGTACCGCCTTTATCTGATCATAGATATAATCCCGTACATCCTTACGGGAGAAATCCAACACCAGTTGGCCTCTGCCCCGGGAAGGAGAACGGCCCGGAACATGCAGCACCCAGTCCGGGTGAGCACGATAGAGGTTACTGTCCTCATTGACCATCTCCGGTTCCACCCAAATACCGAATTTCATCCCCAACTCTTTGATACGGGGAACCAAAGCCTCCAGCCCGCCGGGGAGTTTTTCCTGATTTACCTGCCAGTCACCAAGACCGCTGTTGTCATCATTCCGGGATCCGAACCAGCCGTCGTCCATGACAAACAGTTCAATCCCAAGAGCAGCGGCCTCCCGGGCGATTTCGATCAGTCTGTCGGCAGTGAAATCAAAGTAAGTAGCCTCCCAGTTGTTCACCAGAATCGGTTTACGTTCACCATAGTAAGGATCGCGAATAAGATGCTTACGGATCACCCTGTGATACTGGCGGCTCATTTCGCCAAATCCGTTGGGAGAGCAGACCATAGCCGTTTCCGGAACTGTGAACGTCTCGCCCGGGGCCAGTGTCCAGCAGAAATGATAGGGGTGTATCCCCATGACCAGGCGGCTGTTCTCATATTGACTGCATTCCACGGCTGCCTCAAAGTTGCCGCTATATAGCAGCATGGCACCGTAGCATATACCGGTATCTTCGTCGGCATCATGGTCGCAGAGCATCACAAACGGATTATGCTGATGACTGGAGGTTCCGCGCATACTGCCGACACTTTGTATTCCGGACCGCAGCGGCCATCTGTCCAGACAACGCTCCATCAAATGGTGGCCGTTAAAGGTGATCATGTCCAGATCAGACCGAAGAAAATCCAGACAAAGGGAGGCACACCGGCATAAACGAACCGTCTCCGTCCCCAGGTTGGTGATTCGCACGGCACGGGTGATGAGGTCGAAAGTCTCAAACACGCCATAATAGAGTTCCACCGCTACTTGAGCAGCAGAGTCCTTCAGGAAAATCACCAGCGTTTCCGCCTCGTCTTCATCACTATAAAAACCAGGCAGACCATCCGGCATGTATTTACCCTTCTCCAGGCGGAAACCTTCATAACGCAGATCCGCTGTATGGCTGCCATTTGGAAGCTCCAGTTCAATAGATGGCAAACGGAAATCTCCAACGCCGCAGGTGGAATACTCCTGTGGGACAACATCCAGTGAATAGTCCCGGTTACTTCCCGCTTCGTTTGGATTGGGAGAGAAACTGCGGTCACCGCACTGGATCAGCCCTGACAGATCACAGTCATCAATCCTGGGTCCATAGTAGGTGTGCAGGAGTACATTGTATTGGTCCGCCTTCATCTGGTATGTGGTATTTCGGGTGTGCAGCGTAAAAATTCTGTTTTCTTGATCAAGTACAATCATATAGAAACCTCCTTGTAAATCATTGACACAGAAAGAGTGCTGTTGGCAGCCTTCCTGCACATATTATGGTATAGAAACAGTCCTGGCAGTTTATCTGCCTGGACTGTTTTAAAAAGGTTATAATAGTAATGTTTATTTTCCGCCAGTGCCGGCAATACCTTCCACGAATTGACGCTGGAAGATCAGATACAGTACCACCATTGGCAGCATAGCCAGCAAGGAACCGGCCATCAGCACAGGGAAGTTGGTGGTGAACTGGCCGCGCAGGGTGGAAAGACCGGAGGACAACGTCATCATCTTTAGGTCAGAGTTCACTACCAGCGGCCACATCAAGTCGCCGTATGCAAAGACGGCCGTAAAGATAGTCAGGGCCGCTACGGAAGTGCCCGTCAGCGGAAACATGATCTTATAGAAAGTCTGCCACTGATTGCATCCGTCCAAATAGGCAGCCTCGCCCACTTCATCCGGAATACTCATATAGGCCTGACGCAGAAAGAACACACCAAAAGCACTGACCAGACCTGGGAATACCAGGGCAAAAATCGTATTGGCCATGCCCATTTTCGCAACCATCTGATACTGCGGAATAATGAAAATCTGGCTGGGCAGAGACATCTGAATCAGCACGATGCCGAAAAGTAGCTTCTTGCCTCTGAATTCCAGCTTGGCAAATGCATAACCTGCCATAGAACTGAACAGGACGGCACAGACCACACGGAAGAAGACCATCAGTATGGTGTTTATATACAGGTTAGCAAAAGGCAGACTGGCAATTGCTTCCTTAAAGTTATCCAGCATGAGCTGTTTGGGCAAAATGGTCGGTGGAATCAGCATACTCTCAGGAACCGTTTTGGAACTGGTGAGAATCATCCACACGAACGGGAATATCATAATAACTGCGCCTAAGATCAGGAAAAAATAGGTAAGGGTCTTGTTGATTCTATAGGAGCGTTTCAAAGAATTTGTGCTTTTCATTTTAATACCTCCTTAAATATCGTATGTAACCCATTTCTTCTGTCCCTGGAACTGTACCAGAGTCACAATAAGGATCAAACCAACAGTCCAAATGACGATAGCGGAACCATAACCGCGGTCTCCGGCCACGAAAGAGGAACGATAGAACAGGTACATCAGACTCTGCATATCGGTCAGTGCCGGATTTGTCTCATCAGCCATCATGTAAATGAGGTCGTAAATCTTCATGGAGGCCATCAAACGCATGATCAGAACGGAGAACAGGGTCGGGGACACCATAGGCAGGGTAATAGTGAAAAACTGCTGAATCTTACCCGCACCGTCGATGCTGTTGGCCTCGTAAAGAGATTTTGGAATGTTCTGCAATCCGGCCAGCAGAAGAACTGCGTCATAACCAACACTGCTCCAAACAGACACGATGGCAACAGCCAGCACAGCCGTCTTCGGGTCGGTGATCCATTGGATCTTGGTGCCCAGTATCTGGTTGAGGATGCCGTACTCACCGTTGAAGATCCAGCGCCACACCATAGCCACGGCCGCAGGGGCACAAACCAGGGGCAGGAAAAAGATGGTACGGAAGCCGCCTTTAAATTTTACGTGTGCATTGAGCAGCATGGCGATCAGCAATGCCAGGGCGATGCCCACAGGTACGGTCAAAATACAAAAGTAAATCGTGTTCCAGGTGGCTTTCCAGAACTCAGCATTTCCGAACATATCCACATAGTTCTGCAGGCCGATAAACTTGTAATGCCCGAAGCCCTCATGCTCGCAGAAGCTGGCGTACAGTGTCTGTACAAAGGGCCACAGATTCAAAACGACCAGACCGATGATGGTCGGCGCGACCATGAACCAGCCCCAGTTTTCTTCCCGCCGTGCAGCGAGAGATAATTTCTTATTCACCTTCACCTAAATCCCTCCTCTCAGTCATCTGCCAATTTCTTGGCGGTTTCCTTATTGACAATACGCTCCATATTCTTGAGACCGGTTTTAAGATCCCGTTCGCCAGAATAGACACGGGTCAATTCATCCAGCACCTGGCTTTTCCACTTGGGACTGGCAGAATTATAAACCGCCTGTACCGCGTAGTCGAACTGTTCGAAGATGATGTCCAGATTCAGCTTTTCGTTGTAAGAGTCAAAGGCAGCGCGCCAGGTTTCCTCACAGCCGATATATGCGGGGATTGCAGCGCCCTTCTCTCCCTGAATACGCTGAGCCTCCTCGGTACCGAAAAACTTGATTACATTCAGGGCAATCTCGCGATTTTTGCCACGGGCTGCAGTAGAATAGCACAGACCGTTGGACAAGGTAGCACGTCCATCTTTGTCCAGGCTTTCACTGTCCTCGATAGGATCCGCACATCTTGGCAGCTTAGCTATATCCCATTTGCCTCGCATTTCCGGGTAGTTCTCCATTAACTGTGGCAAGTTCCAGTTGCCCTCCAGATACATGGCTCCCGCCTCAGAGAAGAAAGCAGTTGAGGGTGCGGTTTCGGTAAAATAGGTCTGGTCAGGACACCAGTCTTCCTTCTGCATATTCACATAAAACTCCATACCCTTGACAGAGCCGGGGTTGGTGTAGCCGGCCTTAGTACGATCAGCGGTAAGAATATGTCCGCCGGCCTGGTAAACGAAACACCAGTAGCCCAACTGATCGTCGTTATAGGCCATGAATCCATACTTGCCGGTTTTGTCGTGAATCTTTTGGGAAGCATCCCTCAAATCTCCCCAGGTCCAGTCCTCGGTGGGATAGGGAACGCCGGCGGCGTCAAACATTTCTTTGTTGTACACCAGCAAACCATTATCCTTGTCCTTTGGTACCCCATAGAGCTTTCCATCGCTGCCGCTGGCGTTGTTGCGGGAAATCTCAGAGAAATGCTTTTCATAATAATCAGACTCTACATCATCGTAGAGATTGGTCACATCAGCTAACATGCCGAAGTCAGCATAATATAGAAGCTGATTGGTGTGCATCCAGAAAATGTCCGGCATGGTATTACTCTCGGCAGAAGCCTCCAGTTTAGTCCAGTATTCGCTCCAACTGGTAGCCTGTACCTCGATAACTACATCAGGGTGTTTGGCAGTATAAGCGTCGCACATAGCCTGCATTCCAGGACGTTGATAGACATCCCAGATCTGGAAGGTGAGATGGGTCTTTCCGTCCGAGGAACTGCCGCATCCGGTGAGCGACAGCAACAGGAGCAACATCAGGACTGCTATTTTTATACGAGATAACTTCATCATAACTCCACTCCTTTACTTTAAATGGTTTCATATACGGTCACAAGCATGAAAGCAGCCCGGGCCTGCCTTTTCATGTATAACCACTCAAATCAATTAGAATTATAATAAAAGGGCACTCTGCTGTAAATTAAACAGTGTGCCCAACATATATCATAATTTTCAAAAAGTTACATTTTTATATAAATATATTAACTTTTACACATATAAAGAAAGATTTGTAAAAAATAGCAAAAAATCAACATCAATTTTTGTACAAAACAACCAAAGTAGAATCACGATGTAACTCGGAGGGAGGTTTGTTTCCCTTCCATTATCTTACAGAAAATAACCGCTTCCCAGTCTATGTTTCTTCCTCCCAGCGGTATTGGGGGAAGAAGTAAAAGTGGCAAGGTGCGAAGAAAGTTGTGCCTTGTCTTTTTCATAGGAGGACCATTTTGTAAGGCATATAATACTCAATATTTTTTGAAAAAATGCCGTTTTTTTGTTGACGTTCGGAAACGATAATAATAAAATCAATATAGAGAAAAATAAATGGGGGGATAGAAGATGTATCACTGTCAGCTTCATATTAATCTAATAGGACAACCATGCAGAACCTTTGAAATTATCAAAGAACTGCCTCCCGTGGAACATTTTATACATATTTTTCAGGATGGAAAGCCAGATGTTGTTTTTGCAAATTTGCAGGGAGCAGATGCCGGGGACATGATGAGAAAGGTAATATCTGATCTTCCGAAGGAAACAGAACTGATCATCCTCGCGCAGCAGGAGCAGAAGGATGAAATCCTCGAATATCTGCCGGCTGTTTCTGACCTGTGGACACTGCCTATGCAGGAGGAGGAATTGAAGTACCGCATACTGAAATGGCAGATGGCGTGCAAAAAGGCCAGAGAGGAATGGGAGATGAGCCAGTTCTTAGAAGCAGCAATTAACGGGATGCCGCATCTGGTCTGGTTTAAAGATAAGGATGGGATTCATCAGAAGGTGAATGACAGCTTCTGCAGAACCGTGAATAAGCCAAAAAAACTGGTAGAAGGCCGGGATCACTATTTCATCTGGGATGTGGATCCGAATGACCCGGGAAATGAGGGGCATGACTGCGCAGATTCGGAGCGAGAGGTATTCGAGACGAGACAGATGTGCATATCGGAGGAGATGGTAAAAACGGGGGAAGGCATGAAGCTTCTTACCACCTATAAATCTCCGCTGTATGATCTGGACGGAAGTGTTATGGGGACAGTTGGGATTGGAGTTGACATTACCCAGGAGAGGGCATACGAACATGAGCTTGTAAAAAAGAACCGAACGCTGGAAACGATTTTTTCTTATATTGATTGTGGAGTGCTCTGCCATTCCCTGGATGGAAACCGTCTGATTCGTGTGAACCAGGCAGCCCTGCGGATTCTGGGCTATGAGACACAGGAAGAGATGGAGGAAGATGGATTCCATATGGTGGCACAATCCGTGATGGATGAGGATAAACCTAAGATACGGGCATGTATCCAGGAACTGAAGAATGTAGGAGATAGTGTCAGTATTGAGTACAGGGTGGAGCATCCGAACGGTGAGATCATTCATGTTATGGGAAATGTAAAGCTGCTCAGAGAAAACGGTGAGTTGTACTATCAGAGATTCCTTCTTGACTGTACCAGCCAAAAGCAGGAGGAGAAGAAGAACAGACACAGGCAGATGGAATTGATGCGGGCGCTGAGCGTGGATTATAATCTGGTCTGTTATTTTGACCTTGATACGGAGATGGGGATGCTGCTGCGGGTAAAGGACGACAGCCAGAGCTTTGCGGAGGCGTTCTCCGGTGACCTGATCTTTGATGACTGCATGGAAAACTATATTAGCCGGTATGTAGTGGAAGAGGATCGGAAGATTTTGCGAGAGACGATTCGCCCTGAGAGAATCAAAAAAGAATTGTCCGGGAAAAAACTATTTTGTATGAACTACCGGGCTATTTCTGGAAACGATATCGATTACTATGAGATGAAAGTCGTGCGTACCGGATCATGGAAGGATGGGAAACGGATCGTTATTGGTTTCAGGAGCGTGGATGAACAGATACGCCGCGAGATGGAGCAGAAAGAGCTGCTGGAGGATGCGCTGGTGCAGGTAAACCGGGCGAGCCAGGCAAAGGGAATCTTTCTTTCCAACATGTCGCATGATATCCGGACTCCGATGAACGCGATTATGGGCTTTACCAATCTGGCATCGGTCCATCTGGATGACCAGGGCAGGGTGAAGGAGTATCTTGAGAAAATTCAGGTTTCCGGGAATTATCTGCTGAGCCTGATTAACAACGTACTGGATATGAGCCAGATAGAGAGTGGAAATATGTGTCTGGAGGAGACTCTCTGCAGCCTTCCGGAGATTCTTAAGAACCTGAATGACATGATGCAGATTGAGGCAGAGAAAAAGCTCCTTCAGCTCAGAATGCATCTGACGGGTGTAGATGATAAGAGGATTTACTGTGACAGAATGAGGCTGAGCCAGATTCTCTTGAATGTGGTAGAGAATTCACTCAAGTATACGAGGCCGGGAGGCAGGATTGATCTGGATGTCGTGCGGCAGAAGGGTACTGCGCCGGGATTTGTTAATTATGATTTTTGTGTGAAAGACAGTGGAATCGGCATGAGCCCTGAGTTCCTGGAGCATGTGTTCGATCTCTTTGAAAGAGAAAAGAACACTACAATCAGCGGAGTCGGGGGAACCGGGTTGGGATTGGCTCTCACCAAAAGCCTTGTGGAAATGATGAATGGAAAAATCGAGGTAGAAAGTGAGCCGGAGCATGGAACAACGGTGCGGATTTCTTTAACCTTCCGTGTTGAAAAAGAGGAGGATGAAATTTGGAAGGAGAGCGTGGAAAAACAGGAGGAAAGTGAGCATTATGCAGGCAGAATCCTGTTGGTGGAGGATAATGAACTGAACATGGAAATTGCCCAGACGATTCTGGAGGATGTCGGATTTGAGACGGAATCGGCAGAGAACGGGCAGATTGCAGTGGATATGGTGAAGCGGTCTCCTCGCGGCTATTATGAACTTGTTCTCATGGACATCCAGATGCCGGTGATGAATGGATATGAGGCCGCAAAAGCCATCCGCAGTCTGGAAGATCCTGAGCTTGCCTCAATTCCGATTATTGCCATGACAGCTAATGCTTTTGAGGAGGACCGGGAAAAGGCCCTCAGAAGTGGTATGGATGACCACCTTGCCAAGCCCATTGACGTAAAGCTGTTACTGGAAATGATGGATCTTGTAAGGAAAAAGAAAGGTAGTAAATTTTACAATGAAAATAAATGAACCCGTAGACGAGAGCCTGCGGGTTTCCCCGTCATCTTTATATGTGGGGATTTGTTGGGAAAATACTAAAAATGATTTGGAAGGATGTTTTTATGAAAAGGTACAAAAGATGCATTGCTGTTTTTTTATGTATATGTTTGGCAGCTGTCTGCCTGTCTGCCTGTAAGAAGGAGACAAAGTCAAAGCAGCCGGAAAGCGTAAAAAAAGGGGAAAGTAAAGAGGAGGTTCCAGAGAAAAAAGAACAAGATTCTGAGGAAGGAGAGGAAAAGCAGGAAGAAAAATCGGAAATACCATCACCTTCTGTCTGTGGTAAGCTCTCCGTAAAAGGTACGAAGCTTGTGGACGAAAAGGGCGAGGCTGTGCAGCTCAGAGGATTAAGTACCCATGGGCTGGCGAGTTTCCCTCAGTATGTGAATGAAGAGCTTTTTTGCCAGTTCCGTCAGGAGTGGAAGGCGAATGTGATTCGCCTTGCGATGTATACAGCGGAATATGGCGGTTACTGTACAGATGGTGACAAAGAGTATTTGAAGAAGCTGGTTCGAAGCGGTGTGGAATATGCCACCAACCAGGATATGTATGTCATTGTTGACTGGCATATTTTGATGGACCAGAATCCCAACCTATACAAAGGTGAGGCCATGGAATTCTTTAAGCAGATGTCAAAAGAATTCGCCGGCCACAATAATGTGATTTATGAAATCTGTAATGAACCAAACGGAGGCACTTCCTGGTCGGAAGTAAAATCCTACGCCCAGGAAGTCATACCGATCATTCGTGCCAATGATCCGGATGCGGTGATTCTTGTGGGAACGCCCAATTGGTCACAGTTTGTCAATGAAGCAGCGGCAGATCCCATTACCGGCTATGATAACATTATGTACACGCTCCATTTTTACGCGGCAACGCACACGGAGGCTCTGCGGAATACCATGACGGCGGCTATTGATGCAGGTCTTCCGGTATTTGTGTCGGAGTACGGAATCTGTGATGCCAGCGGCAACGGTGCAATTGACGAGGCGCAGGCTGACGCATGGGTACAGGTAATGGATCAGTATCAGGTCAGCTATGTGGCCTGGAACATCTCCAATAAGAATGAAACATCGGCGATTTTTAAGAGCACGGTGGAAAAGACATCCGGGTTTACCGGGGAGGATTTAAGCGATTCCGGCAAATGGCTGTATCGGATGCTGACCAGAGATGACAGTGGATTGTCCGGCAAGGAAGGTACTGATGACCAGGAGGGCTCAGACAAGGGAAATGCTTCGAAGACGGAGAACAGTTCGTCACAGAGCAATGTGATAAAAAATGGAACTATTGAGGCTATGGCTAAACTGGCCAACAGCTGGGAGGCCAATGGCCAGCAGTTCTATCAGTATGAACTGACAGTAAAAAATACTTCGGATCAGCCGTGCAGGAACTGGGAGGTGGACGTGAAGTTCAGCAGTGATATTTCCTTGTCTGACAGTTGGAATGGGCAGTATATTGTGAAAGGCGATGTGCTTCACATTTCCTCGGTAGATTATAACGGGAATCTTGCAGCGGGTGGCAGCACGGGCGATGTGGGCTTTATCGTCAGCGGTGCGGCAGGACTTAAGCTCCAATAGAAGCCGGCAAAAAAATGATTCTTTGCAAAGTGGAGATTCATTTATAGATTTTATATGAGAATTGTGGTAGGATATAATAAGGAATATATAGTGAGTATTTTATAAGTTTGGAGAGAGGACATGAAGTCAAAGGATTATGAGCTGGTTTTAGATGCTCTTGATACAACTGCCATTTATGTGATCAGTGAAGAGCGCCATGAAATCTTATATTATAATCAAAGAGTGAAAAATGTGGCCCCTAACGTTGAAAAAGGGATGGTCTGTCACAAACTGTGGGCCGGCAAATGTGATAACTGCCCCTTGAATGGAATTGGGGACAAGAAGAAGAATTCTGTTACAAATTATAACGATCCTTTTGGAAAAGCAGTAGATATTGTGGCGAACAGGATTCTGTGGAAGGATACGATTCCGGCTTTTGTGATTTCAATCACCCCGCATCAGGAGTCGGCCAGCTATTCTTATCATAAGATATTCAAAGGAAATCTAACATTGGACAGATATGAGGTAGTCAAGGTTCCGGTGGAGGAGAGGAATACCTCTCTTTATAAGACGGTCAGGATATCGGAGTGGTTTGGACTGCTCGAAAATGGCGGATATATACATACGGAAGATGTAGAAAGATTTCGGGAATTCGTCCAGTTATCTCATCTGAGGGAGGAGTTGCGCGCGGGGAAGAATATGCTTTCATGTAATTACCGGCGCAGATCGGGAAAGGAATATCGGTGGAATACTCTGGAAGTGCTGCCGGATGCGGAGTATTCGGATAAGAACCAGTCTGTGATGATCTATGTAAAAGATGTACAGGATATGTATAAAGAAGGACTGGGATATGAAGAACTGAATCTGAAAAATGAGGCTATACTTAAAACTCTTGGTGAAGAGAATTTTGGAATCTATCTCATTGATCTGAATGAGGATAGGGTATCTTCTGTGCGTGTGGCAGCAGAAGACGAAGAACTGGTGGGTGGCAGAAGAAAAAACTGGGATAAAGTGATGGAGGCTCTGCTGGAAAATCGATATCACCCGAATTATTGGAACAGATTCCGCAGCTTTTTTGCAAGGGAAGTATTATTAAAGAGTGCAAGGGAAGGGAAAAAGAAACTGGAGCTTGTGGCAGAGCGCAGAATAGGGGGTGCGTACCACTATATAAGTGCTACCGCGTATTTTTACAATTATGGAAGAGAAAAGAGCTATGCGGTCATGGCGTTCCAGGATGTTGATGCGCGTATCCGAAGCGAGATCGAGCGTGCCCAGAATGATAGAAGGATGGCAGCGATCATTCAGTCGAGATACGGGGTCATGAATACCCTGCATCTGTCGTCGGGAATATGTGAAAGAGTTTACCTGCATGGTTCGGATCGGGTTGGCAAAATAGAGAGAGGCGAGTATGCCAGATATATTGAAAGAGCAGTCGAAGAATATGTCAGAGATGAGGACAGGGAAAGGTTTCTTTTGGCATTTTCTCTGGAAAATTTGCGCAGAAAGGCAGAAGAGGTCAAGGAGTTTGAAGAAATCATCTTTGAGTATCAGCAAAAAAAAGCACCGTACCCGTGGCTGGAGGAACATATTTTCTTTATACGCCAGGAAACGGGTGTGTCTGTAAATATTCTCGGCAGAGATATCACATTGAAAAAGCAACGGGAAGAAAAGGTAACAAGAGAGGCGAGAGAAAAGGCCTATATCATCAACAGTCTGAGCAGCATGTTTTTTGCGACCTATTATGTTGATCTGCAAAATTGTACTTTTCAGGCAGTTGTCCAGAGGGACGATGTGAAACAGATGCTTGGAGAGCAGTGGAATTATACAGAAGGAATGGAACAGTATGCCGACCGGTTCATTCACCCGGACGATCGGGAAGAGTATAAGGAAAAATTGGGATATAGCAGGCTGTTGAAGGAATTAAGTCCGGAGCATCCGAGTGTGGCATTTGAGTATCGGAAAGCTGAGAAATTAAATGGAAAAACGCAGTGGACACGCGCCAGTGTTGTGATAGCGGAGTGCGAGAACGGCAGACCGAAAACAGCCATATATGTAGCGCAGGATATCACGGAAAGTAAAGAGAAGGAAGAGCGCGACCGTAATGCATTGAAGGAGGCATGTGATGCTGCAAATCATGCCAATGCAGCAAAGAGTGAGTTCCTGTCAAGGATGAGCCATGATATAAGAACACCGATGAACGCGATCATTGGTATGACTGCGATTGCCGGGACCCATTTGGAGGACAGAGAAAAGGTTTCAGACTGTTTGGGTAAGATTACGATCGCAAGCAGACATTTGCTGTCACTCATCAATGAAGTTCTGGATATGAGTAAGATCGAGTCAGGTAAGATCGATCTTATGGAGGAAGAGTTCAGCCTTTCGGATCTGCTTGAAAGTATTCTGACGATGATTCATCCGTCCATGAAGGCGAAGGAACAGCATCTTGAGGCCCGGCTCTTTAAGGTAGAGCATGAAAATGTGGTTGGTGATGCGATCCGCCTGCAGCAGGTGTTTATGAACATCTTATCGAATGCTGTCAAATACACTCAGGTCGGAGGAAAAGTGGAGATTGAGATTACGGAGAAGCCCTCGAAGATATATGGCTATGGATGTTATGAATTTGTTTTTCAGGACAATGGAATCGGCATGTCCGAGGAGTATCAGAAAAAGATATTTGAACCATTTACCAGGGCAGAGGACTGCCGTGTCAGCAAGATTGAGGGAACAGGGCTTGGCATGACGATCGCACAGAATATCGTGCGGATGATGAGCGGAAGCATCAGTGTTGAAAGCAAGGAGAATGAAGGCTCCAGATTCACAGTGACCTTGTTCCTGAAGCAGCAGAGTTTAGAGAGCTTGGATGTCAGAGAATTGCAGCAGCTCCGTGTTCTTGTGGCGGACGATGACGAATGCTCCTGTGAGGCGGCCTGCAAGATATTGACGGATATCGGAATGTACGGGGAATGGGTGCTTTCCGGTGAGGAAGCAGTCGGAAGAACGAAGAAGGCCTGTGATGAGGGAAAAGAGTTCTTTGCGGTGATCCTGGACTGGAAGATGCCGGGAATGGACGGGATTGAGACTGCAAGAGCAATCCGTAAGCTCCTGGGAGAAGAGGTGCCCATCATTATCCTGTCAGCCTATGACTGGTCAGATGTGGAAGACGAAGCGAGAGAAGCTGGTGTGAACGGATTTATCTTAAAGCCATTGTTCAAATCACGGCTCGTCTATATGTTCAAGCAGTTTGTCGGAACGGCAGAGGGCAGGAAAGATGAGAAGGAAAAAGTCTATGCGGACAGGGATTATTCAAAGAAGAGAATCCTGCTAGTAGAGGACAATGAACTGAACCGTGAGATCGCCCAGGAGATTATCGGAGAGACAGGAGTTTCCATTGAGTGCGCTGTGAATGGTCAAGAGGCTGTGTGGATGTATGAAGACCACGAAGAGGAGTATTATGATCTCATCTTTATGGATATTCAGATGCCGGTGATGGACGGATATACGGCTGCCCGGATGATCAGGTGTTCCAATAAGGGTGATGCAGCCCGTATTCCGATCATTGCCATGACGGCCAATGCTTTTTCGGAGGATATTACACAGAGCAGACGATCCGGGATGAATGAGCATATCACGAAGCCGCTCGACATTGGAGAACTGATGCGGTGTATGGATAAGTGGCTGTAAAAATGAGTTTGAGAGAAGCCGCAGTATCCTTGGTTTTTCTGTTGAAATAGATGAATTTATATAGTAGAATAAAAATGTTGTTTAGATCGTTACTACCCTTTACGGAAGGAAGTGTTTTGTTATTAACCGGGATGATTTACAAAAACAGAAAATTTTGATCGTGGACGATTCGGAAATGAATCGTTCGATTTTAGCAGATATTCTGGGAGAGGAATATGAGATTCTGGAAGCGGAGGATGGAGTCCAGGCAATTTCCATGCTTCAGAAGCATGCTATAGAGATTTCTGCCGTATTGCTTGATATTGTAATGCCACATATGGATGGCTTTGAAGTACTGAAGGTGATGAATCAGAGGCACTGGATCGATGATATCCCTGTTATCATGATTTCTGCCGAGAACAGCTCCAAGCAGGTCGAGCAGGCGTATGAACTGGGAGTTACGGATTTTATTATACGGCCTTTTGATGCACTTGTTGTCCATCGCCGGGTGGTCAATACTGTGCTGCTCTACACAAAACAGAAGAGACTGCTCGCAATCGTAGCAGCTCAGATAGATGAGAAGGAGTACCGTAACAGTTTGATGGTCGATATTCTCAGCCATCTTGTAGAATTTCGAAATGGAGAGAGCAGCCAGCACATTCTCAATGTACGTACTTTGACGGAGGTACTTTTGCGGCAATTGCAGAAAAGGACGGATCGTTACCAGTTGACTCAGGCAGACATCTCCAGTATCAATACAGCCGCTGCACTTCATGATATCGGAAAAATTGCGATTGACGAGAAAATTCTTAACAAACCTGGCAGGTTAACTAAAGAAGAATTTGAAGTGATGAAGACGCACGCGCTGACGGGGGCAGAGATGCTGGGGAATCTGCCGGCCTATCAGAATGAGCCATTGGTCAAATTCGCCTATGAGATTTGTCGGTGGCATCACGAAAGATACGACGGAAAGGGGTACCCGGACGGGCTGGTAGGAGAAGAAATTCCCATTTCGGCCCAGGTGGTGGCTCTTGCGGATGTGTATGATGCATTGACAAGCAAACGATGCTATAAAGAGGCGTTTCCCCATGCACAGGCAATCCAGATGATCCTGAATGGGGAGTGCGGGACCTTCAACCCATTGCTTCTGGAGTGTCTGCAGAGTGTGGAGGGCAACCTGGAAAATGAGCTTATAAATGCTCAGGGAAGAGGAAGACAGATCGTGCGGTGCAACCTGATGAGGGAGATGCTCCATGGCGAGAAGCTGTTTGCCTCAGAGCGGTCCGTACATTTGTTATATCAGGAGCGGATGAAGTACAATTTCTTTTCTGCGATGACAGAAGAAATACAGTTTGAATATACGCTGGCTTCGGATATGCTCAATCTGTCCAGCTGGGGAGCATCAAAGCTTGGGCTGAGTGAGGATATTATAGATCCGATTCATGATGAAAACGTGACACGAGTCCTGGGAGAAAATGTATGGCGTAACCTTTTAGAAAAATTACTTGCCACGACTCCTGAGCAGCCACTGATCAACTATGAATGCCCGATTCGTATTGGCGGAGAGTCACGCTGGTACCGGATTATTTCACAGGCAATTTGGTCGGGAGACGATCCGCCACAGTGTACCGGTGCCATTGGAAAAGCTGTTGATATTCATGACTCTCGAATCAAGATGGAGGAACTGGAGAAGAGAGCGGCTCATGATGCACTCACGGGTCTTCTTAATCTTACCAGCGCCAAGGAAATGATTCAAAAAAAGATTTCGCGAAATCCGGGCGGAAAGTTTGCACTTGCAATTTTTGATTTAGATGAATTTAAAATGGTCAACGATACATATGGACATGCATTTGGAAATCAGGTCCTGCAATATATGGCGGACAAACTGCACCATACGATTCGCGGTGAGGATATTATTGCGCGGGTCGGCGGCGATGAATTTATGATTTTTCTGGAATACGAGATGAAGATTGAGGCGGTGATCAAGCGGCTTTTCAATGCTCTTACCGGGAATTACGAAAGTATTTCTATTTCTGTCAGTATGGGTGTCGCTAAAAGTGATGTGGTGGGAAAGGAATATGATGCATTGTTCCATGCCGCTGACCAGGCACTCTACTCTGCAAAACGGACAGGGCGTGGCCAGTATGTGTTTTATGACGAATCAATGAAGGGGATGCTTTCGGTCATCTCTGTTGCAGAAAGTGATGCATAAAGGAGGAAATACAGATGACTTTACAGGAATGTTATAATGCCATAGGCGGTAATTATGCGGAGGTGTTCGCGCGGTTACATAGTGAACGGCTGGTGCGCAAATTTGTTCTGAAATTTTTAGATGATAAAAGTTATGAGCTTCTCTGTGTTTCGATGGCAGAGAAAGACTATGATGAGGCATTTCGGGCAGCACATACAATAAAGGGTGTGTGTCAGAATCTTGGTTTTGACCGGTTGCTGGAGTCAAGCAGCAAGTTATCTGATGCGCTGCGCCATGGCTGGACTCCGGAGGCTGATGTTCTCGTTGAGCAGGTGAAAGAGGATTATTGTGTTACGACTGCTGCAATTCGGGAATATGAAAAAGAATGCGAGGAACATTAATATGCAGAAGCGGAATAAGACTATGCGTTATTTGACGCTTAGTTTGATTGGTGTCAGTATTTCCTGTGTTTGCGTTTTTTGTTTTCTGGTAAAGTATATGAACCGGCAGAGTGAGAATACCATTAATCAGTTGGGAAACGTCTATATGGCCAGTATCAATGAGAGAATTTCCAAGCATTTTGAGACGATGATCGATCTGCGCCTGACACAGCTGGAAACGTTGGTGGAGACGATCCCGTCAAATACAAATAGTGATTCCGACAGCAAAGAATTGAGAGAGTGGCTGGAATACAGTGCTAAAGCCCGCGGTTTTGAGTCCCTGGCGTACTATTTTGAAGACGGAAGCTTTGAAATGCTCTACGGAGAGCAGGTGCGGTCGCTGAACCCGGAACCATTCCAGGAAGCTATGCAGAATGGAGAACGGAAGGTATCCGTGGGAGTGGGCGAACAGGAAGAGAAAGTTGCTGTCATGGGAATTCCGTTTGACGTGGAGATGCAGGATGGAAGAGATTGCATTGCGTTGGTAGGAAAGCTGCCTATTGAATATCTTTCGAGTACGCTTTCTCTGGGGGACAGAGATACCATGGTGTATTCTTTCGTTATCCGCAAAGATGGAAGTTTTGTTGTCAGCAGCTATGACAGTGTCCGGGACAATTATTTCGATCGCATCCGCGCCCTTTATGAGGAGGTAGATGGAAAAGGGGCAGAGCAGTTGATCGTGGAACTACAGGAAGCGATGGAAAGTAACAAAGACTATGCATCTATGGTACAATTGTATGGGGAACGGCGTCAGCTCTATTGTTCAAAGATGCCGATGTCAGAATGGTATCTGGTAACGGTGATGCCGTATGGAACCCTGAATCGCACGATTGAGGATATGGGAGGCAGATCTCTAAAAGTTTTTGTGGTAAGCTGTGCTGTGATTCTGCTCGTATTGCTTTTTGTTTTTCAGAGATATTTCAAATTAAACCGGGATCAGATGCTGGAACTGGAAAGGGCCCGGCAACAGGCAGAGGAGGCCAACCGGTCCAAGGGAGAATTTCTTTCTAATATGAGCCATGACATCCGTACGCCGATGAATGCAATCGTGGGCATGAATGCCATTGCCATGGCAAATATTAATGATACCAAGCGGGTACAGGATTGCCTGAAAAAGATTGGCCTCTCCAGCAGACATTTGTTGGGGCTTATCAATGATGTGCTGGATATGTCAAAAATCGAGAGCGGTAAGATGACACTAAATGTGGAGTTGGTGTCTCTGCGCGAAGCCATGGATAGTATTGTCAGTATTATACAGCCGCAGGTCAAAGAGAAACAGCAGAAATTCAATGTATTTATTTACGATATTTTTTCTGAGAATGTTCGATGTGACAGTGTAAGGCTTAATCAGGTTCTGTTAAATCTATTGTCAAACGCGGTAAAATTCACACCGGAGGGCGGTTCGATCGAAGTGTCCCTGCATGAAGTGGAATCCCCGAAAGGAGAAGGATTCGTCCGTATTCTGATGCGGGTGAAGGATGACGGTATCGGTATGTCGGAAGAATTCCAGGCACGTATTTTTGATTCCTTCAGCAGGGAGGACAGCAAGAGGGTACAAAAAACAGAAGGAACCGGCCTGGGAATGGCAATCACGAAATACATTGTGGATGCTATGGGCGGTGAAATTGAGGTGAAAAGCGCCCATGGCGAGGGTACGGAGTTCTGTGTGACTCTGGATTTTGAAAGAGCGGAGGAAATGGAGGACGATATGGTCCTGCCTGATTTTACGATGTTGGTGGTGGATGATGACCAGCAGCTCTGCGAAAGTACCGTAGCGTCCCTGAAATCGATTGGAGTTCGGACAGAGTGGGCTTTAGATGGCGAGACGGCCATTCAGATGGTGAATGAACATCATAAGAATCATTCGGATTATCACGTGATTCTTCTGGACTGGAAGCTGCCCGGTATGGATGGTATCCGAACAGCCCGGGAGTTGAGAAGACAGTTGGGGAATGACGTTCCTATTCTGTTGATCTCTGCCTATGATTGCAGTGAGATTGAGGCGGAAGCGCGTGCGGCGGGAATCAGTGGATTCTTGTCAAAACCACTGTTCAGATCCACCTTGTATTATGGATTGAAGCCTTATAGTGAGCCTGCTTCTGAACTGCCGCAACCGGAGAAGGTGGAAGTAGATTTCTCTGGCAGGCGTATTTTGCTTGCGGAGGATAATGAACTCAACTGGGAGATTGCAAATGAGCTGCTTCAGGATCTGGGACTGAAACTGGATTGGGCGGAAAACGGGCAGATCTGTGTGGATATGTTCAGTCAATCCGAGGTAGGCTTTTATGATGCCGTGCTGATGGATATCCGGATGCCGGTCATGAATGGGTATGAGGCGACGGATGTGATTCGCGGCATGGACCGCCCGGATGCGTCCCTTCCAATTATCGCTATGACGGCAGATGCGTTTTCCGAGGATATTCAAAGGTGTATGGAGCATGGCATGAATGCGCATATGTCAAAGCCGATTGATATGAAAGAGATTACCCGCATTTTGAGTAAATGTTTTTTCGGGGGGGGGCAGGAGTCCCGGCCGATAGATAGTGTAGAATGGAGAGAAGTCTGATATGCGTGGAATGCATGACAGGCAAGAGAGGAAAATCATGAGAGGGAAAAGAGAATGTGTCTGGAATCCGGAGGCTCTCCAGGATGACAGGCAACAGGATATTGCAGATATTATTTCTCATAATTTTTTGAAAATCTTGAAGGTTAATCTGACCACTGATACGCATCTGGATGTTCTGGTAGCGGCAGATGAACTTGAGGGAGAAAATGGATATGCAGATCGGTTCTCAGAATGGCTTGAAAGATTTGCCGGGACAGGATATGTAAGTGAGGAAGACAGGAACAATTACCTGTCTTTCTGTAATCTGAACCATTTGAGAAAGCGGTTCAAGACCGGAAGTAAATTCATAAGTTGTCATTACCGGAGAAAAGTAGACGGAGAGTTTCGCTGGGTATCCATGGAAGTGGTAGCCGGCAAGGAATACAGAGATGACAATCAGGTTGTTTTTCTGTATGTGAGAGATATCCATAGCGATTATCTGCAGCAGCTTAACTTTACTGTGCAAAAGACGGAAAACGCACTGAGTGTTATAAATCTGAACCTGACCGGCAATATGTACGGGGCAGGCTGCGGGGATTATGTAAATCTTGTCATGAATCGGACAAATGGTACTACAGATGACTATTTGAATTATCTGAGTAGCTTTATTCAGGGGGAGAAAGAAAAACAGGAGTTTCAGGAAATCTTTAACCGGGAGAATCTGATCCGTCTTTTTGAGAGAGGAGAGACACTCGTGACTTTCCTGGCAACTTTCATGCTGAAGGAGGAGACAAGAAGGACTCTGAAATTTACGGTGGCAATGGAGCAGAATAGTTTTTCTGGCGATGTAGAGGCAGTACTCTACACGATGGATGTGACCCGGGAATACCTGCGGAGCCATCTGATTCCGATGCTGTACCGGACGAATTTCCAGACAATCGGTGTGATCGATTTAAAGCGTGGGACAATCGCTTTGAATAAAGGGGAGCTAAAAGATATTTCCCAGCTGATTGATTCAGAAGAATCCTATGAGGAGGTAAGACGAAAGGTCAGCATAGAATATATCGCGCCTGTGGACCGGGAAGGTTATCTTTTGAAGACAACTACAGAGAATTTGAAGAAAAACCTTGCAGAAAATGACTACTATGCTTTCCCAATATATTATGAGGAAGATGGAGAGAAGCGAATCAAGAATTACCGCTATCGTTATCTGTCGAAGGAATTTGAATTGGTGATTGCCACGGTGGAGGATGTGACGACACTCGCCGAGAAGGATGCTCTGACTGGTGGACTGAATCAGCAGGGCTTCATCAGGAATGTAGAGTTATTGATGGAAAGGCAGGAGCTGAAAGACAAATATGCGATTTTGTGTCTGGATGTCAAAGGCTTTAAAGCGATCAATGAGCTTTTTGGAATTCTCGAAGGAAATGACCTTCTGAGGGCATTGTACAGAAGTCTGGAAAAATCTTTCCTGGAGCCTGAGATCGTGGCGAGAGTGGAGGCAGATCAGTATTTGTGTCTGGTGGAATGGGGAAAGCTGGATTTCGAGAAATTGGTATCCTGGTGTGAAAAGGATTTCTGCATCAAAGGAAAACCATTTCGTGTCTCGAAAAGATGCGGTATATATTTGATCCGGGAACATACGATGGCAGTAAGAAGTATGTGTGACCGGGCAAGGCTCGCGCTGTCTATTGCAAAAAGTGAGCGGAGTATCAAACCGTATATCATTTTCGATGATATGATGAATGCGGAATATGTTGACCGCTCTGAGATTTTGGGGCAGTTCGATAACAGCTTGAAAAACAGAGAATTCTGCATATATCTGCAGCCGGTCATGGATCCGGTGAGCGGGCAGATCTCGGCAGCGGAAGCACTTGTGCGCTGGAAGCATCCGGAAAAAGGGTTTATTTCGCCGCAGCATTTTATTCCGGCATTGGAGGGAAATGGTTATATTTCCCAGCTGGATCTGTATGTAGTGCATGAGGTAGAAAGATTCCAGCAGCAAAGGGCGGAGCAGGGACTTCCGGTTGTGCCAATCTCCGTCAATCTGTCCTGGATGGATTTTTATGATGAAGAGTTGGTATCGTGGCTTCACAATTATGCGGAATCCCAAAAAGATCAAAAGCATAGGATATATTTTGAGATTACAGAAACCTCCTATGCTGCAGTGGCGGAAAACAAAAGTCAGCTTTTGGAACAGATTCGGGAGTATGGCGTTGCATTTTCGCTTGACGACTTTGGAAGTGGGTATTCTTCGTTCAGCACTCTGCAGAACTATGATTTTGATATTCTGAAGATTGACATTGGCTTTGTGAGAAGAATCGAACAGTGTGATAAAACGAAGAGTATCATTGACTCTATCATTAAGATGGTACATCAGATGGATGCCAAAGTAGTGGCAGAGGGGGCAGAGACCTTGGAACAGGTAGAGTTTTTGAAAGAAAGAGGATGTGACTATGTTCAGGGATATTACTATTACAAACCAATGCCCATGGAGATATTTGCTGAGCTTCTGAATCAGCAGATGGCATAATGCAGCAACCTGCCAGATAATATCATTATAGAAAGTCTATCTGTTATAAATGGAAAAATCAATATGTGTATTTGAAACGATATATAAAACAGCAAGCCGAAAAGAATCGGCTTGCTGTTTTGCTGCAAAGATTTAAGAAATAGAGGGCGTAAAAAATCTTGTGTCTATAAAAAATGAATTTTTCTGATAAGAATTAGATATGTAATATTTTGCTGTCGAATTCATGCCTTTACTGTTGTCGAATTAGTTGTTCTATTTATAATATAACCATTTGGCAAGATTTTATACATCTTTTTTGATTTTTTGCATAGCAAACAAGGCATTGTGCTTATTGCTCTTTTGTGGGCTCTGCCCACACCCGACCTCTGGAATAAGATTGGGATTTTTTGGCAATAATACAAATGCCGACGGAATAAAGGAGAGGCGGGAATGGGGGCTTCAGGAGCGTTGCCATTCCTGCCTTTTCTATTTACAGATAATCGGTAAGCCTTTCTCCATATAAAACAATCAGCTGATTCAATACCTGATCCCAGTTCCGATATCTCTGTGTCCACTTCTTAACTACATTTTCACTGGCAAGATATAACATCTTTTCCAATGCCGTATCGCTCGGGAATACACTTTTAGTTTTCGTGACTTTCCGATACTGCCGATTCAATCCCTCTATAATATTCGTTGTGTACATGATCCGTCGGATATCATTTGAAAACTGGAAAAAGGAACTCAAATCTTCCCAGTTGTTTTCCCAGTTACTGATTGCATAGGGATATTTCTTTCCCCATTTTTCTTTAATGGCATCAAGCTCTGACAAAGCTGCTGCTTCAGTTGGGGCATTATATACTGCTTTGAAATCGGAGGAAAATTTTTTTAAATCATTATAGTTTACATATTTGAAGGAATTACGCAGCATATGGATGATACATCTCTGGATCTCTGCCTGAGGATAGACTGCCTGTATTGCTTCTTTAAATCCTGGCAACCCATCTACACAGAAAAAGAGAACATCTTTTACCCCACGATTTTTCAGATCATTCAGCATCCCCAGCCAGAACTTGCTGGTCTCATTGGCACCTACTGTAATGCTCAGGATATCTTTATAACCTTCCACAGTAACCCCAAGGACCACATAGGCAGCACGGCTTAAGATTCTTCCGTCTTCCCTGACCTTGTAATGGATGCAGTCCATAAAAACAAAAGGATAAACCGGATTCAGAGGGCGAGACTGCCATTCTTTGACCTGTGGGAGGATCTTATCAGTAATCTTGCTGACCATTTCTGCTGATAATTCAATTCCATAAAGATCCTGAAGCTGGTCATGAATATCACGTGTACTCATACCACGGGCATATAAAGAAATCACTTTTTCTTCAATCCCGGAAATGTCCCGTTGATATTTAGGAATCAGTTTTGGCTCAAACTCTCCATTGCGGTCTCTCGGGACATCAATTTGAAATTCACCATACTGACTTTTCAGGTTTTTCGTAGAATAACCATTTCTTTTATTGCCGGTGCTCAAATCCCCTTTATGATTTTTTTCATAACCGAGGGTTGCATCCAACTCAGCCTCCATAAGCTCCTGAAGGATGTCTTTGAAACTGTCTTTGAGAAGTGCATATACATCTGCAACGCTGTTGATGTTATTTTCTGAGATAATCTGTCGAATTTGTTCCTTTGCTACTGCCATAAAAATACTCCTTTTCGATAAGAATTGTCATATCTGAATTCTTACCAAAAAGGAGCCATTTTTTACCAAAAAACACAAACTATTTTACACTACCAAGAAATACAATTAGGTCGTCTGCTTTTCACTATTCCCAGTCTTTTTAAGAATCTGTATGACTCCTAGTATCTGCTGTTGTTCCTCTTGATTCATGCTCAATAATACGTCCTGCAATTCAGGGAGAATGTTTACCTGATTTGTGGCTTCTTTTTGAAGTCTATATAGAACAGACTTTTGTTGTTCCACATCCATCTTTGCCAATAACTGTTGTAATTCTGGTAAAATGGAGTTCCTCTCACTGGGAAGTCCCGTCAATTCGTCGATGGATACGTTCAATTTTTTTGCATAGCTGATCAATGCCTGGGCACTGCATTTGTTGCAGCCACGTTCCAATGCGGAGATATGGTTTTTTGTTAAACCGCAGGCTATTGCCATCTCCTGCTGTGTGATTTTGCCTTTTTCGCGAAACATCTGTAAACGCTGTCCTAAATTTGTCTCTTTATCCATAATATTCCTCGCTTATTTACTGATATTTTGATGTATTGTATCATTCACATTTTGCCAAATGACTTGCTTGAAGGTAAAGGATACAATATACTGGTATTTTTATATTATAACTATATTTCGTGACTTGTTTCAATAGAAAACAAAAAATAATGATTTATAATGATTTTTATCTTGACTTTGTAATTTCATGCGTGTATAATCTGCGTTACAAGTAACGGAAAACAATTACTTGGTGCAGATGATAATGAAATATCATTAGAAAGGAGGCGCGCTGATATGATGTTACATAAATCGTGAAAAGCAAATTATGAATTTAGGAGCAGGATAAAAGATGGGGAAGAAGAAAAGACTTCTATTGGGTATCGTTTTCATTCTGATCGGAACGGGTTGTTTTTTATATCCTGATTTTCGCGAGTGGAAGTTGCAACAGAAAGTGGACCAGATGATAGAGAAGTTCGAAAATGAGCATTCACAATCTGGGAACCAGCCCGGGAAAAGGGAGGAAAGGAGGAAAACGACTTTTCCTGTGTCAGGTGAATTACAAAAAGAAGAGATAAAGCCTGGATCCGGGATGACGGAAGAACTATACCTGGAGATGAAGCGTTATAATGAGAATTTAGTTGCTTTCGGGCAGAGTATTGCAGATGCATGGAGTTATGAGCAGGCGCCGGTGGGAATCACATCATTGGAGAGTGATGAGTCGGTAATAGGATATATTGAGATACCGGATATGGAAGTGAGGCTGCCGCTATTTTTAGGTGCCTCTGATGCGAATCTTGCGAAGGGCGCGGCAGTGTTATCCGGGACTAGTATGCCAATTGGGGGAAAGAATACGAATTGTGTGATCGCCGGTCACAGGGGATGGAGGGGGAGTGCCTGTTTCCTTTATATCGAGAATGCCAAAATCGGTTCGGAAGTTTATATCACGAATCCCTGGGAAACTTTGACCTATAAGGTGACGGATAGGGAAGTCGTAGACCCTTGGGACAGTGATTCTATCATGATTCGGGAAGGAAAAGATATGGTAACACTGATTACCTGCCATCCCTACACTTTGGGTAATAGCCCCTATCGCTATCTGGTATTCTGTGAGCGTATGGAAGCGGAGGATACCAAGAGTGCGGCTAAAGAAATTGAAAAAGGGAACAAAAGTTTCGATATCTTATCGGACGAACGCGAATGGAAGGCTTCTAATGGTCTGATTTACTGGGAATCCTGTATTAGGATCGGGATGCCGATTATTGGATTGATTACAGTTGTAATCCTGATGTTAGTCAGGAGCAAAAGCAATAGGAGGCAGGAAAGAGAACGTTAACAGCTTTATGTATAAACATGCAAAAAAAGAAAGAAGGAGAATGATTTATGAATGCAATTTTGAAAAAGTTAAGTGCATTGGCTCTTGTAGCAGCCTGTGCAGTAATGCCTGCAGCCAGTGTTATGGCAGCACCGGAAGATATTATTGATACCAGCAGGACGGCAACGCTGACTATTCATAAATATGATTTGACGGCAGCAACGAATGATGGAGTCGATGTTACGCAGTTTACAGCGAATGGAGAAAAGAATACAGCGGCTGAAAATGCTCTGCAACGGTATGTAATTGAAGGAGTAGAATTTACCTACGTAAAAGTTGGGAACATTCATACGGAGAGCAGTGATGGTCATGTGAATCTTCTGTATGATATTCCTTCAGCATTGGAGAATGTGTTAGAGATGCGAGATGCCCGCGGAAATCATAAGTATACAGCCGATGAATTAAACAAGGCATTGAAGGATACACTGTCTCATTCGACGGCGGGGAAAAATGCATTGGAGAAGTATATAGCAAGCGCGTCCGGCAGAATGGCAATGCCTCTGACAGGTGAAGATGGAATGACAAGAACAACGGGCCTGCCCTTGGGACTTTATTTGCTAGTGGAAACGAAGGTACCGGCCAATGTGCATACTACGGTAGATCCGTTTTTTGTATCTCTGCCAATGACAAATGATAAGGGTGAATACTGGTTCTATGATGTAGATGTATACCCGAAAAATCAGACGGATATTCCGAATCTGGATAAACTGGTCAGACAAAATGATGATGCGGTTCTGTATCAAAAGCCGGAATATCGGGATATAGCGACAGCATCTGAAGGGGATAAAGTAGATTACATTTTTGTCAGCCATCTGCCGAAGATCACATCGGAAGCAACATATCTAACGCAGTATACTTTTGTGGATAAGATGGACAAGGGACTTACTTACAATAGAGATGCGGTCATCTATTTCTATGACAATGAAGTAGATGCAAGAGCGAACAATACTGCAAAGGCGGTCAAGACATGGAAACATGGTGCGACGCAGTTTACAGAGGTTTATGAAGGCAGTAATTCGGAATATAATCAGATGACGGTAAGCCCGACAAAAGGAGGGCTAAAAGAAATTGATCCCAGCCTTTCACAGCATTGGATTGTCGTGTCTTACAGTGCGACAGTCAATTCAGATGCGAGTCTGATTTTGGGCGATACCGGTAACACGAATGATGTAAAACTGACCTGGAAACGTACAAGCATGGATTTTGTGGATACTTTGGAAGACCGGGCCAGAGTATATGCATTTGGCATTCACTTGAAAAAGGAATTCAGTGATAGGGAGAAGCCGGGGGATGCATCGAAGGTGCAGTTTGTGTTACAGAATAAGACGGACGGGCACTATATTAAAGCGAAGAAAGGTGAAGCTGGCAGATACTATGTGGCAGACGCCGGGAAAGGGGCATCTGAAAAGGAGGGAACAGTGTTTACTCCTGCCGTGGACGGGACATTGTTTATTAATGGGCTGGAAGCGGATACCTACATTTTGACAGAAATACATACTTCAGACGGATATTCATTGCTGAAAGAACCTATGACAATCAATATTGTATGTACAGAAGATGAGTTCACACCTTCACAGACAACACTTTATGATATTCTGGATATCTCAAATAATCCACATAAGAAGATGATAGAAATAAATGGAAACCGGGCCCATGCAACAGTAGATGGAAAGGTGACGAATATGAGCACGGAATCTGTAAAGAATACCTCGTCGACCAATGCGTGTGTTGATATGACGGTCCTGAATACGCCTTCCTTTACATTACCTAATACCGGTGGATATGGGACTATTGTTTTCACTTTGTCAGGATGTATCGCAGCCTTTATCGGAATTGGTCTTGTGACAAAGAAGCCGAAGAAAGAAGCGTAATGACGATATGAGAAGAGGGGGTATTGTTAGAAAACTACTGATATTCCTGCTTTTTGAAATTGCAATTATTCTTTTAATTTATCCATATCTTTCTAACTATCTATTTGAAAATCGGGCGGATTCCATTGTAAGTACAGTAAATCGGATTACTCAGGAAGCAGACGACTCTGAAAGACAGTCTGAAATGAAAGCTGCCAGAAACTATAATCATATGATAGCCGGTGGGCATATACAGTTAAAGGATCCTTTTATAGAGGATCAGCTCCATGAGGAAGCCGGGGAATACGCATCTCTTCTTAGTATGACAGAGGACGGGGTTATGGGATTCCTTGAGATCCCGTCGATTGCTGTCTCCCTGCCTATCTATCATGGGACATCGGAGCGTGTGCTCGAAAACGGAGCAGGTCATTTGCAGGGAACGTCTCTTCCGATTGGCGGGGAGGGTACACATACTGTGTTGACAGGGCATACAGGTTTGAGTCATGCGAAGTTGTTTAGTGATTTGACAGAACTTGTGAAAGGGGATATTTTCTTTCTGAATGTATGGGGAGAAAGGTTGGCATATGAAGTTGATCAGATCAACGTAGTGTTGCCGGGTGAATTAAGCAATCTCAGAGTAGAGAGTGGAAAGGACTACTGTACCTTGGTTACCTGTACACCGTATGGCGTGAATACACACCGTTTGTTGGTTCGGGGAAGCAGGACGGAAGCTAAGGAAGGTGTAGAGAAATCCGAGATTTTGCAGGAGAAGAAAAGGGAATCGAGGTGGCTGGCCGAATATAAGCTGGCATTAAGACTAAGCGGAAGCTGTTTTGTGATTTGCCTGCTGGTCATGAAATGGGTTCGATATTTCAGAAAGGGTCAACGTTAAATGGCAGAGGTGTTATATGATACAAATAAAAAGTTGTATTCGGTCTAAATGCAGGCAGAAAGGAGAAGAAAAAGTATGAAACGCAGGGTAAAGCAATTTGCATATCTGGTGTTGGTGTTTGTTGCGTTAGAGTCGGTTTTACTTTCTGGAGGAGCGAATCGTGTGTTTGCGGTGGAACAAAATATCAGCAGCCATATGGCTCAGGATGGTACAGAAAGAAACGTCTACGAGGATAGGACAAGAATAGCGGAAAAGAACGAAGGCATGGAGCAAGGTGAGAATAAAGTCGAAGAAGGGGATAAGGAGGAAGAATGCGAGAATTCGGAGAAACAGATGGAAACAGAAGAATCATATAAAATAGTAGAGATTCTGGGTATTGATAAGGAAAATCTGATGGAATTTGAGGCGGGCACAGTAACGATAGAAGAGGCACTGGCCATGCTGCCTGCTTCAACTGAGGTAAAACTGAATAATGGAAAAATTGTTCGGGTTGATATTAAGTGGAACTACGAATACTATAATGTACGAACAGAGCGTTATCACCTTGAACCTGTTTCAGAGCAATATTCGTTAGGTTTGCCTGTTGAGGAACTACCTTATGTGGATATTCTATTGGATGGAATCCGTCCTCTGGTGGCGTATGACCCTAATACGAACAGTACAGTGAAGTTGGATAAATCTTTGGGGTGTACGAAAGATGTGCTGACGTATCTGGAATCACATCAATCTACTTATTTGGGAACTCCATATTCTCATTTGGGCACAGGGCTTACGGTAAATAATTGTATGGTGCCGGGAGCAAAAGGAAGCATGAACTGCACAGGATTTGTCGCACATGTCTTAAAAGCCTGCGGAGCAGATCTAAATAAAATTCCTAAAAGACTTCCTGGACATTATCTGAATGCAAGTAATTGGAATGACTATGCACATAGTCAGAGTATAAAATCCTATCGTTTCAATACGATTTCAGAGGCGCTTAAAAGTGGTAGGTTGGAAAAGGGAGATGTGATCTACTTTGAACCAAAGGACTGGAGCGAAGGAGGTGATTGCCATATAGGTTTCTTTTGGGGAGACAATTCCTCTCAGAATCGGTTTTGGCACTCCGATCACAAAGGAAATCGGATTTCAGAGATTGTAGCCAAAACGGCTAATTCCTATGTCTATTTATTTAAAACAAATCATGAGCCGCAGAAAGGCTATTTGAAGCTGCATAAAGACTCTGCTCTTGGTGATATTACATCGGGCAATTCATGCTATTCCTTGGCGGGAGCCGTATATACGATTTATAATAAGAATCAGGAAGGCATACTTAGCGGTAAGGTCGGCGAAGTTAAAACAGATCAAAATGGCAATACGGAAGCAATCGAATTGCCGCTTGGTACTTATTATATAAAAGAAACAGAAGTGCCACAGGGGTATCAGGCTGATGATAAGATCTATACTGTGAAAATCACGGCCGGAGCAACGAAAGCGACACCGGTCATGGTTCAGGTAAAAGATGTTCCTGAGTATGCCTCAGGCGGTATTAATATAACAAAAATCGTAGAGGGGGAGTGTACATCTACCTGCCCGTCTTTGGAGGGAACCGAGTTTACAATCCGGTATTTTGATGGTTATTATACAAAAGAAACGCTTCCGGATTCCGCAACGCGTACCTGGGTGGTTGGTATTCGAAAAGATGCTTCGGGGTATTACAAAGCAGAGTTAAATGATGCTCATCTTATGAAAGAAGTAAGTGATGAACTGTACTATGTCAATCAGACTCCTGTTCTCCCATATGGAACGATTGCCATCCAGGAGACAAAACCTGCAGCGGGCTACACTCTGAAAGGATATCTGACGGATGCCAAGGGGAATAGAATCGCTTCGGATAGTGAGGTTTATGTTTCACAGGTCAGGAAGGAGGCTGGCTGGCTCCGGCTTAATGGTGGCAATGTGTATACTGCCAGTGATAAACCAATGGAAGGCAGTGTCCGGATTCGGAAGTACGATGTAAATGGCACTTCGCCACTAAAAGGGGTAACTTTTGAAATCACGAACAGTAAAGGGAAAGTTGTGGCAGAAGCGGCGACTAATCAGGAGGGTGAGGCAGTATTTGAACATTTGTATCCTGATGTTTATACGATTACGGAAACAAAGACTGTAGATGGACATATGCTTCTAAAAGATGCAATCACAGTGGAAATTCCTATGCAGATGACGGAAAAGGAGGTTACAGAGCATAAGATTGATAAAGACCAGTGCATATACGATCAGGCGGGTGATATTTATTATGTCTATGATTTGACCTATGAGATTTCGAATGATGTATCACTGGAGATGCCAATGACAGGTGGAGGTTATACAGTGTGGACCTGGGTGCCGATGGCAGCAGGTATGTGTTTATTATGTCTGGCAAGTGCCCTGGTATTTAGAAAAAAACGGTTGTGAATTGCCATTGACACAGCAAATTGTTCATAAAATGGATAAAGAAATCCGTTAGCGCCGAATACTATACCCACGTCCTCCTACATAATTTACTTGGTTGATTACCGTAAATGCATAAGGATCCACATCGTAGATCATTTTCTTTATAGAATTAACTTTATTATAAGGAAGAATCGTCAGAATAATTTTAGCTTCTTTCTTTTGGAAGCCGGTTTCAGCATCAAGTAATGTAACACCTGTATCAAAAGTGTAAAGCAGCTTTTCCCGAATCGCTTCCCGATTTTTTGAGAATACCAAAAGCTGTACCTTTGACTCACCATGAGTAATAATCTTATTTGTTACGATGCTGCAACAAAGAATGACAACAATACCATACATAGTAGAAAGCAGAGGCTTTGTGATCGCCTGGCACAGGATAATCGTAAAATCGCAGACATACATTACCGCGGAGATCGGAATCTGGAATTTCTTGTTGAGCACAACGCCCAGAGTATCAAAACCACCACTGGAACCATTGGCGCGGAGAATCAGGCCGGAGCCCAAGCCGAGCATACAACCGGCAATCAAGCTGCTCATCAGAGGGTCTGCGGTTAATTCGTCAAACCAGGAGAGCGTGTTGAAAATGTCCAATAGAATTGGAAAAAGGAATGTCATGATTAATGTTTTGAAGATAAACTCTTTTCCTGCAAATAGCCAGCCAAGGATAAAGAGCAGGAGGTTTATTGCGAGGACAATCCAGGAAACCGGCAGTCTAAAAATAGGGGACAGTATTACGGAAAGACCGGTAACGCCGCCCGCAACAAAGTTCTGCGGAAGGATAAAGAGTCCAAAAGCAGCGGCTGTAAGGCCTCCGCCTATTATAATAGTAAAATAGGAAAGAAATCTATTTTTTATATTCATCGTGTTCACCTCTCTGCAAATTATACAAATTGAACAGAGAGAAAACTGTATCATATGCTACATTCTATGGATTGTTGTTCGATTTTTTTTAAACTCTCCCGGTCAAGAATTACGATTTTTCCATATTTGCTTTGAATGAGGTTCTGTTTGGCAAAATGTGATAGAACTTTGGAGACAGTCACTCGGTTCATTCCTAGAGTTTCGGCAATTTCTTCATGTGTATAGGGAAGCATATTCTGTTCAATGCCCTTATCTTGATTGGGAATCAAAGTCTCTTCCAGCAGGAAACTGGAAATTTTCTGATAACGATCATAGTTCGTCAGTCTGTGAATCTGGCGGGACAAGTGGTTACAGGTTTCGCTCAGATGTTGAAAGATAAGAGTCATCAGTTCCGTAGAGTTGCTGAGTACAGGGATTAAATCCTGAATAGAGCAAGAGACAAGGAGGACCTGATTGACGGCAGCTACGGTAGTTGGTCGAATATGTTCGCTCAAAAAAGACGACTCACCAAAAATGCGTCCCTTTTCAATAATTTCAAGTGTTGTTTCCTTCCCAGAGGAAGCGAGAGTGTAGACGCGAACTCTTCCGGATAGAACCAGATAAAGAAAATCGGCAGAGTCATTCTGAAAATAGATGATCTCATCCTTGCAATATGATTTTTGTATCCCTATGCTGCAAAATAAATCAAAGAATTTTTCGGGTATTTTGGTCATGATGATGCGTTCCTCACATTTTCCTTCTTTATCCTAATTATAGAGTATTGTGGTGATATATTCCATATATTTTTATTCAGACTAATATCTACGAGGATTATTTACAGGGTTATTTTAAGAGTGATGGAAGGATGAAAAGCCAGAGAATGTGTAAAGTAGAAAGCGGTCACAAAAGGGCAAAATGTCTTGACATACATATATCGCAGTGCTATAGTAGAATCATAGTATTGCAGTGCGATATATCGCACTGAGATGTTGAGGTGATGGTATGGATGCGCATATAAAAAAAGTGTATGTACCGATGACAGAGACAGGATTTTACATTCTATTGTGCCTGCGGGAGGAGTCTCATGGTTATGGAATTGTACAAAAAGTAGATGAACTGACAAAAGGAGAGATTCGCATCAGCCCGGGCACGATGTACGGAAGCCTGTCTAAAATGGAAAAGGATGGCCTGATCCAGTTTGTAAGAGAAGAGGAGAAGAGGAAGATCTACCGTATAACGGTGCTGGGAAATCAGGTATTGGACTTGGAAATGAAGCGGATTGAGCGTTTGTATCATACTATGGTGGAGGTGCGGTGAGATGAAAGATACAAAAACAGAATTTAGATTTTTTACGGTTCCCGAATGGAAGAAGGAGGAGGAGTATCTGCGCCAGCGGCATAAGAGCGGATGGAAATTTGTCAGAGTCACTTTCCCAGGAATGTATCATTTTGAAAAATGTGAACCAGAAGATGTGATTTATCAATTGGACTATAATCAGGAAGGACTGGCGCATAAGGAAGAATATGTCCAGATGTTCCGGGATTGTGGCTGGGAATATTTGCAGGATTTTGTAGGTTACAGTTATTTCAAAAAATCTGCCTTGGAGATGAATGGGGAAGAAGAAATTTTTTGTGATGATGCTTCCAGGCTCGATATGATGAAAAGAGTGATTAAAGGACGTATGCTTCCTTTACTTATCATGTTTTTCCTGGTCATTCTTCCAAATATATATATCCAGAGTCGAATTGATAGCCCGATCAATCATGTTTTGACATGTGTATTTATTGGGTTGCTTGTAGCATATCTTACATTATTCGGATGGATTGGATACCATTACTGGAAATATCGGAACTCTTTGCTTCATTAGCCACTGAATTTGTACAAACGTAACTTTTACTGTTCTACTATGATGTTGGAATACAAGATAGAAGAGGTGTTTATAAACGAGGAGGGTCAGAAAGGTGATCAGTGATTTTATAGAAGCGGCGTTCCCATGGATTTTGATGGGCGTGTTTGTGGCAATCAGTTGTTCTTTTATTGGTAAAAAAGGGCATTAGATGTTATGTTTATTCATAATTTCAAGATGGTATAAGGATTTGTAAGCTGCCAGAGAAATGTCTGATAGAAGCACATTAAATATATGGCAGCTTCAACCGGACTAAGTCAACATGGGGATTTGGCTTGGAAAGTCCGATATGAGTTATCTGTCCGTCAAAAGCAGCAAAATGTTCCTGTAAGGTACTAAAAGCGGCAAGCATCTCCTCTTTTGTTAGTTTTTTCCCGAGCGTCGTATGGGGAAACCACTGCGTCGGGCGATAAAGAGGGCTAATTTTTACATCGTCCAAAGTGACCAGCGTCTCATAGATTTTTGTGGAAAGATTCTGGAGATATCCATTCAAAACAGGTGCGATGTGAAGGACATAGGGAAGAAATGCGCCAACAGAACACCAGGTAAGGGAACCAGAGTCAAGATGAGCGGCAGTTTTTTCCAGTGCCGGTATAATCTCAGAAACCCGGCGGGTCTCAAAGGCGGAAAGAGTCAGATGCGGCGGGACGTTTGCATCAAGCATAAAGGTATTTCCGCTTTTAGAAGCGGCGAGATTGATATATTTTTGAATGCGTTTATTTGTTTTTTCATCAAAATATGCAGTGACTAAGTACATAATGATGCCTCCAGTAAAATGTGTGAAAATATACATGATTCTTTTATTCTAACATAATATCATATAAAGAGCTATTTGGAGAGCATTTATTATGGAAGAAAAAAGGAATTCACTGGTTATGAATTGTAATTTTATGGAGATAAAGCCGATTATGATGGATTTGCCTTATCCTCCGACCCAGGTAAGAGAAAGGAACCAGGCGTATGCCAATTTGCTTAGTGTCGATTATTGTGGCTCGGTATCGGAGATGACTGCGATCACGCAGTACATTAATAACGAGAATCGTCTGGCTGGTGAAAAATGCCAGATTGCGAGGATTCTTTTGGGAATCGCGATGGCGGAGATGATGCATTTACAGAAGTTGGGAGAGCTGATTAATCTGTTGGGAGGAACTATTGATTTTACGGCAAAGTACCAGAACGGAATGCAAAAAATGTGGACGCCAGGATATCTGAATATACCGCAGCAACCAGGGAAGATGTTGTTTGCGGATATAGAAGCGGAAAAAGCGGCGATCAGCCAATACCGAATGCACATGAAAATGATAAATGACTGTGATGTCAACGCTGTACTGGCGAGAATCATTAAGGACGAAGAGTACCACATTATGCTGCTGCAGACGCTAATGAAGGAATGTTGATTAAACCTAATAATGTTTTGAAAAACTGGAAAGAGCTTGACTTCTTTATAATAAGGAGCAGGCTCTTTCTTGTTGTTAAAGCAAATGTTTGGCAACAGTTTACCCTGGTATGCATGTGCAAAAAGCGAAAGCAAATGATTGAAATTTAGCACAAGTCATATTATTATTGGATAACAGGGAGGAAGAGGACGATGAGAAAAGAAGAGACATTCCGCACGCTTCCGGGATTGAGCCGCGAAGAGGAAGAACAGCAGCTGGCAGATATTATTAAAGTGGCCCAGGATAATCTGGACAAAACACAGGGCTATGTCACTGAGTTATCGGACGAGCTGCATGAGTTGATGGAGACATACGGAACAAAAGACAAGGAGGCACTGGCATTTTTTCATAATACGCAGTCACAGCTAAGGGAGAATCAGAGGGATTTACTGCGATGTAAAAAGGCGAGGAAGAAACCTTATTTTGGAAGAATTGATTTTAAGGATCCAAAGCAAAAGGAGGACGAGTCTTATTATGTGGGGCGGGTCGGTATCTCCGAAGGCGGAGTCAGGCCGCTTGTCATAGATTGGAGAGCACCGGTGGCATCTATTTATTATGAAAATGCTATGGGCCCTTGCGAGTACGTGGTGAAAAGCGAGGGGACTTATCAGATTGATCTGAAGCGCAAACGGACTTACGAAATAGCAGAGGACAGGCTGGTCGATTTCTTTGATTCCGACGTGGTGGCAAATGATGAGCTTCTGACAAAATATCTTGCAAAGAGTAAAAAGGCAGTGTTAGGAGAAATTATTGCCACGATACAGAAAGAGCAGAATGCGATTATCCGCAAATCACCGAAAACGAATCTGATTGTGCAGGGAGTGGCAGGTTCCGGAAAGACGACTGTAGCAATGCATCGTATTTCCTATATTTTATACAATTATAAAAAAGAATTCCGCCCACAGGATTTTTATATCATCGGCAGTAATCGGATTTTGCTGAATTATATTACCAGTGTATTGCCGGATCTGGACGTGTACGGTATTTCTCAAATGACGATTGAACAGCTCTTTGTGCGGCTCCTCTATGAAGACTGGGATCCGCGGACTTATCGTATTTCTCCGATTGACAGAAAGAATGAGTCGCTCTACATCAAAGGAAGCTATGAATGGTTCCGGGATATGGAACGATTTTGCAATGGATACGAAGATATGCGAATCTCACAGAAGGAGATTCGACTGGAGAAAAATGGGGTTCTTCTTGTGAGAGAGACGACGATACGCAACTACCTGGACAATAATCAGCAGATGTCTATGCAGAGCAAGATTAACATGCTAAATGAAATCCTGTTGTCAAGGCTGGAAAACGAATTGACAGGAAAATACGTTTCCTATACTCCAGAGGAGAAAAAGGAGCTCAGGCGTACCTATCGGTGGCATTTCGGAAAAGATGTCTGGAAAGGTTCCATATTTAAGGTCTATCAGGAGTTCCTTAACAGTCAGGCGTTAAAAGGCAAGGAGGTAGCGTTTACAGAGAATACGTTCGATATATATGATCTGGCTGCGCTTGCCTATTTGTATAAGCGCATCAAAGAAACAGACGGAATCCGCGAGGCGAGCCATGTGATCATCGATGAGGCCCAGGACTTTGGTATGATGGCATATGCCGTACTCAAGTATTGTCTTCGCGGCTGTACCTACACCATCATGGGCGATGTATCACAGAATATTTATTTCGGCTATGGGCTGAACGACTGGAATGAGCTGCAGGAACTGATGCTGACCGGATTAGATGACAGTTTCGGTCTGCTAAGGAAAAGCTATCGGAATACGGTGGAGATTTCTGATTTTGCAACAGAGATCCTGCGCCACGGGAGTTTCTCCATTTATCCGGTGGAGCCGATCAGTCGTCACGGCAATAAGGTGCAGGTAAAGGCGTGTGCCGATGAGAACGCTATGCTGTGTGAGACGGCCGGGACGGTCGAAATCTGGCAGAGGGAGGGGCGTGAGACGATCGCGGTCATCTGTCGTGATGAGTCGGAAGCGTCAAGAGTAAGCAACTATCTTGGTGAGAAAATGCCTATCGTGGACAGTAATCTGGAAACGACTGAGTTTGGAAGCGGAATCATGGTGCTTCCGGTGGAATATACGAAGGGCCTGGAATTTGATGCGGTCCTTATTTACAATCCCTCTGCGGAAAATTATCCGGCCACGGATCAGTATGTCAAGCTGCTTTACGTGGCGGCAACGAGGGCGCTGCATGAGCTGACGGTCGTTCATCAGGGAGATCTGACGGATCTGATCGGGAAAGTGGTGCCGGAAGAGAAGCGCATGAGGTCGCTGGAAAAAGAGGGGAAACCGGAGGTAAAACGCCACAAAAAACAGGAAATCTCTGCAAAAGAGCAGGCGGTCATGGACGCTCTGCAGGGAGAGAAGGAACGGGCGGCGCGGAACTATTTGGGGCCGAAGCCGATTGTAGTACAGCAGGAGAAAGGACAAGATAACAGAGAAAAAAGGAGTTCGGCAAATCAGAATGATGGTATAAACAGTGTGTTGGCAGGAATGTCCGAAAAGAGGCAGCACGACCCAGGACAAAGAACTTCGATTCGTCAGTTGGAAAGAGAAAAATCTGTTCAGGGAAAGTATGGTAAGATTCTGCCCCAAAAGCCGCCAGAGGAAACAGAGAATCTCCTGAATCCATCGCCCTACCAGTTCAGAGACGTACCGGAGGGCAGTGCACTGACTCCAAAAGGGCATAGCCGCATTGATAACGCTGTCCGTATCGTAAAAAAGACGAAGAGATATATTGATTTGATCAGCCGCTACGGAACACTGCGGCTGACGCCTTTGGAGGACACCATCATTCGGGTGCAGTTTTTAAAGGGCTCTCTGGCGGAATTTGAACCGGGCTACTGGAATTATCAACCCTCAAAGCAGGTCACATGGACGGCAAGAGAAGGAAAAAGCCTGGTGGAAATTTCGACGGCAAAGCTGGCAGTCCGGATCGAGAAGAAGACAGGCGCGCTAAAGTTCTATAATGGGGAGAAGAAGCTGCTGCTTGCCGAGAAGGCTGCTCTTCCGCGGCAGGTGGAGACGACTCCGTATGATCAGAACTGGGTGTATTTTGACTGGGAGAAGAAGGAGAAACTCTCGGCAAAGGGAATTCTGGCAGACGAATTGGAACGTATGGAGCACAAGGCAAGATATATCAGCTTCGGAGGGAAAAGGCTGCGCATGCCATTTCTTGTATCTGTGTATGGTTACGGAATCGGCATCGCCGCGAGAAAGACGGTGATGTGCTGTAATATTCCGATGTATGGAACTTACATTTACACAGATGGCGAACCGCAGATCGACTACTATTTCCTCTATGGAGGGGACTATAAGGCGACACTGGAGTTATATAAAAGATTGACTTCTTAAGGCGTTCTGCTTTATTATGATGTGAAGGGGTATAGAAAAAGCTGGAGATGAAGGAAATGGAACTTCGGTTCTGCTTTATTAAGGTGAGAAGAGGTGAACAATATGCATAGAGAATTCTTAATGGGAAATGAGGCGATTGCTCTTGGGGCGATCGCGGCAGGAGTGAATTTGATTACTGGTTATCCGGGAACGCCTTCCACGGAGGTCCTGGAAACGGTGGCGAAGAACCGTCAGGAGAATCAATATGTGGAATGGTCGGTGAATGAAAAAGCAGCCATGGAGGTTGCAGCAGGAGCGGCATACTGTGGGGCAAGAGTGATGGTCACGATGAAACAGGTCGGACTTAATGTGGCGTCCGATCCGCTCATGAGCCTGGAATATATTGGAGTGAAAGGCGGAATGGTGATTTTGGTGGCGGACGATCCGGGACCGATTTCTTCTCAGACGGAGCAGGATACCAGGCGTTTTTCCGCATTTTCAAAGCTTCCGTGTTTTGATCCGTCCTCGGCTCAGGAAGCGTATGAGATGGTGCAGGAGGCGTTTGCGTATTCGGAAGAATATGGAACGCCGGTATTCTTCCGGCCGACAACAAGGGTCTGTCACGGCTATGCTTCGATTCTGGTAAAAGATGTGGAGGAATATTCGTTACATAAGGCGGAGGGATTCGTGAAGGATTCCAAACGGTGGGTCATCTTTCCCCGGTTATCTTATCAGAATCACAGGAAGATTGAGGAGCGAAATGAACGGCTGTCGGAAGTATTTTCCGAATATGAGAGAAATCGAATCTATCCGGAAGAAGGGGAAAATGCAGGGACGCGGAAGGGAATTGCGACCGGCGGCATCAGTTTTACCTATGCGATGGAAGCGAGAGACTCCCTTGGTGCGGTACGTCTTTTTAAGGTGACTACGCCGCACCCCTTCCCTGAAAAACGGGCACTCGAATTCCTGGAAGGGTTGGACGAAGTGTTGTGCCTGGAGGAACTGGACCCGGTGATTGAACGGGAGCTGACTTATCTTTGCGGCAAATATCATCTCCCGGTCAAAATATACGGGAAACTTTCACATCATGTACGAAATGCAGGTGAGAATACCAGGGACAGTGTGGCGGAAGATATCAGGAAGTTCCTTGGAGAGCCGGACAATGATTCTGCCAGGCATATGGGAATAGAGCAGGAGAGGGAGGCTCCATGCGGTACGGCCGACAAAGGTCAGAGTGCGGCACTTGCAGGAGAGGCAGAGCTGCCCGCGCCGCCTGCACTTCCGGTACGTCCTCCGGTTCTCTGTGCCGGCTGCCCGCACCGCGCTTCGTTCTATGCAGTGAAAAAGGCGATGAAAGGGAAGAAGACGATTTTCTGTGGAGACATCGGTTGCTATACACTAGGAAATGCGATGCCGATGGATATGGTGGATACCTGTCTGTGCATGGGAGCAGGTCTTGGAATTGCCCAGGGAGTAGGAAGGATCGAGCCGGATACCAGTTGTTTTGCATTTGTAGGAGATTCTACATTTTTTGCATCAGCCATCACAGGGGTGGTAAATGCAGTCTATAACCAGGCCAGGATGACACTTGTGGTGCTGGATAATTCCACTACGGCCATGACAGGGCACCAGCCCCACCCAGGCACCGGGCAGACGATGATGGGCGAGGTGGTGAGCAAGATCAATATTGAGGCGGTTCTTCGTGGAATCGGGGTTCAGGTAGTTGAGACCGTAAATCCTTTGGATCATGAGGCAGCGGTGGAATGTGTCAAGCGGGTGGAAAGCGAACCGGGCGCGAAAGCGATTATTTTTAAATCCCCCTGCATTGCGGTGGTAAAGGCATCGAATGCGTTAAAGGCATCAGAAGACCGGTGCATCGGTTGTAAAAAATGTGTGAGGGAACTGGGCTGTCCGGCGCTTGTCATAAAAGACGGAAAAGTCCGTATTGACGACAGTTTATGTACAGGCTGCACCCTTTGCAGCCAGATTTGCCCGACGGGTGCGATCGGAGGTGGCAAGAATGAATAAGAATATCGTGTTGTGCGGCGTAGGCGGCCAGGGAACGGTTTTAGCTTCCAAGCTGATCGCTGAGTGTGCTATGGCGAAGAATACTCCGGTCATGAGTGCGGAGACCATTGGAATGGCGCAAAGAGGGGGCAGTGTATTTAGCCATCTGCGAATGGGGGAGGGCTTATATTCCCCGATGATCGCAGAGAAAACAGCGGACCTGATTATTGGATTTGAGCCGGGAGAGGCGGTCCGTATGCTGCCATTTTTAAAGGAAGGCGGCCAGGTGATCGTAAGTGCGCGGCCGATTATGCCGATTACAGCGACACTTTCCGATTTGGAATATAGCGGAGAGGAAATGATCGCATATTTGAGAGCGCATGTAGAAAATCTCATTGTGGTGGACGCAGATAAGGCATGTCAGGAACTGGGCTCTGCGAAGGTACTTAATATTTTGCTTCTGGGAAAAGCGGTCTTTTCCGGGGCGCTGGGATTTTCGGAAGAGGAGATCAAAGAGGTGATCAGGCAAAAGGTGCCGGAGAAATTTCATGAATTGAATTTCCGGGCGCTTGGGTATGCTAAGCAGCATAATTGACCGGTTTAAGCGTTAACAGACACAAGTAATGATGATAGCAGGAGCAGCATGGAAAATTTGCCCCAAAGAAAGGATATGATAAATATGCAGATTTCAGATATACAGATCAGTCAGGTAAATAAACAGATAAAGGCGCTCGTAGCTGCGGGCAGCTTTTACGGGAAAAAATTGGAGGAAGCCGGTATTTCCGGCATTGCGACAGCAGAGGATTTTGAGAAGCTGCCCTTTTCCGAGAAAAATGACTTAAGAGAGGCTTATCCCCTGGGACTTATGACTGCACCGGAGGAGGAAATCGTCAGAATTCATTCTTCTTCCGGCACAACAGGGCTTCCGGTGATTATTCCCTATACCGCAAAAGATGTAGATGACTGGGCGATCATGTTTAAACGGTGCTATGAGATGGCGGGAATTACGAAAAAGGACCGGATCCAGATCACGCCGGGATATGGTCTGTGGACGGCCGGCATCGGGTTTCAGAATGGTGCGGAAAAGCTGGGAGCGATGGTGATTCCTATGGGGCCTGGGAATACCGATAAGCAGCTGCAGATGATGATGGATATGAAGAGCACGGTCTTATGTTCCACATCGTCCTATGCACTTTTGCTGGCGGAAGAGATCGCCAAGCGCGGAATCAAAGATAAGATCCATCTGAAAAAGGGCGTGATCGGTTCCGAGAGATGGGGAGAAAAAATGCGCCAGAGGATTTCAAGCGAATTGGGAATCGAATTGTACGATATCTACGGCCTTACGGAGATTTATGGACCGGGAATCGGAGTAAATTGTAAATATGACACCGGTATGCATTACTGGGATGATTATCTGTACATAGAGATCATCGATCCGGTGACCTTAAAACCGGTACCGGATGGAACAATGGGAGAGATTGTGATCACCACTCTGGTGAAAGAGGGGGCGCCTCTGATTCGTTATCGGACGCATGATCTGTCCAGAATCATACCAGGGCAGTGTCCGTGCGGAAGCCGGTACCCGCGGCTGGATATCATCATGGGAAGAACAGATGATATGATGAAAATTAAGGGCGTCAATGTATTCCCAAGCCAGATCGAGGAAATCCTGCGCGAGTTTCCGGAGGTTTCCAGCGAATACCAGATCCGTATTTCGCATCTGGACGGAAAGGATACCATGCGTATCTATGTGGAAACCAACGGATCCATTGATTTCCTGGATCTTGCAAAACGGATAGCGGGAACTGTAAAGAGTCGTATCGGTTTCACCCCGCTCGTAAAAGTTGTGGAATTAGGCGTGCTTCCGCGCAGTGAGAAGAAATCAAAACGGGTAATAGACGAACGGTACAGTTAGAATTCAAAACGGGTAATAGACGAACGGTACAGTTAGAATTCAAAACGGGTAATAGACGGAACGGTACAGCTAGAATTTGTTTTGGGCAGGGAAGTCTGAGGTCATTTTCCAGAAATTTCCTATTGATTTTGTTGGAAGAAATCGGTAAAATCGGTTTTGAAAGTGAGACAAAAGTCTGATGATCTGGAGGAAGTATGCTAAAACGGGATGTAGAACGATATGCCTTTTTATATTTATGTGGGATTAAGGACAGGGAAATATTGTCTGGAAGACGAAAGATGACCTTTATAGATTTTGAACGGTTGACTTATCTTGCGCAGTGTCTGGGATTTCTTGATTTTCAACTGGAGATCTGGGAGAAGTATGCATGCCTTTTTGATGATTCATTCGGGAGAACAGAGGATTTATTGAAAGAGTCAGAACGAGAGTGTAATGTAGAGCCGGAGAGATGCACGGTGGAGGAAGCAACGGACGAAAGGCAAAGATGGGTCGAGGAATTTTGTCAAAACAGCAGATGCGAGGAAATCCGCGACTGGTTCATAGAGTATCTTTAGCCTATCTTATTTTGGAAAAGCAGGTAAGGGAATATGGATTTGAAGAAAATAGCAGTGATTTATACGGATTTTCCGGATAAATTCGGAATTCCCAGGCAGAGTGGGCTCGCAGGGACAAGGGGGCGTATTGTGTTTGAGGAGGAGTACCGCCTGGAGGAAGCTATACGTGGAATCGAGGAGTTCTCTCATATTTGGTTATTGTGGGGCTTCTCCGAGGTGGAAGAAGGGAAGTTCCGCCCTACGGTCAGACCGCCGAGACTTGGAGGAAATAAACGGGTAGGAGTTTTTGCGACCCGTTCTCCGTTTAGGCCCAATCCAATCGGGTTATCCTGTGTAAAGCTGACAGGCGTAAAAACGTGCGGCAGGGAGGGACCGGTCCTCTATGTGGAAGGCGTGGATATACTGGACGGCACGCCGATCTATGACATCAAACCTTACCTGCCTTATGTGGACAGCCGCCCTGGCGCTAAAGGCGGATTTGCTGAGCGGCGCAAGGGGTATGCGCTTGAAGTGGAGATACCGGAGGAATGGGAAGAAGAGATTCCAAAGGAAGAGCGGGAGGTATTGCGGGATATCTTATCCCAGGACCCGAGGCCTTCTTACCAGAATGATCCCGAGCGGATCTACGGAATGTCTTATGCAGGCCTTGAGATTAAGTTCCGTGTGGAATCGGGCTGCCTGAAAGTGCTGGGAATCTCAAAAAACAGGTAAAATTGCATAAACAATAAGGCTAATATATATGTAAAAATAAACAAAAAATAAAAATGAATAGAGAATTCTTCTTTTTTCTGCTAAAATAAGAATATAGAGAGCTCGGCAGAGAAAGGAAGAGGAAGAATGTTTGCAAAAGGCGATTTTATTGTCTATGGGCGGACCGGCATCTGTGAAGTAATGGATATCAGTACTATTGATATGGACGGGGTTTCGAGAGATAAGCTATACTATATTCTTAGTCCCCGCCAGGGAGGCGGAGGCAGGATTTTCACTCCGGTGGATAACAGTAAGGTCGTGATGCGAAGGGTCATCTCGAAAGAGGAAGCAGCAAAGCTGGTGGATCAGATTCCGGAAATAGAGACACTTTGGATCGAGAATGAAAAACTTCGCGAGTCGCGGTATAAGGAAAGCATGAGGACTTGTGATTGTACGGAGTGGATCAAGATGATAAAGACGCTCTATCTGCGCAGAAGACAGCGGATCGCGCAGGGGAAGAAGATCACGGCAACAGATGAACGGTATCTGAAATTGGCGGAAGGAAATCTGTATGCAGAGCTTTCCATCGCGCTTGGAGTCCCGGAACAGGATATGGAGTCGTATATTACTGAGCATATTGAGTCAGGAAAGAGACATTGAAGAATGAGAGAAGAATAGGATCGCAGGAAAGAGGCGTATCTCCGGGAAGGAGGTGCGTTTTCTTTTTGGAGTATTCTAAAATGGCGGGTCAATGAAAAAATTGTATATTTCCGGCGGCTTTACATTTCCAGCAGTCAATTTCATTTTCCAAATTTCACAAGGTTTTGGAATTCTATCTTCAAAATGGAAATGTTTTGTGCTATACTGTTTTGGAATTATATGCAAATGTACCTTCAGTAAGAAATTCTGACGGGTTTTACAAAAGAGAGGGAAGGTTATGGATAAGAATTTGGAAGCGGTGGAACGGAAGGCTTCGATTTTGATCGACGCTCTGCCTTATATACGGGATTTTAACCACAAGGTTATCGTGATCGAGTATGGCTGCGGTGAGTGGCTCAGCGGCATGGAAGAAAGAAGCCTGATGCAGGATATCGTCCTGCTGAAAAGCGTGGGAATGCGGCCGATCGTGGTGCATGATACGCCGATGGGAGTGGATAAGTTCCGGGAGAATAAACGGGTTGCAAAGCTGCTGGAAATTTGCGGCGTGAAGGCCATCGGGGTTTGTGGAGTGGATACGCAGACGCTTAAGATGTCTCTTGATAATGACTATATCCCTGTCATTGTGCCGAATGATATAGATAATGAGATGGAACGGATCGATCCGATGGATACGGCGCTGGAGATCGCCGTTAAGATGCAGGCGGATAAGCTGGTGTATTTGACGCGGTATCCGGGCATTTTCACCGATGAGAACCAGGAGGAGGTCTATGCCCGCCTTACGGTGGAGGAATTGGAGAAGATCAAATCGCAGCGGGATTTCCCGGAAGAATTTGAAAAAATATTGGACCGCGGGATTTTAGCGGCAGAACAGGGCGTGAACCGGGTCCATATTCTGGATGGCAGATATGCTCATGTGCTTTTGATCGAATTTTTCAGTATTATCGGTGCGGGTACGATCATTATTTCAGACGAAAGCAAGCTGTATGAGCATGAGCTGAAGAATCAATCAGCGAGGCGGGAAAAAATATGAAACTAAAAAATGGATTGATGCTGGCGCTCACGGCTTTGATCTGGGGTATGGCGTTCGTGGCGCAAAGTGTGGGCATGGATTATATCGGACCTTTTACGTTTAATGCAGTGCGTTCGGCCATAGGCGGTGTGGTTCTGATTCCCTGTATTTGGCTACTGGACCGGATCAGCACGGACGGGGAGAGGAAAAAAACAGCAGACCACAAAGAGAAGACAAGTGCAAAGGATAGGAAAATGCTGCTGGCAGGAGGCGTATCCTGCGGTCTGGCCCTTTGCGTGGCTTCCAATTTGCAACAGATCGGTATTCAGTATACTTCAGTGGGAAAGGCCGGATTTATCACAGCCCTTTACATCGTGCTGGTGCCGATTTTCGGGATCGTTCTCAAAAAACGTGTGGGAATGAAGATTTGGATCAGTGTGGCTGTTGCGGTGGCCGGACTATACCTTCTGTGCATCACGGAAGAATTCCGGATAGGACGGGGAGATACCTTCGTACTTTTGGGAGCGCTGGTATTTGCGGTACATATTATGGTCATCGATTACTTTTCCCCGAAGGTGGACGGCGTGAAGATGTCGTGCATTCAGTTTTTTGTGACAGGCGCCTTGTCGGCGATACCCATGCTGCTGTTCGAGCGTCCGTCTATGGGCGCCATCTGCGCGGCTGCTGCCCCGATTCTGTATGCGGGCGTTCTTTCCTGTGGCGTGGCCTATACCCTGCAGATCGTGGGGCAGAAAGGGGCGGATCCGACGGTGGCGTCGCTGATTCTCAGCCTGGAATCGGTGTTTTCCGTACTGGCAGGCTGGGTAATCTTAGGGCAGGTGCTGAGTATGAAAGAGCTGGCAGGCTGCATATTGATGTTTGGCGCGATTATTCTGGCCCAGCTGCCGGATAAAAAACTTCCATTTTAAAGAAAGATATGCTATACTTTTACCAGTGCAGTATAGGTGAGGAGATATTTCAGGTCTAAATACTGTATGCTTGAAGGGAGCGGGAATAATAGATGAAGAGAGTACTTTTAAAATTAAGCGGTGAAGCCCTTGCGGGCGATAAAAAGACAGGATTTGACGAGGCGACCTGTATCGGAGTGGCGAATCAGGTGAAGACCCTTGTGGATCAGGGATTCCAGGTCGCAGTGGTGACCGGCGGCGGTAATTTCTGGCGCGGACGGACCAGTGAGACGATCGACAGGACCAAGGCAGATCAGATCGGAATGCTTGCAACCGTGATGAACTGTATTTATGTTTCCGATATTTTTCGTCATGTGGGTATGAGAACAGAAGTATTTACCCCCTTTGTGTGCGGAGCATTTACATCTCTGTTTTCCAAGGACGCAGCTCTTGCAGCGCTTGAGGAAGGCAAGGTGATCTTCTTTGCCGGAGGTACGGGACACCCGTATTTCTCAACGGATACCGGAGCTGTACTTAGGGCGATCGAGATCGAGGCAGATGCGATGCTTCTTGCAAAAGCGATTGACGGAATCTATGACAGTGATCCGAAGGTGAATCCGGAAGCGAAGAAATATGACGAGATTTCGATTCAGGAGATCATCGATAAGAAGCTGATGGCGGTGGATCTTACCGCATCTATTATGTGTCTGGAGAACAAGATGCCGATGCTGGTATTCGGACTGAATGAAGAGAACAGCATTGTAGAGACTATGAGCGGCAATTTTACCGGTACGAAGGTTACGGTATAAGCTGTGAAGATAGAGGAGGAAGAAAATATGAACGAAAAATTAGAGATTTATCAGGAAAAGATGCAGAAGACGCTGAAGAATCTGGACGGGGAACTGGCGGCTATTCGTGCAGGACGTGCGAATCCGAACATTTTGAATAAACTGACGGTGGATTATTATGGAAGCCCGACACCGATTCAGCAGGTGGCGAATATTTCCGTTCCGGAAGCACGTATGATTCAGATTCAGCCGTGGGAAAAGAAGATGATCAAAGAGATCGAGAAAGCAATCAATATGTCAGATATCGGAATCAATCCGAACAATGACGGCTCTTCGATCCGCCTCATTTTCCCGGAGCTTACGGAAGAGCGCAGAAAACAGCTTGTGAAGGATGTAAAGAAAAAAGGTGAGGCAGCTAAGGTTGCAGTCCGCAATATCCGCCGCGATGGAAACGACGCTTTGAAGAAGATGAAAGGCAAAGAGATTTCCGAGGACGAGATCAAGAACATGGAAGAAGAGTTGCAGAAGATCACTGATAAATTCATCAAAGAAGTGGACAAATCCGTAGAGGCAAAGTCAAAGGAAGTTATGACAGTATAAAAATGAACTTGGGAGGGGCAGCATCGAACAAGGCGGCTCCTCTTTTCTTGCTGCATGGGAAAGTGCCTGCATTTTCCTATGCAGCAAGGTGCATTTTGTGCGGTGAGGCTCAGCCTGGGGCATGAAAATGTGGCTGCTAAGCCTGATCGCGCGCTGAGAATATGCGAAGGCATATTCTATATTGATTAAAATGTAAGCAGGAGAGGAAAGAAGATGAACGTACCACAACATATTGCGATTATTTTAGATGGAAACGGACGTTGGGCCAAGGCAAAAGGTATGCCCCGGAATTATGGCCATGCGCAGGGCAGTAAGAATGTGGAAAAGATCTGCGAGACAGCCTACAAAATGGGAGTGAAATATCTGACGGTCTATGCTTTTTCGACGGAGAATTGGAGCCGGCCGAAAAGTGAGGTTGACGCCCTGATGGGGCTTCTCAGAAATTATATGAAGACGTGCCTGAAAACGGCGGAGAAGAATCGTATGAAGGTCCGGGTAATCGGGGACCTGACCGGACTTGACGACGATATCCGAAGCCGGATTCTGGAGCTGGAGGAGGCTTCGAAGAATAATGACGGTCTGAATTTTCAGATTGCCATTAATTATGGCAGCCGGGATGAGATGACACGGGCGATGAGACGGATGGCGGCGGATTGCGTGGAGGGAAAATTCGCTCCGGAAGAGATTACGGAGCAGAGGTTTGAGACCTATCTGGATACACATGGGATACCGGATCCGGATCTGTTGATCCGCACCAGCGGGGAGCTCAGGCTTTCCAATTATCTTCTGTGGCAGCTTGCCTATTCGGAATTCTATTTTACGGAAGTTACGTGGCCGGATTTTACAAAAGAAGAATTAGAAAAAGCTATTCGGCAATATAATAACAGAGACAGACGTTACGGTGGGATAAAGGAGGAAGAAGGCAGTGTTTAAGACAAGATTGTTAAGTGGAATCATGCTGGTGATCATCGCGTTTCTGAGCATTTATTGCGGCGGGGACATTTTGTTTGTTCTGCTTTTGGTTACCAGTCTGATTGGTATGACGGAGCTTTATAAGGTAGTGAAGACGGAAAAGACGCTGCTTGGAGGCGTCGGCTATCTGGCGGCTCTGGGATATTATCTTTTGCTTCGTTTTGACAGGAAAGAAGATATCATGATGCTGGTGATCGCGGCACTGGTGGTGATCATGGCAGTTTATGTATTTTCATTCCCCAAATATAAATCAGAACAGGTTGTTATGACATTTTTTGGAATCTTTTATGTAGCGGTGATGTTGTCCTACATTTACCAGACGCGCCTGCTTACAGGCGGAATCTTCCTGGTAGGTCTGGTATTTTTAAGCTCCTGGGGCTGCGATACGTGTGCGTATTGTGTAGGCGTGCTGATCGGAAAGCATAAGATGGCGCCAAAGCTGAGCCCGAAAAAATCGGTGGAAGGCGGCGTAGGAGGCCTTGCGGGAGCGGCGCTTCTTGGGGCGCTCTATGCGCTTGCTGTCAGCAAGTGGGGCGGCGTGAACGCAGGGGCACTGGAATACGCGGTCATTTGCCTTGTAGGAGGTATGATTTCCATGGTGGGAGATCTGGCGGCTTCCGCGATTAAGAGAAACCATGACATCAAGGATTACGGGAAATTGATTCCGGGCCATGGCGGCATTCTGGACCGGTTTGACAGTGTGATCTTTACGGCGCCGGTGATTTACTATCTTGCGGTGATTTTGTTGTAGTATCAGGAAATGGAGACGGATATGAAGAAAATAGCGATTCTGGGTTCCACAGGATCCATCGGAACCCAAACTCTGGAAGTAGTGAGAGAAAACGGTGATATTGAGGTGGTGTCCCTTGCGGCAGGAGGAAATATCGATCTCCTTGAAAAGCAGGTCCGCGAGTTCAGGCCTAAGATCGCAGCGATGCAAAGTGAAGAAAAAGCAGCGGAGCTTAGGAGCAGAGTCCGGGATCTGGATATAAAGATCGTAAGTGGAATGGAAGGACTTATGGAAGTGGCCGTGATACCTGACAGTGAGATTCTAGTGACGGCTATCGTTGGTATGATCGGAATTCGCCCGACGATCGCGGCGATTAAAGAGGGGAAGGATATTGCCCTCGCAAATAAAGAGACTCTGGTGACGGCTGGACACATTATCATGCCTTTGGCAAGGGAAAGGGGAGTAAGGATCCTTCCGGTGGACAGCGAGCACAGCGCCATTTTTCAGGCTCTTCAGGGAAGCCATGGGGGAGAACTAAAGAAGATTCTTCTGACTGCTTCCGGCGGCCCTTTCCGGGGGAGAAGGCAGGAAGATCTGCTTGATATCAGGGTGGAGGATGCGCTGAAGCACCCGAACTGGACCATGGGACGGAAAATCACCATTGATTCTTCGACGATGGTCAATAAAGGCCTGGAGGTCATGGAGGCAAGGTGGCTGTTCGACGTAAACATAGATGATGTGCAGGTGGTGGTACAGCCTCAGAGTGTGGTTCATTCCATGGTAGAGTTTGTGGACGGGGCAGTGATTGCGCAGCTTGGCACGCCGGATATGAAGCTGCCGATTCAGTATGCGCTGTATTATCCGAACCGGAGATACCTGCCCGGAGACAGGGTGGATTTTTGGAGTATCGGGCATCTGGATTTTGAGAAGCCGGATATGAATACCTTTTATGGACTAAAGCTGGCGTATGATGCGGGGCGGACGGGGGGAACTCTGCCGACGGTCTATAATGCGGCCAATGAACTGGCGGTCAGCCAATTCCTGAACCGGGAGATCAAATATCTTGAGATCGTGGAGATTATCGAGGATTGTATGGGGGCACATAAGGTGACGGAAAGTCCTACGGTCGAGCAGATTCTGGAGGCGGAGGCTGCCACTTATGAACGAATTTTGAGCAGGAGGTAGTGCATGGGAATTTTACTTGCAATTTTGATTTTTGGATTTATCGTGTTCTTTCATGAACTGGGACATTTTCTTCTTGCGAGAAAGAATGGAATTGATGTAGATGAGTTCTGGATTGGGATGGGTCCCACACTTATACACAAGAAGGTCGGGAATACGGACTACTGTCTGAAATTGTTTCCGATTGGCGGCGCGTGTATGATGGGCGAAGATGAGATGGATGATCTGACTCCGGGAAGTTTTAACAGTAAATCCCCGTGGAGACGGATTTCCGTCATCGCAGCAGGGCCTGTTTTCAATTTTATACTTGCCTTTATATGCGCATTCGTGTTTATCTGTATTTTGGGAGTGGATAAACCGATCGTCAGTGCGGTGAGCGAGGGCGGGCCGGCAGCCGAGGCAGGGCTCGAGGCGGGAGATCGGATCGTCAAGATGAATGGGAAGTCCATTCACATTTTCCGGGACATTTCCATCTATAATCAGTTCCATCAGGGTGAGGATGTGGAAGTTACTTATGAGAGGGATGGAAAAAAGGAGACCGTACTTGTCACACCGCAGGTTGATGAGACCGGGTATTATCTGATTGGTGTCACGAGCAGCGGATACGAGAAGGGCAGTTTTTTCGAAAATGTTGGTTATGCGGCTTATGAATTAAAATACTGGATAGAGGTTACGATTAAGAGTCTTGGTCAGCTTGTGACCGGTAAGGTGGGATTTGATCAGTTATCCGGGCCGGTCGGCGTGGTGGACGCGGTAGATACTACCTACAAAGCAAGTAAGTCCGGAGGGGCGCTTCTGGTCTTCATCAATATGCTGCGGATGGCAATCCTGCTCTCAGCCAATTTGGGAGTGATGAATCTGCTTCCCATTCCGGCTCTGGACGGAGGCCGCTTGGTATTTTTGATTCTGGAGTTGATTCGAGGGAAAAGAGTGCCGCCGGAGAAAGAAGGATATGTACATCTGGCCGGAATGGCTGTACTTTTGTGTTTGATGGTATTGGTACTATTTAATGATATCAAGAGGATTATAATGTAAGAAATAGAGGCAGTAAACTATGCGGGAGCAATTAACGAAAAGTGATGTCAAAAAGATAGAGGAAGAGATTGAGTATCGGAAACTGGTGGTTCGCAAGGAGGCCATTGAGGCAGTCAAGGAAGCACGCGCCCATGGGGACTTAAGTGAGAACTTCGAGTATCATGCTGCGAAGAAGGATAAGAATAAGAATGAGAGTCGTATTCGGTATCTGGAGAGAATTCTGAAAACGGCGATCATCGTATCGGACCAGTCGGAAGAAGGCGTGGCGGGGATCAATAACAGGATCACTGTATATTTTCCGGAAGACGATGAGGAGGAAACCTATAAGCTGGTGACTTCTATTCGCGGAAATTCTCTGGGCGGGTACATTAGCACGGAATCGCCGCTCGGTAAAGCAATCTTCGGCCATCGAGAAGGGGATACGGTACAGGTGAAGGTAAACGACAGTTATTCCTATGATGTGGTCATTCGTAAGGTGGAAGATACGACGGACGATGAAGAGGACAGGATTCGGTCCTACTAATAAGGTAATGAAAAGCGAGGGCATTCTGAGTATTTATTCAGAGTGCTCTTTTTACAAAGCCGGAGGTACAGAGGTGTTTTTCCAGAGGATATATTTTTGCAGTGTACGCCAGACAATAAATAGAATCACTGCTCCTAGAATCGTCCCCAATATATAACTGATAATTCCGACAAGGTTGCCAAAATGGTCGGCTATTTTGCAAAAAAATGCTTGATTCATTCGGAAACAAGGGCTAATGTAAAACATATTAAGCTCTCCAAGAGGAGAGAGAATCATGTTCAGACATTCGGCAATACAGCAGGAGAGTCCGTATAATAGTGTGCTTTCAAAGAATAACCGCCAGGTAGGACGGACCTCGTGAAGAAGCAGAATACCGGCGTATATTCCAAGCAGAATCAACAGAATATGCCATAAGTAGGAATGGACAGTGAGAATTGCAAGCGGGTAATGCATACCACTTGTGTCAAAAAATACGGCTATTCCACCGAGAAGGTTATAGGTCATAAAAAAAGCGAGCAGAACCCGGCGCAAGTGGACAGATTTTTTGCAGAGATAGATTGGGAGCAGGTAGAGCGGGAGACTGCATAGCTGAAAAGGGAAATACCACCAATCATACTCTCCGCTGTTTAATACGAAGGTAAGGGTTAGCTGCTTCAGAATTTCGCTGGTCAAAAGAAAACAGGAAAGAAGGAGGAAAAATCTGTCAGCCTTTTTCATAAATGTATGTCTCCTTTCCGATTGATACTCATGTAACAATTATAAAGATACAAAATCTAAAAATCAAGGAAGGGCGAGAGAAATTGATTGTTGAAATTGATTTTGAAGGACAAAGTGGAAAATTTGCGGATACTATTGACAGAGGGAAGAATCCTTTTTATACTGCGGGTATTACCGGTATGTGGGGAAGATGAAATAAGAACAGGTGAATAAAAGGACAGGAAAGAGAAGATATGTTTATATCAAAAATTGTCGCGCAGGCGATTGTGGAGGAAATCGGTGAGGAAATTCATGAGCACATCAATATGATGGACGCACAGGGGGTTATCATTGCGAGTACGGATCCGTCAAGAATCGGGCAGATACATAAGGGTGCAAGAAAAATTATTACGGAGGGTCTGACGGAATTATACATTTCAGATGAGATGGAAACGGACACTACAAAGAAGGGGATTAATCTCCCTTTAATTGTGCGTGGAGAAATCATAGGTGTTGTAGGAATTACCGGCGAGAAGAACCGGGTAATGGGATATGGAAATATTGTCCGGCGTATGACGGAAATTCTGGTGATGGACAGTATTCAAAAAGATGTAAAGCGGTACGACCGACGGGTACGCTACCGGTTCATTCAGGAATGGATTGAAAAATCGAACACATCATACAGTAGAAATTTAATTGACAGGGGACATCACCTGGGAATTGACATCGAAAAGCCGTACAGAGCAATGGTGATTTATTTCCCGGATTATCAGCAATTATCAGATACGCTGGAAGGGCAGAAACTGCTGGAGGAGATGGAGGTGTCCATTCGTCATGAGATGGAACGAAGTAAAGTATTATATTTGCGGCAGCCGCCCAAGCAGGTCTGTCTGCTGTCGATACGAAGTGACGAAGAGATGAGACTGGCGGCGGAAAAACTGCAGAAGCTGATTAAGGAAAAATATGGGAAAGATATTGCGGTTGGAATTGACAGCAACAGGGGCGACAGAAGGAATATCGGGCAAAGATGTGTGGAAGCAGAGAAAGCGGCGGCTCATGCTATGCTCTGGGGAAAGTATTTCTATTCCTATCAGGACATGAACATTGAACTTTTTCTTAATGAGATTTCAGAAGGAACGATGACAGAGTATCTGGAAAAGCTGTTCATAAAGATTCCGGTAGAAAAATGGGCGGATTATATACAGTTGATTGAATATTATTTTGCGTATGAAGGATCTATTACTAAGATGGCAGAAGCACTATATATGCATAAGAATACATTACAATATAAACTCAAAAAACTGGCAGAGGTTACGGGAAAGGATATACGTCAGTTATCCAATGCACCGATTTTTTATATGGCGCTCGCTTTTTACAGAAAATTACATCTTAACAGGTCATAATTTGATAGAGTAAGCGATTGGTATGCATAACAAAAATTAGATATTATCATGGACTCCATAACATTTACTTGAAATTAAAAATATGTTATCCTTTATAACAACAAAGCACAAAAGAAGTGCGAAAAAAATCATACGCTTCGAACAAAGTGCGAGAGATGAAGGAGGAAGTAAGTTATGACAGGCGTACCATTTTTAATTGTATTCATTTTGGCTATTATAGTCATGATCGTGTTGATCAGTAAGTGCAAGATTCATCCATTCTTGTCAGTTTTGCTGGTTTCACTGGTGTTAGGGTTGATCGGAGGAATTCCATTCGCCTCTACAGTCGACGCAGAGGGAAACACGATCGATGGAATTGCAACAATCATCGGAAGCGGATTTTCATCTACTTTCACAAGTATTGGTATAGTCATTATTTTTGGCGCTATGATTGGAACATTTTTGGAGGCTACCGGGGCAGCATTAAAATTAGCTGATATGGTAGTGAAGCTGGTTGGACCGAAGCACCCGGAATTAGCGATTGAGTTGATGGGCTGGGTCGTTTCTATTCCTGTATTTTGCGATTCTGGTTTCGTGGTATTGAACCCGATTCGCAAAGCGTTGGTGAAAAGAACGAGAACGTCTTCTGTTGCGATGACGGTCTGCCTATCTGCAGGTCTGTATGTGTCTCATGTTTTTATTCCGCCGACACCAGGACCGATCGCAGCGGCGAACACGCTTGGCATAGGGAACAGTTTGCTTCTTGTGATGGGAATGGGCGTATTGGTTTCTATCCCTGCACTGATCGGCGCCTGGTTCTATGCCAGATATATCGGGAAAAAAGTAAAAGCGAACGATGAAGCAGATCATAACGAGGTGACGCAGAGCTACGAAGAGCTGGTTGCAGCCTTTGGGAAACTGCCTTCTGGCTTTATGTCACTGGCACCGATCATTGTTCCAATCATCCTGATGGCATTATCTAATGTTTCTTCGATTTTTGGCTGGTCCGGTGGGTTAGCTGTAGCATGTGCCTTCTTTGGAACTCCGATTATTGCGTTGGCAGTCGGTGTGATTCTGGGCATCATTGTACTGGTGCAGGCAGATATGGGAGAAAAATTGTATGATTTGACAAATGAGACGTTAAAGACAGTAGGACCTATTCTATTTGTTACAGCGGCAGGCGGCGTATTAGGTAAGATTATTTCTTCTACCAGTTTGGTTACCTTTATTACGGACCATGCGGATTCCCTTCAGTCGATTGGAATTTTCTTCCCGTTCCTGCTGGCGGCAATTCTGAAATCTGCCCAGGGTTCCTCAACAGTTGCGATTACAACGACGGCAGGTATCATGGCACCGCTTATGGGAGCACTGGGAATGGATTCAACAGTGATGTCTGTTCTCTGCGTTATGGCGATTGGCGCAGGAGCAATGACAGTGTCCCATGCTAACGATTCTTATTTCTGGGTAGTTACAAACTTTGGTGAGATGACTCCGGAGCAGGGATACAAGACGCAGACAGCGGTTACTTTCGTGGAAGGTATTTGTTCCATTATCTTCATATTTATCCTTTCACTGATTTTACATTAATGTTATGATTGAGGAGGGCAGTAGATGAGTCTAAGAAATGATGCAGATCAGATTATCAGGGAATCTATCCGTATGGTGTTGCCGGACGAGGCGGTGGCAAAGGCACTCGCAGGAAAGCAGTTTGGCCCGGGAAGAATTTTTGTGGTCGCAACAGGAAAAGCAGCATGGCAGATGGCAAAGGCGGCTGCGGATATTTTGGGAGAACGCATAGATTCCGGTGTGGTAGTAACGAAGTACGACCATGTAAAAGGCGATATTCATAAAATGAAATGTTTTGAGGCGGGACACCCGGTCCCGGATGAGAATTCCTTTATCGGAACCCAGGCAGCGCTGGATTTGGTGGAATATCTGCGGGAAGAAGATACGGTACTGTTTCTGTTGTCAGGTGGGGGAAGTGCATTGTTTGAAAAACCGTTGATTCCTCACGAGGAACTGGCAGACGTTACGAAACAGCTTCTGGCCTGCGGGGCAGACATCGTGGAAATGAATACCATACGCAAGCGGCTTTCTGCGGTAAAGGGAGGAAAATTCGCGAAGCTGTGTGAGCCTGCAAAGGTTTACAGTATCGTTCTCAGCGATATTTTAGGAGACCCGCTTGATATGATAGCTTCGGGACCGGCTTATCCGGATTCTACGACTTGTGACATGGCGCTTGCTATTGTTGAAAAATATCATTTGCAACTGAGCAATCAGGCAATCGCGTTGTTAAATGAAGAGACACCAAAAAGCCTGAATAATGTGGAGACGGTCATTACAGGAAGTGTGCGGAATCTCTGTAAAGCCGCTGCCGACGCTTGCAGGGAATTGGGGTATGAACCGATGGTGCTGACGGATCAGCTATCTTGTGAGGCCAGAGAAGCAGGTGCATTTTTGGCGGCGATCGCCAGGAGCCACCAGGCAAGTAAGAAGAGTCTGGCATTTTTGGCAGGCGGTGAGACGGTCGTGCATTTGACCGGAAAAGGAAAAGGCGGACGGAATCAGGAACTGGCACTGGCGGCGGCAGACGGAATCGCAGGCCTTGCGGGCACAGCAGTATTCAGTGTTGGAAGTGACGGAACCGATGGACCGACGGACGCAGCCGGCGGGTACAGCGACGGCGGGACGAAAGAGAAACTTGCCGGGGCAGGAATCGATATCTATACGGTGCTGCAGGAGAATGACGCGTACCACGCGCTAAGACAGTGTGGCGGACTTATTATGACCGGAGCTACGGGGACAAATGTCAACGACGTGGCGGTGGTACTGATTCGTAGATAAAATAAGCTAAAGAGGGATGAGATCATGTATATGGTCTTGTCCCTTTTCTTCTTTTCCTGTATACTGTTATGTAAAAGATTGTCGAAAATTTACATTCAATTATCAGTTAGAGGAAAGAAAAGGTTGAAAAAGAATAGTAGAGGATAAGGTTGAAAAAGAATAGTAGAGGATATCCATTTTTTTAGGCATCACAAACAGACCATCTTGCGGTGGTTATTTAAAAATTGAATATGTAGCAAAGTTAAGGTTTATTCAGCAACTGACTTGATTTTATAACCATGAAACTGAGCCATTAAAATTGCCTGTTCAATTGTAATTTCACGATTGACAGGAAGAACATCACTTTTTCGGTAAAGTTGTGCATTATAGGGTTCCTTATTTTTCAGCATGTTGTATAATGCTGTTAGAAGCATTCTTGCTATTGCAATGATTGCTTTCTTGTGGCCGCGGCGCTTTCTTAAACGAAGATAGCGGTTGCGGATTTCAGGGTGCTTTTCACTTTTAACCACAGAGTTGGCACATTGAACCAAAAGTGGTTTGATATAGCATCCGGCTTTGGAAACCCGGACAGATTTTTTCTTCCCTGCACTTTCATTGTTGGTCGGCGTAAGTCCAGCCCATGAGCATAAGTGTTTCGCCGAAGGAAAAGCCTCCATATTCACGCCGATTTCAGAAATGATTCCGATAGCGGTAAATTTATTTTTGAATGATGGAGCGGTTAGGATTAGGTCGAGTTCTTGCTGATAGGGACTGGCGAGCGCAAGAATCAGTTCTTCTAGCTCTGCTTTCCGGGATTCCAAATCTTCAAAATGCTTTTTGATGATCTTTAATTTACCAGCCTGTTCCGGTGTGATAAAACCATCAATGGCGAGTTCCAGTTCAGGAAGCTTTTTCTTCATGGAGCCATGAATTAAAGGTCCAATATCAAAAGAAGTATCTTCAGGATTTTCAAGAATCTTATCCAGAATTCGTTGTGAACTTTTACCAAAAGTGTCCGAGACAACGGAAGCCAACTGAATGTTGGAGACCGTGAGACAGTTTTGAAAACGGTTCTTCTCACTGGACATAAAGCAGGTCAGTTTGAAACGATAGCGCATCAGGTCACGAAGTTGTCTGATATCAGCAGAGGGAATGAAGCTACCGGCAACAAGATCATGCTTGAAGAGGTCAGCAATCCATTTTGCGTCTTTCTTGTCAGTTTTTTTACCACGGATAGCCTTAACATATTTGGGATGAGCAAGTACAATTGTACAGCTTTTTTCGAGCACATTGTAAACTGGAATCCAGTATTTGCCAGTAGATTCCATGCAGACATCCTTACAATGATTGTCAAGCAGCCACTGTAACAATTCCTTCAACCCTTGTGTGAAGGTTGAGAAACGATGGCGCTTGTAGGTGGTAACACCTTGTTTGTTAGTGGAAGCGATACAGGCAACAACAAAAGTCTTGTGAACATCGATACCACAACAAATTTGATACACAATTTTTAAAGCCATAGGGCCACCTTTCAGAACCATAGGTTCGATAGAATTATAGGGAGTAAACAGCATTGACTGAATGCTTAGGATTAAAACGAGAGTTGTTTTAACAAAGATAAGGTTACGTGCTCGAGGCACACTTATTTGTACTTGAAAAAGCATTCTACACATATAAAAATACGGTCACCCAATAGTTCGGACAGCCCACTCACCTCCCCGTGATTTGTAGTGTACTGAGTATCCCTATGGAAACTATTATAAAAAGAAAGCTGCGAGAGTCCAACGTTTTTTCATCACGTTTTGTGCCTTGAGCAGCGCGAAAGGAATGGATATAAAGATGAAAAGAAAGAAAAGGGACAGAGGAATTCTTATTGTTGTGGGAATTTTGGTGGCAGTAGTTGTTGCAGCGATAGCCGGAGGAGGAATTTTCATCTTTTTTTGCATGGAAAGGCAGGGGCAGACGATTCAGGCCTCGAATTCTGTGGAGAAGACAGAACCGGTGAAGATAGCGGAAAATGACCCGAAGGCGACGGATACAGAGCAGGAGACGGTATCTAAGGCCAGACTGATTGCAGTCGGGGATAACCTGATACATCAGGCCGTTTATGACGGCGGAAAGCGGGGTGATGGGACATATGATCATAGAGTCCTTTATCAGAATATTTCCAAATATCTGGAAGAATCAGATATCCGTGTGATCAATCAGGAGACAATCATTGGCGGAGATGAAAAAGGTTTCAAGGATTATCCAGTTTTCAATACGCCGGAAGCAATTGGAGACGCGGTGGCAGATGTTGGCTTTAATGTGATCTTGCAGGCGTCGAATCATTCCTTCGATATGGGACTAGACGGACTGTTAAATGCGGCAAATTTCTGGAAGATTAAACACCCGGAAGTTACGATGGTAGGAATTTATGAGACGGAAGAGGAACAGTCAGAAATTCCGGTTTTGGAGGTAAATGGGATTAAATTTGCACTCTTAAATTATACATACAGCCATAACGCAGAATTTTTCAGCACCAAAGCGGAAGGGCATCTAAATATGCTGTGTGCTTATGATGAAAATAGCAGAGCAATCGATTTCAATACGCTCAATTCGCAGGTTTTGGAGGATATCAGAAAGGCAGAGGAACTGGCAGATTTCACCATTGTATTTCCACATTGGGGAGTCGAGTATGTGATGAGTGCGACCGACCAGGAGAAGTTGTTTGCCAGGCAGATGACTGAGGCGGGAGCAGACCTGATCATCGGTACGCATCCCCACGTGATCCAGCCGGTAGAGTGGGTGACGGCCGATAATGGAAACCGTGCGCTTTGCTACTATTCCCTTGGCAATTTCACCTCCGCGCAGGACGGAGTTGCACAAATGCTGGGCGGCATGGCGAGTCTTACAATCGTCAAGGAGGAAGAGAAAGTATATATCGATGAGAGCAGCATCAAGGCAATCCCGCTGGTGACACATTTCATATATCCGGGTTGGAGCGGATCAACGGTGGTGGAGAGCACCTATCTGCTGAACGAGTATACGGACGAGCAGGCGGCGGCACATGGGTTAAAGAATGCCTGGGGAATTACGCTTACTGGGGAAGAACTTATGAGACTGGCGCAAGAGACTTTTGGGGGATATTTGAGCATGGAATAGGTAAATAGAAATAATAAAGAAAAGGAGCCGGAAACAGTCGAAAATTGTTTCTGGCTCTTTTTTATATCGCTCTCTTGTGTATAAGAGATCTCTCGTCTTGCTAAAGATTAAAAAAATGCTGAAAATATAAGAAAAATGTTATAGTATTCCTATCTACAAGAGCCGATTTGCCAATGCCCGGCGCGCCCCAGATAAATACGGGTCTTGTCGGAGCTATGTTGAATAGTATTTCTAATAAGTCATTTTGTGTAACTGTAATTGGTAAATACATATAGAATAATCCCTTCTTCGTTCCTTTTCAAGATATTGTTTTTTCGATTAATATGGCGGACTTTTGCACGTGGGTAGTATTTGTCACAGTGCTGGCAGTAGCCAGTGTGACAGGCCTGTTTGGACATTATTTAAGAAAATAGCCTGATTTTGTTTGTCATTTTATACGAGATGAAGTACAATAAATGAAAGACACAAGGGAAGGTGACGGCTATGGATAGGAGAAAATCTTTACCTTTGGGATATGATGATTTCAGAAAAGTAATGGAAAATAATGGATATTACGTGGACAAAACTTTGCTGATCAAAAAGCTGCTTCAGACAAAAAGTGAAGTGACGCTGTTCACGCGGCCCAGGCGTTTTGGGAAAACGCTTAATATGAGTATGCTGCAGAATTTTTTTGAAAATACAGAAGAGACCGAGGAACTGTTTCACGGACTTAGGATTGAGAAGGAAGAGGAAGTATGTCGCAAATATAGAGGGCAGTATTCGGTAATTACTCTCTCTTTAAAAAGTGCAAAGCAAAGTAGTTTTCAGAATGCGTTCGAGATGATCAAGCAGACAATTTCGCAAGAATTCAGGCGGCATATAGACGCAGTAGCTTCCTACGAATATGAACAGGATAGAATCGAGCGAATTCTGAATGCGCAGGGCGAAGAGAAAGATTATTTGACATCGCTGCAGTTCTTGTCGCAGATTTTATATCATGTATATGGCAGAAAAGTAATCGTACTTTTGGATGAGTATGATGTACCCTTAGAAAATGCTCATTTTCGGGGGTTTTATGAGGAAATGGTTACGTTTATCCGATCACTTTTTGAGTCGGTGCTGAAGGGCAATCCATGTCTGGAATTTGCCGTTGTTACTGGCTGTCTTAGAATTTCGAAAGAAAGCATTTTTACCGGACTAAATAATCTGCACAGTATCTCTATCTTAAACGAAGGGTATGCTGAGTATTTTGGATTTACAGAGGAAGAGGTTGAAGAGATTCTCTCATATTATGGGTTGAATGAGCGGATGGAGGACATGAAGTCATGGTATGATGGATACTTGTTTGGCAATGTAGAAATATATAATCCGTGGAGTGTCATGAGTTTTGTGTCAGATTTACTGGAAAATGAGGGAGCGTCCATGAGACCTTATTGGTCGAATACAAGCTCCAATAGTATCATTAAGACTTTGGTGGAGACAGAGGATCTACAGGTAAGGAATAAGATAGAGGCGCTAATCTCTGGGGAAATGATAGAAAGTGTGATACATGAGGACATTACTTATGCCGACGTAGAACACTCGGAAGAGAATCTCTGGAACTTCCTTTATTTTACGGGGTATTTGAAAAAAGTTTCGGAACATATGGAGAACGGTCAGATTTATATGGGACTTCGGATTCCAAATGAGGAGATTCGTTACATTTATAGAAATAAGATTATGGAGTGGACGAAAGAGAAGATAGAACATTCTGATTTGTCTACATTTTATGAGGCGATGTTAAATGGAAATGTGGAGGTGTTTCAAGAAGAACTAGAGGGGCAGCTTCAGGACAGCATTAGTTATTTTGATGCGAAAGAAGCGTTTTATCATGGATTTTTGCTTGGACTTTTGAAACCGATCAAAAACTATCTGGTAGAATCGAATCGCGAAGCAGGCGATGGTCGGTTTGACCTTTTAGTAAGGAGTCCTGATGTGAAAAAGTCGGTGGTTGTCCTGGAATTAAAGAGGGCGGAATCTTATAAAGAGATGGAGAAATGTGCGAATGCCGCAATAGAGCAGATTGACAGAATGCATTATATGCGTGAATTGGAACGGGACGGATATGAGCATATTATCAGGTATGGAATCGGATTTTATAAAAAGAATTGTAAGGTGGCGCTGGAAAAAAAGAATTAGACATATTAATAAAACATTAATAAAGTCTTATTCCAATCTCCATAAATATATTCAGAAAATTTGGTAGAATATATTACTTGAATGAGGTTTACCGGTAATGGGGAAAGGAATGGGACAATATGGCGGATAAAATATTGATCGTCGATGATGAACAGGAGATTGCCGATCTTGTGGCGCTCTATCTTGAAAATGAAGGATTCACGGTATTTAAGTTTTACACAGCGTCGGAAGCGCTCGTATGCATTCAGAATGAGAAGCTGGATCTGGCGATTCTGGACATTATGCTTCCGGATATAAGCGGGCTTAGAATTTGCCAGAAGATCAGGGAGAAGCACCGCTATCCGGTAATCATGCTGACCGCGAAGGGTGAGGAGGTCGATAAGATTACAGGATTTACATTAGGGGCAGATGATTATATCACCAAGCCATTTCTTCCGCTGGAGCTGGTGGCAAGGGTAAAAGCGCAGCTTCGGAGATATAAAAGATACAATGTGATGGAAAGTGAAGAGTCAAAAGATGTTTTTACCCATGCAGGTCTCGTCCTGAATGTTAAAACACATGAATGCATTCTCAATGAAAAACCGCTCTCCCTCACACCCACGGAGTTTTCCATTCTGCGGGTTTTGTGCCAGAACATGGGAAATGTGGTAAGTTCAGAGGAACTGTTTCATGCTGTATGGGAAAATGAGTATTACGATAAAAACAATAACACGATCACGGTTCATATCCGTCATCTCCGGGAAAAGATGGGAGAGTCCTTCGAGGACCCGAAGTATATAAAAACAGTCTGGGGGTGCGGATATAAAATTGAAAAATAGATATAAGGAAATACGAAACTATCTGCTTCTTATTCTCTGCGGCTTCCTTTTGTGTTATGTTATATATTTTCTGGTGGATGCGGTATTCAACGGAATGTTTGCGGATTGGTTTAAGAAGAATTACTATATGGAGTCCTATGATACATCTGAACTTGGGGATGAGATTCGGGTGACGGGATATAATTGGCTTGGAATAAAAAACCTGATAGTCAGTTTTATGGGACTTAATGTAATTTTGTGGATTACAAGCATTTACGCTTACTCCAGGTATTATGCAAAAGTAAAAGTAAAAAGAATGATTACACAGGTAAGTAATGAGATTCATGACTATATGCTGGAGGAGAAAATTACGGCAGAATCGCTGCCCAAAGAGCATGCAGAGATTGTGACGCAACTGGTTTCTCTGAAAGCTACGATGCAAAGGCATGAGCAACTGTTAAAAGAGGAGGCGGCGCGGAAGAATGACTTGATCACCTACCTTGCACATGATCTGAAGACGCCGCTTACTTCCGTGATTGGGTATTTAAGCTTGTTAGAGGAAATACCGGAAATGCCGCTTGAGCAGAGAGCGAGATATGTAAATATTACTTTGGATAAGGCAAAGCGGCTGGAAAAACTGATCAATGAGTTTTTTGATATTACCAGATATAATCTGCAGCAGATCGTGTTGGAAAAGGAGACCTTGGATCTGCACTATATGTTATTGCAGATGGTTGATGAATTTTATCCTATCCTTCAGCCACATGGTAATACGATCGATTTATGTATCGACGAGATAACTATTTACGGGGACGCCCAGAAGCTGGCAAGAGTATTTAATAATATTTTGAAAAATGCGGTTGCTTACAGTTACCCCGGCACCGCGATCCGGATATGGGCCGAGCGTTCGGTGCGGGATGTACAGATATTTTTCCAGAATCGGGGGAGGACGATACCGGAGCATAAATTGGAGAGTATTTTTGATAAATTTTTCCGCCTCGATGAAGCGCGGGCAACGAATACCGGGGGTGCGGGGCTTGGACTTGCGATTGCAAAGGAAATCATACAGCTTCATGGGGGCTCGATCACAGCCGGCAGTGAAAATGAAATGACTACATTTTGCGTAAAGTTTCCGCTGAATGTTTAGGGAAGCATCTATGCTTTCTTAGGAATATCTTAGGAAATCATCAACTGAATATTAACGTATGGATAGCTTCTGTTCGGTAGAATGAAAACTGAGCAGAGGCTATTTTTATTATGCGGTAAGAAAATTGCTTCCAGGCAGATTCTCGTGCGTGAAGAAGGTGTGAGAATACATTCTGTTATATTGCCGCGGGAGTACGATTTCATAGAAAGGAAGGAAAAGCACAAAATGAATCAAACACGATACAGAAGAACGCCGGCTTGCAGGAGAAAAAGACGGTGCAGAGGAAAAAACGTATGGTTGACAGTTTGGATTACTGTTGTTCTTCTTATAGGAACGGCAGCCGGAGGAAAACTGATTTCTTATATTGGCTCAGAGAAAGCCTGGAGTATAGGGGGAAGAGGGTCGGAGGACAATATATTTGGTTCGACTGGTAATATTAATCTGAATCACCTATACAGCCGGTATGCTATACTGATAGATGCAGATTCAGGGGAAGTGATAGCACATCGCAATAGTGGTGACAAGATATATCCAGCTTCTATGACCAAGATCATGACGGCGATATTGGCTATTGAGAACAGCGATGATCTGGGAGAGCGTGTGACTGTGCCGCCGGATATCTTTCCGGCTTTGTATGGGGAAGGTGCATCCCTGGCAGGGTTTGAGCCGGGCGAAGAGGTGACTTTGAGAGAACTTCTGTATGGGATATTGCTTCCTTCGGGAGCGGAGAGTTGTGTCACATTTGCAGAGAGAATCGCGGGATCTGAGGAGGAATTTGTTGACCTGATGAACGAGAAAGCAAAGGAGCTTGGAATGGATCATACACATTTTCGTAATTGTACCGGACTTCATAATGCGAAGCATTATTCTACAGCCAGTGATATTGCGGTTCTCCTGCGATACGCTTTGAAGAATCCTGATTTCCGTGAGGCATTTTGCAGCAGCAGATATAGCACAGGTCCTTCCCTACAGCACCCTGATGGATTTACTGTTTATAGTACCATGTTTCAAAAATTGGAGAATGCCAAGGTAACTGGGGGTGAGATCCTGGGCGGAAAGACGGGGTATACTGAGGAAGGCGGCTTATGTCTGGCCAGTCTTGCAAATGTGAATGGCAGGGAATATATTCTTGTGACGGCAAAGGCGGACGGGAACCACCAAACAGAACCGTTTCATGTTTTGGATGCGGTGGATGTGTATGAGCAGATTGGAAAATCTGAAGATGGGAACAATGGGTTGTAAATCAGAATTTTATTAGCAGAAGCGTCTCGGTATGAAGCAATAGCCTTATTTTAGGTAGACGAAATGAATATTATCATTTAAAATAGTATGCATATCAAAATAGATTATCAGAAAGCGGGAGGGACTTATGAACGAGGTGCTAAGGCAATTACAGGAAAGAAAATCGGTGAGGGTATTTGAAGACAGGGAAATCTCCGCGGAGGATAAGGCAGCAATCCTGGAGGCGGCAGTGATGGCGCCCAGCGCGGGTAACCAGCAGCTCTACACGATTTTGGATATTACGGATCAGAAAAAGCGGGAGCGTCTCTCCGAGACCTGTGATCATCAGCCATTTATCGCGACAGCCAAGCTGGTACTGATTTTCTGCGCGGATTGTCAGAAGTGGTATGATGCATTTTTGGCGGCTGACTGCGAACCGAGATATCCGGGAGCGGGAGATTTACTTCTGGCGGTAGATGACGCCCTCATTGCGGCACAGAATGCAGTGACGGCGGCCCATAGTCTGGGAATAGGCTCCTGCTATATAGGGGATATTATGGAAAACTGCGAGGTGCACAGGGAAATGCTGGATCTTCCGGAATATGTGTTTCCGGCGGCGATGCTCGTTTTTGGTTATCCTACAGAGCAGCAGAAGAACCGCAAGAAACCGGAGCGTGTGGCAATGAAGCACATTGTGCATGAGAATGCTTACAGACATATGGATTCGGCAGAACTTCAGGAAATGTTTGATGTGAAGCTGAATACAAAGACCTACGAAGAGTGGATGAAGGCTTTTTGCAATAGAAAATATAATTCGGATTTCTCAAAGGAAATGACGCGTTCGGTTGAGAAGTTTTTGGAAAATTTTAGATATAATGAAGGAAGCTAAAATAAGACGGAAATCTATGTCAGCATCGCCTGTCATCGAAAAGGAGGAGCATTTGCAAAAGAGTGCTTGCAAATTTACGGAGCATCTGCCATAATAAATTATGGAATTAATATGATTCTAAATTTCAAAAGAAGGGAGTACAAAAAGGGGAGAAAAATGAAGAAAAGAATTGCTTACTTATTGGCAGCGGCTCTGGTGTTTTCCAGTGTCCTTCCGGCGTATGCAGCAGACGAGAAGCCACCATTAGTGACAGAGAATGAGAGTGGACAGGACGCGGGCATAGAGGAAGAGACGGATGGAGGAGCTGACCAGAAAAACACCATCAAGACTTCTGACGAAGCTAAGAAACAAGAATCAGAGGCATTAGTGAGTGACGAAGAAGGAAAGGAACCTGGGCATGAAGATGTGCAGGCTATTTCCGTGTCTGAGAATGAAAAAGAGGAAAAAGAGGTGGCGAAACCGGTTTTGGAAAAGAACCGGGTATATATCCGTATGACTACGGTCCGCGACTTATATCTTGCCGAGGAGTTTCAGGCAGTACTGGCAGATGAGGAGGGTAAAAAGTATGAAGGTACGATTATCCTGGTGGAGGGTAAAGTAGATGAGGGAACTTCAGAGGGGCCGAGAAGTGCTGAAGCATATTTTGAAGTCGATCCCGGAAATTATACGTTGACGGTTTCCAATCCCAAGTACCAGACATATTCACAGAAACTGGAGGTAGAGGAGGATTACGATTACACCATCGATATTTTAAATGGGAAAATGATTTATTCCCACGAGGGAAAGGAATCGCATCAGGGAATAATCCGTTTGGGGGATGTCAATCAGGATGGACATTTGAACGACCAGGATGCGGACCTCATTATTCAGGCGATAGAGGATGCAGCGGAGGGAAAGGGTTCTCCGGAAGATGCAGATTACATTTATGATCTGAATGACGACGGTGTGGTCGATATGGTAGATCTTCAGATGCTGGCGCAGAGTATTGCCGAGGAGAGAGAAGATTATGGTGCTGTGCCTGAAAAGAGTATTTCTGCGAAAGTTTTGTCTGTAGATGTGGATATTGACAAAGTGAAGGTTACAGGGGATATTCAGAGTATTTTGTCAGATGGCGCAGAAGGTGTGAAATTGGAAAGCGCGGATGCAGCTCAGGAAATTTCCGAACAGAATCCGATTGAGATCACAATTCCGGTCGTGGGAGATAAAGCGGTAGAGATGGGCGGCCTTGTGCTGGCAGTGAACGAAGCAAATCCCATTACCAGTGGGGCTATTGAAGTCGAGACAGAGGATGGAGAGAAGATTGAAGTTCCACTTCCGGTGTTATTTGCAAGGCGAGCAGCGTTTCGGAGAAGTGCCACGGCCACGCCGACAGCAAGATGGGAAAACGGAACGTTGGTTGTCGATTTTAAGGGCCAGGTGGCAGTGAAGAAGGTCACAATCGTCATAACAGGAGTTCAGAACAATAATCTGGCAGAGATTTCCAGAGTAGAGTTTTTGAATGATATGGAAAACCGTATCCCGCCTCCGGTGCTGGATATTCCGCAGAATGTAAAAACAGAAGTGGGTAATAAACGTTTTGTTGTATCCTGGGATGCATGCAATAATATTACGGGATATGAAATAGAGATCTCTGACGGAAAAACGACGGAGACAAGACATACTGTGGCAACGTCTATGGAAATTATGGCATTCGGTCACAAGGAACTGGTCAACGAAACTACCTATACAGTGCGGGTACAATCCGTAAATGGAGGATGGAAAAGCGGTTATGGCGACCGAATAGAGGCAAGACCGTTTACAACTTCAAAACCGCCGGCACCGGATAATCTGAATGTGGTAGGAGAGTATCGTTCTATTATGGCAAGCTGGAAGGATATGGAGGATACAGATACATATAACCTTTACTATAAAAAGGAGACCGATACAGAATTTACTAAAATAGCAGATATCAAGGCGCATAGCTATGAGATCACAGGACTTGAGGATAGTGTGACCTATGAGATTTATGTAACTGGCGTCAATAGAAACGGTGAAGGACCAAAGTCTCTTTGCTCCAAGGCAACGACGATCAACATCATGCCGGTCGCATTGCCCCAGTACAGACTTTTGAACACCTCGACGGGAGAAGGAAGTCTCAGCGCGCATATCAAGAGTGCAACGATTTCAGGCTCCGATGTCAGAAGTATGATTGATAGTCCTTTGGATGGAGAGAATAAGACATCGGCCCTTGGGGTTTTTGATAATGCATATACCTCATATTATAATATAGCCGATTGGGATGACGGTTGTGAATATTATGCCGGGAATAAAGGAATCACAGTTGAACTGGATCAGGAAAGCCATGTAGGTTATATCACGCTGGCGCAGGCGATTGAGAAGAATAACCTTTCCGGCGCAAAAGTGTATGCAGATGGCAAACTGGTACAGGGTGCAAGTGTGGGCAGACGTACGGATGCAAAGGGACGGGCCTATTATTTGATCAAGTTCCCTTCTGGAGGCGTTAAGGCAACCAGGTTTCAGGTATGTATCAAGTCTTACGGAAGAGGACTTAGTATTGCAGAAATGCGTCTCCATGAATACGATTCCCTGGAAGATGATGTGCTGGGACTGTTTTCGGATGATCTGCATACCACTCTGCGGGATGACGTAAAAGAGGGCGATTTTGAGGAACTGCAGAAACGTCTGGATACAAAGCAGAACGAAGAGTTCCACCTGGATCAGGATACGATTCAGAAGGAACTGGATAATGCGAGAACGATTTTTGAACAGAAAAATCTGGAGAAGGCCGTAACGATTCATACGAATATCACGGCAAAGAAAGATGGCGGAAAGGGCTTTGGAGGTCTGAATGCATGGCAGCCCCTGGGAGTGTCTGCCTATGCGAATGAGAATATTGTTATATATGTGGGAAGCAATAAAGGTATTCCTGGAAATAATACGGATTTAAGCCTGTATGCAACGCAGTATCATTCAGAGTCCGGTGCGTTCTTCAAAGAAGTATGCCGTTTGAAGGTGGGAAGGAATGAGGTTACGATTCCGGGCATCTCTAACCGGGATTTTGAGAAGGGCGGTTCACTGTATGTGGCCTATGTCGGAAACAATCAGAATGACCAGTATGCGGTTCGCGTAAGCGGCGGTGTACAGATTCCTACTTTGGACCTCTATCAGGTTACGGATGAAAATGAGAGACGTGTAAGAATTCAGGCTTATGTGGAGGAACTGGAAGAGACGACTGCAAAGCTGGAAGCGATTCACGAGGAATTTCACGGGAAAGAGGCCGGTCCTGCTGTGGCATATGCATATGATGAAAAGAACTGCATTTCCGGTGCAACCGAGATCATGTTAGATCAGATGATGTATTCTGTTTCCTCGAAGCAGATATTGAAAGGACTTGGAGAGGGTAGTTTACAGGCTAAGGCTGATAAGCTGGATGAGTCTTTGAAGGCAATGGATCAGATGATGACATTGTACTATCAGCATAAAGGACTGAACGACCAGGCGGCGGCACAGGTGGACAGACTTCCGTCCCAGCATTTGAATATCCGGTATCATAGAATGTTTGCAGGTGCATTTATGTATGCATCAGGTAATCACATTGGAATTGAATGGCCGGAAGTTGCAGGACTTGCCGGAGGAAAAGAACTGGTGTCTGAGAATGGAAGATATATCAGCGGACAGTTATTTGGCTGGGGAATCGGACATGAGATCGGACATAATATCAATCAGGGTGCGTATGCGGTGGCGGAGATCACGAATAACTACTTCGCACAGCTTTCTACCCGCGGGAACGAGACGAATGATACGGCAAGATTCCAATATCCGGATGTTTATAAGCAGGTGACTTCAGGAAGTACAGGACGTCCGACGGACCAGAGAATAGCGCTTGCGATGTACTGGCAGCTTCATCTGGGGTATGACAGAGGGTATAATTATAAGATATACGAGGATTATGAGGAGCAGCTTCAGAATCTGTTCTATGCAAGGGTAGATACTTATGCAAGAACGCCCTCGAAAGCACCGACTGGAAACGGGGAGAAGGCTCTTCGTTTAAGCGGCAATATAGATCAGGATTTCATTCGCCTTGCAAGTGCGGCGGCTGAAAGAGATTTGACGGATTTCTTCCTGCACTGGGGATTGGTTCCGAATCAGGAGACAACAGATTATATCAGTCAGTTTGAAGCGGAGACAAGAGCGATTTATTATGTAAATGATGAGTCCCGCGTATATGAAATCGAACATGGTACAGGCAGCACAATCAAAGGTCAGGATGTTTTGACTGAGATGGAGGCCGTGGTAGACAGTAAAGTGAAGAATGATGTGACGATTCAGCTCGGCCATACTGCTGATCCGGATGTTGTGCTTGGATATGAGATTACCAGATGTATTACATCAGGCGGAAAAGTAGAAAAGCAGGTGATCGGATTTACGACAGAGAGTGAATTTACAGATCATGTGGCATCCATCAATAATCGTGTGGTTACATATGAAGTTGCGGCGGTCGATCATTTCATGAACCGCTCCGCGGTTAAGAGTCTGGCGCCGGTCAAGATAGAACATGAGGGCGACCATGATAAGTCCTTCTGGAATGTAGAGCTTACCAATATTGTTCCGGGCAAAAATGAGAGTGTGGACAACACGGAAGAATATCCGGATGAGGTGATTACAGAGGATGGACGGGAGAGTATGATCGATAACGATGTTAAGACCGTCTTTAGAGGTACGGCAGAGCAGAGCAAAGAAGCTTCTATTGTCCTTGATTTTGGGCGTACTCTGACTGTAACGGGAATCCGTTATCGTGCGGGAGAGACGGATAGCATTGGAGATTATACAGTCCTGATCAGTCAGGATAAAGAAAACTGGAAAGAGGTTGCATCCGGCAATTTTGAATCGTCCCAGCAGGGAGAGGCAGTATATTTCCAAAATGGCAAAGATTCATGGGTTTATACACAGGAGGCGGCTTTCCTGAAGCTTGTAATAAAAGGAACAAAAGCACAGGAATTTACAGTCGCAGAGCTGGATGTATTAGGCCCGACGGGAGATAATGTAGACTTCCGCGCAGAGGAGGATGGAAAGCCGATCATTGGTATTCTGAAAAGCGATTATACTTATGATGAAAAGGCTGGTTACAAGATTCCTTCTGGTTCCCTTGTATTTATTGGAAAGTATAAGGGCAATCCGGCATACAATACCGGACTTTTGTACGATGAGAATGGTAATATTGTAGGCGGTGTGAGCGAGGAAGGCTATCTGATAGCGGAGCAGATTATTCTGGCGGATGTGCCGGAGGAAGGTGAGCTTGGCGAGACCTATGATGGAACCTGGATTTACTGGATTACGCCGGAGAATCTGAATATGGATCAACTTCCGAAAAAGGTACGTGCAGAACTTTACCGTACTGATGATGCGCAGGCAAATACGGGACAAAGGCTGGTAAGTGACAGTATGTTTTATGATATGCCGGGAGTATTACCGGAAATCGAATTCATGGGCCAATAGTATAACCAAGGGCATCCCGTTATGGCCATTCGGCCATTTCACAAGGTATACGATGCGGTAAAGGAGAGGATTATGAAAAAATATATGAGAAATATATTCATCGTTATGCTGGTACTTTTCGCGGCGATGGGTATGAAGGTGCAGGCGGCGGACGATGATGCGATAACGCTGATATTTCCGAAGGATATTCATGAGGTTGAAAGGATCACCTCTTTGAAATTCAGCATGGAAGTGCAGAATATTTCAGATACGGCGAAAATTTCCATGAAATTCGTGGAACGGGATAAGACGATCCAGAAGACAACCTATGATGCAAAAAAGAAGGTTCTGACTGTTTATATTGCAGGAGAGACAGAACTCATAGGTGAAGATCATCAGTTGAAAATCGGAAATCTTAAGGTAAAGATGGACGGAAATCATTCGGAGAATATAACAGTGAAGCTGGATCAAAGTTCCATGCAGTTTGTAAATGGTGCAAATGAATTGATGGAATCTTCTTATTGGGGGCCAGATGCTATAAAGTTGAGCGGAAAAGGTGTAATAGAAACAGATGAAAATCCCCCAGAGGAGGGAGACGATTCAGAGGACGCCACGCTGGCAAAGATGAGAGAAGCGCTTCAGAAGCTGATCGAAAAGTGTGAGGCACTTGCCGGAAGTGAGGATAAGTATACAGAGGCGAGCTGGAATGAATTCGAAGAAGCCTTAAAACTTTCAAGAGAGGTTTGCGGAAATGAAAAGGCTACTTTGGAGGAAATCCAGGTAGCTATGAGTAGTCTGGCAGAGGCATTTAACGGCCTGGAAAGTGTATCGGATGATTTGGAAACAGCGAGGGAGTCTTTAAAACATAAGCTGGAGGAATTGAATGCACTGCTATCGTCAGATTATACGGAAGAAAGCTGGAATCAATTGTATGAGCTGATGGTAGAAGCACAGAAAATGCTGGATGAAGATGCCTCAAAAGAGGAAATCGATGCGATGCTCGATAAGCTGAGGAAAGCCCAAAGAGGATTGGTCAAGGTGGAAATTCAGGAGAGTACTGATAAGGATACGTCAGGAACTACTTCAGATAAGAAATCAGATCGAGTGAAATCCGGTGATGAAAGCCATCTGGTATTCTGGATTATCCTTGCGGTACTTGCTCTGACGAGTGCGGGCACAGTCATTTGTATCCGTAAAATGAAAAAACAACAATATTGATGAGAAGTATGTAAAGCAGTTGCGGGATATTAAAAGTTCCGCAACTGTTTTCAATTGCCGGGCATACCTAAGCAAATGTTCAGTGGAGATTCATCTCGGTTAACGAGAAATTGGTGAAAAAAGAGTTTTGCGTTACAGCCTTTGCAGGTACCATTTTTCCACTCTGCCGATCAGAGCATAGAGACCCATGGCAATCAGGCAGAGAATGCAGATGCTCATGAGAAGCCAGTCGAGTTTGAACACCTGGCTTCCATAGATAATCATATATCCAAGCCCTTCTCGGCCTCCGATGAACTCCCCGATTACCACCCCTACCAGGCACAGTCCGATATTGACCTTCATCGTACTGATGATGGCGGGGATACTGCTGGGAAGCACGATTTTCGTCAGTGCATGGAAACGATTTCCATGAAGGGTGTAGATCAGGGTAAGTTTATCCGGATCGACCGTCATAAAGCTGGCATATAGATTTAGAATACTGCCGAAAATCGCAACGGACATTCCGGCCACGATGATCGTGGTCTTGTTCGCGCCGAGCCATACAATCAGAAGCGGTGCCAGGGCAGATTTGGGAAGGCTGTTTAAGACCACCAGATAGGGGTCCAGAATCTCCGACAGCCGTTCGCTGAACCAGAGAAGGATTGCCGCCAGAAGGCTGAACAATATGACTAAAACAAAACTTATGATGGTCTCATAAAGTGTGATGCCCACATGGAGAAAGATGCTCCGATCGAGGACCATTCCCCAGAAACAGAGTGCGATCCGCGAGGGGCTGCTGAAAATAAAGGAATCAATGATGCCGACATTTGCGGTAAATTCCCACAAAAACAGGAAGCCAAGCAGGATTCCGACGCGGGATACGCGGACGATGCGTTTATGGCGCCTGCGCCGGTTTAAGTAGCGTATCTGGCCTTGCGAGAGTTCATTCATCGGGATTTAGCTCCTTCCATATCAGATTAAAATAGGTTTTAAATTCCGGTGCATTTCGCCGCTCAAGCGGTGTCATATCGGGAGATTGAAAGGTAATATTTACTGTTTGGCGTATCGTGGCCGGGCGGTCGGTGAGGACCAGGATCCGGTCTGCGAGGCTGATGGCTTCTGAGAGATCGTGGGTGACCAGGAGGGCAGTTTTGTGTTCCCGCCGTATGATCTGGCCGATATCATCGCCTACGTTGAGCCGGGTCTGATAGTCCAGCGCAGAAAAGGGTTCATCGAGGAGAAGGATATCCGGCTCCAGCACGAGAGTGCGGATCAGAGCGGCCCTTTGGCGCATTCCGCCGGAAAGCTCAGAGGGCTTTGCGTCCGCGAATTGTTTTAGACCGTAGAGCTCCAGAAGGTCTTTGGCTTTTTCTTTCGTTCTTGCAGTCATCATGTGCTGGATCTCCAGTCCCAAAAGAACATTGTGATAGACGCTCCGCCATTCCAGCAATTCATCCTTTTGCAGCATATAGCCGATGTTCGTGGCGCTGTCTGGAAGGTACTTTCCGTTAATTTTGATCAGTCCTTTTTCTGGCTTGTGCAGACCTGCAATCAGATGGAGCAGTGTTGATTTACCGCAGCCGGAGGGGCCGACGATCGCGATAAATTCTCCCTGTTTCAAGGCGAATGAAATATTCTCAAGCGCCTTTGTTTCGCCATCCATATTGTGGTAAGCATAGTAAATGTTTTTGAGTTCCAGTATATAGTCCATGGCAATCCTCCAGTCGCAGTAGTATATGGAAAACGCTTATATCCTATTCTATGAAAAGCCGGAGGAATCGTGCGGATTTGGTTGTCATTTGGAAAAATATCACTTATAATCAGGGTGAATGAAGCATATAAGAATGAAGAAAAAGGAGAGTGCAGGCGGCGAAACGAGCCACCGCCTGTCATAGATTCCAGGATGAATAAAAAGAATTATCAACGAGAAATGGAGCAGATCATCAAAAAGGAGCAGGAACAGGGGCATGTTCCCACGCTGTTGCTTCACAGTTGCTGTGCACCGTGCAGTAGTTATGTGCTGGAAGCACTGGCAGAATATTTTCAAATCACGGTGTTTTATTATAATCCCAATATATTTCCGGCAGAGGAATTTGAAAAACGGATCAGGGAACAGGAGCGTCTGATCGAACAGATGCCGGCCAGGTATCCGATCTCCTTTCTGGCAGGGAATTATGACAGCGAGAAATTTTATGAGATGGCAAAAGGGCTGGAGGAAGTTCCGGAGGGCGGCGAACGGTGCTTCCGGTGTTATGAGCTTCGGCTGAGAGAAGCGGCCGGGAAGGCGAAAAGGGGCGGATATGATTATTTTACGACGACACTCAGCATCAGTCCGCTTAAGAACGCACAGAAACTGAATGAAATAGGTAAGTCTTTGGAAGAAGAATATGGGGTCCGGTATCTGCTTTCTGATTTCAAAAAGAAGAACGGGTATAAACGTTCTACGGAGCTGTCCGCCAAGTACGGCCTGTACCGACAGGATTACTGTGGCTGTATTTATTCCAAATTGGAGCGGGAGAGAGAAAAAGCAGCGAAGGAAGAGGTTGAAACAGATGGCACTTATACAGGCAGGATATGTAAATAGAATCGAAAATTTGTGTAAAATATGAAATTAATGTGACGGAAACTTTACAGAGACTGCGGGTTTGTGATACACTAGGAAACAAAGTTTAAAATATTACTTTCACACGCTTAAGAAAAGAGGAAAAAACAGATGGCACAGTTGTGGGGAGGACGTTTTACAAAAGAGACTGACAAATTGGTCTATAATTTTAATGCGTCCATTTCATTTGATAAACGATTTTATGAACAGGATATTAAGGGCAGTGTTGCCCACGTTATGATGCTTTGCAGACAGGGAATCCTGACGGAAGAAGAGAAAAGAGAGATTATCGCCGGTCTTGACAGTATTTTAAAAGATGTGCAGAACGGCTCCCTTGCGATTACAGATGAATATGAGGATATCCACAGCTTCGTGGAGGCGAATCTGATTAAACGGATCGGTGATGCGGGAAAGAAGCTCCATACCGGGCGCAGCCGGAATGATCAGGTGGCGCTGGATATGAAGTTATATATAAGAAGCGAGATTCTGTCACTGGAGGGTCTGGTGGTAGAGCTTTTGCGGGAGCTCCTTTATATCATGAAGAAGCATACGGATACGATCATGCCGGGATTTACGCATATGCAGAAGGCGCAGCCAATCACGCTGGCACATCATATGGGAGCGTATTTTGAGATGTTTAAGAGGGATCACTCGCGTTTGAAGGATATTTATAAAAGAATGAACACCTGTCCTTTGGGGGCGGGAGCTTTGGCTGGAACCACTTACCCTCTGGACCGGAATTATACGGCAGAGCTGCTGGGATTTGACGGACCGGCGCTCAACAGTATGGATGCGGTATCCGACAGGGATTATCTGATCGAGCTCATGAGTGCGCTTTCCGCGATTATGATGCATTTGAGCCGTTTCTCAGAAGAGATCATTATCTGGAATTCCAATGAATACCAGTTCATTGAGATCGATGACGGGTACAGTACCGGAAGCAGCATCATGCCGCAGAAGAAGAACCCGGATATTGCGGAACTGGTACGTGGAAAGACCGGGCGTGTATATGGAGCGCTGATGTCGATCCTCACGACGATGAAGGGCATTCCGCTCGCATATAATAAGGATATGCAGGAGGATAAGGAACTGATCTTCGACGCCATCGATACGGCAAAAGGCTGCCTTGCACTTTTTACCGGTATGATGTCTACCATGAAGTTCAAGAAATCCCGGATGCTTGCCAGTACCAGAGGTGGCTTTGCCAATGCGACAGATGTGGCGGATTATCTGGTCAATCACGGGGTACCGTTCCGCGATGCACATGCGATCGTGGGGCATTTGGTGCTGACCTGTATCGGCAAGGGGATTTCCCTTGATGAACTGCCGCTCAACGAATATCGGGCAGTATCTCCGGTATTTGAGGGAGATATCTACGAGGCGATCCGCATGGAGACATGTGTGAATAAGAGAAATACCATTGGCGCGCCGGGGCCGGAGGCTATGAAGAAGGTCATCGATAGCTATACGGCGTATCTGGCAGAGTGCTAGGGACAGACTATTACAAAAGGATAAGCTATTACCAATAGAAATGAGGGATTAACGATGCAGAAAAAGTTAAGAGTAGGAATTTTAGGTGCCACGGGAATGGTAGGACAGCGCTTTATCGCACTGCTGGAGAATCATCCGTGGTTTGAGGTAGTTACGGTCGCAGCCAGTGCGCGTTCCGCAGGGAAGACCTATGAGGAAGCAGTCGGAGACCGCTGGAAGATGGATACACCGATGCCGAAGGCGGTGAAGAAGCTGATTGTTCATAATGTCAACGAAGTGGAGGCAGTGGCCGAGACAGTTGATTTTGTATTTAGCGCAGTGGATATGAGCAAGGAGGAGATCCGTGCCATTGAGGAGGCTTATGCGAAGACAGAGACTCCGGTCGTATCCAATAACAGCGCACACCGCTGGACCCCGGATGTGCCGATGGTCATTCCAGAGGTGAATCCGCAGCATTTTGACGTGATCGCATACCAGAAAAAGCGTCTGGGCACGACCCGCGGCTTTGTGGCGGTAAAGCCAAACTGTTCCATTCAAAGTTACGCGCCGGTTTTGACAGCATGGATGGAGTTCCAGCCTACGGAAGTGGTTGCCACAACATATCAGGCAATCTCCGGAGCCGGAAAGACATTTAAGGACTGGCCGGAGATGGTGGAGAATATTATTCCGTATATCGGCGGGGAAGAGGAAAAGAGTGAGCAGGAGCCGTTGCGCCTGTGGGGGAACATTGTGAACGGACAGATCGTGAAAGCGAAAGAGCCGGTGATCACGACCCAGTGTATCCGTGTTCCGGTGCTGAACGGTCATACGGCTGCCGTATTCGTGAACTTTGCTACAAGTCCGACAAAGGAGCAGTTGATTGAAAAACTGGTGAACTTTAAAGGACTTCCTCAGGAGCTTGAGCTTCCGAGTGCGCCGAAGCAGTTCATTCAGTATTTGGAGGAAGATAACCGTCCGCAGGTAAAACTGGACGTAGACTATGAGAATGGAATGGGGATTTCTATCGGGCGTTTGCGCGAGGATACGCTCTTTGACTGGAAGTTTGTGGGACTGTCCCACAATACCGTGCGCGGTGCGGCCGGAGGCGCAGTGCTTTGTGCTGAGACGCTTACCGCAAAAGGTTATATCCAGGCAAAATAGATGTAATTTTTTAGTTTAAAGGAGAGAGGGAAAATGGACAGGGAAATGTTGAATTACACGCAGAACAGGGAACTTTCCTGGTTAAAGTTTAACCAGAGAGTTTTGGAGGAAGCACAGGATAGTTCTGTGCCGCTTCTGGAACGCATGAAGTTTGTCGCTATTTTCACCAGCAATCTGGATGAATTCTTCATGATCCGCGTGGGCAGCCTGTATGACATGTCTTTGACGGATAACAGTGCCATCGACAGCCGTTCAGGCATGACGCCAAAGGAGCAGCTGGAGGCAATCTTTGCAGCGGTGGCGCCGCTTTATAAAGAGAGAGACAAAACGTATGCTGAGATCAAGAAGCTGCTCAGTCCATACGGAGTCTGCGGTCTTTCGATCAAAGAGCTGGAACAGCAGGAGAAAAAGTATGTAAAGAAATATTTCAAAGATCAGGTACTCCCGGTTCTGTCTCCGCAGATCGTTGACGCGAATCACCCGTTCCCGCATCTTTTGAATAAAGCGATCTATGTGATCGCGAATCTGAAGAAAGACAATAAAACGATGCTTGGTATTGTTCCGGTACCGCATTTTATTTCAGAGATTTTATACCTTCCGGGACATGATATCCGTTATATCCGGATGGAGAAGGTGATCATGGAATATCTGGAACTGGTATTTGATAAATATGAAGTTTCGGATAAGAACTATATCTGTGTTACGAGAAATGCAGACGTATCTCCGGACGATGAAGCGCTGGAGATCAACGATGATTTCCGTTTTCTGATGAGAGAGACGCTGCACAAGCGCCGCCGTATGGCAGTCGTGCGCCTGGAGACAGCGGAGCCGCTCACAAAAGAGATGGAGAAATATTTCTGCGACAAATTTAAGATTAAGCAGAATCAGATCTACCGTACCAAGATGCCGATGAAGCTGGATTTCATTTTCTCTATCATGGATAAGGTGCCAACTTCCATGAAGCGCTCTCTGACGGACGAACCGTTCACACCGCAGCCGTCCCGCTATCTGGCGGAGGGAAGCGTGATGAAGCAGGTAAAGAAGCACGATGTCCTTCTGTCTTATCCGTATGAGAGTATGGACCCGTTCCTACGCATGATTAAGGAAGCTGCCTATGATCCAAGTGTTTTGACGATCAAGATTACGATTTATCGTCTGGCTAAGAAGGCGAGATTGGTGGAATATCTCTGTGCAGCGGCTGAGAATGGGAAGGAAGTCACGGTGCTGATCGAATTGCGCGCCCGCTTTGATGAACAGAATAATATTGACTGGTCAGAGCGGTTGGAGGAGGCCGGCTGTCGGGTGATCTATGGATTTGACGGCTATAAGGTGCACTCCAAGATCTGCCTGATTACATATCGCAATAAGAACGAGATTCACTATATTACGCAGGTGGGAACCGGCAATTACAATGAAAAGACGGCTACGATGTACACTGATGTGTCTCTGATCACCGCGGACCGCGGGATTGGTACAGATGCTTCCGTATTTTTCAAGAACATGTCCATTGGAAACTTAAATGGCAGCTACGAGCATCTGATCGTATCGCCTACCAGCCTGAAGCTGAAGGTGCTGGCGCTGATGGACGAGGAGATCAAAAAAGGCGAGAGCGGAAGAATCGTAATGAAGATGAACTCTGTTACGGACGTAGACTTTATAAAGAAGGTCTCCGAGGCGTCAAAAGCAGGCGTCAGAGTAGATTTGATCGTGCGTGGAATCTGTTGTATTTTGCCGGGAGTTCCGGGATACACGGATAATCTGCGAGTGACCAGTATTGTGGGACGTTTCCTGGAGCATCCGCGTATTTTCTGCTTTGGATCAGGAGCGGACCGGAAGGTTTATATCGGATCAGCGGATATGATGACCAGAAATACGGAGAAGCGTGTGGAGGTTGCGTGTCCGGTTTATGATGAGCGTGTGAAAGCACAGCTCATTCAGATGTTAAAGATCATGCTGGCTGACAACACGAAGGCGCGTGAGCTGCAGAACAACGGTGTTTATATTAAAAAAGAAAAGGGCACCTCGAAGGTTTGTGCCCAGGAATATTTCATGAAAGAGGCGGTTACCGTAAAACGTCCTAAAGTGGAAAAGGAGGAAAATATTGGCGATAAGCTGAGGAAATTCTTCCGGAAGAGAAAATAGGAGTATAGATATTAATATATGGGAAAATCAGTATTTATCGCGGAGAAGCCCAGCGTGGCTCAGGAGTTTGCCAAGGCTCTGCACCTGAATCTGAAAAGAAGGGATGGGTATCTGGAAGCAGAGAATGCCATCGTTACCTGGTGCGTGGGCCATCTGGTCACCATGAGTTATCCCGAAGTATATGATGAAAAATATAAGCGGTGGAGTCTTCAGACTCTGCCGTTTATCCCGAAGGAGTTCAAATATGAGGTGATTCCTGCGGTAAAGAAACAATTCGAGATTGTAAAAGGCGTTCTGACCCGGTCCGATGTGGACAGGATCTATGTCTGTACGGACTCGGGACGAGAGGGAGAATACATTTACCGTCTGGTGGAACAGATGGCACATGTGAAGGGGAAGGAGCGCCGCAGGGTCTGGATCGATTCCCAGACAGAGGAGGAGATTCTCCGGGGCATTCGCGAGGCGAAAGACCTTTCGGAGTATGACAATCTGTCCGAGTCCGCCTATCTCAGAGCAAAAGAGGATTATCTGATGGGGATTAATTTTTCCCGCCTTCTGACTCTGAAATATGGAAACAGCATCTCGAACTATCTGGGAAATAAATATACCGTGGTTTCCGTGGGCCGTGTCATGACCTGCGTACTGGGCATGGTGGTACGGCGCGAGCGGGAGATCCGCGAGTTTGTGAAGACACCGTTCTATCGGGTGATGGAATCGGTGGAGGTAAACGGACATACATTGGAAGGGGAGTGGAGAGTACAGAAGGATTCCCGGTATTTTGAATTTCCCCGTTTATATAAGGAAAATGGATTTAAGGAGCACAGGGACGCCGAGGAGCTGATACGTTACCTGGTGGGAAGAGAGGCTTCGGGAACTGCGCAGCAGCAAATGCCAGGCGGGGAAGTGCCGGGGCTTGCCTGCCGTATTCTGGCGATCGAGAAAAAGAAAGAAAAGAAGAATCCGCCGCTTTTGTTCAACCTGGCGGAACTTCAGAACGAGTGCTCCAAACGCTTTAAGATCAGCCCGGATGAGACGCTTAGGATCGTGCAGGAATTGTATGAAAAGAAGCTGGTGACCTACCCGAGAACAGATGCGCGTGTACTTTCGACAGCAGTGGCAAAGGAGATCACCAAGAATCTGAACGGGCTGAGCAAGTATCCGATGGCGGCTCCATACATGCAGGATATTCTGGGATTTGGGAGCTATAAGACATTGGCAAAAAGCCGGTATGTCAATGATAAGCAGATCACAGACCATTATGCGATTATTCCGACAGGGCAGGGACTTGGCGCCCTTCATGCGATGCCTCCGGTCTCAAAACGGGTATATGACCTGATCGTGCGGAGATTTTTGAGTATTTTCTATCCTCCGGCGGTCTATCAAAAAGTGGCCATTACCACGCAGATTAAAGAAGAACAGTTTTTTACCAGCTTCCGTGTGCTGACGGAGGAAGGCTATCTCAAGGTGGCGGGACTTCCGGGACAAAAGAAGGATAAGAGCGAACAGGAGACAGATACCGGGAAAAAAGATGTAGAAGAAGGGGCAGGTGAAGATGCGGAAAAGGACATGGACGCCGACTTCTTTGCGTGCGTTAAGAACCTGAAAAAGGGTGATGTGCTTGCCGTGAAGGGCCTTACAATCAAAGAAGGAGAGACAACGCCTCCCAAACGCTACAATTCCGGCTCTATGATTCTTGCCATGGAGAATGCCGGACAGCTCATCGAAGATGAGGAGCTGCGGGCGCAGATCAAAGGAAGTGGGATCGGTACCAGTGCCACCAGAGCCGAGATCCTGAAAAAACTGTTCAATATCAAATACCTGTCGCTGAATAAAAAGACGCAGATCATTACGCCGACTTTGTTAGGAGAGATGATTTTTGATGTGGTAGAGCATTCGATTCGTTCCCTTTTGAATCCGGAGCTTACAGCGAGCTGGGAGAAGGGGCTTACCTACGTGGCGGACGGAGATATCACACCGGATGAGTACATGACTAAACTGGATCACTTTATTGTGAGCCGCACGAATGGAGTGTTGGGATTAAATAATCAGTCACAGCTTAGAAGCTGCTACGACAAAGCCGCAGTTTTCTATAAAAACGGAGCAACCGCAAAAACCAGGAAAGGAAAGGGAAAGACATCATGAAAGAAATGACAGTAAAAGAAATGTATACGCTGGAAGAGACCATTGCAAAAGACATTTTTGAAGGAGTTACCTATCCATGGGAGGTCCTGCCGAAGATTGGGAATTTTATTCTTGAGTTGGGTAAGACTCTGCCGGAAGAAGAATACGAGAAACGCGGTGAGAATGTATGGGTGGCAAAAAGTGCGAAGGTCGCGCCGACAGCATTCATTAACGGTCCCGCGATCATCGGAAAAGAGGCGGAGGTGCGCCACTGTGCGTTTATCCGCGGTAACGCCATCGTGGGCGAAGGCGCGGTCGTAGGAAATTCGACCGAGCTGAAAAATGTGATTCTGTTTAATAAAGTGCAGGTTCCGCATTACAATTATGTGGGGGATTCCGTTCTCGGCTACAAATCTCATATGGGAGCCGGCTCTATTACTTCAAATGTAAAATCAGATAAGAAGCTGGTAGTGGTAAAGACGCCGGAAGGCGGAATCGAGACCGGAATGAAAAAATTCGGTGCAATGCTGGGCGATAACGTAGAGGTCGGCTGCGGAACGGTCCTGAATCCGGGAAGCGTTGTGGGAAGCGGAACGAACATTTACCCGCTTTCCATGGTGAGAGGATATGTACCGGCGAACAGTATTTACAAAAAGCAGGGAGAAGTTGTAGAAAAACAGTAGCGGCAGATCCAAAGAGACGTAAATCGGTCTGAAATACAGAAAGAGAGAGCACAGATGAAGCTGACAATATTTGGCACAGGAAATGCGGATGTGACGGAGTGTTTTAACACCTGTTTTGCGCTTTCCGAAGAGCATAGACATTTCCTGGTAGATGCAGGGGGAGGCAATAAGATCTTGAAAGTCTTAAAAGATGCCCGAATTCCTGTTGAAGAGATTCACGATATTTTTATTACTCATGAACATATTGATCACCTGCTGGGAGTGATCTGGCTTGTGCGTATTATCGGTCAGAAGATAAACCAGGGGAAGTATCAGGGCGAGCTTCGGATTTATTGTCATGCAGGTTTGGCTTCTACGATCAGGACCATCGCGGAGCTTACGATTATAGAGAAGGTCACGCGGCATATCGGTGAAAGGATTTTGCTGATTCCGCTTGAGAGTGGGGAACAAAAAGAGATTATCGGCTGTCCGGTCACGTTCTTTGACATTGAATCGACCAAGGCGAAACAATTTGGTTTTACGATGCTCCTTCCGAGTGGGACAAAGCTATCCTGTTGTGGTGACGAACCATATAATGAGTGCGAATATGAATATGTGAAGGAAAGTGACTGGCTGATGCATGAGGCCTTCTGTCTGTATGCGCAGCGTGATCAGTTTAAACCATATGAAAAGCATCACAGTACCGTGAAGGAAGCCTGTGAATTGGCCGAGAGGCTAAAGGTTCCGAATCTGATCCTGTATCACACGGAAGAAAAGAACCTGAAAAATCGAAAAGAATGGTATACAGAGGAAGGAAAACAGTATTATCATGGCAATTTGTATGTGCCGGATGATATGGAAGTCTTTCTCATTGAATCATAAGATGCGTAGACGCCCGGCTTGAACTGGTGATGAAAAACTGTTGCTGAATTTGCGGGAGAGCCATGCAGAAGGTGCGGGATAAGCGCGAGAAGGTGATTAGAAAACTGTTGTTGAATTTACAGAATGTGTGAAAGGACATAGACATTCTGTAATAGAACAGCAGTTTTTTATTGCGGCCTTTTTTATTACATATAGCCAAGGAAATACTTGACATTGTATTATGACAATAGTACAATAAAAATGGCAATGATACTATAACATCACAGGAGGACAAAATCATGCTTGAAATAGAAAATTTAACGAAGGTTTACGGAAAGACTTTGGCGGCAGATCACGTTAGTTTTCGCGTAATGCCCGGACAGGTCGGAATCCTGCTTGGTCCGAATGGCGCGGGAAAATCCACGGTGATCAAGAGCATAGCCGGACTTTTGCGGTACAACGGTCAGGTAAAGATCTGTGGCCACCCGGGACGGTCCCTGGAAGCGAAACGGGTTTTTGGATATGTGCCGGAGATTCCGAGTATGTTCGAGGCGCTGACTGTAAGAGAGCATATTGAATACATAAAGAGAGCCTATCAAAGTCAGATCTCGGAAGAAGAGGTCGAGTTCCTGTTAAAGCGTTTCGAGCTGTTTGATAAGCAGGATAAGATGGGGAACGAATTGTCAAAAGGTATGATGCAGAAGGTGAGCATTTGCTGCGCCCTCGCGGTGAAGCCGCAGGTGATCATGCTGGACGAACCGATGGTGGGGCTGGACCCGCAGGCCATCAAAGAGTTAAAGGAAGTGATCAAAGAGCTCAGAGGGTTTGGGGTCACGATTCTGATCAGTACGCATATGCTGGAGATGGTGGACGGTCTTTGGGACGTGATGTTCGTGATGGAAAAGGGGCGGATCATTGGTTCCTACAGCAAGGAAGATGCGGGCAATAAGGAGCTGGAAGATTTATTCTTTGAGATGACAGGCGGTGAAAAATAATGAAGACTTTATTTTATGTTGCGAAAAGAGAGTTCATAAACCGTCTGAAGAAGGCGCTTCGGCGCCCGGTGACGTACCTGTTCGCGGTATTTATCATAGGCTATATAGGTATACTGTTGTTTGCTCTCAAAGAGATGATGGGAGATATTCATTTTGACAATCCGGCGGGACTTGCCATCGTGATCACGGTTTTAATTTTCGTGGCGCTGCCGTCCAGCTATATGATGTATGCCATGAGAAAGGGAATCATTTTTAAACCAAGCCATGCGCACTTTATATTTAGCGCACCGATTTCCCCGAAACGGGTCCTTCTGTTCGGAGCTTTAAAGAATATTCTCATGGATTTGATTTTTGGCATTGCGATTTTTGTGATTGGAATTTTGTTTTTCAGTGTATCGGTTTGGAAAATGCTTCTGGTCTTTGTGTTGTGGGTGGTGATGACGGCTTTGCAGGAGAGTGCGATTGTCGTTCTCTTATATGGAAATGACAAAGTATCCGCACAGAAGGTAGATAAGGCGGGAAAAGTGCTCCTGGGAGTTTTGGTGCTTTTGGGACTCTTTGTCGCATGGTATATTCACAGCTATGGTCTGTCTGTCGCGAGCGTGGCGGGGATATTCGAGCACCCGGTGCTTCAGATGCTTCCGCTGATCGGGTGGAATATTGCGACCTTCCGGCTGGTGATTCTGGGAGCCACTACGGTCAATGTGGTATGTACATGCCTCTATTTTCTGTCCACAGCTGTTTTGGTATTTGCGGCGTGGAAGATGGAGTGTACAGGCGGCTATTATGAGGAGGCAGCGAAATTTGCGGATGATTATCAGGCGCTGCGTCAGAGAAACAAACGGGGCGAGACCGGTACGGGCAAGGAAAAATACCGCCACCTGAAGTCCGGTATGGCGGGAAAGGGTGCAAGTGCGATTTTTCACCGGCATTTTCTGGAATATAAGAAAGCCCGCTTCTTCATTTTTAATTCTATGGACCTGGTGAGTGTGTTCATCGCTTTTGTGATGGCGAAGGCTTATGACGGAGATGGGAAGTACGCCTCCTTGTTCCTTTTGGGAATTGTGGCCTATGTTGTGTTCTGCACTTCGGGAGCCGTGGGGAAATGGGAGAAGGAGCTTAACAATCCCTACCTGTATCTGATACCGGCAAGACCGATAGAGAAATTGTGGTATGCGACACTCATGGAACACATTAAGTCCCTGATTGATGGAACAATCATTTATGGGGTGATCGGAGTGAGCTGGCATGTTCCAATCTGGCAGATTGTAAGCTGTATTTTGATTTATGTGTTGTTTCAGGCAGATAAGATGTACATGCGGATTTTTGCTATCTACATTCTGGGAGATCATTTTGGGACGCAGCTTCGCAATTTGTTTAGAATGCTGATCCAGTCCAGCGTGATGGGAATCGGAATTTTCCTGGCGGTGATGCTGGGCGTACTGATAGATGTGAATTTCGTCTTCCCCGCACTTTTGATTTACGGCGTTGTGATCACGGCTATAGTGATGGTTCTGGCAGCCGGAAGGTTTGAAGTGCTGGAGCAGATTGATTAATAAAAGAGAAACTCTTCTTGCAGTTTGATGGAAAATCAAATGATGCAGGAAGAGTTTTTTTCTTTATGGGATTGACAGATGGAAAAAGTCGTGCTATTCTAATTAAAGTTTATTGCTTTAAAGTGTAATAGTTTAAAGCGTTGCGGTTTAAAGTGAAGAATAGAGGAAAGAAGAGGGTAAAAGAATGATAGTAAAAGTGATTCTGCTGATCGTGTTTTTTGCAGTGATGGTGGGAGTCGGTCTGTATGCGCGTAAGAGTGCGACCAGTGTGGACGGATTCGTGCTGGGAGGACATGCGGCCGGACCGTGGCTTACCGCATTTGCATATGGAACATCTTACTTTTCAGCAGTAGTATTTGTAGGATATGCAGGACAGTTTGGGTGGAAATACGGTCTGTCGGCGACCTGGATCGGACTGGGAAATGCGTTTATCGGAAGTCTGCTCGCTTGGGTCATTTTAGGGCGCAGGACCCGTGTTATGAGTCAGCATCTGCAGTCGAAGACCATGCCGGATTTCTTCGGAGAGCGGTTTGACAGCAAAGCGCTGAAAATCGTGGCGTCGGTGATTGTTTTCGTATTCCTGGTTCCGTATACGGCGTCGGTATATAACGGGCTTTCACGCTTGTTCGGAATGGCGTTTGATATTCCTTATACATACTGTGTTCTTGCAATGGCGTTGTTCACCGGCGTTTACGTTATCCTGGGAGGATATATGGCGACGGCGATCAATGACTTTATCCAGGGCATCATCATGCTGGGCGGAATTTGTGCCGTCATTGCAGCCGTGTTAAGCGGGCAGGGCGGGTTTATCCAGGCAATTCGGACGATGGCGGAGATTCCAAGCGACGTGCCTTTGACTCAGGGCCAGCCTGGAGCCTTTGTTTCGTTCTTCGGTCCGGACCCCTTAAATCTGCTGGGAGTTGTGATCCTGACTTCTCTTGGAACCTGGGGACTTCCGCAGATGGTGCACAAGTTCTATGCGATTAAAGACGAAAAATCCATCAATACCGGTACGGTCATCTCTACGGTTTTTGCGGTAGTGATCTCCGGCGGCTGCTACTTCCTGGGTGGTTTTGGACGTTTGTTCGACAATCCGTCTATCTATAATGCAAAGACAGGGCTTCCGGTATATGACAGCATCGTGCCTTATATGCTGTCTACGCTTCCGGATATACTGATCGGCGTTGTCGTGGTTCTGGTGCTTTCGGCATCAATGTCCACCCTGTCGTCCCTGGTGCTTACTTCCAGCTCCACTCTGACCCTGGATTGTATCAAGGGCAATCTGGTGAAGAAGATGAGTGAGAAGACGCAGGTCGTTGTGATGCAGGTACTTATCGTGTTCTTCATCGTGCTTTCTGTTGTGATCGCACTGGATCCGCCGACCTTTATCGCGCAGCTCATGGGAATTTCCTGGGGCGCTCTGGCCGGGGCATTTCTGGCGCCGTTTATGTACGGATTGTATTGGAAGAAGGTAACGCCGGCCGCTGTGTGGGGCAGCTTTATCTGCGGCGTAGGAATCACCATTTCCAATATGTACCTGAAATACATAGCATCTCCGATCAATGCAGGTGCGGTGGCTATGATAGCAGGACTGATCGTTGTTCCGATCGTTAGTCTGATCACGCCACAGATGAAGAAAGAAAAAGTGGACCAGATCTTCCAGTGTTATGAGGAGAAGGTTACGATCAGTGTGAAACGTTCGTTGAAGGATTAAAAGACAATATGAGAAATGAGGAATCGGAGAGATGGCATATCAAAGAGCCGTCTGCCGATTCCTTTTTTGCCAGGAATACCTAAGGGAGATTTCAATAGATTTTCGTCTTGTTTGAATTTCATTTTTAATTTTTCGTTTAACTCTTATTAATCTTTGACTTGTTTGTCGGAAAAATATTTTTTACAAAGATTTCAGGATATCTGCAGGTAAAATGGGTTGTATCCCGGAAATCCATATGATATGCTTTAAGTGCGGACATTCATAAATGTACTAATACAGGCGAAAACTGTTCGGCAAAGGTGCAGCACCTTCCGGGGTTCGGTTTCTCCGGAAAAACTTGCAGGGGCATCTGCCTGCAGGAAAGGCAGAACAGAGGGGACGCTGAAAATAAAGTGGGAAAATGTGTTGACAAAACAGAACGTATGTACTATTATATCAATAGAACAAACATTCGTTCGCTTTACGGAGAAGAGGAATGTTTCGCAGTAAATGATCAAGGAGATTGAATAGAATGGCAAATATCAGTGATGAGAATAAGAAAAAAGCATTAGATGCAGCGATTGCAAAATTAGAGAAAGATTATGGAAAGGGAACTGTGATGAAGCTGGGGGATCCTTCTGTACGAACCGCGGTGGAGACTGTTCCCACCGGTTCGCTTAGTCTGGATCTTGCCCTGGGTATGGGCGGTGTGCCGAAGGGAAGAATCGTGGAGATCTACGGGCCGGAATCGAGTGGTAAGACCACCGTTGCACTGCACATGGTCGCAGAAGTACAGAAGCGGGGAGGAATCGCAGGATTCATTGATGCAGAACATGCACTGGACCCTGTCTACGCCAAGAATATCGGAGTGGATATTGATGAACTCTACATTTCTCAGCCGGATAGCGGAGATCAGGCGTTAGAGATTACGGAGACGATGGTGCGTTCCGGTGCTATTGATATTATCGTAGTGGATTCGGTGGCTGCTTTGGTACCGAGACAGGAGATTGAAGGAGATATGGGAGACAGCCATGTGGGTCTGCAGGCACGACTGATGTCCCAGGCCCTCAGAAAACTGACTCCGGTCATCAGTAAATCCCATTGCGTCGTGATCTTCATTAACCAGCTCCGTGAAAAAGTCGGCGTGATGTTTGGAAATCCCGAGACCACGACAGGAGGCCGTGCTCTGAAGTTTTATGCATCTGTCCGTATGGATGTCAGAAGAACCGAGACCTTAAAACAGGGCGGCGAGATGGTCGGAAACCATGTGCGCGTCAAGATCGTCAAGAATAAGATCGCTCCGCCGTTCAAGGAAGCAGAATTCGATATCATGTTTGGAAAGGGAATTTCCCGGGAAGGAGATATTATTGATCTGGCAGCAAACGTGAATGTGGTCAATAAGAGTGGTTCTTGGTATGCTTATAACGGAGAGAAGATCGGCCAGGGCCGGGAGAACGCGAAGAACTATCTTGCTTCGCACCCGGAGATTATGGATGAGATCGAGGCTAAGGTACGGGCGCACTATGGCATCGGAGTCGAGGGAGAAGAAAAAGAGGCAGACAACAAAAAGGCAGAAAGTAAAGAGACAGAATCCTAAGAGAGGATTTGAATAGGGCATACTATGATCGTTACCAAAGTTGAGGCAGTCACAAAGGCTAAATATAAGGTATACATAGATGAGCAGTTCGCTTTTGTATTATACAAAGGCGAACTGTCCCGTTTCAGAATAAAAGAGACGGGGGAGATCACGGAAGAGACTGTGCGTAAGATTAAAGAAGAGGTTCTTTTAAAACGAGCGAAGCTGCGGGCGATGCATTTACTGAACGATATGGCGCGCACGGAGACGCAGCTTTTTCAGAAGCTGAAGCAGAATGGATATCCGCAGGACATCGCGGAGCAGGCGGTCGCCTACGTAAAGTCTTTTGGATATATTAATGATGAAGCCTATATCCGCGGCTTTGCTGATAGCAGGAAGGAGAGAAAAAGCCGCAGGGAGATCACGGCGCTTCTTGGCCAGAAGGGTCTGAACATGGAGCTTGTGGAGAGGGTGCTGAGCGAGGTGTATGAGGAGCATTCTGATGAGGCGGCGATCGAAGAGATTCTGCGCAGGAAGCACTGGAGGCCGGGAGAGACCGAGCGAAAGGAAGAACAGAAGCTATATGGCTACCTGGTGAGAAAAGGATTCCGCTATGAGGATATACGCCGGGCGATGGCGCAGTATCAGGAATAGATCAAGTTATACAACATTTTGTTGTCGGGGTAGAAAAGTTGTAGGGAAATAATAGGGGAAAATGAAGTAGTCTGACAAATTGATTTTCGGATATGATAGGTGAGGAACTGGCATGAACAAACTTAGCATATCCGTATATGAAAAGTTAATAGAGAAGAAGGCTACCAGCAAGGAGATTGATTTCGTTCTATACCTTGCACGTTACCAGAATGCCTATGGCGAAGTAGAAGGTGTATATTACCGGGATATCTGTGAAGAACTAGGGATTTCCGCACAAGGGTTCTACGATCTGAAAGAGTCTCTTATAAAAAAAGAAATCATAGTGTGCTTAAAAAGAGATTACACAGATTGGGATATTACATTGTTAGATAATGAGTTCCCGGATGAAGAGGCATATAAGAAAGGGTATTTTCAGCTTCATGCGAAGATGTTCTCATCCGATAAGTTCAGGAAAATGCGGGCAGGAGCAAAACTTCTGGCGATGGATTTATATAGGTTTAACCTGATCAATAAAAGTTCACATGAGATTAATATAAATAAGTTCTTTAGTAAATATCAAGAGCTTTTAGGGGTGAGAACTGCTGCGGTACGTTTATACCTGACACAGATTAAGGAATTCTTTTATGTCAACATAGTGAATAAGAATTACTATTTTAAGCTAAAAAAGGATATGGCAAAGTCTCCGGAGGGGAGTCAAAGGACAGAAAGGCAGAATTATCAAGACCAGATATATAGGACTGTTCTCCGGAGAAATAGGATAAAAAGAGTATATGAAAAGGCTCAGATGGATGTGATGAAAGTCTTAAATATTTATCACAGGGATTTAATCCATTCGAGAGCTGGTGTAGGATTTACAAAGATCGTGAAGGAAAGTTTGGAGGTAATTAACAAGGGGAAGCCTAAAGCACAGTATAAAAGGGTGTTGCGGCCAAGTTTGATAAACAAACTTTTGGGAGAAGAGTTTTGTTATGCATAATAGCAGATAGAAAATGACCTGGGATTCTCAGGTCTATTGCTGGTAGAAAAATGTGTAAATTGCAATATTGGAAAGAGAATTGGAGTGTTATTCACACTCTTTTTTTTATGCTTTTTGGCTGCCCTTCGATTTGGAATTGTAAAAGTTGAATAGGAAAAAGCTGAAAGTAGAAGAATTTAAAAATATGCATTAAAGCATTCAACTTTCACAAGAAGATAATTTTTATGTATTCAAGTAACGTGGAATGAAATAAATGATAAAAAAATATTATTCAATTTGTGCGATGAGGATAGAAGAATAGTATTCAAGTTATAAGAGAGCATCAAAATAAGAAATCCATTGTAAATAAGGGATTTAGAGTTGATTTTCGTGCCACAATATCTTTATTCCCTATTATATCCTTATTCTCAAGTGCTATATATTCATAACTGCACCCGATATTTATTAAAAAAGAAGAAAAAAAGGAAATACGGGCGTGAGAAAGCAAGTTGGTCTAAGCCAATAACGAGAACTGAGCATGTTCCGCGTATTCATGCGGGAAGAAAACTATCCGATAACAAAAAACTAAGGGGTTGCATTCGGACAGGAATCATATTACAATAGAGACGTAACAAGGGGTTGCATTATCCATGGGATATGTAACTCCTTGTTTTTATACAATTTTTTAAATAAACAAATTCTATGAACGCATAATCATTCAATTATTTCTGAGAACTATTATAAAAAATCACTTCAAAATTCAATTCCATATCCCATGGTTTTTGAAACGCCAAAATTGCAGAAAGGAGAGGAGGGCATATGAAAAAAAGAAATGCCCTAAGAAGAGGTGCAGCGTTGCTTGTATGCATAGTCATGTTGGTCACTTTGATTCTTCCGGGAATCAGAGTCCAAGCGTCGGATGAGATTACATCGATGGAGACGGCAGTTGAATCTGTAGTGGAGCTACAGACAGAGCAGGTAAGCGATCAAGCAGCACCGGATTCTGAGGAAGAAAATATTGATGGAAAGGAGGTTGGAAAAGAAAACGAAGTAAAGGAAATGGCAGAGCCTAGTGGTGAGCCTGTGCCAATGGATTCCCCAATGGTTGAAACGAGAACCACGGGAGAGAATAGTCAGGAACAGCAGGCTGAAGATTCAGAGAATGGGAACATGCCTGTAGAGGAAGAAATAGCAGATTCAGTTAATGAATTTGGAGAAGATTATTTTGCTGGCAGCTATTCGATTGAGAATTTTCAAGTCGATCAGTTACAAAATACTCCGGGAAAAAGGCTGGAAGTGGCAAAGAGGCATTCATGGGAGAAATATCTAGATCAGAATAATTATCTGAGACAAGTTTTTTACACTTTATATTCGGATAAACAATTAACATATCTAACGCAAAAAGACCATGAAATCGTTTTTTTGCATAACCCTGAACCGTTTACTATATCTTCTTCTGGCAGAGCATTAGCTACCACAAGAGCAGCGTCTGGAAAAGTAACACAAATGACTAAGACTACGACGCTAGGATATACGACTGCGGTTTTCAAAATTACTGATCCAGTAACTGGATACAATGGAGAGGCGTTCTGTAGTCAGCATAGTAAGTATACACCAGAGGTCGGTACAGCTTTAACAAACGGCGGTCTCGTTACAAATCAAAATATCAGAAAATGTGTTTATTACTGGTACACAGGAGATATCAAGAAGCAGGGGAGTACCTATACATTTGGCTACACTTCTCTGGCAATATCGTACTTCAATGGTGATACGTTCCAGACGAATCAGACTTTTCGGGATTTTATGGACTGGATCAAAGGCAAGCCAAATGCTCCGGCTGATTTTAAGGTTTACTGGGCAAACACGACAAGTAGCTCTTATCAAAATCTGGTTTATGGGAAGATGGAACAGCAGGTTCAAAAGGGGAAAGTGACTCTTAAAAAGAGTTCTGCAAATCCTGCACTCACCAATAACAATTCCTACTATTCGCTTAATGGAGCGGTGTTTGAAGTTTATAGTGATAAGAACTGCACAAAAAAAGTAGGGACGTTGACAACAAATGCGAATGGAACTACTAATACGATTGAATTGAATGCGGGTACTTATTATGTGAAAGAGACAAAAGCCCCGAAAGGTTTTGCGTTAAGCAAAGAGGTGAAGAGCGTAACCATTACGTCTGGAAAAACAGCTACGGTATCTTTTACTGATTTGCCGCAAGCTGACCCGGTAGGTGTATTGCTGGGCAAGATAGATGCTGAAACAAATCAGAATAAACCCCAGGGAAGCGCTACTTTAGCTGGAGCAGAATTTACTATTTTATATTATGATTCCAATCCGGATAGCGGTGCACAACCAAAGAAGAGGTGGGTGTTTAAAACAGATGAAGACGGCTTTTGTTATTATGCGGATGAGTATTTGATAGATGGTGATTCGCTTTATTATGCAACAAATGGATATGAAAGTATACCACTTGGTTACATTACTATTCAGGAGACTAAAGCACCAGAAGGGTATTTGATAAATCAGGAGTTGTTTATATGTGAAATCACAAGTAATGGGACCGCAGAGTTGGTTTATACCTACAACCAGCCGATCATCCCAGAAAACATATTAAGACTGGATTTGGTCAAGAAGCAGGAAGGAACAGATATTGTTATCCCGGATGTCGAGTTCGAACACACGAAACCAGACGGAACAAAGGAAAATGTAAAGACGGATCAGAACGGCCAGTTGACCCTTAAAGGTCTCCAATATGGTGAGCATACTCTGAAAGAAACAGCCGTAATGGACGGATACGAGTTGAATGAAAATGTGATCAGCTTCACCGTCGCGGAGGATAATTCGATCACGCTGAATTCTTCTTTCGATGAGTCACAAGGCAAGGTTGAGTTTACCGTAACAGAAGAGGGAAATATTAGTATTGAGATGGAAGACAAGCTGTCGCCATTTGAACTGGTCTTGCACAAGATCAATAATAGGCAGCTCAAACTTGACGGAGCAGAGTTCACCGTATATTCAGACAAAGAATGTACTCAGCAGGTAGCAAAAGGCGTTACGGAAAACGGAGGAGAACTGCATATAGACGATCTGGAAGTAGGCACTAAATACTATCTGAAGGAGACTAAGGCTCCGAAGGGATATAGAATCCAGACAGATCTGTTTGGCAATCCTGTTGTCTGGGAATTTTATACCGAAAGTATACCAGCAGAGGATAAATTCATTTTCTATGTAGATGACAAAGCATATGATTCATCTTCCGAGCCAAATGAAAAGTTTACAGTAAGCGGAACAAAGGAAGCAAGGGAAGTTCATATGACTATTGAAAATTCCATACTGCGGCGTTTACCCAATACAGGATCGCCTTGGACAATAATCGTTTTACTGGGCGGAATCATGTGCTTTGCATATGCATTAATTTTGAGTAAAAAGGAGAAAGGCACAATGAAAAACAATGTAATGAAAAAGATGTGTGCGGTTGCGCTGGTATCTGCGATGGCTGTAACTGCATTACCGGGTAACGTATGGGCGGCAGATGGTACATCAGCCGTTGCATCAACAAGAGCGGTTGCTCTAACGGCAAAGGGAGAGGCTGATTTCGGACGAGGCAATGCTAATATTACCATCCAGGGAAATGAAGGACAGACCTTGATCGGAAAGAAGTTCAACGTATACAAGCTGTTTGCGGCAGAAAATTCAGTTGGTGGAGAATCTATCAATTATACAATCAATGCACCATATAAGACAGCGCTTAAAACAGTGGTTGGGAAAAAACTCTCCAAAACTCCGTCGGACGTAACGGAGTATGAAGTGATCGATTATATTCAGTCGCTCAATACGAATCCGGTGGAAGGTGCACAGGCGACGCAAAAAAATGAGGGGTCATATAGTGATTTCAGGTACTTCATTGAAGAGCTGCGTAATGAGATCGTAAAAGAAGGTGTTACTGGTGATGTAGTGACAGTGACTTCTGTGAAATCCAATAATTCAGTAGTGATCAAAGGATTAGAATATGGTTATTACATTATTGATGAGGTAAGCAATGTAAGCGGCAGCCATTCAGCGGCGTCACTTTGCATGGTGAATACACTTAATCCATCGGCAGAGGTGGACATTAAATCAGACTATCCCTCAGTAACAAAGAAAATCCAAGAAGATGACGATAGGAACAGCATCGGTTCAGACGGATGGAATGATATGGCAGATTTTGAGATTGGCCAGACGGTACCATATAAGTTCACCTCTAATGTACCGGATATGAATGGGTATGATACTTATTACTACGCATGGCATGATGTTATGGATGAGGCATTGACGTTCCAGCCGAATAGTGTAGGGATTGTGATCAAGGATAAGAATGGAAAGACCTATACTCTGAAAAAGAGTGAATTCAGTATCAACACGAATCCTGGGAATGGAGAGACATTTAAGGTTGAAGTGAGAGATCTGAAAGCAATTGTGGACCGTGAATTTGACCAGATCAACAGTAATAGTGAAAATATATACGGTCAGGAAGTGGTGCTCCGCTATGATGCAGTCTTGAATGATAAAGCTGCCGAGGATACGGGAAGACCGGGATTCGAAAATGATGTAAAACTGGAATTCTCTAATAATCCGGATGGAGACGGACAGGGAGAGACCGGCGAGACGCCTTGGGATACGGTTGTATGCTTTACATATAAGCTGAACGGATTAAAAACAAACAACCATGATCTTGTCCTTGAAGGTGCAAAGTTCCGCCTTTATTCAGATGAAAACTGCAGGAACGAAGTATATGTAAAGAAAACTGCAAATGGTTATAACGTCATCAATAGGGATAGTGTTGGAGGAAACGATCATACTGGTGGGTCGATACATCCAGAAGCGGTAGAGATGGTATCCGCTAAAGACGGCGTATTTACAATCTTCGGTTTGGATGGCGGAGTGTATTGGCTGAAGGAAACGGAAGCTCCGGACGGATACCGTCTTATTGAAGATCCAATCCGTCTGGAAGTCAACCCAACATTTGTACAGGATAGAAATTCTTATGTAAAAGGGCAGGGCGCGACAGACCAGGCACTTGCGGAACTGGAATATGAGGCGTATATTAAGCAGTTCTTATCAGGCGTTATGAAAGATGACACGATTATTCTGGAAACAGACATTGAGGAGGGCTCCGGAAACCTGACCGTTGTCAACCAGGTAGGAATGAAGCTCCCGATCACAGGATCTAATATGACAATCATTTGTCTGGGTGCTGGTATTGTGCTTATTTTCCTGGCGCTTCGGAAAAAAGAAAAGACTGTAGGCTATGAAAAATAAGTGGAAACGGATAGTGGCTTGTTTGGTTGGAATCATTTTATGTTGCTATCCCTTTGTGAATGGTATTGTTCAGCGGCAGTTTCGTAAGGAGGCTGTCGCGACCTATAAAAAAGGGTTAGAAAAAGGTAAGAATCTGGATGATACGCTTCAAAAGGCTGCGGAATATAACGATGTATTATGCCAGGTTGGAAATGCACTGGTCGGTAATGCGCAGAACGGAATCCTAAGCAGCGAAAATTATGAAGGCCTGCTAAATCCTTCTGGAAATGGAATCATGGGAGTCATCAAGATTCCAAAAATCAATGTCAATCTGCCGATTTACCACGGGACTGCGGAAGAGGCTATATCGAACGGTGCGGGACATCTGGAAGGGAGCAGCCTACCGGTAGGAGGGGAAAATACCAGATGTATCCTCACCAGCCACAGAGGACTTCCAAATGGGAGGCTGTTTACAAGGCTCGATGAGTTGGAGAGGGAAGATTACATTTTTCTTGAGGTATGTAATCAGACGCTGGCATATCAAGTAAATGAGATCGAGGTGATAGAACCGGAAGAGCTTGATAAGCTGTATATCCGACCGGAAGAAGATCTCCTGACTCTTGTAACATGCACTCCTTATGGAATCAATACGCAGCGTCTGGTCATAACAGGTGAAAGAGTACCATATGAGGAAGGAAACGAACAGAAGATATTACCTAAGATGTATTCGGTCAGAGAGCTTGTATTTACAATGATTCCAATCATTGTCCTATTGGTATTTTTATGGAAAGGCATAAAAAGAATGATGAATAAAAAGAGGTATAAGGATGAAAAAGAGTAGAAAGTTTTCTGTGCTGATTCTGCTGATCCTGATCCTATCCTTTGCGGGTTCCGGCATAGTGAGCGCCGAAGAATCTGCGGAGAATGTAGAGACCGCAAAAAAATACGGGAGTATTGAGATCGAACTGACAGACGGAGGCGTCGGTACGTCTAAAGAAGGAGTTGTATTTTCTTATAGCTATGTAGCCGACCTTGTTCATGGAGAATATCGTCTTTTGGACCGGTATAAGGAAAGCAGGGTCGATTTTGAACAGATCAAGCACGCAAAGGATATGGAAGAGGCAGCCAAAAAGCTGGCGAAATATGCTGATGATGAGAAGCAGGTAATAACTGATAAGAACGGAAAAGCTGAGATCAGGGAGCTTCCGATAGGGGTTTATCTGATTATTGTAGCCGATAAAGCTGATTATGATGAAATCACACCATTTTTAGTTGCAATTCCTACTTTTAGTGATACGGAAAAGGAGATGAAGTATGATCTGAGGATTTTGCCAAAACATACACCCAATCCCCCTGGGAAGATTGTAACGGAGACACCGCCTACAGTGAAGACGGGGGACAGTGCAAAAAGTGCATTATATCTGGGACTTGCAGGAACGGCTGGATTTTTGGCGGTGGCAGTCATTGCTATGCTCCGATATCAGCATAAAAAGAGAAAAGCAGAACTGGAAAGAGAGATTAAAGAATGAAGAAAGGAAGAGGTATCATAACAACTCTTCTTTTGGCTGCGGGAGCCATATTCTGGATAAATGATATTGCAGTAAGAGCCAGCGATGGCTCTGCTGCAGACGGAGTTGTCTGGAAAACGTATAAATATACTTCGGATTCACCGGAACAGAAGGAGAATATATTCAAAAAAACAATTAAAAAGGATGGCAGGACATATCAACTTGTTGATGTCAGCTACGATGTGCAAAAAAAGAACCCGGTAACAAAAAAAAGCCAAGTTGAGCTTACGGCCTTAAGTGAACCGGTGAAATCGTCGGAAATGTCCGGATTTGCCGAATTTACGAGAAAGGATGGAGTTTTATATCGTCTCGATAAAGATACAATTCGGGAAAGCGGAGAAGCGCATGTGCAGAAAGTTACAGTCAATGAAGATTATAACCATGCCGTGGATGCATCTTCTGTACCGCAGAAGATAAAAACTAAAGCGACAAATGAACTGACGGGTGAAGAAACAGAGGTAGAGTGCAGCTTTGAGGAGATTATCCGTTTAGACCGTTTTTGGCAGGATTCTTATATCGACATTACGTTTCAGCAATATGATGCAAATGTGTTTTACTGGCAGGGACTGGCGATCACAAAAAATTCCCAGAATATACCTCTAAAGGGATACGAAACGCAATTGTTGTCTTCGGTAGGACTTAGCCCGGACACGGGGAGGGTGCTTAAGACTTATTGGAGTTCAGATGAGTATACTGCTGACGGTGTCGTATGCAGGGATGCAAAAGCAGAGGTGCAGAAACTTGTAACCCCATACCGGGCAAAATATTCTGGAGAAATCAGAATGCCGATATATGAAGCTACATATACGGGTACAGTCGAGGAGATTGTAGAAGGAGAATACACCTACGATATGGTCGCTACAGCAGAATATCATCAGAGTCATGATATGGTGTATTTTGTAGGGATTGTAGTTCTGATTTTAGCGTTGCTTTTGATCTTATTTTTGATCAGTAAAAAGAGAAAAAGGAAAGAGGGTGAAAAGACAAATGTTTGATCCGATCAAAACAAAAATCTATTATTTAGCAGAACAATTAAAACCGCTGGGCATTCCGTGTCTGGTTCTTGCCCTGGCATGTTGTGGTTTTATGCTGCTTTGGCCAGATACGGATATTTCGCGAAAGGTTAAGAAATACCTTCCGATAGCAATCGTTGGCTGCATGTTGGTAATGGGGTGCATTACGATTGGCGAGGCCATAGGGGCAGGGCTGACATTTTAGAAATAAAGGAAATAGTAATAATGGTATATCACAACTAAAGGCAGATGGAAATATGCTGCAAAAAAGGAACTATATAAACGATTATCACGCATAAATCTAGAGGCGGGGCAACAGGCCCCGCATATGGAGAATGAGATGAGACTAAAAAAGAAAGTACAAGCTGAATTAGTATATCCAACACAAAATAAGAAACGCGTCATGCGGTTGAATTATTTCCTTGGAAATAGAGCTGTGCTGCCGGTGCTTACGGTTGCCTTGGATATATTGGTTCTCTTTTTAGGCAGTTATCTGATCAACCTTGTCCGGAATTTCCCGGAATGGATGAGCGGTGCTGTTGATATAAGAACATATGCAGGCCTGCATAACATACTTCCCTTGCTGCGGATTTCCGGAACAAGTAAGGCGATATTTTTCTTTGTTATAGGGATTGTAGATTTTATTTTCATTTTCAAGGTTCGGGTGGCTTTTGGCGAATCGAATATGAATAAAGGGCAAAAAGGGACTGCGAGATTTGCAACTTTGAGTGAGATCAAGGAACAGTATAAGGAAGTCCCTGCGAAAGAAGAGAAGTATCCTGGCCGGGGCGGAATGCTTATAAGCCGGTATAAGGATAAATGTTATATTGAAACGGATCCCGTACATGGATTGTTTTTAGGTATTACAAGAGCAGGTAAAGATGAGATGTTCCTCCGGCCGATGATTGAGATCAATTCAAGGGCAGTAGATGCGCCTTCCATGCTCATAGTCGATTTGAAACTGGAAAATTATAAAAGCACAAGCCTGCTTCTTAAGGAGAGAGGATATGACACTTATTTGATCAATATTGCATTCCCAAAGTATTCGGATGGCATCCAGCTTTTAGATAAAGTGATCGAACGGATCAGGGAAGGTGATATTGATGAGGCAGAGGCGCTCTGCACACAGATTGCGGATATCCTGTTCCGGGAAGAGAATAGTGTACAGTCTGAGAATTCCAGGTACTTTAAGAATAATGCAACGAACCTTCTGCGGGCGATGATTTTTGCCCAGACGGAGGACTGCCTGAAGCAGGACGAAGAAATGGACCGGAAATGCAGGCTTAAATGGGAAGAAAAGCAGAAGGAATATGTGCTTTATTCTGAAGAAAGGCAGATGCAGATCGATGTACAGTTTGAATTTGAAAAGAAAAGATTTTTTTCAACGCATACTCCAGAGTATCATACCGGGGAATGGCAGTCCTATGTACTGAAGAAAATGAAGCAGATACCGGCCTATGAAGAATACAAGCCATGTATGGATAACGTAAGGAAGGTTACATTTTATTCTATTCTCTATACCTTCTCTACATTGGCTGAGACAGTTGTCGACCAGAAAACCGGAAGAACAAAGCTGGACGTGTATTTTGGAAAACGGCCGGTAAATGACAAGGCAAGAAAATATTTCAGTTCTATCAAAATAGCGGGTTCAGATAAAACAAAAGGGAATATCTATTCTACGATGCTGTCTGATCTGCAGATTTTTATGAGGAACGATATCGGAGCTTTGACGTCGGAAAGCTCATTTAATATCGATGACATTGGATTTGGAGAACGGCCGGTGGCAGTCTATCTTGGAATGCCGGAATATGACCAGACGAAAAACAGCATTATCTCCATCTTTATGACACAGGTATACTATGAACTTTCGCGGCGGTGCGCACTAGGAAAGGGCGTGTGCGACCGGGATGTGTTTATCTTTTTCAATGAGGCAGGGAACTGTCCGGCCATTCCTAATCTGCCGACAGAGCTTACGACTTCGGCCGGAAGAAGGATTTACTGGTACTTTTTTATCCAGGAGCTCCAGCAGCTTAAAGACTTGTATAGGGATAATTATAAGACGTTGTTCTCTAACTGCGGAAATAAAGTGTATATCAAATCCGGCGATCAGGAAACGAACAAGGAATTTGCTGAACTTATCGGGAATGAGACGGTGACGAACGTGCAGAGGAACGGAAAGAAAATGTCACTCGATAAATCGTTGTTTGAGCATTTTGAGGAAAAGCCTCTTATGAATGCGAACCAGCTCATGCAGGAGATGCTGGTAGGGGAGAATATCATTGTGAGGATCATGCATCCATACGATAACAAAGGAAATCCGATTAAGCAGTACCCGATTTATAACCGATATGAGAACGGGACCCAGTTCATACCGGCGCACAAATATCTTTCGGACATCATACCGGATCACAGAGAGATTGATTTTCTGCAAATGGTAACATGCAGCCGCGAGCATATTGATCTAAAAGACACATTGGTCGACGTGGAGAAAATCGGAAGTGAAGGCGGGAAAGTCCCGGTTGTTTTGGAGGACCTTTCTACCTATCAGGCCCTGATGAGGGCGGTCGCTGATATTTTGGGAGAGGATTTTCTGTGTGAGAAGGAGATCAATGGTGATATGCGGATACAGGCTTTTCTTGATATTCTGCATAGATCCCAGGTGGAACGTTTCCAGGCACAGGCTATTCTAACAATTTTGGAGAGTGGAGGAGCATGATATGACGGATGAAGAGATTATTGAGTTTTTGATAGAAAACAGTGATTATTTTAAGACCTCCAGCTTTATAGGAGATGCCGGACGGCAGATCAGCTGGGGACTGCTGAAATTCTTAAAATACATAACAGACAGCTGCCAGAATATTTTCAGCCACGCATTTGATCTGCTTAATTTTACAAGATCAAATGTGTTCGTGAATTTCTGGAATGAGTACGAGAAAATGATTACTCCTATGTTGATTTTGTTTGTGGCAGTATTAGGTTTTAAACTGATTTTCAATATAGATAGAAAGCCGATTCCGATCTTGAAAAATGTATTTATTTTACTCGTGGTGGTTACTTCGATGACAACGATCATTCCATTCATGAATGACTCCGTAATCGCATTGAAGAACGGAGTGCTTGGAGATGGGATTGAAACGACGGAGGCTGACGATATCATTAATGCAAGCCTCTGGGATCTGACCTACATAGACAAAAAGAATGGATTGAGTGAGTTTGACTGCCATTATGCCTCCATCAATGCTGACAGGATTAAGAACCTGGATATTGTAGCCAAGGTAACAGATGATGACGATGGTATTTCCGGCAGGGCGGAACAGATCTATGGGAAAATGCTGGTGGATGATGGCACGGGTGAAGTGACGGGAAATTATGAACTGGGTGAGATCAAGAGCAGCCTGCTTGGACTCATTGATCCGCCATACTATTACAGGTATAGGGTGGATTACCCTTCAGCCATAATTGCGCTTATAGCGTTACTGATCGTGTTTCTTTTTTACACGTTTCAGGTGATCAAGCTGCTTTTTGAGATTATCACAGCAGAGGTTCTTGCAGTTGTTTTTGCCCCGGATATTGGAAATGGAGAGAAGATAAATAAAATCATCAATTCTATCATAGGTGCATTTACGACGCTTGCAATTATGGTCCTTCTGGTGAAGGTTTACACGCTGTTTGTATCCTATGTGTGGCAGAACAGTTATGGGCCGATACAAAAAAGCATTTATATGCTCGCTATTTCATTTGCCGTTATCATAGGTCCGAATATCGTACAGAGAGTGACTGGATATGATATGGGAATTGGGCAGGATCTTACACAGATGTATTTTGCCGGGAAGATGGGAGCAGCGGCTGGAAAAGCGCTTGGCAAAGGCGCACGTGCCATTGCGGGAAGAGCTATCTCTATGGAGCCTAAGCCGATATTTGGCGGGAAGGGCAGCAAAGGTCAAGCGGATGGGACTTCAAAGGGAGACGCCTTTGAGACATCGGCAGGAGAGCCTGAATCCCAGACAGGATCTTCCGGATCACAGGCAGAATATAGAGGTGATTCGCCTCTTGGCTCAGAAAAGGATGCAGAGGCAGGAGGCAGTGTTCCTGAGATGGAAAGCGGGGATATGGTTGATGGCGGTATAAATGTGATGGAAGGAAATATGGAGGAAGACACAGGAACAAAAGAAGAGACATATGAGCCTCAGGGGTGGTATGGATCCGAAGAAAAAAGCATAGAGGGCAGAACACCGCAAAAAAATGCCAACACTATTTTGGGACACAGCGGAACGCAAGAGGCTTCTAAAGAGAAACATGCTGATGCTTCGGGCACGAAAAGGGAAAAGGTATCCGGACATGGAGGTGAACAGTCCATGTCCCCTGACCGATGGACAAATGTAAGCCAGACAGGAATGGCAGATTACCGTCCGGCGGAGAATAAGGAACCGGAAGGCTGGAGTGCCCCGGGTGAAGAGAATATCACTTCACCAGAAAAGGATAGTCATATGGGATACGAGAATGCGGCAGGTTATGGAGGCGGTCAATCCTCCAGTTCGTTAGTGAATGGAGGACAGTCAGGGATGGAAGAGTATCATCAGCCGAATAATATGAGGACGGAAGAGTGGAATACTCCAGGAGAAGCGAGCGGAAGCTATAGGGGAAAGAACATCTACAGCGAAGATGTACATGAGGGTCATCCTGGAATGTCCGGAGAAAGCTATGTAGAAAAGGAGGCTTTGAGAATGACGGGAAATGCATATGATTCGGGCGGAGGCTGGAGTACGGAACGTACCCCGGAAAGACCATATCAAGGGGATAAAGCCAGACATCCTGCTGGTGGAAGCAAGGAGGAAAGAAAGTAAATGCATTATACCGTTGTAAAAGAGTTAAGATCAACAGCTAAATACAATAAATATATCGAACTGAAAGATTTGATGTTTATTTTGTCCTACTTTGCAGTCTTCTATTTTTTTCACGAGTCGGTCTATATCAAACTTCAGACAATCTATTTTATTTTTAGCTTTGCGTGTGCAGTGTTTTTTGTTATGAAGGTGCCGGGAAACCCGGAGAGGAAGAATTACCAGCGGATGATCATTATGCTGCAGAGAGATTTTAAGGTTTATAAACCGATCAGTACGAAACGGAAGAGGGTGAGAGGCAATGAGAACAGGTAAGGATAAGGAGAGAAAGGTGAAGCAGAAGAAAAGGCAGGAAGAAAGTGTATTGGAAATCTTATCCATAAATCAATATGACACGAAAAATCATTGTTATGAGATGGCCAGCCGTGAGTATGCCTATATGGATATGCTGCGGATCCGGACAAAGGACCGCACAGGCATGGATCAGGAGGATATCACATTCGATAACATCAGTTGGCAGCGTTTCTATCTGATGTATACGGAAGATATCAAGATTATTGCTCTGAACTTTCCAGTAGATACAAAGGTGCAGAGAGAATACTACAGTAGAAGAATTGCAAAGACGAAGAACCCGGTCTATCAGAAATGGTTAAACAAAGAACTCGCGATTTACAACAATATCAGTGTATATAAGACAAACCGGGAATTCTTCCTCATGATCTTCGCAGAATCAATTAAACAATTGAATGAAAATCTCGCAGTGATCGATCAGACATTAGGAATCGGTACACAGGGAAATGTAGATTATCTTTCCCAGAATGAAAAAGATATATTGCTGCGTATCCTGAATAACAAATGTACGATGACACGGAGGAATAAAGAATGAAGCAGAAAAAAGAAGAACAGGTCTCGGCAACAAAAGAAAAAGATATGTTGCTGCTTGAAAGGATTCAGCCGGCAGGGGGAGTGACATTTAAAAATGACAGGTATATAACGACCGGGACAGGCTACGAAGCCTGTTTGACAGTGATAGATTTTCCGTCGTCTCTTCAGGATTATTGGCTGCAGAAATTGACAAAGATTGATGATGTTGTAACGACGATTGATGTATCTACAGAAGATCCGGATATTACGGTGGCAAATATCAACCGGTCTATGAAAGAGCAGAATCAGCGTGCACGTACAAGGGATTATGAAGAATGGAAGTCAGCAGAACAGAGAAAACAGGAATTAGATATGCATTTCAATGAACTGACTCTTTATGAACAGGTGCTTAAGATCGTGCAGCCAAGGATCTTTATTCCGGCAGCGTCAAAGGAAAAAACAGATTTAAAGGCTGGAGAAGTACAGAGAAACCTTCATGCAGCCGGATATGAAACAGCAGTATTTTTAGGGGAAGGAAAAAGGGAATGGAAGTCGGTATACCAGTCTTACAAGGAACAACAGAATTATCAGTATGCTATTTATGGCCAGCCTATGACGGCAGAGGCCTTGGCTTTTGGAAATCCTTTCTCCTTTTCGGCCCTCTATGATCCGTGCGGGATTCCGCTTGGGACGACAATGTCCGGAGGAGATGTTATGTTTGATCCGGGCCAGTCAGATGAGCAGAGGACGCATTACAATGGCGTTGTCCTCGGAAATCCGGGTTCTGGAAAATCCACCCTTCTGAAAAAGCTGATCAAGAGCCTTGCTGTGAGAGGGCATTTCATAAGAATTTTTGATATTGTAGGAGACTACAAAGAACTGTCAAAAGAACTGGGATTCAAGGAGGTGGTGTACGGAAAAGATGGGATTATTAATATTTTACATATCTATAAGGGCGGAGAGACGGAACAGGAAAGCTATGTAAAACATGTATCAAAGTTCTCTACATTTTATAGCTGTTTAAATCCCAAAGCGTCTGCGAAGGAAATATCGATTCTGGAAGAGCAGCTTGATATCCTGTATCAGAAAAATGGAATTAATGTTAATGCACAAGTGACAGGATATCCAGCTGAACGCTACCCAACATTAAGCGACATGGTATGCAGTGTAAAAGAAGAAATAGATAAAATGTCCGAAGGAGCAGAAAAATTAAATGAAGTAAAACGGCAGATTGTTGTGAATAATCTGCTTCTCCTTGATGATATCCGAAAGACGATTGAAAATGCGGTGCAGATTTACGGCATCTTTTTAGATGGCAAATCCAGCATCGAAAACCTGCAAGATGAACAGGGGGTAGATTTTAATATCACTGGACTAAAAGATGTAAAAGGAAACATTTTTGATGCATGTATACAATGCCTTTTTTCGCTTACCTGGGACAATATGATCTCGAATGGAACTGTTATGAAACGCAGATATGAAAACGGAGAAATTGAGATAGAAGATGTGGTGCGTTTTTTTACTTTTGTAGACGAATCGCATAACTGGATCAATACCTCCAAGCCATTTCTGGTGGATGAATGCATAAGGTATTCGAAAGAGGCGAGAAAATTCTTTGGCGGGTTCTGGTATGTATTTCATAAGGCAGGTGATGTAATGACAGAATCCGGTATTGCGGAAGATGCGCAGAATAAGCTAAGATCATTGTTTGCTCTTACCCAATACAAATTTGTGTTTAAACAAGGGAATGAGGATTTGGAGATACTAAAGAAACTGTTCGGAAATATCTTTACCCTATATCAGAGTTCGAAAATACCACAGTTGGCAAAAGGGCATACGATTTTATGTATATCAGGAATGAGCAATATCATCATGCGGGTTGCGTTGACCAGAGAAGAAGAGGCGCTTTTTAAAGGCGGTGTATAAATGCTAAAGGGAATAAAAAATGCTGTTATATATGGAGTCCTGGGAAGTGTGACAGCGGTAGTTCTCGCAATGTTTCTTGTAATGTCTGCATGTCAGAGCGCTATTATATCAAGCAGTCATTCCAGACAGAGCGGTGGAGGGGGTACAGGTGATCTGGAACTTGATCTTCCAGGCCTTCCTCCATGGGTCACCATTGAAATCGTGGCTCCAGCGTTAGAGCTTCAAGAGTCGCATGGGATATATGCAAGCGTAACGATCGCTCAGGCTCAGCAGGAAGTAGGCGGTACATGGGACGGGACAAGTCTTTATCCAACAGCTTCCGTTGATTTCAATCTGTTTGGACTAAAAGCTTTTGGGAACCGGTCAACATGGGGAACTGAAGTGACCTGGGATGGATCCCGCGGAGCGACCGGAACTTACCGTAAATATGAATCATACCGACAGGGACTGAGGGATCGGGCGCGCCTGCTCCTTACAAGCCCGACTTACGCAAATGTCGCGGCAACGGCATTTCACTCGTCGCGTAGACAATTGGAAGCATTATCCCGGAGTCCATGGTGCGAGAACCAATATTCTACATTGGAACGGTATATGGACATTTATAATTTATGGAGACTGGATGCTATGACACTGGAACAACTGCAGCGAGGTGATGGGGGAAACGATGAAGAGTCCTCAAGCGAGCTGCAAAGACGTATTGCGGAGATCGCGAGAACAGGGCAGGGGACAAGGCCATGCCGGTCAGGTTACTGCGCAGCATGGGTAAGCGGCGTCTATGAGGCGGCAGGTCTGGGATATCCGGGAGGCAATGCGATCGATTATTGGAACCGGTGGAAAGCTTCTGGTTCAACCAGCATGAGGAATATCCCGGTCGGAGCGGCGGTGCTCTCAAGTGGTTCAGGAAGAGATGGGGCCGTATATGGGCATATTGGAATCTATATAGGGGATGGGAAGGTGGCGAATAATATTGGATACCTGAGCATCGTTACAGTGGAAGAATTTGCGAACGCCGGGACGGCGACTTGCCAGGGACATCGAGGCTGGATTGGCTGGGTCTATCCTTATGGAAGGGCATTTTAATGTTTGGACTGTTTTGTAAGACAGATATCATCCTGGAGAAATCGATCAGGAAGCGAAAAGGGAATAAATTGTCTTACATATGTGGGAAAGAAATGGAAGGGAGTGGATTAGGAGAAATGGAAAAGAATATGCCGGAAAAAGAAACTAAGAAGAAGGAAATAAAACATAAGCTGTCCCCCAAAAGTATGCTTCAGATGTTACTCCTGATATCCTTTTTAGTTTTTTTGGCCTATATAGGATATCGAACTATTGCAGAACCTTCAGCTCAGGATCAGATGGACTATCATGCCGATGGAGAGAATAGCGGGGAGAACGAGGCAGAAAAGGGGAGCCAAACAAAAAATCAGGAAACGTCTGGCAAAAAGAATACCTTTACCGAGGAGGGGCTGGATTATTCTTTTCAGATCATCAATATGCGTCAAGAAGCAATGGACTTGATGGGATTAGAGATAGAAGAGTTGGCGGATGCACTGCATGAATGGACCTACTATAACGGGTATTCTATGGCGACGACAGCGACCTTCTATCCTTATCTGGAAATTGATTTCAGAAGACAGATCTATAAGATGACGATGCGTCTTGATGATGATGTAAGAACCATTGTGAATTTGCAGTATTACAGGGATAAGAAAAGTTTGGTTCTGAATGCAGCGGGAGCTGGCGGCGATGCAGCTTTAGAAAGCGACCTGGGAACAGAACAGAAAAATACGGATGGAGGGGAAACAGAATGATTTATGTGTGTTGTAAAGAGGGGCAACGGATACAGGAGGAGGAACGTGTGGCGGCCAGGTTTCAACTTAAGGAAATCGTGGATCATTTGGAAGATGCAAATGAAGTGATCGTAATCGGCGTTCCGGACGTCCGGATGCAGGATGAAATCAATCGTGCTAAAAGGTATGGTTGCCGGGTGCGTTATGAGGATCAGAAGTACCTTCAGGAAATGATTATGTATCATCTATTGGCGTCAAAAGCAGAACTGGAGGAGCTGGAACCGGAAAATGATATGGATCTGGACCGTTATCTTGGAATCATGGAATTAGAGTAGAGAAAATACAGATGGAGGTGACGCAGATGAATGAGTTATTAAAAAAGATTGTAAGCAGTTTTGTAATGGCGACAGCTGTAATGAATTTGGCTGCTTGCGCGCTGGGCGGAGGAAAGAATGAGGAGAATGTCTTAAGGATGCTGGAAGAAAAATATAACCAGAAATTTGGTATTGCCGAATATTACGGATATGACAGATCAGCAGGTTCGGTCGGCGTCCTGGCATATTCCAGGGAGCAGCCGGATATCCTGTTTGAGGCCGAAGCGGCCAGAGACGGATCTTACCTGAACGATGAGTATGTGGCGGCATGTGTATTTCGGAAGATTGAAAGGAAGATGGAGGAGAATATTAAGAATATGCCGGGAGATTTTGTCCTTAAAGCAAGGACAGGGAGTAAAGCTATGGATTCGGCAGATTTCAATATGAGTATTGAGGCTTTCCAGGAACTAAAAGAGGGAAGCAGATACGCAGTTTATTTGTTTTATGCGCCGAAAGAGCAAGAGAGCGCAGAAACATATGAAGCCCTGAAGGATATAGCAAGAGGATTGCCGGAGCTTAGCGGAAATGTGCAGCTATACATCGTAGAGGAAAAACTCCTTAAGAAGGTGCAAGGCTACTGGAAAGAACATACGAATTTCGATTATGAACTGGAGGAACTTCTCGGGGATGTGGAAAATGTGGAAATTCCATTTGAAAAAGAACATCTTAGTGTGACGAGAGAGAAATTTGAATATAAGGCATACGAAAACTCTGAGCTATACCGACATACAGATAGAGATTCAGAAAATAAGTAGAGAAAGATGGAATCAGAACAGGAGGGATTTGGATGGAGAAGAATTCTGGGGGATTATGGCAAAAAATAAGGCGGGATGACACATGGTATTTGAAAGTTTTTTTGATTTTTTTTGTTATCGGGAACGTTTTTTTTCTGACTTCCAACCAGGTATTCAGAGGGACGCCGTCTATGATTGAAATCACGGAATTTAATTCTGACTTATCCTGGAATGATCGGACCATACAGATGAAACGCTGGGACTATGACCCGGAGAATTCCCTCATGGAGGTGGAACTCAGCATAGATAAAAATGAGTCCCTTGATGGTATCCGGAATTATTCTTATGCAGCAAGCGAATATAATGAAGGAGCCATGAAGGTGGAGGCGGTTGCGGAAACAGAGGATATGCTTGTTATCCAGATTAAAGAAATTCCCAAAAGATATACAGTCGTAGCACTTCATGTGTCTGTTCCCGGGGAAGGAGAGGGGACAGATCTGGCTGTGTATGGGGACAGAAATTCAATTACCCAAAAAAGTATTCATACAAAAACAACAGATGAATACGAAGCGGAGAAAATAGAAAGGGAGATTGGGGAGTTGGAAAAACTGATCCGGCTGGAGGAGGACAAGATTGAACAGGAAGAGAAGACGGTTGAGAATGGGATAGCAAGGGTTCGGGAACTGCGTGCTAAAAAGGATTACCAGACAGAGGAAGAGCAGAGTAAAACACAAAGCCAGATATCTGAAATAGAATCGCGCATTGAGGCAAGCAGAAGCGAGGTCAGAAAAGGTGAAGAGAATGTTCGGGAATATCAGGCGAGAATAGAAAAGGAAACAGAGTTATTGAGCAAGTATGAAGGGGGCATAGGGCATGAATAAAAAGTGGAAGACACCGGAAGAAAAGCAGGAGTTGTACCGTAGGATCAAAGAGGAAATTAGAATTGAAGACTATGCAAGGGAAATCGGATTGTCGCCCTATCAGTCCGCAGGTTCCCGACATATTAAACTACGGGAACATGATTCAGTCAGGATTGATGCAGATAAGAATTGTTTCTGGAGGAATTCGGTGCCAGGTATGGGAAAGAGTGTTGGAAAAGGCGGGTCAGTGATTGATTTTGCATTGGAATTCACTTCAAAGAGCCTTGCGGAGGTACTTTCTGAATTTGAGCAGAAGCTGGAAGAACGTGGATATAGTCTGGAACAAAAACCAATGTATGGATATGCCAAAAAGCGTAAGGAAGCACCGGCAACTAAAGAAAGACTGGAGGGGCTGCGGCTTCCGGAAGCGGCTGGACATATGCGTAATGTTTTTGCTTATCTGACAAGGAGCCGTTTCATAAGTAAGGATGTAGTACAGGAATTCGTTGATAAGAAGATGCTGTATCAGGATGTGAGAAACAACTGCGTTTTTGTGGCTTATGACTATACGAAGGAAGGGCAGGAAAGAGAGCCGGTATTTGGCTGCATAAGAGGTACGAATACAGAAAGAAAATTTGTGAGGGATGTGGATGGCAGCGATTATGAAAAAGGATTTTTCATAGATAACCAGTCTGATTCGGTCGTGATTACGGAGAGCGTGATCGAAGCGATGAGCATTATGTCGGTGATGGCAGACCAGGGATTGGACTACCATACATACAGCTATCTTGCCCTATCCGGTACAGGAAAGGGAATGCCCATTAAAACAATCACAGAAAACTGTCCGGAATTTTCCCGTTATATTTTCGCCCTGAATCATGATGAGCCGGGGCTAAATGCTATGAAAGTGTATGCAAAGTATCTGCGGGAAGAACTTAAAGTGGCGGGAGAACTAAAGCAATGGATACCGAATACACCGGGATTCGACTGGAATGATGAATTAAAACAGCGCTTCTTTCAAAAGTTCGCACCAAGAACAACCGCAGACATAGCAGCAAAAACAGCGTCAAAAGCGCCTCGCCGGATAACAACAGCGCCAACCGGCGCGGCGAAACAGAAAATCATTGAAAAGCAGACAAGAATGCAGAAAGATGAGCTTGAACGTGAAAATGGCGTACAGTACGGCCGAGAAGCCCTGGAATTAGAAATGTAAGACAAGACGAGACGCCGGTACGTCCGGGAAATGGTCTGGTTGTCTTACATAGAATTTTTATCTTAAGGAGAAAGAGACATGATAACATTTATTGGATCCCCCGAAAAATCCTATTTTGCAGAGAGTGTGGCCCAACAATACAAAGAAGAATTGAATCTGATCCCTGCAAGCAGCGACATCATGAATCAGGAAAGGAGAATCCTGGCTGTCCCGTGCAGTTATATGATTTTTGATCTGGATCAGTATACGAATCCACCGTATGTTCTTGCAACAGAAATATTAAAGCTGAAGAATTCCAATAATGCGAAAGTGATCATTTTTGCACCGGGGATGTCGGAAGAGAGCACCGTGATACGGGAATTCAAAAGATATGGGATAAACCTGTATATTTTCACATTGACATTGGGCGAGCGAAAGGAAGAACTGCGGGCGATATTGGCAGGAGAAAAATATCAAAAGGACGATTCGGCCATAGAGAGTGGGGATACACAAAAGCAGGTGATCATTAAGACAAATTTGAAATCTATTGCAGTGGCAGGCGTTATGACCAGAACAGGCACAACGACACAGGCTGTCCAGATCGTGAAATATCTGCTTGCCAAAGGCTATCACGCCTGTTACATCGAGGCAAACCAGTCTGATTTCGTAAAGCGGATCGCGGAATGGTATTCGGATGAAGACTGCCAGATTGAAGAGCGGCTGGACGCAAGAGGAATGAAGCAAATCTTCAAAATCAGGGTAAACGGACTTGACATGTTCTGTAACATGGATTTTCTTTCGGAGATACTGACTTTGAATTATGACTATTTTGTATATGATTATGGCGTGTATACTTCGCGTGACTTTAATAAGATCTCTTATTCTGAAAAGAATATCAAGATTATGACCTGTGGGGCGGAGCCGGATGAGCTTGACCAGACTAAGAATATCATGGGAAATGTGTTCTATGACAATATCCATTATATTTTTACGTTTGTTCCAGAGCAGGATCAGGAAGAGGTACGGCTCCTGATGGAGGAGAAAGCAGACCATACATTTTTTGCTCCGTATGTTCCGGACAGATTTCTATATTCGGGGGATGAGATGTATGAAAAGTTATTTCCTTTGGAACAGAAGCAGGAAGAGGAGCCAAATGCTAAAAAAAGAGGCTGGTTCCTGACAAGAAGGAGGAAACATGGCAAAGTATAAAAAAGGCCTGGTAGATGACATAAAGAAAGAACAGCGTAAAGCGGCCTTACAGGCAGAATTAAGAGAAAAATATCATGCAGAGGAGAACGTCATTATCAAAGAGAAAAAAAGCGCCTTAAAATTTATTTTACGGCTTTGTATCAGTGGCATTAAGCTGCTAATACAAATAGTTCTGATACTGATGGCTGCTATCGGCTGCCTGTCGCTTCTTTATCCGGACGTAAGGCGGGAACTCCTGCAGGTGCTAATGCAGATTATTTTTGAGGTACAGACATTGGTACCTATAAAAATTTAGAGAGCGGAGAAACGAAAGATGAATAAAAATGAAGCGGTGAAAAAGTGTGTTGCATCGAATTTAAAAAAGTGCAGAAAAAAATGTGGAATGACTATGGAAGAGGTGGCGAAGGAGATAGGCGTCACTCGTCAGTGTATCGGAATGTATGAAAACAGCGCGAGAATACCGCGAATGGATCGATTATTGAGAATCCTGAATCTGTATGGTACGACGCTGGAAGAATTGGTGGACGACGGGAAAAAAGAGGAGGAGCCGCCCGCGGAAATCGAAGAAGATGAAAATGAATAAGAACTGGAAGCCGGGGAGTGATTTTAGAAAAAACACTGCAGAGAATATATCTCTGCAGTAAAAAGAAAGGAGTGTCGTCAGTTTCATACTGTCGACATCTATTAAAATTATTTTAATAGATCACATGCAGCATCCAGATGATATTGAATACTCTGGATTTTTGAGTTCAGAGCTTCAATGCGCGAGGCCTCTTTCTTCAGTCTTGCCAGCTCTTTCTTCCGAAAAGCGATTTCTTTATCAAGCCGAGGTTTCTCAAGAATGCAGTGTTGTATCATGGCCTCCAGCTTCTCGGTCAGATTTTTTCCGTCGTAGGTATCTTCCAGATATTGTACTAAGTCCTCGCTTAGGCGGAAAGATTTTTGAATCTTTTTGTACTTCAAGTCCATAATAGATCACCTCGCTTCTTTACATTTATAATAACATAATTATAGTATATATGCAATATAAAATAATTTCCAGATGCAGAAAATCATCTTATGTTTATGGAATGCCCAATAACAAAAAAACCGGATTGTATGCAGTGTCTCGATATTATAGTATAATTATACTATAATAAAAAGGAGGACAAAAAGATGTTACAAATAGCAGAAACGAAAATGACCATATGGAAACCGGAAGTATCCAGGAGTCAAAAAAATACGATAGCGGCAATAGGCTCCACCTGTAAATCAGTCCACAGCGCCGAGGGAGAACCGCAGTTTATATACCAAAACTGGACTGTATACTTTAAGGGCGCGGCATATGAACCGGCACAGCAGTTAAGAAACCAGGAGCGGATCAGAGTGATCCGGGGGATTGTAGAAAACAAATTTGATAAGAAAAGCAATCGGCAGTATGTCTGGTGTACGGTTTTTGAATTTGAAGTGCTTAAAAAAGGAACTGGAGATTTATAGGATCTGGCGTAAAGTAAAGAATTTTTCTGAAAGTTCGAATGGAGGCGGGAGAGATGAAGAAAGCGACAGAATATCAAGAGGCATCACTTAAAATGAAACAGCTTGCTGCACGTGCGCATGCAGTACATCAAAAGGCAGTTGAAAAGTGGCAGCATGGAGAGATACAGGATGTTTGGTTCGATCAGGAGGGCCATTTGTGTATCAGGTATCAGGATGGCATGTACTGGCACTATAATGAGAGGGGGGAGTGGTGGTGATGTGTTGGCTGATGTAATGGCCATTGCTATTTGTTTAGTTTTGGCAATGGCCATATCAGTCTTACGTGAAAAAATTGTCACACATATATTTTAGCTGGTTAAATGAGCGATGGTTGAAAAAAGCAGAGGATTATAGGAGGAACTTAAAAAATGGGTGGAGCAAACGAAAAAAATAATTTGAAAGCTATAACAGAAAAGGAAAGGACATTAAAAATCCATTTATCAGATAAGGATGCTGATGATATCATACGGTTGACGGGCGCACATGATATAACGGTGGAATACCTTGTTGAAAGCATTATTGCAGACCTTATTCACGGAGCACATACAAATGGATCTGATGAGCGGATGTATGCAGAACAGTGGTTCAATAGGTGCTGGTTCGGTATGTTCCCGGAGGAGACATTTTTAAAACATCTTATTGAGTGGGACTATATTGATGAATTTGGAAAAATCTGGAAGGAGATAAAAGAAAGCGAGGCATCAATAAAAAGGCAGGAAACCGAACTCGCAACGGGAGTAATGGAGGATTGGAAGGGGAAATCCTATACATGGAAAGACATTTTTGACAGTGATGGTGTGCAGGCATATGCAAGTAGGGAAGAGTGGGAATCGTATCAACATCTGACCATTGAGGAAGAAAAGCAATTTATTGCAGACAGGCAAGAAATGATAAAGGAAGTTTGGGAGGACTACAAAGAGTCAAGATCTGACTGGGACGGATCCAAGCCGGGGACCTTTGAGGAGGAAATGGAAAAAGTATTAAAATGGCTTCAGGAATATGAACGGTTTATGGGTGAAGAAATATAGTTAATTAATCAACGAATCTGAGGTGACATTTGAAGAATATGGAGCGTATGTTATCTTGAAAAATCAGGCCGCGAATGCCAAAGAAGGTAATTGGTTTGATGAACGTAAAGAAAAAGAAGAGAGTGCATGCCGATTGCCTGAAATTTTGTGATTTTTGTATGATTATAGAAACATCGGGGGAATGCATAAAATAACGGCTGTATGACAGATTTTCCGGAAAAGCCTGGCACCGGTGTCGAAACTGTCATACAGTATTTTTATGCTGCAGTGGAATAAGGTGTTCTTGAAAGTAAGTGTAAAATCTGAGGATATCTGTAGGTCATTCTGATTCATCATCAATGAATTCTATGATGTCGGAAACTGTGCAGTTCAGCAATTTGCATAGCTGGTTGATTGTATTTGTACTAATACTGTTTCCCTGCTTGATGGAATAAAAAGTGGCTTTCGAGAATCCCTTTTTGAATAAATAATAGGACGAGATTCCTTTCTCCTCCATGGTCTTGAATAATGGCTTATAACTGATCATTTTTAAATTCTCCTGCTGTCTTTATGAATATTTTAAAGAGATATTTTGGCATTGAATATGTACGAATATCCGAGTATAATGGATAATCATCGAGTCATGTAAGGATGCCTATCAAAGCGACTGCCGATCAGAAAGCATCCAGTGAGATAAGGAGAAAATAAAATGGATTTCACTAAATCTATCTATGAGAAGGCGACAATGCAGGGGATTGTGAAATATCTGCTGTATGGTTTTGAACCTTGCGCCGACCAAGGGGATTTGGAAATGCGTCTGGAGAAAGCGCATCAAAAATTTGACAGAACTGCAGGGAAGTATGGCAAAGCGAGTGCGGAAGAGTTGATAAATGCTGCAAATGAGCTTGAATATGAGATATCGCTTATTTATACGGAAATAGGAATGAAGCTGGGGAGGTTGTTGCAAAATGATATGACGGGCGGGGAGCTTGTCGCTAAACCGAAAGAAAAGGCGGGGATCGCTCATAAGAACATAAGTTATTGGCTCTCCGATCGGATTGCGCGGTCACAAGAGGAGGCGGAAAAACAGGAATCTGTTATAGACTGCCTTATGCGGATAAGAGTTAATGAAACATTAGAAAAGATGCTGGAAAAAGATGCAAAATATTCAGAGGTTCGCGAAAAGGTAGTAAAAGCTACGAAAAAAATGAATCATTTAGGCCTTACAAGAGAGCAATGGAATCAGATCGACGAGGTATTAAGTGCAGACAATGAAAGAGCAAATGAATATGGCCGGGTAGCTTATCGGCAAGGAATAGCAGACGGCGTTGCATTACTGGTTGAGTTAATAAAGGGAGTTTCATGATTGCATAAAAGCTATGATAGCAAAATGAATTTGCGGATCTGCATTTCACAGAGATAGGTAATCTTGAAATTCCAGTAACGAAAAACAAAAGGTTTTGTTGCGATTTTGCTCTTGTGTAGAATTGTAAAATAACGTTTACTTTAGTTCGGATTTCTGTTACTATATCTTAGACGGGGAGCGGTGGCAAGCCCGCCCTCCTCGTTGCCTCTAACCTTGCAGGTCCTCTTTTAAATCTTTCAGCAGTTCATCAAGTTTCTTGTCGGTGTCTTCCTTGGTGCTTTCCTCTTTAGCTCCTTCGAGTCCTCTGATGATTTGTTTTAGCCAGCTTTTAAACTGTAAATCTGTCATCCCCATTTCTTGTACCATATCCTTTCCTCCAATCTTTTCGTTAAAGCCTTGCCGCTCTTAACTTAATATCATTATAAACCAAATATGGTTTAAAGTCAATACACATTTAAACTATATTTGGTTTATTTTGCGTGCATAATGATCTCGCCTGGCTGCATATTCAGCAATTCGCAAAGCTGTTCCAATGTCTTTATTCCTATCATATCCCCTTTTCTAAGTTTTTGCATTGCAGACTGGCTAAGTATATTCTCTTTTAATATTTTTGTACTACTGTATCCGGCTTCTTTTAGCGCGGCTATTACATTGATTTTGTATACTAACATCTGAACACCTCCCTTTTTATTTTAATTCTTCCAATTAAGAAAGTCAATGAAATAATCCAAATATAGTTTATAGTTTATTTCGGCTTTTTAATAGATTTTGAATGACGCGAAAAGGTACGGTCATTGGGAAGGTATTTAAAGTTAATTCTGTTTCTAAAGAGTTAACAAATGAATGTAGGTGTAAGAATGTAATAATGAAAAGGAAAGAGGATATTGAAAAAGAGGGAAAAGAGTGTGTATAATATAATTAAAAATATAGAGATTCAACATAGAGAGGAGTACTGACATGAGTGAAAGAGAAAGGGCCATGATGCTGTTAGAGCAGATCGATGATAAAAAAATGATTTTTGTTGTTAATATATTAGAAAACATTGCAGAGCTTGCGGAAGAGGACGATGGCCAGATGCAGCGGGAGATCGACGAGGCGATTACTAGATTTGAGAGAGAAAAAAATAATGATGAGTGTATTTTGCTGGAAGCAAGGACAGTGTTAGCAGATTTGAGGAGGGAATACCTTGGATAAATATTGCGTTATGATTCCAACGGAAGTGAAGGGAATGATAAGGGGTATATATGCTGATATCTGCGATAGGTCTCTTGATAATACGGTTGCAGAGAAGGTGATCGGCGCTATAGAAAAGGCAATACTGTCATTGGAGTATATGCCGTATCGTGGGACAGAATTAAATAAAGGTGAGCATAAAGGGAAAAAGTACCGGAGATTAGTGGTTAAGAAGCATATCATAGTATATAGAGTCTTCGAGGAAACAAAACAAGTGATAATCGTGTTCGTTAAGAGCGAGAAGATGAATATATAAACAGGAAAGGGGACTGCGTAAGTCCCTTTTCCTGTGACAGAAATGTCACGCGCAATGGAAGACTATAGAAACTGCTCAACTTCGCTCCCTGCATTTTCCTGAAAGCCGGTGCTTTCTCCACTCTCTGCGCGGTGGATCCGCCTGAAAAAAAATTTCTTTGTCTCATTTTGAAGGACTCAACAGAAAATGAGAAAAATTGCAGTATATTATTGAGCCCCAATAACAAAAAAACCGAGATGTGTACATACCCGCTATTTTATAGTATAATTACACTATAAAAAGAAAGGAGTACAAAGATATGAAGTACGAAGATTTTATTGAAAGAATGTTGCAGGAAGTTAAAAAAAGAGTAGAAAGTGATGTGAGCATTACCTTGCACACAGCTACAAAAAACAACGGCGCGATTAGAAAGGGATTTGTTTTTGAAAAACACAAGAATCATACAGCGCCTATTATTTATCTCGATGAGTTTTATGAATCTTATCAGCATGGAAGGGAGGTTGAAGAACTTGCCGGAATAATGTGTATGCTTTATAAGAAAGCAATTTATGAAATAAAACCGGATTTTGAACGAGTCATAGATTACGAAGAGATGAAAGATAGAATTGTATATCAGCTTATTAATGCTGAAAAGAACAAAGACTTATTAGCAGAAATTCCCTACAAAAAATTTCATGACTTAGCGATTGTATTCTATCTTTTGCTTGAAAAGTCTGGTGATGAGACCGCGACGATGTTGATTAAAGATGAACTCCTACAGCGTTGGGGAGTGTCGGAACAGGAAGTGTATGAGAATGCGGTTCACAATACTCCGGTGCTCTTCCCGATGGAGATAAATCCGCTGACTGATTCTATGTATGTTTTAACAAATGATATCATTCATACAGGCGCTTCAGTCATATTGTATGATGATACACTCAAGAGGGCGGCGGATGTCATCAAAACGAATTTCTATCTTATTCCAAGTAGTATTCATGAATGGATATTGGTTCCAGATGACGGAGTGATGACCCGATCTCATTTGGAGGGTATGGTAGATGAGGTTAATGCAGACATGATTCCGGACACAGAAATATTAGGTGATTGCGTTTACTACTATTCTATCAAAGAGGGAAGGTTGATTGTATAGGACAGGATGGAAGAGGGTATATCCCCTCTTCCATGATAGGGGGATATATGAAGAAAGGAATTATTGAATTTATAATTATGTTGCTTATACTTATTATCTTGGTATTCATTTTTAGACCAATGATTACTAACTGGGTAACTCGTATTTTGAGTAAAATAATATAAACCAGTTTCTGATTTGAAATTAACCCATAAAATATATGTTAGCAAATTTGCAAAGGAGAGGAGACTTTAAAAAGGTCTCCTCTCTTTTACGAATATATTTAAGAGAAAATGGAGTATCAGATAGGTATCTGATGTTTCCCAATCAAAGAGAAAATAAAGATAGAATTACATAAGAGTAGAAGAGCACAAGCGAAATCTGTCCACCGCAAGCGGTGGGGTTGGCAGTGCCAACCGATTTCCTGCGGATTGGCAGGTGTTTCCTAAACTTTTGATTTGTCCCTTTTTTTAGGACCTAATATATCGAATATATATCTAAATATGTCAAATTTATAGTATATATTGCATTGGAAAATGTGCTGGTTTATAATGACTATGGGGAAGGGAAGTATACAATTCTGGCGTGACAGAAATGTCACGCGAGGAAAACAGGTGTTGGGAAAGGACTGAACAGGTGGAAATAAGAGTAAGAAATGTAGAACCAGTAGTTATCAGAACATTAGATGAGATGGCAAGGGAAAATGGGTTCGTAAGCGGTACGGGAAAACCAAAAAGAGAAGAGTTCCTGCGATGGCATTTCAGGCAGATGACGTTGATGTCAGAGGCAGATGAGATTGAGAACAAATATTACAGCTTGTTCCGGCTGATGGACCGGAACCAGGAGGAGCGGCATAAGCAGATTCTGTATATGCTTCAGGAGCTGGAGAGGAGGCTGGAAAGTGAAAAAGATATTTAACCTTCCTGAGCATGATATCGCAATCATACAGAGGGTAAAGCAGGAGAAAGGTTATCATTCGGAAGTACAGGCATTGGTGCATATACTGGAAACCTATCAGGATGACCGGGAAAAAGAAAAGTTAGAGAGGGATATATATGCACAAGTAAATAAGGAGCTAAGAGAAGTATTTTCTTCGCTTGTTATAGGGAATAGGCAGATTGAGAAAAATACAAATGCGTTAGTCGATTATATTAATTCATATATGATTTTAAAACCAGAAAAAAGTTTGAAGTGTATTCCGGCTTCGCTTACCAAATCTGAGTTCATAAAAAAGTCGGAAGAAGTACATAGAAGCAGGATTGCAGAACGCAGCAGAAAGAGAAAATATCTTGCTTCTAAGAGACGTTAATCCAGATTATGGGAAAGGCGTGACAGAAATGTCACGTGGTGTGGTTGGAAAAGACGTGACAGAAATGTCACGTGGTGGGGCGGAAAAGACGTGACAGAAATGTCACGTGGTGCGGGCGGAAAAGGCGTGACAGAAATGTCACGTGGTGTGGTTGGAAAAGACGTGACAGAAATGTCACGTGATGTAAGGCGGAAAAGGCCGTGACAGAAATGTCACGTGATGCAGGGCGGAAAAGGCGTGACAGAAATGTCACGTGGTGCGGGCGGAAAAGGCGTGACAGAAATGTCACGTGATGCGAGTCGGAAGAGGTGTGACAGAAATGTCACGCGATGCGAGTTGGGAAAGACGTGACAAAATTTTACGTGATGGAGGATATATGGGAAACACACCGGGAGTTGTTGTGAGAAATAAATTTGTCGCTCCTACGGGAACGAAAGGATTTGGTAATTATCTGTGGTATAAAGACCGTGCAGAAGCTAAAAGAGAAAGCGTATTAAAAAAGCAGGAACAATTTGAAGAGTATATGGAGTCCTATATGGGAAATCCTGAAAAATCGACGGGGTTATTTACGGCAAAGCGGGACAGCCTGTCAAAAGCAGAAATGAAAAAATGGCAGGGGATATTTGAAAAAGCGCAGGCGAATGGCTCTTTGTTATGGCAGCCGATTATCAGTTTTGATAATTCTTTTTTGGAAGAGAATGGCATGTACCGTTCCTCAGACCACTGGCTGGATGAGATACATATGCGTGAATATGTCCGCAATGGAGTGAAACGGATGCTGCATAATGAGAATTTAGATCATGCAGTGTGGGTCGGCTCATTTCATTATAATACAGATAATATTCATGTACATTTGGCTATAGTAGAGCCGATGCCTACCCGAAGGAAAAAACTGTATGAACGTGATGGGAAAATGCAGGAAGAAATCGTTGGAAAGTTTAAACCATCATCGATTAAGAAATGCCGGAGTTATATCACAAATTCCATACTTGGGGAAAAGAAGATGAATATTCAGATTAACGACTTGATTCGAAAATCCATCGTGGCAAAGAAAAAGGAGACGATTCTTCATACAGATGTAATGTTTCAGCATGAGTTTCTGACTATTTATGACCAGCTGCCGAAGAACAAGAGCTACTGGAATTATAATAATTCGCATATGCGCGCGTTAAAGCCGTTAATTGATGACCTGAGCCTGCGGTTTATCCAGAAGTACCAATTAAAAGAATTTTTGGAACTTAAAGAACTTATACGGGAACAGAATGACGTTTACCATAAGCTGTATGGGAAAAGTAATAGTAATGCAGATTATTTGTTTCATAAGACGGAAGATTTATATGCCCGGCTTGGAAATGCTATTTTGAAAGAGATGAAGGCATATGATAAGGAATTACAAGAGGAGAGTTTACTAAAAAAGATACCGGAAGAAATTCAGTATGGTGATATGCCGGAAATACAGACTATATCTGATGATGTATTGGAAGAGTATGGAAGCAGCATTGAAGATATCATAGATTACCCGGATGAAGATACATATTTGGAATGGACGAAAGAATATAAAGCGGCTAGAAAATTTTTGTATGGGACGAAAGAAGAAGCGCCTCAGCTGGATCGGGCTTTTGTAGAAATGTCTTTAGAGGCAGAACGCGGGAATGTGCTGGCGATGTATGATTTGGGTGATATGTTTTATCATGGACGCTGGACAGAGATGAATGAGGAAAAGGCGTCTCTTTATTATGAACAATCCTTTCGTGGTTTAATGGAATTGGATAAGAACGGTGTAAAGAGTGAGAAGAAAGAATTACTTGAAAATTATGTCTCCTATCGGATTGGCAGAATGTATCAGAGCGGAAAAGGAGTGAAACAGGATTACGGGCAGGCATTTTCTTATTATGAAAAAAGCAATTCAAAATATGCGAGGTATTCACAGGGACTTTTGTGGCGTGATGGCTGTGGTGTGGAAAAGAACCTACATGCAGCATTTGAAATGTTTGGACAAGCAGCTAAAGATTCTATGCCGTATGCGGATTATGAACTTGGAAAGATGTATGAGAAGGGAGTAGGAACAGGGAAGGATATTGAGAAGGCCGGAGAACATTACAAAAAGGCACTTTCAGGATTTGTGAAAATATTGGAAGAACGGCCGGACGATAAACTCTATTATAGGGTTGGGGCTATGTATGAAAAAGGGCAGGGGAGTGAGCGGAATTTGCCGGAAGCGGTCCGTTGCTATGAAAAGGCGGCTTACTTTGGAAATGTTTATGCAAATGTGGCATTAGGAAGAATCTATGCAGAAAGCGGTGAAATTGATAAAGTGAAATTGGCGGTCCGGTATCTTGAAAGCGCAAGTGAACACAACCAAGTGGAGGCACAATATGCATTAGGGAAGTTGTACTTAAGAGAACTCCCGGGAATACAAGATTATGAAAAGGCAGAACATTATCTGTCTCTTTCTGCAAAGCAGGGAAATCCGTATGCACAGTACATGTTGGGAAAAATGTATTTGAAAGTACCGGAAATGCTAGACTACAGGAAAGCCGAACAATACTTGAAACAGTCGGCGGCGAAAGGGTTTGAATATGCAGACTACCAACTTGGCAGGCTGTACTCCTATAAGCAGTCTGATTTATATAATCCGGAGAAAGCGGAAAGTTATTTGAGAAGATTAGCTGAAAATGGAAATGATATGAGCCGCTTTGCATTAGGACAGTTATATCGTGATAAAGACAGTCCGTTATATAATCGCAGCAAAGCGATGGAATGTTTTAGGCCGCTTGCAGAGAGCGGTAACGAATATGCACAGCTACAACTGGGAAGTTTGTATCTCCAGGGCGGCCAGTCAAGAAAAGAGCTTCGGATGGCCGAATATTGGTTCAAACAGGCAAAGAGCCTGGGAAATGAATATGCAGATAATTTTTTGAAAAGTTTAAAACAGAAAAGCAATATGCAGTTAAAAGGACATGAAGGTGTAAAGCTGTCAAGAGCAATTTCCCGGCTACAGGGAGAGGTAAGAAGAGAGAGCAGGCGTGCGCTCCAGGAATACGAATTTGAACAATCTATGGAACAGGAGATTCGAGTCCGTTGATTTTGCGGACCATTGAGGCGAGAAAGGTGATCGCGTGACAGAAATGTCACGCAAAGAGGCTGTAAAGGACGTGACATTTCTGTCACGGGGCAAAGCCAAGATGTGCTGCAAAATTTTACTTCAAAACTATTGACATCATAATTGTATAACACTATAATATAAACACAATTTAAAAATGAAGAAGGGGATATAAATGAGGAGAATGAAAACAATAGCAATTCTCAATAACAAAGGAGGAGTCGGAAAATCAGTGACTGCCACAACTCTTTCGGCGATTATGGGAGTTGAGTTTGATAAGAAGGTTCTGCTTGTAGATGATGATCCACAGGCAAATTCAAGTAAGATTATGGGGTTTACGGGGAGAAGAGCAAAAAACTATTCTTTGCGCGAAAAGATAGAGCAAAAGGTGGCTCTCTGTGAAAATACATTGGAGGACGTCCTGCTTGACCCGGAAAAAGATATCCACGATTGTATTGTACATACACGGTTTGAACAGGTAGATTTGCTGCCCGCTTACCTTACGCTCTCAGAGGCGGAAAACAAGCTGCTTAGTGACGTTAGCCTTCCGCAACAGTTCAGACTGAAAATGCAGTTGGAGAAAGTAAAAGGTGAATACGATTATTGTATTATAGACTGTGGGCCGGGCGTCTCTTTGCTGAATATAAATGCCCTGGTTGCTGCAGATGGCGTCCTGATTCCCAGTAAGAGTGATGAGAGTTCCAGGGACGGGATAGCAAATATCATGCACCTTATTAAGACTGTACAGAGTTATAATCTTAATTTGAAACTCTCCGGATGCTTTTTAGTGCAATATGATAAAAGGAAGCGTATCTGTCAGGAAGCGTGGGCAGACTGTCAGGAAGCATTGGGAGATAAATTCCTTCCCTGGACAATACGGCAGAATACTTGTGCAGAGCAGGCACCGGGAAAAGTCAAAACTTTATATGAACTTGATAAGAAGAGTGATTCAGTTTATAATTATATTTGGATTGCGCGATATTTAATGGAACGTAATGGTAAAAAAGTGCTGAAAGAATACATGGAGGAAATGCAGCATGAAATTTAAACAGGGCATGATGAGAAAAACAGAGACCCCGGAAGTAGAGATCGGAAACGGACTGCTCAGTGGGATATCCCAGAAATATAAAAATGTTGATAATCTGACTATGGATATCGTATATGTAACAGAAGAAAAAATCGCATATAATCCGCTGAACCGTGATGTCAGTAAAAATGATATTGAAGAGATGGCGCAGTTGATCGCTATGAATCATGGATTAGAACAACCGTTGGTATTAAGAGATTATACAGAAAAGGATGGTGAGGAAGATTTCGAATATATACTTTTGACAGGCGAGAGACGGCTGCGTGCGATTCGCCTCAATAAAGAGAGAGGAATCATGACAGATTATCAGATTCCCTGCTATATCAAAGAACTTGATGATATACCACTTCCGCTGGATGATGACCTAAAGGAAGAGTTTGCTATTGCAGTATCGAATAAGTATCGGGAGAAGACAGATGGCGATTTATATTTGGAGTCTCAGCGCTGGCGTAAAATATACAAGGCATTAAAGGCTGCTGGAGAGAGTTATATTGATTACACTGATCAGGAAGGGAATGTGATAGAACAGAAAAATATTTCCGGGAAAAGAGTGCGGGAATTGGTCGCAGCAGAAATGGGAATCAGTGTTGGGACAGAGCAGAAATTGGAGGAGGTAGAACGGAAGGGAGCGGAGGAAGTAAAGGCCGCTCTTCTGGCTGGGAAAGCCACTTTGGAAACGGCACATGCTCTATCCAAACTGGAGCCGGAAGAACAGAGGAAGATTGTAGAACAGGCGGAAGATGTCATTGAAAAAAAAGATGTCCAGAAGCATGTTGAGAGGAAGGAAAAAGAAATTGCGCTAACGCGCGAAGCCTGGAATGAGGATATTCGGCCGATTGAGGAAGCCTTGGATTGTGGAAAGGTCATGTTAAAAGAAAGTAAGATGAAGCAATATGAAAAAGCGATACAAACATTAAAAAAATTGATTCAATAGATCGGAAAGGGGCGGATAGATGAAGAATAAAATTTGTTATTATACAACTTATGGATTAAAAATAGCAGCTCTCAAACATGCGGGTGAAATGGGGATTGAGAATTCGGCATTTGCGAATCTGGCAATCAATAAATTCCTTAAAGGCGATCAGGAAATCAATCCGGAATTTTTGATTAAAAAAAGGACAGATCCGGATTATGTGGCCAGAGACCAAATGGATCAGATTATTATCCCGGAGGAAACGAAAGCAAAGCTGCAGGAAGTCGCTAAAAGGTATAAATGTTCTATGGCGATCATCGTTTTCCAGGCCATGTATGATATGTGTTTTGAGATTGAGATCAATTCAGGAAGGGTTCAGTTATAGGGAGGTGTGACTATGAAATGGAGAGCAAGATTTTTGAGATGCACGATGGTAGTTCTGTTAATGATGGCGCTTATGTTAGGGTGTGGTGCACCTGGAGCAGAAGAAAACTCGGTTGCAGCGTCAAACAAAGTCGAAGATGAAAAAGATGTGGTCAGTGTGAAGCCACAGAAACAGATAAGCAAATCGGACAACGGTGAAAACATGGGAGCAGAAGAACCAGAGGGCGAAAAGCCGACAGGCGAGAAAGATAAAACAGTATCAACAACAAAATCAGATAAGGCGGATAAAGCGCAGACAGCAAGTGTGGATAAGCCGGAGCCGGGTAGTAAAAAGACCGTTACCAAGGATACGGATAACAGCGAAACGAAGAAACCTGATAAGAGTAGCAGTAATAATAACACTGGGACAAATAATAAACCTTCCTCTAAGCCATCTCAACCATCCAAGCCTTCTAAACCGGAGCATCAGCATAGCTGGGAGGTAAATTATAAGACCGTCCATCATGATGCACAGTATGAAGAACGATGGGTACAGGATTCAGCAGCATGGGATGAGTATGTGCCGATTTACGAATATGTTGAAAAAAATGTATGCAATGTATGTGGTCAATATATCGAAGGAAGTCCGGCAGATCATGCAAAGAAACATGCCCTTGCGGGCGAAGGTGGGGGACATCATTCTGAATGGATTCAAGTACAGAAAGGGACCGAAAAGATTCATCATGAAGCTACAGGGCATTACGAGAAAATACAAACACAAAAAGCATATGATGAAAAAGTGCAGGACGGCTATGTGTGTCCTGGATGTGGAGCCAGGAAATAGGTTGTCAGTGTGGGAATAATGGGATGTGTAACTATGAAATGGAGAACAAGGTTTTTGAGATGCGCGATGGCCGTTCTATTAACGGTAGCGCTTGTGTTAGGGTGTGGTGCACCTGGAGCAGAAGAAAACTCGGTTGCAGCGTCAAACAAAGTCGAAGATGAAAAAGATGTGGTTGGTGTGATGCCACAGAAGCAGATAAGCAAATCGGACAGTGGTGAAAACATGGGAGTAGAAACTGTGGAGGAAGCAGAAGAACCAGAGGGAGAAAAGTCGACAGGCGAGAAAGATAAAACAGTATCAACGACCAAGTCAGATATGGCGGATAAAGCGCAGACAGTAAGTGTGGATAAGCCGGAGTCCGGTAATAAAAAAACCGTTACCAAGGATACGGATAACAGCAAAACGAAGAAACCTGATAAGAGTAGCAGTAATAATAACACTGGGACAAATAATAAACCTTCCTCTAAGCCATCTCAACCATCCAAGCCTTCTAAACCGGAGCATCAGCATAGCTGGGAGGTAAATTATAAGACCGTCCATCATGATGCACAGTATGAAGAACGATGGGTACAGGATTCGGTAGCATGGGATGAGTATGTGCCGATTTATGAAACGGTTTATAAGAATGTTTGTAATCAGTGCGGGGAAGATATAACAGGCTGCGAATCCGCGCATAATAAAGCGCATGCATTAGAAGGTGGAAATGGTGGATGGCATTCTGAATGGGTTCAAGTGCAGACGGGAACAGAAAAGATTCATCATGAAGCTACTGGACATTACGAGAAAATACAAACACAAAAAGCATATGATGAGAAAGAGCAGGATGGTTATGTGTGCTCTGGCTGTGGAGCCAAGAAATAGACCGTTAGTGCGGGGATAAGGAGATGTGGAAATGAAGCCGCAGCTAAAAAACTTTGTAAGCTCTGACGATGCTGTAAAATACTTGACAAGTATTATAGTTTGTCTAATTTGCTATCATATGCTTTATGTGATTTATTGTTCTGATTCGGGGATAGGCTTTTTGATTATGATTTTTTGTAGCTGCTATGCTGGGAAGAAGTTGTCTTTTTCGAAAGACAAATCAGACCCGATTTTCGTAATGATGTGTCCCAAGGGAGGGCTTTTTGGAGTTTTTGTCAGAATTATAATGTCAATAATCATGGGATTTTTGATTACTCCAATATTCTTGGGAAGAGATGCGGGAGAAAAGATGTATGGAATATGGATACGTGAGAGTGTCAACGGATAAACAGAATGTAGAGCGCCAGATAGCCAGTATGGAACAGGCAGGTGTAAAACCAGAGAATATCTATATTGATCGTTATACAGGTGCAAGTTTTGATAGACCTGAGTATAGAAAGATTCTGAATAAACTGAAAAAAGATGATGTAATGTTTGTCGACGATCTGTTTCGGTTCGGCCGGGATTACGAAGAGATTAAGAAAAACTGGGAGTATATAAATAAAGAGTTAAAGGTGGATATTGTCGTGATTGACATGCCGATACTGGATACCAGGCAGTATAAAGACCTGGTAGGAACTTTAATTAGCGACATTGTGTTGAGTTTATTAAGCTATTGCGCGCAGCACTCGCGAGAAAATATGCTGCGGGAACAGGCGAATGGAATAAAGAAAGCAAAGGAGAGAGGCGTAGTGTTTGGAAGACCAAGAAAAATAACGATGGAAGAATTTGGAATTGAATACCAGAGAGTATTAACAGGAACTGCAACTGTGCAGGAATTATCAGATGAAATGGATATCAGTAAAACGACATATTACAGATATCTTAAGAAACTACAAGAACTTAAAAATAGTTAGTGATATAGTGAAGCCAAGGCATATCAGGATTCAAAAACTGGTATGCTTTTTCTGTTTTTGACAGAGTAAGCAACATTTTATACAATAGACTAAAAGAGAATTGGAGGTCGTTGTATGAATAAGAGTATAGAACGGTTCCTGGAAAAGGGAGTACGGGAGTTAGAAAGTAGTATAAGCCGCTTTTTTGAGCATCCAGAGGAACATGGGAAATTTGTGCAGGAAGTAAGAGATATCGTGCTTCGCCTTGGAATAGATATTGTGAAAGAAGCATTTGAAGATATGGATATGATTCTTCGGGAGAGTGCGAAAAGAAGGCTCCGCTGGGAGATAGTCAAAAAGGATTCTACAGCATTGCTTACTACTTTAGGAAATGTACGTTATTCTAAAACGTTGTATAGAAATAAAGAGACAGAAGAGAGCTGCTACCTGCTCGATCGGTTGATGGGAATGGAGCCTTATGCAAGAATGACGGATGATGCAGAGGCGGCGATTTTGGAAGAAGCAGTAGAAACGACTTATCAGAAGGCTGGACATAATGCCTGCATATCAGAAGAATTTGTGTCCAAAAAAACGTCGATGAATAAGGTGCATGAATTGGAATTTCCCGAGTTTAATCCGGCATTGGTACAAGAGAAAAGGGTGCTGCGTTACTTGTACATCGATGCCGATGAGGGGCATATACCGCTTCAATATATCAATAAAAAAGGTGACATAGTTGAAGACAGCAGGAATTATGTGGAACCCCGTCTTGTTTATGTTTATGAGGGTGTCGACCCAGACAGCAAAGGAAGCAGTATTTTGATCAATCCGAGATATTTTGGCGGGATTTATGAGGGAACACAGGATATAGAGTGCTTATGGAATGAGATATATACATATATAGATGCGGTATATGATATTGAGCAAATAGAAAAAATTTATGTAAATTCGGATGCGGCACAGTGGATAAAAAATGGAATAGATTATTTGCCGAAGGCAGAACATGTTCTAGATGAATATCACTTGAAACAGTATTTGAAGCAGGCGGTCTACTGCGTAGAAGATGCCGATGATTATTATACGAATTTGTATTTGGCCATTAAAGATGGAGATAAAAGAGAATTACGGACTCTGTTAAAAGAGATAAATAAAAGTGTATATGGGGCATCGGAGGTATTTGACGATAAGAAAGAACTGATGGAAAGGAGCCATGCTTTCCTGATCAATAATTTTGAAGCTGCACACAGGAGATTGGACGGGGGCGGTGGGATTGTCGGTTCATCAACAGAACCGCATGTTAGCCATGTGTTTGCATACCGTATGTCCATGAAGCCGATGGCTTGGTCCAAAAAAGGTGTGGATAAAATGAGCAGGTTATTGATATATAATTACAACCAGGGAGACATGTTAAGCCTGGTAAGGTATCAAAAACAAAAACCGAATAAAATGATAGTGATGCAGGAGGCTCTCTCGAGGTATGATATACAGCTTATGGAAAAGGAAATCCGTAATAAAAACAGACATGCGGGTTATCTGGAAAAGTTTATGAAAGTTGAAGTGCCAAAATCGATTATGAAAGGAATTATATGGAACTTCTAATGAACAGAAAAGCAGAGCAGGAAACCTGCTCTGCGGATTTTAAAGATAACCTTGAAAAAATTATTTGACAAGTTTTTAGATTCATCATATAATTTAGTCAAGGTGTTGGAAATAGTTTTGCAGAACTAATTTCCAGCAATGACATTTACTCTGACCAGTAAATATCCTATTTGTAGTATAGAGTGAATTCGGGAAAAAGTCAATTCCTAAATTTATAAAATATGAAAGATGATTGGTTGGGAGTAGATGTAGAAAACATTTACTTCTTTTTTATTATGGTCTACTATTGAAATTTAATATCATATCCGGGAAAAGTCAATTTTTTTTCTTCTATTTCCCTACAAACAATTTACCCCGTCCATTTTGTTTGACAGGGTTGACAGATTTGTGAAAACAGTATAAAATTGAAGTGTTGTAATTGTACAATGAAAATTTAATAAGGAGGTGCTCCTGTGCCGATAAGTATAACGATTGCTGCGGTTGTCATTACGCTGATTGTAGCAGTGCTGGTTACTTATAACGCAACGGTGTCCAAGCTGACGAATGATGCGAATTCGAAGATTGGGAATGCGGATGCAAAAGCCCGTGAGATTATTGATGATGCATTAAAGACAGCGGAAACGAAGAAAAAGGAAGCTCTCTTGGAAGTAAAGGAAGAGTCGATCAAAACGAAGAACGAGCTTGAAAAAGAAACAAAAGAGAGAAGAGCAGAGTTACAGCGTTATGAGAAGCGAGTCCTTTCCAAGGAAGAGGCCGTTGATAAGCGTTCGGACGCGTTGGGTCAGAGGGAATCTGCCATTGTTGCCAAGGAAGATGCAATCAAGCAGCGCGAAGCAAAAGTCGAAGAACTTAGTAAACAAAGAGTACAGGAACTAGAGAGAATCTCAGGATTGACCTCCGAACAAGCAAAGGATTATCTGTTAAAAACTGTTGAAGAAGATGTGAAGCATGACACGGCAAGACTGGTCAAAGAACTTGAGAACCAGGCAAAGGAAGAGGCTGACAAGAAAGCAAAGGAATATGTTGTAACAGCGATTCAGAGATGTGCTGCTGATCATGTGGCTGAGACTACGATTTCCGTAGTACAGCTTCCCAGCGATGAGATGAAGGGAAGAATTATCGGACGTGAAGGTCGGAATATCCGGACATTGGAGACTTTGACCGGAGTGGAACTGATCATTGATGATACGCCGGAGGCGGTCGTATTATCCGGATTTGATCCGATTCGCAGGGAAGTGGCGAGAATTGCGCTGGAGCGTTTGATCATTGACGGAAGAATTCATCCGGCAAGGATTGAAGAGATGGTAGAGAAAGCGCAGAAAGAAGTAGATACAATGATTCGTGAAGAGGGTGAAGCTGCCGCATTGGAAGTAGGTGTGCACGGTATTCATCCGGAACTGATCCGTCTCCTTGGACGGATGAAGTTCAGAACCAGTTATGGTCAGAACGCACTGAAGCATTCCATAGAGGTGGCTCAGCTTTCAGGACTTTTGGCCGGAGAGATTGGACTGGATGTCCGCATTGCAAAACGTGCCGGACTTTTACATGACATTGGTAAATCTATTGATCACGATGTAGAAGGTTCCCATATCCAGATAGGAGTGGATTTATGTAGAAAATACAAAGAATCCCCGACCGTCATTAATGCGGTGGAATCCCATCATGGTGATGTAGAACCGGAGACCCTGATTGCATGTGTGGTACAGGCTGCCGATACGATTTCTGCAGCAAGACCGGGTGCGAGAAGAGAGACTTTGGAGACATATACAAACAGATTAAAACAGTTAGAAGAGATTACAAACCAGTTCAAGGGTGTAGATAAATCTTTTGCTATTCAGGCAGGTAGAGAGATTCGCGTAATGGTAGTTCCAGAACAGGTATCTGATGACGATATGGTATTACTGGCGAGAGATATTTCAAAACAGATCGAATACGAATTGGAATATCCAGGTCAGATTAAAGTCAATGTAATTCGGGAATCCAGAGTTACAGATTACGCAAAATAAGAATGAGGAGTGCTGCAAGTTGATGAGAATCATTTGCAGCGCTCTTTTTTGATAAAAGAGAAAGGAAATGAGTGCGATGGAAAAAGAGATGAAGAGAGTGAAGCGAGTCCGTATGTATCAGGGGGCTATTGTAGACGTTTATCGGGATTATATGGAATTTTCCAACGGTAACACGGAAGAATGGGATTACATCCATCATAAAGGGGCGGCTGCAGTAGTTCCGGTGATGGATGACGGGAGAATCCTGATGGTGCGCCAGTATCGGAACGCGCTTGAACGGTTCACACTGGAACTTCCGGCAGGAGCACTGGATGCGGCGGGAGAGCCTGGAATAGAGTGTGCATCCAGGGAACTGGAAGAAGAGACCGGGTACCGGTCGGAGAATTTGGAATGGCTCATTACCTTGAGAACCACGGTGGCGTTCTGCAATGAGCGGATCGAGATATATACAGCGAAGAACCTGATTCCCTCCAAGCAGCATCTGGACCCCAATGAATTTGTAAATATCGAGGCGTATACCGTTGAGGAACTAAAAGAGATGATCTTCACAGGCAAGATTGAGGATTCCAAGACAGTGGCCTCCATCATGGCTTACGACGCCAGATATAATCGAAATGAATAGAATCCTGCTAAGCAGCATTTTCGCCTGTGGCGGAGTGTTTTCTATTTCGTAGTCTGGTGCTTTCATATCAAATAAAAAATGCTTTTGCATTTATCGCATAACAGAAAATCCCCGGCATATAATGAAGTATCCGGGCTTGCTGACCATAGAAATAAAAGAGCAGCACTGCCAGAAGAAGGGGGATCGGTTGTGACGATACATCAGAGCAGGCATCATTTTGCAGGATTCTTTATGCTGGGATTTTTATGCGGTATTTTTTACACCAATTTTGTCGCTAAAAATTATGTTACAGTAACAGGAATTTTTCATGAGTATTTCCTGAGTCAATATACCCAGACGAAGATGGTATCCGAGGACTATTTATGGTATCTCCTGAAATGCAGGCTCGTCCCATTTGCGGTGGTGGCGCTTTCTGCGCGGACCCGGCTGAAAAAACCGGTAGTCGTGTTATGCTTGCTCTGGACAGGCTTTTCCTGCGGCATTTTGGCTGTGGGAGGGGTGCTGCGCATGGGAATTGCCGGTATTCTTCTGTGTGTGGCAGGAATGCTGCCGCAGTTCTTATTCTATATTCCGGGATATCTGATCATATTATGGTATCTTTACCAGTATCCGGATTCACATTGGAATGGAGAGAAGACGGTGTTTACCGCGGTGATGATGATGGCAGGGATCTTTACAGAGGCCTATATAAATCCGGCCGTGGTCCGGTTTTTTCTCGGATTTACCGGAAAATGATTGACAGGTCGGGGACAGATGGAATATATTAGACAAAAGGGAGTAGCTGGCGCCTTCGGGCGTTTGCGATGTCGTCAATACGATGGAGGAATCCATCCGTGTCGTGATGAAACAGCGAGACTTTTATTGTGTGCATGTCTGTACGTACACAGTAAGGGTCTCTTTTTTATTTCATAAAAGTCGTTCTGTTTTGTGGTTGATACAAAGAAGTTGCAGGAGATTTTTCTCTCTTCTTTTTAGAAATGTGAAAGGAACGAAAAAACAGGGAATAAGAAAGAGATTCCTGTCGTATAACAAGAGATAAGATGTAAGGTTATGCATCGCGCTCTTTAAAGATTCAGGTACGAGGGTACGGCCATATCATGTGCGCGGATACAGGATATTATGCATAGTGGAAGGAGACAGGTATGAAAGAATTCTATCAAATGACGGCATCGGAGGCCATGCAGAAGGTAAATGGGGGAGTGGATCCCTTAAGCGAGCAGCAGATCCGGGAAAATCAGAAGCGCTATGGGGAGAATCGGCTGACAGAGGAGGGGAAGAAGCCTGTTTGGCGGATTTTCCTGGAGCAGTATCAGGATTTTCTGGTGTTGATTCTGATTGCGGCGGCAGTGGTATCAGGCTTATTGGGGGAAATGGAGAGTGCAGTCGTGATTTTTGTCGTGATTACGGTAAATGCGATCCTGGGAACGGTACAGACGATAAAAGCAGAGCAGTCGCTTGACAGCCTGAAGGAGATGTCAGCGCCCCGCGCGAAGGTCTTTAGGGGTAAAGAAGTGGTCAAGATCCCGGCCCATCAGGTCACGGTGGGAGATGTGGTCATGCTGGAGGCCGGTGATCTTGTCCCGGCAGACGGAAGAATCCTAGAGTGCGCAAGTCTGAAAGCAGAGGAAAGCGCGCTTACGGGGGAAAGCCTTGGGGTGGAGAAAACAGAAGAGAAGATTGAAACGGAAGTGCCACTGGCGGACCGGAGGAATATGGTATTTTCGGGCAGCTTCATTTCATACGGACGCGGTTCCTTTTTGGTCACTGCGATCGGAATGGATACGGAAATTGGGAAAATCGCATCGATGCTCGCGCATACAGCAGAGAAAAAGACGCCGCTTCAGATCAGCCTGGATCGATTCGGGCGTATGTTATCGGTGTTGATCCTGCTCTTCTGTGCAGTCCTTTTTGGCATCAGCCTGGTAAGAGGAGAGTCCTGGGGCGAGGCGTTTCTGTTTGCGACAGCACTTGCCGTTGCGGCGATACCGGAGGCATTAAGCTCCATTGTGACCATCGTGCTTGCCTTCGGAACGCGGAAAATGGCAAAAGAACACGCGATCATACGCAAATTGCAGGCAGTAGAAGGGCTGGGAAGTGTTTCGGTGATCTGTTCCGATAAGACCGGTACGCTGACCCAGAACAAAATGACGGTAGTAAGTTACTATTTAGAAGGCCGGCAGGTTCCGGCAGATGAGATCACGATGGAGAATGCGGCGGAGAAGCAATTGTTTGTCCACAGTGTTCTGTGCAATGATGCAACCCATGAAAACGGGCAGGAGATCGGAGATCCCACAGAAATCGCACTGCTTAACCTGGGAGAGCAAAAAGGGGAGAAAGTAAGAAATCTCCGCGACAGTTATCCGAGGCTTGCGGAGCTGCCCTTTGACAGCGAAAGAAAAATGATGTCCACGCTTCACGCTATAAAGGGGAAAACTGTGCTGCTCACCAAAGGCGCGGTAGACGTACTCCTTGAGCGGACCACTTTTGTGCAGAAGGAAGGAGGAAGCTTTCCGGTCACAGAAGAGGACAGGGAGGAGATAAAGCGCCAGAATCAGCAGTATTCGCAGCAGGGACTGAGAGTCCTGGCTTTTGCTTATAAATGGAAGGACGACAAAGAACAGGGCGCTATTACGGCTGATGAGGAGCACTCGTTCGTGTTCCTCGGAATGATCGCGATGATGGACCCGCCGCGGAAAGAGTCCAGGCAGGCGGTGGAGGCGTGTATCCGCGCGGGAATGAAGCCGGTCATGATCACCGGAGATCATAAAATAACGGCTGCCGCCATCGCGAAGCAGATCGGAATCCTGAAGGAGGAAACAGAAGTCTGTGAAGGCGCCGCGATAGAAAATATGAGTGAGGAAGAATTGCAGGAATTTGTGGAGCATATTTCCGTGTACGCCAGGGTATCGCCGGAACATAAGATCCGTATTGTCCGCGCCTGGCAGCAAAAAGGGCATATCGTTGCCATGACAGGGGACGGCGTCAACGACGCCCCGGCGCTTAAGCAGGCCGATATTGGGATCGCTATGGGAATCACCGGAACGGAAACGGCGAAGCATGCGGCGTCGATGGTTCTGTCGGACGATAATTTTGCTACGATCATCAAAGCGGTGGAGCACGGGAGAAATGTGTATCAGAACATCAAACATGCGATCCGGTTCTTGCTTTCCGGGAATTTTGCCGGAATCCTTACTGTTCTGTATGCGTCCGTGGCCGGACTTTCGGTTCCATTTGCACCGGTCCACCTTTTGTTCATTAATCTTCTGACGGACAGTCTCCCGGCTATTGCACTGGGACTGGAACCACATGAGAACAGCGTGATGCAAAAGCCGCCCCGCCCGGCAGGCGAGGACATTTTGACCAGAAAAATGCTCCTCGGGATTGGCTTAGATGGACTTTGCATCGGCATTACGACCATAGCGTCATACTATATAGGACTTGGCAAGGGTCCGGCCGCCGCCAGCACGATGGCCTTCGGAACGCTCTGCATTTCCCGGCTGCTGTATGGATTTCACTGCAAGTCGGAGCAGGCGGTCCTTTTTACAAAAAAGTTCTTAAATAACAAATATCTGAACGGAGCTTTTCTGATCGGGCTGGGGCTGATCACGACCGTGCTCACGCACCCGGCGTTTCGGAATGTACTGCAGGTGACGCCTCTCGGAAGTTTTGAACTGGCTATGGTGTACATTCTGCCTGCCTGCAATTTATTGTTCCTTGAGTTGGTCATGAAATGGATTCGCCGGTAAACAGGGCAGTATCATGCCTCATGACCAGTACAGCCAAAAGCGCGACGATACCCTGGCTTCCCAAAAGCCCCCAGAGGTAGCCAAGGATTCCGGCCCTGGGAATCAGAAGATAAATGCTTCCGATCCGCACGCCCAGCCCGATCATATTTATAAAAAAGGTGGTCGTTGTTTTCCCTAGCCCGTTCAGAATGCTGATAAGCGCTGTATTCGTATAGAGGAAGGGGCACATAAAGGCAAGGGTCATGATGAATTTTCCGGCATCGGCATTGTGAAAGATCACATTTCCAATAAAATTTCCTGTGAAAAAGAAGCAGGCCATGCAGAAGGCCCCGAGCATCAGACAGGCAAAAGACACCCGCAGGGTCAGGCGTCTTAGCTCCTCTGTTTTTTTCCTGGTCTGAATCTCGGCCACTGCCGGAAGGAGCATGGTGGAAATCGAGTTAGTCAGCGCCGACGGAAACAGAATGCAGGGCAGGGCCATTCCGGTCAGGATACCGTAAATACTGAGTGCCTGAGACATAGGCATTCCATATACTGTAAGGCACAGCGGGATAGAGACGGCTTCCACGCTCTGCAGCAGATTTAAAAATACCCGGTTGGCGGTAAGAGGGGCAGACAGGCGCAAAAGCTCTGCGGCAGGCGCCAGATACTCTTTTGGGCGACACTTATGCATAAGAAGTGCCCGCCGCAGGGTGAAGGCAGAATAAAGGGAAGCAATCATTTCCCCGCACACCAGTCCGAGAACGGCGATCGTGATATGCTGTTCCATCGAAGTATGTAATCCGATCCGGTAAAAAAACCACACGGAGAGGACCCGTGCGGCCTGCTCCAGAAGCTGGGAGAGGGCCGGAACCTTCGTCTGTTTGCGCCCAAGATAGTAGCCGCAGATCCCGCTGTGTATGGCGGCAAAGGGAAAGGACCAGGACATGGCAATGAGAAGCACCTCGCATCTGGGCTCATTTAAAAAGCGCAAGGCGATGTCCTTTGCAAAATGCTGAATGAGAAGCGCCACGAAAAAGGAAAGCGTTGTAGTGAAAAGAAGGGCTGCTTTCAGGGAGCAGAGCGCCTCCTTTTCCCGTTTAAGCGCCGTGTTTTTTGCGACGATCCGGGAGAGAGCGACCTGAATTCCGGCCGACGTTGCAGAAAAGCAGAGGGCATAGACCGGAAAAATAAGCTGGTACAGCCCCACCCCTTCCGCATGAAATATCCGGCTTAGGAAAATCCGGTAGAAAAATCCGATGAGGCGGGTGGCGATTCCGGCGGCGGTCAGAATGAAAGTTCCTTTGATCAGAGTTTGTTTTTGTGACATAAGCCTCCTTTGGCGTGTCCTATGGCACTTTGTGATAGGTTTGCTATAACATATTCAAAAAAGGCACTTGACAGAACTATATGCAAGTGATATTCTCATATTGATAAAATTCCTAGTTGATTACTAGGAATAAGACAGAGGAAACACCGGAGGTGAGGGCTTGAAGATTTCTACGAAGGGCAGATATGGTCTGCGGGCTTTCATAGATTTGGCAGAGAATGCAGAAAAAGAGCCTGTTTCCATCAACAGTATCGCCGTGCGGCAGGATATTTCCGAACGGTATCTTGAACAGCTTATGGCACTGCTTAAAAAAGCAGGTCTGGTGAAAAGTATCCGTGGCGCTACCGGGGGCTACGTTCTGGCGAGGGACGCTTCTGAGATTTCAGTGGGCGACGTGTTAAGAGCGCTGGAAGGGTGTTTGGAACCGGCAGCCTGTGCGGCATTTCAGCCGGAGGGCGAATGTGGGATTCAGGATAGCTGCGTGACCAAATATGTATGGAAACGAATTAATGAAAGTATAACCAATACGGTTGACAGTATTATGATAGACACATTGGTAAAAGAAAGCCGCTGTGCCGGAAAGAGAGGAGAAACAAATGAGTAAGCTGATTTATTTGGATAATGCGGCCACTACGAAAACCGCACCGGAAGTTGTGGAGGCGATGCTTCCGTATTTTACGGAGCTTTATGGCAATCCTTCCAGCGTATACAGCTTTGCGTCTCAGAATAAAGATGCGGTAACAAAACAAAGGGAGATCATCGCAGAGGTACTGGGAGCAAAGAGCAACGAGATCTATTTTACCGCAGGCGGTTCAGAATCTGACAACTGGGCGCTTAAGGCGACCTGGGAGGCATATAAGAATAAAGGTAATCACATCATCACAACGAAGATCGAGCACCATGCGATCCTGCACACAGCCCAGTATCTGGAGCAGCAGGGCTGCGAGGTGACCTATCTGGACGTAGATGCAAAGGGCGTGGTAGATCTGGAGCAGTTAAAGGCAGCCATTCGTCCCGAGACGATCCTGATTTCCGTCATGTTTGCAAATAATGAGATCGGAACCATTCAGCCGATCAAAGAGATCGGAGCCATTGCAAAGGAGCACGGAATCCTTTTCCACACGGACGCGGTTCAGGCGTTCGGACAGGTCCCGATTTCCGTAGATGAGTGCAACATTGACATGCTCAGCGCCAGCGGCCACAAATTAAACGGTCCGAAAGGCATCGGTTTCCTCTATATCCGTAAAGGTGTAAAGATCCGCTCCTTCGTTCACGGCGGAGCGCAGGAGAGAAAACGCCGCGCCGGCACGGAAAATGTTCCGGGCATTATCGGACTTGGAGCGGCAGTGAAGCGTGCGGCGGCGACGATGAAAGAGCGCACGGAAAAAGAAACCCGGACCAGGGACTATCTGATCAGCAGGGTCATGGAAGAGATTCCTTATACGAAGCTGAACGGGCACCATGCGGATCGTCTTCCGAACAATGCCAACTTTAGTTTCCGGTTCATTGAGGGCGAGTCATTATTGATCCGCCTTGATATGGCAGGGATCTGCGGTTCCAGCGGTTCCGCCTGCACGTCCGGCTCTCTGGACCCGTCTCATGTACTTCTGGCAATCGGCCTGCCCCATGAGATCGCGCATGGTTCCCTGCGCCTGACTCTGAATGAAGAAATCTCAAAAGAGGACATTGATTATGTGGTAGAGCAGCTGAAGGTCATCGTAAATGACCTGCGCGGCATGTCTCCGCTTTATGAAGATTTCATCAGGAAACAGAAAGCATCTGAAGCATAGAACGGGCGGACAGTAACGCAAAAGCCCGATATGATAAAGTAATTAGGAATAGCAAAGAAGATCAGGAGGATAAGGAACAATGTATACAGAAAAAGTAATGGATCATTTCCAGCACCCGCGTAATATGGGAGAGATAGAAAATGCCAGCGGGGTAGGAACCGTCGGCAATGCAAAATGTGGCGATATCATGAGGATTTATCTGGATATTGACGACAACGGCATCATCAATGATGTAAAATTCAAGACATTCGGCTGCGGGGCGGCCGTTGCGACCAGCAGCATGGCAACAGAGCTTGTAAAGGGAAAACATATTCAGGAAGCGATGAAGGTGACCAATAAAGCGGTCATGGAGGCCCTTGACGGACTTCCGCCGGTGAAGGTGCACTGTTCTCTTCTCGCAGAGGAAGCAATCCATGCAGCTCTTTGGGATTATGCCAAGAAGCATGACATCAAGATCGAAGGACTGGAAAAACCCAAATCTGACATTCACGAGGGTGAGGAAGAAGAGGAAGAAGAATATTAGAATCGCCGCATAGGGGCGTTTGCCCCGGTATATGAGGAAAAGATGATGGAAAACAAAAAAGTAGTAGTAGGAATGTCAGGCGGAGTGGATTCATCGGTTGCGGCCTATCTGCTGAAAAAGCAGGGATATGATGTGGTCGGTGTGACCATGCAGATCTGGCAGGACGAAGCCCGTGAGGTCCAGGAGGAAAACGGTGGCTGCTGCGGACTTTCGGCAGTGGAGGACGCCAGAAGAGTTGCGTCTAAGCTTCAGATTCCCTATTATGTGATGAATTTCAAACAGGAATTCCAAAAATATGTCATTGACTATTTTGTGGGGGAGTACCTGCATGGCAGAACACCGAACCCGTGTATTGCCTGTAATCGTTATGTAAAATGGGAAGCACTCCTGTCCCGCAGCCTGGCGATCGGAGCGGATTATATCGCCACAGGGCATTACGCGCAGATCGAGAAGCTGGCAAATGGGCGGTTCGCCATCAAGAATTCAGCGACGAAACAAAAGGATCAGACCTATGCTCTTTACAATCTGACACAGGAACAGCTTTCCCGGACTTTGATGCCGGTGGGAGCCTACTCGAAGGAAGAGATTCGCCGGATTGCAGAGGAAATATCTCTTCCGGTGGCAGCAAAGCCGGACAGCCAGGATATCTGCTTCGTGCCGGACGGCGACTATGCGTCGTTCATTCAGAGGGAACATGGCGGCAAGATTCCTACGGGAAATTTCGTCACCTCCGACGGAAGGATATTGGGGCGGCATAAGGGAATCACGCATTATACCGTAGGACAGAGAAAAGGACTGGGACTGGCCCTTGGCTACCCGGCCTTCGTTCTGGAAATCCGGCCTGATACAAACGAGGTGGTGGTCGGGACCGGCGAGGAATCCATGACGAATCAGGTGCGCGCAGACCGGCTGAATTTCATGTCGGTGGAAAGTATTGAAGATGAGATGCGGGTATTTGCCAAAATACGGTATAATCACAAGGGCGCATGGTGTACGGTCCAAAGAACCGGTGAGGACGAGATCCTCTGTACGTTCGACGAGGCGCAAAGAGCCGTCACGCCCGGACAGGCACTGGTGCTGTATGATGGCGATTATGTCCTCGGCGGAGGAACAATTCTATACCCATAGGGCACCCCGCATGGCCATTCGGCCGTTTCACAAGGTATAGAGCCTGAAGCAAAAGGAGAAAGCGATGATTTTAGCAGATTGTCATATGCATACCGGTTTTTCGACGGATTCCGAGGCGGCGCCGGAGGAAATGATAAAAGCGGCGATCGGGAAGGGCCTTAAGGCCGTCTGTATCACCGATCACGAGGATAAGGATTATCCGAACCCGGAAGAATTCTATATCGATTTTCCGCGTTATGTGCAGACGATTGATAAGTTGAAAGAAGCATACCGCGGCCAGATCGATGTTCGTATGGGAGTGGAGATAGGGTTGCAGCCGCATTTGGGCGATTACTACCGGCAGCTTACCGAGAGCTATTCCTTTGACTTCGTGATAGGTTCCGTACATGTGGTAAGAGGCATGGATCCCTATTATCCGGAGTTTTATGAGGGCAGGAGCGATGCCGACGCTTATAGGGAGACACTGGAGGAGACAATCCGGGATATCAGGAATGTCCCGGACTTTGATACCCTGGGACATTTGGATTATGTAGTGCGTTACGGAAGAAAGAAGGCCGAAGAATATTCCTACCAGAAATTTTCGGATCAGATTGACGAGATCCTGCGGCTTTTGATCTGGCATGGAAAGGGACTGGAGTTAAATACGGCGGGGCTGAAATACGGACTTCCCTTTGCGCACCCGCACCCGGACGTCCTTCGCAGATACCGGGAATTAGGAGGCGAGATCATTACCGTCGGGTCGGACGCTCACAGGCCCGAACATGTGGCCTACGATTTTGACAAGGCCGCCGGGATCCTGACACAGTGCGGATTCCGGTATTACGCCGAATTTATCGGGAGGAAGCCCATTTTCCAAAAGATATTGTAAATATAGGAAAAAAGCCCTGTGAGAGGAGACTTTTGGGCTTTTATCTGTGAAAAAGAGAAAACATAGGACAAAAATACAAAAGATACTTGAATTTTTGTTTTGAATTTAGTACAATAAAATATGGTTGATGAATCTTTAACAATGTTATAGATTATCAATGATAGTTCACTGTAAACACAGTAGTACAATTAAAACTTTAGGAGGACTAAATCATGGCAGTAAAAGTAGCAATCAATGGATTTGGACGTATTGGACGTCTTGCATTCAGACAGATGTTCGGAGCAGAGGGATATGAGATCGTAGCAATCAACGACCTGACTTCCCCGAAGATGCTTGCTCACTTATTAAAATATGATTCTACACAGGGCACATACGCTCTTGCAAGCACCGTAACAGCTGGCGAAGATTCCATCACTGTTGACGGAAAAGAAATCAAGATTTACGCAATGGCTAACGCTGAGGAGCTTCCGTGGGGAGAGATCGGCGTTGACGTAGTTCTGGAGTGTACAGGATTCTATACCTCCAAGGCAAAAGCAGAAGCACACATCAAAGCAGGTGCTAAGAAAGTTGTTATTTCCGCTCCGGCTGGAAAAGACCTTCCGACTATCGTTTACAATGTAAACCATGAACTGTTGACAAAAGAAGACAATATCATTTCTGCAGCTTCATGTACAACAAACTGCTTGGCTCCGATGGCGAAAGCGCTTAACGACCTTGCACCGATCAAATCTGGTATCATGTGTACAATTCACGCTTACACAGGCGATCAGATGACTCTTGACGGACCGCAGAGAAAAGGCGATCTGAGAAGATCTCGTGCAGCAGCAGTTAATATTGTACCGAACAGCACAGGCGCAGCAAAAGCTATCGGTTTAGTTATCCCTGAATTAGATGGTAAATTGATCGGTTCCGCTCAGCGTGTACCGACCCCGACAGGATCTACCACTATCCTGACAGCAGTAGTAGAAGGCGAAGTTACCGTTGATCAGATCAACGCAGCTATGAAGGCAGCTTCCAACGAATCCTTCGGCTACAACACAGACGAGATCGTATCCAGCGATATCGTTGGTATGAAGTATGGTTCTCTGTTCGACGCTACCCAGACAATGGCTCTGCCGATCGGCAACGGAACAACAGAGGTTCAGGTTGTTTCCTGGTACGACAATGAGAACTCTTACACAAGCCAGATGGTAAGAACAATCAAACATTTCGGAACACTTCTGTAAGCCGTTTGATTGGACAAGTAAGAATTGAATTCTATGGATCTTGATCCAAATTAGACCAGGTTGAACGTTCATCAGGCGTTCATCTAGGTATGCTTGGCGATTCACAAAGGGTCCGGTCTTTTTGGACCGGACCCTTTATTACATAGCAGATGCGGATTCTGCTGTGTGGATACCCCCAAAAGGGAGCGCGTGACGCGCGCAAGAAGGCTATTAAATATAGTTAGGAGGAAACAAACATGCTTAACAAAAAATCTGTTGATGACATTAATGTAAAAGGCCAGAAAGTCCTTGTAAGATGTGATTTCAATGTACCGCTGATTGACGGAAAGATCACAGACGAGAACCGTCTTGTTGCAGCTCTTCCGACCATCAAGAAACTGATCGCTGACGGCGGAAAGATCATTCTTTGCTCACACCTTGGCAAACCGAAGGGAGAGCCGAAACCGGAGATGTCTCTGGCACCGGTAGCTGCACGTCTTACCGAGCTTCTCGGACAGGAAGTAAAATTTGCTGCTGATCCGGAAGTAGTCGGACCGAATGCAAAAGCTGTAGTGGAAGCTATGCAGGACGGAGACGTGATCCTTCTTGAGAATACCCGCTACAGAATCGAAGAGACCAAGAACGGAGAGGCATTCTCCAAAGAACTTGCATCTCTTTGTGATGTATTTGTAAATGACGCATTTGGTACCGCACATCGTGCACACTGCTCTAACGTAGGCGTTACCCAGTTCGTTGACACCGCAGTTGTCGGATACTTAATGCAGAAAGAGATCGATTTCCTCGGAAATGCAGTGAATAATCCGGAGAGACCGTTCGTAGCGATCCTTGGCGGAGCGAAAGTTTCCAGCAAGATTTCTGTTATTGAGAACCTGCTTGAGAAGGTTGACACTCTGATCATCGGTGGCGGTATGTCCTATACGTTCAGCAAGGCACAGGGCGGCTTTGTAGGTAAATCTCTTCTCGAAGCAGATTACTGCGACTATGCTCTTAACATGCTGAAAAAAGCAGAAGAAAAAGGCGTGAAATTATTACTTCCGGTCGACAACGTGATCGCTGATGATTTCTCCAACGATGCAAACACCAAGGTCGTTGCAAATGGCGAGATTCCGGAAGACTGGCAGGGACTGGACATTGGACCAAAGACCGCTGAATTATATGCAGACGCTGTAAAAGAAGCTAAGACAGTTGTTTGGAATGGACCGATGGGCGCATTTGAGATGCCGAAATTCGCAGCAGGTACAGAGGCAGTTGCCAAAGCGCTTGCAGAGACTGACGCAGTTACCATCATCGGCGGCGGCGACAGTGCTGCTGCAGTAAATCAGCTGGGATATGGCGACAAGATGACCCACATCTCCACTGGCGGCGGAGCATCTCTTGAATTCCTGGAAGGCAAAGAACTCCCGGGCGTAGCAGCAGCTAACGATAAATAAAGAACAGGGAGGAATATAAAAATGGCAAGAAGAAAGATTATTGCAGGAAACTGGAAGATGAACATGACTCCATCTGAGGCAGTTGAACTTGTTAATACATTAAAACCGCTGGTAGCTACTGAGGAAGCGGATGTTGTATTCTGTGTACCGGCTATCGATATTATTCCGGTCATGGAAGCTGCAAAAGGCAGCAATATCCAGGTTGGCGCTGAGAACATGTACTACGAGGAGAAAGGTGCATATACAGGAGAGATTTCTCCGGCTATGCTCACAGACGTAGGAGTAAAATACGTGGTTCTCGGACATTCTGAGAGAAGGGAGTACTTCGCAGAGACCAATGAGACCGTAAATAAAAAGATGCTCAAGGCTTTCGAGCACGGCATCACTCCGATCATGTGCTGTGGTGAATCTCTGGAGCAGAGAGAGCAGGGCGTAACGATGGACTTTATCCGTCAGCAGGTTAAGGTTGGATTCCTGAACGTAACAGCAGAGCAGGCTAAGACAGCAGTGATTGCTTACGAGCCGATCTGGGCAATCGGAACAGGAAAGACAGCTACCACTGAGCAGGCTCAGGAGGTTTGCAAAGCGATTCGTGAGTGCATCGCTGAGATCTATGATGAAGCGACTGCTGAAGCAATCCGTATTCAGTACGGCGGATCTGTAAACGCAGCTACCGCACCGGAATTGTTCGCACAGCCAGATATCGATGGCGGATTGGTAGGCGGTGCAGCCCTGAAACCGGATTTCGGAAAGATCGTAAACTACAAATAATCGAATATCGATAGAATATTGTGAGAAATAGAAAACCTCACTTCAAGTTATGATCAATTCATAATTGAAGTGGGGTTTCTTATTTCATGCGATTAACCTTCCACTCTCTTAAATTTGTCCGCTCCCTGTTTGCAGATCGGGCATATATAGTTTTCCGGTAACGGGTCCCCCTCGTATACGTAGCCGCAGATCTGGCAAACATATTTTACAGAAGGTTTGCTTTCTTCGACCGTCTCCTCATCGGGAAGATAGGTGGGAGCGTTTTTCGGGCTCTTTCCTTTTACGACCTTGTGGTAGTAGGAGTAAGTCATCTCCGGAGCGGCACCTTCATAGACTTCAGCAGCGATCACTTCTCCAAGAAATACGGTATGGGTCGCAGTTTCCATTTTATCAATGACCCTGCAAACGACATAGCCACAGGTCTTCTTAAGTACGGGAGCGCCCTCAGCCATTTCATAATCTACACCGGCAAATTTGTCGATATCTTTTCCTGACTGAAAACCGAATGTGCCGATCAGGTCTGCCGGAGAATCCTCTGCAAGGATGGAGAACGAGAAAATGCCTGATTTTTCGATACACGCATTTGTGTAGTTGTCATGGTTGATGCTGGCAGCGATTGTGGCAGGAGAGGAAGTAATCTGCATAATGCTGTTTGCTACACAACCAGTAGGACGATCGCCGTCCATGGTCCCTACTATATATACGCCGTAAGACATATTCCTGAAAATTTTTGTGTTCATGTTATACCTCCTTTAAATTAAAATAATAACTATTCCTAGTATATAGCATATAAAATCTACAAGTCAACCGTTTTTGCGTGTCAAAAATAATTCGTTGAGGGAATGGGGGAGTTGGGGAATTTGTCAAATATTCTACAATCTATTGCAAGTACAAATAAAATCATGTAAAATAGGAAAGCAGAGCAGTAAAAAGTTAGTATATTAGCCCTGATTATAAAATAAAAAGGAGTGTAGGACAGATGAGCAAAAAACCAACGGTTTTAATGATTTTGGATGGATACGGATTGAATGACAAGACAGCCGGGAATGCGGTTGCAGAAGGTAAGACCCCGGTTATGGATAAATTGATGCAAGAGTGTCCCTTTGTAAAAGGAAACGCCAGCGGACTTTTCGTGGGACTTCCGGATGGACAGATGGGAAACTCTGAGGTAGGACATCTGAACATGGGTGCCGGCCGCATTGTGTATCAGGATCTTACCAAGATTACCAAAGCAATCGAGGACGGAGATTTCTTCGAGAATCCGGAGCTTTTGAAGGCTTGTAGGAATGCAAAGGAAAACGGCGGCGCACTCCACATGTATGGATTGGTTTCCGACGGCGGCGTGCATAGTCACAATACGCATATTTACGGACTTCTTGAACTGGCAAAAAGAGAAGGCTTATCCAAGGTATATGTTCATTGCTTCCTGGACGGACGTGATACTCCGCCGGCATCCGGTAAGGATTATGTGCAGGAGCTGGTGGACAAGATGGCCGAGATCGGCGTCGGTGAAGTTGCGAGTGTGATGGGACGGTACTATGCGATGGACCGTGATAATAGATGGGATCGTGTGGAGAAGGCATATCGCGCATTGGTAGACGGCGAAGGCGTGACGGCAGAAAGTGCAGTACAGGCTGTTCAGCAGTCCTATGATAAGGGAGAGACAGATGAGTTCGTTCTTCCGACAGTTGTGTTAAAAGACGGCGCTCCGACAGCGATGATCAAAGATGGCGATTCCATTATCTTCTTCAATTTCCGCCCGGACCGTGCAAGAGAGATCACCAGAACATTCTGCGATGACGAGTTCACTGGATTTGAAAGAGGTCAGAGGGTAAAGACCACTTATGTATGCTTTACCGAGTACGACGTTACGATTCCGAACAAATCCGTTGCATTTGTGAAGACAGAGATCACCAATACATTTGGCGAGTTTCTGGCAAGTCACAATATGACACAGGCAAGGATCGCTGAGACGGAGAAATATGCGCATGTTACGTTCTTCTTCAACGGTGGCGTGGAAGAACCGAATAAGGGCGAGGATCGTATCCTCGTAAAATCTCCGAAGGTCGCAACCTACGATCTGAAGCCGGAGATGAGCGCATACGAGGTGTGTGACAAACTGGTCGAGGCAATCAAATCTGACAAGTATGACGTAATCATCATCAACTTTGCGAACCCGGATATGGTAGGGCATACCGGCGTTGAGGCGGCTGCGATCAAGGCTGTCGAAGCAGTTGACGAGTGCGTGGGAAAAGCGGTAGAGGCGATCAAAGAGGTGAACGGCCAGATGTTCATTTGTGCGGATCACGGAAATGCAGAGCAGCTGATCGACGAGGAGACCGGCGCTCCGTTTACAGCGCATACGACCAACCCGGTACCGTTTATTCTGATAAATGCAGAGGGATATGGATTGAGAGAAGGCGGCTGCCTTGCAGATATCGCTCCGACCCTGATCGAACTGATGGGTATGGAAAAACCTGCTGAGATGACAGGAGAATCCCTGCTTATCAAGAGATAAAATGAATAAAAAAGATTTATGAGATTCAAATTTATACCATATAACGCCAAAAATTCTATAATATAACAAGAAAAATGCAGGAATCTGTTGACGGAATGTCATTTGTCGGATATACTATCATACAGTGAGTAAAAATGGGAGGTCTGATGATGACGGCGTATAAGGATTTGAGCAGAGAAGAGCTGCTGGAGCTGAAAGCAGAATTAGAAAAAGAGTTTGAGGATGTGAAAGGTAAAGGTCTGAAACTGGATATGTCCAGAGGAAAACCCTCCAAGGCGCAGCTTGACATTTCTATGGGAATGATGGATGTTCTGGGAAGTGATACGAACCTGGTCTGTGAGGAAGGCGTTGACTGCCGGAACTATGGTGTAATAGATGGAATTAAAGAGGCAAAACAGCTTTTTGCTGATATGATGGAAGTACCGAAGGACAATATTATCATCTTTGGAAATTCCAGCCTGAATGTGATGTACGATACTGTGGCACGTGCCATGACACACGGAATTATGGGCAGCACGCCCTGGGCGAAGCTCGACAAAGTCAAATTCCTGTGTCCGGTACCGGGCTATGATCGGCATTTTGCGATCACAGAGCATTTTGGCATTGAGATGATCAATGTTCCGATGACGGAAAATGGACCGGATATGGATATCGTGGAGAAACTGGTGGAGAGCGACCCGGCGATCAAGGGAATCTGGTGTGTACCGAAATACTCCAATCCGCAGGGAATCACTTACTCAGATGAGACGGTGCACCGTTTTGCCAAGCTGAATCCGGCGGCAGAGGATTTCCGTATTTTCTGGGATAATGCCTACGGAATTCATCATTTATATGAGGATAAGCAGGATTATCTGATCGAGATTTTGATGGAGTGTAAGAAAGAGGGACATCAGGACATGGTATATAAGTTCGGTTCCACCTCCAAGATTAGTTTTCCGGGATCCGGTATTGCAGCGATTGCGGCGTCAGATAATAACTTAAAAGAGATTCGTAAGATGATGTCAATCCAGACTATTGGACATGATAAACTCAACCAGCTTCGTCATGTGCGTTTTTTCGGAGATATTCACGGAATGGTACAGCATATGAAGAAACATGCCGACATTCTTCGCCCGAAGTTTGAGACGGTCCTGACCGTGCTTGAGGAAGAACTTGGGGGACTGGAAATCGGTTCCTGGCTGGCACCGAGAGGAGGATATTTCATTTCGTTTGATGCGATGGAAGGCTGTGCGAAAGCAATCGTGGCAAAGGCAAAAGAGGCAGGGCTTGTTATGACCGGCGCAGGCGCAACGTTCCCGTATGGAAAGGACCCGAAAGATAGTAATATTCGAATCGCACCGTCCTTCCCGACGCCGGAAGAACTGGCAGTTGCGGCAAGGGTGTTCGTGCTCAGCGTGAAGCTGGTAAGTATCGATAAGTTGCTTGGCGAGATGGCGTAGTACGGTGAGGAGAAATCATGCCGCGTGCTGGCAGCTGATGGAATAACAAGAAAGGGCAATTCCTTATGACAAAGAATTATTATGAACCATGTGAGGAACTAAAGCAGTGCAATGAGTTCATTGAAAAATACTATAAAACGGGCGATTATGTGACTTGCTTTCAGGAGCATATGAAACTTGCCAAGAAAGGGTATCCGCTGGCTGAATGTCAGATAGGCTGGTTCTATTATAGCGGCCTGGGCGTCGAGAGGAATGAGAATGAGGCATTTCTGTGGACGAAGCGGGCGGCGGAGCATGGCGACAGAGATGCGCAAAATAATCTGGGCGAGTTTTATGAAGAGGGAATCGGAACAGAAAAAGACTTGGAACAGGCAAAAGCCTGGTATGTGAAGGCAGCTCAAAATGACAGCCCTGAAGGAATTGAGAAATGTCTTGCATTAGGGATTGAATATTGATAATTATTTTGTAAAAAAGCAATTGCAAACTGTATCAGAAAAGGGATGGAAGATGCCTGGTCTGATACAGTTTGTTTTTTTCATAAGTAAATGCGCCCTATGAAAGAAAAAACGCTCCGCGAGGATATTTGGATGGACATAGCACGCTGGAGTTCTGATGACAATGAGCGAAAATGCCTAAAATAGAAAAATCAAGAGTTATATTTTGTGTAGCAATTGCGTGGAAAGACGGATTGTGCTAAAATAAAAAAAGAGTGGCGAGAGAGAACGCTGCTCTATGACAGAGGAGGACTTACTTATGGATAATGTAATGGTATCAGAACACCCTTTGATTCAGCATAAAATATCAATTCTAAGAAATAAAAACACCGGTACGAATGAATTCCGTAAATTGGTGGAAGAGATTGCCATGCTGATGGGATATGAGGCACTGCGCGACCTGCCGACGCAGGATGTGGAGATTGAGACTCCTATTGAAACCTGCATGTCGCCGATGATTTCCGGGCGAAAACTCGCAATCGTTCCGATCCTCAGAGCAGGACTTGGCATGGTGAATGGAATTCTGACGCTGGTTCCGTCTGCAAAAGTAGGACATATCGGTATGTATCGGGATGAGGAGACACATGAACCGCATGAGTATTTTTGCAAATTGCCGGCTGCGATTTCCGAGAGACTGATCATCGTACCGGACCCGATGCTTGCGACGGGAGGCTCAGCTGTTGCAGCGGTTGATTTCATTAAGCAGCATGGAGGAAAAAATATCAAATTTATGGCGATCATCGGTGCGCCGGAAGGTATTAAAAGGCTGCATGAAGCACATCCGGATGTGCAGATTTATGTGGGACATGTGGATCGGGAATTGAATGAGAACGCATATATCTGTCCGGGACTCGGAGATGCCGGAGACCGTATTTTTGGAACGAAATAATTGTAAAAGTTTTTTATTGCCAAGTATATCTAAGTGAAGGGCCAGTGGACGTTCATCTCGGTTACATCTTCTTATAAGCCGTAGAAAGCATCAGTTTAATACGATTGAGCTGATTTACCTCGCTGGCACCCGGATCGTAGTCGATGGCGACGATGTTGGATTCGGGGTGACGCCGACGAAGCTCCTTGATAACCCCTTTCCCTACCACATGGTTCGGCAGGCAGGCAAATGGCTGCGTGCACACGATGTTCGGGGCACCATCTTGAATTAATTCCAGCATCTCGCCGGTAAGGAACCAGCCTTCTCCGGTCTGGTTTCCGAGAGAGACGATCTCTTTTGCCATGGAAGCCAGATGATCGATGTGTGACGGCGGATCGAACCGTTTGCTGGCCTTTAGTGCGTCTACAGCAGGCTTTCGGAACCATTCCAGTGCGGCGATTCCGAGGTTTGCCTTGCGGGCTGAGGATTTCTTCATACCGAGATGCTCCGCTTTAAAGTTCGTATTGTAGAAGCAGTACAGGAAGAAGTCCAGAAGATCCGGTACCACCGCCTCGGCGCCCTCCTGCTCCAAAAGCTCAACCAGATAGTTGTTGGCTGCCGGAAGGAATTTTACAAGGATCTCTCCGACGATACCGACTCTCGGTTTCTTCACATCGCGAAGGGGAAGAGAGTCAAAATCAGCAACAATGTCGCGGCAGAGTTTTTTAAATTCGCTTCGGCTTTGGCGCTTCTTTGTAATAAATTCTATAGCCTTCTGTTCCCATTTTTTGTGCATCGCATTCGCGGAGCCCAAAGCTTCCTCGTAAGGACGGACACGGTACAGGCACCGCATGAACAAGTCACCAAGAACCAGTCCGTATATACCCTTGAAGATCAGATTCGGAGTAATCTTGAATCCCGGATTGCTCTCCAGTCCGCTTAAGTTGATGGAGATGACCGGAATATGGCCATATCCGGCTCTTTTAAGCGCCCGTCGGATAAAGCCTATGTAGTTGGAAGCACGGCAGCCGCCTCCGGTCTGGCTTATGATCACGGCGAGATGGTCGGTATCATATTTGCCGGAAAGAATGGCTTCCATGATCTGTCCCACCACGATAAGAGAGGGATAGCAGGCGTCATTATTCACATATTTCAGACCAACATTTACCGCATTTTTGTTGTCGTTTTTCAGAACCTCGATCTTGTATCCGGCCTGCCTGAATGCCGGCTCGATGAGGCTGAAATGAATCGGCGACATCTGCGGGCAAAGGATGGTGTATGTATCACGCATTTCTTTTGTAAATGCTATTTTTTCAATGGACGCGGGGTGAATCTCGCGTTTTATATTTCTCTGTTCACGCACTCTGATGGCGGCGATGAGAGAGCGGATACGGATACGCGCCGCACCTAAGTTATTTACCTCGTCTATTTTGAGAGAGGTGTAAATCTTATCGGAACCAGTCAAAATGTCGGAGACTGCATCGGTGGTCACCGCATCGAGGCCGCATCCAAAGGAGTTGAGCTGGATCAGATCCAGGTCGTCGCGCGTCTTGACATAGTTGGCTGCCGCATACAGTCGGGAATGATACATCCACTGGTCCATAACGATCAACGGCCGCTCCACCGGATTCAGGTGAGAAATAGAATCCTCGGTCAGAACTGCAATTCCATAGGCGGTGATCAGTTCCGGAATGCCGTGGTTTACCTCAGGATCATAGTGGTATGGACGCCCGGCCAGAACGATGCCGCGGGTTCCCGTCTTTTCCATATAGGCAAGGGTCTCCTCGCCTTTTTCGCGGATATCCTGGCGGCAGGCGCTAAGCTCCTCCCAGGCCGCGTGGGCAGCGGCTTTGACCTCAGAAGCGGGTATGTTTCGCCCGGTAGTAAATTCCCGTACCAGACCCTCAGAGGCAACCTCTTCATTGGTCAGTGCCAAAAATGGATTCATGAAATCCACTTCACCATGGACGATTGGGTCCATATTATTCTTGATATTTTCCGCATAGGACGTTACGATAGGGCAGTTGTAATGGTTATCCGCATCGGCAAATTCCGTCCGCTCATACGGGATACAGGGATAGAAGATAAAGTCCACGCCCTGATTAATCAGCCACTGCACATGCCCGTGTGCGAGCTTGGCAGGATAGCATTCAGACTCGCTGGGTATGGATTCGATACCCAGTTCATAAATCTTGTGGGTGGAAGCCGGAGAGAGTACCACCCGGTATCCCAGTTTGGTAAAGAAGGTAAACCAGAACGGGTAGTTCTCATACATGTTTAAAACTCGCGGGATTCCCACCGTGCCGCGGGCAGCTTTTTCAGCAGAAAGCGGCTCATATCCAAAATACCGCTCGTTCTTCCATGCAAACAGGTTGGGAATGTTACTGTTTGTCTTTTCCTTGCCCAGACCACGCTCACAGCGGTTTCCTGAGATGAAACGGCGTCCACCGCTGAATTTGTTGATCGTCAGACGGCAGTTGTTGGTACAGCCTTTACATTTGGACATGGTCGTCGTATATTCCAGCGCATTGATCTCATCGATGGAAAGCATGGTAGTATTCTTACATTCTTTAAAGCCATAGCGCTCCCGCGCAATCAGGGCCGCACCGAAGGCGCCCATGATTCCGGCAATGTCGGGACGGATTGCTTTGCAGTTTGCTATTTTTTCAAAACTCCGCAGAACGGCGTCGTTATAGAAGGTTCCGCCTTGCACGACGATCCGTGAGCCCAGCTCAGAGGCATCGGAAACCTTGATTACTTTGAACAGCGCATTCTTGATGACAGAATAGGCAAGGCCTGCGGAAATGTCTGCGACTTCCGCGCCTTCTTTTTGCGCCTGTTTTACCTTGGAGTTCATAAATACGGTACAACGGGTTCCCAGGTCGATGGGGTGCTTTGCAAATAAGGCCTCGTGAGCGAAATCCTGTACACTGTAATTCAGGGATTTGGCAAAGGTCTCGATGAAAGAACCGCAGCCGGAAGAGCAGGCCTCGTTGAGCTGCACACTGTCTACCGTCTGATTCTTGATCTTGATACATTTCATATCCTGTCCGCCGATATCCAGGATGCAGTCCACCTCCGGTTCAAAATAGGCGGCGGCATAGTAGTGCGCCACGGTCTCCACCTCGCCCTCGTCGAGAAGAAGTGCGGCCTTGATAAGCGCTTCCCCGTATCCGGTGGAGCAGGAGTGTACGATATTGACGCCTTCCGGCAGTTTGCTGTAAATATCCTTAATGGCAGAAAGTGTCGTGCCGAGCGGATCTCCGTCATTTCCATGATAGAAGGAGTAGAGGAGCGTTCCGTCCTCGCCGACCAGAGCGGCCTTGGTCGTCGTGCTTCCTGCATCGATTCCCAGATAAGCGTTGCCGCGGTAGGAGGCCAGGTCATTTACCGGGACCTGGTGTTTGGCGTGACGATTCTTGAATTCCTGATAATCCGCTTCGCTGGAAAAAAGAGGCTCCATGCGTTCCACTTCAAAATCCATCTGGATATGAGCGGCAAGCTGGTTCTGCATATCGCGTAGTGTAGTGATCACTTCCCGGGGGGAGTTGAGCGCAGAGCCGACTGCCGCGAACAGGTGGGAATATTTGGGCGCAATAATATGTTCATCATCCAGCTTTAAGGTGCGAATGAACGCTTCCCGAAGTTCAGGAAGAAAATGTAAGGGTCCTCCAAGAAAGGCCACATGTCCGCGAATCGGTTTTCCACAGGCCAATCCGCTGATTGTCTGATTGACGACCGCCTGGAAAATAGAAGCAGCCAGATCTTCCTTCGTAGCCCCGTCATTGATCAGAGGCTGGATATCAGATTTGGCAAATACTCCGCAACGGGCCGCAATGGTATAAAGCGCCTTGTAATTCTTGGCATAGGCGTTGAGCCCCGTGGCGTCCGTCTGTAAAAGGGATGCCATCTGGTCGATAAATGATCCGGTGCCGCCGGCACAGATGCCGTTCATGCGCTGTTCAATATTTCCGTTCTCAAAATAGATGATCTTGGCGTCTTCTCCGCCAAGCTCAATGGCAACATCCGTCTGCGGAGCATAGTCCTGCAGCGCGGTGGAAACGGCCACCACTTCCTGAACGAAGGGAACTCCCAGATGCTTTGCCAGGGTGAGTCCGCCTGAACCGGTGATCATGGGGGATACCCGAACAGGGCCGAGCTTATAGATGGCGCGGCCTAACAGATCGGATAAGGTCTCCTGAATATTGGCAAAATGCCGTTCGTAGTCGGAAAAAAGGACATCATTCTCGCTGTCAAGAACAGCAATCTTTACGGTAGTCGATCCGATATCGATTCCCAGAGTATATAGTTCTGTTTTACTCATACATTAATCTCCTTGTCAAACTATTACTAAACAAATGTATCTTTTCAGTATTGTTTCTACCTATTAAATGTGGATTTAGCTATTCCACAATCGCATTCATTATACGACAGAATGTGATAAAATACAAATGGAACTTCAAGGTATTTTAACTTTTTCTTCTGGTTGACAAATATGGCGTGCAAGGCTTACAATATCAGCATAAAATGAAGGAGAAAGTATTATTGTATGAAAAAATGGTTGGATAAGATGGAAAGAAAGTTCGGACGGTATGCGGTCAGGAATCTGACACTGTATCTGATTGTCTGCTATATAGTAGGATTTGTGCTGAGCCAGACGATGCCGGCGCTTTTAAGCTATTTTACACTGGAGATCGGACTGGTTCTGAAAGGACAGGTCTGGAGGCTGATCAGCTGGGTGATCATACCGCCTCAGACGAATATCATATTCGTCATATTTATGCTGCTTCTTTACTATTCTCTGGGTACGACGCTGGAGAGGACCTGGGGGGCGTTCCGCTATAATGTATATATTTTCTCGGGAATGATTTTTACCATCATCGGTGCGGTGCTTGTGTATCTGCTGACCGGCGGGGTGATCGGACTGGGTGGACTGTTCAGTACTTATTACATCAACCTTTCCATTTTCCTTGCATGTGCGGCTTTGATGCCGGATCTGCAGCTTTATTTTTGGGGATTTATTCCGATTAAGATGAAGTGGCTGGCGTATCTGGACGTAGCCCTTTTGCTGATTGATATGGTGAATGGTAATCTGATTATCCGCATCATCATCATCGCTTCCCTTTTGAATTTTATTATATTCTTTTTGTTTAATCGCAATATGCAGCCGTATCGTCCGAAGGAGATCGCACGCAAGAAGCAGTTTCACAGGGAGATCCAAAGACCGGTAAACCGGTACGAGGGCGGCGCGAGGCATAAATGTGCAGTGTGCGGAAGAACAGAGCTGGACGATCCGAATCTGGAATTCCGTTATTGTTCAAAATGTAATGGGAATTATGAATATTGTCAGGATCATTTGTTCACGCATACGCATGTAAAATAAAAGAGGATCCTGCTTTGAAGGTGCATGAATATTCGTGTAAAATCCGTTACCTATGCGGACGGGAGTGAAAAATAAATGAAGGCTGCAAATGAGAATGAGAGGAGAAAGACAGACATGAAGAAGACACCATTTGTAACAAAAGAACAGTTGGAGGAGATCGTAAGTAAGTTCCCCACGCCGTTCCACCTCTATGATGAGAAAGGAATCCGTGAAAATGCAAAGGCTTTACAGGAGGCATTTTCCTGGAACAAGGGCTATAAAGAATACTTTGCAGTAAAGGCAACTCCGAATCCATACATTCTACAGCTTTTGCATGAGCTGGGCTGTGGATGTGATTGTTCTTCCTATACAGAACTGATGCTTTCCGATGCGGTCGGTGTAAACGGTCATGAGATCATGTTTTCATCGAATGATACGCCGAAGGAAGAATATCAGCTTGCGGATCAGTTAGGCGCAATCATCAATCTCGATGATATCACACATATTGATTTTTTAGAGGAGGCGATCGGGAAGATTCCGGAGACGATCAGCTGCCGGTACAATCCGGGAGGACTTTTTAAGATTTCCAACAGTATCATGGACAATCCGGGCGATGCCAAGTATGGTATGACCACGGAGCAGATCATTGAAGCCTTCAAGATCCTGAAAGCGAAGGGGGCGAAGGAGTTTGGCATTCATGCCTTCCTTGCCAGTAATACCGTGACGAATGAATATTATCCGACGCTTGCGAAGGTCCTGTTCGAGGTCGCAGTGAAGCTCCAGAAGGAGACGGGAGCACATATTAAGTTCATTAACCTGTCGGGTGGAATCGGAATTCCTTACAGACCGGACCAGGAGCCGAACGACATCAAAGTGATCGGTGAGGGCGTGCGCAAGGTATACGAGGAAGTATTGATACCTGCGGGAATGGGCGACGTGGCGATCTACACGGAGCTGGGACGTTTTATGCTGGGACCATATGGCTGCCTGGTAACCAAGGCAATCCATGAAAAACACACGCATAAGGAGTATATCGGCGTAGACGCCTGTGCGGCGAATCTGATGCGTCCTGCGATGTACGGCGCCTACCATCACATCACGGTGATGGGAAAGGAAGACGCGCCGCTGGATCATGTTTATGACGTTACGGGGTCTCTATGTGAGAATAATGACAAGTTCGCCATTGACAGAGAACTTCCGAAAATCGATATGGGCGATCTTCTTGTAATTCATGATGCAGGAGCCCACGGATTCTCCATGGGATATAACTATAACGGAAGGCTGCGCTCCGCGGAGGTTCTTCTCCAGGAAGACGGGACTGCGAAGCTGATCCGAAGAGCGGAAACACCGATGGATTATTTTGCGACATTTGACCAGTTCCCGGTCTATGAAGAATTGAAGAAATATATGCCGGAATAGGGAAAACGTACCCGTGAGATAAAAAAGAAATAATAAAAAAATCAGGAGAAACGTAAAAAAGACTTGCGAACCGGGGAAAGATATGGTATAATTATTTTCGGTTCGTGATAAGCCGGCGTGTCGGAATGGCAGACGAGGCAGACTCAAAATCTGTTGTGGGCAACCACGTGCGGGTTCAAGTCCCGCCGCCGGCAGTAATAAGACCTTGTAGACATGGTGTTTACAAGGTCTTTTGTATAGGGAAAGGAATAACAGCATGAGTAAAATTGTATTGATTGATGGTCACAGTATATTGAATCGGGCCTTTTATGGCCTGCCGGATCTTACAAATGCGGAAGGACTCCATACCAATGCGGTATATGGATTTCTGAATATCATGTTCAAGATTTTAGAGGAGGAGAAACCGGAATATCTGACGGTGGCGTTCGACGTCCATGCGCCCACCTTCAGGCATGAGATGTACGCGGAATATAAGGGCACAAGAAAGCCGATGGCGGAAGAACTTCGGGAACAGGTTCCCATTATGAAAGAAGTGCTCCATGCCATGGGAATCGTGACCATTGAGCAGGCAGGACTGGAGGCGGACGATATTCTGGGGACGCTTTCAAGGAGATGTGAACAGGCCGGTATGGATGTGGTGATTATTTCCGGCGACCGGGATCTATTGCAGCTTGCGACGAGCCGTGTCGAGATACGGATACCGAAGACGAAGCGGACAGGTACGGAGATCGAGAATTACTATGCAGAAGATGTGAAGGAAAAATATCAGGTCACGCCAAAAGAATTTATCGACGTAAAGGCCCTTATGGGTGACACCTCCGACAATATTCCGGGTGTGCCGAATATCGGAGAGAAGACAGCCACGAAGATCATCGCGGAGTATGGCTCCATTGAGAATGCCTATGAGCACGCCGCAGAGCTTAAGCCGCCGCGCGCATCTAAGAATCTGGTGGAATTCTGGGAACAGGCGAAGATGAGCAAGGTCCTGGCCACGATCAATGTGGAGGCAGACGTAGCGCATGATCTTGCCAGTGCGAAGTTAGGGAATCTATATACGGAAGAGGCATACGCCTTTTTCCAGAGACTGCAGTTCAAGAATCTTCTGGGCCGGTTCGATGTCAAGACGGAGAACGCCCTGGAGGATTGTTTCGTCATCGTGAAAAAGAAAAAACAGGCCGAAGAAATTTTTGCAAAGGCAGCGGGTGCCAAACGTATCGGTGCAGCTATCTATAAGGATACCCGGAATGTTCTGCCGCTTTTTGCAAACAGTGCCGGACTTGGAGGCATTGCGGTTGCATTTGACAAAGAAGAGGTCTATTGCTTTTCTGAGGGCGGAGATCTTACCATCGAATATTTGCTTGCAGAGCTAGAAAAACTGGCGGCGCGGGTGGCATGTTTTGTCATGTTCGATCTGAAACAGGCGCTTTCCTGCCTGACCATTTCCGAAGAGCGGGAAGGGAACTGTTTCGATGCGACAGTGGCCGCCTATCTTCTGAATCCGTTAAAAAATGATTACACATATGACGATGTGGCGCAGGAGCATTTGGGATTTGTCATTGACGCAAAGGCAGATCAGGAAGTGAGGGCGTGTTATGAGGCCTACACGGCATTTGCTGTGGTCCCTGTACTGGAGGAGAAGCTGCGTACACAGGAAATGTGGACACTTTTTGCCAAAATAGAGATGCCGTTGGTATTTACCCTGTATCACATGGAGAGAAGCGGAGTGAGGGTCGAAGCGGAGGCATTGAAAATCTACGGCGAACAGCTTGGCGGCCGGATTGCATTGTTGGAACAGGAGATCTATGAGCTGGCCGGGGAGACCTTTAATATTAATTCGCCCAAGCAGCTTGGCGTCATCTTATTTGAAAAGATGGGCTTAAAGGGCGGAAAGAAAACGAAGACTGGGTACTCGACTGCGGCGGACGTGCTGGAAAAACTGGCACCGGATTATCCCGTAGTGTCCAAGATCCTGGAATACCGGCAGCTTACCAAATTAAAATCGACCTATGCGGACGGACTGGCCGTATTTATCGGAGAAGATGGCCGGATTCACGGGAAATTCAACCAGACGATCACGGCTACCGGGCGGATCAGCAGTACAGAACCGAACCTGCAGAATATCCCGGTGCGTATGGAGCTCGGCCGGCTTATCCGGAAGGTCTTTATCCCGGAGGAGGGATATGTCTTTTTGGACGCCGACTATTCGCAGATCGAGCTTCGCGTGCTGGCGCATTGTTCCGGCGATAAGGAACTGATCCAGGCATACAGGGAGGCGAAGGATATCCACCGGATCACGGCGTCTCAGGTATTTCACACGCCATTTGAGGAGGTGACTCCGCTTCAGAGAAGAAATGCGAAGGCTGTGAATTTTGGAATCGTCTATGGTATCAGTTCGTTCGGACTGAGCCAGGATCTTAGTATTACCCGGAAGGAAGCGGCGGAATATATAGAGCGGTATTTTGAGACGTATCCGGGAATAAAGCGTTTCCTTGACGATACGGTCGCGCATGCGAAAGAAATGGGCTATGTGGTGACCTTGTTCGGCAGACGGCGCCCGGTGCCGGAGCTTGCTTCCAGCAATTTCATGCAGAGGCAGTTCGGGGAACGGGTGGCGATGAATGCACCGATCCAAGGGACGGCGGCAGATATCATGAAGATTGCCATGATCCGTGTAGACAAGGAGCTTAGAGAGCGGCAGATGAGATCCAGACTGGTACTTCAGGTTCATGATGAGCTTTTGATCGAGACCTGGAAAGAGGAAGCAGAAGAGGTGAAGACGATCCTGAAGAACTGTATGGAACAGGCGGCAAGCCTTGACGTTCCGCTGGAAATCGATATGCATACCGGTGAAAACTGGTACGAGGCAAAATAGGGTAAGAACGATGATTAAAATAGGAATTACAGGCGGTGTAGGGTCAGGTAAGAGCCGGATTCTGGATGAGCTTAAGGGAAAGTACGGCGCAGCTGTCTATCAGGCGGATTTGATCGCGCATGAGGTGCAAAGGCCCGGGGAAGCCTGTTATCGGGAAGTCATAGAAAGGTTCGGGGAGGAAATTTTAAATACGGACGGAACGATCGACAGGTCCCGACTGGGGGCAATTGTTTTCAATGATTCGGGAGAACTGGAGGCGTTGAATGCAATCGTACACCCTGCGGTAAATGCGCGGATTCTGGAAGATATAGAAAAAGAAGAGAAAAATGGGTGCCGCCTTTTTGTGCTGGAGGCGGCGCTCCTTACTGATAAAATTTATCATGAAATGCTGGATGAAATCTGGTATATTCATGTAGAAGAGGAAGTGCGAAAAGACAGATTGTCCGCCACCCGTGGATACAGCAGGGAAAGGACGGAGGCCATGATGGCCTCGCAGCCGAAGGAAGCGGTATTTAGGAAAAGCTGTGATCGTGTGATCGAAAACAGCGGGGATTATGAGCAGACCTCCCGGCAGATAGAGGCGGCGGTTCGCGCAGTCCTTGGCACTTTGGAATTATGCCGCAGGTGGTGAATCCTGCAGAGCAGGATTCCTTTTATGGGAAATTTGTGTGGATTCACCTGCCAGGCGAATCCGAAAATGTTTAAAATTATGGGATTAGAAGCAATTTATGTGGATAATCCCGAGACTGACAAGGAGAGACATACATATGAGATTATGCAGCATAGCCAGTGGAAGCAGTGGAAACTGCATTTATGTGGGAACGGACCACACACATCTGCTGGTGGATACGGGAATCAGCAGGAGGCGGGTGGAGGAAGGACTTGCCGCGCTGGACGTAAAAGGGGAGGAATTAAGCGGAATCCTGGTCACACACGAACACGCGGACCACATTCAGGGACTGGGAGTATTCAGCAGAAAATATGGAATTCCGATTTATGCGACCCCGGGGACTCTGCGGGGAATCCGGGAGTACCGGGCACTGGGGAAGATGCCGGAAGGGCTTTACCGTGAGGTGACGCTTGATGAGGATTTTGTACTTGGCGATATCAGGGTTCACCCGTTCTACATTTCTCATGATGCCAACGAGCCAAGTGGGTTCAGGCTGAGCCAGGGAGAAAAATGTGTGGCGGTCGCAACGGATCTGGGAAAATACGACGAGTATACGGTCAGGAACCTGCAAAATGTAAATGCGCTTCTTCTGGAGGCGAATCATGACCTGCATATGCTGGAGGTCGGACCCTATCCCTATCCGCTGAAGCGGCGTGTAATGGGGGACAGAGGACATTTATCAAATGAATTGTCAGGCAGGCTGCTTTGTGATATACTACATGAGAACCTCAGTCATGTGGTTCTGGGACACTTAAGTAAGGAGAATAATTATCCGGAGCTGGCCTATGAGACGGTCAAGCTGGAGGTGACACTTGGGGACAATCCTTACAAGGGAGACGAGATCCCGATTTCTGTGGCAAAACGCGACAGTATTTCAGAAGTGATCTCATTGTAGTAATTGGAACTTTAATGTAGAAAACAGCAGAGCAGGAGGGCATCATGAAAAAGTGTATTATCACAGTAGTAGGCAAAGACTCAGTAGGAATTATCGCAAAGGTATGTACCTATCTGTCAGAGACGAACATTAATATTCTGGATATTTCCCAGACGATCGTTGACGGGTATTTTAATATGATGGCAGTGGTGGATGCGGAAAAGTCAACGAAAGAGCTGGATATTGTTTCGGTCGAGCTTCAGGATCTTGGACTTACGATCGGTGTAGATATTCATTGCCAGAGAGAAGAGATCTTTCTCAGAATGCACAGATTATAAGAAAAGAGGGCGGGACTATGATCATTAATTTTAACGAAGTAGCAGAGACGCACCAGATGATCAGCGAAGAGAAGCTGGACGTGCGTACAATAACGCTGGGGATCAGCCTGCTGGATTGTGTGGATTCCAATCTGGAGAAGCTGAATGAGAAGATATATCATAAAATCACGACCGTCGCAAAGGATTTGGTGGAGACGGGACGAAAGATAGAGAGAGAATTCGGGATTCCGATCGTAAATAAACGAATCTCCATTACCCCGATTTCCCTGGTCGCAGGGTCAGCATGCAAGTGTCCGGAAGACTATGTGTCAATCGCCGAGACTTTGGACAGGGCGGCAAATGCCGTCGGTGTGAATTTTATCGGCGGTTATTCCGCACTGGTATCCAAGCAGATGACAAAAAGTGAGGAAGAGCTGATCCGCTCGATTCCGATGGCACTGGCAAAGACCGAACGCGTATGTAGTTCGATCAATGTGGGCTCTACCAGAACCGGCATCAATATGGATGCAGTCCGCCTTTGCGGTGAGATCGTAAAGCTGACGGCGGAGGCTACCGCCGAGAGGGATTCTCTTGGCTGCGCCAAATTGGTGGTATTCTGTAACGCACCGGATGACAATCCGTTCATGGCGGGTGCATTTCTCGGCGTGACGGAGGGCGACGCGGTCATCAATGTGGGAGTCAGCGGTCCGGGAGTAGTGAAAAAAGCGATTGAATCCTGCAGAGGGAAAGGGTTCGAGGAATTATGTGAGACGATCAAGAAGACGGCGTTTAAGGTGACGCGTGTCGGGCAGCTTGTGGCGGGAGAGGCGTCTAAGCGGCTGGGAATTCCTTTTGGAATTGTGGATCTGTCCTTGGCACCCACTCCTGATGTGGGAGATTCCGTGGCGGAGATTCTGGAAGAGATCGGACTTGAGCGTGTTGGCGCACCGGGAACGACAGCGGCGCTTGCCATGCTTAATGACCAGGTGAAAAAGGGAGGCGTCATGGCTTCTTCCTATGTGGGAGGCTTAAGCGGAGCATTTATTCCGGTCAGTGAGGATCAGGGAATGATCGACGCGGTGAACGCCGGTGCGCTGACCATGGAGAAGTTGGAAGCGATGACTTGTGTCTGCTCGGTAGGTCTTGATATGATTGCGATTCCGGGTAAGACGTCTCCGGCTACCATTTCCGGTATCATTGCGGACGAGATGGCAATCGGTATGGTGAATCAGAAGACAACAGCAGTGCGTTTGATTCCGGTCATTGGAAAGGATGTCGGAGAGGTGGCAGAGTTTGGCGGTCTGCTGGGATATGCGCCGATCATGCCGGTGAACGAATTTGATTGCAGTACATTTATCAGCCGGAAGGGAAGGATTCCGGCACCAATACACAGTTTTAAGAATTAGGAGGCAGCGTAGCTATGGGGAAAGTAGCGATTGTAACAGACAGTAACAGTGGGATTACACAGGCAGAAGGCAAAAGACTTGGAATTTCCGTGATTCCGATGCCGTTTTATATCAACGAAGAATTGTTCCTGGAGGATATTACGCTTACGCAGGAAGAGTTCTATCAGCGTCTGGAAGGGAATGCGGATATTAAGACTTCCCAGCCCTCTCCGGCAGATGTGACAGCGCTTTGGGACGAGCTTTTGAAGGAATACGATGAGATCGTTCATATTCCGATGTCCAGCGGGCTTTCCAGTTCCTGTGAGACGGCCATGATGCTGGCAGAAGATTATGATGGAAAGGTGCAGGTGGTAAATAACCAGCGCATCTCCATTACCCAGCGGCGCTCTGTATTGGAAACCATAGAACTTGTGAAGAACGGAAAAACTGCGGCCGAGATCAAAAAAATACTGGAAGACACCAAGTTTGACAGCGATATCTATATCACGCTGGATACGCTTAAATATTTGAAAAAGGGTGGACGTCTGACTCCGGCAGCGGCTGCGATCGGAACGGTGCTTAATCTGAAGCCGGTCCTTCGGATTAAGGGCGAGAAGTTAGATGCATTTTCCAAGACACGTGGCTGGAAAGCTGCGAAAAAGACGATGATTCAGACAATCAAAGATGTGATTGCAAGGGATTTCGCAGATTGTGACGGACCAAAAGATCTGTATCTTGACGCGGCTCATACATGCAAGGCAGAGGAAGCGGCTGAGTGGAAGAAGGAGTTGGAAGCGGAATTTCCAGGTTATGATATTCATATGGACCCGTTGTCTCTCAGTGTTTCCTGCCATATCGGACCGGGAGCAAAGGCAGTCGCCGTTACGAAGATTCTGCATGTTTAGAGATATGTATGTTTAGGAAAAAATGATTGATTTATTTCACCGCGTGTTTTCACGCGGTGAATTTTTCTTTATTTGGATTACAGTATACAAATCTGCTGTACGCATTCGTGGATAAAAGGCCGGTGGTATTTTGCAGTTACCACAGATTCATACAAATTGGCAGCAAGCAGATCCAGGTTCAGCATGCGATTGCCCCGCTCATTTAGGAGGGGCCGGTCGGAAGGCCTGGTGATCAGAGGTATCTGTGCGTGCGTTTTGATCTCGCTTAGGATGGCAGCGTCCGCCCTGGCAAATCCAAGGACTCTTGCATAGTGGGCGTAGCCATTTTCATGGTAGTAGGCTGCCTCCTCCTTTGTGATCCCAAGCAGTACATGAAGCAGGATTCGGCTGATGCGGGCAAACGTCACTTCCCGGGTCTTTAACAAATCACAGAATTGATTCCAGGTGATCAACGCATTTTGATTTCGCATGATCCGGTTGGCTAATTCCGGCGTCATATCGGCATAGAGATTCAGACTTTCGGCAGTTTCCGTAAGCAGCCGGTATTTCAGCAGGAGCGAAAAATCGTCGGCGCCGATGGGATACCTGCATTTGTAGTTCTCGCGAAGCAGCAAATGACAGGAGGACGGAACCTGGCCGATCAGCGAATCCCATTCGGGAGCATAGTCCGGGCAGGCCAAAACCTGGCGGATTGCTGACGCCGAACTGTAAGTGTCGGAAAGGTCAGTATCGTGGTAAGCGGACGTGTGTCTTTGTATTGTCAGGGCTTCAAGGGGACTGTGAAGCTGCTCGATGGCCTTTAGATATTCGATTCCGAGAATATTGTTCGGTTCTTTTAAAATGTCGGAAAGCGCCGGATCTTTGGTATATTGAAGAAGGGCCTTCTGCCGTGCCAGGGGATAGGAAACGCCTTGTTTGAGCAGTTCCTGCAATAGAAGGCGGAATTCTTCCGGCTCATCTGCCAGTATATGGGCCGCCTTTTTCAGCAGCCTGATATCCCCGCATTCACTCCCGAAACAGATGCTGCTAACGCACCTAAGACTGGTGAAAATGGAAATGGCGCCGCGGGCAAAATACTCAGCGCTTCCACAGGCACTAAGGACGGGAAGCTCCAGGACCACACCGGCCCCACCGCGTAATGCCATCATAGCGCGGAGATGCTTCGGGAGGAGAGCAGGCACTCCCCTTTGCACGAAATCTCCGCTCATCAGAACGATGGCAGCATCGGAATTCGTCAGTCTTAGTGCTTTTTCGATATGATACTGGTGCCCATTGTGAAAAGGGTTATATTCTGCAATTAATCCGACAATTTTCATTTTCTTTCTCAGAATCTCCTTGTAACTTGCTTTTGAAATGATTATACTATATATAGAGATTTTATGCAAAAGAATCTCTTATGCTTACTATATCCGACAGAAAAGGGGGAAATGTGCCATGGATCAGGAAAAGATACTTTCGCTTCTGGAAGAACGGCGCTATAAAGAACTGAAAGAGGAACTTGAGAATTATTACCCCGTGGATATCGCCATGTTTCTGGAGGAAGTGGAAGAAAAACAGATTATCATCTTGTTCCGGCTTCTTGCCAAGGAGGAAGCGGCCGAGACATTTACTTATATGAACAGCGATATGCGTGAGACGCTGATCAATGCACTGACGGATTCCGAGCTGGAAGAGGTCATGGACGAGATGTACCTCGATGATACGGTCGACGTACTGGAGGAGATGCCGGCCAATGTGGTAGACCGTCTTCTTCTGGCGACCGACGAGGATACCAGAGCGCAGATCAACCTCCTTTTGCAGTACCCGGAGGACAGCGCCGGAAGCGTCATGAATGTGGATTACATCGGTCTGCGCCCGGATATGACAGTGGCAGATGCGATCCTGAAGATACGCCAGGTAGGCCTCAACCGGGAGACGATCTATACCCTGTATATTACGGAGAAGCGGAAGCTGATCGGCGTTGTAGATATCAAAGATCTTCTCACCAGCAGTGAGAACCGTACCATGGAAGAGATCATGGATACGAATATTCTGTACGCACACACGACGGACGATCAGGAGGAGGTGGCAAGCACCATCAGGCGATACGGACTTGTGGCAATCCCGATCGTGGACCACGAGATGTGCATGGTGGGAATCGTAACGGTAGACGACGCTATGCTTGTCCTGCAGGACGAGGCCACCGAGGATATCAGTAAGATGGCCGGTGTGACGCCGAACGAAGAGACCTATTTTGGAACGACGGTATTTGAACACGCAAAGAACCGAAGTGTCTGGCTTTTGTTCCTGATGCTCTCGGCCACCTTCAGCGGTCTGGTGCTGGATCATTTTTCACCGGTGATTGTTGCCATGCCGGTCTTAAATGCGTTTGTCCCGATGCTGACCGGGACGGGCGGTAACTGTGGTTCGCAGAGCTCTACCTTAATTATCCGCGGTCTGACGGTAGGCGAGGTGCGGTTCAAGGACCTCTTTAAAGTCATATTTAAGGAGGTACGGGTGGCAGCGCTGGTAGGAGCTTTTCTGGCCGTTGTAAACGGGATCCGGGTGGTGATCATGTACCAGGACAAGGTGGAAAGTCCTGTCATGCTGGCGCTGGCTCTTGGGATCACTTTGATCTGTACGATCGTGATGGCAAAGACGATCGGCTGTACCCTTCCTCTGGCGGCAAAGAAGATCGGACTGGACCCCGCGATCATGGCGGCACCGCTCATTACAACCCTGGTGGATACGGGAACCACTCTCATTTATTTTACCGTTGTCATGCAGGTGTTCCCACAGCTTGGGGGACTAATTTGAGAAAAAACTGTCAAAAAAATAACATATCTTGTCCCCGATATTTTTATGCGTTATAATGGAAAAAGGAGTGCTGATTTTCAATCTATATTGAAAATTATGTGATATAAGAAGGGAGAAACACTATGAATGTATTAGTAATCAACTGCGGAAGTTCCTCTTTGAAATTCCAGCTCATCAATTCGGAATCAGAGGGCGTTCTGGCAAAGGGACTTTGCGAAAGAATTGGTATTGACGGAAGACTTACCTATCAGCCGGCCGGCGGGGAAAAGGCTGTAACGAATCTGGCTATGCCGACTCATACCGAGGCGATTCAGTTCGTGATCGATGCTCTGACGAACAGTGAGACAGGCGTAGTAAAGAGTCTTGATGAGATTGGAGCTGTCGGACACCGCGTTGTACATGGCGGAGAGAAGTTCTCCAAGTCTGTTGTTGTGACAGAGGAAGTAAAGAAAGCAATCGAAGAGTGTAATGATCTTGCACCGCTTCATAACCCGGCGAACCTGATCGGTATCGCGGCATGTGAATCCCTGATGCCGGGAACTCCGCAGGTAGCAGTATTCGACACCGCTTTCCATCAGACTATGCCGGAGAAGGCGTATATGTATGGACTGCCGTATGAGTATTATGAGAAATACAAAGTAAGACGTTACGGATTCCACGGAACAAGCCACAGCTTCGTATCCAAGAGAGTTGCTGAGTTCCTTGGCAAACCGTATGATGCGACCAAGACGATCGTGTGCCACCTTGGAAACGGTTCTTCCATTTCCGCTGTTATGAACGGCGAATCCGTAGATACTTCCATGGGACTTACTCCGCTGGAAGGTCTGGTAATGGGAACCCGTTCCGGTGATATGGATCCGGCCATCATGGAGTTCATCGCTAAGAAAGAAGACCTGGATATCGCAGGCATCATGAATGTCCTGAACAAGAAATCCGGCGTGGAAGGCATCTCAGGCGTATCCAGCGATTTCCGTGATCTTGCACAGGCTGCGGAGGAGGGCAACGCAAGAGCAGCGCTGGCTCTGGACGTATTCGCATACCGTGTAGCTAAGTATGTAGGAAGCTACGCTGCAGCTATGAACGGCGTTGACAATATCGTATTTACAGCCGGAATCGGTGAGAATGACGGAGGCACGAGAGCAAAGATCTGCAGCTATCTCGGATATCTGGGAATCACCATTGACGAGGAAGCAAACGGAAAACGCGGCGAAGAGATCGTGATCTCTACTCCGGATTCCAAAGTAACTGTACTCGTGATCCCGACCAACGAAGAGCTGGCAATCGCAAGAGAGACAGTAGCATTAGTATAGACCAGTGATACATTGCTTTGTGATTTTGTGGATTTGGAGCGAAAAAGGACATAAAAACCTTAAAATTCGCAAATAATCTGGTTGACAAAAAGATTTTACATGATATAATAATCTAGGTATGAACAGGAGTAATGTGTTATGATAATTAACCTGTCAGAAGTTTTAGCCGAACCGCATACTACCATTGAGGACGTGGTTATTTCTGATATGAAGGAAGTCTCGGTCGGCGGGAGGACATTCCCGATCACAGAGATGAGGCCGGTAGAGATTCGCATTGAATATGCCGGAGAGAAGAAACTTCATATCACAGGGAATGCCCGGCTGACGGTAGTGATTCCGTGTGACCGGTGTCTGACGGACGTGACCGAGACACTGGAGCTGTCTTTTGAGAAGAATGTGAATACGGATCCTGCATGCGAGACGGACTATGACGATTCCGATGAAGCGAATTATATTGACGGATATCATCTTGATGTGGAGCAACTGCTCTACAACGAGATTTTAGTAGGGTGGCCGACGAAAGTTCTATGCAGAGAAGACTGCAGGGGGATTTGCAGTGAGTGTGGACAGAACCTCAACGAGGGGACATGCAGCTGCGAAGACACGGGGCTGGACCCCAGAATGTCAGTTATCCGCGATGTCTTTAAGAATTTTAAGGAGGTGTAACCTATGTCAATTTGTCCAAAGAATAAATCTTCTAAAGCAAGAAGAGACAAAAGAAGAGCGAACTGGAAGATGAGCGCACCGAACCTGGTGAAATGCAGCAAATGTGGAGCTCTTATGATGCCGCACAGAGTTTGCAAGGCTTGCGGATCATACAATAAAAAAGAAATCATCACTGTTGAGTAATTGAGACAATGTGAGGAAGAGGAAGGATTTTCAGAGATATCTGGAGATCCTTCTTTTAGTTTCTGTTATAGAAAAAATAATCCGTCCTATTGATTTTTAGAATGATGTTTAGTAGAATAGGTTTTAGTAATGCTGGGAGGGAAACAGTATGAAGGAAATAACGAAGGTGGCGCTGGACGCTATGGGTGGCGACAACGCGCCGCAGGAGATTGTAAAAGGTGCCGTAGATGCGGTTCAGAAGAACAGTGACATTCAGGTGATCCTTGTTGGTAAGGAAGAGCTTATAGAAAGAGAGCTTGCAGCATATACCTACAATAAGGAACAGATCACCATCAGGAATGCCACTGAGGTGATCGAGACAGCCGAACCCCCGGTCATGGCAATCCGCAGAAAGAAGGATTCTTCCATCGTAGTCGGACTTAAGATGGTGAAGAACAACGAAGCGGACGCATTTGTTTCCGCGGGAAGCTCCGGAGCAGTGCTCGCAGGAGGCCAGCTTCTTGTGGGGCGCATCAAGGGTGTGGAGAGACCACCTTTGGCACCACTGATTCCTACAGAGAGGGGATTCTCACTGCTGATAGACTGCGGGGCGAACGTCGACGCCCGGCCTTCTCATCTGGTGCAGTTCGCCAAGATGGGGTCTATTTACATGGAGCATGTGATGGGAATTAAGAATCCCACTGTGGGTATCGTGAATATCGGTGCGGAGGAAGAAAAAGGGAATGCCCTGGTAAAAGAGACCTTTCCGCTTTTGAAAGAATGCAGGGACATTAACTTTACGGGAAGCATCGAGGCAAGAGAGATTCCTCACGGCCAGGCAGACGTGGTAGTCTGTGAGGCCTTTGTGGGAAATGTCATTTTGAAGATGTTTGAAGGCGTAGGAGCCGTTCTGGTGTCAAAGATCAAGGGCGGCATGATGCAAAGTCTTCGCGGCAAGATCGGTGGTCTGCTTGTGAAACCGGCTCTGAAAGAGACGATGAAATCCTTTGACGCAAGCGAATACGGCGGAGCACCGCTTTTGGGACTTAACGGCCTGGTGGTAAAGACGCACGGCAGTTCCAAAGCCAAAGAGGTATGCAACTCCATTTTGCAGTGTTTGACCTTTAAGGAGCAGCATATCAATGAAAAAATCAGAGAATGCATTCAGGCAGAAGAGACGGTGCCTGAAAAATAAGCAGAAAAAGAAAGGGTAACAGTTATGGAATTTGAAAAGTTAAAAGCGATTATTGCAGAAGTAATGACGATTGAACCAGATGAGATTACGATGGACTCAGCATTTGTTGATGACCTGGGAGCAGATTCGCTGGATATTTTCCAGATTATCATGGGAATCGAAGAGGCATTTGATATTGAGATCGATAACGAAGAGGCAGACAAGATTGCTACCGTAGGTGATGCTGTTGAGGCGATCAAGAACGCTGTGAACTAGGCAGAGGATAAGTGAAAAAGCCCGTGTAAGGGCTTTTTCCTTTGATAGGAGAAGAGATGAGCAAAGACATTAAAGAATTGCAAGAGAAGATTGGGTATCATTTTAAGAGCAGTGAACTTCTGAACCAGGCGCTTACGCATAGTTCCTATGTAAATGAGCACCATTTGAAAAGAAATGACTGTAATGAACGGCTGGAATTTCTGGGAGATGCGGTCCTGGAACTTATATCCAGCGAGATTCTGTTTTCGTCGACCCCGGAGATGCCGGAGGGCGATATGACCAAGCTGCGGGCCAGTATGGTATGTGAGAAATCGCTGGCGTACTGTGCAAGGGCGTTGGGGCTTGGAAAATATCTGTTCCTGGGACGAGGGGAAGATACCATGGGCGGAAGAAGGAGAGCTTCCGTTATTTCAGATGCTTTGGAGGCGCTCATAGGGGCGATTTATCTTGATGGTGGTTTTGCTAATGCAAAAGAGTTTATCAGCAGGTTCGTGATGAACGATCTGGAAGGGAAACGGCTCTTTTTTGATAGCAAGACTATCTTGCAGGAGATGGTTCAGGGAAGTCACGATAACAAGCTCAATTATCAGCTTGTCAAGGAGGAAGGCCCCGACCACAATAAGGTATTCCAGGTACAGGTACTGTTGGGAGACGTATGTTACGGCGAGGGCTGCGGCCGCACGAAGAAATCCGCAGAGCAGGCGGCTGCGTTTCATGCGATCCTGAAACTAAGAGAAGGGAAGGCTGCAGAAGAAAAGGCTGATCAGGTGGATGTATGTATCTGAAAAACATAGAAGTTCAGGGCTTTAAGTCCTTTGCCAATAAGATCGTCTTCGAGTTCCACAATGGTATCACCGGGATTGTGGGACCGAACGGCAGTGGGAAAAGTAACGTGGCAGACGCCGTGCGCTGGGTTTTGGGAGAACAGCGGGTCAAACAGCTCCGTGGCGGCAGTATGCAGGACGTCATTTTTTCCGGGACAGAGAACCGCAAACCCTTAAGCTATGCCTCGGTCGCGATCACGCTTGACAATTCGGACCATCAGCTTCCGGTCGAATTCGAGGAAGTGAAGGTGACAAGGAAGCTCTACCGTTCGGGAGAAAGTGAATACCTGATCAACGGCAGCACCTGCCGTCTGAAGGATATCAATGAGATGTTCTACGACACCGGTATCGGAAAAGAGGGGTACTCTATTATCGGCCAGGGACAGATCGATAAGATCCTGAGTGGAAAACCGGAGGAGAGAAGGGAGCTGTTCGATGAGGCGGCAGGAATCGTAAAGTTCAAACGCCGCAAGAATATGTCTCTTAAGAAGCTGGAGGAAGAACAGCAGAATCTTGTCCGTGTGAACGACATTTTGGGCGAGCTGGAGAAGCAGTTCGGTCCGCTTAAAAGGCAGGCGGAGACGGCACGGGAATACTTAAAGAAGAGAGAAGAGTTAAAACGGTACGATATCAATATGTTCCTGCTTGAGACGACAAGATTAAAGGAACAGATGAAAGAGCTGGACAAGAACCTTGCGATCTCTCAGAATGAACTTGATGAGGCGACGCAGAAATATGCGGACATGAAGGCGGAGTATGAAGCCATCGAGGAGAAGGTGGATATGATCGACGCGGAGATTGAGCGTGCAAGAGGCCAGCTGAATGAGACGACGCTGTTAAAGCAGCAGTTGGAGAGCCAGATCGCTCTTTTGAAGGAGCAGATAAGGAGTGCCCGCACGAATGACGAACATTATGAACAGCGCGCGCGGGATATCTATGGGGAACTGGCGATCAGGGAACAGCAGATGGAATCCTTAAGCCGCGAGAGGGAAGTGGTCTCCGGAAAACTTTCTGATGAGAAAAAACGGCAGGAAAAGGCCAGGGAAGAACTGATAGAGGTACAGTCCCAGATCGCAGACATGACGGGGCAGATTGACCGGAATCAAAGTGAGATCCGTGAGATTTTGAATAGCAGGGCCTCTACCACGGCGAAGATTCAGCATTATGAGACGATGCTTGGCCAGATCCGTGTGCAGAGGGCGCAGTTTAACAAGCAGCTTCTGGAGGCGGACAGCGAGATGCGTAAGCAGAAGCAGCAGGAGTCCGTTTATGAGGAGGAACTGCGCGGCATTTCCGGCAAGATCGCGGATCAGGTGCAGGAGATCAAGCAGTATGAGGCGCAGATCGAGACCCTTCAAAAAGAGATCACCCAGAAGAGCCAGCAGCTCCAGATCGGGCAAAGTGCCTACCACAGAGAGGCTTCCCGTCTGGAATCCCTGAAAAATATTACGGAACGTTATGATGGGTATGGCGGCAGTATCCGCAAGGTAATGGAACAGAAAAAAGTGCAGCCGGGGATTCTCGGCGTCGTTGCAGATATCATCAAAGTAGAGAAGCGGTATGAGATCGCGATCGAGACGGCGCTGGGCGGCAGCATTCAGAATATCGTGACTTCCGATGAGGAGACGGCAAAACGCATGATTTCCTATCTGAAGCAGCATAAGTTTGGACGAGCGACCTTCCTTCCGCTTACGGCGATCCGCGGCGGACAGGGGATCGCAAGGCCGGAAGCTATGAAGGAGCCGGGGGTAATAGGAACCGCGGACCGTCTGGTGAGCGTGGAACAAAAATACGAGAAGCTGGCGGAGAATCTGCTGGGCAGGACCCTGGTCGTGGATCATATTGATACCGGTATCACGCTAGCGAGAAAATACAGGCAGTCTTTGCGGATCGTCACCCTGGAAGGGGAACTGATCAGCCCGGGTGGTTCTATGAGCGGCGGCGCCTTTAAGAATTCCAGCAATCTGCTCAGCAGACGCAGAGAAATCGAAGAATTTGAAAAGACGGTGCTTCTTCTGAAAAAGGAAATGCAGGAGGCGCAGAGCGCGCTGGAGGAGATCCGCCAAAGGCGGGCAGGATTTTATAATAAAGTCGAGGAGATCCAGCAGCAGCTTCCAAAAGGATTACGTCACACAGAATACGGCCAAGATGCATCTGGATCAGGTCAGATCGCGTCAGAGGTATACCGCCGAGACGGTGCAGACGATTCAAAAAGAAAGAGAGCGGCTTATCGCACAGATCGAAGAAATCGGAGAGAACCAGGATTCGATTCAGGTCGAGCTTGAGACCAGTGAGCAGTTAGAAAAAGAGGCCGCCTCTACCGTAAATGATCTGCAGGCAAAGCTGGAGCTTTTAAGAGAGACGGAGAGCATCAAGGTCAAAGAGAATGAGGACGTGCACCTGTCACTGGCAGCTCTGGAGCAGAAGAATGCATTTATTACCGAGAATCACGAACGTATTCGGGAAGAGATAGAGCGGTTCAACCAGGAGCTGCGTCAGATTGACGCCAATAAAGGCGAGACCAGCGGGGAGATCCGGCAAAAAGAGGAGGAGATCGAAAGCATTCGACAGACGATCGAGGATTCCAAGGAACTTTTTGCAGAGATTAATGAAAAGATTGCCACTTCCCAGAAAGAGCGGGAAGAGCTGAATAACCGCAATAAAGCCTTTCTCGGAAAGAGGGAGGAGCTGTCCCGGCATATGGCAGACCTGGATAAGGAAGTGTTTCGTCTTACCAGCCGCAGGGAGGCTCTGGAGGAGGCTTCAGAGAAACAGACGAATTATATGTGGGAGGAGTATGAACTGACCTATAATCGTGCTCTGGAGCTTCGTGATGAGAATCTGACCGATCTTTCGCTCATGAAGAAACGGATTCAGGCGATTAAGGCAGAGATCAAATCCCTTGGCTCCGTCAACGTCAATGCCATTGAGGATTTCAAAAATCTTTCCGAGCGGTATGAGTTCCTGAAAGGGCAGCATGATGATCTGGTCGAGGCGGAGGCGACGCTGAAAAAGATCATTGAGGAATTAGATGAAGCGATGCGCAGACAGTTCACAGAGCAGTTTGCGCGGATCGCCGAAGAATTCAATCATGTATTTAAGGAATTATTCGGCGGAGGCAAGGGTACACTGGAATTATTGGACGATGAAGATGTGCTGGAGGCGGGAATCCGTATCATCGCACAGCCGCCTGGGAAGAAATTGCAGAATATGATGCAGCTTTCCGGTGGCGAGAAGGCGCTGACGGCGATTTCGCTGCTGTTTGCGATTCAGAATCTGAAGCCGTCCCCCTTCTGTCTTCTTGATGAGATCGAGGCGGCGTTAGATGATTCCAATGTGACCAGATTTGCCGGATATTTACATAAGCTGACGAAGAATACGCAGTTCATCGTGATCACTCATCGAAGAGGAACCATGACGGCTGCGGACCGTCTTTACGGAATCACCATGCAGGAGAAGGGAGTCTCCACCCTGGTATCCGTAGATTTATTGGAAGAACAGTTGGATAAGTAAGAAGGAGGGTATTATGGCAGAGGAAAAAATGGGTTTTTTTAAACGGCTCGTCTCCGGGCTTACCAAGACAAGAGAGAATATCGTATCGGGGATTGACAGTATTTTCCATGGCTTTTCGAAAATTGACGAGGACTTTTATGAGGAACTGGAAGAGCTTCTTATCATGGGCGATCTGGGCGTCAAGGCGACCTACGGGATTCTGGAGGATCTAAGGCGCAAGGTGAAGGAGCAGCATATCAAAGAGCCGATGGAGTGCAAGCAGCTTTTGATCGACAGTATCAAGGAACAGATGGACGTGGGCGAGACGGCCTATGCGTTCGAGGAGCAGACTTCCGCAGTTCTGGTCATCGGGGTAAACGGAGTGGGCAAGACGACCACCATCGGCAAGCTGGCAGGGAAACTTCGCTCCCAGGGAAAGAAGGTCGTTCTCGCGGCGGCGGATACCTTCCGTGCAGCGGCAGGAGAACAACTGAAAGAGTGGGCAAAACGGGCGGAGGCAGACCTGATCGGCGGCCAGGAGGGCGCAGATCCGGCAGCCATTGTCTACGATGCCGTGGCGGCAGCAAAGGCCAGGAGGGCCGATGTACTGCTCTGCGATACTGCGGGACGGCTGCATAATAAGAAGAACCTGATGGAAGAGCTCCGGAAGATCGGAAAGGTACTGGACCGGGAATTTCCGGAAGCACACAGGGAGACGCTGGTGGTCCTTGATGCGACTACCGGACAGAACGCGCTGGCGCAGGCGAAGGAGTTCAGCGAGGTGGCGGATATTACGGGAATTATCCTGACGAAGATGGACGGAACGGCAAAAGGCGGTATCGCCGTAGCGATTCAGGCAGAGCTGGGCATTCCCGTGAAATATATCGGCGTCGGTGAGACCATCGACGATTTACAGAAATTTGATTCAGATGAGTTTGTCAATGCATTATTTACAACAGGAGAAGGAGCGGAAGAAGAATGTTAACGTTGGAGAAATTTGAAGAGGCCAGTGAGATTGTCAAGCGTGTCACCAGGCCGACGAAACTGGTATTCAGTGAATATCTGAGCGCACAGACCGGTGGTAAGGTCTATTTGAAACCGGAAAATATGCAGTATACGGGCGCTTACAAATTGAGAGGCGCATACTATAAGATCAGTACCCTTTCCGAGGAGGAGAGGGCAAAAGGGCTGATCACCGCGTCTGCCGGCAACCACGCTCAGGGCGTGGCTTATGCGGCAAAAGCATTTGGCTGCAAGGCAACGATCGTGATGCCGACGGTCACCCCGCTGATCAAGGTGAACCGGACCAAGAGCTATGGCGCGGAGGTCATTCTTCATGGCGATGTATATGATGATGCCTGCGCCAAGGCTCTGGAGCTTGCCGAAGAGCATGGATATACCTTCGTACACCCCTTTGACGACCTGGACGTGGCGACCGGGCAGGGAACCATTGCGATGGAGATCGTGCAGGAGCTTCCGACGGTGGATTACATTCTGGTCCCGATTGGAGGAGGCGGGCTGATCACCGGCGTTTCCGTACTTGCCAAGATGCTGAATCCGAAGATTAAGGTCATCGGAGTGGAGCCTGCGGAGGCGGCAAGTATGACTGCTGCGGTGGCAGCCGGACATACAGTGACACTTCCAAGTGCCAATACGATTGCAGACGGAACGGCGGTCAAGACCGTAGGTGAGAACAACCTGCCTTATGTGATGGAGAATGTGGATCAGATCGTTACCGTGGAGGACGATGAGCTGGTCGGCGCATTTCTGGACCTGGTGGAGAATCACAAGATGATCGTGGAGAATTCGGGGCTTTTGTCTGTCGCTGCACTTAAGCAGCTAGATTTCAAAGGCAAGAAAGTGGTCTGCATCTTAAGCGGTGGAAATATGGACGTTATTACTATGTCCTCCGTCGTGCAGCACGGTCTGATTCAGAGAGACAGGATTTTCTCTGTTTCCGTACTTTTACCGGATAAACCGGGTGAACTGGTGCGGGTGGCAAAAACGATCGCAGACCAACAGGGCAATGTGATCAAGCTGGAGCACAACCAGTTCGTCAGCATCAACCGGAATGCGGCGGTGGAACTTCGTGTCACGTTGGAGGCATTTGGTACCGAGCATAAACAGCGGATCATAAAGGCGCTGGAAGATGAGGGCTTTAAGCCAAAGACTATCGGGGCAAAATTGTATTAGAAGTTTTTGTTGACCCGATAAGGGGAAGAAGGGAAGAATAAATAATGAATAAAAGACGACCCAGGCCGGGAGAATGCTACCGGCATTTTAAAGGAAATCGCTATCGCATCATCACAATCGCAAAGCACACAGAGACAGGGGAGGAACTGGTGATTTACCAAAGTGATGAGGGTGACGGGGATTGTCCTGTCTATGCGAGGGAGCTTACCATGTTCCTCAGTAAGACGGACAAAGAGAAATATCCTGATGCACAGCAGGAATACAGGTTCGAATTGGAAGAGGGAGAGAAGATCTGCGGGGAAGAGGAGCAGAGGCTGATCCTGGAATTCCTGGATTTGAGAAGCAGCAGAGAAAAGGCCGCATTTTTGCAGGCCCATAAGCAGGAAATGACGGATCGTTTTCTTGCGATCGCGGCGCAGAGCCTCGACGTGACAGAGTGCCAGGAGACCCTGGAAATGCGGTATCAGGATATCCTGCATGTGCTGCGTGCGCGCATGAAATACGAAAAACGCTAGTATAAAATAGAATAAAAAATGGTCCTCAAATGGACAGGACTCAGTCACAATGCCGAAATGAAGAAACACTCTTGACAATGATTGTATGGTTGTATACAATTATACAAAACATATGAGGAGTGGTTTTCATGGAAAACAGAAAAGTATATTTAAATAATCATACGAATTTATTGCAGCTCGAAGAGTATATGTATCCACTGGTTGATGTTAAGACTCCGAATGTCTTCCGCAACCTGTTCCATTATGATGAGATTCCGAAGATCGCCTTCAATGACAGGATCGTTCCGCATGACATGCCGGACGAGATCTGGATCACGGATACGACCTTCCGCGACGGACAGCAGTCCAGGGCGCCGTATTCTACGGAGCAGATCGTAACGATTTATGATTATTTCCACAGACTGGGCGGCCCAAAAGGGAAGATACGTCAGTGTGAATTTTTCTTATACAGCAAAAAAGACCGCGATGCCGTGTATAAGTGTATGGAGCGGGGGTATGAATTCCCGGAGGTCACCAGTTGGATTCGTGCAAGTAAGAAGGATTTCGAACTGGTAAAAGAAATCGGCCTTAAAGAGACGGGAATTCTGGTCAGCTGCTCGGACTACCATATCTTCTATAAGCTAAAGATGACCAGAAGAGAGGCCCTGGAGCATTATCTGGCAGTAGTCAGGGAATGTCTGGAGACCGGAGTTGCCCCCAGATGCCATCTGGAGGATATCACAAGGTCCGATATTTATGGTTTTGTGATCCCGTTCTGTCTGGAACTGATGAAGCTCAGTGAGGAGTATCAGATTCCGGTCAAGATCCGTGTCTGCGATACCATGGGATACGGAGTGAACTATCCGGGTGCAGTGATTCCAAGATCCATTCCGGGCATCATCTATGGAATCAAGAATCACGCCGGCGTGCCCAGTGAACTGATCGAATTTCACGGACACAACGATTTTTATAAGGCAGTCAATAACTCTACGACCGCATGGCTTTATGGAGCCTGTGGCGTGAACTGTTCCTTGTTTGGAATCGGGGAGCGGACCGGCAACACGCCGCTTGAGGCCATGATATTTGAATATGCGCAGTTAAGGGGAACTCTTGACGGCATGGATACGACCGTGATCACGGAGCTCGCAGAATATTACGAGAAAGAGATCGGTTATCATATTCCGGGAAGGACTCCTTTTGTGGGACGTAATTTTAATGTGACAAGAGCCGGAATTCATGCAGATGGACTCTTGAAAAATGAAGAGATTTATAATATCTTTGATACAGGGAAATTCCTTAACAGACCACCGCTGGTGGCAGTATCCAAGACCTCGGGCCTTGCGGGAATTGCCCACTGGATTAATACATATTATCACCTGGAGGGAGAGAATCAGGTGGATAAGAACTCACTTTTAGTACAAGAAGTGAAGAAATGGGTAGATGAAGAATATGAGTCAGGCCGTGTAACGGTGCTGACCGATGGTGAACTGCTTGCAGTGATTCAGGAAGTCTGCCAGAAGCAGGGGATTGCTCTGCAAATATAAAGCCAGCTCACCAGGAGGAGGGTAATGGAAGATTATTCATTGAGAAGTCAGGTATTTCAAACAATCAGAGAGAATATCCTGAAAGGAAAGTACAAGCAGCACGACGAGCTTAGAGAAGCGACGCTGGGGAAGGAGCTGGGCGTCAGCCGTACTCCGGTGCGCGAGGCGCTTCGTCAGCTCGAACTCGAAGGACTGGTCGAGATCATTCCCAACAAGGGCGCCTATGTGAATGGGATCTCGAAGGAGGACGTAAGAGATATCTATGTGATCCGTTCGATGCTGGAGGGTTTATGTGTCCGCTGGGCCGCGGAACATATCACCGAAGAGCAGCTTGAAGAATTAGATGAGATCATTTTGCTGTCACAGTATCATCTGGATAAGGGAAATGCAGAGCAGCTCACGGAGCTGGACGGAAAGTTTCACCAGATTTTATACGAGGCCTCTAAGAGCCGGATCCTAAAACATGTACTTTCTGATTTTCATAAATATGTACAGTTGGCAAGAAATAATTCTGTGAAAACAGAGGAGCGGGCCAGAAAATCCATCGAGGAGCACAGAGAGATTCTTGATGCGATCCGTGCAAATAAGCTGGAGGAAGCCGAAAAACTGGCGAATTCGCATATTATGCATGTGATGGTGAACCTGCATATGGAAAAGGAGCCCGAACTGGAAAACAAATAACCATTGTAAAGAAAGGGGCACACACAACATGAGTAAAATTCAGATGACTACACCAATCGTTGAGATGGACGGAGATGAGATGACCAGGATTCTCTGGAAGATGATCAAAGACAATCTCTTGCTGCCATATATTGACTTAAAGACCGAGTATTATGATCTTGGGCTGGAGCACCGCAACGAGACGGACGATCAGGTGACCGCCTGCAGCGCAAATGCCACGAAAAAATATAAGGTAGCGGTAAAATGTGCGACGATCACGCCAAATGCCGCCCGCATGAAAGAGTATGACTTAAAAGAAATGTGGAAGAGCCCCAATGGAACGATCCGTGCGATTCTTGACGGAACCGTATTTCGTACACCGATCGTGGTAAAGGGAATTGAGCCCTGCGTGAAGAACTGGAAGAAACCGATCACCATCGCAAGACATGCCTACGGTGACGTCTATAAAGGAACGGAGATGAAGATCCCGGGACCTGGAAAGGTGGAGCTTGTCTATACTGCCGCGGACGGAACCACGAAAAAAGAGCTGGTACATGAATTTGCCGGAGCCGGAATCGTACAGGGCATGCACAATATCAGTGATTCGATCGCGAGCTTTGCAAGGAGCTGTTTTGCTTATGCACTGGATACGAAGCAGGACCTGTGGTTCGCGACGAAGGATACCATTTCCAAACAGTATGACCATACCTTCAAGGACATTTTCCAAGAGATCTTCGATGCAGAGTACAAAGAGAAGTTTGAGGCAGCCGGAATCGAGTATTTCTATACGCTGATCGACGATGCCGTGGCACGGGTCATGAAATCAGAGGGTGGCTATATCTGGGCTTGTAAGAACTATGACGGAGATGTCATGAGCGACATGGTCTCCTCTGCGTTTGGCTCCCTTGCCATGATGACCTCGGTGCTGGTATCCCCGGAAGGCTACTATGAATATGAGGCGGCGCACGGAACCGTACAGCGCCACTATTACAAGCATTTGAAAGGGGAGGAGACCTCCACGAACTCCGTTGCGACTATATTTGCGTGGACAGGAGCCCTCAGAAAGCGCGGGGAGTTAGATGGCAATCAGGAATTGATGGAATTTGCCGACAGATTGGAGAAGGCGACCATCGATACCATCGAATCCGGCAATATGACAAAGGATCTGGCACTCATCACAACGATGGAGAACCCGAATGTCCTGAACAGTGAGGAATTTATCAAAGCGATTGCTGAAAGATTATAGTATAAGATAGAAAATGTGGTTGGTTAGTGTTTGGGCTGACCCTTCGGTGGAAGTTAAGTATGCTTAGCAAATGAGCCCCCGTCCAAGGTGAATATGGTTCACCGGACGAAGGGCTCTGTTTTTGTCGCCAAGCGTGCCTGAAACGAGGTCCAGTGGACCTTGTTTCGGCTGCCAAGCATACCTAAGTGAAGGTCCAGTGGACCTTCATCTCGGTTGTTTGCCTGTGTTCTCAAGAAATCATTTTACTCAGCCAGCTCTTCCCACTTCTCATAAAGTCCTGCCAGTTCTTCCTCATTGGCTTCTTTTTCGTGGGCCAGCTCCTGGCATCTGACGGAGTTGGTATAGACTTCCTCCTGCGTCATCAGCTCATCAATTTCCACATTGCGCTCTTCCAGGACAGTGATCCGCTCCTCGGTGCGTTTCAGCTCATTCTGCCGTTTGCGAAGGCGGGCCTGTTCCTCCTTTTGTTCCTGCCAGCTTAATTTGGACTGGGTGGGAGCAGGAGCACTTCCGGCGGGAACGCTTGCGTCCCCAAAGCGCGCATTACCATCGGAAGGAGCAGAGCTGTAAATGGCGGTAAGCGCCTCTTTTTTCTCCAGATAATAATCATAATTGCCAATATAATTGATAAAGGTATGGTTTACCAGATCCAGGATCCGGGTAGCGGTCTGATTGATGAAGTAACGGTCATGAGAGACATAAAGGACCGTTCCCGTATAATCATTGAGCGCCTTTTCCAGAATCTCTTTGGAGGTGATATCCAGGTGGTTGGTCGGCTCGTCCAGAATCAGGAAATTCGCCTCGGACAGCATCAGCTTGGCGAGGGATACGCGTCCCCTTTCGCCTCCGCTTAGGTCGCCGATCCGTTTAAAGACATCGTCTCCGGTAAAGAGAAAAGCCGCCAGCATATTGCGGATCTGGGTTCCGGTGAGCTTCGGATAATCGTCGGAAATTTCTTCAAAAATCGTCTTGTCCATGTGAAGAACATGATGCTCCTGGTCGTAGTAACCGATCTCCACATTTGTTCCCAGGGTAAAAGAGCCTTTATCCGCAGAGATCACACGATTCAGGATCTTAAGCAGCGTGGTCTTCCCGGTTCCGTTATCCCCGATGACTGCCACATGTTCTCCGCGCTTGATCTCAAAATTCACGTCCTGAAACAGAGTTTGCGGCGGGAACGCCTTGCCAAGGCCTTCGACCTTAAGAACATCATTGCCGCTGATGCGGGAAGGCTCCAGCGTCAGATGGATCTCCGTGTTCATCTCCACCGGCTTCTCGATCCGGGTCATTTTGTTCAGCATTTTCTCACGGCTCTCGGCGCGGCGGATCGATTTCTCCCGGTTGAAGGAGCGCAGTTTTTCGATCACGGCCTCCTGGTGCCTGATTTCGCGCTGCTGGTTTAAGTATTCTTTTAAGCGGGCATCGCGAAGCTGCCTTTTCTGTTCGGCAAAAACAGAGTAGTTCCCCAGGTAGGTATGAAGGTCGCCATTTTCCACCTCGATCACTTTGGTGACAACGCGGTTCAGGAAATAGCGGTCGTGGGAGACGATGAGAACAGCTCCCGGATAGTTCATCAGATACGTCTCCAGCCAGGCGATGGAGTTTAAATCCAGATGGTTGGTCGGCTCGTCAAGGAGCAGGATGTCCGGGCGCACAAGAAGGAGCTTTCCCAAAGAGACCCGGGTCTTCTGACCACCCGACAGGGCATCTACCTGTTTGGTGAATTCCTCCTCCGCAAAACCAAGTCCTTTTAACACGCCGGTAATCTCGCTTTTGTAAGCATATCCGTCGGCATGTTCAAAGGCGGAGGTGAGCCGCTGGTAGACTAAAAGACGGTTTTCCAACTCCTCGCCGGTCAAATGAGGCAGTTCCAGTTCGATTTGGCGGATCTGACGCTCCATCTCGATAATATCCGCCTTCGCCGTCTTTACCTCCTCGTAAATGCTGCGGCCGCTCATCAGGTCCTGATGCTGCGCGAGATATCCAAGGGTCTTGCCTTTTGTGAGGATCACATTCCCGTCGTCCGCGGGAAGCTCCCCTACGATCATTTTTAGGATCGTGGATTTGCCGGCGCCATTTAGTCCTACCAGCGCCGCTTTTTCACGATCTTCTATATGGAAGGAGCCACCGGATACGATGATCTGGTCCCCGAATGCTTTTGTCAGATTATGACATGCCAGTATCATTTGTTTACCCTCCTTATTCTATGTAAAATGGTACCGTCTAAACCATTATATCGAAAATAGAATAAAAAACAACCACTATTGTTTGACATTTTTAAGTCGATTTACTATAATGGATAAAGAAAGCAAAAGGAAGGTGGAAACTAGGTGGAAGGTAGAGAGATTTCTCAGGCAGTAATTCGCAGACTTCCTAGATACTATCGTTACCTTGGTGAGCTGTTGGAACATGGAGTTGAGAGGATTTCCTCTAACGATTTAAGTAAAAGAATGAAGGTGACAGCGTCCCAGATCCGCCAGGATCTGAACAATTTCGGTGGATTCGGACAACAGGGATACGGCTATAATGTGAAATATCTTTATACAGAGATAGGTAAGATTCTCGGACTTGATGAGACACACAATATGATCATTATCGGTGCAGGTAATCTGGGCCAGGCACTTGCGAATTACACGGCGTTTGAAAAGCGAGGATTTATTTTAAAAGGCCTTTTTGATGTGAATCCAAGACTGGCCGGCGTGACGATTCGGGGTATTGAGATTCGTATGATGGACGAGCTGCAGGAGTTCCTGCAAAAGACAGATATAGAAATTGGGGTTCTGTCGATTCCGAAGGCGAAGGCAGTGGAGGTCGCGAATTTGTTAGTTGCAGGAGGGGTGAAGGCAATCTGGAATTTCGCACATACAGACCTGAACTTGCCGGATAATATTATTGTGGAGAATGTTCATTTGTCAGAAAGTTTGATGAGACTGTCCTATAACATTACCCGTTACAATGACGAACATAAAACTGAGAAATAGTTGAGAGGCTGACGTGTAGGAATGAGAAGATTTCCTGCACGTTATTGCGTTGCTGAGCATACCTAAGTGAGCGCCCGATGGACGTTCATCTCGGTTGCCAAGCATGCCTAAGTGAACGTCCGGTGGACGTTCATCTCGGTTGCCAAGCATGCCTAAGTGAACGTCCGGTGGACGTTCATCTCGGTAACTCGAAAGTGGAGAGGAAAAAGAAGATGAGATATATTTTAACGGCCGAACAGATGAAAGCGTCGGATATGGCTACGATATGCGAGATCGGGATTCCCTCGCTGGTGCTTATGGAGAGGGCGGCTCTTCGGTGCGTAGAAGTCATGAAAGAGGAACAAATTGACCTGACAAAGCCGCTGATCGTGTGTGGATCAGGCAATAATGGCGGAGACGGAGTCGCGGTGGCAAGGCTTCTTTTTGAGGAAGGATATACACCGGAGGTCGTCTTTGTGGGAAATATGTCGTCTCGCAGCCAGGAGATGAGGGCCCAGATGGAGATCCTTGAAAAACTGGGCGTGTCTTTTGGCAACAGTTTGCCGGATCGGGAATATAGTGTAATTATAGACGCCGTTTTTGGAATCGGGCTTTCCAGGATCATAGAAGGAAGATACCGGGAAATCATCGAACAGATGAACCGCTATAAGGGAGCGAAAGTCGCGATCGACATTGCTTCCGGAATTTCGGCGGATACGGGGCAGATACTTGGCTGTGCTTTTCGGGCGGATCTGACGGTAACGTTTGCTTACGGCAAGGCAGGACAGTATTTTTATCCGGGCTGCGATTATTCGGGAAGAACTGTCGTGCGCCCAATTGGAATTCGTAATCAGGCGCTGGAGCTTAGCGATGAGGTCTACTGTTCACTGGAAAGAGCGGACCTAAGGCGGCAGATGCCTGTTCGTCCGGCAGATTCTCATAAAGGCACCTTTGGAAGGGTTCTGATGATCACCGGAAGCAAGGGAATGTCCGGCGCAGCCTATTTGGCGGCAAAGGCGGCCTATCTGACGGGGGCAGGGCTTGTGCAGATCTATACCGAGGAATCGAATCGGCAGATTCTGCAGGCTTTTGCCGGAAGCGGTGCTCACCACATATGAGGCGCCAGCCGGTGAGCAGCGTGCAGATTTCCCCAAGAGCAGTCAAAAAGAAACACTCCTGGAGCTGCTTGACTGGGCAGATGTGATCTGTATGGGCTGTGGTCTGGGGCAAAGCGATGTGTCCAAAGAACTGGTAAGAACGGTCCTTACGTACAACACGAAGCCCTGTGTGATCGATGCGGACGGACTGAACATACTTGCCGGACTTGGTGAGGAAGAAAGAGCGGGCTATTCCTTTATGGCGGACCGCTATGTGCTGACTCCGCACATGAAAGAAATGTCCCGGCTGTCCGCATGTCCGGTGGAGGAGATCCGGGCCTGCCGGGCTAAAATGCTTAGAGAGTTCGTACAGAAAGAACAGGTGGTCTGTGCGCTGAAAGACAGCCGGACGCTGACAGCAGCTCCCGGGCGGGCACTTTGTCTGAATCTGACCGGGAATGCGGCTATGGCAAAAGGCGGAGCCGGGGATGTGCTATCCGGCGTGATCACCGGACTTCTGGCGCAAAAGCTCCCGACTTACGAAGCCGCAGCGCTGGGCGTGTATCTGCACGGTCTGGCAGGAGATGCGGTGCGGAAGGAAAAAGGAGCGTACAGCGTACTTGCAGGAGATATTGCCGAGGCGTTATCTGAGATATTACGGACATTGGAGGAAGAAAAAAGATGAAGAAATACAGCAGGCTTCGTGCAGTCGTGGATCTGGACGCCGTGATGTATAACATGGAAATGATGCGTGCCAATTTGGATAAAGATATGAAAATGATCGCAGTGATCAAGACCGATGGGTATGGACACGGCGCGGTCCCCATCGCACTTATGCTGGAACCAGAAGAGTACATCTGGGGATACGCAGTCGCTCTTCTGGAGGAAGGACTTCTGCTCCGCAAAGCAGGGATTAAAAAGCCGATTCTCTGTCTGGGCTGCATTTTCCCGGACCAGTTCGAGGAGATGATCGAAGGGGAGATCCGCATGACCTGCTACTCGGAAGAGATAGCAAAGCTCGTATCTGAGACTGCGGTCCGCATGGGAAAGACGGCGTATCTGCACATTAAGGTGGATACGGGAATGTCAAGGCTCGGATTTGCGGTGAATCAGGAAAGCGTGGAGGAAATCCTGCGCATTCAGAAACTTGCAGGTCTCACGCTGGAGGGTATGTTCACGCATTTTGCAAGGGCAGATGAAAGGGATAAGACCTCCATGCATCAGGCGTTTGAAAAATATCAGTGGCTTCGTAACGAACTGGAGGGAAAGGGACTTAACTTTGCCTATTACCATGTTTCCAACAGCGCGGGAATCATCGACAGCCCGCATCTGCATTCCAATCTGGTGCGGGCGGGAATCTCGATCTACGGGCTTTATCCGTCGGAGGAAGTGGAAAAAACGGCAGTCCCGCTGAAACCGGCCCTGTCCCTTCTCGCGCATGTGACCCATGTGAAATGGATCGAAAAGGGAACCGAGATCAGCTACGGCGGAACCTTTACGGCGCCGGAGAGAATGCGTATTGCGACGATACCGGCCGGTTACGGGGACGGGTATCCGCGGAGTCTGTCCGGAAAGGGGTATGTACTGATCCGGGGGCAAAAGGCGCCGATCCTCGGCCGGGTGTGCATGGATCAGTTCATGGTAGATGTCACGCATATCCCTGAGGTACAGTTTGGAGACCAGGTTACACTGGTCGGAACAGATGGCGAGGAAAATCTTCCTGTTGAGGTGCTCAGTGAGCTGTCGGGGAGGTTCAATTATGAATTCGTATGCGATATCAATAAACGGGTACCGCGGGAATATATAAAAGGCGGCAAAGTGGTGGATCAGAGAGATTATTTTTAGGATACTATTGCGCTTACGGCGGGTTAATTGTATACTTAAAAGGATTGGGACACCATTTGACGGGAAAATGGCTGCTCAAAATAGAGAGACGATGAGGACTGCGTCCCCTGCGAAAGATTTCGTTTCAGGTGAACTGACGGAGATGCACGGTATACCTTATGAAACGGCCGAATGGCCATACGGGATGCCATTGGGTATACCTTATGAAACGGCCGAATGGCCATATGGGATGCCATTTGGTATACTTCCGGGAAAAACTGGCAATACTTCTGTTATCTTGAAAGCGGAGAGTGAAGAAAGTGCAGGTAAGACGTGGAGATATATTTTATGCAGACTTAAGCCCGGTGGTGGGCTCGGAACAGGGCGGGATCCGTCCGGTCCTGATCATACAGAATGATGTGGGAAACAGGCATAGTCCGACCGTGATCTGTGCGGCAGTGACTTCCAGAATGAACAAGGCAAAGCTGCCTACGCATGTGGAGGTCTCCGCAGGCAGGTACCACATTGTGAAGGATTCGGTGGTCCTCCTGGAGCAGATCCGGACCGTTGACAAACAGCGGCTGAAGGATTTTGTGTGTCATGTGGACCGGGAACTGATGAGAAAGGTTGATGAGGCATTATGTGTAAGCCTGATGCTTCATACATAGTAAGGAGATTTATTACGAGTTATGGACGAGGGTAGCAGTTTACTGCAAAAAATGCGAAGAGTATTTTCGGATAATGAAGATAAGGAGCGTATAGCGGAAGAGATTATCGACAAGGTGGAGGAAGGATATCAAAAGGGAGTTCTGGCAAAGCGGGAGATGAAGATGATCTGCAACATTTTCGGCTATATGGACGAAGATGCCAAGGATATTATGACTCACCGCAAGAACGTGGTGGCGCTGGACGGCACCTCCACACTTTCAGAGGCGCTGAATTTTATTCTGGAGGAGAATCATTCCAGACTTCCGGTCTATGAGGGTGACATCGATAATATTATCGGACGGATTCATCTGCGTGACGCGATGAAATGTTATTTTAACGAGTCGCTCAGGAATGTACCGATCAAAGAATTGAAAGAATTTCTGCGTCCGGTCAGTTTTGTGCCGGAGACCAGAAGCATCGATAAATTGTTCCAGCAGATGCAGCACAACCGTTCGCATATGGCGGTGGTGATCGATGAGTACGGGCAGACGGCCGGAATCGTTACCATGGAAGATATCATTGAAGAGATCGTTGGAAATATTCAGGATGAGTACGATGAGGAGGAAGAGCTGATCGTGCGTCAGAGCGACGGGACCTACCTGGTGGACGGTATGACGCAGCTTGAAGATCTGGAGGAGCTTCTCGATGTGAATTTTGAGGAGGAAGATTATGATACCTTGAATGGGTATCTGGTTGACCGTCTGGATCGGATTCCATCGGAAGATGAAAAATGTACGGTGCAGTTCGAGGACTATGTATTCCAGGTGCTTTCCGTGGACAATAATACCATACGCAAGGTGCGGATCATAAGGAATTAGCACGTGATTTGACTCTTGTCAGGGAGAAAAAAGAGTGTTAGAATAAAGCAAGTAAACGATAGAAAAGAAAGAGATACAGGCGGGGGATTCTAAAGGGGAATTCTGCGTCTGTATTGTCAGGCGTATAAGGATGTCTTCCCGGAGAGGGGATTTCGTATGCCGGGCAGTGAAAAATAATCATACATAGGAGAGGTAGAGACAATGTCAGGACATTCAAAATTTGCAAACATCAAGCATAAAAAGGAAAAAAATGACGCAGCAAAAGGAAAGATCTTTACAAAGCTGGGCCGTGAGATCGCAGTGGCCGTTAAAGAAGGCGGCAGCGCTGATCCGGCGAGCAACAGTCGTCTGCGTGACGCGATCGCGAAGGCAAAGGCCAACAATATGCCGAATGATAACATTGACAGAAGCATCAAGAAAGCAGCCGGTGACGGAGATGCCAACAATTACGAGCGTATCGTATACGAGGGCTATGGACCAAACGGAACGGCTATCATCGTGGAAGCGCTGACCGATAACCGCAACCGTACAGCCTCTAATGTAAGAAGTGCATTTACCAAAGGAAAGGGAAATGTCGGAACCAGCGGCTGCGTTTCTTTCATGTTCGACAAGAAGGGACAGATTATCATCGATAAAGAAGAGTGTGAGATGGATGCCGACGATCTGATGATGCAGGCGCTGGATGCGGGAGCAGAAGATTTCAGCGAGGAGGAGGACAGCTTTGAGGTCCTCACGGATCCGGATGATTTCAGCGAGGTGCGTCTTGCGCTTGAGGAAGCGGGAATTCCTATGGCAAGCGCAGAGGTGACCATGATTCCGCAGACCTGGGTCAAGCTGGAGAATGAAGAGGATATCAAGAACATTCAGAAGACACTTGACCTTCTGGAGGATGACGATGACGTCCAGGAGGTTTATCACAACTGGGAGGAATAATTTTCCCAGGACCGGGAGGAAGAGCGATGACTCATGAGATACAGGAGGGACTGAATCAGTTGTTTGATATGATTCTTCCCTTGTCAGGAGAATTTAAAAAGAAGACCTATGAGCAGATATTCCGGGACCAGTATGAGAAATACCGTCCACTTATGGAGAAGATTGCCAGGATGTGTGAGGAAGCCGAGGATCAGAAGCAGTCCGTGGAGGAAGTAGCTTTCGTGATTCCGGGGCGTATGCGGGAGATTCTTGAAAAAGAGCGGACAAAGCGCAGGAGAGATACGGTACTTATGAAGTATAACCTGGGAATGGTGACGTTTGTGATCCCAATTTTCCGTTATGGAAGAGTTCCTGTGATGGAGCTGGTTGTGGACCGCATGATCGAGCTTTGGAATGACAATGACAGTGATATGGATATCGGGAAATCGACTTTCGAGGAGATTCAGGGTGGTTTCAAATCACATCCCTGCTATATCACCACCGCCGTCTGTGAGAGTCTGGGGAAACCGGATGACTGTTATGAGCTGAATCTGCTCAGGGAGTACCGTGACGGATATCTGGCCGGCAGCAAGGACGGTTACAGGGTGATCCATGAGTATTATAACGTGGCGCCGACCATCGTAAAGAGAATCAGCCGTATGGAGCACGCCGATGAGATTTACCGCAAGATCTGGGAAGAATATCTGAGCAGGTGCGTGGAACTGATCGAAGAGGGCAGGAAGATGGAATGCCAGAAGGTCTATACGGATATGGTATATGAACTGGAAGAGAAATATCTGTATCCGGTTCAGTAATAGAATATGTTTGAAAAAAGCAAACGAATGAGTATGCGAAGGAGGAGCAAGTATGAGCGATTACAGGATTGAGACAAAGTGTATCCAGTCGGGTTACACACCGAAGAATGGGGAGGCAAGGGTTCTGCCGATCTATCAGAGTACGACCTTTAAATATGACGACAGCGATGAGATGGGCAAGCTGTTCGATCTGGAGAAGTCCGGCTATTTTTATACCAGACTTCAGAATCCGACCAACGACGCAGTGGCAGCAAAAATCTGCGATCTGGAAGGCGGTGTGGCTGCGATGCTTACTTCCTCCGGACAGGCGGCAAACTTTTATGCAGTCATGAATATTGCAGAGGCGGGGGATCACATCATCTGTTCTTCGGCGGTATATGGCGGTACCTATAACCTGTATGCGCATACGATCCGCAAGATGGGAATTGCAGCGACTTTCGTAGATCCGGATTGCACAGAGGAAGAACTGAACGCGGCATTTCAGGAGAATACGAAGGCGGTCGTAGGTGAGACGATCGCCAATCCGGCTCTGAATGTGCTGGATATCGAGAAATTTGGCAAAGCAGCACATGCGCACGGCGTTCCGCTTATCGTGGACAATACCTTTGCAACGCCGATTAACTGCCGTCCGTTCGAGTGGGGAGCCGATATCGTGACCCATTCTACAACCAAGTACATGGACGGACATGCTTCCTGTGTGGGCGGCGTGATCGTGGACAGTGGCAATTTTGACTGGGAAGCTCACGCAGAAAAATTCCCGGGACTTACGACGCCGGACGAGACCTACCACGGGCTGGTCTATACGGAGCGTTTCGGAAAAGGCGCTTACATCACAAAAGCGACCTCACAGATGATGCGTGACCTGGGTTCCATTCAGGCACCGCAGAATGCATTCCTCCTGAATATCGGACTGGAGACGCTGCACCTTAGAATGCCGCGCCACTGCGAGAACGCCATTGCGGCAGCAAAGTACCTGAAAGGGCATGAGAAGGTGGCGTGGGTGAACTGCCCTTCCCTGGAAGGAGACAAATATTATGATCTGGCACAGAAATATATGCCGAACGGAACCTGCGGCGTGATTACCTTCGGCCTCAAGGGTGGAAGAGACGCAGCAGTCAAGATGATGGACAGCCTTAAGATGATCGCAATCGTGACGCATGTCGCGGATGCGAGAAGCTGCGTACTGCATCCGGCAAGTCATACGCATCGTCAGATGAATGATAAGGAATTGCTGGAGGCAGGCGTACAGCCGGATCTGATTCGTTTCAGCGTGGGAATTGAGAATATTGACGACATCATTGCTGACCTGAAACAGGCATTGGAAGCGGTTTAGAATGCCCTTGGGGTATACCTTGTGAAACGGCCGAATGGCCATGCGGGATGCCCTTGGGTATACCTTGTGAAACGGCCGAATGGCCATACGGGATGCCCTTGGGGTATACTTTATTGAATTTTGAGTAAAGTCTTAAATAGTAAAACAGTAAGAGTTTCGTAGAAAGGTAAGAGTGAAATTAAAAAAACCTGGTATGGATTACAAAACTGTGTGAAAAGTGCAGAGATCCATATCAGGTTTTTTGTTGCAAATAAGGTCCCCAAATAGCATCTTCATACATAGTTCTGCCGAAGCTGGGAAAAATAGTAATAGCAAATATGGTGTGCAGGAGGACGATAATGTTTGATGATAGTGATGTGAAAGAATATAAGATTCGAAAAAAGAGTGGATTTGTTGAATCAGACTGTAGCAGCGAAGGCCATGGACAGGCGAATACTGAGGCGGCCTGGGAGTCGGGGAATGCGAAGGCTATCCGGGAAGAGGAAAACGGAAACAGCGCAGATGCGGACAATGCTCAAAAGCAGAACGCAGAAGACGAGCATCTTCGGGAAATGGGAACGCTGCCTTTAAGCGAGAGCAGAAAAGGGCGAATCGAGCTTTTGACGATAATCGGGGAAGTGGAAGGCCATGAAGCGGTGGCCGGAAATACGAAAGCCACCAAATATGAACATTTACTTCCAAAACTTGCTCAGATTGAAAACAGTGAAGAGGTGGATGGGGTGCTGATTCTTTTGAATACGCTGGGTGGCGATGTGGAAGCGGGGCTGGCCATCGCAGAGATGATCGCATCTCTCAGCAAGCCTACGGTATCGCTTGTCCTGGGAGGGTGCCATTCTATCGGCGGTCCTCTGGCAGTGTCAGCCGATTATTCCTTTATCGTTCCGAGCGGGACGATGATCATTCATCCGGTGCGCTCCAGCGGGATGTTCATCGGAGTGGCGCAGAGCCTGAGAAACATGGAAAAGACCCAGGATCGGATCACCGGGTTCCTTGCGGAACATTCCAAAATGACACAGGAGCGAATCGAGGAGTTGATGCTGGACTCTACGCAGCTCGTCAAAGATGTGGGAACGATGCTGGAAGGAAATGAGGCGGTGAACGAAGGACTGATCGATGAAGTAGGTGGAATCAGTGACGCTTTGAAAAAGTTGCATGAAATGATAGCTGAAAATCGACAAAATTCTGATAAAAATTAAGTAATGACAGAGACTTCCCCAAATGATATAATAAAATATGTATGTTCTGAATGCCAGAGTATTTGGCTTCGGAAATATAAGGGGTTTATTATTCAAGGGGGAAGTTGAATGGCTTCAAAGACAAGTAACAAGAAAACAACCAATCGCAAGACCCAGTCGAAAAAGACCGGGAACACGCGCCAAAAAACGACGGCTGCCAGGAGTAAGGCGGCAGTAAAGAGCGGAACCGATTCATTTCTTGCCACTGAGATTGTAATTTGGACCACATTGGCGGTCAGTATTCTTCTGATCATCAGTAATTTTGGCGTTGCAGGTTTTATCGGAGATAAGATTGCCGACGTGATGCAGGGATTATTTGGCTGGATCGCTTACGTATTTCCAATCCTGCTGTTTTGCGGAGTTTCTTTCCTGATCTCGAACAGGGGAAATTCCGTAGCTTACATAAAAATGATTGCCGGGGTGGTGCTTACTGTTCTGCTCTGTGTTACGTTCCAGCTTTTGGACGATAAGGGCGGAAAGATCGGAGATGCGGTCACGAACCTTATGATTCCGGCAATCGGCACGGCAGGGACCTGGGTTGTGACAATCATTTTGATGGTGATCTGTATCGTTTTGATCACAGAAAAATCTATCCTGGGCGGAGTCAAAAGAAGCAGTGTGAAAGCATATGGAAAAGCACGAGAGGATCTGCAGCGCCATCAGGAAGAGGCGAGGGAGAAGAAAGAGAAGCGTCTTCAGATGGAGGAAGAGAGACGGGAACAAAGACGTGCAGACCATCAGGTATCCGGAGTTTCTTTTAATACGACCTTAGAGAAGAAGGAAGAAGACGTACCGCCGAAGGAGGAGCCGGTTAAAAAAGAGGCAAAGCCTGCTGCAAAGAAGGCGACCAAGAGAACGAAAAAGAACGTGGAGAGCGTACTGGCAGGCGCGGATGAAGCGGCGGCCAAGCATATTCTTGAGCAGACTGGTCAGATTTCCTTAGATGATGTGGTCATCAACCGGACGATGCCGCTTTCTGCAAGAGAACTTATTCCGGAGCCGGAACCGAAGGAAGAGAAAGGATCGGAGCATGCGGCAGACCCTCGCGACGAGGTGCCGGGTTTCTTGAAAGACGCGATGGAAGAAGCAAAAGGAGCTTCCGTAGTCGTGCCTGCCGAAGCGGTGAGAAATGCAGAGGGGGCCGCTTCAAAAAGCAAAGGCGGTAAAAAAGAAAAAGTAGACGTAAATCAGGCAGTGGCTGATGTGGAGCAGACGATCGCGCAGGCAGCACCGAAACAAAAAGAATATCATTTTCCACCTATTAATCTGTTAAAGCGTGGGGACAAGAACGGCGGGGATTCTGACGCGCATCTCAGAGAGACCGCTATGAAATTGCAGAAGACGCTGCAGACCTTCGGGGTCAATGTGACGATCACGAATATCAGCTGCGGTCCATCCGTCACCCGCTACGAGCTTCAGCCGGAGATGGGCGTAAAGGTCAGCAAGATCGTGGGACTTGCCGACGATATTAAGCTGAACCTTGCAGCGGCGGACATCCGTATTGAGGCTCCCATTCCGGGAAAAGCGGCGGTGGGAATCGAAGTTCCGAATAAAGAAAATACACCGGTCATGCTCCGGGATCTGCTGGAATCGGAAGAGTTCAAGAAGAGCAAATCCAAGATTTCCTTTGCCACCGGACGGGATATTGCCGGTAAAGTCGTGGTCTCAGACATAGGAAAAATGCCGCATCTTCTCGTGGCAGGCGCTACCGGTTCGGGGAAATCCGTCTGCATCAACACACTGATCATGAGTATTTTGTACAAGGCAAGACCCGATGAGGTGAAGCTGATCATGGTCGACCCGAAGGTGGTGGAATTAAGCGTATATAACGGAATTCCCCATCTGATGATACCGGTCGTGACGGATCCGAAGAAAGCGGCGGGAGCGCTGAACTGGGCCGTGGCCGAGATGACCAAGAGATATCAGTTTTTCGCGGAATACAATGTCCGTGATCTGAAAGGCTTTAACGAGAAGGTAGAGGCGATCAAGGACATTGACGATCCGGAAAAACTGAAGAAGATGCCGCAGATCATCATTATCGTAGATGAGCTGGCGGACCTGATGATGGTGGCGCCCGGAGAGGTGGAAGAGGCCATCTGCCGCCTGGCACAGCTTGCCAGGGCTGCCGGTATCCATCTGGTGCTGGCGACACAGAGACCTTCCGTCAATGTCATTACGGGACTTATCAAAGCAAATATGCCGTCCAGAATCGCATTTTCTGTTTCGTCGGGAGTGGATTCCCGAACGATCATCGACATGAACGGAGCGGAGAAGCTTTTGGGCAAAGGCGATATGCTGTTCTACCCGGCGGGCTACCAGAAGCCTGCGCGTGTGCAGGGGGCGTTCGTTTCCGATAAAGAGGTACAGGCGGTAGTCGAGTATCTGAAGGAGAACGGAGAGACGGCGGAGTACAACGAAGAGATTCAGAATCATGTGAACAGTAATCTGGGAGCTGTGCCAGGTTCTGCAGGAGGCGCTTCGGAGCGGGATGCCTATTTCGCAGAGGCAGGAAAGTTCATTATCGAGAAGGACAAAGCCTCGATCGGCATGCTCCAGAGGGTGTTCAAGATTGGCTTTAACCGGGCGGCAAGAATCATGGATCAGCTCGCGGACGCCGGCGTTGTAGGCGAGGAAGAGGGCACAAAGCCAAGAAAGGTTTTGATGTCCATGGAAGAATTTGAACAATATATTGATGAATATGTATAATATACGGAAAAACGGTCATATATGATATGTTTATAACAATACATGATCTTAGAATCTGTATATCATGTAAAAAGTCATTTGCTGCCACCTGGTAGAGGAGCCGGTGGCAGTGTAATACAAGTTTTGCAGGATATTTTTCGGCGGAATCTGCCGGGGAATGATTTTGCAGGAAATGATATTTTTAAAGAGCAGAGAGGAGAACGCAAATGATGAAAACAGACATTCAGATCGCGCAGGAGGCACAGATGGCGCATATCCGCGATGTTGCGGCAAGCATCGGAATTGGGGAAGATGATCTTGAGTTTTACGGCAAATACAAGGCAAAACTTTCCGATGAATTATGGGATCAGATTAAGGATCGTCCGGACGGAAAGCTTGTACTTGTAACGGCTATCAATCCGACGCCGGCAGGAGAAGGTAAGACAACGACGACAGTAGGTCTTGGACAGGCTATGGCAAAATTGAACAAAAAAGCAATCATCGCCCTTCGTGAGCCGTCTTTAGGACCGTGCTTTGGTATCAAAGGCGGGGCTGCAGGCGGTGGATATGCCCAGGTCGTTCCGATGGAAGATCTGAATCTGCATTTTACGGGAGATTTCCACGCCATCACATCAGCGAATAACCTTCTGGCAGCAATGCTTGACAACCACATTCAGCAGGGAAACGCCCTTCAGATCGACCCGCGCCAGGTCGTGTGGAAACGTTGTCTTGATATGAATGACCGTGTCATGCGCAATATTGTGGTCGGTCTTGGAAACAAGATGGACGGAATGGTGCGTGAGGATCATTTTGTTATTACTGTTGCTTCTGAAATCATGGCGATCCTCTGTCTGGCAGATGATCTTGACGATTTGAAACGCCGCTTAGGCGAGATCATTGTTGCCTATACATTTGCCGGGGAACCGGTAACGGCAGAACAGCTTCATGCGACCGGAGCGATGACTGCTCTTTTGAAAGATGCCATTAAACCGAACCTGATCCAGACGCTTGAACATACGCCGGCCCTGGTTCACGGTGGTCCTTTCGCAAATATTGCACACGGCTGCAACAGTGTTCGTGCTACCAAGATGGCACTTAAGCTGGCAGATATCACCATCACGGAAGCCGGATTTGGCGCTGACCTTGGCGCAGAAAAATTCCTGGACATCAAATGCCGCAAAGCAGGACTTAAGCCGGATGCAATAGTTTTAGTTGCAACTGTTCGTGCTTTGAAGTATAATGGTGGAGTTGCAAAAAATAATCTGAATGAAGAGAACCTGGAAGCACTGGCAAAAGGCATCGTGAATCTGGAGAAACATATTGAGAACCTTCAGAAATACGATGTGCCGGTGGTAGTTACCTTGAATTCATTCATTACCGATACAGAAGCAGAGTATGAATATATCCGTAAGTTCTGCGAAGACAGAGGCTGCGAGTTCGCACTTTCCAAAGTATGGGAAAAGGGCGGAGAAGGCGGAATCGAACTTGCCAATAAAGTGATTGAGACCCTGGAGAATAAAGAGAGCCATTATCACCCGCTTTATGCAGATGATTTATCATTGAAAGAGAAGATCGAGACGATCAGTAAAGAAATTTATGGGGCTCGCGGCGTGATTTATGAGCCGGCGGCGGAAAAACAGCTTGCCAAGATCGAGAGTATGGGATTTGGAAATCTTCCAATCTGTATGGCAAAGAATCAGTACTCTCTGTCTGACGACGCAAAACTGCTGGGACGTCCTGAGAATTTTGATATCCATATCCGTGAGGTCTATGTCAGCGCCGGAGCAGGCTTTGTGGTCGCGCTTACCGGAGCGATCATGACCATGCCTGGTCTTCCGAAGGTACCGGCGGCTGATGGAATTGATGTGGTAGAGGGAAAGATTACCGGATTATTCTAATACGAAGCTGATTAGGAACCAGAAGGAGACGAAAGACAATGAAATGTATGAATTGCGGAGCAGAAATACCGGAGGGCAGACTTATTTGCCCCGGATGTGGCAGGGAAGTACAAATCGTGCCTGATTACAATCCATTAGATGATGTTCTGACTGCGCAGGTAAAGGGTGCAATCAGCAAGACCATGTCCCTCTATCAGGACGGGCAGCCCGAAGTGCGCCGAAGCACTGACCGCATGCCATCACCAAGAGGTGCAAATGAAAGAGGACGCACCGGATATGTGACTGGAAATCAGCGGACAGGCAAAAGAGCGCCACAGGGAAGCACCGGCAGAGGACGCACGGGCAGAGTAGCGCAGGGGAATACCGGCAGAGGACGCACCGGCAGAGTATCACAGGGAACCGGAAAGTCTGCGAAAATATCGCGGGAAGAGCAGGAACTGCGTCGGCGTCAGGCGGAGAAAAGGCGCATGATGGCCAAAAAGAAACGTATGCGGACCATCCTCATTCTTGCAGTGATTCTGGCCGCCTGTGTGGGAATTGTTTTTTTCCTGTACCAGAATTCCTACAGCGGTCTGATCGGACGTGGAAATAAGGATCTGGACGCGAAAGAGTATGCTGCTGCAACGGAAAAATTTGAGAAAGCTATGAAGAAAGATAAAAAGCGGGGCGAAGCATATTCTGGTCTGGCGGCAGTCTATATTGAACAGGATGATTTGGAAAAAGCGGAGCAGATGTTTTTAGAGGCGCTCAAAGATTATCCTTCTAATGTAGAGATTTACCGTGCTGCAATTCAGTTTTATTGTGATACAAAACAGGAGAACAAGGTTTCTGATCTGCTTGATGCATGTTCCAGTGATGCAGTATTATCGGAGTTGAGTGAATTTGTTTCAGATACGCCTCAGTTCAGCCTTGATGCGACGAAAGAGTATGATGATATTCAGGCGCTGGAGCTTACCGGCGATGGGAAAGCGATTTACTATACTACAGATAGTACAGACCCGACTACTTCCAGCACAAAATATACGGAACCGATCAAGTTAGATGAAGGAGAAACGGAAGTGCGGGCAATTTCTGTCAATGAAAAGGGGATTCCGAGCCTTGTCGCCTCCAGAACCTATATTATAAGGTTTCCCGTTGCGGATGCACCGGCAGTAACGCCGTCCACGGGGCAGTATGAAGGCAGTCAGAAGATTGAAGTGGTAGTGCCGGCCGGCTATGAAGCGCATTATACTATGGATGCGACAACACCGACGGAGAACTCTGACCTCTATGAGGGGCCGATCGATATGCCGAAAGGAAAGACCATATTCAGTGTGGTGCTGGTGGATAAAAAGGGCCGCTTAAGCGATGTTACGATACGGAATTACGAGCGCACAGAATAGGCGACACAGAGAGGAAGGTCCACTGGACTTTATTTCAGGTATGCCTGGCACCAAGACGAACGTCCACCGGACGTTCGCTTAGGTATGCTTGGCAACTAAAAGATAGTAAATGAGAGAGAAGAGATGACAGTTTTTGCCGCTTTTCTCTCTTTTTTCCTGCCAGAAAAGCAAGAAATACTTGATATTTAATCGTTTATAATTTATCATAGAATAAGTAAAACTTTTAGGAGGCATATACAATGTACAAAATAAGAAAAGCTGAAAAATTAGCTGACAAGATTTTTCTTATGGATGTAGAAGCACCCCGTGTTGCAAAGCACTGTGAACCGGGACAGTTTGTAATCGTCAAGATGGATGACAAGGGGGAAAGAATTCCGCTGACAATCTGTGACTATGACAGAGAAGAGGGAACGATCACCATCGTATTCCAGGCTGTCGGAGCATCTACAGAGAAGATGACCGCGCTTAAAGCCGGGGACAGCTTCCGGGATTTCACAGGACCGCTGGGATGTCCTTCCGAGCTTGTCTCTGAGGACATGGAAAGCCTGAAGAACAAGAAGATCCTGTTTGTAGCCGGCGGTGTTGGCGCAGCACCTGTATATCCGCAGGTTAAATGGATGAAAGCACACGGCATTGATGTTGATGTCATTGTTGGTGCTAAGACCAAGGACATGCTGATCCTTGAAAAGGAGATGGAAGCTGTTGCAGGTACCTATTATCCCTGTACAGATGACGGTACATACGGACATGCAGGAATGGTAACCACCAAGATTGAGAAGCTGGTTGAAGAAGGCAAGAAATACGATGTATGTGTTGCAATCGGACCGATGATCATGATGAAGTTTGTCTGCCTGCTTACAAAGAAACTGGAGATCCCGACGATCGTCAGCATGAACCCGATCATGGTAGACGGAACCGGTATGTGTGGCGCATGCCGTCTGCGTGTAGGTGATGAGGTTAAATTTGCATGTGTTGACGGACCGGAGTTCGACGGACACCTTGTGAACTTTGACGAAGCTATGAAGAGACAGCAGATGTACAAGACTGAAGAAGGCAGAGCATTGTTAAAATTACAGGAAGGTGACACACATCACGGTGGATGTGGTCATTGCGGAGGTGAAGAGTAATGGCAGACGTATTAAAGAAAGTGCCTGTAAGAGAACAGGATCCGAAGGTTCGTGCAACCAACTTTGAAGAAGTATGTTATGGATACAATCAGGAAGAGGCTATGGATGAAGCTACCAGATGTATCAACTGTAAGAACGCGCAGTGTGTAAAAGGATGCCCGGTAGGAATCAATATTCCGGGATTTATCCAGCAGGTAAAAGCAGGAAACATCGAGGAGGCGTACAAGATTATTGGACAGTCCTCAGCGCTTCCGGCAGTCTGTGGACGTGTTTGTCCTCAGGAGTCTCAGTGTGAAGGAAAATGTATCCGTGGTATCAAGGGCGAGCCTGTTTCCATCGGTAAGCTGGAGCGTTTCGTAGCAGACTATGCTCTGGAGCATGATATCAAACCGGTTGGCGCTGAAAAGAAGAACGGACACAAAGTTGCAGTAATCGGTTCCGGCCCGTCAGGTCTTACCTGTGCAGGCGACCTTGCAAAGCTTGGTTATGATGTAACGGTATTTGAAGCTCTTCATGAGCTGGGCGGCGTACTTGTTTACGGTATTCCGGAGTTCCGTCTTCCGAAGCAGAAAGTCGTTGCAAAAGAGATTGATAAAGTAAAAGAACTTGGCGTTAAATTCGAGTCCAACGTGGTAATTGGTAAAGCTACTACCATTGACCAGTTAATCGAAGATGAGGGATTTGAGGCTGTATTCATCGGTTCCGGTGCAGGTCTTCCGAAGTTCATGGGAATTCCTGGCGAAAATGCGAACGGCGTATTCTCTGCAAATGAGTACCTGACCCGAAGCAACCTGATGAAAGCTTTTGATGATACTTATGATACTCCGATCGTAGCAGGCAAGAAGGTTGCTGTTGTCGGCGGTGGTAACGTGGCTATGGACGCTGCAAGAACGGCACTCCGTCTTGGCGCAGAGGTTCATATCGTTTACCGTCGTAGTGAAGAAGAGCTTCCGGCCAGAGTGGAAGAAGTACATCACGCAAAAGAAGAGGGTGTACAGTTCGATCTTCTGACCAATCCGGTTGAGATTCTGGAAGAAGATGGATGGGTAAAAGGTATCAAGTGTGTTCGCATGGAACTTGGCGAGCCAGATGCTTCCGGAAGAAGACGTCCGGTTGCAATCGAAGGTTCTGAGTTCGTAATCGACGTTGATACAGTTATCATGTCACTTGGAACTTCCCCGAACCCGCTGATTTCTTCTACTACCGAAGGTCTTGAGGTCAACAAATGGAAATGTATCGTAGCGGATGAAGAATTCGGTAAGACATCCAAAGAGGGTGTATACGCCGGAGGAGATGCTGTTACAGGTGCAGCTACCGTTATCCTCGCTATGGGCGCTGGTAAGGCTGGAGCAAAAGGTATTCATGAATATCTGTCAAACAAATAAATGACCGGTTTTAAACTCTATGCGGTGGCGAGAGCTGCTGCATAGAGTTTTTTGCTGCCAGGCATGTCTAAGTGAAGATACGGTGGATCTTCATCTCGTTTGCCAGGCATGCCTAAGTGAAGATCCAGTGGAGTTTTATTTCGGTTGCCATGCATGGCACCAAATAGGCGTTTGACGAACGTTTATCCGGCAATTACCGGTCATATACTGTCAAAATGCGAAATTCTCGTTTCATGTCGTGGTATTTTTAAGTCTCAGAAGGTAATATGAGTGCGAAAGGAGAGGAAAGGAACCAATGAATCAGGAAAAAATAGGAGCATTCTTGAAAAAACTGCGTAAAGAAAAGAATGTTACACAGGAACAACTGGCAGAGGTATTTGGCGTTTCCAATCGCACGATCAGCAGGTGGGAGAATGGAATTAATATGCCGGACCTCGGTCTTTTACTTGATATTGCCAGGTATTATCAGGTGGGAATCGAAGAAATCCTAAACGGAGAAAGGACAGTAGAAATGAGAGATGAAAAAACTGAGGAGACCATGTATAAGATTGCAGAATATACGAATGAGGAGAAGGCAAGATTTACAAAAAGACTGCATTATTTGTTCATCGTCGGAGTAGCCGGAATCATTCTCTTCCTGGTGCTCGACGAGGTCGGACTAGCGAATACCGCACCTTATGAAATGATTGCAAGCTTTGGACTTGGCATAGCCTTGGGTATGCTGCTGTGCGGCGTGATTTTCACGAGCAGATATGGAGCCAGGATTCGCGAGGCAAAGATGAGACTTTTACACAGGAGACGGTAATACGAACATTTGAAATAAAGAAAAAGTCAATGATTCCATGAGATAAACAGCAGGCAACTTCATATCATAGGAGTCAAAATGCCTTTTGTCTCTATATCAATAGCTTAATAAAAAAATGACACAGCACACTTGGGGTACTTTCCTTTGCAGGAGGTGCCCCAAGTGTGTTGTATCATGTTTTTATTTCATAGGAAAGTGCGTTCTTTGAAACAAAAAACGCTTCGCCGGAATCGAACTGCGGCGGAGAAGAAGTGTGTCGCGAAAGTGGCCCGCCGCGGGTGGAGAATTTTATATATTTGTATTTGAAAAGATTTTGCGCAGGCAAGTGGACAATCAGAAAAGAGAATGATATAATCGAATGATACATGAAAAGGAGAAGAGGATCATGCGAAGAAAAGACAGGGAAATCTGTGATATACAGGAAATTTTGAAAATTGTTGATCATTGTAAGGTATGTCGGATTGGATTATGCGACGAGGGAAAGGTTTATATCGTTCCGGTAAATTTTGGATATCAGTTCCGGAACGAAAAACTGGTGCTGTATATGCATGGTGCAAAAGCAGGATATAAGTACGAGGTCATGGAGAAAAATCCACAGGTGGGTTTTGAGATGGATTGCGAGCATGAACTGCTGGAAGCAGAGGCTGCCTGCGGGTATGGGTATTGCTTCGCAAGCATAATTGGGAACGGCGTGGCAGAGCTCGTGACGGATATGGAAGAGAAGAAAGAGGCACTTGCGTTATTGATGAGACAGCAGACAGGAAAGGATTTCTCTTTTGGCGAGAAAGAAGCAGATTCTGTAACTGTGTGGAAAGTGACCTCCGAAACATTTACCGCAAAGCAGAGGAAATAAAAGTATGAATCAACTAGTAGAAGAGATTAAAAAGGAACTTATCGGGCTTGTTGACACCAAATATCGGGATTTCCACTCGGGATTGCTGCCGGGAGTGGAGAACATTATGGGCGTTCGGATACCTGAGCTTCGGAAACTGGCAAGAAAGATTGCCAGGCAGGACTGGCGCGCCTATCTCGCGGAAGCTGCCTGCGATACCTATGAGGAAATTATGATTCAGGGTATGGTGATCGGATATGCGAAGATGGAGATGGAAGAGCGGATTCGCTACCTGGATGCCTTCGCGCCCAAAATCGATAACTGGGCGGTCTGCGATTGCTGCACCAGTACCTACAAATTTATGGGGCAGAATCAGGAGGAATGGTTTTCTTATTGTATGAAGCAGATTGCCATAGGAACCGAATTCAGCGTCCGCTTCGGTGCCGTCTCACTCATGGACTATTTTATTAATGAAAAGTGGATTGATCAGGTATTGTCCGTGTATGACGAGATCCACCATGAAGGATACTATGTAAAGATGGCTGTCGCATGGGGAATTTCCATGTGCTATGTAAAATTCCCAGAAAAGACCTGGAAATTTTTAGAAGGAAACCATCTGGATACATTTACACAAAATAAGGCCATTCAGAAGATACGGGAATCCTACCGGGTACCAAAAGAAGAGAAGGAAGAGCTGAAGAGGTTGCGGAGATGAAAATCATTATTTCACCGGCGAAGAAAATGAAGGTAGAGTCAGATTTTCTGGGAAGCGCAGGAATACCTTGCATGATGAACGACACTAGGCAGATTTGTGAGGTAATGAAATCCTTTTCTCCCGGGGAGCTTCAGAAGATTTTCAAAGCCAATGATAAGATCACGGAAGAAAATTATCGCAGATATCAGGAGATGGATCTGGACAAGGCGATCACCCCGGCAGTTCTGGCCTATTCGGGACTGGCGTTTAACAATATGGCCCCGCAGGTATTTACGGACGGGCAGTGGGAATATGTTAAGAAGAATTTGAAAATCCTGAGCGGATTTTATGGGATTTTGGGCGCATTGGACGGCGTGGTGCCTTATCGCCTGGAAATGCAGGCTAAGGTCAAGGTGGCAGGAAAGAAAGATCTGTATACGTTTTGGCAGAATCGGATCTACCAGGTGCTTGCGAAAGAACTTCGGGAAGAGGAGGAGGGTCCGCTGATCCTGAATCTCGCTTCTAAGGAATACAGCCAGGTGATCGAGCCTTTTGTGGAGGAGGATATCCGGTTCGTCACCTGCGTGTTCGCGGAATATGTAGATGGAAAGCTGATTACCAAAGGAACGAAAGCGAAGATGGCCAGAGGGCAGATGGTCGCGTTTTTGGCAAAGGAAAATGCTGAAACTTTGGAAAAAGTGAAAGAATTCAGGGAGCTTGGATTCGTCTGGCATGAGGAGTTATCCAGTGAAAAAGAACTGGTATTTATAGAGCAAAAGTCAAATACCCCGCAGCAAGCTACGGAGCATTGACCCTCGCGGCAGTCGCCAAATGACTGCAAGCAGTCGCTTGGCTCGTTGCCCGCGGGAATAGAAGAATTTGTAAAATCGGGAGGAGAACATGAGGTACCAATATATTTTATTTGATTTGGACGGAACCATCACGGAGTCAGAACCTGGAATCGTGAATTCCGTCTGCTATGCCCTGGAGAAGATGGGGATTACCGTGGAGGACGGAGCAGACCTGAAGAAATTTATCGGTCCGCCGCTTGTGGATTCGATGAAACAGTTTTACGGAATGAGTCAGGAAGACGCACAAAAGGCGGTTGTCTATTACCGCGAATATTATGCCGAGAAGGGGATTTTTGAGAATTCCGTGTATGTCGGCTTCGTGGAAGCGGCCCAAAGACTTAAGGCTGCCGGCAAGGTACTGGCGGTGGCGACCTCAAAACCGGAGGCTTATGCAAAACGGATCGCAGAGCATTTTGGTTTTACGAACTTATTTGTGGAGATTTACGGGGCTTCTATGGACGGCACCCGTCTCAATAAATCCGACGTGATCCATTACGCCCTCGATGCACTGGGAGTAGAAGAGGCCGGGAAAGAAGAGGTGCTGATGATCGGAGACAGAAGTCATGACGTGCTCGGAGCAAAGAAGAACGGGATCGACTGTATGGGCGTACTCTACGGCTACGGAAGCCGGGAGGAACTTAAGCAGGCCGGGGCGAAATATATTGCTGAAACTACGACGGCAATCGCTGATTTGATTTTGGCATAGCGCATTTTCGCGAATCAGTAGTTTGAAGGAAAAGGATTAATGGAATCTATGGATTTTTTGGAATATGTGACAGGAAAACTGAGAGAAAAAATATCCGAGATCGATCAGACTCTTTCGGAAGGGCAAAAAGAGATCGAAGATATGCATGAGTATTACTGGGAAAACTATGCGGAAATGGACGAGTATGGATATGAGGAGTATGATAACCAGCAGGCCCTTTTCCAGCAGGTGAATGCGAATCAGGAGCAGCTAAAGCTAAAGCACCGGTATGAGAAAATGCTGGATTCTCCGTATTTCGGAAGGGTCGATTTTGTGTTCGACGGGGAAGATACGGCCGAGAGTTTTTATATAGGAATCGCAAATTTTGCCCCTAAAACCGGGATGACACCTCTGATCTATGACTGGCGGGCGCCAGTTTCCAGCCTCTTCTACGATTACGACCGCGGGATGGCAAGCTACGTGGCGCCGGGCGGCATAATGGAAGGGGAGATCACATCCAAATGGCAGTATAAGATTAAGAACGGAAACCTGATTTATTGTTTTGAGAGCGATACGAAGATCGATGATGAGATATTAAAGCAGGAGCTGGGAAATAGCGGAGATGTACAGCTTAAAAATATTGTCCGCACGATCCAGAGGGAGCAGAATGCCATTATCCGCAATACAAAGGACCGCATTCTTGTGATCCAGGGAGCTGCCGGAAGCGGAAAAACGTCGGTTGCCCTGCATCGGATCGCCTATCTGCTGTACCATGACAGAGATTCTCTTCGGGCGTCAGATATTCTGATCCTGTCACCGAACAGCGTATTTTCTGATTATATTTCCCATATTCTTCCTGAACTTGGGGAGGAAAATATTCAGGAAATGAGTATTGATCTTTTTGCATACCGGGAACTTAACGATACGGCAGATGACTGTGAGGACAAATATGATTATCTGGAAAAACTTATGAAATTTCCGGATTTGGGATTTTCGGAGCGCGTTCATGAAAAACAGTCGGCAGCATTTGTGGGGCAGATTGAGGGCTTTCTGGCTCTGCTGGAGGATCGTTTGATGGATTTCGCCGGTGTGACATTCCGTAAGGAAGAAATGCCGGAGGATCGGATCATTTATCTGTTCTATTTTAAATTTCAGGACATTCCGCTGTTAGCCAGAATGGACGCTGTAAGAGAATATTTTGTGGATGAGTATGAGACCCTGCATGGCAGGCAGATCAGCGAAGAGGATGCCGAATACTTAAAGGAACAGTTCGACCGCATGTATGTGACCCGGGATATTTATGTTATATATAACTGGCTTTTGGAAGATCTGGGCTATCCTCAGCTTCCGCATCTTCCAAGGGAAAAACGTCTCATCGAATATGAAGATGTGTATCCTATGCTGTATTTAAAGTATCGACTGAAAGGCGGGCGAAAACACAAACATATCAAGCATCTGATCATTGATGAGATGCAGGATTACTCCTATATGCAGTACGTGATCCTGGAATATCTCTTTGACTGCCGTATGACGATTCTGGGAGATTATGCCCAGACTCTGGATACCAGGATGCAGGATGTACTTACGTTTCTGCCGCAGATTTATAAGAAAAAACTGCGAAAAATCGTGATGAATAAGAGTTATCGAAACACCGTCGAAATCGTCAGGTATGCAGAGCAAATTGCAGGCGCCGGAGGACTTAAATTCCTTAAGCGCCATGGAAAAGAAGTGGTCGAAGAATCATTTCATTCAGACGAGGATATGATTCTGGAACTGAAAAAGAATATAAGGCTTGATTCGAAGGAATTTGAGACGGCAGCAATCATAACCATGACGCAGGAGGAGGCGAAGGATCTTGTCAGACTTTTGCCAAACAGGGGAATGGATGTGAATTATATTGACCGGGACAGTACGGCCTTCAAAAAAGGGGTGACGGTCACAACATTCTATATGGCAAAAGGACTGGAATTTGACCAGGTCTTTGCCGTGACAAGGGACGACGGCAATCCGCTTTTACGGCAGGCGAAATATATCTGCGCGACAAGGGCGCTGCATGAGCTTTATATGTATACGATTCGTTCATAGCGGTGCAGAGGCCCTGAGCAGGTAATCTGCCAGAAAGGATTCTCGAAGGATTACAGCACATTAGTAGTTATGCCACAAGAAGCGCTTCACGATGGAGGTGATAATATTTTTGGCGGTATACAGCATATTAGCAACGGGGAAAAGGGACAGGTATGGTGAAAATGCAATGAAAATTACAGTAGTTACGGTCGGAAAAATTAAAGAAAAATATTTAAGGGACGCGATTAGTGAATACAGTAAAAGACTCAGCAAATATTGCAAATTAGAAATGATAGAGGTATCTGATGAAAAAACGCCGGAAGGAGCAAGCGAGACGGTGGAGGATTCGATCCGCGATAAAGAAGCCGGAAGAATCCTGAAATACTTGAAGGATGATGCGTATATTATCACACTGGAAATCGGTGGGAAAATGCTGTCGTCGGAAGGATTTGCCGATAAGATCGATAAACTGGGCGTGCAGGGTGTAAGTCATATCATGTTTGTAATCGGCGGTTCGATTGGGCTTGGACGGGCGGTCCTTGCGAAATCGGATTATGCGCTGAGTTTTTCAAAGATGACATTTCCGCATCAGCTCATGAGAGTGATTCTGCTGGAACAGATTTACAGGGGATATCGGATCATGACAGGGGCGCCGTATCATAAGTAATAGAATTGCTTCTGATAACAATATAGGATATAATGATGGGGGTTTTTAATATTGTATAAAATGAATGGAGGTATATGAAAATGAAAGAAACGTTATTGGATCTGAAAAGCAGGAGAAGTTGCCGGAAGTATAAACCGGAGCAGATTAAGAGCGAGGAGTTAGAGGCTATTTTGGAGGCCGGAATCTACGCTCCGACCGGAATGGGTGCACAGAGTCCGATCATTATTGCCGTGCAGGACAAGGAAGTACGCGACCAGTTGTCAAAGATGAATGCGGAAGTTCTCGGCAGCAATACAGACCCATTTTATGGCGCGCCGACCGTGCTTGTGGTATTGGCGGATCGCTCACGTGGGACACATGTAGACGACGGGAACATGGTCATTGGTAATTTGTTGAATGCAGCTCATGCGGTTGGGGTTAGTTCCTGCTACATTTACCGTGCAAGAGAGGTGTTTGACTCGGAAGAAGGAAAACAGCTTTTGAAAAAATGGGGCGTAGATGGCGACTATGAAGGAATTGGAAATGTGATCCTGGGTTATGGTCTGCCGGAAGGAATCAAAGAAGCGGCTCCGCGAAAAGAGGGGTATATTATTCGGGTTTAGAGAAAAGTTAGATATTTACCATAGTGGAGGATTTTAAAATTACATATTTTTCCTGCAGTTTGGTTTTCAAAAGGGTTCTAGAAATTCCCTTCGTAAAAATAGTTGTTCATACAAACACTAAGTAGGGCAACAAATTTTTACGAAGGGAGTTTTTTTATGAATCAGGAACATTTAGCCATTGCCTCTGTACCAATTCAGAGATGGAGTTCTGTTTTGACGGCGGAAGAGGCGCTTAAGACAGGTACAATTTTTCAGGAACTCAATAAACCGTTCTTTGTCACCGAAGAATCCTCCAAGCAGAAAATCGGAGCTGACATATCTGCGCATGAAACGCAGAGCTCCGTTTTGGCGAAGGTAAGCCATTCCGAAACATTGAATGAAAGAGAACAGTTAATGATGCAAATACAGGAAGTCAGTTTTGTATTGGATGATATCCGGCTGTATATGGACACGCACCCAAGCGATAAGGAAGGACTTGACCTACTAAAAAAGACGGTTAAGAGAAGAAAAGAACTGTTGATGGAATTTGCACACAAGTTCTATCCTTTGACAGTAGACTGTATGGCAGATATTTACGAAGCATCGCCGGATTCTCTTTGCTACTCTTGGCAGGAGGGACCGATGCCGTGGGAAGGAGCGTGTGTATAAATGTGGGTATATGAGAAAAGATTACAGTTTCCGGTAAAAATCACCAAGACCTGCCCAAAAACGGCACAGCTTATTATCAGCCAGTATGGCGGCCCGGACGGCGAACTTTCAGCATCCATGCGGTATCTCTCGCAAAGGTATACCATGCCGGTAAAGGAAGTGGGCGGCCTTCTGACAGATATCGGTACAGAGGAATTGGCACATCTTGAAATCATTTGCGCCATGGTCTATCAGTTGACAAAGAATCTGACCACTGAAGAGGCGAAAACGGCTGGCTTTGATGCCTACTATATTGACCATACTAAAGCACTCTGGCCTCAGGCGGCGGCAGGTGTGCCATTTACTGCGCTGGAGTTTCAGTCAAAGGGCGATGCCATCACGGATCTGACGGAGAACCTTGCTGCGGAACAGAAAGCCAGAACGGTGTATGACAACCTGCTGCGCATGATCCCCGATCCGGAGGTGCGGGAGCCGCTGAAATTCCTACGCGCGAGGGAAATCGTGCATTTCCAAAGATTTGGAGAAGCTTTGGAGAGAACGAAGGACAAACTGGATTTCAAAAATTTCTATTATATGAATCCGGAATTTGACACGCAGGGGAAATTATTGTAAAGAGATGTAATGATAAAGCGGAATGCCGGCAACCGGTGTTCCGCTTTAAATGTGAATAGTCGCTTGTGGTACAATTGCATTTTTGATACAATACTGTTATGGAAAGTAACCTCCATTTGAGTAGGTGTTTTTTAGTTGACATGCATACCTGAGTGAACGTCTGGGGGAGGTTCAGCTCGGTTATGCAAATATATATAGTTTTTATGTAGTATTAGAGGTAAAATGATGATTCAATTAGTAAGACCTACATATCAGCAGCTTTCGTTTCGTAAGCAATTATTGTCCGATAAACCAACGATGGCTTTTAATCAAAATTGGGGTGGCGTAATTGAGTTCCCCGAATCACGTTGGAAGAGTTGGTATGAGAAATGGTTATGCAGCACAGATGATAATTATTTTTATCGTTACATCTATTCAGAAGAAGAGCAGGCGTTTATCGGGGAAACTTCATATCACCGTGATGCTGAAACATTTATTTATCTATGTGATATTATTATAGAAGCCCAGTTCCGGGGCAAAGGCTATGGAAAAGAGACGCTGAAAATGTTGTGTGAAAATGCTGCTAAAAATGGAATTTATGAACTTTATGACAATATCTCTCTTGATAATCCTTCAGTGAAGTTATTTTTGAAAACTGGTTTTACCGAAGAGTACAAAACAGATGAATATGTTATGCTAAAGAAACATTTAGATTATGAATGAGATTTATGTGAAAGGATACCCATATGAAACTATTACTACCGATACTACCCACAGAAGAATTGCGGGAGGCAGATTTAACATTAATGCGTAAATATTGTTCAGAGGAAGTGCGTATGCAGGGCTTTCATCTCAAAAATGTAGTGTGTGAGGAGGAAGAATTTTCGCACATGATTTTCTCCGGAGTAAGGTTCGAGAACTGCCGTTTCTGGAAGTGTTCCTTTCATGCTGCTGAGTTTTCCAATGTGGAATTTGTAAATTGCGATATATCCGGCTGTGATTTTAGCAATTGCTATATCAATCGGTTTGCCTTTTTGTCAGGGAAAGGAGCAGGCGTCAAGTTTTGCAGCAGTGTGATGAAGAATCTGCTGATCAAAGAAAGCACTATGAATTATTCCAATTTTGACAGTGCACGCCTGGAAAATGTGCAGTTTTTGCAGACTTCGTTTGACAGCGGCAACATGACGCAGTGTCAGTGTAAACATGTATCCTGGAAAGAGGACAGTTTAGTGAATGTCAGCTTTTTTAAGACTTCTCTGAGAGGGATGGATTTCTCGGATAGCATATTGCGGGAACTGGTTCTCTCGGATGACCATCACGAACTGCAGGGGGCGATTGTCGATCTGTATCAGGCGGCAGATCTTGCCCGGCGGTTGGGGCTTCTTATCAAAGATTAAACTTACGCGGAAATATTATCGCATTGACGAAATTACGTAGGAAAGGAATTTAATTATCAAAATATAGTTAGATAAGTTTGTATGTAATCAGTTACTTAACAGAAAATTTTATAGAAAAATGAAGGTTTTATTTGACAAAATAAAGCTCTTCTGCTAATCTGAGAAAAAGAATCAAATATCCCGTAGTAAGCTACGGAGTATTTGATTTTCGGGGTGGTTGTCAAATAGCCATACAAGCATGGCTGCTTGGTTCGCCGCTTGCGAAAATAAATGGATGAGGTCGACTCAAGACGCCGGCATAGCCCGGGACCGAAGCAGCAAAAACGACATAACGTCAGATGGCGTTTGGAAACTAGCAGGTAAAAGGAAGGTTGACTGACAGCTCTTTGGAGAGAATGTAAGAAATTACATCACCTACGTGGATATAACCAACTGGTAAAAGGACAGAGAAGATGTGACACTGGAAGTAGTGTTATGTCTTCTTTTTTATTACAATACAACTTTATACAATCTAACAAACAGGAGGGAATGAAAGATGAGAATGATGCTGGTGGGAAGCGGAGCAGTGGGAGAGTGCATTGTGAAGATGTTGAAAGACCGAGACAAGGCTTGCAAGTGGTTCTCCTTCTGCCTGCTTTGTGATCTGGATCTGGAGAGGGCAAAAGAGGTGGCGGAGCATATGAACGATTCCCGTTTTGCGGCTGCATATGTAAACGCCACAGATAAGGCGGGCATGGAGGCTCTGATCCAAAAGTATAACATTGATTTTGTCATGGACGCTGCAAGCCCATTCTGCGCGAATTACATCTTCGATGCGGCCTTTGCGTGTGGCGTAGATTATGGTAATATGGGAACCTGGTCCGTACCGAAAAAAAATCCGGCCTATGGCCTCGGAATCGAGAACAGCTATGACGAGATCATGACGGCATATAACTTTGACCGTGACGAAGCGTGGCGCAGGCAGGGGAATACCGCACTAATTTGTCTTGGCATTGACCCCGGCGTGGTAAATGTATTTGCCAGGTATCTCTGTGAATATGAGTTCGATGAAGTTACTGAGCTCCATGTCCGGGACGGCGGCAACCTGGAGGTCGACGGGGACGAAGAGGATATCGTGTTCGGATTCAATGTATGGACGGTTCTGGACGAAGTAATGAACCCGAACGTGGAGTATGACGCTGGGCGGGGCGGATTTCTGGTGGAGAAACCATTTGCCGGACAGGAAACCTTCTGTATGCCGGAGGTGGGAGATAATACCTTTGTTAAGGTAGAACATGAAGAAACGGTGACGATGCCGCGCTATTTGTCAAAATACGGGCTGAAAAAATGTACCTTCAAAATTTCTCTGGATGAAAAACTGATTCAGGCCCTCAAGGTATTGGATCATTTGCATCTCAACAGCCTGGAAAAAGTAAAAGTGGGAAATGTAGAGGTCGTTCCAAGAGATGTGGTGGCCGCCTGCGCCCCGGCACCCCAAAATATCAAGGAAGAGATGCATGGAAAGATGGTAGTAGGTGTCTACGCCGTCGGGAAAAAGGATGGAAAAGAGAAAAAGGTCATGATGTACCAGAGCTATTCGAACGAAGAGGCGCTGAACCGTTTCTCCATGCAGGCAGTAGTCGCACAGACCGGATTTGGTGCGGCGCTGGCACTGGAGCTTTATGCCAGAGGAATTTATCATATACCAGGCGTGCACTCACTGGAGGCATTTGATCCACGGCCATATTTAGAGTTAATGGAGGAGACCGGATTTTTCTGGCATATCAAGGAATACGATTAATATGATCACAATTATATGGAAAATATGCGTGAATTCTCTGACAACGAATAAAATAATCGATTCTTCGTTTAGAGATTGACGATTTTTATGTCACATGCTATAATTTGTTTTGTCAAAAGAAGGTTTATCATACCTTTTTTCGGAAGTATCAACTTAAAACGGGGTGCTTGCAGTAAGCAGGCTGAGAGTAAGCTGTATCGCTTTAACCCATAACCTGATTTGGATAATGCCAACGTAGGGAACACATTGTTTGTATCTAACTGCAATATACCGTTGGTGTATTGCAGTTTTTTCTTCATTATCGAGATGTCTGAACTATCAGTGATTCTACAAGTTCTATTTTCGTATCCGACAATGGCATCGTAGGCCCATATCAGATTTTACCCCATAGGGCGGAAGATGAAGTCTTTCTGCCGGAAATTCTATTACCCAGGCAGGCACAAGGAGGAAAATATGGCTGATTACACAACACAAATGAACGCGGCACGAAAGGGAATTACCACCCCGCAAATGAAAATTGTCGCAGAAAAAGAACATATGGATGTAGAAACACTTAGAGCGCTGATTGCAAAAGGGGAAGTGATCATTCCCTGCAATAAAAAGCATACCAGTCTCAGACCCAGCGGAGTGGGCGCGAAGTTGACGACGAAGATTAACGTCAATCTGGGCGTTTCCAGGGACTGGAAAGATGTGGATATGGAATATGAAAAGGTTCGTTCTGCAGTGGATATGGGAGCGGAAGCCATCATGGACCTGAGTTCCTACGGCGATACCCGGAGCTTTAGGAAGAAACTCACAGCTACGTGTCCTGCCATGATCGGCACCGTTCCGATCTATGATGCTGTAGTATATTATCACAAGCCACTGGGGAAGATTACCGCTAAGGAATGGCTTGACATCGTGAGAATGCACGCCGAGGACGGTGTTGATTTCATGACGATCCACTGTGGAATGAACCGGGCAACCGCAAACAGGTTCAAACAGAATAAACGCCTTATGAATATTGTATCCCGCGGCGGTTCCATCATGTTTGCGTGGATGGAGATGACGGGAGAAGAAAACCCCTTCTATGAGCATTATGACGAGATCCTGGATATCTGCCAGGAATATGATATTACGATGAGTCTGGGGGATGCCTGCCGCCCGGGCTGCATCGCGGATGCAACGGACACGGCGCAGATCGAAGAACTGATCACATTAGGAGAACTGACAAAACGGGCATGGGAAAAGGACGTGCAGGTAATGATCGAAGGCCCCGGCCATATGCCGATGAATCAGATAGCGGCAAACATGGAGATTCAGAAAACACTCTGCCACGGGGCGCCATTTTACGTGTTAGGACCACTGGTGACGGACGTCTCTCCCGGTTATGATCATATTACTTCGGCGATCGGAGGCGCCATCGCAGCATCAGCAGGAGCGGCATTTTTGTGCTATGTGACACCGGCGGAGCATCTGCGCCTTCCCAATGCATCAGATGTGAAGGAAGGGATCATTGCGGCTAAAATCGCCGCACACGCCGCCGATATTGCAAAAGGTGTTCCAGGTGCAGCCGACTGGGATTATCGGATGAGCGAGGCAAGGAAACGTCTGGATTGGGATACGATGTTCGATTTAAGTATGGACCCGGAAAAGGCCCGCCGTTACCGTGCAGAGGCAAAACCGGAGAAAGAGGATACCTGCAGCATGTGCGGAAATTTCTGTGCTGTTAAGAATACAAATCGAATCCTCGACGGTGAAATCGTAAGCATTTTTGATGAATAAAAAAACAGGAGACTACACTAAACGGAGGGGCAAACTATGAAGTGCGATAAAGAGAATCTGCTGCTCTATGCAGTGACGGACCGAAGCTGGCTAAAAGGAGAAACGCTTTTGGAGCAGATTGAGAAAGCGCTGAAGGGCGGGGCGACCTTGGTACAGCTCAGGGAAAAGAAACTTAATGAGGCAGAATTTCTTGCCGAAGCGAGGCAGGTGAAGGAATTATGCCGGAAGTATCAGGTGCCCTTTTTGATCAACGATAATGTGGATATCGCTCTTGCAGCTGATGCCGACGGGGTTCATGTCGGACAGAGCGATATGAAGGTGTCTGACGTGCGCGCCAAACTTGGGCCGGATAAAATCATCGGGGTGTCAGCCCGGACCGTTAAGCAGGCGCGCCTTGCCGAGAAAATGGGCGCTGATTATCTGGGAGTAGGCGCCGTATTTTCCACCGGCTCCAAGGCAGATGCAGTAGAAGTATCCCATGAGACATTAAAAGCCATCTGTAAGGCTGTCTCTATTCCAGTGATTGCGATCGGCGGAATCGGAAAACAGAACGTGATGCAGCTTGCGGGGAATGGAATCTGTGGAATTGCGGTGATCAGCGCACTGTTCGCACAGCCGGATATCGAAACAGCGGCAAGAGAGCTCAAGGAACTTGCCACAGAAATGGTGGGACTATGAGAACGGCGTTAACAATCGCCGGAAGTGACTGCAGCGGTGGCGCCGGAATCCAGGCGGATCTTAAAACGATGCTTGCAAACGGGGTTTACGGTATGAGCGCTATTACCGCACTGACGGCACAAAATACCATGGGCGTGACCGGAATCATGGAGGTTACGCCAGAGTTTTTGAAGGAACAGCTCGATAACATTTTTACGGATATTTACCCGGATGCCGTCAAGATTGGCATGGTACCCTCCGCGGAGCTGATTCGAGCTATTTCTGAAAAATTGAGAGAATATGGAGCAAAAAATATCGTAGTCGACCCGGTCATGGCAGCGACCAGCGGTTCCCGCCTGATCAGTGATGATGCGGTGGAGACCTTGAAACAGGAACTGTTGCCGCTTGCAACGGTTCTGACTCCCAATATCCCGGAGGCAGAAGTATTATCTGGTCTTCCGGTCCGCTCTGCAGAGGATATGATCGCCGCGGCGGGAAAAATCAGTACCACTTACCACTGTGCGGTCCTTTGTAAGGGTGGGCATCAGTTAAGTACTGCAAATGACCTCTTGTATATACAGGGGTCGTACAAATGGTTTTACGGAAAACGTATTGAGAACCCGAATACTCATGGGACCGGATGCACATTGTCCAGTGCGATTGCTTCTGACCTTGCCAAAGGAATGGAGCTTGAGAGAGCAGTTGAGAAGGCGAAAGATTATATCTCCGGGGCTCTGGGTGCTATGCTTGATTTGGGAAAAGGGAGCGGGCCGATGGATCACGGCTTTGGGCTTATGGGAGAATTTGTATGATTCTGATGAGATGCGCCGAAGACTGATTATTGAAATTAGGGGTAACCTAGTTGGTGAAATGTGCTATACTAATATATGAAAAGATTTTGTAAATTTTATACAATAAGAGAGGCAAGAAGGCACATCACCATGAAGCGGACAACACTTTATAGATTTACATTTTACCTTATGGGCCTAATCATACTGGCTCTGGGAATTACATTGAATACAAAGGTAGGACTAGGCGTTTCTGCGATTATTTCCGTTTCCTATAGCATTTCCACAATTACACACGGGAATTTCGGAAACATCACATTGATTCTATATAGTATCTTTGTAGTGATTGAAATGGTGTTACATACGGTTCAGTTTCTGAAAACACGGAACTCGCGAACAAAAATGAAGAGAATGGAAGCTACGGAACATGGAAACGGGAAGAGGGAAAAATTGTCCCTGATTTTGGTGAAAGATGCGCTGCAATTTCCACTGAGCCTGCTATTTACACGCTTCCTGAACCTTTTTGCAGCGGCGATTCCCGCTTATGATTCTCCGGGCGCCGACGCCTTCTATTCCGGTTTTACGGGAAGAATTCTGGTTTTGATTCTCGCCATCATATTCAACGGTATGGGTACAGCGATGTCTCTTAATATGCGTCTGATTCCGGATCCCGCTGACGGAATCGTGCAGGCGATTGCGGACTGTACAGGAAAAGGTGTTGGATTTACCAAGAATTGTTTTGATCTGTTTAACATCAGCATTACGATAATCGTCGGACTTTTCTTTGCAGGCAAGCTGATTGGAATCGGAATCGGAACAGTGCTGGCTGTTATTGGTGTGGGGCGCGTGATCGCGGTATTTAATCACTTCTTCATGAAGAAAATGGGAATTCTTGCCGGTATGGAGGAAACAAAGTAAAAATCAGCTTGCAGAGGGTTCTTTTTATGATTTTGGAAGAGAAAATCATAGATATCGTATAAAAATATTGCGGCGCAGATTATTTTCGTGTATAATGTTTGAGATGATTAGCTAAACTACGAATGAGGAGGAATCAAGATGTCCCAGAGAACAGATATCCATAAAGTGCTCATTATCGGTTCGGGTCCTATTATTATCGGACAGGCATGTGAATTCGATTATTCAGGTACACAGGCCTGCAAAGCCCTCAAAAAACTTGGGTATGAAATTGTATTGGTAAACTCGAACCCGGCAACAATCATGACAGATCCTGAGATTGCCGATGTGACTTATATTGAACCACTTAACGTGGAGCGGTTAGAGATGATAATCGCAAAGGAAAGACCAGATGCACTATTACCAAATCTTGGAGGTCAATCGGGTCTTAATTTATGTTCAGAGCTCTCTGAAAAAGGAATTCTTGACAAATATAATGTACAAGTAATCGGTGTTCAGGTAGACGCCATTGAGCGGGGCGAGGACCGGATCGAATTCAAGCATACGATGGAAAGTCTTGGAATCGAGATGGCAAGAAGTGAAGTTGCCTATTCCGTTGACGAGGCCCTTGCCATCGCAGATGAGCTGGGATATCCGGTCGTACTGCGTCCGGCTTACACCATGGGCGGCTCCGGCGGCGGATTAGTATATAATGTAGATGAATTGAAGACGGTATGTGCCCGTGGACTTCAGGCAAGCCTTGTAGGACAGGTACTGGTGGAGGAATCTATTCTCGGCTGGGAAGAACTGGAACTGGAAGTCGTGCGTGATGCAGACAACAATATGATCACCGTATGTTTCATCGAGAATATCGATCCGCTTGGCGTTCATACCGGAGATTCTTTCTGCTCCGCACCGATGCTGACTATTTCAGAAGAAGTACAGAAACGTCTTCAGGAAAAGTCCTACAAGATCGTGGAGTCCATTCAGGTGATCGGTGGAACCAACGTACAGTGGGCACATGATCCGAAGACAGACCGTGATATTATTATTGAGATCAACCCGAGAACTTCCCGTTCTTCCGCACTTGCTTCCAAAGCGACCGGATTCCCGATCGCGCTGGTATCCGCTATGCTCGCAACGGGTCTTACCCTGGCGGACATTCCCTGCGGCAAATACGGGACCCTGGATAAATATGTACCCGATGGAGATTACGTTGTGATCAAATTCGCGCGCTGGGCATTTGAAAAGTTCAAAGGCGTAGAAGATAAGCTGGGAACACAGATGCGCGCGGTCGGCGAAGTCATGAGCATCGGCAAAACTTATAAGGAGGCGTTCCAGAAAGCGATTCGTTCTCTGGAGACAGGACGTTATGGTCTGGGCCACGCCAAAGATTTTGATCAGAAGTCAAAAGAAGAATTGTTAAAGCTCCTGATCACTCCGTCCAGCGAGCGGCATTTCGTGATGTATGAGGCGCTTCGCAAGGGTGCGACGGTAGAAGAGATTCATGAAATTACCAAAGTAAAACACTATTTCATCGAGCAGATGAAGGAACTGGTAGAAGAGGAGGAGGCATTGATTGCCGGAAAAGGTCAGCTTCCTTCAGACGAGGCACTGATTTTGGCAAAGAAAAACGGCTTCTCCGATAAGTATTTGAGTCAGATCCTTGAGATCAGTGAAGATGATGTGCGAAATAGACGAATCGCCCTTGGCGTGGAAGAAGCCTGGGAAGGCGTTCACGTAAGCGGCACCGAGGACAGCGCTTACTATTATTCTACTTATAATGCACCAGATAAGAATCCGGTAAATTCAGATAAGCCGAAGATCATGATCCTGGGCGGCGGACCGAACCGAATCGGCCAGGGTATCGAATTTGACTATTGCTGTGTACATGCGTCACTGGCACTTAAGAAGCTGGGATTTGAGACGATCATCGTAAACTGTAACCCGGAGACAGTGTCCACGGATTACGACACATCTGACAAACTGTATTTTGAACCACTTACGCTGGAAGATGTTCTCAGCATCTATAAGAAGGAAAAACCGGTCGGCGTGATTGCACAGTTCGGCGGTCAGACTCCGCTCAACCTGGCGTCAGCTCTGGAGAAGAACGGGGTGAAGATTCTGGGAACTTCTCCGTCTGTCATTGACCTGGCAGAAGACCGCGACCAGTTCCGGGCTATGATGGATAAGCTCGGTATTCCGATGCCGGAGTCAGGAATGGCGGTCAATGTAGAAGAAGCGCTTCAAATTGCAGAGGAAATTGGATATCCGGTCATGGTGCGTCCTTCCTATGTTCTTGGTGGACGTGGAATGGAAGTCGTTTATGATGCAAAAAGCATGGTAGGATATATGAATGCGGCTGTTGGAGTCACTCCGGACAGACCGATCCTGATCGACCGTTTCCTTGGACATGCAACGGAGTGTGAGGCGGATGCCATCAGTGACGGAACCCATGCATTTGTTCCGGCTGTGATGGAGCATATCGAGCTGGCCGGCGTACATTCGGGAGATTCCGCATGTATTATTCCGTCCAAGTATATTTCCGAGGAAAATGTTGCGACGATCAAGGAATACACCAGAAAAATCGCAGAAGAGATGCATGTACAGGGTCTGATGAATATGCAGTATGCCATCGAAAACGGCAAGGTCTATGTACTGGAGGCAAATCCAAGAGCATCCCGTACAGTGCCGTTGGTTTCCAAGGTATGTAATATCCGCATGGTACCGCTTGCCATTGAGATTGTCACCTCCGAGCTGACCGGAAGGCCGTCTCCCGTACCGGCTCTTAAGGAACAGAATATCCCGTACTATGGGGTAAAAGAAGCGGTATTCCCGTTCAATATGTTCCAGGAAGTAGACCCGGTATTGGGACCAGAGATGCGCTCCACCGGAGAGGTTCTGGGGCTTTCCAGATTCTATGGAGAAGCGTTCTACAAAGCGCAGGAGGCGACCCAGAAGAGGATTCCTATGAGCGGAACGGTACTGTTCTCCGTGAATGATAAAGATAAACCGGAAGTGGCAGAGGTTGCAAAGGATTTCGCGGAAAACGGCTTCAAGATCCTTGCATCAAAACACACCTGCAGGTTGATACGTGAAGCTGGCATAGAGGCGGATATGGTCAATAAACTCCAGGAAGGAAGACCCAATATTCTGGATCTGATCACAAACGGCAAGATCGATCTGATCATCAATACACCGATTGGACAGGAAAGAGCGGTGGATGACAGCTATCTGCGAAAGGCGGCGATCAAGAAGAGAATTCCGTATATGACCACGATTGCGGCGGCAAAGGCTACGATCAGCGGTATCAAGTCCATGAAGAAACAGGGCTGCGGCGAAGTGAGATCTCTTCAGGAATTACACGCTGAGATTAAAGATAAAGAATAAAATAAGAAAGCTCCATTCAGAAATTAAAGCCTGAATGGAGCTTTTTCTAATGCTTTTTATGTTACCATGCATACCTAAAATAAGGTCCAGTGGATCTTATTTTGGCTATCCGTTAGTTCATCTTACTTATTTTATAGCTGCCCTTGCTTGCTCGAAATGCATTGATAATATTCTTATAGCTGCAGACAAGTGTCAAACCGTATCCGATTACCAGGTCTGTGCAATAGCCCCCGACCAGATCTGATGCCTTAAGGATCTCGCCAAGTCCTCTGAAACAGTCGGAGAAGGTATATCCATACTCTTTTAGTGCATCATAGGCTTCCCACGACCAGGCAACCTTGTTTCCAATATAAATTATCACGAGCATAATGATCACGGAGCCGATCACGCCTTTGCGGTCCAGACAGCCACCCAACAGTTCGTACCCTTTCATGGCACAGATCGCCGTCACTGCCCCGGCGATTCCCGCGATGTACCCTAATTTATAAATTACAATCCACAAAGCACAGCCAATCAGGGAACCAAGAAGGGCACCGACAAGTCCGGGAACCAAATTGCTCTTAGCGGAAAGTACGTCCTGCTGATGTGCCTGAAGGGAGTTCTCGATGCTGGCAGAGCAGTTGCTGCACAGATAATGATGTCCGCTGTTAATCTCATAGCAATAAAGCTCTTCGGAAGTATTACCGCACTGTTCACAACCCACGCCATAGCCGTAATTGATCATGTAACCGATTACCGGATCAATGATGGCATTTACCGTATTCGGAATATTCTTGGCAAGTCCCGGCACCTGAATGGTAAGCACTGCACAATGGTCATAGGTATTCACCTGAGCAATCTGTTTGATGTTTTCCTTTTGCTGCCTTAAAAATGCATTCAGCCCAGCGTTTCCGGGATCATTCACAGATTGTGCATTGATCTTTACCGCATACTGTCCGTTCACCAGATCAATCACGATCGGGTATCCCCGATAAATGCCGGACATATGCTGTTTATAGTCCTGAAGACTGCCGCACAGAAGCTGAGTCCGATAGGATTCTTTTAACATAAGTATCTCTCCATTCCTTTGTATATTCTTGCATTCTCTAGACATTATAACACAAATTGTTAAAAAACAATGACTTTTTTTAAAAGGAAATGACTTTATGAATCAAAGATGGTAAAATGTATAATTATATGTTGGTCTACGCAAATTTGAAAGGAAGAATTGATATGATTTTTGATGTATTCATGGTGATATGGCTTTGGAGACTGAATGGGCGCAATGCGATTGCGAACGGGCAAAAGCCAGGAAAATATCAGGCACTCACCTTGCTCTTATGGTATGGGTTGGAGATTCTGGGCAGCCTTTTGGGAGCGACCTTAGTCGTGATGATCGATGCAAATGCAAACCCTATGGTCGGAGCTTACATGGTAGGACTTCCCGGTGCAATTCTTGGCGGATATATTTCCTACAGACTCGCCCGGTACGCGCCGAAGGGGGATTATCACCCGGATTACAGTGACCAGCCCTGGAATCCGCAGAATCCATTGAATCCCTGGAATCGGGAACTGCCGGGACAAAGTAATGATGTGGCAGAAAGGCAGGCATCAGGCGGGATGATTCCGGTACAAAATATGTCGGGCGAATTGCAGCGTGCGGAGATGCTGAGCCATTCGGCTACCGTGAGGATTATCGAGGATAACAGAGGTTACAGCGGTGGAAAAGACGCATTTTTCCTGAACGGTACGCCGGTGTGTATGTTAGGCCCCGGGGAAGAATATACGTTTTCCACACGGTATCTGCATAATATGATCACTATAGGAAGACCGGGGCGGACACCGTCGGAGAAGGAATACGCCGTTCGGTTCATTGCAGAGGCCGGCGGTTATATAGAGGTCCATGCATCGACCGGCAAGCTGCTTCCGGAGCTGTTCAAGAATTTTAAGTCCGTATAACGGACAGGAAAGGAGATATACCATGGTAGTATTTGTAGTTGTTTTGTTGATTGTTCTTTTGGTGGTGGGCTGGCTTATCGGTTCGTACAACGGATTTGTCCGTCTGCGCAACAAGATGGAGGAGGCGTTTTCCGCAATGGACGTTTCGCTGAAAAAGCGGTATGATCTGATTCCGAATTACGTGGAGACGGTCAAAGGATATGCCAGACACGAGATGGAGACGCTAAACAGAGTCATAGAGGCACGAAATCGGGCGCTTGGAGCCTCCTCTCTGGAGGATCGGATTGATAAGGACAGGGAGCTTACCGGAACCATGCGTTCTATGTTTGCCTTATCCGAGAGCTATCCGGAACTTAAATCCAATGCGAATTTTATCGATCTTCAGAATCAGCTCGCGCGGATCGAGGAGGAGATTGCTGGCTCCAGGCGATATTATAACGCTGTGGTGAATCAGTTCAACACGAAGACAGAGACATTTCCGGGCAATGTACTTGCGGGAATTTTCGGATTTCAGAGGAAGCCGCTGTACGAAGTGCGCGATGAAGGGGAAAGAGAGAATATCAGGATTTCATTTTAGTGAGGACGGGATATGAGAATAAGAGCAAAAGGTTCAGGGAATATCCTTCTCTGGATCATCATCTTTGTAATGATCAGTAATATGGGAATCTTTAGCAGTCTTTTTGGTACATCTGACTACAGTACGCAGATCACAGAAGACTGGTATATGACGACCGACAACTATGCGACCCGTATCGAGGTGCAGGAGGATAACAGTTACCAGGTGACAGAGACGATCGACGTCGATTTTCAGAATTATCGGCATGGAATCTACCGGTACATTCCGATTAAGGGCGTGATCAGTGAGGTCAAAGAAGATGGGAAGGCTGTGGATATCCCGTACTATGCTTCGATTGACCAGGTGGGATCCTCTGATCCGCTGGATCTTAGCACGGATAACGGGAATCGGGTGCTTCGGTTCGGGGAAGAAGAGCGGGAGCTGGTAGGAAAGAAGCAGTACCAATTTGAGTATCATGTCACGCCGATGACGAGCACAGGATATGAAAAGGCGTATTATAATGTGTTCCCGACAGGCTGGAGAAATGAGATCCCGGCGGGGAGCAGTTTTACGATCCAGTTTCCCAAAGAAATAGCAGAAGAACAGCTTCGTCTGTATTACGGCGCATACGGGGAACAGTTCGCCGCTTCCGACATTGTAGATCTCAGTTGGGACGGTACGAAGGTGACCGGAATTCTTAATAAAGGACTTCCGGTTGGCTGCGGGCTTACCTTTTATGCCGACGTGCCGAAAGGATATTTTCAGGATGTCCACACGGCAGGAGGCATCAACCTGACATTGATCCTTCTTTGCGTGGTTATTGCCGTGATCCTTCTTGTCATGTTCTTTTTGTTCGGGCGGGATCAGCAGATCATACCCTCCATTCAGTTTACCGCGCCGGAGGGGCTGGACAGCGCGGCCGTCGGCTACATCATTGACGGAAGTGTATCGGATAAAGATGTGATGTCGCTTCTGATTTATTGGGCGGACAGAGGATATATAAAGATCAGAGAGACCAGGAAGAACACGCTGGCCTTCACCAAACTCCGGGAATTGCCACCGGATACTCCGAAATATGCCCGCACGTTTTTTGAAGGAATTTTCGGCCGGGGCGAGGGGCATATCGGAACAGAAGTGAAAACTTCCGACCTCAGATACCGTATGGTAACGACACTGGAAAAGACAAAACAGGGTCTGCACAAGAAATATTCGGGTCTGGTATATACACAGAGTTCAAAAGTGGCACGGGGTATCGCATTTGTGCTTACTATGATTCCCATTTTTGTGATGGTTGTTTCGCTGAATCGCTTTACATTTGCAAATGGGCTTGTTTATCTGCTGGCAATTCTGTATCTGGCAGGCGTGCTTTTGTTTATGTATGTGGTGGACTTCTGGTACTCCAAAGCGCCTTCTGCCAGAAAGCTGTTCGGAAGCGCTTCTGTGGCTCTGTATCTTGCGCCGCTTGTCGTACTTTTGGCCGTTTACGGTGTCCAGATGTTTTCTGGTAAGATGCTTAATCTGCTTCCGGCGCTTGTCGGCGTGGCAGTGGTCTCTGCGTTGGGAGCCGTACTGACCGGATTCATGAAGAAACGTACCGGGCAGTGTGTGAAATGGCTGGGGTATCTAGCAGGACTTCGGGATTTTATTGTGACGGCAGAGCTTGACCGTATGAAGGTGATCGCAAAAGATACTCCGGAATTGTTCTACCATATCCTTCCCTTTGCCTATGTGTTCGGCCTTTCGGACATTCTTCTGGATAAGATGAAGGAACTGACGATTCCGGCTCCGATCTGGTACGAGACCAGAAACGGGAATCCGTATTTTGACTACTATCTGATGCACCGCATGTTCCACACCCATATGGCTCATGTGGCCACAACGATCGCGACGCCTAAGCCATCCACTTCCTCTGGCGGAAAATCTTCCGGAGGTCTGGGAGGCGGAGGCTTCTCAGGCGGCGGATTTTCCGGCGGCGGTTTCGGCGGCGGTGGCGGCGGAAGCTGGTAAAACTTAGGCACGCCAAACGGTCGAATGGCCATACGGGGTGCCCTTGGGTATACCTTGTGAAGCGGCCGAATGGCCATACGGGGTGCCCTTGGGTATAATCTCTGCCTGCCGCACATATATTAAGAACAAAACGATATGTGGCAGGCAGATGAAACGAGAAGCAGGCAAAGAGCAAAAAGTGCTGGGAAACCGCATGGCTGATGCGGCAAATATGCCGAAAGATGTTGTCCTTGGCGTCCCTATCGTGACGATTACAGGTCAGATTGAGGCGAATGTTGAAAATTATCGTGGAATTATCGAATATACCGATGTACTGGTGCGGATTCAAAGCAAGAGCGGACAGATAAAGATCAGTGGCAGGAACCTTAAGATTTCCTACTATACGAATGATGAGATGAAGATTACCGGGCGTATTGAGCGGGTAGATTACATCTAAGGAAAGGACAGGAGAATATGCTGATTGCACTTTTAAGATATTTGACCGGGTATCTTCGGATACAGATCAGGGGCTATTCACCGGAACGTTTTCTGAATCTATGCAGTCATCATGGAATCTATCTATGGGATCTGATGCCCGCAGACGGGGCATATGAGATGAATATCAGCGTCAAAGGCTTCCGGCGCCTGCGGCCGATCGTCCGCAAGACTCAGATACGGGTTGCGATCAAAGAGCGCCGCGGCCTGCCTTTTTTTTTACACAAATATCGAAAGCGGAAACTATTTTTTGCAGGAGGCGTCCTGTGTCTTGGCGTGATCTATTTTCTCTCCTTTTTTATCTGGAATATTCATATTGAGGGAAATCAGGCACGCACTGACGAGACGATCCTGGAATTTCTGGAAGAGCAGGGAATCACTCACGGCATGCCAAAATCCGGCGTTGACTGTCAGCAGATCGTAAAAGATATCCGAAAAGAATACGACGACATTATCTGGGTCTCCGCGCACATCAAAGGGACGCGGCTTCTGATACAGGTAAAGGAAAACAGCGATACCATTACAGAGCCCGGAGAGGAGGTAAGGGAGGTACAGCCAGTCGATCTGGTCGCCTCGGAAGATGGAGTGATCCTCGAACTGATTACCCGAAAAGGGGTTCCTCAGGTCCATGAAGGTGATGAGGTAAAAAAAGGTGATCTGCTGGTCGCGGGAAATGTTCCCGTCTTAAACGATGCCGGGGAAATCATCGATTATCAATATCATGAGGCAGATGCCAGAATCGTGGCAAAGACGCAGATGACATATCAGGACCTTGTTCCGCTCACCTATGAGAAGAAGAACTGGACCGGGAAGAAGCGCTATCGCTTTTTTCTTTCCACTCCCAAAAAACTGTATAAAATAATCGTGCCTGGGACCTCTTTTCCACATTCCGTGCGGGAGGTACGGCAATTTACGCCCCGAATCGGGGAACATTTCTATCTTCCTTTTACTTTGGGGTGGGAAGTAGTGCGGGAATACAGGCCGGAAGAGAAAAAATACACAGACGACCGTATTCAGGAGCAATTAACCCTGAGATTTCAGAAATTTTGCCAGAATTTAGAGAAAAAAGGGGTTCAAATTTTGCAGAATGATGTTAAAATATACAAGGAGAGCAAGCAGGCATCTGCGAAGGGCATTTTGATTCTTTCACAGGAGATCGGTAAGGCAAGTGCCGCCAACAAGAAGACAGCAGATGTCACAGATGCTAAGGAAGAGCAGGAAGGAAATTAATATATGGGAATTCTGGAAACAGTGATCGAGATACCGGCAGAGCATGAAGGTAATGTATTCGGTCAGTTTGATATGTTCGCGAAGAAGATCGAACGCACCCTCCATGTCACCTTGATCGCCCGCGACGGGCAGGTTAAGATTCTGGGAGATTCGAGGAATGTAGAGCGGGCAAAACGTTCGCTTGAAGCGCTTACAGAGCTTTCAAAAAGAGGAAATGAGATTCAGGAACAGAATGTGGATTATATCCTTTCCCTGAACATGGAAGACAGTACGGAAGATGTGCTGGAGATGGATAAGGATCTCATTTGTCACACCTTGCAGGGGAAACCGATCAAGCCCAAGACGCTGGGGCAGAAAAAATATGTGGATGCGATCCGGGAAGGAATGATCACCTTCGGGCTGGGTCCTGCAGGTACCGGCAAGACTTATCTGGCGATGGCCATGGCGATCACCGCATTTAAGAGAAATGAAGTCGGGCGGATCATTTTGACGCGGCCCGCGATCGAGGCAGGGGAAAAGCTGGGATTCCTCCCCGGCGATCTGCAGAGCAAGATCGATCCTTATCTGCGGCCGCTGTATGATGCACTCTATCAGATCATGGGAGCGGAGAGCTTTATCAAAAATTCAGAAAAAGGACTTATAGAGGTAGCGCCTCTGGCTTATATGAGAGGACGTACACTGGATAACGCCTTCATTATTCTTGATGAGGCACAGAATACGACGCCGGCGCAGATGAAGATGTTCCTGACCCGAATCGGGTTTGGATCCAAGGTCGTCATCACCGGAGACTCCACACAGAAGGACCTCCCGTCCGGGCAGGTATCCGGTTTGGACGTGGCGGTGAATGTAGTGAAGAATATTGAGGGAATTACGATCTGTCGTCTGACCAGCCGCGATGTGGTGCGGCACCCTCTGGTACAGCGGATCGTGAAAGCCTATGAAGAATATGAGCAAAAGAATGAGCAGAAAAAATCCCGGCCAAGGGATAGAAGGAAACGAAACGAACGATGAGACTATTTTTAGAAGAAGAAGGAGAGGTACGGCTTCCTCTCGATACGTTTGAGACAGCGGTGCAGGTGGCGGAGGCGGTACTGGATTATGAAAACTGCCCCTATGAGGCGCAGGTAGAGCTTCTGCTCACTGAAAATGAGGAGATTCGCGAGATGAACCGCGAGTTCCGCCAGATCGATCGGGCGACTGATGTACTGTCATTCCCCATGATCGAGTATGAAAAAGCCGGAGAATTTGCATTTCTGGAGGAAGCGCCGGAATGCTTCGATCCCGACAGCGGCGAACTGATGCTTGGGAATATCGTGATCTCTAAAGAAAAGGTCATCTCCCAGGCTGAGGAATATGGGCACAGCCTGAAACGGGAATATGCATTTTTGATCGCGCACAGTATGCTGCATTTATTAGGGTACGATCATATGGAAGAAGAGGAGCGTGCCGTTATGGAGAAAAAACAGCGGGAGATCTTAGATCGGATCGGGATCACCCGATAAGCGATAGGAGCGAGGTGTTTTATGGCGAAGGAGAAGAAATCGTCCGGCAACAGTTTCCTCATACAGGGAGTCATACTTGCCGCGGCGGGGATTATTACAAAAATCATAGGATTTATTTATCGAATCCCCATGCTCAACTATATGGGGCTGGAGGGACAAGGATATTATGATATTGCCTTCCAGGTCTATACGATCGCACTTACCATTTCCTCTTACAGCCTGCCGCTTGCAGTATCGAAGCTGGTTTCGGCGAGAGTGGCAAAGGGCCAGAGGAAGAATGCTTTTCGTGTATTCAAGGCCGCGATGGTCTTTGCCCTGCTATCGGGTTCTTTCATCGCACTTATTATTTTCTTTGGGGCAGATACCATAGCGACCTATGTGATGGGAGCGAAGCTGAGTTCTTATGCCCTTACGGTACTGGCTCCGGGTCTTCTGATCGTAGCAGTTATGGGCGTTCTCAGAGGTTATTTCCAGGGACAGGGAAGTATGATCCCGACAGCGGTATCCCAGATTCTGGAGCAGATCGTGAATGCGGTAGTCAGCGTGGTGGGAGCTGCCATGCTGATGGAATATGGTAAAAAAATAGCAGAAACGAAGGGCAATGAGCTTCTTGGCTCGGCCTACTCGGCGGCAGGCGGTACCTTAGGCACAGTTGCCGGCGCCCTGATTGGGCTGATCTTTCTGATCGTGACGTACTTATCTTACCAGAAAATACAGAAACGCAGGCTACGCGCAGACAGGTCGCGCAAACGGGAAGAGTACCAGACCATTTTCAAACTTTTGATCATAACGATCATTCCGGTCGTTCTAAGTACAACGGTATATAACATCAGCAATGTAGTGGACAGTGCCATGTTCAATAAGATCATGATCGCCCAGGGTAATACGGAGAAGATGTGCGTCAAATACCTGGGGCAACTGGGACAGTATTACACCTTATTTAATGTGCCGCTTGCCGTGGCAAATGCGCTGGGTTCCTCCATGCTGCCGGGGCTTGTCGGAGCTTACGCGAAGCACGACAGAAAACTGGTACACAACCGCATCTATATGGCCGTGCGTTACACCATGCTGATCGCCATTCCTAGTGCGGTGGGATTCTTTGTACTGGGCAAGCCGATCATGGATTTCATCTGGCCCAATGTGGATAATAGCATGCAGAATATGATCTGGAAGATTGGCGCGATCTCCCTGGTATTCTACTCCTTGTCTACGATTACCAATGCGGTACTGCAGGGACTGAACCGCATGATGAAGCCGGTGAAGAATGCGACTATTTCGCTTGTTCTGCATCTGGTTTCCCTGTTTATCATGCTGGTGGTATTTAAGTGGGGACTGTACGCGATCATTGCCAGCAAGATTGTATTCTCGCTTTGCATGTGCATCATGAATGCGCACGATATCCAGGAAGCCATCGGTTATATACAGGAGAGACAGCGCACCTATGTGATTCCGGGTATCGCGTCGGTGATCATGGGAATTGCCGCTTTTCTGGTACATTTTGTGCTTGACATTTTTATCGGTGGAAGAATTGCAACTCTTGCCGCGCTCATTGTGGCGGTTCTGGTGTTTGCGGTCAGCCTGTTGAAATTAGGCGGGTTATCGGAAGATGAGATTTTGTCTCTGCCAAAGGGCGCCACGCTCGTCGGCATCTGCCGGAAATTCCACCTGATAGATGAAAAAGGATATTATTAGAGGGTTCTATGTATAAACACGCAAAAATCGTCGATACTGTATACAAAAAGGAGTTGTCCTTATGGAGAGAAAATACAGTATCGGTATTTTTGCCGCAGCAATCGTGATCGTGGCTCTGCTGAGCTTCGCATATCAGGCAGAGTACCATTATGATCAGGAACAAATGCAAAAAGAGAGCGAATTAAAGGCTGTGAAAAAAGAAGAAGAGGAAGGATTCGTCACCACGCAGGGAGACGCCATAAAGAAAGAAATTTATTTTCTGAAAGAGCTAAATGGCTATGTTGTCGTATATCTGAGTGATCAAAAGACCGTATTCGAATATACCAACATACCGATATCTGAACTGCCGAACGAATTGGCAGAGGAGATTCATAATGGAAAAGTGATAGACGGGACCGAAAAGTTATATGGTTTTCTGGAAAATTACTCCAGTTGACAGAAGAAGTAGGAAAGGGAACAGAAGATGGACAACAAGACGATTGATCGAATTAACGAATTGTACCGCAAATCCAAAGCGGAAGGATTGACAGAAAAAGAGAAGAAAGAACAGCAGATTCTAAGACGGGAATATGTGGAGGCGTTCAAAGCAAATCTAAGAGGCCAGCTTAACAATATTTCCATTAAGGAAAAGGACGGAAGCATTACGAATCTGGGAGAAAAGTATGGAAACAAAAAAACAAATTAGGGCGGCGGTTCTGCAAAGACGGACGGAGCTGCCCGTTTTTGATGTGGAGGAAAAAAGCCGAAAAATCATCTGCATGATCAAGGAACATTCCTGGTTCCGGGAAGCAGAGCAGGTATTGGTGTATATTGATTTTCGAAAAGAGGTCGTAACCAGGGAACTGATCGAAAGCTGCTGGAGGCAAAAAAAATCGGTCTATGTTCCCAAAGTGAAGGTTCACTTAGGCATGCATGGCAACCGAGATGAACGTCCACTGGACGTTCACTTAAGCATGCATGGCAACAAAAAAGCGATGCAGTTTTATCGGATCATGAGTTGGGAGGACGTCAGGCCGGGCGCGTGGGGAATCCTGGAACCGATCGAAGGACTTGCGGCGTTTTCGGGGCCGCAGGGGGCATCGTGCAGCGATACGCTGATGATTATGCCGGGAGTGGCATTTGATGAAAACCGGAACCGGATCGGTTACGGCGGCGGTTACTATGACCGGTATCTGGAGCAGTATCCATCTATCCACAAAATAGCCGCCGCATTCGAATGTCAGATTGTGAAGAAAGTGCCCGCCGAAGAGACGGATCTGAGGCCGGATTACATTATAACGGAGGAGCGTGTGATTACTCCGGATAAATAAGCTGTTTTTCCGTAATATGCTCCAGTACATTTTTCAGATAGCGTTTGGCCAGGTAGTTTGCCATGGGGAGATTCATATCAAGGTAATTTCCGCAGTCTTTTGCACAGGCACCGGGAACATCTCCCCGGTATTCGGCGATAAAGCGGAACATCTCGGTCATGAGCGGCACGATATCGCGGGATTCGTAGTCACCGGTCAGAAGCAGATAAAAGCCGGTGCGGCATCCCATCGGTCCAAAATACAGAGTTTTGGAGTCATATTCCGGGTGATTCCGAAGGAAGGTGGCTCCCAGATGCTCAATGGTATGAACTTCTGCTGTATTCATGACTGGTTCTTCATTCGGGTTGGTCATGCGAATGTCAAATGTTGTAACAGGAGTCTCGCCCGCGAAATCCTTCCGCGATACATAGAGTCCCGGGATTAATTTGTTGTGGTCAATCGTAAAACTGGTGATTTTCTTCATATTCATTTTCCTTTCTTGTATAACTGATTACGCATCATACGTATGCTTCTTCTTTTTCTGAGATTTATTATATCCGATATCTTTTTTTAGGGCAAGAAGTATGGTATACTTTCTGAGGTTAAAGGGAGAAGCATTTCTGGTTTTATCAGGAAAGCGCTCTGCATTTTGTTGCCATGCATACCTGAAATAAGGTCCAGTGGACCTTATTTTGGTATGAGGTGTCATTTACGGAAAAGAATATTATGAAATACATAGATCAGGAGGAAGAGAAAGATGAGACTATATATCATTCGCCATGGCGAGACCGATTGGAATAAGCTCAGGAGACTGCAGGGACAGGTCGACATTCCGCTCAATGAATTTGGACGGCATCTGGCTAAGGAGACGGCTCTGGCCCTTAGGGACATTCCATTTGATTTTGCCGTTACCAGTCCGCTTAGCCGGGCGAAAGAAACGGCATATCTTGTTCTGGGAGAACGGGACATTCCGGTGCTGGAAGATGCGCGTTTAAAAGAAATGGGATTTGGAGAATATGAGGGCTTGTGCTGCCGCGAGGAAGGCTGGAATATTCCGGATCCGGATTTTCGGAATTTCTTCGATGCCCCGGAGAACTATCAGCCGCCAAAGAACGGGGAATCTTTCATGCAGTTATCTAAGCGGTTGGATTCATTTCTTACTGAGCTTTATCAGAACCCGGATTGCCAGAATAAGACGATTCTGCTTTCCACACATGGAGCCGCACTTTGCGGGATACTCCGGCTCATCAAAGGGAATCCCATCTCGCGTTTCTGGGACGGAGGTGTTCACAGGAACTGCGCGGTCACGATCGTGGACGTAGAAAGAGGAAAACCGCGTATCGTAAAGGAAGCGGTCACTTTCTATCAGGATACGGTAGAAAACTGGTAAACTCGGTAGCAGCTTTATGTAAACGCCTGAATAATGCCGGCAGAAGAGGGAATACTTATTTTATGTCATAAAATAAAGGAGTGGAAAACGATCAATGATTGAATCAGATACAATAAAGCTGCTGCGGGAATGTGACGCCGGTATCAAAATGGGCGTTGCGTCTATCGATGAAGTTTTAGACTATGTACACGACAGCGCGCTTCGGAAGTGCCTTGTAGACTGTAAGAGCAAACACGATAAATTGAAAGAAGAAATTCAAATTCTTTTGGATCAATGCCATGACGATGGCAAAGAGCCAAATCCTATGGCAAAAAGCATGTCATGGCTGAAAACAAATGTGAAGCTGGTCATGAACGAATCAGATGAAACCATTGCTGATTTAATGACAGACGGCTGCAATATGGGAGTCAAATCTCTTCACAAATATTTGAACCAATATAAGGCTGCCGACGAGAAAGCGAAGGATCTTACGAAACGGCTGATTAATCTTGAAGAAAAACTTGCCGTCGATATCCGTCAATTTTTGTAATTGTAAAAAACAACCATTGAACTCCGGATTTTCCTGCGGAAACGGACGTCGATGGTTGTTTTTGCTCTCAAATATATAAGTGAAGGTCTGCCGGAGCCTCCACCGGTCAGTTATTAAATATGTAAAGCTGAGCCTGGTTCGAAGTTATCCTTGCTTACATGACCCACGCCGCACTAATTCGCAGGGAAGCTGAATCTTCAGAGCAGTTCCCAGCTGTTCTTTAATGATGCGGTGCAGGATCGTCGCACCGTAACGTCCCATGTTGTACGCCGGAGCATGGACCGTAGTGAGCGGCGGGGTCGTGAACTGGGCCATGCTGATGTCATCAAATCCAACCACCGACACATCGTCCGGAACAGAATAACCGTTTTCATTCAACGCCTTGAGCGCACCCATGGCAATCGGGTCACTGGCAGCAAAAATGGCCGTGGGAAGCTGACCGCTGTCAATCAGTTCACACATCATCTCATAACCGGAATCAATCCGGAAGCTACCTTCCTTAAGATAAGGTTTGTAACGGACCCCATGTTCCTCGCAGTACTGAATAAACAAGGCTTTCCGATCATCGGAATAAAGCTCTGTCTGTTCCGTATCCAGGTATTCACGGCCGGCGAGGAAGCCGATCTCCTGGTGCCCAAGTCCGGTAAGATACTCCATCACCTGTCTTACAGCACCTTCAAAATCGAGAGTCACGGTTGATACCTGCGGGTGTTCTACCGACATATCAAGAAACAGGGTATTCGCATTCTGTTTTTGGAAGGTCTCCACCTCACTGTGACTGAATTTCCCGATGCAGATGATGCAGTCCGCGTCCTTCAGGGCATCGGCATAGTTGACATCACTTTTGTAAGTACGGATAATCTGGATCTGATTGGCAAGACAGTAGTCCTCGATCCCCTGACGGATCAGAAGATAGTAGCTGTCCTCCAGTTCCTGCTGCGAAGAGAACCACTGAACAATCCCCAGGGTAAATGCAGATTTTACCACTGGCCGCCCCTTTTTCACATAATGAAGTTCCTTTGCCGTATCCAGTACCTTCTGACGCGTCTCCGGTGAAACATTCAAAGTCTCGTCCTGATTTAAAATTCTGGAAACGGCCGCAGCCGATACATTTGCCGCTTTTGCGATATCTTTAATGGTAGCCATCTTACGTCCCCCTTGACTTCTCCATTTATTTACTAATCTTTCGTAATTATAACAGATTCCGACGAAAATGAAAAGTAAATCTGTTTCTCTGTTTTTCACAAAACCCAAATAGTAAATTTGTGCAAAAATTTAGTAAATTGGTGTTGATAATTTACTAAAATTATTGTATGATTAATTTAGCTAAAAAGTCAGGGAAAAAGAGCATAACGAGAGAAATCACTTTTCTTTTTCCAAGCATCGTTGATACCATATATAAACGGAGGTCATAACCATGAGACAGATCACAGAGATTATGAAAGAAATGAAGGCTGGAAGCTTCAGAGATTTACTAAAAGATATTTATGTAGATGAGAGCCGTCTGGATTATCAGGAAGCACGTTATATAAAAGCAATGGAAGAGTACGTAAAGCTTTACGGTGAGCGTGAAGTGGAAATATACAGTGCGCCCGGAAGAAGCGAAGTGGGCGGAAATCACACCGATCATCAGCATGGTATGGTACTTGCCACCTCCATCAATCTGGACGCGATTGCAATCGTGAATAAAAATGAGGACAGCCGTGTGCGGGTCGTATCCCAGGGATACCGCATGATCGAGCTCTCGGCAGACGACCTTCGGCAGAAACCCGAGGATGACGGAACCTCACTTGGGCTGATCCGCGGCGTACTTTCCGGACTTAAGAGTCGCGGATACCAGGTAGGCGGATTTAACGCTTACATCACAAGCGATGTATTAAACGGCGCGGGACTTTCTTCTTCTGCAGCATTTGAGACAATCATCGGAACCATCATTTCCGGACTTTACAACGAGATGAAGATCAGCATGGTAGAGATTGCTCAGGTGGGACAGTACGCAGAGAACGTATTTTTCGGAAAACCCTGTGGACTGATGGACCAGACCGCATGTGCTGTGGGCGGACTGATTCATATTGACTTTGCAGATCCGTCAAAACCGATTGTGGAGAAAGTGGACGTTGATTTTGAGACATACAAATACAGCCTCTGCATCGTAGACACGAAGGGATCCCATAACGATCTGACAGATGATTACGCACAGATTCCTGTTGAGATGAAGCAGGTAGCAGCATTCTTCGGAAAAGAATTCCTGCGCGAGGTAGATGAGAAGGATTTCTTTGCAAGTATTGCGGCTCTGCGCGAAAAGATGGGTGACCGCTGCGTACTGCGTGCCTTACATTTCTTCGGGGACAATGACCGGGTGGCAGCACAGGTAAAGGCTTTAAATGAAGGAAGGTTCCAGGATTTCCTCGGCATGATCCGCGCGTCCGGCGATTCTTCTTACAAATATTTGCAGAATATCTATACCAATAAGGATGAGCGGAACCAGAGCATGTCCATCGCGCTTGCCGTGAGCGAGAGCGTTCTGGCAGATCATGGTGTCTGCCGGGTACACGGAGGCGGATTTGCCGGAACCATCCAGGCATTCGTAGAAAACGATTATGTAGAAATCTACCGTAAGGCCCTGGACGCAGTATTCGGCGCTGGCTCCTGCCACGTGTTGAAGGTTCGGAAATACGGCGGAATGAAGGTAATGTAAGAAAGAGAATAATGTAATCAAGAAAGCGTTCAGATGTGGAGGAGAAGAACATGATAAATGAAGCAATCGCAAAACTGATGCAGTATGGAGTTTCTACCGGACTTGTTGAACCCGAGGACAAGATTTACGTGACCAATCAGGTGCTGGAGATGCTAAAGCTGGAAGAGTACGAAGAACCTGCTAAGTGCCCGGAGTCGGTAGATTTGGAGGAAGTATTAAAAGAAATTACGGATTATGCGGTAGAACAGGGACTCATCGAGGACTCCATCGTTTACCGGGATCTGTTCGACACAAAAATCATGGGAAAACTGGTACCTCTGCCAAGCACAGTCATCTCCACCTTCAATGATTATTACGCAGAAAGTCCGCGCAAGGCGACAGATTATTTTTACAAATTAAGCCAGGACAGCGATTATATCCGCAGATACCGCATCAAACGAGACTTGAAATGGGAAGCGGAAACAGAGTACGGCAATATGGAGATCACGATCAATTTGTCCAAGCCGGAGAAAGATCCCAAAGCGATCGCGGCGGCAAAGAATGCAAAGCAGAGCGGTTATCCCAAATGTCTTCTGTGCAAGGAGAATGAAGGCTATGCCGGAAGAGTCAACCATCCGGCACGCCAGAACCATAGGATCATCCCGGTCGTGATCGCTGAGAAGAACTGGGGATTCCAGTATTCTCCCTATGTATACTACAATGAGCATTGTATCGTATTCAACGGAGAGCATGTACCGATGAAGATCGAGGAGGCAACATTTGCCAAGCTGCTCAATTTCGTGGAGCAGTTCCCGCACTATTTTGTTGGTTCCAATGCAGATCTTCCAATCGTGGGCGGTTCTATTTTGAGCCATGATCATTTCCAGGGGGGACATCATGAATTTGCGATGGCAAAGGCTCCTGTTGCAAGAGAATGTACGATTAATGGATTTAAGGATGTGAAAGCCGGAATCGTGAAATGGCCGATGTCCGTCATTCGTCTTCAAAGCAAGGATACCCAGCGTCTTGTGAAGGCTGCAGCGCACATTCTGGAAGTATGGAGAGGATATACGGATGAAGATGCCTTCATTTTTGCAGAGACTGACGGAGAACCGCACAATACGATCACCCCGATCGCAAGAATGAAAGACGGTATGTTCGAGCTGGATCTGGTGCTTCGGAACAACATTACCACCGAGGAGCATCCGCTTGGCGTTTACCATCCGCATGCACATCTGCATCATATTAAGAAAGAGAATATCGGTCTGATTGAGGTCATGGGTCTTGCCGTACTCCCGGCCCGACTGAAACAGGAGATGGAAGAGCTGGCACAGGCGATCCTTTCCGGTGCAGACATTCGTGCAAATGAGATGCTGGAAAAGCATGCAGACTGGGTGGACGAGTTCCTGCCGAAGTATGAGGGCATTACAGAAGAAAATATAATGGATATCCTCCATAAAGAAATTGGGCTGGTATTCAGCCAGGTTCTGGAAGATGCAGGTGTATATAAGCAGACCGAGGAAGGACAGAAAGCCTTTGACCGGTTCGTGGCAAGTCTGTAATATAGATGTGTGGCAAATGACCAAAAGCCGATTTGATAGCTTTTGGTCATTTTTATATGATTAGACTCTTTTTTCGCTAATAAAAATGTGTTAGAATTTGAACAACACGAATAACAGAGGCGGAGTACAAAATGGAGAAAATATTCATTGTAGAAGATGATGAAATGGTTCGTGACGGAATTGTAGATGCGCTGGGGTTAAGAAACTGGGAAACGGAAACGGCGTCTTCATTCCAGGAAGCCGTCGAGAAAATCAAAGAGAATACTTATATGCTTTACATATTGGATATGAAGCTGCCGGATGGGAACGGGATGACACTTTGCAGGCAGATCAGACGGCTCACGGAAGCGCCGATCCTGTTTTTATCCGCTTATGACAGCGAAGGATATATTGTGGAAGGGTTCGAGGCAGGCGGAGATGATTATGTCATCAAACCTTTTCGCACCTTTGAGCTTCTTGCAAGAATTCAGGCACTTCTGAAACGCGCGAAGAGCCTTGGAGAAAAGAAGGTAAAGATGGGGGTCCGAAGTGGAGATTTCTTTTTGGATCTAAGTAGACAGTGTCTATACAAAAAGGGCATACCGGTGGAACTTACGCTTACGGAATATCGGATTTTGCGTGTTCTTATCACAAAAGCTCCTCAGTTGCTTGAGCGAGCTGCACTGCTTGATATCATCTGGGATTCAAATGAGAACTATGTGGAAGATAATGCGCTATCAGTCTATATCAATAGAATCAGAGGAAAACTCACAGATCACTCAAACGAAGCGCCAATCGAGACCAAACGAGGAGTAGGATACCGCTGGACGTTAGGAACGGAGGACATTTATGAGACCATTTCATAAAAATCGACAATTCAAAATATACGGAAAATGGCTGGCAGTCTTTGCATTTATGTTGACTGCCTTTTTTATATATCAGAACTTCCTGCAAAAAGCATATGCAAGACAGGTCGTTTCATGGATTGGATATTTACAGGAGACAGATATGGAACATGTAGTTTTCTTTACGCCGGACGAAAAGGCTTATGAAGAGGGAAGCCGTCTCATGAGGGAGGCAGGATACGAGGAGACCGGAAAAGCGTATCTTCGCAGCAGCATTGTCAGACATGGACGTACCTTTTTCTGTATAGCTGTTCTCTTCGTGTGTCTTGCAGGTGCCGGAGTGGAACTCTATCTGACCAAAAGAAAAGAGAACGAACTTCTTTTGTATGTGGAACAGGAAAAAGCAGCGGTTTATCAGAAGATGCAGGGACAAAAAGAATATATCCAAAAAGAAAAGGAGAAGATGGGAGTATATATGGAAAATATTTCGCATCAGCTAAAGACACCGCTGACGGGAAGCCTGCTGTGCCTGGAGAATTTGCTCGCGGTGGAGGAGAACGAGAGAAAAAGGGACAAATTGGAGAAATGTATCAGACAATTAAGCTGGATGAAAGAGATGACCATCGTACTATTGCGTCTCGCACAGCTGGACGCCGGAAAAATATGGTTGAAGAGAAAGCGGGAAAATCTTACCTTCCTTCTTAAGGACTGTATTGAAAGAATCCGAATACTGGCAGAGGAAAAGGAGATCACTCTGACTGCCAGATTCGGGCAGGAATATATCCTGTCATGTGATGCGTTCTGGATCAAAGAAGCAGTGGAAAACGTTTTAAAAAATGCGATTACCTTCACCCCGCAAAATGGTGTGATCCGTGTGACTTTAGAGCAGGATGGGAGATACTATGAGATCCGCATCTTTAATAGCGGCAAAAAATTAGATGAGAACGACCGTGAAAGCATCTTTGAACGTTTTTATCAGCGGACTGACAAAAAAGAGAATGGGTTTGGAATCGGACTTCATCTTGCAAGAGAAATCATAAGGCTGCATCAGGGAACCTTGAAAGTCATCGACACTGCGGAAGAGGGAACGACATTTCAGTTCCGAATACCCCAGTTAATCGCAAAAGAGCAATCTTACGAAATCGTAAGCCAGGATTAAGAGAATAGAAAGATACGTTTGGTATAATAGTGCAAACATCTATCATAGAACAAATTCCAATCATAGAATCAGCGTCAATAACAGATGAAACATCCATAAGAAAGGGAAGTCATGGGAACAATCATTCAAATGCAAGATGTGAATAAAAGCTACTCTCTTGGTCAAAAAAGTATACCTGCGTTAAAGCATTTTTTCATAGAAGTAGAAGCCGGGGAATTTGTGGCAGTCATGGGAAGAAGCGGCTCCGGGAAATCTACATTCCTTAGAATTGCGGGGACGCTGGAAAAACCGGATTCAGGAAGCGTGTTCTTAAATGGTAGGGAGATAAGCCATCTTTCGGAACATAAAATCTGCAAGATCCGGCAAAAACAAATCGGGTTCGTGTTTCAGCAATATCAACTGCTCCCGGAATATACGATATGGGATAACATATGTATGCCACTTTACATTTCGCATGAAATACCGGACAAACCGTATTTGCAACAACTGCTTAAAAGAGTACAGCTACTGGACCGGAGACTGGACTATCCGGAGCAGCTTTCAGGCGGAGAGCAGCAACGTGTCGCTATTGCCCGCGCCATGGCGGCAAAGCCTGCAATCCTTCTGGCAGATGAGCCTACCGGGAATCTGGATTATCATACCGGCAAGGAGGTCATGCAGATGCTCTGTGCCTCCAGAGAGATTTACCGGCAGACGATCGTAATGGTAACTCATGACATGGAAAGCGCTAATTATGCGGACCGTATTGTCGTCATAGAAGATGGAAGATTGCAATGAGAAAAGAGAAAAAGATTCATAATATCGAGAGAAATCTTAGCTTCAAGAGACTGAAAAATCAGAAGAAATACAGTATCCAGATTCTCGGAATCGCGATTCTGGCATGTCTCCTTATGCAAATGGGCTTTCAGATGACGACAGGAATTCAGGAGACTTTCCGGGAAAATCGAAAGGAGATTTATGGAGAATGGGAGCGTATTCTTCTTGAGGCAGATTCCAGGGCGGAAACGTCCGTAAAGGAGAATCCTTTTATTGAAAAGCATGGCAGTATGCAGATTTACGGGGTGCTTGCAGGAGATTATTTCGAAAACGAGCAGTCAAATATCGGTACAATCGATGAAGACGCATGGAAGCTTGGAAGGCTGAAGCTGAAAGAGGGAAGTCTACCGAAAAACGAGAATGAGATTGCCATGGAATATAGTATGCTGGCGTCGCTGGGCTATGCGGACAGGCTGGGGGAAGAAATCAGACTCGAAATCATTCCTTCGGTAGAATTCAGCTACAAAGAAGAGCCGGTAGAGCTTACCTATATATTGTGCGGCATCATCAGGGACTATCAGGTCAACTGGGATATCAGTAGCCGGCATCGCCTTCCGGCAGGAGTAGTCACAGCAGAGGGTGGCGAGAGAATCGGGAACGTGCTCGAAAAGCATATGCTGATCAAGGCGAGGGAAGGCAGCGAATCTGTCTACGAAGATCTGGAAAACAGTGAGGAGATTCTTTGCCAAATAGAAGAAAACTTCAGTGATGGAAGTCTGGTGACGGACAATATACCGTTTGAAAAGTTCTTTGACAGTATCCGTCTGTTTATTGCCGGAGCGGCCATCTGTATTTTGGTCATTACAATCTCTCACTCTATCGACGCCAGGGAGAGCTTTTGGAAATTTCTGCATGCGCTTGGGATGGAGAAGAAGCAGATGTACTGCATGATCGCCTGGGAAGCTGGAATCTATTGCGTGGTTTCCATCATGCTTGGCAGCGTAGGGGGAGTTCTCTGCTATAAAGGAGTTTTGCCGGCTTTTGAAAAGATGATAGGAAAGCTGGTGGTAAAACAGATTTCGTATGAGGCAGTTTATTCCGGCATTTTATATAGTGCCCTTGTTATCTGTATCAGCTATTTTTTATCATGCATGAGATTAAATAGAATTTTAAAGGAAGGGGGAGCAAAGAAACCGAAGAAAAGTAACTCCAAAAGGGGAGCACAAATTACAAAATTCACTCCCATTTCCGTAGTACTACATAGATGGAGATATGCAGGCGTTCGGAAAGCATTCCAAATTCTTTTGCTTGCAAGTGTTTTCGTGTTGGCAGGCTACGGATTAATGGAGGCGAAGAAAAAAGAAGATGACCTTAAAATGTTTAAAAAGATGACAGGAAACGGGTATTTTCTTGATACGGAGACGATTGCAAATTCGCCCGGAGTCCGCAAAAAATCGGTGGAGCTGCTTTCGCAGATTGCGGGCGTGGAATCTGTAGAGACCTACAAGACCAACGCTTTTCATTCGTTTACGGTAGACTTGTCAGCATATTCCGGAAATAAATACTTTGAGGAAGTCGTAAATACGGAAAAAATTTACCGGGAAGAAGCGGCAATTGATCATGTGACGTTAACCGTTTTGGGCGTGGATCAGTGGGAAAACCTGGAAAGATTTACGAGAAACTTAGCGGAAGGAAATGTAAGCGAGGAGGATTGTGCAAACGGTGAGTTCTGCATTTTGTCCCTCCCACCGCTTACCAAAACTGAGCAGGGATATTTAGGAAATCCCACAGAAGAGGAATTTCAGGAGTCCTTTCTTATGGAGACAGAAGTAAAAGCCGGCGATATGCTTCGAATTTCTTTCCAAAAATCAGCTCAGACGAAGGAAGAAAAAGAAATCAGGATTGATGGAATATTGCGGACTTCAAAGCTCAGCGATATACGTTCTCCTTATCCCGGTGGTTCCGGAATCCAAGTGATCGTGGGAGATAGATTCTGGGAGAACTATCAGATTTATGATATAAATGAGTATTATCAGGAAGTCAAAATCAATGTTTCAGAGGAAGCCGATGTTTTGGATACAGAAGAACATATTTTGAGGAACCTGAAAAGAATAGGTACCGTTAATCTTAAAAATTACCATCAGGAATATGTGCAAAGGCAAAGGGAACTATATTCGTTTGTAGGAATGTATGGTATTGTTGCATTATTCTATTCGATTATGGTATTTATTGTTCTGTATCAAATGCTGGAAGCAGAAGCATATGAGAGAAGGAAAAGCATGGAAATTTTTAGGGCTCTTGGGATGGAAGAGAGGTTCCTTGTGAAGATGAGAAGAGTAGAGGTCATACTTATGAGTAGTCTTTCCATAATAGGAGGAACTGTTATATTGTGTGGCTGCTATCTGATGAAAATGAGATAATAAAGGAGAGTAATACGTTATGAAGAAAAGAATAAGTGCATTGGTAATGGTTATATTATTAAGCTTATGTTTAGGAACAATGTTTGTGTCAGCGGCAGAAGTTACTCCTCGTGGGAGAACCTGTACGTGTGGTGGTGGTCTCTATCCTAAGAGCACCTCTTATAGTGCATGGGCAACGTATGGCTCAGTAAAGTGTGAAAAGAACAATAATTACTATGATTCGAAGCAGAAGCGTTCTGTTTACACAACATACCGGTGCAACCGTTGCGGATATGAAGTAACTTTAACTACAACGCAATACAGAACATTATGTACACATTAATATTTTAAAATAACTGTTTTAATTATTTCCGAGAAACGGGCAGCATAAGGCTTGAATGTGAGATTTTAAGTAGTTACAAAATCAAACTCCGGCTTTAGTTGACAAAAAAAGACCGAACAATATCTTATTCCGGTATTGTTCGGTCTTTCATAATGTTTTATGCAAGAAGTAATATTAAAGGGTCTCACTGATCCGACGTGCCACATGAATCCCGCTTGCGGAGGCGTGGGAGAGGGAGTGGGTGACTCCGCTGCCATCGCCGATCACATACAGCCCTTTATGCTTCGTCTCCAGATTCTGATCGAGTTCGACCTCCATATTGTAGAATTTGACCTCCATGCCATAAAGAAGCGTGTCGTCATTGGCTGTGCCCGGTGCGATCTTATCAAGGGCGTGGATCATCTCCACGATTCCGTCCAGGATCCGTTTGGGAAGTACCAGACTTAAATCTCCGGGAGTTGCGGCCAGGGTAGGACGGACCGTGCCTTCCTCGATTCGTTTCTGGTTGCTTCTTCGGCCTCTCTCCAGATCACCGAACCGCTGAACGATGACGCCGCCGCCAAGCATATTGGAGAGGCGGGCAATGCTCTCACCATATTCGTTACTGTCCTTAAACGGCTCCGAGAAATGTTTGGCTACCAGAAGGGCAAAGTTGGTGTTTTCCGTTTTCTTCGAAGCGTCCTCGAAGCTGTGGCCGTTCACGGTAATGATGCCGTTAGTGTTCTCATTTACCACGATGCCGTTCGGGTTCATACAGAAGGTGCGGACGTTGTCCTCGAATTTCTCCGTCCGGTAAACGATCTTGCTCTCGTAAAGCTCGTCGGTCAGGTGAGCGAAAATAACAGCCGGGAGCTCCACACGGACCCCGATATCCACACGGTTGGATTTGGTGGGAATGGAAAGCTCCTGACAGACCTTCTCCATCCATTTGCTTCCGCTTCGCCCCACGGATATGACACAGTTTGTGCAATCCGCAGATTCGTTCTTGTAGTGGATACGGTAGCCGTCATCCAAGATTTCTACCTTATCGATCGGTGTGTTAAAATAAAAATCTACCTTATCCTTCAGCTCTGCATAGAGATTTTCCAGCACAACATAGTTGATATCTGTACCAAGATGACGGACAGACGCATCCAAAAGTTTCAATTTGTTCTGAATGCACAGCTTTTTGAACTCTGACCCCGCCGTGGAATACATTTTTGTCTGCGCACCGCCGTGTGAAACGTTAATCTCATCTACATATTCCATGAGACGGGTCGCTTTTTCCTTCCCAATGTATTCGTACAGAGTTCCTCCAAAATCATTGGTAATGTTGTATTTCCCGTCGGAAAATGCGCCGGCACCGCCGAAGCCGCTCATGATCGCGCAGGTCTTACACTTGATACAGGATTTTACCTTGTCGCCGTCGATAGGGCAGCGGCGCTTTTCCAAAGGATATCCGGCCTCATAGACTGCGATTTTCAGTTCCGGTCTTGTCTTTGCTAGCTCGTAAGCAGAAAAGATTCCTCCGGGGCCGGCTCCAATAATGATTACATCATACTTCATCTTCATTTCCTCCAAAATTCTAATTATCTTCACCCTGCATAGTGTAGGTCTGTCGTTTTCTTGCCATCTCGTCGCTTGCCAGATATTCATCATACGTAGTGATCTTGTCGATCATCTTGCCGCCCGGCATGATCTCCATGATTCGATTTGCCGTCGTCTCCACAATCTGATGGTCGCGGGAAGCGAAAAGGAGCACGCCCGGGAATTTCTTCATACCGTTATTGAGGGCGGTGATGGCTTCCATGTCCAGGTGGTCCGTAGGCTCGTCGAGAATCAGCACATTGGCTCCGGAGATCATCATCTTGGACAGAAGACAGCGCACCTTCTCACCACCGGAGAGAACCTTCACCTTCTTGACGCCGTCCTCGCCGCCAAAGAGCATACGTCCTAAAAATCCCCGCACATAGGTCACGTCTTTTTCTTCGGAATACTGGGTCAGCCATTCCACGATCGTATCTTCGTTGTCAAATTCCCTGCCGCTGTCTTTCGGGAAATACGCCTGGGTCGTAGTGACGCCCCATTTATACGTTCCGGCATCCGGCTCCATCTCTCCGGACAGAATCTGGAAGAGGGTGGTCTTGGCAAATTCATTTCCGCCTACGAAGGCTACTTTATCATCCCGGTTCAGGGTAAAGGAGATATCATCTAAAACCTTGACTCCGTCGATGGTCTTGGTGATTCCCTCCACCGTCAGAACTTCGTTGCCGATCTCACGGTTCGGTTTGAAGTCGATATAGGGGTATTTCCGGCTGGACGGACGAATCTCTTCGAGCTGAATCTTCTCCAGTGCACGCTTCCTTGAGGTCGCCTGACGGGATTTGGACGCGTTGGCGCTGAATCGTGAAATAAACTCCTGCAGCTCCTTGATCTTTTCTTCTTTTTTCTTGTTCGCTTCCTTCATCTGGCGAATCAGAAGCTGACTGGACTCATACCAGAAATCATAGTTTCCGGCGTAGAGCTGGATTTTGCCATAGTCGATATCTGCGATCTGGGTGCAGACCTTATTTAGGAAATAACGGTCATGGGAGACCACGATCACGGTGTTGTTGAAGCCGATCAGGAATTCTTCCAGCCAGGCGATGGCGTCCATATCCAAATGGTTGGTCGGCTCGTCAAGAAGCAGGATATCCGGGTTGCCGAAAAGCGCCTGTGCGAGCAGGACCTTGACCTTCTGCGCACCGCTTAAGTCCTTCATCAGTGCATAGTGAAGCTCCGTCTCAATTCCCAGACCGTTTAAGAGGGAAGCGGCGTCAGACTCTGCCTCCCAGCCGTCCATCGTGGCGAATTCAGCCTCCAGCTCACTGGCGCGGATTCCGTCCTCATCGGTAAAATCCTCTTTGGCGTAAATTGCTTCTTTCTCCTTCATAATCTCATAAAGGCGGGCATTTCCCATAATAACGGTGTCCAGTACCGGGAACTGGTCATATTTGAAATGATCCTGCTGAAGGAAAGACAGACGCTCTCCCGGAGTGATGATGACCTCGCCGGAGGTCGGCTCAAGCTGTCCGGACAGGATCTTCAAAAAGGTAGACTTGCCGGCACCGTTGGCGCCGATCATGCCGTAACAGTTTCCTTCTGTAAATTTAATGTTTACATCTTCAAATAATGCCTTTTTTCCTACGCGGAGGGTAACGTTACTTGTACTGATCATACAGATTTCTCTCCTTTTTATAAATGATTCTTATTCGTTGCCAAGTATACCTGAGTGAACGTCCGGTGGACGTTCATCTCAGTTTTCTGTTTCCATATACTTTGTAGTCAGCTACAAACCCTATCTATGGTAACATGGCTTTCCAAATTACGCAAGACAAGGAACGTATTTTGTGCTATACTAAATCTGCCAGGGGGGAAATTTACCGGACAAGGCACTTATGAGACGCTTTGCCGGGATATGGAAGGATTCAGAAAGGAGCGATTTTTTGATTACAGCAGGCTTAATACTTGAAGGAGGAGCGACCAGGGGTGTGTTCACCTCCGGTGTTCTGGATTACCTTATGGAAAAAGATATTTATCTCTCCCACGTGATCGGCGTATCGGCCGGTTCCTGCAACGCCGTGGACTATGTGTCAAAGCAGATCGGGCGTACCCGCGACTGCATGATTACTCAGGGAGAAGAATATAACTATTACTATGGATTAAAGGATTTTGTGCGGAACAGAAGTGTCCTGGATATGGACACGATCTTTGATAAATTTCCGAATGAATTGATTCCCTTCGATTACGACACCTATTTTGCGTCGGAAATCACCTGTGAGATTGTTGCGACGAACTGCCTCACAGGAAAAGCGGAATATTTGACGGAGAATCATGACAGGGAGAGGCTGATGCGGATCTGCCGGGCAAGCAGCAGTATGCCGCTGGTGTGTCCCATCGTGAATCTGGATAAGACACCTTATCTGGACGGCGGACTGGCGGATTCCATACCGGTGAGAAGGGCATTGAAGCTGGGACTTGAAAAGAACGTGGTCGTTCTCACAAGGCCCCGCGGTTACCGGAAAAAGCCGGTCTCGAAACCGCTGGCGAGAATGTACAGGAGACTGTATGGCAAATATCCGGAGCTGGTACGGATCTGTATTCAGAGGAACCGCATTTACAACCGGACAATGGAATTGATCGAGAAGCTGGAAGCACAGGGGAAGATTTATGTGATCCGCCCCGAAGTAAAGCCGGTCTCAAGGCTGGAAAAAGACCAGCACAAGCTGATGGCCTTTTATCACCATGGCTATGAGCTGATGGAAAAACAGCTTCCGGATATGATGAAATACCTGGGTGTTGAAGAAGAAAATAAGACAGCCAATGAAGTTCGAAATGCGTAAGAACCCACAGATAGCATGGGGCAAAGGCATTTTGACTTAGATAGCAGAAATACAATAGAGTAAAGGAGGAGGAATCATGTATCTGTATGAACACACTATCACGACCAAATCTGCCCAGCAGATGTCAAAGGTGACCAATATGATCCGGGAGGACATCGCCAGGAGCGGAGTAAAGGACGGTATCGTTGTTGTGTTCTCACCGCATACGACGGCAGGATTTACGATCAATGAGAATGCTGATCCTGATGTGGTGCACGACATGCTTTTAGGCTTTGAGGAGGTATTTCCGACAAGACAGCCATTTTATCAGCATATGGAAGGCAATTCCCATGCGCATATGAAGACGACTATGGTGGGACCGTCTCAGACTTTGATCTTAAAAGACGGGCAGATTTTATTTGGAATCTGGCAGGATCTGTATTTCTGCGAGTTTGACGGACCGCGGAACCGCCACTTCTATGTGAAGATTCTGGAGGGATAGCGGATGATGGATTATGATTCCCTGATGGAATTCATGAAACTGGCTGAACAGTTAAAATGCAATACGCGGCATTCTTTTACTTCGAGCGGGCGTCCTGAGAGTGTGGCAGAGCATTGCTGGCGGCTGATGTTGTTTGCCTGGCTGATGAAAGAAGAATTTCCTCAACTTCATATGAAGCGGGTCCTGGAATTGTGCCTGTTTCATGATATGGGCGAAGCGATCACAGGGGATGTCCCCTGTTTTGAAAAGGGTGAGAAGGAACAGAACATCGAACAGATGGCGATAAGCAGACTTCCCGAAAAAGTACCGGAGCCTTACCGAAGTCAGATGGCAGACATTTTCCGTGAGATTGAGGAAAACCGCACGCCGGAAGCACAGCTTTTGCAGGCCCTTGACAAAATGGAAGCGGTAATCCAGCACAATGAGGCGGATATTTCCACATGGCTTCCACTGGAATATGATCTGCAGCTTCAGTATGGTCAGAAACAGGCGGACGCATTTGCCTATACCAGAGGCCTGCGTGACCGCATTTACGCAGATTCCGTCGAAAAAATAGAAAAAGAAAGTGGAAGGAAACTTGAAAAAGAGGAAGGCTTTTAGTCCCTTCCTCCTTTTTTCTGCATCAACTGCACCATCTGGACCATACGGTCAATCTGGTCTTTCTCTTCTTTCGATTTTCCTTCTTTTAAAATGTCGAGTATCAACGTTATTTCCTCCGATGTAAAACGAATTCCTTTTTTATTGGCTCCCGTGATCAGGGACATCATGACCGGTGCCAGGCTCTTGCCGCTTTTCCCTCGGGTCTGACTGGCCGCCATCCGGATCAGTTCCAGCTTCACCGGATCCAGATCCGCCAGGTGCGGGTTGTTCATCCATTCGTTCATATTCGGTTCTCCCTTCTGAATTTCTATTCGAATTCTTATCATTTGGCATTTTTTTCGGGATATTCGGCGTCATTTGATTTACATTTTCCCCGAATCGTGTGGCGTCGCTCGTATTTGCCAAATCTTGCATAGTATCGGTTATATTTCCCATGCTCTGCATCATATCGCCCATACTTCCCATACCCTGCATCATATCGCCCATATTTCCCATGCCTTGCATCATATCGTCCATATTTCCCATACTTTGCATCATCTCCATCATACTCATGGCCTGACGGACATTTTCGACCGAGGATGCGACGTCCGGAGAAAGATAGGGCGCAAGGTCTTCGGTGAAGGAATCCATATCAAGCTTTTTTTGCCGCAGCCGCCTTCTGCGGCTATCATGATAAGGAGGTCGGAAACAGGCTATGGCATTCTGAAGTTCCGTAAATTTGGCGTAAATGCCCGCCATACGCTGTAGATGGGGTGGCAGATAGGGAATCATGAGCTTCATTGTCTGAAGCATTTCATTGGTCACCATTTGATCAAATGGTGTCATTACAGGCGGTTTTTTCTCCATATATGCTCCCATCATACAGCGTTATAAATATATATGAAGCCGGGCGCTGATTTATGAAAACCGCATATGATAAAAAAAGATGAAAAATGGAGACGTTAGTTATGGATGGAAGAATCGTCATAGACGGAAATTCGGTATATGAGATCGACGAGGCATGTTTGATTAAAAAGAAGAAAGAACAGAAGACTGTTTCCCAGAAACCTATTGAAAAAGGCGAGAACGAGGCGCCGAAAAAGAGTGAGAGCCTTTAAAGCCCTCACTCTTTTGGATTGCCAAGCATACCTGAGTGAAGGTCCAGTGGACCTTCATCTCGGTTGCCTAGCATGCCTAAGTGAACGTCCAGTGGACGTTCATCTCGGTTGCCAAGCATACCTGAAATAAGGTCCAGTGGACCTTATTTTGGTTAAGATTTTTTTATCCTAGCATCCGCAACCGCAGCCGTCGCCGCGTCCACCGAAGCCTCCGCCACAACCATTTCCGCAGCCACCACAGAAGATGAGGAGAAGGATAATCCACAGACAACTGTCGTTTCCGCAGCCACATCCGTCACCACGTCCGCCGAAACCGCCGCCGCAGCCGCCACAGCAAACAAGAAGAATGATGATCCACAGGCAGGAAGACATTCCACCGCCGCATCCATAGTTATTTGCTACGTTTTCGCATCCGCATCCACAGTTTGTTGCACTTAAATCACTCATGTTAAATTGCCTCCAATTAGGTTTCTTTACACTTCATCATATGTGGCAGGGCTTGACAGTGTTTCTACATTTTTACAAAAAAATGTGAAAATGTAGAAACACTTTTTTATGCCGATAGGTTCTCTGAACTACAGGTTTGTTCCCTACATATAATAATGCAAGGGATACCAGTAATTATTTTTTGATTCGAATGGAATTTTCAGGAGGTATTATGGATAGAGTAAGAAAGTTAATCGGCATGGAGGAAGCTAAGCGCTATCATTTGACCGGGCAGGGCATCACGGCCGCCGTCCTTGATACCGGAATCAGCCCGCACCCGGATCTTGTACCGCGCATCATAGGCTGGAAGGACTGCGTAAATGGGAAGGAATTCATTTATGACGACTGCGGGCATGGGACCCATGTCACGGGAATCCTCGCCGGCGACGGACGATGCCGCCAGGGCCTCTATGCGGGGATAGCACCCAGGGCCATGCTGGTATGTGTCAAGGTGTTGAACCAAAGGGGTGGGGGCAGGATCGATGATGTCATAAGAGGAATCCGCTATGTATTGAGTCAAAAGGACCGAATGCATATCCGAATCGTCAATATTTCCATCGGTACTCTGCCGCATCCGGAAAATGAAAAAGAGCAGCAGCTTCTCGTCTGGGTCGAGCGTTTATGGGACGCGGGAATCGTGGTCGTGACAGCAGCGGGAAATCTGGGGCCAAACAGTGGCAGCGTGACTTTGCCGGGAATCAGCAAAAAGGTGATCACCGTCGGGTCCTGCGACCTGCCGCTGAACACGAAAAATCAAAAACGGCCATTACTTTATTCCGGCTGCGGCCCCACAGCCGACTGCGTGAAGAAACCGGATATCTCCGCGCCGGGAAATGCGGTATCCTCCTGCAATTTCCGCTATCCCAGGCGCTCCGTCCAGCCATATATACGAAAAAACGGCACTTCTATGTCCACCCCGATGGCAGCCGGGGCGGTGGCACTTCTGTTAGAAAAATATCCCGACATGAGTAATGTGGAGGTAAAGCTCAGACTGTGGGATTGCTGCACGGATGTGGGCGCGCCGGAAAATCTCCAGGGGCACGGCCGGATTCATGTCGGGAGGCTTTTAAAAGATTAACGATAATTTTGAACTTGTAAAGAAAAAATACTTGACACCCACCCGGGAATGTTATATGATAACTCAGGTGAGAAAAATGGATGAGATATTAAAACAGACACTTTTATATGATTTCTACGGCGAGCTTTTGACGGAACACCAAAAAGCAGTTTACGAGCAGGCTGTTCTGGAAGACTTCTCTTTAAGCGAAGTGGCTGCCCAGGAGGGAATCAGCCGTCAGGGCGTACATGACCTGATTAAGCGTTGCAACAGATCGCTGGAGAGTTATGAAGAGAAGCTTCACCTGGTGGAACGTTTTATGTCTGTAAAGCAGAAAGTTCATGAGATGGATGAACTGCTCACCCACTATGAGGAGCATGACAGTAAGGAACTTGTCGCAAGACTTAAGACGATTTCCGGTGAGATAATAGAGGAGTTATAATATGGCATTTGACAGCTTGACCGAGAAACTTCAGAACGTATTTAAGAACCTGCGCAGTAAAGGGCGCCTTACGGAAGAGGATGTAAAAACCGCTCTTCGCGAAGTCAAGATGGCTCTTCTGGAGGCAGATGTTAACTTTAAGGTCGTCAAAAAATTCATCAAAGACGTGCAGGAGCGCGCGGTCGGCCAGGACGTTATGAACGGACTGAATCCCGGCCAGATGGTCATTAAGATTGTGAATGAAGAGATGGTAAGCCTGATGGGAAGCGAGACTACAGAGATAAAGCTCCAGCCGGGCAGTGCCAAGACGGTAATCCTGATGGCCGGTCTGCAGGGTGCCGGTAAAACGACCAGCACAGCAAAACTGGCAGGCAAGTACAAATTAAAAGGCAAAAAACCTCTTCTGGTCGCCTGTGACGTCTATCGTCCTGCAGCAATCAAGCAGTTACAAATCAACGGTGAGAAACAGGGCGTGGAGGTATTCTCCATGGGCGAGAACCAAAGGCCCGCCAACATAGCAAAAGCAGCCCTGGAACATGCCGCGAAGAATGGCAACAACATTATTATTCTGGATACGGCAGGCCGTCTGCATGTAGATGAAGAGATGATGGCAGAGCTTCAGGAGATCAAAGAGGCCGTGGAAGTTCACCAGAGCATTCTGGTCGTAGATGCTATGACCGGACAGGATGCCGTAAATGTAGCAGATAGTTTTAATCAGAAGATAGGAATAGACGGAGTGATCCTTACCAAGCTGGACGGTGATACCAGAGGCGGTGCGGCGCTTTCCATCAAAGCAGTCACCGGCTGCCCGATCCTCTATGTCGGTATGGGAGAGAAGCTCTCAGATCTGGAGCAGTTCTATCCGGATCGTATGGCTTCCCGTATCCTGGGAATGGGCGATGTCCTCAGCCTGATCGAGAAGGCAGGCGCCGAGATTGATGAGGATCAGGCCAAAAAGATGACGGAAAAGCTCAAGAAGGCACAGTTCGACTTTGACGATTATCTGGAAAGTATGAAGCAGATGCGTAAGATGGGCGGTTTCGGAAGTATCATGAGTATGCTTCCCAGCCTTGGCGGTATGGGAGGACGCGGCAAGATGCCGGAGATCGATTCCGATGAAGCTGAGAAGAAGATGGCACGCGTGGAGGCGATTATTTATTCCATGACTCCCGCAGAACGAAGGAATCCGGATCTTTTGAACCCGTCCCGCAAGCACAGAATCGCGAAGGGGGCAGGAGTCGATATCGCAGAAGTGAACCGGACCGTCAAGCAGTTCGACCAGATGCGCAAGATGATGAAACAGTTCCCCGGCATGATGGGAGGACGCGGCGGCAAAAAGGGACGTATGAAGCTCCCGTTCTAACTTCCGGGCATGCCTAATGGACAGTTCATGCGGACACATTTGGCATACAGTTAATACGGAGGCAAGGGGAATACGATGTGGCATTGCCCTGATTTTTAAATAAGATATATACGCATAACATGCGATATATAAATAAATTAAGTATATAGAATAAATGAATGATTCAGGAGGTACACTAAAATGGCAGTTAAAATCAGATTAAAAAGAATGGGACAGAAGAAGGCTCCTTTCTATCGTATCGTTGTAGCAGACGGACGCGCTCCGAGAGATGGAAAATTCATCGAAGAGATCGGTACTTATGATCCGACCCGTGATCCGAGCGTATTCAAGGTAGACGAAGAAGCAGCAAAGAGATGGTTACAGAATGGTGCACAGCCGACAGAAACAGTTGGAAAGATCTTTAAGGCAGCTGGCATTGAAAAATAATATTCATTGCGGAGGTGCAGGTGATGAAAAATTTAGTTGAAGTTATCACAAAAGCACTGGTTGACAATCCAGAGGGTGTTGTGGTTACAGAAAAACAGGAAGGTAAGACCACTGTAATCGAAGTACATGTGTCGGATAATGACATGGGAAAGGTAATCGGCAAACAGGGTCGTATTGCAAAAGCAATCCGTTCTGTTGTAAAGGCTGCGGCAGCAAAAGAGGACAAGAAGGTCGTAGTTGAGATTATGCAATAGCAGAGAGAAAAGGCGCAGGTAATTTTGTTTATCTGCGTTTTCTTTTACCGCAGTTGCCAGGCATGCTTGAAATAAGGTTCAGTGGACCTTATGTTGGTTGCCATGCATATTTGAGTGAAGGTCCGATAGCCCTTCATCTCAAAGGCAAAAACAAGGTTAATTGATTACAGCAAAATATGGGAGAATAAGATGATAAATAGCGAGTATTTACAGGTGGGAGTCATCACCTCCACACATGGAATCAAAGGGGAAGTAAAGGTGTTTCCGACCACCGACGATCCGACACGGTTTGATGATTTAAAGCAGGTGATCCTGGATACCGGACGGGCACAGCTTCCACTTGAAATCGAACATGTGAAGTATTTCAAACAATATGTGATCCTGAAATTCAAAGGGATCAATGACATTAATGATATTGAAAAATACCGTAAGATGCCTCTTTTCGTTTCACGCGAGGATGCGGTTGAACTGGAAGAGGATGAATATTTCGTGGCGGACATGCTGGGACTAACCGTCTATACGGAGGACGGCAAAGAGTTTGGCGTCTTAAAGGATATTATGGAGACCGGGGCAAATGATGTCTATGTGGTAGACAGCAAGGAACACGGCGAAGTGCTTCTTCCGGCAATCCACGAGTGTATTCTGGACGTGGATCTTGAGAAACGCAGGATGACTGTCCACATCATGAACGGTCTTATATAGAGAGGTTGGAAGAATGAAATTTCATATTATGACATTATTTCCGGATATGATCATGAATGGACTGGGTACCAGTATCATCGGGCGTGCGGTGGAAAAAGGTATATTGGAGATCAAAGCATGGAATATCCGGGACTATGCGTTCAACAAGCATCAGAGCGTAGATGATTATCCGTATGGGGGCGGCGCCGGTATGCTGATGCAGGCAGAGCCGGTCTATCAGACCTGGAAGGCGATTTGCGAGGATTCCGGTATATTAGAACCCCCGGGCGGTGCAGCGCCGGAGGAAAATGAGGTAACCCTGGCAGGTAGAAAAACTCCACGGGTCGTATATCTGTCCCCGCAGGGCAGACCATTTAGTCAGGCCATGGCAGAAGAATTCGCAAAAGAAGAGGAGCTTATCTTGCTCTGCGGCCATTATGAGGGGATTGATGAGCGTGTTTTGGAAGAGATCGTGACCGATTACGTCTCAGCCGGAGACTATGTGCTTACCGGAGGCGAGCTCCCCGCTATGATGATAGTAGACGCGATCAGCCGTCTGATTCCGGGAGTCCTGCACAACGATGTGTCCGCAGAGTTTGAAAGTTTTCAGGATCATCTACTGGAATATCCACAGTATTCCAGACCAGAGATCTGGCACGACAGGCAGGTACCGCCAATCCTTCTTTCCGGCCATCACGCTAACGTGGAAAAATGGAGAAGAGAGCAATCCGTGATCCGTACAGCCAAATGGCGGCCGGACCTTCTTGAACATGCCGAACTTACAAAAAAAGAGCAGGAACTGGTCAGGCAGACGATTGAGGAGCAGGAAGAAGCCAGTGGTGAAAAACTGCAAAAATCCTAAGAAATCGCTTGCAAAAAAGATAAGTATGTGCTAAAATATCTCATGTTGTGAGAAAAAAAGAGATGGTCCTCTGGTACAGAAGGTATTAAGAACGTCAAAATATGAAGGAGGTCACACACATGAACGATATCATCAAAAATATCGAAGCAGCACAGTTAAAAGAGAATGCTCCCCAGTTTAACGTTGGTGACACCGTAAAGGTTTACGGAAAGATCAAAGAGGGTAACCGCGAGAGAATTCAGGTGTTCGAAGGAACAGTTTTGAAGAAACAGGGCGGTGGAGCAAGAGAAACATTTACAGTAAGAAAGAATTCTAACGGTATCGGTGTTGAGAAGACATGGCCGCTGCACTCTCCGAACGTAGAGAAAGTAGAAGTTGTCCGCAGAGGTAAAGTAAGACGTGCGAAACTGAACTACTTAAGAGAACGCGTAGGCAAGAGAGCAAAAGTAAAAGAATTAGTAAAATAGTAAATGCTTATGAGGGACAAATACGAAAAGGTACTTGTCCCTTTCTTAATTATACGATATGATGATACCAGAGTTTGTGAAAAACAGAGGTGGAGTATGCACAGAGATTTAAAATTCGGCAAAGAGACGAAGAGGAGGATGGACCTGGAGTGGGTGCCCAAAGCCCTCCTTTGGATACTTCAGATTGCAATCGTCTGTCTGTTTGCTTTTGTGTTTGTATGGTATTTCGGCCAGAGGGTAAGTAATATCGGCGATTCCATGAGTCCGGTGCTGAAAAATGGTGACGTGGTACTGGTCAACCGTATCATTTACGACGCCAGTATGCCTAAAAGAGGAGATATCATCGTTTTCAAACCTAATGGAAATGAGAATCTTCATTCCTATGTCAAGCGTATCATCGGTCTTCCCGGCGAAACGGTGCAGATCAGGGAAGGCGAGATTTACATAAATGGTAAGAAATTAAAGGAAGACTACAAGACTTCCGAAATCACAGATCCTGGACTTGCCGTGGAGGAGATTACACTGGAGGGAGATGAATTCTTCGTGCTGGGAGACAATCGGGAAAGCAGCGGCGACAGCCGGATCGCGGATATCGGCAATGTAAAACGCTCTGAGATTGAGGGAAAGGCATGGTTCATCATTGCCCCCGGCAAACATTTTGGATTCATTTCCATGAAAGAGTAGTTATTTATTTCACAGGAAAATGTGTCCTGCGAAACGAACATCGCCCGACGCAGGAGTCTTTAAAAAATGATAAGCAGAGGAGCAACCATATTATGAATTTTCAATGGTATCCTGGTCATATGACGAAAGCACGCCGCATGATGCAGGAGAATATAAAATTAATCGATCTAATGATCGAACTGGTAGATGCCAGGATTCCGCAAAGCAGCCGGAACCCCGACATCGATGAGTTGGGGAAGAACAAAGCACGACTGATCCTCCTGAACAAGTCAGACCTGGCCGACGACAGATGTACTGAGGAATGGATGCAGTATTTTAAAGGAAAGAATTATCACGTTGTAAAGGTGAACTCCCGCAGCGGTGCGGGAATCAAATCAATCCAGGGCGTGATTCAGGAGGCTTGTAAGGAAAAGCTAGAGCGCGACCGGAAACGGGGAATCCTAAACCGCCCGGTACGTGCCATGGTGGTGGGAATCCCCAATGTAGGGAAGTCCACCTTTATCAATTCACTTGCCGGAAAAGCGTGTGCCAAGACAGGTAACAAACCGGGCGTCACCAAAGGAAAACAATGGATACGGCTCAATAAGAATGTGGAGCTTCTTGATACCCCCGGGATTCTCTGGCCCAAGTTCGAAGACCAGGAGGTGGGACTTCGTCTGGCTCTGATTGGCGCCATTAAAGATGATATCATGAACCTGGAAGAATTAGCTTTAGAACTTATTACATTTTTAAAAGCTGCGTATCCGGGAGTTCTTGCCTCCAAATATAACATCCAGGAAGCAGAAGATCCCTACGCCTGTCTCCTGGCTATTACTGAAAGCCGTAAATGCCTTGGAAGCGGCGGCGTACCGGATACCGGAAAGGCGGCGTCCCTTCTCATGGACGATTTCCGCGGCGGGAAAATAGGCAGGATCACACTGGAATTTGTAAAGGAGTAGAAAGTGATGGCAACAAAGGCAGCAAAACAGGAACAGACAGAAGAGAAACGAGAGCCGAAAAAGGAGCAGAATGTGTTGGTAGAACTTGGCGGGTGGGCCATTTATTTCCTGATCGTCATTGGCATGACCTGGCTGATCATCACTTTTGTAGGGCAGCGAACGAAGGTGGACGGTCATTCGATGGAGCCTACCCTTCAGGACGGCGACAACCTGATCGTGGACAAGATTTCCTATCGTCTGCGCGCCCCGCGGCGGTACGAGATCATTGTTTTCCCCTATCAGCATGCGGAAAATGTATACTATATCAAACGAATCATCGGAATGCCCGGCGAGACGATTCAGATTATCGACGGAAGCGTCTACATAGACGGTGAACTTCTGGCCGATGAAATCTATGGGGCGGAACCGATTAAAAATGCCATGACAGCGGCTGAGCCTATTACTCTGGGAGAAGATGAATATTTTGTTATGGGTGATAACCGAAATCACAGTTCGGACAGCCGGGATCCCAGCGTCGGGGTGCTGCATCGGGACCAGCTGATCGGAAGAGCATGGGTCAGGATTTATCCATTTAACAAAATCGGAATGATCCAGCATAAGTAAACGTAGAATTTGTAAGGATAGGATAAGAAGGATAAGACACATGACAGCAAAAAAAAATATCCGCCAGATAGAGGAGGAACTGAAAAACGCCGGTTCCAAACAGGCAGAGCTTCTTGCTCTTTATGAGACAGATGAGCGAAGCGGCGTACAGAAACTGATTGCAAAATATCGCCGCGCGGAAGAAAAATTACAGGCAGAACTGACGCGGCTTAAGCAAATGTGGAACTATGAGCACAAATATCCCGACGCCGCCTATATCTGCGGGATTGACGAGGCCGGAAGAGGCCCTCTGGCCGGACCGGTTGTGGCAGGCGCAGTGATTCTTCCCAGAGACTGCGAGATTCTCTATTTGAATGATTCAAAACAGCTTTCGGCAAAGCAGCGGGATGCCCTCTACGATGAGATCATGGAGAAGGCGCTCTACGTAGGCGTCGGCATGGCAGGGCCTGGCCGGATTGATGAGATCAACATCCTGCAGGCTACCTACGAGGCTATGAGGGCAGCGATCCAGAACCTGGGCGTGCGCCCGGATATCTTACTCAATGACGCTGTGACCATACCGGGAGTCGATATCCCCCAGGAGGCCATCATCAAAGGCGACGCTAAAAGCGTCTCCATTGCGGCGGCAAGCATCATTGCCAAGGTGACCAGGGACCGCCTTATGATCGAATACGACAAGGTTCTTCCACAGTACGGTTTTGCCGGTCATAAGGGCTATGGCTCAGCAAAACACATTGAAGCGATCCGTGAATTTGGACCCACGCCGATTCACCGGAAAACATTTATCACTCACTTTATCTAAAGAAAGGACGATTCTATGGCAGGAAACCGCAGGGCAGCCGGGACACACTACGAACAGCTTGCCGGAGAATTTTTGGAAAAACAGGGCTATCGGATTCTTGCATATAACTATCGATGCCGCTACGCTGAGATTGATATTGTGGCCATGGAAGGGGAAACTCTGGTCTTCTGCGAGGTCAAATATCGCAAAGGCGATGAGAGCGGACATGCGCTGGAGGCTGTTGACTCAAAAAAGCAGCGTAGATTATGGTACGCAGCGCTAAACTATCTGTCCGCAAAACAGCTCACCGACATTCCCTGCCGTTTTGACGTACTTGGCATTACAGGAACAACATTTACCCTTGTAAAAGATGCATTTCAATACACAGGAGGTTCATAATGAATCATAGATTACAATATAAGGGGGAGACAAAGGTCTATCAGGAAGTAGGTTTTGACTCTGCAAATGACCCCGTCCCCTTTTTGAAATTTCCACTTTTGGAGAAAACAGGCGTTGTAAATCACGGGATTTCCACACGTCTGGGAGGAGTCAGCACGGGATATCTATCCTCCATGAACCTAAGCTACACACGGGGCGACGATCCTGAAAACGTTCTGGAGAATTATAGGCGTATGGCGGATGCTATTGGCGTTAAGGTGGAGCAGATGGTCGCCACGCACCAGACCCACACCACGAATGTACGGCTCGTTACGCGCGAGGATGCCGGCAAAGGCGTCATACGCGAAAAAGATTATACGGATGTGGACGGACTTATGACCAACGTGCCAGGGATCTGTCTGGTAACCTTCTACGCAGACTGCGTTCCTTTGTTCTTTGTGGACCCCGTCCGGCGTGTGATCGCTTCCAGCCACTCCGGCTGGCGGGGAACTGTAGGGAAAATGGGGCGTGTCACCATCGAGAAGATGAGGGAGACATACGGTTGTTGCCCTGAAGATATCTATGCTGCGATCGGACCATCAATCTGTCAGGACTGTTATGAGGTCAGTGAGGATGTGATCGATCAGTTCAAACAAGCATTTCCAAAGGAAGTGTGGTCGCGCCTGTTTTATTCCAAGGAGAACGGAAAGTATCAGCTAGACCTCTGGAAGGCAAACGAACAGGTTCTTCTGGACGCCGGAATCCTCCCCACACATCTGACCGTAAATAATGTATGCACCTGCTGTAATCCTGATCTCTTGTTCTCCCACAGAGCTTCTCAGGGAAAACGAGGAAATCTGGCGGCCTTTCTGGCACTAAAGGAGGAGAACGAATGATCTTAGAAAATTTACATTGCGCCATCGGCATAGCTGCGGCAGATCTCGTGGAGGAGACACTGCAGGAAAGTGTGCAGGAGACGGTCTCTACGGTAGATGAATTGAGTAAATATTTCCGCGAAAAACTTCCCGGCATCCTGAATTTCAGCATCAAAGTGCTATTGGCCCTTTTCCTTTTCTGGCTGGGACATAAACTGATCAACTGGATTCGCAAATTAATCCGAGCTTCAATGGAAAGGGCCGGATCGGACACCGGTGTCAGACAGTTTGTAGATTCCTTTGCAAAGTTCGGACTTCATATCATCCTGCTCCTGATCATCGGGAACTGGGTGGGAGTAGAATCCACCTCCGTGGCCGCCCTTGTAGCCTCAGCCGGCGTTGGCGTCAGTCTTGCCCTGCAGGGAAGCTTGTCGAACCTGGCAGGCGGAATGTTGATCCTGACCCTGAAGCCCTTTGTCGTGGGAGACTACATTATTGAAGATACGCATAAAAACGAAGGCACCGTAAAAGAGATTCAGATTTTCTACACAAAACTTGCCACCGTGGATAACCGTACCATCGTGATTCCCAACGGAATACTGGCAAACAGCAGCCTCACCAATGTGACGGATAAAGATTTCCGCCAGTTGGATTTGCGGGTAGGCATTTCCTACGAATCGGATCTCAGACTTGCCAAGGATATCCTGCGCGATATTCTGAAAAACGATCCCTGCGTTGAAAAGGAAATGGATCATAACGTTTTCGTAGACAGCCTGGCAGAAAGCTGCGTAAGCCTCGGAGTGAGGGCATGGGTAAAGACGGGAGACTACTGGCCGACACGCTGGCGCATGCTGGAAGAGATCAAACTGATCTTTGACGAGAAAGGTATCGTAATCCCGTATAACCAAATGACCGTCCACGTAAAACAGGAGGCTTTGAGCGAAATGCAGTAGCTTCACTAAAGAGACAAGTCTCAGACATACACTGCAGTTATATTTTGGCGCCCTGCACACAGAAAAAGGAGCACAAATGGAACACACGAAGTATTATGTTGTAAAAAAGAAAGCCCTTCCGGAGGTACTTCTCAAGGTGGTGGAGACGAAACGCCTGCTCGCCTCCAACCGGGGCATGAGTATCCAGGAGGCAACAGAGCTCACCGGGATCAGCCGAAGCTCCTTCTATAAATACAAAGAAGATATTTTTCCCTTCCACGAGAACGAAAAGGGTCAGACAGTGACCATGGTGATCCTGCTGGATGATACCCCGGGAGTCATGGCAGAGCTTTTGAAGAAAATCTCAGAATATAAGGCGAATATCCTGACGATCCACCAGAGTATCCCACTAAATGGAGTGGCCACCCTGACCATCAGTGTGGAGGTCTTAGCGGCAACGGGGAACATGTCCCAACTGGTGGAGGATCTGGAAAAAAACCTGGGTGTCCATACACTTGAAATCGTCGGAAGAGAATAAATTTGTTAAAATTGCACATAGGCATTTGTTAAAAACAGACAGAAATCCCTGTCTGTTTTTATACGTTTTGCTTAAAAATGCTTTTTACAGAAAGACATTTGTATGTGTGCGTAGTACAAAAACATTTGCATGTAGAATGTTCGTCTATCACGGAAAAAGGATTGAAAAAATCCCCTCCTGTTCGTATAATAAAGATAAGAAAAGCAGTGTAACACTGGCGGAAAGTGGGAGGTAAAATAAGATGAACGACAATATGATGTGGGCGCTTGTCAAGGAAAAAGCAGCGCCCGGACTCTGGATGAAGCGTGTACCGATTCCGGAAGTCGGACCGAATGATGTCAAAATCAAAATTCACAAAAATGCAATCTGCGGAACAGACGTGCATATTTACCAGTGGAATGATTGGGCACAGCACACCATTCCGATCGGTCTGACTGCCGGCCACGAATACGTGGGAGAAGTCGTAGAAGTCGGCACGGGCGTACAGGGATTCAAACCTGGTGATCTGGTATCCGGCGAAGGACATATCACCTGCGGGAAATGCCGAAACTGTCTGGAAGGACACAAAGAGAACTGTAAAGACGCCAAGGGCGTCGGCGTGAACCGAAACGGTGCATTTGCCGAATATCTGGTGATTCCGTCCTCCAACGTATGGCCCTGTAATCCGTCCATTCCGGAAGAACTCTATGCGATTTTTGATCCATTTGGAAACGCGACACATACCGCGCTTTCCTATGATATGCTGGGAGAAGACGTGCTGATCACCGGCGCCGGCCCGATTGGGATCATGGCGGCGGCTATCGCAAAATTCTCCGGTGCGAGACATGTGGTCATTACCGATATGAACACCTATCGTCTGGATTTGGCAAAGAAGTTGGGAGCGACCAGAACCGTAGATTTAAGAGAAGAGAAGCTGGAAGATGTCATGAAGGACATCGGAATGACGGAAGGCTTCGATATCGGGCTTGAGATGTCAGGCAGCCAGCCGGGTCTCTCCGATATGATACACAACATGAAACATGGCGGCAAGATCGCGCTTCTCGGTCTGCAGAGACGCGACGCGCAGGTCGATCTTGAGACGGTGATCTTCAACGGATTGAATATCCGGGGCATTTACGGCAGAAAGGTATGGGATACCTGGTATAAGATGTCTACCATGATACAGGCAGGACTTGATATTTCCCCGATCATCACACATCATTTTGATATCCGGGACTACGAAAAAGGGTTCGAGGCAATGATTTCCGGACAATCCGGAAAAGTTATTCTGGACTGGGCGCATATCAACGATTAAGAAGGAGTGAAAGAACATGGCACGTAAAGACGATATTTTAAGCATTTATACAAAAGAAGTAGAAGATATTAAACAGGCAGGACTGTTCAAGGGAGAAGCGCCTTTTGTCTCTCCGCAGGGAGCAAAGGTGATCATGGAAGACGGCAGAGAATTGCTCTGTATGTGCGCGAACAACTACCTGGGACTTGGCGATAATCCGAGACTGATCGAGGCAGCAAAAAAGACCTATGATGAGAAAGGCTATGGCGTTGCATCTGTACGTTTCATCTGCGGAACACAGGATATTCATAAGCAGCTGGAGCAGAAGATCTCCAGCTTTCTCGGAACTGATGACACGATCCTGTATTCCTCATGCTTCGATGCAAACGGCGGTCTGTTCGAGACCATTTTGACCGATCAGGATGCGGTAATCAGTGACGAACTGAATCACGCCTCCATCATCGATGGCGTCCGCCTCTGCAAAGCAAAACGATATCGCTATAAGAATAATAACATGGAAGATCTGGAAGCACAGTTAAAAGCTGCCGATGAGGCCGGAGCAAGAATCAAGCTGATTGCAACAGACGGCGTTTTCTCCATGGATGGGATTATCTGCAACCTAAAAGGAGTCTGCGACCTTGCAGACCAGTATCACGCACTCGTTATGGTAGATGACAGCCATGCGGTCGGCTTTGTAGGAGCGCATGGACGTGGAACTGCAGAGTACTGCGGCGTGGAAGGACGTGTCGATATCATCACGGGAACTCTCGGCAAAGCCCTGGGCGGAGCTTCCGGCGGATATACTTCCGGAAGAAAAGAGATCATCGATCTGCTCCGTCAGAGAAGCCGTCCGTACCTGTTCTCCAACTCCCTGGCCCCGGCTATCGCAGGTGCCAGCATCGAGATGTTCAATATGCTCGAAGAGAGCACCGCGCTTCGCGACCATCTGGAGGAAGTGACCGCATATTATCGTCAGAAGCTGGTGGAGAATGGTTTTGATATCATTCCGGGAACCCACCCCTGCGTACCGGTGATGCTTTACGATGAGCGTCTTGCTGGAGAGTACGCGAAGAAAATGATGGAAAAAGGTGTTTATGTCGTTGCCTTTTCTTATCCGGTCGTTCCGAAGGGAAAAGCAAGAATCCGTACACAGGTATGTGCAAGCCACACCAAGGAAGATATCGATTTCATCGTAAAATGCTTTATTGAGACACGGGAAGAGATTGGACGTTAGTCCTCGTCAAAGATAAGCCCTCCGGAAAGGTCCGGTGCATATCTGTTTTGGGTATGTACCGGGCCTTCCATTTTTATTTATGTATTTCAAAAGAAACACGAACCTGGGTAAAGCGGGATTGACAAATATATCACAAAAAAGTATAATCAAACAAAAGTCAGGGGGGAAAAACCAGATGAGAGTAATTGCAGGAAAAGCCAGGAGACTTCAGCTTAAGACCATAGAAGGGATGGATACCCGTCCCACCACAGACCGCATAAAAGAGACACTGTTCAACATGATCGCGCATGGACTTGCAGATGCCTCATTTCTGGATCTGTTTGCCGGAAGCGGCGCCATCGGAATTGAGGCGCTCAGCCGGGGAGCCGGGAGCGCTGTCTTTGTGGAGAAGAATCCCCGCGCGGCAAACTGCATACGCGAGAACCTGAAATTTACCCGACTGGAGGAGAATGCCGAGGTCCTGGTGACGGACGTTCTGACCGCCATCGCCTCCCTGGAGGGACGGCGAACGTTCGACTATATTTTTATGGACCCTCCGTATGACCACCTTCTGGAAAAGCAGGTACTTGCGGCTCTTGCATCTTCCTCTCTGTTAGCCAAAGACGCCCTGATCATCGTGGAAGCCTCTCTTGAGACGGATTTTTCCTATCTGGAAGAGATGGGCTACTCCCTGATCAAATGCAAAGAATACAAAACAAATGCTCATATATTTGCAGAACGAAAGGAACAAGAATCATGATAAAAGCAATTTACCCCGGAAGTTTTGACCCGGTTACATACGGTCATCTGGATATCATCACCAGATCCAGTAAGATCGTCGACGAACTTGTCATCGGTGTATTGCGCAATAATGCAAAAATGCCGTTGTTTTCTGTTGAAGAACGTGTTAAAATGTTAGAGGAAGTGACGAAAGAACTACCCAACGTGAAAATCGTGCCGTTTGACGGACTGCTGGTCCAGTTTGCGAGGGAGATAGACGCGAGACTGGTGATCCGCGGGCTGCGTGCAATTACCGACTTTGAATATGAACTACAGATGGCGCAGACCAACCACAAACTAGAGGCAGGCGTTGAGACTATGTTTTTGACCACCAATCTAAAATATTCTTACCTGAGTTCTACTATTGTCAAAGAAGTCGCGGCTTTTGGCGGAGACATTTCTCAATTTGTTCCCGAGGCTGTGGCATGTAGAGTCAAAGAAAAAATGTCACGTTAAGATGTGGCAAGAAGGAGAGTGTAAATTATGAGCAGCCGTATTGAGCAAATTATTGAAGAAATTGAAGAGTACATCGACAGTTGTAAATTCCAGCCTCTGTCCACGACTAAGATCATCGTGAACAAGGACCAGATGGACGAACTGTTAAGAGAACTCCGCATGAAGACACCTGACGAGATCAAACGTTACCAGAAGATCATCGCGAACAAGGACGCCATTCTTGCCGACGCACAGGCAAAGGCAGAGAGTATGATTGCAGAAGCACAGGTTCACACCAACGAGCTTGTAAGCGAGCATGAGATCATGCAGCAGGCATATTCCCAGGCGAATGAGATCGTGATGGCTGCCACTGAGCAGGCACAGCAGATTCTGGATAACGCGACCAATGACGCCAACGATATCCGCATCGGCGCTATGCAGTATACGGATGATCTTATGGCGAATGCGGAGAACATCATCGGCCATACGCTGGATATGTACACGACCAAATACGACGGACTTTTGAATTCCCTTCAGGAATGCTATGATATGGTCCGCAATAACCGGGCAGAGCTGGAGATTCCGGATAAATCTTCCCGTGGATTGGAAGCAGAATTCGGCGGGGATGCTTCCGAAATGGAATAAGTACGATTTCAGGAAAGATATATATAAATAAGTGCAAGCAGGCTGGACACCATCGCGGTGCCCAGCTTTTCTAATGTATAGGCAGCAAGGCTGAGCTTATGCCGCTGTACCATGCATTGCGTCTGAAACACGGCGCAGAACCCTCCAAAGGAAACAAGCGCCAGGGTCAGGCTGTACCGCATTGGAAAAGAAAGGGAGGCCCCGCAAAGCGTCTGAATCCCACTTGTGATTTCCAGGGAGGGAAGGCAAAGCATTTCCCAGAAAAAACCGCTAAGCGGCAAAAGGCGGCAAAGCTCAAGGACGATGGAAAATACGATGATATAACCGCCGACCTTCATGATACTCTCACAGGCGCTCATGATGCTGTAGTCCAGGGCAGAAGCGAAAGTACGTGGCTGCTGGGAATGCTCAGAGGCCTCCTGCCCGGAGATCTGAGATCTGTCGAAACGCTCCTCTCGCCGGTTTTTCTCCTGTTTGCAAAGCGTTTGTTCTCGCCGGCTTTCCTTATGTTTGCAAAGCATTTGCTCCCGTCGGCTGCAACCTTTCTGGCGAAAAACCGTCAAATGATTTGCCCGCCGGGATCCTCGCACAGACCAGATTCTCCGAAACAAAAAACTAAGGAGAACAGGAGAGAACCAGACGATGATAAGCGAAGGAATCCCAAGCCGTGGTTCATGAAGATTCTGGCAGGCCAGATAACTGATCACGAACATAGGGCTTGTGTTGTTGCAAAAGGACAGGAGATAATTTCCCTCTCTCTTACTGATGTAGCCGTTGTCCAGCAAATCGGAGATCAGTTTGGCCCCGACGGGATATCCGCAGAGAAAGCCTCCTAATATTGCAAAGGAAGAGACCCTGGATACCCTAAAAATGGGGCACAGTACCGGAGCTATAATGCGGGAAATCCCTTCCATGGCACGCGTCTGTACCAAAAGGGACGTAATCACAAGAAAAGGGAACAGAGTAGGGAGGACCGTCTGGAACCAGAGCAGCAGCCCGCTTGCGGCCCCCGCAAAGCAGGCATTCGGGAAACGCAGCATCAACAGAAAAAAAGTACAAAGTCCTCCGATCAGAGCAAATCGTTTCATAATCTCTCCTAAAAATAAGTCTCTAGAAAAATGTATGGGATAAGCCGCTGAAATATGTTTTCTATTTCTGTTTTTGAATATTCTGGCTGCCGCCGGAATAAATTGAAAGAAATAAACGGTTAACAAAAAAGGAGAGTCTTTCGTGGCTGAAGTATTTTATGAACGAGATGAACGTCCACTGGACGATCACTTAGGTATACTTGGCAATAAAAACAGGCAAAAATCCTCTTCGTACCGCTATCGTTTTAGATATCATTTTAGACACCGTTCTCATGTTCCATTTCACTTTCCTGGTATTCCAAAGATTTTAAAGTTTCCTAAGCCCCCAAAATTTTCAAAGCCTCCTGGTCCCCAAAAACTTCCCAAGCTCTCAAAGCCTCCTTATTTTCTCCTCCTGTCCCTGTTTACGGCTGCCTTCTTTATTGTAGTCGGGGCGGATTATGCGTCTTCTTTGGGAAGGAAGAATCTCCTGAATGACCAGACGCTTTTTTCTAATGAATTCCGCCGTCATCGTTTGTCGGAAAAGGAGATTACGGAGCTGAGAGAGTTTCCCACGGAAAAGCGAGGCGAAGCGGCCGGCCTTTATATTCTGGATCACTGGAATGGCCGCAAGGTCAAAAGAAATGCGGTTCCTTTTTCTTCATCATCTCTGTTTGCCGGAAATACCAAACAAATGTGGAAGGATCGTCCTGCCTGGGAGAGCTTCCAGAAGGCGTGTGAGGCCATCTGGAATGATGTCGTCTATTTCCCGGTGCCGGTCTCAGACACCCATAAAGACTATACCGTAAGCTACGTGGATTCCTGGCTGTCCCAGCGCACCTTCGGCGGTAAACGGGGGCATGAGGGGACGGATCTGATGGCTTCCGAGGATCGCCCCGGCCTTTATCCGGTCGTGAGCATGACAGACGGGACCGTCGCCTCCAAGGGCTGGCTTCCGAAGGGAGGATACCGTCTTGGGATTCTGTCTCCCTCTGGCGGATATTTTTACTATGCACACCTGGATTCCTATGCTGCGCTTGAGGAGGGCGATACCGTTTCCGCCGGTGATATTCTGGGATTTATGGGGGACAGCGGCTACGGACCGGAAGGGACGACGGGAATGTTCGCCACACATTTACATGTAGGAATTTATATCTATCCAGAGGAGAAAGAGACGAGCGTCAATCCCTATTGGATTTTGCGGATGATCGAAGAGAAAAAACTTTCCTGTTCCTTCTAACTATGGTATACTTTAAAGATATGGAGGAAAGATTATGAATTTACCGCTTGCTTTTGAAGAAAAGATGTCGCGTCTTTTAGGCGATGAATTTGAAGAGTATATCCGCTGCTATGAAGAGCCGCGTTATTATGGGCTTCGCGTGAACACGGCGAAGATCTCACCGGAAGAGTTCCTTGTGATAAGCCCCTTTAAGCTGACCCCGATCCCGTGGATTAAAAATGGATTCTATTACGACGGGGAGCAGGTTTCTCCTGCAAAGCACCCCTATTATTTTGCAGGACTTTACTATCTCCAGGAGCCGAGCGCCATGACGCCGGCAAGCCGTCTTCCTATATCGGAAAATGACCGGGTACTCGATGTATGTGCAGCTCCCGGCGGGAAGGCGACCGAATTAGGGGCACGCCTCAAAGGCACGGGGCTACTTGCCGCCAACGATATCAGCAGCTCCCGGGCGAAGGGACTTCTGAAGAACCTGGAAGTCTTCGGGATTTCCAATATGCTGGTGCTAAGCGAGGAGCCGGGCGACCTGATTCCTTATTTTCGGGAATATTTTGACAAGATCCTGATTGATGCACCGTGCTCCGGTGAGGGCATGTTCCGAAAGGATAAGAAGATGATAAAAGCATGGGAGGAGCATGGTCCGTCCTTCTTTGCAAAATTGCAGAGAAGCATCATCACGCAGGCAGCACAGATGCTGCGGCCGGGTGGAATGATCCTTTACTCCACCTGTACCTTTGACCCTGAGGAGAATGAAGGCACGATTCAGTACCTTCTTGATGAATATCCGGAATTTGAAGTGCTTCCGATAGAAGGCTATGAGGGATTTGCTCCCGGCATTCCGGAGAGTATCCCTGGCGGGTCGAAGGAACTTTGCCATACCGTAAGAATCTTCCCGCACCGCATGAAAGGGGAGGGACATTTCCTGGCGCTTCTAAAAAAGAAGGACGAAGGAACCCATTTTTCGCCGGAAAATCCCACCCAAATTTCCCGCAAAGGCGTAGGTCCAAAACCCAAAAAGGTTCCCGACGAGTTGGCGGAATTTTGGAAGAACGTATCCTGGGAACTTAACGCTTCCCGCCTGGATATCCACGGAGAGCGTGTCTATTATATGCCGGAAGGACTGCCGGAGCTGAAGGGAATCCGTTTTTTGCGTACCGGACTTTTGCTCGGTGAATTAAAGAAAAAACGGTTTGAACCAAGCCAGGCATTTGCCATGGCGCTTAAGAAAGAAGAGTACGCGTGCACATTGGACCTTCGCGCTGACGATGAGAGGCTTGCGCGTTATCTGAAGGGCGAGACCATCGAGGTATCTGATCTGGCGGGCGATATAGCTGCCGGATGGCATCTGGTCTGTGTGGACGGATATCCTCTGGGCTGGGGCAAGCTCTCCGGCGGCACTCTTAAGAACAAATATCTTCCGGGCTGGAGGAATCAATCGGCATGATGCGTTTAGATAAATACCTGGCCGATATGGGGCTGGGAACAAGAAGCGAACTGAAAAAAGCGATTCGGGGCGGCCGCGTTATCGTAGGTGAGACTCCGGCTGTAAGACCGGAGATGAAGATTGACGAGACACATGACACGGTCCGGTTCGACGGAAAAGAGATCACATACCGGAGATTGGAATATTGGATGTTGCACAAGCCTGCCGGCGTCCTGTCCGCCACGAAAGACCCGAAGCAGCCCACCGTTCTGGACCTGTTAGGTCCGAACAGACGGAAGGATCTCTTCCCCGTCGGGCGGCTGGACAAGGATACGGAGGGGCTGCTCCTCATCACCAATGACGGGGAAATGGCCCACCGCCTGCTCTCCCCGGCAAAGCACGTTAATAAGACTTATTACGCCAGAATCGATCAGGAAGTGGGCGAGGCGGCGATTGAGGCATTTCGGGCCGGAATCGATATCGGTGACGACACTTTGACCATGCCTGCAGAATTGATGGTCCTGGATAGACAGGCCCTAAGTGAAAGCCCATTTAACCTTCCTCTCGGCAGTGTAAAGGGAAATACATTCTGTGACCCTTTGCTTATTGCCAGGGAAAATACCAGGAACAATCCCCAGGCCGCTTCGTGCAGGGAGGTTTTAGTCACAATCCAGGAGGGCCGTTATCACCAGATTAAACGGATGTTTGAGGCCCTGGGAATGCAGGTGCTGTATTTAAAACGCCTGTCCATGGGCAACCTGGTATTGGATGCGCACCTGGAAAAAGGCCAGGCCCGTCTATTGACTGAAGAGGAGTTAGACAGATTATGCTAGATCAGATTGATGCGGTTCTGTTCGATCTGGACGGAACCATGGTGGACTCAATGGGAGTCTGGGTAGAGATAGATGAGGAATATGTACGGAACTACCACCTCACAGTACCGGAAAATTTCCATGAGAACATGGAAGGAAAAAGCTATACCGAGACCGCAGAATATTTTCTCGAAGTGTTTCCGGAACTTCCTAAGACGGTCGAGGATCTAAAGAGAGAATGGTATGAGATGTCATTCTACAAATATACACATGAAATCCCGCTCAAAGAGGGACTCCGTGAATTCTTAATTGAACTGAAAAAACGGGATATCCATACAGGAATCGCTACCAGCAACGACAGAAAGCTGGTGGAGGCGGCGCTTGAGGCGCTGGAAATCGACAACTATATCGACATCATTTGCACGGGCTGCGAAGTCAAAAAAGGAAAACCTGCGCCGGACGTTTATCTGAATGCCGCCGCCAAATTAAAGGCGGATCCGTCCCGATGTCTGGTATTTGAAGATGTCCCTATGGGAATCCTTGCAGGAAAGAATGCCGGAATGAAGGTTTGTGCAGTGGACGATTGGTTTTCCCGTCCGCAGGATACGAAGAAACGAAATCTGGCAGATTACTATATCCGGGATTATTTTGAAATATTAAATCATACATTTGAGGTATTATAGATGAGTCAGGAATTTTTACCGATCACCAGAGAAGAGATGCTCTCGCGGGGCTGGGAGCAGGTGGATTTTGTCTATGTCTGCGGGGACGCCTATGTGGATCACCCGTCATTTGGACATGCCATCATCACCCGCCTTTTGGAAGCGCACGGCTTTAGGGTAGGCATGATCAGCCAGCCCGACTGGAAGAAAAAAGAGAGTGTCTGCGTATTCGGCGAGCCTCGTCTGGGATTTTTGGTATCCTCCGGCAATATGGACTCCATGGTCAACCATTACACGGTCTCCAAGAAGAGGAGACACCAGGATTCCTACACTCCCGGCGGAGTCATGGGAAAACGCCCGGACTACGCAGCAGTGGTCTATGGGAATCTGATCCGGCAGACCTACAAAAAGACGCCGATCATCCTGGGCGGAATCGAGGCAAGCCTTCGGAGACTGGCCCATTATGATTACTGGTCGGATTCTCTGAAACGTTCGATCCTTCTGGATTCCGGTGCAGATCTGATCTCCTACGGTATGGGCGAGCGTTCCATTATTGAGATCGCGGAAGCGCTTGACGCGGGGATCGAGGTCCAGGATCTGACCTATATTGACGGGACCGTCTGTAAAGTGAAGAATCTGGACAGCGTATATGACGCCGTGATGCTGGAATCCTATGAGGAACTGAAACGTGATAAGCTCTGCTATGCACGAAGCTTTTATAAACAATATCAAAATACAGACCCATTTTCCGGGAAGCGGCTGGTGGAGCCCTACTCAGAGCATCTGTATGTCGTACAGAATCCTCCCGCAAAGCCTTTAAGCCAGCAGGAGATGGACGATGTCTATGCACTTCCTTATCAGAGAACGTATCACCCTTCCTACCGGGCACTTGGCGGAATTCCTGCCATCGAGGAGGTACGGTTCAGCCTGATCAGCAACCGGGGCTGTTTTGGAGGATGCAGTTTCTGTGCCCTGACCTTCCACCAGGGAAGGATTATTCAGACCAGAAGCCACGAATCTCTGCTAGAAGAAGCCAGGGGCTTTCTGACGGAACCGGATTTTAAAGGCTATATCCATGATGTAGGCGGTCCCACGGCCAATTTCCGTGCACCGGCCTGCAAAAAACAGTTGACGCATGGGGCCTGCCCCGGCAAGCAGTGCCTGTTCCCCGAACCCTGCCGGAACCTGGAGGCAAATCACAAAGACTATCTGTCCCTCCTTCAAAAGCTCAGAAAGCTTCCCGGTGTCAAAAAGGTGTTTATCCGCTCGGGAATCCGCTTCGACTATCTGCTGGCGGATCAGGACGACACTTTTTTCAGAGAGCTCTGCAAATATCATGTCAGCGGCCAGCTTAAAGTGGCACCGGAGCATGTGGCGGACCCGGTCCTTCAGATGATGGGGAAGCCAAAACACGCTATATATCAGAAATTTGCACAGAAATATAAACGGATCAATGAATCCCTGAACCTGAAACAATATCTGGTGCCGTACCTGATGTCTTCCCACCCGGGAAGCACCATGAAGGAGGCAGTAAAGCTGGCGGAGTACCTGCGGGATCTGGGATACATGCCGGAGCAGGTACAGGATTTTTATCCGACGCCGTCCACGATCTCGACCTGCATGTACTATACCGGGGTGGACCCGCGGACCATGAAACCGGTATATGTTCCGAAGAATCCGCATGAGAAGGCCATGCAGAGGGCGCTGATCCAGTACCGGAACCCGCAGAACTATGACCTGGTCATGGAAGCCCTTAAAATAGCAGGAAGAATGGATCTGGTCGGATTTGGCGAGAAATGCCTGATCCGCCCGCGAAAACTCTCCAGGGAGAAAGCGGTGCAGGAAAAGCGGGAGACCTCAGGCCATACCAAAAAGAAATCGATTCGTAATGTGCATCAGGCAAAACGGCCCGGGGACGGCCGCCCCGGTGCCCATAACAATAAAAAGAAATAAAAGAAATGAGGTGGCAGTATGAAAATTGCGATTGTTACAGGCGCCTCTTCCGGCATGGGAAGAGAATTCGTAAGACAGATTGAACGGTTTTATAAGAACCTGGACGAGATCTGGGTCGTTGCCCGAAGAGAAGAGCGGCTCCTGGAACTGAAAAAGGAACTGTCCTGCTATGTCCGCGTATTTGCCGGAGACATGCAGGAAGGTCTGGTCTACAAGCAGGTTCTGAATCGTCTGGAAAATCAGTCTCCTGATGTAAGAATGCTGGTGAATGCCGCAGGCTTTGGAAAGACCGGAACGGTGGAAGAGATTGCGGCAAAGGATAAGAAGGTGCAGCTTGATATGATCGACCTGAACTGTCGGGGCCTCACCCAGATGACCTGTACCTGCCTTCCCTGGATGCATAAGGGAAGCCGGATCATCAATCTGGCAAGCGCGGCTGCCTTCTGTCCCCAGAGCGGATTTGGCGTCTACGCGGCGACCAAATCCTATGTCTTAAGCTTCTCCCGCTCCTTAGGTGCGGAGCTTTCAGACAGGGGCATCATTGTGACGGCAGTGTGCCCGGGTCCTGTGGACACTGAGTTCTTCCAGATCTCAGGCCCTATGACAAACAGTATGAAAGCGGCCGTGATGGCAAAGCCCCAGGATGTGGTCCGTCAGGCGCTTTTAGATACAAAAGAGAAAAAGGCAATATCCGTCTATGGTGCGGTCATGAAGGGGGCAAATGTAGCAGCAAGACTCATTCCCCACAGTGTGATTTTAAAGGCCATGGATATTTGCAGAAAACGAGAGGATGAGGTGGAATGAGAACGAAAAAAGGGGAGGCTGGGTATATCCGCTCCCGCAAGACGCTATTGATGATCGTAGTTTTATTGGAATTCGCGCTGGTGGGTGGCTTGGTATTTGTGGGCTATAAAACCACCGGAACGCGGCGGAATCTCCTTACTCTTGTGGCGATCTTAGGCTGTCTTCCGGCATGCCGTACCCTGGTAAATCTGATCGTGATGGCACCATATCATTCCATCAACGAAGCGCGGGAACTGGAAATCGCTGGCGTTACCGGGAACCTGACCGTTCTTTATGACCTGATTCTTACCAGCGAACGGAAATCTATGCCGATCCAGTCCATTGCCATTTATAACCGGACTGTCTGTGGCTATGTCAGCGATAAGCGAATTGATACCCACTATGCAGCAAGGCATATCAAATCAATGCTGGCACAGGAGAAACTGGATAAAGTCACAGTAAAACTATTTACAGATTATACCGCATTTCTTGCACGGGCGGAAGGAATGGACAATATTGCTTCCGTTGAACAGGAAGACAACAGCCGGATTGAAAGGAAGATCAGCAGACTGCTCCTTGACATCTCCTTATAGACCCGTCCAAAGAAATCGCTGAAAAAGAAGGAGCGTTGACATGCATGCAGAAGATAACCGTATCTTCTAATGAAGCGGGACAGCGAATGGATAAACTGCTGTCCAAATACTTAAAAGCTGCCCCAAAAGGATTTGTATATAAGATGCTGCGCAAAAAGAATATTACCCTGAACGGCGCGAAGGCAAAAGGAAACGAGAAGCTCTCCCTTGGAGATGAGATCTGTTTTTACTTATCCGATGAGACCTTCACGAAATTTTCCGGAATGCAGACAGCAAAGGCTGCCCCGGCAGGCGGAAAAGAAAGCAGCAGGAATGCCGCCGAAGAATCCCCTCTTCCGGCTGATCTGCAAAAAGCGATGAGACACCTGCCAAAGCTGCAGGTAATATACGAGGACGACCAGGTACTGATCTTAAATAAACCGGCCGGAATGCTGTCGCAAAAAGCATTGCCGTCTGATCTCTCCCTGAATGAATATGTGATCGCCTATCTGCTTCAAAAACACGCCTTATCCGCCGCAGAGCTTATAAGCTTCCGACCGGGGATCTGCAACCGTCTGGACCGGAATACCAGCGGACTTGTCACCGCCGGAAAAACACTGGCGGCCCTGCAGCAGCTTGGTGAGATGTTCCGGCTTCGCAGCATGGAAAAATACTACCTGACCGTGGTGAATCAGATCCTTCCCCGGCCCGCCAGAATCAGCGGGTATCTGCTGAAGGATCCGCATACGAACCGTGTGCACATTTCGCCTACTTTTCAGGAGGGCGCACAGAAAATCGAGACCTCCTATACGCCTCTGGCTTTTGGAAAAAGGGCCACCCTCCTTAAGGTGCACCTGATCACCGGGCGGACCCATCAGATTCGTGCGCACCTTGCCTCCATCGGCCACCCGGTCATCGGGGACGCCAAGTACGGGAACGCTTCCGTCAACGCATATTTTAAGAAAAAATATCATCTGGAGCACCAGCTCCTGCACGCCTGGAAGCTGCGTTTTGGTCCGCTTGGCGGCGCGCTTTCGGGTCTGTCAGAAAAGGAAGTCTGTGCGGATCTTCCTGCGCTTTTGCTCCGGATTCTGGAAGGAGAGAAACTACTGTGGGAACCTGGAGTTCAAGAGGACTAAGGGGCTCGACCTTAGAGGATTTTATCAACCGCACGAATGAACGCTATTTAAATCAGGGGCTGGCCCTGATCCAGAAGATACCGACGCCGATCACCCCGGTCAGAATGGATAAGGAACACCGTCACATTACGCTGGCCTATTTTGATCAGAGAAGTACCGTAGATTATATCGGCGCCGTGCAGGGAATCCCGGTCTGTTTCGACGCAAAAGAATGTAATGTGGATACCTTTCCGCTTCACAACATTCATGCGCACCAGGTGCAGTTCATGAAAGACTTTGAGAAACAGGACGGCGTCGCATTTATTATTATATATTTTAGCGCCAGAAATGAACTTTATTATATGCGTCTTACTGAAATCCTTCGTTTTTGGGAACGCAGTCAAAACGGAGGGCGAAAGAGCATACGCTATGAAGAGCTTGATCCGGCCTTTTTTATGGAGCTGAAGGGAGGCGCATTTGTCCCCTATCTTGAGATGCTTCAGAAGGATCTTGACCTTCGCGCTTGACTTTTCGAGAGAAACTTCGTATAATGTACGGGATTGGTTTAATGAATTAGCAGAGTAAAGCGTACCAAAGAGAGCAATCTAGACCAGAACGAGGAGTATTATAGTTATGAAGCAATTATTACATACGCCGGAAGGGGTTCGTGACATCTACCAGGAAGAGTGCGCCAGGAAGCACGCGCTTACTGACCGGCTCCGCAAGGTGCTGCATTTATACGGATACCACGATATTCAACCTCCTATGTTTGAATATTTTGACGTATTCCGAAAAGAGATTGGAACCATTCCTTCCAAGGAATTATATAAATTTTTTGACAGGGAGGGGAATACACTGGTACTCAGACCGGATATTACCCCGCAGATCGCGCGAGTTGCCGCGACCCTTCTTGCCAGGGAGGATTTTCCCGCACGGCTGTGTTACATGGGAAATACCTTCATCAACCATTCCATCTATCAGGGACGCCTGCGCGAGACGACCCAGATGGGCGCAGAGCTTTTAGGTCTTGACAGCGCGGCGGCAGACGCAGAGATGCTGGCCATGGTCATCGACTGTATGAAAAAGGCCGGACTGGAAGAATTTCAGATCAATGTGGGAAACGCCGAATTTTTCCGGAGCATGATCGAGGACACCGAGGTAGATGAGGAGACGGAAATGCGGCTCCGCGAGCTGGTGTCGAACCGTAATTATTTCGGCGTCGACGAGCTGCTTGCCGGGGAGAATGTAAAGGCAAGCACCCGGGAAGCCTTTGATACCCTCCCGGATCTGGTGGGCGGAGCAGAGGTCCTGGACGCAGCTAAGAAGATCGCCCCGAACGGAAGCGCACTCAAAGCCATCAAGCGTCTGGAACAGACCTACGCCCTTTTAAAGGATTACCGCATGGAAGATTACATCACCTTTGACCTCAGCATGAGCGGGACCTACGGCTACTATACCGGCATTATTTTCCGCGCCTATACCTATGGCACCGGAGACGCCGTGGTAAAAGGCGGGCGTTATGACCACCTCATCGAAAAATTCGGCCAGGAGACGGCGTCCATCGGATTTGCCATCGTGATCGACGAACTGATGAGCGCCCTGACGCGCCAGAAGGTAAAGGTTGACCTTCCGCGTAATAATACACTGGTGCTCTACGATGAGACGAGACAGCAGGAGGCGGTTCTCCTCGCCCGTGAATTTCGGAGCAAGGGAAAGAACACGGAGCTTTTGATGCGCGATCCGGAAAAATCTGTGGATTTCTATCTGGAGCACGACAGGAAGAATCTGGGCGGCAGCATGGTATATCTTCTGGGAACCGGTCAGATACGAATGTACAACTTAAGCACCGGAGAACAGAAAGTAGTAAAAAGCGAAAAGTAGGTAAGACCAATGAGTGATATGCGATATTTGACGTTCGCCCTCTGCAAAGGGAGGCTGGCGAACCAGACTCTGGAACTTTTGGAAGCCCTCGGCATCACCTGTGAAGAGATGAAGGACAAAAATTCCAGAAAACTGATTTTTGTAAATGAAGAATTAAAACTGCGGTTTTTCCTGTCCAAAGGTCCGGACGTTCCGACCTATGTGGAGTATGGTGCGGCGGACATAGGAGTAGTGGGAAAGGATACGATCCTGGAAGCCGGAAGAAAAGTGCATGAGGTACTGGACTTAGGGTTTGGCAAATGCAGAATGTGTGTCTGTGGTCCCGAGGAGGCCGGCATTTACCTGAAGAACCACGAGAGGATCCGGGTGGCGACCAAATATCCCGGAATCGCCAAGGATTATTTTTATAACACCAAGCATCAAACCGTGGAGATCATTAAGCTGAACGGCTCCATTGAGCTGGCTCCCATCGTAGGACTTTCCGAAGTCATTGTGGATATCGTGGAGACCGGTTCTACCTTGAAGGAGAATGGACTGAAGGTACTGGAAGAGGTGTGTCCGTTATCTGCGCGAATGATCGTGAATCCGGTCAGTATGCGTCTGGAGAATGAGCGCATTCGAAGGCTGCTCACCGATCTTCGGACACTTTTGAAAGGAGAGGCATAGACGATGAGAATACGAAAGCTGAATAAAGAGACCAAAGAAAATCTTCTGGAGGATCTTCTGAAAAGAAGCCCGTCAAGCTACGTGGAATACGAAGCCGGCGTGCAGGAGATTCTTAAGGACGTCAGGGAGAGGCGGGATACAGCAGTATTTGACTATACCCGCAAGTTTGACCACGCTGACATAAATGCTGAGACAATCCTAGTGACCGCAGATGAGATTGCGGCAGCTTATGACGAAGTAGATGAGGCGCTTCTTGCGGTGATCCGCAAGGCCCTTCACAATATCGAGAGTTTCCATGCCAAGCAGAAGCAGAACAGTTGGTTCGACAGCCAGAGAAACGGTACGATTCTCGGTCAGAAGGTGACGCCCCTTGCGCGGGTAGGCGTCTACGTACCCGGCGGAAAGGCGGTTTATCCCTCCTCCGTACTCATGAACGTCATGCCGGCCAAGGTCGCAGGCGTAGAGGAGATTATCATGGTCACACCGCCCGGAAAAGACGGCCGCGTAAGCGCCAACACACTGGTCGCTGCGAAAGAGGCAGGCGTGGACCGCATCTATAAAGTGGGCGGTGCGCAGGCAATCGGCGCACTTGCTTACGGAACCGAGAGTATTCCAAAGGTAGATAAGATCGTAGGCCCCGGCAACATCTATGTGGCCCTTGCCAAAAAGGCGGTCTATGGACACGTCAGCATTGACTCCATTGCAGGACCGAGCGAGATTCTGGTCATTGCAGACGAGAGCGCGAATCCGCGCTACGTAGCGGCGGACCTTTTATCCCAGGCGGAGCATGACGAACTGGCTTCCGCGATTCTTGTCACCACGAGCCAGAGCCTTGCGGAGGCGGTTTCCAGGGAAGTGGACGGCTTTCTTAAGGTATTATCCCGCTCTGAGATCATCGCAAAGTCCCTGGATAATTACGGCTATATCCTGGTCGCGGACTCCATGGACGAGGCTATTGACGCGGCAAATGAGATCGCTTCCGAGCATTTGGAAATCCAGACAAAGGAGCCCTTCGAAGTGATGACCAAGATTCGGAACGCCGGAGCTATTTTCATCGGAGAATATGCAAGCGAGCCGCTGGGTGATTATTTTGCCGGCCCGAATCACATTCTTCCCACGAATGGTACCGCAAAGTTCTTCTCCCCGCTTTCCGTAGACGATTTTGTGAAAAAATCCAGTATTATTTCCTATTCGCGGGAAGCGCTTCGGGAAGTGCATAAGGATATCGAGACCTTTGCAAACGCAGAACAACTCACCGCTCATGCCAACTCCGTGCATGTGCGCTTTGAAGAGGAGGAATAGAAGTGAATGCAAGAACTGCCGTGTGCACGCGAAGCACAAAAGAGACGAAGATCACGGTGCATCTTAATCTGGACGGCACCGGGAAGACCGATATTTCAACCGGAATCGGTTTCTTTGACCATATGTTATCCGGTTTTGCCAGACACGGATTATTTGACCTTGCCATACAGGCAGAGGGCGATCTTAATGTCGACTGCCATCATACGGTGGAAGATACCGGCATTGTTCTGGGGCGCGCAATAAGCGAGGCTCTTGGGGATAAGAAGGGCATCAGGCGCTATGGATATTTTCTGCTTCCGATGGACGAAGTTCTGGCTCTTTCCGCCATCGACCTGTCCGGACGCCCGTATCTGAACTATCAGGCCGCATTTACCGTGCCGAAGATCGGGGAGATGGACACGGAGATGTTCCGGGAATTTTTCTACGCCGTCTCGTACAGCACAGCTATGAACCTGCACCTTAAGATCGTGGATCCGGGAAACAATCACCACATGGCGGAAGCGCTGTTCAAAGCCTTTGGAAAAGCGCTCGATATGGCAACCATGGCAGAGCCGCGTATGCAGGATATCTGGTCTACAAAGGGAAGTTTGTAAAAGGAGTTTAGATGAAATGAGTTATAAAAGATTAATCCCCTGTATTTTTATCTACAAGGGCAAAGCAGTGACCTGGTTCGATAACATGGAGGTCGTATCCGACGATGTAGTGGGCCTGGCAAAACAGTATAGTGACAGAGGGGCCGACGAGCTGCTGGTATTTGATTTGTCCCAGTCTGACCAGGAGCACGACGAGTCCATTGATCTGATGAAGAAAATAAACCGGGTAATCCGCATTCCCATGGTCGCAGGAGGAAATATAAGGCGCCAGGAAGATGTGAAGAAAATTCTCTATGCAGGTGCCAAACGCGCCATGCTGAATTTCTCCAAACCGGATTCCCTGGCTCTGATAGAAGATACCGCAAAACGGTTCGGCAAAGAAAAAATCGCTGTTTCTCTGAACGATTTTGACACATTGTTCAAACAGCAGCATCTCATACAAAATTACAGCTCCGAGATCGTGTTCATGCACCGGCTGGACTTAAATTCGGTGATGAATATCACGGATATCCCCTGTGTGGTGGTGACGGATACGCTGGAAAAGCATGAACTGTTCAAGATTTTAAAATGTCCCGGAGTAAAAGGTCTTTCCGGACGCTTTGTCAGCCAGAAGGGAATGGATTATAACGCCTATAAAGCGGAATGCACTGAGGAAGGCATACGCATGACTTCCTTCGAGAGTATGATGGAATTTTCCGAATTTAAACTGAATTCCGACGGGCTTCTTCCGGTCGTCGTACAGCACTACAAGACCTCGGAAGTCCTGATGGTGGCTTACATGAACAAGGAAGCCTTCGACAAGACCGTAAAAAGCGGCAAGATGACTTACTACAGCCGGAGCCGCCAGTGTCTCTGGATCAAGGGTGAGACCAGCGGACATTATCAGTATGTCAAATCCATGACCATCGACTGCGATAAGGATACCCTTCTTGCCAAGGTAGACCAGGTCGGCGCCGCCTGTCATACCGGCAACCCTACCTGTTTCTTCCAGCCTGTCGTCGGAAACGACTATGACGAGACGAACCCGCTCCAGGTGTTCGAGAGTGTCTACCAGACGATTCAGGACAGAAAGTCAAACCCAAAGGAAGGTTCTTATACCAATTACCTGTTCGAGAAGGGAATTGATAAGATCCTGAAAAAGGTGGGAGAGGAGGCTACGGAGATCGTGATCGCGGCCAAGAACCCCAATCCGGAGGAAGTCAAGTACGAGGTCTCTGATTTCCTGTATCATGTGATGGTACTCATGGTGGAAAAAGGAATCACCTGGGAAGATATTATTAAGGAATTGGCTGACAGATAGGGTGAAGAATTATTTTTTGAAAATGCGGTGAATGGAAACCCAATGGCTGGAGCGGTGACCTAAAAATCGGTCTACTGTTTTATTGGGAAAACATATTTAAGAATAGGCAGGGCATATACTTAAGAAGGCGTAAATGTCCTGCTTTTTTAATTGCCAAGCACACCTGAAATAATGTCCACCGTGCTTTATTTACATGGAGAAATGGCGCACAAACATTTTCAACATACTGTTAGGATAATCCAATAAATATGTTTTAATCCTTCAAAAAATCAACTTATATTCAGGAAAGGAGTACCTCCATATGAATGATTCCCAGAAAAGAAGAGAGCAGCTTTTAAGAGAAACCCGAAACCTCTACCGGACCTCCCAGATTCCGGCCGTTCACCCGCGTTACAGCGCGGCAAATCATTTTCTCTATGGGGAAGATGCGAAGACGGAAGGCAGCTCCAGCCTAGGGGCCCGCATTTTCATCAGCCTTCTTCTGTTTGTCATCTTTGCCTCGGCCGATTACCAGGGAGAGAAAATCTGGAAGCTAAAACCGTCTCAGATTGTGTCCCAGATCCAAAACCAGCCGGATTTCTCCTTAAATAAGATTTTTAAATAGAGAATCGAAGAACTTACTGACTTAATATTACAACCTAATGGTATTCATATCGTTTTTAAAATAAGTGCGGAAATAAATTTGTTGTGAGTGTGCATTTTCAAAAGAATTGAGTTTTAAATAACGTTAGAGTATAATGAAAGAAGAATCATTACGAGGAGGAACCACACATGAAAAGATTTAAGAATGTTTTTGTACTTCTTATTCTTGGCGCCATAGCAGCCATGACGCTCGCGGGCTGCAAGAAACGCGAACCGGCGGACGCCTACATCAAAGCTGAACTGGAGAAAGTGCAAAAAGGGGAATACGAGAAACTGGATGAGATGTTAAACGAGGTATTGGAGGAAGATTTGGATACCAACGGCGTAGAAGACTTCCCGGAGGAGTTAAAAGAAGAGTATCTCACTTTTCTGAAGGAAGCATGCGGACATATCAAATATTCCGTCAATGAGGAGAAAAAACAGCAAAATGAATACAAAGTGACCGTAGAAATCGAGCCACTTGATATCCGGCTTACTACCACGGACCCGGTAAACGAATATATGAATACCGCCAAGGCTGAGAATCTCACGGAGGAGATGCACGAGATCCTGAAGCTATCCACTGAAGCACTCGCATCGCCCGTTTATTCGGACAAACTGACCGCTTCCTTCCGGCTTTCCTACAAAGACGGCACCTACACGCAAAAGGAGGACGAGCTCCTTACCGCAGTGAAGGTCATGCTGGTCAATGCTTCTGCACCCTATGTACAGGCCGACGGAAGCGTGAACATGAAAGCCTATGTCAAATCCTGTCAGGACGCCATGTTCAAGGGAGATTATACCGAATATGCCAGACAGACCGGGATGACAGATGAGGAGGCACAAAAGGAGATTGATGAAATGTACGAGCAGGCTCTGCCAAACGATGTGGACTTGACAGACGAACAAGAGACTCGTTATCTTACTGCTCTTAAGAAAATTATGGCAAACACAATCTATGAGGTAGGAAATATTCAGCAGGTAGACTCTTCCAGTTATACCGCCGTCATCAACTACACGCCAAATCTGGCCCTTCAAAAATGCTTCGAGGATCTGCTTTCCAATGCAGAGAGCGGGAAATACAGTAGTGAAGCGCAGCTCATTGAAGGACTTCTTACTTTGATGGAGCAGCACGCGGAAACGCCGGTAAACGGGGAACCATCCCAAATGACGGTAAACATTATTCGGAACTCTTCCTGGGAGATGCAGATTGATGACAGTGATTCGGAGGAGCTGTTCATGGCAATGCTGCCGACACAATAAGCAGTTTACTGCAGTAAATCAAACATATGACAGCAGACAATTATACAGAATGGAATTTAGTAAACAATGAGAAAATTAGCACTTGATGAAGATTTATTATTACAGATTGAAAAACCGGCCCGCTATATCGGGGGCGAGGTGAATTCCGTCATAAAGGACAAGAATGCGATAGAAATCCGCTTTGCCTTCTGTTTCCCGGAGGTATATGAGATCGGAATGTCCCATCTGGGAATGCAGATTCTCTATGACATGTTCAACCGCAGGGATGATGTCTGGTGTGAGAGAGTATTTTCACCCTGGGTAGACCTGGACAAAGAGATGCGAAAAACAGGGATTCCCCTGTTTGCACTGGAATCGCAGGACCCCGTGAAGGAATTTGATTTTCTGGGCGTCACCCTGCAGTTCGAGATGTGCTACACCAATATTTTACAGGTGCTGGAGCTCTCCCAAATCCCCCTCCACGCCAAAGACCGCACGATGGGGCAGCCGTTCGTGATCGGCGGTGGACCCTGTGCCTACAACCCGGAGCCGCTGGCGGATTTCTTTGACCTTTTTTATATCGGAGATGGCGAGACAGTCTACGATGAACTCTTTGATGTCTACAAAGAGTGGAAGGGTTCCGGGAAAGACCGAAGGAGCTTTCTGGAGATAGCGGCGGAAATAGAGGGAATCTATGTCCCTTCCTTTTATGATGTCACGTATAAGGAAGACGGTACCATCGCCTCTTTTATTCCCAACAATCCACACGCACCGAATAAGGTACGCAGACAGGTAGCTTCTGACATGTCCAAAACGACCTATCCGCTAAAGCCCGTCGTACCTTTTATTAAGATCACACAGGACAGAGCGGTTCTGGAGATTCAGCGGGGCTGTATCCGAGGCTGCCGGTTCTGTCAGGCCGGTATGGTGTACCGTCCTGCCCGTCCGCGGGATATCAATATGCTGAAGGAAACGGCACGCGCCATGCTTAGGAACACAGGACACGAAGAGATCACACTCAGTTCCTTAAGCTCCAGCGATTATAACGAGCTGAATGAGATCGTCACCTTCCTGATCGAGGAATTCCAGGATCAGGCCGTAAATATTTCCCTTCCGTCTCTGCGGATCGACGCCTTTTCCCTGGATGTCATGAGCAAGGTACAGGATATCCGCAAAAGCAGTCTGACCTTCGCGCCGGAGGCGGGAACCCAGAGAATGCGTAACGTGATAAATAAAGGCCTTACAGAGGAAGAGATTCTGGAGGGCGCAGGGCAGGCTTTCGAGGGCGGCTGGACTAAGGTCAAGCTGTATTTCATGTTGGGTCTTCCCACCGAGACGGAAGAAGATATGAGGGGAATCGCAGTTCTTGCAGATAAAGTGGCGCGGAGATATTATGAGATTCCCAAAGAACAGCGCCATGGAAAATGTCAGATCACCGCCAGCAGTTCCTTCTTCGTCCCCAAACCGTTTACGCCCCTGCAGTGGGCCGTGATGTGCCCCTTTGAGGAATATATCCACCGGGCACAGGTCGTGCAGGAAGCCATGCGTGATCAGTTAAACCGAAAAAGCCTGAAATACAACTGGCATACGGCGGAACTGACCGTTTTGGAGGGCGTTTTTGCCAGAGGCGACCGTAATATGGGCAAGGTCCTGGAAGAAGCCTACCGGCTCGGGTGCCTCTATGACTCCTGGGACGAGTATTTCCGCTATGATTTGTGGATACAGGCTTTTGAAAATATGAAGATGACTACCGATTTTTATAACCTAAGAGTACGGGAAGCAGATGAAATCTTCCCCTGGGATTTTATTGACTGTGGCGTGACAAAGAAATTTTTGAGAAAAGAATGGGAGAAGGCCATGGCCGCAGAGGTCACTCCTAATTGCCGGGAACAGTGTTCCGGCTGCGGCGCGGCAAGCTACAAGGGAGGTGTCTGCTTTGAAGGTACGCATTAAATTTCGCAAATATGGAATCATGAAATTCATCGGTCATCTGGACGTGATGCGCTATTTTCAAAAAGCGATCCGGCGCGCCCGGATTCCCATCGCATTTTCGGGAGGATACAGCCCCCATATGATCATGTCCTTTGCCAACCCGCTGGGCGTGGGACTTACAAGCGACGGGGAATACTTCGATATCGAACTGAAAGAGCCGATCTCAAGCAGCGAGGCGGTAGGGCGTCTGAACGCCCAGATGGTGGAGGGCATGGAAGTCCTAAGCTTTGTGGAGATTCCCGATGACAAGAAAAATAAAGGAATGTCCATCGTTGCAGGCGCTTCCTACCTGTCCACCCCGCGAAAAGGCGCCTTGCCCGACGGCTGGGAGAAAAAACTGGAAGAATTCTACCATCAGGAAACGATTACGGTTCTGAAAGCGACAAAAAAGAGCGAAAAAGAGGTCAACATCCGTCCCCTGATCTACGAACTGAAAGCGCAGGGACCGTCTATTTATATGAAGGTCGCTGCAGGCAGTGCGCAGAATCTGAAACCGGAGCTGGTGACCGAGGCGTTCCTTTTGTTCCTTGGCTTACAGGAGGATATCGTATTTGCCCAGCACCGAATCGAGAATTATGCGGATATCGGTGAGGAAGGCAGCCCTCATTTTGTGCCGCTTGACGCCCTGGGATGGGAGATTGTCTAATGGAGACCGGACGGAAACTTGTAATTTGTGAATGTAAGGACCGGCAGCTGGCTGCTCTTTTTGAGGATGGTAAGGCGGTGGAACTGCATTACGCCAGCCAGAGTGCCTGCCGCGTGGGCGAGATCTATGTGGGAAAGATTCAGAAAATCTTACCCAATATTTCTGCGGCCTTTGTGGAAATTGGAAAGGGCGTTCTCTGCTATTATTCCCTGTCCGAAAAATACGAACCTGTTTTCACCTCCAAGGCCGGAAAGAAGCCTTTTTGTGTCGGTGATGAGCTTCTGGTGCAGGTGCAGAAGGAAGCGGTAAAGACCAAACAGCCGGTCGTGACCGGGAATCTGAATTTTACAGGGAAATACGTGGTTCTGACTTCCGGTAACCGCACCATCGGCGTGTCGGCCAAATTATCTCCCGCGCGTAGAGCCGAGCTGGAGAAACTTGGCATAGAATATGCCGACGAAGCATTTGGCATCATTTTTCGGACCAACGCCAAAGCTGCTTCCGATGAACTGATTCGATCGGAGATCCGAAAACTATCCCAAAGCATGCAAAACGTACTGACCTACGGACGAATGCGGACCTGCTTTAGCCTGGTGCGCGGCGCGGCGTCTCCGTGCATCGCAGTCTTAAGAGATATCTATCAGGAGGGTCTTTCCGAAATCGTCGTAGAAAAACAGGAAGGCTCCGATCAATTATATCAGGAGGTACAGACCTACCTTCAGGAGGAGCAGCCGGAGGACCTTGGAAAACTTAGGGCCTACACGGACGCCTCTTATCCGCTGGCAAAATGTTATAATCTGGAACGCATCACCGACGAGGCGTTAAAGGAACGAGTCTGGTTAAATTCCGGCGCCTATCTGGTGATCGAGCCGACGGAGGCACTCACCGTAATCGATGTCAATTCCGGCAAATGCCAGAAGAAGAAAGCCTATTTTCCCCAGATTAACCAGGAGGCTGCCAGGGAATGTGCCAGACAGATCCGTCTTCGGAATCTTAGCGGGATTATTCTGATTGATTTCATTAACCTGAATTCCGAAGAAGAACAAAAGGAGCTGCTTCACTACTTAAGGCAGGAGCTGTCCCGGGACCCCAATCCGGGAAACGTGGTGGATATGACGGCTCTGCAGCTTGTAGAGATTACCCGAAAGAAGGTATATAAAACACTGAAGGAGAGTTTATATGGGTAAAAAAGAAGTAAAGACAAATGCCATGCGTATCTTAGATAAGAAGAAAATTGCTTATGACTTCCGTTCCTATGAATGCGAGGAATTTACGGACGGAATCGAGACAGCCGATAAGCTGGGACTTCCCCACAAGGAGGTCTATAAGACCATTGTGACCACGGGAAAAAGCGGGGAACACTATGTGTTCGTTCTTCCGATCGAAGCCGAAATCGATTTTAAAAAGGCGGCAAAAGCGGTAGGGGAGAAGTCCCTGGAGATGCTACATTTAAAAGAACTGACGCCGCTTACGGGCTATGTACGGGGCGGCTGTACGGCTATCGGCATGAAAAAGAATTTTCCGGTGGTGATCGACGAAAGTGCCCACTCATTTGCCAGAATCCACGTAAGCGCCGGTAAAATCGGGGCGCAGCTTACTTTGTCGCCGGACGATCTGGCCGCGGTAAGCCAGGCCAAATTCGCAGATGTGATCTACAAGGTATTATGATGAATCTCAATCATACACTAAAGCCCCGTTTAGTTGCTATGCAGAAATGTAAAAGGAAACAGGAAAAATATTTCATCTATTATGCAGAATAGATGAAATTGTCTGTTTATAGCAAAAAATAGTTGCATTTTCCGTTTTAGCGTAATAAAGTATAAAAAGAAATTGAGAATGAGTTGAGACGGAGGATACAAAGACGATGAAGAAGGTAGTAAAGTTTGGCGGCAGTTCTCTTGCCGATGCGGCGCAGTTTAAAAAAGTAGGAAAAATCATTCGTGATGACAAATCCAGAAGATATGTGATTCCGTCTGCTCCCGGCAAACGTTATCCGGAGGACGTCAAGGTGACGGACATGCTCTACAAATGCTACGGAGCGGCATTGCGGGAAAAGAAATTTACAGACCTTTTAGCGGACATTCAGGCGAGATATCAGGAGATTATCGATGAACTGGGTATTGACCTGAGCCTTGATAAAGAATTCGAGACCATACGGCAGGATTTTGGCAGAAAGATCGGCAGAGAGTACGCAGCTTCCCGTGGAGAATTCTTAAACGGAAAGATTATGGCGGCTTATCTGGGATTTGAGTTCATCGATGCGGCAGATGTGATCGCCTTTGATGAGAATGGAGATTTCCTTGCGGATAAGACCAATGAGCTGCTGACTGCAAGACTGGACGGCATCGATGGCGTCGTGATTCCCGGTTTTTATGGTGCGAAGCCGGACGGCAGTATTCAGACCTTCTCAAGAGGCGGTTCTGATGTGACCGGCTCTCTTGTGGCAAAGGCGATCCACGCCGATATGTACGAAAACTGGACCGATGTTTCCGGTTTCCTGATCGCAGATCCGCACATTATCAATAATCCGAAGGGAATTGAAGCGATTACTTACAAAGAACTGCGCGAGCTGGCCTATATGGGAGCCAGCGTTCTCCACGAGGACGCCATTTTCCCGGTAAGAAAAGAAGGAATTCCGATCAATATCCGCAACACCAACCGGCCGGAGGATAAGGGAACCCTGATCGTGGAAGGTACCTGCCGCAAACCGAAATACACCATCACCGGAATCGCCGGCAAACAGGGCTTTGCCTCCATCACGATCGAGAAGGCCATGATGAACTCGGAAGTCGGGTTTGGAAGAAAGGTGCTGGGCGTCTTTGAGGACCAGGGCATTTCTTTTGAACATATGCCTTCCGGAATCGATACGATGACCATTTTTGTCCATCAGGAGGAATTCGAGGAGCATGAGCAGCAGGTTATTTCCGGAATCCACCGTGCGGTACAGCCGGACGACATTGAGCTGGAATCCGACCTGGCGCTGATCGCCGTAGTGGGACGCGGAATGAGACAGACGCGCGGTACAGCCGGACGTATTTTCTCGGCGCTGGCCCACGCCCATGTGAACGTGAAGATGATCGACCAGGGCTCCAGTGAGCTGAACATCATCATCGGCGTGCGCAATCATGATTTTGAGGCGGCGATCCAGGCAATTTATGATATTTTTGTAAACACGCAGATATAGGCTACTTTTCTCCGGCGAAATATGGTAAAATAATAGATGTACAAAATGATAAAACAGGAGGCTGTACCATGAACGTTTTATTCTTTTTGAAGCCAAAGGCAGAGCTGGCTTACATCTATGATTACCATACCTTAAGACAGGCGATGGAGATTATGGAGTACCATAAATATTCCTCGGTACCAATCATTAACCGTGACGGCAAATACATAGGAAGTATCACAGAAGGAGATCTTCTCTGGGGGATTAAAGATCTGAACATTCTGAATATCAAAAACGCGGAGAACATTGCTGTCACGAAGATTCCGCGAAGAATGGACTATAAAGCCGTCCGCGTCGATTCCAAGATCGAAGATCTGATCATGCGGTCCATGGAACAGAATTTCGTACCGGTCGTCGATGACCAGGAGAACTTTATCGGCATCGTGACCCGGAAGGATATCATCGGTTTCTGTTACGACAGGTTAAAAAGTTGTGCCGAAAAATCTGCATAAAATCTAATAAAATGGGTTGACTTTGTGCGGCGTACTGATGTATAATATACCAGTATGCCGCACAACGAGGTTTTAAGCCCTGCCATGCAGGCACCGTAGTTGGCGAGTAATGATAATAGGAGGTGCCATATGTACGCAATTATAGCAACAGGTGGTAAACAGTACAAAGTAGCCGAAGGCGATATCATTAGAGTAGAGAAGCTTGGTGTCGAGGCTGGACAGTCTTATACGTTTGACCAGGTACTTGCAGTAAGCGCTGACGAGCTGAAAGTCGGAACCCCGACCGTTGAGGGTGCAACCGTTGAAGCATCTGTGATCGGTGATGGTAAGGCTAAGAAAGTTATCGTTTACAAGTATAAGAGAAAAACCGGATACCACAAGAAGAATGGTCACAGACAGCAGTACACCGAAGTTAAGATCGACAAGATCAATGCATAATCGGTAATTGATATGATTCAGGTATCTATTTTTAAAAACAGGAACAATGAATGCGTTGGATTTCGGACGAGCGGTCACGCAGGAGCTGAGGAGCCGGGACACGATATTGTATGTGCCGCAGTTTCCATGCTCGTTATGAATACCATGAATTCGATCGAACAGTTCACAGACGCCAATACCTCTCAGGTATCGGACGATACGGACGGCGTGATCGAATATCAGATTTTAAGCAATCCCACGGAGCGGACAGAACTGCTCATGGATTCCATGATTCTCGGTCTTCAGAGCCTGGAAGATGATCCGGACTATACAGCGTATATTGACTTAATATTCGAGGAGGTGTAACACCATGATGAAATTAAACCTTCAGTTTTTTGCTCATAAAAAGGGAGTTGGTTCTACAAAGAACGGACGTGACTCTGAGTCTAAAAGACTTGGTGCCAAAAGAGCAGACGGACAGTTTGTAAAGGCTGGAAACATCCTGTACAGACAGCGCGGAACCAAGATTCACCCAGGCGTGAATGTAGGACGCGGAGGAGACGACACCCTGTTCGCACTGGTTGACGGTGTTGTTCGTTTCGAAAGAAAAGGTAGAGATAAGAAACAGGTTTCTATCTATCCGGCAGCTGAATAAGCATGATTTCCATGAGGCTTCAAACTTTTAGTTTGGGGCCTTGTTTTGAATTGTGAGACGAAAGGAGAAGCCATATGTTTGCAGACAGAGCAAAAATCTATATCCGCTCCGGGAAGGGCGGCGATGGACACGCCAGCTTCCGGAGAGAACTTTACGTTCCCAACGGCGGCCCTGACGGCGGCGATGGCGGACGCGGCGGAGACGTGATCTTCGAGGTAGATAAGGGGCTTAATACCCTTTATGACTACCGGCATAAGACCAAATATAAAGCGCCTGACGGAGAGCAGGGCGGCAAGAGAAGATGTCACGGAAAAGACGCAAAAGATATCGTCCTTAAGGTCCCGGAAGGCACGATTATCCGGGAAGCCGAATCTAATAAAATTATCGCCGATATGTCTGGTGGGAACACCAGACAGGTGATCTTAAAAGGCGGCAAGGGCGGGCTTGGCAATATGCATTTTGCGACAGCAACGATGCAGGTGCCCAAATATGCACAGCCCGGCAAGCCAGCACAGGAGCTCTGGGTGAACCTGGAATTAAAAGTTATCGCCGATGTAGGACTGATTGGATTTCCGAACGTGGGAAAATCCACCTTTCTTTCCAGAGTGACCAACGCGCAGCCTAAGATTGCCAACTATCATTTTACCACACTGACGCCGAACTTAGGTGTCGTTGACCTGGAAAATGGCAAAGGATTCGTGCTTGCCGATATACCGGGGCTGATTGAAGGCGCATCAGAAGGCGTGGGGCTGGGACATGAGTTCCTGCGGCACGTAGAGCGTACCCGAATGATGATCCATGTGGTCGACGCTGCCGGAACAGAGGGCCGTGACCCGGTAGACGATGTCTACAAGATCAACGCAGAGCTTAGCGCATACAACGAATCCATTGCCGCTCGCCCGCAGGTGATCGCGGCCAATAAAGTAGATCTGATCTACGAGGGGGACGAGGATCCTGTCGACCGGCTTCGGAAGGAATTTGAGCCGAAGGGAATCAAAGTATTCCCGATTTCCGGCGTCTCCGGCGAGGGAATCCAGGAACTTCTCTATTATGTAAGTGAGGAGCTTTCCAAAATGGATTCTTCCCCTGTGGTCTTCGAGCAGGAGTATTTTCCGGAAGAGGAGATTATTCATATTGATCTTCCGTTTACTGTGGAACACGTCGATGATATGTATGTTGTCGAAGGACCCAAGATTGAGAAGATGCTGGGATATACCAATCTGGATTCTGAAAAGGGATTTGCTTTCTTCCAGCGATTCCTGAAGGAAAGCGGGATTCTGGATCAGCTGGAAGCAGTCGGAATCCAGGAGGGCGATACAGTAAAGATGTACGGATTACAGTTTGACTATTATCCGGAATAATTTGGGGTGCCAGATTATTATCTGAAATAACACAAAATATTCGGCTATCATCCGGAATAGTTCAGAATAGAAGTAAGAGAAAGGAATCAAAATAAATTATGACTTCAAAGCAGAGAGCTTATCTAAAAAGCCTTGCCATGACCATGGACCCTATTTTGCAGATCGGTAAATCCGGCGTTACCCCGGAAGTCACCGCTTCCGTAGATGAGGCACTTACTGCAAGAGAGCTGATCAAGATTCATGTGCTTCAAAACTGCCTGGAAGACCCGAAAGAGCTGGGACAACTCCTGGGCGAGAGAACACGTTCTCAGGTAGTTCAGGTCATTGGAAGAAAGATCGTATTATATAAAGAGGGAAAGGACGACAAGAAGAAGATCGTCCTTCCTTAGGAGGTTCACCATGAAGATCGGAATTATGGGTGGTACGTTCGATCCCATCCATAACGGACATCTGATGCTGGCCGAATATGCCTATCGTAACTATGGGCTGGATGAGGTATGGTTTCTCCCCAACGGCAATCCTCCCCACAAGCAGAACCCTGCTATCCAGAAGGATACGTTTGAGCGGGTGGAGATGACACGTCTTGCCATATCAGATGTCCCTTATTTCAAGCTATGCACATACGAAGCGGAAAATCAGAATAAATCCTACACGTACCGGACGCTTATACATTTTCGTGAAAAATATCCGCAGCATGCCTTTTATTATATCATCGGGGCGGACTCCCTGTGCGATATCGAGACCTGGGCGCACCCGGAGATACTTTTAGGACTTGCAGTCATTCTTGCCGCTTACCGTGACGACCTGGATACGCCTGATGAGATGAATACGCGGATTCAGTTCTTAAATGAGAAATATCAGGCAGATATCCGTCTTTTGCGCACCCCGCTCATGGACATTTCTTCCCATGAGATCCGGGAGCAAATCGCTAAAGATGAGAACTGGCAGTCGCAGGTTCCGCTTAAAGTAGCTTCGTATATTAAGACACAAGGATTATACCAGGGTGATGACAATGGAAGAAGAACTGAATAAGATAAAAAGAAGAGTGAAACGATATCTGGACAAGGACCGCTATGATCATACGATTGGCGTGATGCATACGGCAGGCTGTCTGGCTATGCGTTACGGCGCCGATCTGGATGGCGCCCTGACCGCCGGACTTCTGCATGACTGCGCTAAATGCCTTTCCAGCGACGAAAAAATCCGTCTTTGTAAGAAGTACCATCTGGATATCAACGAGGCTGAGATGAAGAATCCGGGGCTTCTGCACGCGAAACTGGGAGCTTTTCTGGCATGGAAGAAATATAATATCGAAGATAAAAAGATTCTCCGCGCCATTGCTGCCCACACGACGGGAAGGCCTGCCATGTCTCTTTTGGATAAAATCATCTATATTGCAGATTTTATAGAGCCCGGCCGGTGCGAGGCTCCGAATCTCACTGATGTACGTGCGCTGGCCTTTGTGGATCTTGACGCCTGCCTCTTTAAAATACTGGAGGACACGCTCACCTATCTGAATACCAAAGGCGTGACAGTGGACCCCATGACAGAAAAAACATATCTGTTTTATAAGCAGCTTCATGACGTAAAAGTGAACAGTTAATGAAAGGGTGGTGTAAGAATGGATCAAAAAGAACTATCAAAAAAGATGGCGAGAATCGCCTGTCAGGCACTTTCCGATAAAAAAGGGGAGGACGTTCGTGTCATAGACATCTCAGGCGTTTCCGTCCTTGCGGACTATTTTATCATTGCAAATGGAACTAACGAAAGCCAGGTTCGCGCACTGGTGGATCACACGGAAGAGGAGCTTGCCAAAGCCGGATTTGAGGCAAAACAGCGGGAAGGCTACGGCTTGGGAAGTTGGGTGCTCCTGGATTTCGGCGACATTATCGTACATGTTTTTGACAAGGAAAACCGGCTATTCTATGATTTAGAGCGAATCTGGTGTGACGGAAAGGCCATTGATGTGGATTCTTTATAGCACGGCCCTGGAAGACCACACAGTCTGACAGATATTGGTACACGGGAAATTTATTTAGATATCCTGACAGCGATAAAAAATCACCTCTCCAATTATAAGCAATAAAGTTGTTCAAGCACTATTGCAAAATCGGAAAAGGTGATTTTTTGCATTGGAATGAAACCCAACCGAAGCTTTCTTAAGTCAAGTAAGAGTTCAACTATCAGTCCATTAACGGAAAAAACGCATTACTGCAATTACTTTTCCGAGAATCTCCACGTCAGTCAGGATAAACGGTTCCATGTGATCATTCTCCGGCTGAAGACGAATATAACCTTCTTCTTTATAGAATGTCTTTACCGTTGCGCCATCCTCGATCAATGCGACCACCATCTCACCGTTGGAAGCTACACTTCTCTTTTCTACGACAACATAATCGCCGTCAAGGATTCCCGCGTTGATCATGCTCTCTCCGTGAACCTCGAGCATGAATACATCGCTATTCGGCATAAATTCTACCGGAATAGGAAAATAATCTTCAATATTCTCCTGAGCCAGAATCGGTTCCCCCGCAGCTACACGACCCAGAATCGGCACCTGGACCATCTCACGGCGCGTCAGATTGAAGGTGTCATCTAAAATCTCGATTGCACGCGGTTTGGTAGGATCGCGGCGAATATAGCCGTTCTTCTCCAGTGTCTCAAGATGGGAGTGGACAGAAGAAGTAGACTTTAAATTCACTGCATCGCAGATCTCCCGAACAGCCGGCGGAAATCCCCGCTCCAGAATCTGAGACTTGATATATTCTAAAATTTCTTCCTGTTTCTTGCTTATCTTTCCTTTACTCATTCTTTGACCTCCTAAGTCAATAACTTTATTACTCACCAGACCTATTATATAGAGCCATGTATTGACATACAAGCATATCATCCATAAACTTTGACCCTGATATCATCATATCATAAACCTTCGGAAAAAGCAAACAAATGTTTAGAAAATATGTTCGATTTTTTCTTGTAAATGATTGACAAACATTTGTTCCTGTTATATAGTATAGAAGAACAGTTGTTCGGAACGGATTTTCGAGTGGGAGACTCTATTTTAAGGGGGACAAAGATATGGATAAAAGAAGAAATGAAAAGAGAACAGTAAAAACTCATATGTCATGCAAATCATCTGCACATCGCAAAAAATATATTCGTCCATTCAGGCGTTTTTTGACGGGTGTTGCCGCAGTCCTCTTGATCATGATATGCAGTTTTGGGTTCGGCAGCTTTTTCTCCGGCGCACATGTGAATGCGCAGGAGGAGCCCGCAGAATACAAGTATTATAAAAGTGTTCGGATCGAAGAGGGAGACACCTTCTGGAGCCTCGCAGAAGAGTATATGAATTCATCTTGTGACTCTATTTATGATTATATGGATGAATTGGCAGAGATCAATAATCTCAGTATATCGGAAGCAGAACACTTAACTCCGGGAGACTATATGCTGGTCGCCTGCCTTGACACACAGCTGTCTGAATGCGAATAATCATTGACAATCCGACATCATTACTCGTATACTTGTAGTAGTATGAAAGTACAAACGAAAAGGGGCGCATATTATGAAAAATAAGCAGATTATCGGACTTGTCGTGGCTGCCGTTCTTTTTGTGGTGGTAGGTTTCAGCAGTGTTCTTTCTCATGCACTGTCTGAACGGATCTTCTCTAAAAATACCGCCTTACTGGAAGAACTGGCAGATGAGACCTCATTTACACCGCCAGATGGAAAGTATATCGGCATTGTACAGGTAACAGGAACCATTCAGGAACAGACACAGGAATCTCTATTTGAAGCTCCTGCAGGTTATCAGCATCTTTCCACTATGGAATATATTGACAATCTTGCCTGGGACGACAACAATACCGGGATTCTTCTTTACATTGATTCTCCGGGCGGAACCGTATATGAATCAGAAGAGCTGTACGACAAATTAAAAGAATACTCCGAATCCACCGGACGACCGATCTGGGCTTATATGGCACACTACGCAGCATCCGGCGGGTATATGGCCTCCGTTGCTGCCGACAAAATTTATGCAAACAAGAACACCGTTACCGGCTCCATTGGCGTAATTATGTCCGGATATGATCTGTCCGGATTATATGAGAAACTGGGAATACGCTATATCAGCATTACGAGCGGTGCCAACAAAGACAGCAGCAAGATGACAGAAGAGCAGATTGCCATCTACCAATCTCAGGTAGACGAATGTTACGACGCTTTTGTGACAAAGGTCGCAGAAGGGCGCAATATGAGTACAGACGCTGTGCGGACTCTTGCTGATGGGCGTACCTATACCGCTTTGCAGGCCGTGAATAACGGACTGGTAGATGAAATCAGTTCCTACGAGGAGATGAGAGCCGCGTTCGAAGAAGAATTAGACACATACATGTATTATGATATGCCGGCCAAGACGAATTTCTTTTCCTCCCTGTTCTCTGAACTCAAAGAAATCGTACCAAAGTCAGAAGCACAGATCCTTACTGAAACTGCTGATAAGATGGAAAGTGGGGTGCTGATGTACTATGCAGAACAATTACGCTAATCGGGCAGAAGAGTACACTTATGCCGGATTCTGGGCACGGCTCGCTGCTTTTCTCATCGACAATATCATTGTCTTTTTCATGCTGCTGATCGTTCGCATGTTTTTAGGACTGGGAGCTTTGCTCTTTTCAGAATTTGCCGGTGCCGGAAGCACTTTTTTTAATAAGGGTTTATTATTTCAGTTTTCATTGAAAGACATATTGCTATATCTCGTGAAAGTAGCTTACTTTATTATCTTAACTTATTATACCGGGTGTACCTTTGGCAAACGTGCCATGAATCTTGTCGTGATCAGCCGGAAGACATCCGATGGAAGAGTAAGCCTGTTTGATATTATTTACCGGGAAACAATCGGGAGATATTTAAGCAGTTTCCTGCTCTGCATCGGTTATTTTATGATAGGTATTGGAAAAGAGAAATGTGGAATACACGATATTCTATGTGATACCAGAGTCGTATATGGCAAAAAACTGAAATTGTTTGAAACCAATACGGCACATCGCCAGACCGGGACTTTCTCGAATACAGGGAACATGAATCCCCCTGTGATGCCGGCTGGACCGTATTCCTATACCGGTCCTTCTACTAAAGATAATCAAAGTAGCGATAAGCCACATTTCAATAATACAGCCCCTAATCGGCCGAATCAGCCATTTTATGGCGCTGGTCCATATCAATATGGTGTCCCAATGCAAAACGCGCCATATGAGCCAAATACAAGCAATACACAAAATTCGGAAGCATTCAATGAAGAAGAATGTGTATCAGAACCAGAATGTCCGGAAAATAAAATACAGGATTAACTATTAAAAATTATTTAAAATAACTGAAAATCTAAAGGGATTGATGAATTTGCAAATGCAGATACCCAGCATTTTTCTTGCTTTTCTCGTCAATCCCTTTTTGATAGCAGTGGTTTGTTGACATCAATCTATACGACAAATCCATCACGGTTTGTCACAAACGAAGCTGACGATATCTTCCCCTCCTGGAATAGTGATATCGTCAGCGCAGTGTCAGATTATGAGACAGAGCGGTAAACCGCTCTGTTCCTCTTTACTCAATCTGTGCGACTAACCGGGATTTGTCGTAAGTGAAACTCTGATCGGGGAGCTCCTCTCAGAGCTACCCGGTCAGAGATTGAACGTTAGATGTCCGGGGTCGAACGTCCAGAAGTTCAGCTTTTTATCTTTTATTGTTAATATGCACAAACGAAATCGATTTATTCCGCCCGATCGGGCTTTACTGAAGCAATAGCATTTGTGCAATATATACAATTATTCTTTGTCTAATTTGATTTCTCCGTTATAAGTTTCATATTGTTCAATGTGCTTTTTTATTAAATATTCCGCTTCTTTACTGGCGCTTCTATTATTTCTTTCTGCTATAATTTCGAATTTTGTTTTTATCTCTCCATCTGTTCTTACAACTATTTTAGGTTTTTGACTTGGCATAACGTATACTCCTTTATTCATAAAAAAGTGTTGACAAAGTGTATGCACCTATTGTATATTAATGGTGTATATAAGGTGTATACACTTTTTGGCGATTGTGTTTCACATTATAACATATTTTCTCTTGTTTATCAATGCTGGGGCTTTGGCCTCCCAGGGTTGTTTCATGAATCTTCCCAAACAGCTTCATTTGTTATAACCCCTCTATTATTCAGATCAGAATCTTTCTAAACGCATCCTTTGCAATTCCTTACCCGCATCCAAGATGTTTGCCCTCTAAAAAGGCGCAAAATATCCCTATATCTTATTTACACTTTTTTCAAAATAACTTATACTTATTTTATATCAATAGAAACTGGCTATCCCGTTGAAGACATATTTCTTTCTTAAGAATGGATCATCACTGAACTCGTCCATAGCTTCTGTCATGATCTCCGAACAGTCCCCGGCCAGCATAGCTATCCGCAGGATGTTATAGGCAAACTTCCTGATCAGGGCCAGATTGATCTTTGATTTTTTCGCCGGGGACCTGTCTTCACGGAACGTATCGTCTAACACATGGTGAAGTCGGTTTTCGACCGACCAGTGCTCCCTTTTTATACGTCCCATTTCTTCCGCTGTCAGTTCCATATCCGAGATCATTCCTGTTTTCTGTATATCCTTTGGCCTTTCCTCATCCTGGACTGGTCTGGGCCTTCTTCTTGAACCCTTTTCCAGAAATGTCCTCACATCTGGTGTGATATCATTTCCCTTAGGATCCCGTTCAACCGGTATCCGTATCTGACGGGCTAATCCCACTGTTTTTACAAAAGGCCATTCTTTCTGTGTCTTTGTCAGGAGGCTGCATTCCCCACAAACGCTGTACCATCGGTATTCCTGCCTGTCACGGTTCCTTTCCTGCTGGCACACTTCCTCATATTTTTCCTGCATTTCCGGATACCTTGCCCTGTAGTTACTGTCTTTTTTCATCTTTTTGTGGTCTTCTGCCATCTCTCCGAAATATTTCACGATCTCATCATAGGACTGTGGCTGGTTCTTTTTTACCATCAGCACAAAATGTCCCCCCTGGGAAAGGATCTGCTCCATGATCTGCGTCTGTGTCCCAATTGCATCTGTTGTGACTGTACTTCCCTGGATATCAAGCAGTTTCAACAGCTCCGGTATCGCCTTAATCTCACAGTCTTTATTCTGAATGGGCATCTGCGCGATCACCAGTCCCGTTACCGCATCTATCGCATTCAGGATCATCGGGGCCCTGAAATCCTTCACTTTCTCCATTGCTGCCCGCAGTGCCTTTCCGTCAATTGATATATGGATTCCTTTCGTGCTTACAATCTCCCCGATCCATTCCATGAATGCCAGCGCAAACAGTTCCACGTCAATCCCCCATAGGATCCGGCATGCTGTTGCCGGGGATGCGATACCCTTCTTTAATAGAAGATATTCCCGCAGCTCTTCCAGATGTTTGTTACACCATCTAAGGCTCCTGCGTATAGTTGTCTTTCCTGCCAGAAAACCGGTCACCAGACATACCAGCACTTCCGCAGAGTCATGCTTTGTCTCCCGGCCGCATCGTGGATCCGGCACCATCCTCATATATTCCAGAAGCATTTTTGTCCGAAAGCCATTCTCAGCACACGGAAAGTTCCACCCCTGTTTTTTCTAACAGTTCCTCCTGTTCTGTACTAATCTTTGATATCACCCTTTCTTTTTCAAAATACAGCAGATAAATACTTTTCAATATCTGCAGTTTTTGAAGTTCTACTCCGTGCTCTTTATAAATCCGTCTGCTCAGGGATGCTGCCTGGGCATTAAACTGATAGTGAAATTCCTGCTCCGTTTTTATCTCTCTTTCTTTCGCAAGGTAGGTCTCTGGTGACCATTTTTTCAGAATAACCGAAAGGACATCCTCCCAGTCATTCCCCAGAGGTTTCTTCCATCCCTCCGGGCACAGCTGCCATACTGCCCTGGAGAATCCATACTCCCTCACTTCTATCCCTCCCAGGGATATTTTTTTCTTTTCACTTTTTATGACTCCTTCCGGAGTTATGATGCCGATATAAGTATCTACCGGCTGTGGGTATTTTTTCCCGGGAACACGCCTGGAAGTGCGTTTATAGAGATAATAAGTATCACCTTTCTTTTTGACGGTGGTTCCCCTGGTCCGTTTCTCCTGCACCCAGTCAGGATATTTTTTCTCTGTTACTGGCATAATATCCTCCTTTCTGTATAGGTAGAGCATACCTATACTATATAGACATTATACCTCTACAAGAGAAAAAAGTCGAGGGTTATGAAAAAAATGTATAATTTCCATAACCCCCGTAAAAACAGTATGCTTAATCATTTGAATTATTCTTCATGAAACAACCCTGTTTGGCCTCCATTGGTAAACATGGCATAGGGTAGGGTAGGAGAAAGGAGAGCGCAAAATGAAGGTAAAAGATATTAGTTATGGTATAGGGATTCCTGTTGACATTATCGTTAACAGGCTGAGAACGCATTACGATTCTTTTTCTCAGATTCCTGAGGAGCTTCTTGACCATGAGGTTGACCGTATGGGGATTTTTAAAGAAGAACTCTACATATATGTCATTTGATTTGGAAGGGGTGGTTGAGAAATGAAGATTCAGGAACTTGTTGATGTTCTTTCTTGTGAATCCAGAGTCTCGATTGAGGAAGCTGATTCTAAGCCTTTTGAGCATCTTTATATTGGTTTTGGTTTCGATATTCCATCAGATCTCTGTGATGAAGATGTTTTGATGATTGTCCCATCTGATGCTTGCTTGACGATATTGGTAGAAAGGTAAAGGTGGTTAAGTGACTGTTGATAGACTGCTCCGTTATCTGCATGGTGAACTGTTGATAAGAGAAAGGCTGGAAGAACCCTACCAGTATCGTACTTTGTATCGAGGTGATGATGTGATTATTCCGTATGAAGTCCGTTCAAGGTCAGTCTCTTATATTACTGCCGTTGATAACTGCATCATGGTGACTGTCAGGGAAAATAGATATTAAGAGGTGGGCGCTCCGGCGCCTACCCTAACTTAGGTAACTGCCACTGAGAGTGGTTGGAATATAAAAGAATAGGAGATAAGCGTATGAAGATTTATGGAACTTTTCAGGGTGAATTTCGAAGCATCAGCTTCACGGAGTATAAGGATAATGCCGGGAAGATGGCTAAGAGCTTCAAGATAGGAGTGGAGTTGTCTGATGCAGACATGGGAATGCTCCCGTGTGTCGATCTCGAAGAGCATATCATGAAATCGGGAATCAAGAAGGGCGATATCTGTTCCTTCGATTTTGAATTCAATACCGATTATAATCGGCTCCGTGTCATGACGATGAACAAACTAAAGTAATTATCACGGGGTCAAGGCCTTGAGCTTGCGTGCCTTGACGCTGGGAGAATTACGGTTACAATGGCGGTTGCCCGGTAGGATAGTCCATCATACCGGGCTTGGGTGTAGGAGAACGTGGAATGAATGAGGATTTGTTTGTTGAACCGGATTCTGTTGCTGGGGATGCTCATGATGAAGCATCACCTGGTCTTGAGGGAACACCTTCGGAGAGCGAAGCTCCTGTGGAGGAAGCTCTGATGCCTGACAGTTCGAACGAGGAATATCTTGCGCAGTATTCGGAGACTCTCGAGGCGATTTCGGTTTCTGTGGAAGGAATAGGGCAGAGACTGGATACTATAACAAATTGCCTGATTGTTACTATGGTTGGCATAGCCTTATTGGTAGGTGTATTTGCCAGCAACATACTGGCTAAATATTTCAGAGCGTGAGGTGTCAGGTCATGAATGGGGAATTTTTAGTTATCTCGCTGGAGGAATGCGGTTCACTTTTTGTATCCGCCATTCCGGCGGGTTTTGTGATAGGGTGCATCCCTATGATGATTGGTTTTGCTGTGCATGCATTAGTTAAAATATTCAAAACGGTGTAAACCGGGAAAGGAGAGGAGTTTATGGAAGCTGTAACGACTGCATTAACAACTAGCTTTACGACCGTTGGTACTTCAATCACTGGTATCATCGCGGACGTTCTGCCGATCGCGCTCCCTGTTGTGGGCGCTATGATCGTGGTCACTACTGGTATTAAAATCTTTAAAAGAGTTGTGTCTAAGTAGGACGGAAGAACTTGCTAAGTGGAAAGGGTCGGAGAAATCCGGCTCTTTTCTTTTATCGGAAAGGAGGAAAAGAGAAAGAGATGAAGAAAAGATGTTTTAAAAAGATGGTCGTTTATGTGCTGGTAGGAGTGCTGGCTAGTGGGTCTGTTATGATGTCTTATGATAAAGCCAGGAGTGTAAAGGCAGTTGCTGGGGTAGATGATGTTGCTATAGTAACATTCCTTCTTTTGATGTACGGTTGCGTTACTTTGGCTTATTACGGCAATACGGACGGTTCTAGCGCTCTTGCTGATGATATTGAAGAGGCTTATGAAACTGCGCGTTTTACAATACTGAATGGTGGTGCTGGTGATCCTGATGACCCGGATAACGATGATGACAAATACGACGGTGACGGAGACGGGGAAGTCACGGAAAAGGATTTGCCTCCGTTCAGTTCGTTCTTTAGTTCGCCGGAAGGAATCGCCCTGACTGCCGGAGCGGTTCCGCTTTTGGGCGCGATCGTGGGGGATATTGTGAAGGAAAAGTATGGAGCTTTGAAGACGGCAACTTCAAAAGAAAAATTTGATAAAGCAATGAATTCTGTGAATTCACTTTGTTTAAAAAAGGGGTTTGATCCTTCTTCTTTTAATTCTCATTTTTATACTGTCTATCCGTATAAAGATGGTACTTTTGTATTGTCATATTATTTTGGTACTGATATGGTTGTTTATTTAAAATCTGGTACTCTTCATATTGAACGCAATGGTTCTAATCCGTTATATGGCTGTTCTCGTTCTACTAGTACCAATTCAACGACTTTTCTTGGGGAACTTTCTAACTCATCTTCTAGTATAGATTCTCTTGCATCTTATGGAGGTGATGTTCCTATTTTCTCTTCTGAACGAGAAGGTGTTGATTATTACGAAAATGGCCGTTCAGACTGGGTTACTCCAGATTTATCGAATGCGCTTGCCAGTAATACTGATCTGCCTGTCCTTCCGTCATTTGACCCGACTAAGCTCTATAGTATACCGGAGCTTCAGGCGCTCCAGAATCTGTTACAGAGTATAGGCACTGCCATTAATCCGGCTGCGCAGTTGGAACTTGTTAACCAGTACCTTGCAAGCCTTCAAACTGACCCAGCGCCAGCTCCGGACCCTAATCCAGATCCAGACCCTAACCCCGATCCAGACCCTAACCCTGATCCAGACCCTAACCCTGATCCAGACCCTAACCCTGATCCAGATCCAGATCCTAACCCTGACCCAGACCCTAACCCTGATCCAGACCCTAACCCTGATCCGGACAATCCTACGAACAATAAGGATTTTCTCCGTGATCTAAAGCATATATTCCCGTTCTGCATTCCGTTTGATCTGGTCGATTGTTTCCGTCTGTTTAACGCGGAGCCCGTGACACCACGAATCGAAGTTCCGGTTCATTTTGGTGTGATTAACTATGACCATACCTTCGTCATTGATTTGAAGGATTTCAATGGAGTAGCAGCGGTCTGCCGGGCGATGTTTTTGGTATTGTATATTGTTGGCCTTGTGCTTTCCACAAGAGCGTTGATTAAAGGGTAGGTGATCTTATGCTGAGTTTTATGAAAGAGATTTTAGGACAGTTCCTTGACTGGGTGCTGGCGCTCCTTCCGACGTCGCCATTCACCCAGTTCATAGAGGCTTGTAGTGATATTCCATATCTCGGATGGCTTAACTGGTTCATCCCTGTGGGACAGATGATCGCGATAGGGGAAGCGTGGCTCGTGGCGATCGGACTGTTCTATATGTATTCCATCATTCTTCGCTGGATCAAGGCGATTGAATAAGTTGTATATATTGCACAAATATTGAGTCTTCAGCTGACGTCAGCTGATGCTGATCCAGACCGAAAAGTTATTTTTGTTTGTGCATAGTGACTATAACGGGTAGGAAAGGAGTGTTTTTATGTGGTTCGATGAAGAGACCGAAGGCACATGCATCACCTGTCAGTATGGCGATAAGGATTACAGTTGTGGCATCTGCCAGAACTGTCTCGACACCTATGTCTTTTGCGGTGTCAAATATAACTGCTATAAAGAGCGGGAGAGGAGGGGACTGCGTTATGATCTATCTGTATTCTGGCACACCTGGCTCTGGAAAGTCCTTACATACTGCAAGGGTCATATATTATACCTTGAAGAGAAATATGCCTGTAATCGCCAATTTCGCGATAAATTTGACCAAAATACCGAGATGTAGGGGAGAGTTCGTTGAGAAGGATAATGAGTCTCTGACGCCGGAATTCCTCATCCAGTATTCCGCTGACTATTTCTCCGGTCAGAGGGCGAGGGAGGGCGCTCTGCTTCTTGTCATCGACGAATGCCAGCTGATGTTCAATGCCAGGGAATGGAATACGAAAGGACGCAACAAATGGCTGTCCTTCTTTACCCAGCACCGGAAATATGGTTATGACGTCATTTTGGTCGCGCAGTTCGACCGCATGATTGACCGCCAGATACGTTCCCTGATCGAATACGAACAGGTTCACCGGAAGGTCAGCAACTTCGGCTGGAAGGGAAAAATCCTGAGCTCGTTCTGTCTTGGCAAGCTGTTCGTAGCTGTGAAAGTGTGGTACCCGATGAAAGAGAAAGTCGGTTCTGAATTCTTTATCGCAGAAAAGAAGTTCTATAGCTTGTATGACACATTCGGAATGTTCGGCTCGGTGCAGGACGGGGAGTCAGGGGCCCCGCCCGGAGCCGAGGCGGACAGCCCGGAAGGGGCGGAAAAAGTGTCGTGAAGGACGTGTCCCTATATACTTGACAATAGGGACACTTGAGTGTCATTTAACAAATTTAAAGAAAAGTTAGGGTATGAGTTATGTTTAATGTTAGGGTTAAAAAATACCTTGACACTGAGCAATTACAGATATTTTCTTTGCCTCTTTGTTCTAAGGGAGATAGGATTATAAATAAGCCTTTCAGCTTGGAATCAGGGGAAATATTCCCTTGTAATTCTCATAAATTTATCAATCCCTTTACTGAGGAAGTGGAATGGTATCGTAACATGGGTGACCCTGAAGAAAATCTAAAACGTTCAGTGAGGAGGTCTAAAAATATGATCTATGATATCGCTAAAAGTAACCGCTGGGAATGGTTCTTTACGTTGACATTTGACCCAGAAAAGGTTAATTCATTTGATTATTCGGAGTGCAGTAAAAAATTGTCGCAATGGCTTAAGAACATAAAGAATCGTGGTAATTCCGAACTAAAGTATCTGATTGTTCCAGAACTGCATAAATCCGGACGCTGGCATTTTCATGGTCTGTTCGCTGGCTGTGATAACATGGAATTCACTGACAGTGGCCATCGTGACAAGAAAGGCCGTGTGATCTATAACATTGGCCGGTATAAGCTGGGCTTTTCTACGGTGACTAAAATTGACGATATGCAGAAAGCCTGTTCATACATAGTCAAATATGTGTCTAAAGAATTGTGTTCAGTAACTAAGGGAAAGAAACGCTATTGGGCTTCAAATAACTGCGATAAACCTGTTATTGATGAATATTGTGTGTTAATGCCAGTGGAGGAGATTCTAGCGTGTTCTGATGAGAGTAAGGGGCATTTAAAGAAGGTACGCACTGATTATGTTGATGTGATATACCTGGAGGTGCCAATCTATACGACAAATCCTGATTTTTCCAAAAGATGTGGACGTTTTTTATAATATATGGTATGATTTATTTGGATTTTCTTATTTTCAGCAATTTTACTTTATTTTAAAGGAGGTTTTCATTAATCATGGCACAGCCAAAAACATATCAGGAACAAACATATATTGATAATACCTTGCGGTTACGTGATGTATTAAAGACAATGCCGGAATTTGCCAAAGATTATTTTCGCGCAATTGAACCGACGACCTCACCCAGAACCAGGATTTCTTACGCATATGATATCCGGACATTCTTCCAATTCTTATTACAGGAGAACCCCGTCTTCAAGAATTATACGATGAATGACTTTAAGCCATCGGATCTGGAGATGCTTTCCCCGGTCGATATCGAAGAATACCAGGAATATCTGAAGGTCTACAAAAGTAAAGAAAGCAATCGGGTCACAACAAATACGGAAAAAGGTCTTTCACGAAAGATGTCAGCTCTCAGGAGCTTCTATGCATATTACTATAAACACGAGATAATTGAAAAGAACCCTACTTTACTTGTAGATATGCCGAAGTTACACGATAAGGCGATCATACGTTTGGAATCGGACGAGGTGGCAAGCTTGCTGGATCATGTGGAAAAATGCGGCGCCAAACTGACCGGACAGGCACGGGTATATTATGAAAAGACCAGAGAACGTGATCTTGCAATCCTGACTTTATTATTGGGAACAGGCATTCGTGTATCGGAATGCGTGGGCCTGGATATCGGCGATATCGATTTTAAAAACAACGGAATCACCGTGACCAGGAAAGGTGGAAATCAGATGGTTGTATATTTTGGCGATGAAGTGGAAAAAGCGCTCCGCACCTATCTGGAGACCACTCGCAAGGCTGCCTCTCCTCTCCCGGGTGAAGAAAATGCACTCTTTTTATCCACCCAGAAAAAACGTATGGGAGTTCAGGCGGTAGAAAATATGGTCAAAAAATATGCCCGCCGGGTAACCCCAAACAAAAAGATCACGCCGCACAAACTGCGGAGTACTTACGGAACCTCGCTTTATAAGGAAACCGGAGATATTTATCTGGTGGCAGATGTACTTGGTCATAAGGATGTAAATACCACCAAAAAGCACTACGCGGCCATCGATGAAGACCGCAGGCGCAGCGCCGCCAATATCGTAAAGCTCAGAGAACCCTAGCAAGGGACCCTGAGCTTTACTCTCTTTCTTTATAATACCTTATCCGTTCTTCTGCGCCAGCTCATACATAGCCGCTGCAATAATCTGATAGGATTTCATCATTTTATCAAGCTGAACACGTTCATTCGGCTGATGAATAACATCTTCCTCTCCCGGGAACGCCGGTCCAAAGGCAACCATATTCGGAAATTCTTTTGCGTAGGTTCCGCCACCGATTGCGATTGGTTCCCTGCAATCCTGTGTTTCCGCCTCATACACCTTCACCAGCTTGGAAACCAGTTCAGAATCCTTTGGAACATACAGAAGTTTTGCATTGGTCTTTTTCAGAACATCCAGCCCATAGCTGTTGATTTCATTGATTACACGATCGTCAACAACCTCTGGGTCAGCATTCTTCGGATAACGGATATCCAAAGTAAATGAACACTCTTTCTCATTAAATTCTACGACACCCAGATTTACAGTCGTCTCTCCCGTTTCCTCATCTACAAAATGGATTCCCAAGGACTCGCCGTTTGTCTCGGTTCCAATCTTTTCCAATAAGAAATCCGCATACTGCTGGAAAGTTCCGCCAAATTCATTTTCTTTTACAGCATTTAATAGTCTGATTGCTGCATTGACGCCTAATTGCGGTGTGCTTCCATGTGCGGAAACGCCGACAGCCTCTACGATCGTCTTTCCCTCTTCCTCTCGAACAGTGACTCCCTCTGCCGGTGTCACTTTCAGAGGTCCGCACACGACTAATTTACAGAACGGAGTCACCACGTTTGCAGCCATACCTCCGCTAAAGGATTCTACTTTAATTTTACCTTCATTAATCATCTTCTCACCAGCGATAAATCCACTGGTCCCCTTCTCACAGAAAATAGCCGGGAACTCTGCATCAGGAGTAAAACCAATCGTTGGCAACTCATATCCATTTTCCACATAATGCTTCACACAGGAAGAGCCACACTCTTCATCTGTGCCAAACAGGACACGAATCCTTCTGTCAATCGGAAGATTCAGATCACGAATGGCTTTCAGGGCATATACGGCAGCGATGACCGGACCCTTATCGTCCAGAATTCCCCGCCCCCAGAGTTCTCCATCATGAATCTCTGCACCAAACGGTGGATATTTCCAGCCTTCTCCTGCCGGGACAACATCCAGATGTCCGAGAATTCCAACCATCTCTTCTCCTTCACCGTACTCAATCCAGCCCACACGGTTGTCGGCATTGCCGGTCTGAAATCCCAGCTTTTCTCCCAGCGCCAACAGATCATCCAATGCCGCTTTAGGCCCCTCCCCGTAGGGTGCTCCCGGTTTCGCCTCGCCACGCACACTCTCGATTCTCATATTCTGCTGAATCGAAGCGATAATCTCCTCCTGCATCTCCATCATTTTCTTGTTCAATGCTTCATAACTCATAGGATCATATCCTCTCTTTCCTGATTAATTTATGTTCAACGCATCGCTGCGCGATTTCCTGATATATGAAATTGCTCCTTTGGTATCTGGTATCCTTCCTGCAATTTATGCAATTACTCTCTGATGTTCCATCTTGCACTCCATTAAGCATTTATAGCCTGTCGGAGTCAAGCACGATCGTGAACGGTCCGTCATTTAACAGACTCACCTTCATATCCGCGCCAAAGCTCCCCCGCTCCACCACCGGAACACTTTTCTTACATTCCGAAATGATGTATTCGTACATCTCATTTGCCATATCCGGTGCGCCCGCTTCCGTAAAACTCGGCCTGTTCCCTTTTTTACAGTTTGCATATAAGGTAAACTGCGATATCAGAAGAAGTTCTCCGCTTACATCTGCAAGCGACAGGTTCGTCTTACCGTTCTCATCTTCAAATATACGCATTCCCACTAATTTCTTGATCATCTTGTCTGCAATTTCCCGGGTGTCCTCCTGCCCGACGCCAATAAGCACGAGAAAGCCTTTCCCAATCTTCCCGATGACTTCCTCTTCCACAGTGACATCGGCATGTGTCACGCGCTGTATCACAAATCTCATCCTGCCAAATCCTTTCTGTTTTCTCCTCAATACATACGCAATGCATATGCAGATCCGCCCTTATCCTGATACTTATTCATGCACTAATATTCACAGCAAATTATGTATCATTTCCGAGCCAATTCTATCTTACCATTTAATGTCTCTCGTGGCAAATAGTTTATACATAGATTTTTACGTATTTTGAGAAACAAAAGCGAAAAAAATATACAGGATTTCAGTGACTTTACAGGCCGAATATGATAAAATATGAATCGCGAAAATACATGGAAAATTATGTGCCGACAGGGAGCCTATTTCCCTTTTCAGGCCGGAAGGAATCGATTTTATGAAATTACAGCAATTACTGAGTTTTACGAGAAAAGCCATGGATGAATATGCCATGATACAGGAAGGTGATCACATTGCAGTCGGGATCTCCGGCGGAAAGGACAGTTTGACACTTCTATATGCGCTTCACGGGCTGCGCCGGTTCTATCCGGAAAGATTTGACCTTACCGCCGTGACCGTAGATCTGGGCTACGAGAAATGTGATTTTTCACCGGTAGCCGAGCTTTGCCGCACGCTGCAGGTTCCATATGAGATTGTAAAGACAGATATCGCACATATCCTGTTCGAGGAACGAAAGGAACCGAACCCCTGCTCCTTATGCGCCAAAATGCGAAAGGGTGCACTGAATGAGGCTGTAAAGCGGATCGGCTGCAACAAGGTGGCATACGCTCACCACAAGGATGATATCATCGAGACCATGCTGCTCTCCCTGATCTTTGAAGGGCGCTTTCACTCCTTTTCGCCGAAGACCTATCTGGATCGAATGGATCTGACTGTGATCCGGCCGATCATGTTCGTGGAGGAAGCAGATGTCATTGGATTTCAGCACAAATACAATCTCCCGGTCGTCAAAAGCCGCTGTCCGGTAGACGGCCTGACCAAACGGCAGTATGCAAAGGACCTGATCAGACAGATCAATCTGGAGAACCCGGGCGTCAAGAACCGCATGTTCACTGCGATACTGAACGGAAATATTGCAGGCTGGCCTGAACGCATCATTCGCCAGCGTTAAATATTAGTAAAATCTATTATTTGACTGCGTTACCTCTCAAAATATAGATTTTATCCATATTCTTTTGAATTTCCTGTTGAATAGTTGCTGAACTACACTCTTCAATCGAAATACTAACATGTTCAGCATTACATCCATACGTTTCTTCAAAAACTTTCACAATTTTGGTTACTATGGATTTTTTGACATTTTCATCTTTAGGTATGGATTTTATTGTAATAAATGGCATAAAATAATCTCCTCTCTCTGATACATTATATCCATTCTTTATAACGTGGTATATTCATGGTACGATGAGCTTCCCAACACTTTTCTACAATCTCCGGATTAGTAAGCGCATCGTACCCTAACTGAGCAAGTGTTTTATATGCATAAATTCCTGCGGTTTCCCCCAAACTGGATCCCGACACTGCCGTGACATTCCAATGATGTCCAGGACTTTTTGTAACACGTCCCAGCCCCTGACAATGAATAGTTGGGCAAAAATATGTCATATTAGCTGCATCCGTACAATTTTGCCATCCTTTTTTTTCTAAGTTAAAAGGAATAAATCCAGTTGGTAAAAGTTCAGAATCTTCAGGGATCATTAAGTCATTTTTATTAATGTTTTTATATAGCTCACGAGCAAAATCATACTCCTCTTCTGTATACCTTAATTCCGGGACTTTAGAAACTGCCATTTCATGATATTGACAAAGTGGATAATTATAATAAAATTGAGGAACTACAGAATCCACTTTATACTCCATTTCTGTTTCAGTCATAAGAGCTGCCCCTCTGCGCATTTTACAGCACGCTCCATTACATTTTCTGCAGCACCATAATCATCTAATGCTCTAAACATATAAACAACGGACGCATAGTCAGGCACAATATTAGGGGCACTTCCACCATTCGGAATGTAATAATGAACTCTGACATGTGGTTTAATATGCTCGCGCATGAATTCACATCCCAAATTCATCAACTGCACTGCATCAAGAGCACTTCGTCCCTCCCATGGCATACCAGACGCATGTGCACTTTTTCCATAAAAGGAAAACTCTACACGAAACGCAACTGTTTGATTGACTGGTGATATATCTAATTTCCCCTGCGCAGGATGCCACATTAGCGCCATATCCAAATCTGAAAAAACGCCGTTTTTAGCCAGATATGCTTTCCCAACACCAATTTCTTCTGCTGGCGCTTCGATTAAACGTATAGTACCATGTAATTCTTCTTTTTCCATCGCATACCTTAGCGCAGAAGCAGCTGCAGCAGCACCGCCTCCCATAAGATTGTGTCCGCACGCATGACCTGGCCCCTCCAACGCCTGCCTCCTGGGGACATTTTCATTTCCTAAATTTGGAAGAGCATCCAATTCTCCAACAATACCAATAACCGGTTTCCCATGTCCCCAGGAGGCAATCACTGTATTTGGCCTTTCCTCAGAACTTTTCCAATTCTCAGCAGCATGAGTTTCGATTGTAACAAATCCCTGTTGTTGCAAAAATTTGACAATAGTATCACAGGCATAATACTCTTTCAATGCCACTTCCGGATGCGCCCATAATGTATGCATAAGAACACGCACTTTTTTTTCATTTCTTTCATACCATTCCGCTAAATATTTATTTATTTTGTCTGTATTCATTATCCTTTCACCTTTGCCCTAAATCAATGAGGGTATCCCCAAACTATATGTTTTATCTCTTTCAAATACGAGGATACCCTCCAAATTATGTCACACACTTCTTCCCATTTTAAACCATAATACCTGCTGGTGTCCCTTCGACAGCATCGCGCTCTTTCGCTCTTTTTAAGCGTTTAGAGAAATATAATGCCAAAATAAAGCAAATTATCATAATAACAAAGGATATACCATACAGCATACGGTAACCTGTTGCCCCTTCATAACTCGTTAATGCATATGCTGCAAATGCAGAAACTCCCGTTTTCTGTACACCGGTCAGGGCAAACATCAATCCATTAATAGTACCTCGTGAAGCCGACGGAAGCCGAGATTCACCAACCATGGATGGTCGTGCCGGTTTACCAATATTAAAGACTCCTCGCAAACAAAATACTAATACAACCAATAAAATCATATAAGCAGGATCAAAAGGAAGAATCAGCATTGCTCCGGAAGCAACAACTCCCAGCAAAATACTAAAGGATATCACACGCATGGTAGATCCCAGTTTTGCTGCGACAATACCTGCCAGCGGTGTCAGAATTATAGCTGAACCATTATTTGCCCACTGAGACACAAATTGTGTAACCGCCGATGAAGCACCAAATTCACTCTGCAGCAAAGGTTGAACATAAGTATTCAAGTGGTTCGGCAAAGTAGTTGCACATGCCATCAGCATAACCAAATAGAAATTGGGATTCTTAAGCAGATCACCCACAATTTTAAAACTGAATTTTTCGGCCTCTGCCTTTTTGCTCTTTTCTGCCAGAATAACGGCACGTTCTACCCACAGATAATGAATCAATAAAGAAATTATCATCATTCCACAAAAGAAGAACAGCATTGCTTTCATACCATCATAATCACCGGATTTGGAAATAATAGCAGATATGAACGGCGTGGTCAGCATTGATTCAATCGCTGCAAACATGTAAAAATAGCCATAAAGTTTAGATTGCTGATTACGGTTACCCATCGCAGCTATGTACTTCAAAGCACAAGGAATGTAGAATCCCAATCCGAAAAACGAAACTAAAACAGCAACCAACTTCATAATATTATAACCGGGAAGTGCCAACATTGTCGCACCACAGGCAGTCAGACCTAAGTATCCGATCGTCATATTGATCTTCGGTTTGAAAATGTCTGCAAAAAAGCCACCAAAGAAATAACAAATTGCACTGGCTCCGGCCATAATCGTATTCAAGTTTGCAATTTGAATAGTTTCATACCCAAATGCTCCCTGAATCAGCGAGTAATAATTGGAGAAAACGTAACCCATGACATTGACCCCAGCCCACCCTAAAGACTCGCAAAAGACCATCAAAATTTGTTTGTAAGTAATTTTGTTTTCCAATGTTTCCATAATTTACCCTCTCTTTATCTTTTATTTTTATTCAAGCCTGAAATTTCAGGCAAAGAATACATTTATCAAAACTGATACAACATAATTTAAACTTTCCATAAATTCCGAGCTATAATTTACTCTTCCGATTTTCTTATTTCTTTCTTAGATAAATAGCCACTCAAAATAATTATCAGGCAAAGCGCTGCCCCAATAGGGCCGCCATCCATATCCAATCCTAATGGTATTTTCAGGAACATGTCAAAGCAGAATGATGTAAGTGTGCCTGCAACCATAGAAGCACAAACGGCTCTGGCATTTACTTTTTTTGCAAAACACCCTATCACTAACGGAAAAAATATCCCGGCTCCATAAGCGCTGCCTCCAGTTTTGGTTAATTGATACAGTTTATCTACATACAATGCCATGATACAAATAATCCCCGCTGACAATACACATATTGTGCGTGTGACAAAAATAACTTTTTTATCTGATAAATCTTTCTTTATTGGGCGAATTATATCATCCACAACAGTGGAACTTAATAACATCAAATAGCTATTTCCGGACGTTAATATCAATGCGAGAAGAATAGACAACATCAATCCCCGAACGATAACCGGAAAATATGTGACAATAAATAAAGGAGTAAACTGACTTCCCTTAACTTCCGGAAAAATCATATTGGAAGCCAATCCTGGCAATGCCGAAAATACCCCACATACAGCCAATGTAAATACCCACGCTACCAGATGGCCACGCACCGCATCCCGTGTGCTTTTCGCCAGAAAAATACGTTGTGCATATGTAGCATTGGCACCTACTGACAAGATATTGTATACGACCCAGCCCAGCATTGTCACCGGAGCAATTCCACCCCAAATTTGCATTCTTTCCGGTCCATTATAAGCCACTATAGTTTCCCAGCCTCCAGCAGTTTTTATAACAATAATCGGAAATAAAATTCCAAAACCAATCAGTAATAACACGGATTGAATCGTATCTGTCAATACAACACCCCATAATCCACTGAAAATGGTGAAAGAAATGACCACAATTGCACCAATCCATGTCCCTACTTCATGATTGCAAATGCCAAGTGCTTCCAGAATATTTCCAATTGCAAGAAAACTACTGGCACAAAACGAAACCATGGATAGCAGTACACAATAGGAAGCAATTTTCCTGGCTGTAGATCCATACTTTTTTTCGATGAACTGTGGAATCGATATTGCCCCGGATTCACGTAGAGGTTTCGCCAGCAGCAAAAGGAACCCCCAGCCTACCCACCAAAACAGATAAGAAACGATACCAGAAAGCCCAGACTCAACAATCAAATCATATTTTCCAAGAACCATATTGGCTCCCATTGTAGTAGCTATGCAAGTCCCTGCAATCATAATCCATGACATATTCTGACCAGCATGATTATAATCATGAGCATTCTTTATTTTTTTTGAAGCTCGTACGCTAATTATTATCATTAAAATAATATAAAGTATGATAACCAATATGTCCCCCAATGAAAGCTTGTCCAAAATACTCATGTAAATCACCTCTTTATAACCTTATTAAGAATTTCTATATTAATTATATCAAAATACATTATGCCTATCACTGTGCGGAAAGCCTATTTATTAATCAGGTAACTGTGACTTGATTAACAATCCTGTTTGTTTTGTTTTTAAAAAAATATCAAAAGAAAATCGAATCTTGACTTTATATGTCGATTTATTATAGTATTACATTCAGAGTAATAAATAATTACAATCAAAATGAGGTGCCCTATGAGTGTAAAATTTAAAATGTTATTGAAAGAATTGGATAGTATTTGTCCCTTTCAATATGTCGGTAACGGAGAGATCGAACTTTACGCAATACAGATTTTTCAATTTGAAGTACAGACACAGAAAAATGTCTTATATATTGCAGATACAGCAGAAGTCCTGCCCACTAAAATTCCAACCAACATACCCGCTGTATTTGTAGAAAAGAATCAAGTATACAAGGTATTCCATACTCTTCAAAATACTCTCATCCGTGCTTTAAAGCAGGAATTATTATTGGAAAAGATACGCACTGCTCAATTTTCTGATGAAAATATCGAAAAAATTGCAGAACTCTTTACAGCGCTTATCGGAAATCCTGTCGTATTTTATGACCAGGATTTAAAAGTATTAACATATTCGGGAACCTTTGATAATTTCAAAGATGACTACTATTCTTTACCGCATTCTGTGAATCCCTATATTTCAAACGGTGAAATGAACCCATTTATTCTACCCGCTGATAAGGAACATAAAAACCGTTCTATGATATGTTTTCTAAGAAAAAACAATACTATTGCCGGTGGGTTTCTGGTGGAAGAAAAAGCACGCATTTTTTCTCCCACGGATATATATTATGCTCAAAAATTCAGTGAAATTTTCTCATCTATTTCTCAAAGCAAATTATCAAGTTCTAAAAATAATGCACAAGAACTTCTTTTCACTGATTTATTAAAAGGAGAGTTTTTATCACCATTCGCTCTGGATAAATTGAAAAAACTTTTCCGTATTTCCAAAGACACAACACTATATCTTCTTCTAATCGATACTGCATTTCAGACAGATACTATAATGCTCCAGGAATCTCTGGCGCACATCTTGAGGAACAAAGTATTTCGATACCAACATTACTATGTGACGTTACTCCCTATACCCTTAAAGGGGTGTATTCTTTATAATCCTCCTTCTGGATTTGTTGACTTCATAACAAAGCATAGATTATTTGCCTCTCTTAGTAATGGTTACACAGATTTAAATAAAACGAGCATCGCACTTAATCAATGTCTGCGTACTTTAAAAATAGGATACAATATTCGAAAATCTCAACATTTTTACAGATTTGAGGATCAAATGATATATTATATGTTCAGTTTAATCGGTGATGAAAATGCATTAATGGATTTGTGCCATCCAATCATTCAACAAATATATGAATACGATCAACAGCATCAGACAGAATATATTCGAACACTAGGAGCGTATATTTTGTTAGAAAAGAGTATTAAACGATGTGCAGATGCATTATATATCCACCGTAATACCATGATTAATCGAATTGATAAAATAAAATCTTTGTTTAAAATAGATTTTTCAGATAGCCGTATGAAGACGAAACTTCATATGTCCGTTCTGATACTAGGCTATTTGGGAAAAGTTGATTTATTTGTCCAACCATTACTTATAGAAATGGATAGTTCCATTCTTTAAAATCCGTTTAAGTGACCAAAGGCATCTGGTACACACTCGATGCCCTGGTCACTTATTACTGCAAATAGTTATTAAAATATTGTTTGTTCCGAGATGTCCGTCTCTAAAGCAACCAGGCACTTTTCAATTAGTGCAGCTCTTTGTTGATACTGAACTATTTCAGGCTGCTTTGGATCACTGAAGGGATAAGGGACCGAAATGCACTGAACAATTCTGTTCGCTCCTAAACTCTGGGAAATAGGCGTCATGCTGGCAGCATGTACTACTGTAATGCCAGCTTTTTCAATTTCATTAACCATCATTGCACCGCAACGAGTACACGTCCCTCAGTAAGAGGCCAAGATAACGGCCTGTACTTCATCTTGCTTCAAATATTCAATAATTTCTTTTGCAAGTCTTACAGATTCATTTTTATTTGTATGATTTCCGGTTAAACTGTACATATAAGGATGCAATCGCCCAATTCTTCCAGAACGCTCGATTTCATGTAAAACGTCCAGGGGAACGGCAAGCTGTGGATCATTATTAACATACTGTGGATCATAACCTCCATGAACTGTACGCCACTGCCCCGGCTTGGGATTATTCAAATCACCACCCTCTAATCTTTCCAACTTGGAAATATCATAACGTCCAAATTTGGTAGATGACGCAGAAGGAATATTATCCGGATTATCTATCGGAACTATTCCACCTGTTGTAATAAAAGCAAGAGTTGTATGTGCCATATCAGTAATAGGCCTGGCTACAGGAGGATGTTCTGCCAAAACAATAGGATATTCTGTCTCAAAAGGCTCTTCTTTAATTTTCTTTAAAAGCATGGTAAAAGCGCGTTCTGCTGCAGTATTTTCCAGTTTATCCTCTAACAGTACTGCACGCCGCATTCCACGCGGAAAATACCCTTCTTTCTCTGCCCAAAGGATAGCTTCATTTCCTAAAATTTTGTTTGCAAACGTTGCCATTTTGGCGATGTCTTTTCTCATTCTACCGGCATTATCACAACCAGAAAGAACGTACAATTCCTTCAGGTATACATTTTTACCTGGATTTTCTTCATGCATAGAAGTAAAAACAGGAATATGAAATCGCTGTTTTACATAATTACAGACTTCACTGCAAGCCATTCCATATCGCCCGGCCATAAAAGCCGGTCCTGCAACAAATAAATCCATTTCTATTTTTTCCAACATATCCCCTATCTCAGAAAGTGCAGCCTCTGTATAATCTGCCATATAATTATCGCCACATATCACAGTATGTGTAACCTCTCCACCTTTAAGATTCACATTTAACGAAATAGCAGGACCAACGGGCCCTTCCTTCATTGTCGGCGCATAATCTGCAACATTTTCCCCACCAATACCACCAAAAAACTGATTTAAATAAACAACGACCTTTTTCAAAACTAATCCCTCTCCTTCCTTTACCTAATAATTCTTTCCCATTTTAATGGAAGAGCCTAAAGTTCCATCATATCCTAATATGCTATGTGTATCCCCAATAATACTTCCATCTGACCGGAGCGAAGGTCCATATAACGCGTCATCTTTCCAAAAACCCGTAAACATATCACGGACAACCGACTGAATATCACCAACCACTGTTTCCATAGCAGGGAATTCCGTAATTTGCTGATTATTGCCAGTAGTTACAAACGCATTTCCTCGCCCATCCAGCATGCCCTTGCTCTGGGTATAACCATCACGTCCTGGGCTTTCAATAGCCATTGCAACCGTTTTAATTCCAACTTTTTCTAAGCTAACCAGTGTTGTAAAAAAATCAATATCTCCATTACCACTGCCTTGCTCACATAAAATGGCGGCATCCACTTTTAACATTCTGGCCATGGTAGCAATTCGAATGGCATAATCATTTTTTCGGTCCAAATTATCACCAATCAACATATTCGTAACACCAACAAAATTTATAGTTTTTCCATGTTCGGCATAAAGTTTTCTCAAAATGGGAAAACTTTGATATTCATAGGTATGAATATGGGAGCTTCCGGGAACCAGACTGCTACTGGTTACCGCACCATCCAGGAACTCATTCGGGTGTAACAATGTAGGAATGTTATATATGACATCCTGTCCGTACAACACCTCATTGTAACCAGGGCATTTATTATAAAAAGAGGACATCATAACAGAAAGCATTACCCGTGGCAATTCTTTATCAGCACATTCTGTAAGCTGAAATGTTTCTTTGCTTTCCGGAATTTGCTGCAAAACTGTTCTACCTAAATATTCAGCCAATAAATGTGCCCCCAGTCGATAATGATGATTTGTTTTTTGTGTATCACCGCAATCATCGCCTGGATCCGTCGTTTCAGCAGAAAAGGCAAGTATTGTAAGTTTAGAATATGGCGTCAATTCCGCCATAGGGCCCGACATATCGAGAATTGCCTCCATCCAGCCCCCATATTTTCCAACGGCCAGCACACACATATCCAGCAAATCATACATTGTCCCCTCTCCAGCTTGTGCAATTTTACCAGTATATCCTGGAAAACAACTCGCCCATCCGGACGTGCACAAGGTTTAACAGCCGCTTTAATAGGGACAAAACGTACACTTTCGCCTGGATGAGCAATATGTAATTTTACATTTTTCAATTTTCCTTCGGGATTTAAAACAGCTATTGCTTCCTTTTCATCAACTGTGAGGATTCCATTTTCAAATGTGGTTTTTTTACCAAAAACAATATCTTTCACATGAAAACTTCCTATCTCTAACTTCATAATTGCATCTCCTTCCTAATTCATCTAATGTTAGATCTTTTTATCAAACTGTTTTAATCATTATAATAATTTGTAGATAGGAAATCATCGTGCTAAAAAACTGTTTTATTGTACCACGGTTGTGCATTGTAACCTAAATCTCTTAAATTATGTATCTATATTCATCACTCACTCCAAATGTTAATATATTAAATTCACGATTATCATTAACTTCTATTCTGTTGTTTAGCCTACTCTGTAATATAAAAATGAGCTGCACATTATCTAGTGTCAGCTCATTTAACATTAATATCCATTTACTTGATTAAATTATTGTCATTTATATCAATTATTCAAAACTATAGCTTTCGATCCATACCGCTCTCCCGAATCTCGATCAATGTTCTAAGTGCTTTCACACAGCCTTCGATCCCGAGTTTGGAGCTACAGAGACTGATATCATAGCTTTCCACATCTCCCCAGCGTTTATTCGTATAGTAGTTATAATAACTTCCCCGGCGCTTATCCGTCTTGAGGATCATCTCTCTTGCCTTAGAATCAGTCAGATCATAGATCCTTGCAATACGGCGGATCCTTGCCTCTAAATCCGCATGAATAAAGACGCTCATTACATTGTCATAGGATTCCAGCGCGTAGTCCGCACACCGCCCTACCAAAACACAAGGCCCTTCATCTGCGATCTTCTTGATCGCATCAAACTGAGCCAGAAATACTTTATGGTTCAGCGGCATATCGTTCAGCATTCCGGAAGAGTATCCCAAATTATACGTATCCATCACCAGAGAATACAAAAAGCTGTTTGTCGGCTTCTCATCATGGCTCTCAAACAACTGCTGGCAGATACCGCTCTCCTGTGCCGCTCTGTCAAGCATCTCTTTATCATAGAGCTTAATTCCCAACTCCTCGGCAAGGGTCCTTCCGATCTCACGTCCCGCACTGCCGAACTGCCTTCCGATTGTTACGATTGTATTTGTCTTACTCATATCAGTCACTCTCCTTTTGCTGCATATCCATGTTGTCCTGCTATCTGATTTGAAAATGGCTTTCCTTTCAAGAGCAGAAATTCCTTATGCATATTATACAACTTTACCAAGCAAAAGTACAGAGTTTTTATTTATTTTGTCTCGAATGTCCAAGCTGTTCCAGAAGTTTTTGAAAATACTCCGGAAGCGGTGCATCGAATTCCATATATTCCCGGGTCGTCGGGTGAACAATCCCTAAAATTTTCGCGTGGAGCGTCTGTCCCTGCAGCTTCCACGGACATTTCTGAGAGCCATATACCGTATCTCCAAGGAGCGGATGACGGATACTTGACATGTGTACGCGAATCTGATGTGTACGACCTGTCTCTAGCTTGCAGGCAACATAAGTATAATCCCCAAAACGCTCCAATACCCGATAATGAGTCACAGCCTCTTTTCCATTTGGCGCATGGATACTCATCTTTTTCCGGTCTGTCGGATGCCTTCCAATTGGGGCTGCGATCGTGCCGGTCTCCTCCCTCAGATTGCCGCACACGATGGCATGATAAATCCGGTTAATCGAATGTTCTTTCAACTGTTCGGCAAGAAATTGATGAGCATGGTCATTTTTACACACCAAAAGAGAACCCGTGGTATCCATATCGATTCGGTGAACGATTCCGGGGCGCATCACGCCATTGATCCCTGACAGACTATCTCCGCAATGATAGAGCAGTGCATTTACCAGGGTCCCGCTGTAATGCCCTGCCGCCGGGTGTACCACCATCCCCTTCGGCTTATTTACCACCAGAATATCTGCATCCTCATAGAGAATATCAAGCGGGATATTTTCCGGCCTGATATCCAGCTCCACCGCATCCGGAATGGTAACGGACAAGATCTCATCTGCCCTCGGCTTATAATTGGCTTTCACGGGCTTACCGTCCAACGTGACACAGCCTTCTTTGATCAGTTTTTGAATATAAGAACGGGAAAGCTCCGGCATCTTCTCTGAAAGAAATTTGTCGGTTCTTTCCCCTTCCTTAGTCTCCATCTGAAATTCCAATTTCTCCATTATTTCTTTGCCCCCTTCCGGTAAGCTCTGGAATAGACAATAAAATCTTCTTCTTTATAATAAAAAAGCACAAGTAAAAGCAAAATCCCAAAAGTGACCGTCACGTAAATGTCCGCCACATTAAAAATCGGGAAGTCGATCAGAGAGAAATAGAAGAAATCCACCACATATCCATGCAGCGTGCGGTCAATCAGGTTGCCCACTGCGCCGGCCCCTAAAAATACCATACAGATCCTAAGCGGTAGGTAACGTCTTTCTCCGGGCGTGATCGCATAAAAATAGATCAGCGCCGCCATCACGACCGTAGTCATCACCACAAAAAATATCCTCTGGTTCTGCATCATGCCAAACGCCATCCCTCTGTTTTCCAGGTAATTCAGTTCAAATACTCCCTTCCATATGACAAACGGAGCAGAGTCCTTCAGATGTGCCACCGCAAGATATTTGGTAAACTGATCGAGCAGGATCAATACCCCCGCACCCACAAGGGCATATAAATAATCTGAGATTCGCAATTTTTTCATAAAATACTCCTTCTACACGTATTTATGTACCGTCACATAATACCGGCCTTTTTTGGTCTCTGACTGCACGCCGATATAGCGGAAACGCCCTATTCCACGGACAGAAATAATATCCTGCTCCTTCACATGATATCCGTTGCTTGTGACAAGCTTCCCGTTCACATACACCCGCCCGGCCTCAATAAGCGCCGTTAATTTACTCCGTGAAGAGGAAAATGTGAGGGAAAGCAGCGCGTCAAGCCGCACTGAAGCCACGGTCCCTTTGATTTCTTCGTACCGGATATCCGCCTGAAAATCCCCCAGAGATGCCGCCACTGCCATCACGGAGGTGTGCCGCACTCTGGTAAGCTCCGAAGTAATGTAATCCGCAAGGGTATCCGATGCAAAGACATACGCACTCGTCCCCTGTATCAGAATATCTCCCAGCTTCGAACGCTCAATTCCCAGATTTAAAAGCGCTCCCAGATAATCCCTATGGCTCAGTTCCTCGGCAAATTTGTCGTGCAGGGCGGAAATCTGAATCACCTGAATCGGGTAGCCCGCCCATATATCCGCTTCTTCAAGGTACAAACAAAAAGCATCAGGTAGAAAGGCTGCCATCTGACGCTCGGAAGTTGCATACCCGCCAAAGGTCCGGTACACGACCGGAAACAACTCCTTTGGCGTGGTGTGCAGAATATTCAGTTCATTCAAATTCAGGAAATCCGTATACATCGGAATCCCTCTCTGATATGCCAGATTCGAAAGCTCTATCAATCGCTTTCTAAGTAAAACTTCTTCTTTCTCCATCATACATTTCCGCAGGCTATACCCAAAGGGCATCCCGTATGGCCATTCGGCCGTTTCACAAGGTATGTAATTAGTAACGGTTCTGAATAGAAGGTGAATCAAGAGAATTTCCCAGCAAATCCTGGAGGTCTCCGGAAATATCCACATTCGCCGGGGTCACCAGGAAAATAAAACTGGAAATCTTCTGAAGGCTTCCATCAATAGCAAATGCTGCACCGGATGTGAAATCAATGATTCTCTGCGCGATTTCCAAATCCAGTCCTTCCAGATTCAGGATGACTGTACGTCCGGTAAGCAATGTCTCTGTAATCTCTCTTGCATCCTCCATGTTGTTCGGCTTGATCACACAAACCTCCATAGCCGGAGTACTTCTTCTCGCCGGCTGGCGCATCGGAGTTACTTTGCTGCTGGAAGACCGGGAAGGCTTTCTGGATTCAAATTCCTCTTCCTCCTCCTCATAAACCGGCTGCTTCTCCTTCTTACCGCCAAACAGACTTCTCTTGGAAGTTCTCTCCTCTTCATAGTCATCATCATAATCATCATCGAAGAAATCATCATCTTCGTAATCGTCATCATCACTTAATTTCATTACGTCCAAAAACTTATCCAAAACTCCCATGTTTTTCTTTACACTCCTATCTTGTAGTATCTGTATCATTCCGGTGACAGCCCATATGCTCCAACCCCAGGAACAACTTACCGTCTCCTAAATACCTGCCTTCTTACAGGGCATTTGACTGAGTATAATCTCTCTCGCCAAAAATCGCCGTTCCCACACGGACCATGGTAGCGCCTTCTTCCACTGCCACCTCAAAATCATTGGTCATCCCCATCGAGAGAATACTCATATTAACATTATTAACTTTTTCCTTTCTAATGTCAACAGATAATTTTCGTAAGTTTGCAAAATGTTTGCGATTTTCCTCGGGATCAGCCACAAAAGGTGCAATTGTCATCAGCCCCTGTACTCTTATGTGCTGAAATCTGACAATTTCCTTCACAAAGTTCATTACCTCATCAGGCATCAGACCGAACTTACTCTCCTCCCGCGCCATATTCACTTCCAACAGGACATTCGCGATGATCCCTTTCTTGGCTGCTTCCTTCTCAATCGTCTCTGCCAGACGGATTGAATCGACGGAATGTATCAGTTCCGCCTTATCAATGATATATTTTACCTTATTTCTCTGTAAATGTCCAATCATTTGCCAATGAATATCTTTTGGCATCTCTTCATACTTATCGGCAAGCTCCTGCACTTTATTCTCTCCAAAATACCTCTCGCCTGCCTCATAGGCTTCCTCAAGCATCTCAAGAGGTTTGGTCTTGCTTACTGCAATCAGGGTCACATCTTCTCTGTTTCGCCCTGCCCGTCTGCAGGCCTCATCAATTCGCCTCTCGACCTCACGCAAATTTTCTGTAATCATCTTTGTTCACTCCTTATTGGGTCACCAGCGCATTCTCCTGCACGGATGAACCGTCCAGGGCAATATGGTCATAATTAGACAGACCATAGCGGTTTCCTTCTTCTACTATATAATACTCTTCACTCTCGCAAAGAATATGTACCTGTTTAAATACGGCATAGCCTTTATTCACGTTATAAACGCCCTTCAACGAGTCAGTCTGACCGATTTTCGTGGTCTCAGTCGATTCCTCGCGGAGCAGCACGTCTCCCTCATTAAACAAAGATTTGTCCAGATAGACCATACCACTTTCCGTATCCCGGTAAAATACCGTAACCGGAACAAACTCTGTCAGCAATGTACCTTTCTTATCCTTCGTCTGCCGCAGGACCCCGGTCTCCTTGGAGGCGCCGCCGGTCGTAAGATAATCCTCCGGTACAATGAAGAAATCTTTTGTGGTCAGAGCCGATTTGGGAATCTTAAGCCCGGATTCGTCTTCCAGAATCAGTTCAATATCCAGATAACGCTCCGAAGCATAACGGATCATGGAGTTATAAAATGTAAAATATCCGTACGCATCGTCTTTTCCCCGGTTATAAATCCTAAGTGTGGCCCACATTGTCTCATTGTCTTTAGTAAAACGCACCTTAACGGAAGTATAATCCTTATCGCCCATTTTTTCAAGAAGAGTTTCTTCCATTTCCTTAGTAAGTTTGATGACCAGCGTCCACTCTTCCCCCGTAATCAGCTTGTAGACTGGATCACCGGCCTTTACTTCCATGTTGTTGGAAAAATTGTTCTGCATATATCCGGCTTTTGCCAGATGCTCCTCCGTCACATCCCCCAGGGACAGTTCTTCAAAGCCGTCAGTAGAATATACCAGTACTCCATCGTCCTGAGCCGTGTAAACAAAAATATCCTCAGCATTTTCGCCGGAAAGAAGCGAGTTGAGCTGCGTAATCCTGTTCTGTGCCGATTTGCTGGTAAGGACCGCGTTCGTCTCATTCTTCAATGTAGCAACGGCTGAAAATGCGACAGGCCGATAACTTTCATTAAATGCCTGGGCCTTCATCAGAATGCTGTTCCAGTCCTCAGAAGTTAGTGTCACACTTTCATCTTCCTTTTTTTCGCCTGCATCCTCCAGCTTCTTTTTTGAAATCGTATAAATATTCGCTCCGACTGCAGTCTTCTGTCCTTCCTCCAGAAAATAGTTCACATAGCCTCCCTGATCTGCAGTGACCACCTGCTCTGTCCGCAGTACGATTCCGGTATATGCGGTATCCTTCAGAATACTGCCTTCCCGCACCTCGTAAACGGCAATCCTGTCCTTTGTAAGATAAATCAAAACAGAAACGGCCAGGTAAATGAACACGACCCCGAACAGGATCACTCCGATATTCCACGTTCCTTTTCTCTTATAGGTTTTTAGGTTCGTTACTTCTCTCTGCATGAATGAAATCAGCCTCCCTGAGCGCCGCGCCAGCCAAATCGTGGTACTTTCCTCCCTGACGGCGGTTCTCATACTCCATTTTCTTCAATAATTCATCTTTCAGCTTCCACCAACTTGTCCCCCAGTTGCAAAATACAGCGTCCTCCTCCGGAATTCTTGAAAAGAGACGTTCCACTGCAATGGTATCCGGTATCTCCTCAAGGAAGGAGATAGCACGTTCGATGTATTCTTCCTTTGAGCATATGCTTATTTTACCATTCTCGTACCAATCACACAACCTTGTGTTTTTCGCAATATAGAGGGAATGCAGCTTGACCATATCAACCTGCAGTGCGGACAAGACCCTCGCCGTCTCCACCACATCCCGCATAGTATCTCCCGGCAGATTCAGAATCACATGCGCGCAAATACTAAATCCGACGCAACACCTGATTTTCAGCACTGCATCGATAAATTCGGCAATCCCGTGTCCTCTCTGAATCTGGTCCAGCGTGTGGTAGTTCGCAGTCTGAAGTCCCAGCTCCACATTCATCTGTACCGCAGTCTGTGCCCTGACTTCCTGCATCACGTCCAGATACTCCCGGCTAATGCAGTCCGGTCTGGTCGAGACCGAAATCTCCACTACCTGAGGCGTAGTTGCTGCTTCCATAAGCACTCTGCTAAATTCCTCCAGCGGCAGATACGTATTCGTATAATTCTGAAAATACGCGATAAATTTTTTCGCCTTATATTTTCCTGCGATTCTCTCCCTGGTACAGGTAAGCTGTTCTTTGACCGGAACAGAGGCTTCCATCGCCTCAAAACCGGCTCCCGCACCTGCGCAGAATGCACACCCATCACCATTTACCCGGTTCGGGCAGGTGACCGGAAGATTCACCGGAAGCTTATAGACCTTCTCCCCATATTTATTTTTCAAATACTCCGAATAAGGATAATATAACATTTTTTTACCAATCCTGTATAAAATTACTGTAAGCGAGCATACTACCTTTAGAAATCAGATAAGGAGGAACCTTACATGAAATGGTTTGATAACACGGCTCTTACGATCGTGATCATTGGCGCAGTCAACTGGCTGTTAGTAGGCATTTTTCGATTTGACCTGGTTGCCTATATCTTCGGCAACTTGTCCTGGCTCTCACGTATCATATACGCGGTAGTCGGACTTTCCGGCCTGTATCTTATCAGCTTATTCGGCCGCATTGGAAGTATGTCCGAGTCATAAATAATCTTCGAATAGGAAACATGATTTTCTATGTAAAGAGGGGTATCCCACCAAGAGATGCCCCTCTTTTATTTTTCTTAAATGCGTCGCATTCTATTCGTATTAAAAGATCCATACACAACCTGTATTTGGCGATCTCTTCCAACTATTCGGGAATCGCCTGGATCATAGATGTCATATCTTCATAGAGAACGGACTTCGCAGCCGCTCCCATCACGACCGAGATATATGGCCGCGTCTGAGCATCATATTCCAACAGAATCAAGCAATACCCAGCTTCCCCCGTTGTTCCTGTCTTACCTCCGGCTATGGTTACATTGGTCGGTTTTTCTGCAACTCCTCTTGCATACAAATTGGTCGGCTCAAAGGTCTCCGTAAGAGTTTCTCCGTCCGTCCCCGTATAGCTTGCAGTATACGATTCGCTTTGTATAATTTGCAGAAAACGTTCATCTTTTATACATTCCTGAAAAATCAGGTACAGATCATATGCCGTCGTATAATGCTCCTGATCATGAAGTCCGTGCGGATTCATGAAATGGGTATTATTTGCCATCAGTTCTTTGGCGCGCTCATTCATCAAAGCCACAAAAGTCTGCTCACTGCCTGCAATCTGTTCCGCTATGGCCGTGGCAGCATCATTTCCTGAATATAACAGCAAAGCGTTTAACAGTGCCTCCAGAGACCACTTCTCGCCCGCCCTAAGTCCACAGACCTGGGCATCTGAAGGAAAACTTGATGCGCTGGCCGTGTCGCTAATAGTAACAATGTCCGAGAGGTTCCCCCTCTCCAACGCCAGAAGTGCAGTCATAATCTTCGTCACACTTGCAGGATACAGCCGGTCATGCATCTGGTAAGAATACAAAACTTTTGAGTCCTCAAGGTCAAAAAGTGCCGCTGCGTGTACGTCGGTATCGCCCTCATACTCTACGAGGGACGCATCATCCTCCGCCACACAAAGGTCCGATGCCAAAAGGCTGCCCTCGTACAGGCTTTTATTATAATTCTGCTTCTCATACTCTGTCACATAGCTTACCTGCTGTTTCTTTTGGCAGCCCATCTGACTGCATGCAAGAACAGCTGCACAGCTGATCAGGAAAATCCTTTTGCTTTTACTTATACATCTCACGCCAGTCCAAGTCTCCTCTGTCAAGTGCCAAAATAATAATCTCCGCCGTCGCCAGGTTCGTTGCCATCGGAATATTGTGCGTATCGCACAGGCGTATTACATCATTCACATCCGGTTCGTGCGGTTTGGGGTTTGACGGATCCCGCAAAAAAATGAGTGCGTCAATCCCGTTCTGGGCGATCTGCGCCCCTAACTGCTGTTTCCCGCCAAGCGGTCCAGCTAAATATTTGTGGATAGAAAGGTTCGTCACCTCTTCTATCAGCCTTCCGGTTGTCCCGGTGGCATAAAGTTCGTGTTTGCTCAAAATCCCGCGGTATGCGATACAGAAATTCTGCATCAACGTCTTCTTGGAATCATGCGCAATAAGCCCGATATTCATTTTTCCACTCCTTTACTGATATTTTTTTGGCTGCAGTCCCACATTCAGCACAACACCGATTCCCATGAACATACTGACCAGAGAGGTCAGCCCGTAACTTACGAATGGGAGCGGGATTCCGGTGTTGGGAAAGATTCCTGTCGCCACGCTGATATTGATAAAAGACTGAAAGCCAATCTGTGCGGCAATTCCGCAGCAGATAATACGCCCCGCCGTATCCTGAGCTTTCATCCCTATCAAAATACACTGAACTACTATTAATAATAGCAGACCAATCACGATACAGCAACCCACAAAACCTAATTCTTCGCCAACAATTGCAAAAATAAAATCGGTCTGCGGTTCCAAAATAAAATTTCCGTTCTTTACGGAGGTAGTCGTATTGTTATTCAGCCCTTTTCCGGTAAGCTGTCCGCTTCCGATGGCCATAATCGAGTTATTCTGCTGATAGGCCTCATCACTCGCATACTTCTCCGGCTCCAGCCAGGCAAGGATCCTCGTCTGCTGATAGTCCTTAAGAAACGGCTGATTTGGCTGGATCACGATGCTGATAAATATCACGGCTGTCGGTATCAGGATGGCCAGCATCGTTCCGATAAATTTGTAACTAAGTCCTCCCAGATACATCATCACACAGAATACCAGCGCGATCGAGATCGTCGTAGAAAGGTCCGGTTCGACTACGACCAGAACAAGGATCGGCGCAAGAAGCACGACCGCGGTGATGATCGTCCGCGGTGTATTAAGGTCCTCCTCATGCGCCATCAAAAACCGTGCAAAGAAAAGGATCGTGACCAACTTCGCAATCTCGGAAGGCTGCAGATTCGTAAATCCCAGATTGATCCATCTCCTCGCATTATTTACCGTCTCACCCAGAGGCGTCAGAGGCAGAATCAAAAGAATCATATTCGCCGCATACATCAGCCAGTATAAATTCAGCATCCAAACATAATCAATAAGAGAAAGGATGACCATCACGATCACGCCCAGAACAAGCCCAACAATCTGCTTATTCTGCACGGATTTCTTGGCACTTCCCACCACCATGATTCCAAGGATCGATAGTGTCATGACCGTAATGACCAGCATAAACTTATAATCTTTTAAATGATACGGTTTCGATATTTTTGGTAGTCTCACGATTCTTCTCCTGTCAGTGTGATAAAAATGTGGGAACGTGTGATTTCCACATCAAACTGTTCTTCTTTTACCTTCATGTACTTTGCTATCGTGCGGTAGAGCTCCCTGCACAACATCTCATAAGTATCTGGTTTGCATTTGACCCGATCCGCTATCACCAGTGTCCTTATCCGCTCTTTTGCGATTGACACGGAAGGGGTTCGCCTAGCACTCTCAAATACTCCCATATGTTCACCTAATTCTTTCCAAACAGATGGCTGAGTTTATAGAAAAATCCATTCTGTTTATCCAGTTTCAGAAACGGGACCTCTTCACCACAAATTCTCCGACAGATATTGCGGTAAGCCTCCCCTGCCAGGGACTCCATATCCACCACCGGTTCTCCCTGATTGGTTGCGACCACTACCTGCTCGTCGTCTGGGATCGCGCCAATCAGATTGATGGAAAGAATCTCCGTCACATCCTCAATCGACATCATATCCCCACGCCTTACCATATCCTCCCGAATCCGGTTGACGACAAGATCCATGCGTCCGATATGGTCAGCCTCCAAAAGCCCGATGATCCGGTCCGCGTCGCGAATCGCAGATACTTCCGGCGTCGTGATCACAAGCGCCCGGTCCGCTCCGGCCACCGCATTCTTAAATCCCTGCTCAATTCCGGCAGGACAATCCAGAAATACGTAGTCATACTCGCTGCGCAGCTCCGAAGTCAGCTTGATCATCTGTTCCGGAGAGATCGCGCTTTTGTCTCTGGTCTGAGCAGACGGAAGAAGATACAGGTTCTCATGCCGTTTGTCTTTAATAAGCGCCTGCTTCAGACGGCAATTCCCTTCAATCACATCTACCAAATTGTATACGATACGGTTTTCCATTCCCATCACAACGTCCAGATTCCGAAGCCCCAGGTCTGTATCAATGACCAGGACCTTCTTATCCATCTCTGATAATCCGGCACCGATATTTGCGGTCGTCGTGGTCTTTCCCACACCGCCTTTTCCGGACGTCACAACTATAATCTCACCCATTATATATCCTCCTACCATTCTTGATCCTTCAGCGGGTCGATATAAATGCGTTCGCCGTCAAGCCATGCTATCTTTGCCTCCGGTCTCTCCTCTTTGCGGAGGTAAACATGATCCGCCGGCGTATCCGCAATCCGCAGCATCTGCGGTTTCATGGAAAGTGCGACGATAAATGCATTACGATTTCCCGCTGCACCAGCATGTACGATGCCCCGGATAGTGCCCAGCACTACAATATTTCCTTTTGATACAACAGTAGCGCCGAACTCCACATCCCCGAGCACGATAATGCTCTTCTCAGATTCCAGTATCTGCCTTTTCTTCAGTGTTCCCCGGTAGAATTGCCCCTCCCGCTTCGGTAAGTCCTCTATACTTTGTTCTACCACGCTTTTGTATAGTCTCTCTGTGTTCTCATTTTTATCGAAGATGCATACAATATGAACATGAGCCGTCTCCGTAATGACCTCTATGATCTCCTCCTCCTGCGGTTTGGTGAGCACACGTCCTTCAAACGTAACAGCCATGTCGGCATCTTTGAAAAAGCGTGCGGACTTCGTGAATTTTTCCCGAAGCTCCTCAAGGATCTCACTATACGGAACTTCCGGATCCATATGGACAAGCAACCCATATTTATTACTTTTAATGATTACCTTCGGCTTCAAATCCCCCACTCCTTCTTAATCGCCGTGAACAGCCGAAACTACAACTTCAGCCGCATGACCGGTAATAATCTCCTCTCGCGAGGCAATACCGTAATAATAACGGATCAGATCCCTTCCGATCTCTGAGGCGTATAAGGATTCATATCCGTTCTTGATTCGAATTGCAAATGCAATCTCCGGTTCATCACTTGGTGCATATCCTACGAACAGGCCATGATCCGGATGTGTCTTGCTCTGCTGTGCGGTTCCCGTCTTCCCTGACATAGCGAATCCGTCCAGTGAATTGTAGGTGCTGCTTGCTGTAACAACCCGCCGCATTCCGGATTGAGCCGCATCCCAGGTGCCTGCAGACACATTTTCGATCACATTGCGGATACCTGACTGATAAGTCTCTACCTGCTTACCGTCTGCTGTAACAGATTCCTTCAACAGAGTCAGATTATATACGGTTCCCCTATTTGCAACTGCCGTGATATAGCGTGCAAGCTGGGTCGTAGTATAGTTGTTAGTGCCCTGTCCGATTGCAGAACGCACGGAATCCGTGTCGGAAATCTGTGGCTCGGACTCTGGGATTTCCACCCCCGTGGTCTCATTAAGTCCAAAAAATTCTGCGTATTTCTGCAGTTTTTTGAGGCCTGCATCACTGGAATACACCTGCTCCGTCTTGCCATCCACATCTTTTGTAATCTCGCCTAAACGATAGCCAACTTCAAAGAAGTAATTATTACAGGAGTGCTGAATCGCCCCTTCTACATTCAATCCGCCATGAGAATTCGGGTACACCCAGCACTTAGGGCTTGGGGTAATCTTCTCGTAGGGACCCACACAGGTTAGCACATCACCTGTCGTGATGACGCCTTCTGTCAGTCCGGCAATAGCCACCAGCGGCTTGTAAGTCGAACCGGGGGCCGTCTTCTCCTGCGTCGCATTGTTGAACAGAGGAGCCGCCTGATTGTGACGAAGCTTACTGTAATAAGAAGAATCCATGCTGTTCGCCAGACGGTTATTATCATACCCCGGGTAGGAAACACAGGCAAGAACCTCTCCCGTATTCGTATCCGTCACCACGACCGAACCGGTACACGGTTCCAGACCAAGCTGCCCGGGCGTAATCTCCAGATTCTGAATCTTGCTCCGTATAAAATCATAGGGACCGACAGCGCCACTTGCAAGGCTCTGATACTGCGTCTCATCGTATTTGAGGACCGCCTGCTCATAAAGCATCAGGCAGATCTGCGTTCCGGTAATCCTCTGGGTCTTAATCATGTATTTATAAATCAGTTTGTCGAATTCTGCATCCGTTGCTATCTCATCTTCTATAAATTTCACCATCGCCTGATAGACTTCATTTAAATCAGTATAATTACTGTTCTCCCCCATGTAATCGTTCAGCTTGGAGGTGTCCACCCAGTTCTGGGAAATGGCGTAATTCAGATAGGTATAAAGGCTGATCGTCTCCGTCTCCTCCCACGCCTTATACGTATCGTCCTCCCGGTCAATCCTACCGCTTACGATCACCTTCGCATTGGAGGTCAAAAGATCGCTGGCGATATAGCTTAGATAGGCCTGTACCTCTCGCTCGCAGTCTTTATATGCCGGAGCATTCACATCCTCAAGCTGCGACATGACAGTAGTAAGGACTTCCTCTTTTCGTGTTTGAAATGCTGCCAGTACCGTTTTTTCCGTATCACCAGCCTCGTCTTCTTCAAAATGTGAGGTATCCAGTATCTCATTTGCAAAGAATGCGTTATAAACGTCATCGATCGGAATGATCACATCACTTCCTTCGGCCACCTGGCTGCGGTCATAATTCATCACATTTGCCATCTTCGCCAACAGGATACCTGCCAGCTTCTCCTCGATTAGATCATATGCTGCCTTCTGAAGATCCGCGTCGATGGATAGAATCAGATCATTGCCGGCCTTTGCCTCTTTTCCTTTGGTAGTCTCAATTACCTTACCCACACTGTTCACATAGAGCTTAATCTCACCTTTCGTCCCCTGGAGTTTTTCGTCCATAGACTGTTCCAGCCCTGCTTTGCCCACAATATCCGTAAGGGAATAGTTCTTTTTCGTATCTTTATCCAGCGCATCGTACTCTTCCTGAGAAATCTGTCCGGTATAGCCAATAATCGACGCAAAATACTTGCTGTCCGGATAAACACGCAGAGAATCCTCCGCAATATTCACTCCCTGCAGCGTGTCCATATTCTCCATGATCGCAGCAGTAGTCTCCACACTGACATCACTTGCGACCACCGTAGCCACGTATTTCTGAAACCGATTCAGACTCATGGCATACCGAATATTCACCATCTTAAGAATCTCCTCCCGGGAGAGTTTCGTCTCATCAAGACCATATCCCTGGCTTTTCTCATCTCCCGCACACAGATAATGAATAATTTCCTCTGCTGTGGCTTCTTTTTGTTCTTCTTCTAACTTATCAATGGTAGCGTGCCCGAAGATATCCGCCAAAAACCGAAGTCGCTGTGTACCTTCCTCCATCGTGTACTCATATTCTCCATTTTCATCAAGAACAATCTTAAAATCATGTATGATCGAATCACCGTGGGATTCCACAATATCAATGACTCTCGTGATAGTCTCGTTGATAATCTGGTTCTTTTCTTTTACCGTATCATACTCTCCATTATCCTCGATCGTAACCGAGTAGGCGAGCTTATTGTCGGCAAGGACTACACCGTTGCGGTCCAGAATCCTTCCCCTGGTGCCTTGAACTTCCTTCGTCTTTTGTATCTGTAATTTATAGTTATCCAGATAGTCCTGACCTTTGACGATCTGCAGATAGAAGACCCGCTGAATCAAAACAGCAAACATCACACAGAATACGATCAGCTCAATGAACGCTCTGGATTTGACTATCTCAGCTACCCACGCCTTGAAACGCTCCCACAAATTATACAAATTTACTTGCACTCCTTTTTTCTTCTTCTTCCAGTCTGCGGTTCAAATGTAAAATAATCTGGTAAAGTACCAAAGTGAGCAAAATCGTGTAGAGCAGCTCCGGCATCATGATATGTCCGAAATAATATATGAATCGGAAATCACTTTTGAGCAGGAACAAAAACACATAGACACTCACACTATATAAAAGCTCGCTGGCAGAAATCAGTACCAGCGGCAGCTTAATATCCTCATCATAGAACATTCTGCGGAAAAATCCGTTCAAATAGCCGATCACCATGTAAATCATGGCATAAAATCCCAGCAGATTGCCGCCCAGAATATCCTTAAGAAAACCACAGGCAAATCCAATGAACAGCCCTTCCTTTTTCCCGCGCATAAATCCGTAAGCGGAAGTGACAACGATCAAAAGATTGGGCTTTACGGACGCCAGTACCAGATGACTGAATATGGTCGTTTCCAGCAGATAACACACCAGAATCACCGCTGCACATACAAGCAGTCTCTTCATCTTCTTCATATACTACTCCTTCCGATTCTTGAGTTCTTCCTTCGTCGTAGTAATGACTAATACCTCCTGAAGCTCATGGAAATTCGTTGCCGGGATCAAATGCCCTGACCGTGTCAGATTGTTGGAATCCACATTAATATCGGCAACGTAGCCGATCAAAAGTCCCTGGAGATACTTATCGCTGATATTGGAGGTCACCACCTGGTCGCCAATCTTGACCTCATTCTCATTGTTCGCAAGCTGTTCAAACTTAATGAGTCCTTCTCCGATCAGCTTTAAATCTCCACTCACAATACATTTATCAAAGGTCGTCAGCATCATAGAACTGACATTCTTATCATCGATGATTGAGCTGACATTTGCCCAGGTAGGTCCTACTTCTGTGACGATTCCCACAAGACCCGCGCCTGACAGAACATTCATATCCACTTTGATTCCGTCCTCGCTCCCCTTGTCAATGGTGAATCTCGTGAACCAGTTACTGTTCTCGCTGGCGATCACATTTGCCCCAATCTTAGGATAGTCCGCTGTGTTCTGATCCATCTTGTACAGATCCATCAGCCGCTGAAGCTGCGCGGAATTCTGCTGGAGGCGGTTGTTCTCCACGGTCATCTCCGCCACCTTCTCCTTCAATTCCTTGTTCTCTTTCTTCATATCCTCCATCGTGGCAAAATTATCGGACACATCGCTCATCCAGCGTCCGACATAATTGATTCCCTTCTGCATAGGAACCACGGTATAGCCCGCGATCCAGGACAATACGCCTCTGTTTTTCCCGGCAAAACCGGAAAGTCCCATTAAAAGAATGCAGACCAGGCTCAAAATCAAAAGCCAATATTTACTTGACAGGGAAAACTGGTTCTTTGCTTTCATCTATCTCATCCACCTATAATTCTCATCTAACATCGAATACGCCATTTTTTTCAGTTCTTTTGATTGAATAATCCGGCTAAGTCCCTCCACGGCACAAATATCTGGTCTCTTTGCGATCCGGACGCGATATCCGGTAATTCCTTCTATGTACTGTCCAAGTCCCGGCAGGTTCGCAAGTCCTCCGGTGAGGAAAATGCCGTTCTCCTGAATTGCCTTCACTACCTCTGGCGGAGTTCTCTCCATCATCGAATTGATCTGCTGAAGACATTCCTGAAGCGGTTCGCGAATCGCCGCTCTCACCAAACTGATCGATATCTCCTGCTGCTGGGGAACGCCTGTCACCAGATTCCGTCCCGCCACCACCATGGTCGCGCTGCTGTCTCCTCCGAAAATACCGAACCTCCTGCGAAGTGTCTCCGCAGTCAGCTTCCCGATCAGGAAATCATGATTGCGGCGGACCAGGTTCGACACCGCCGTATCAAAGGTATTCCCCCCGATCTTCACCATCTTATTGAGGACCATGCCTCCCGACGCCACAATGGAAAGCTCCGTCGTATCTCCGCCGAAATCCGCGATCATCACGCCTTTTGTGTTCTCCACATCAAGCCCCATCCCCACGCATTGTGCAATGGCGCGCTCCACAATATTGACTTCCTTAGCCTTCGCCGTGGAATGCACCACAAGGTCAAAGAAGGCCCTCTTTTCCACCTCCGTCACGTCGGTAGGGACCGCGATCAGATACTCGGACCCTCTGGCAAACTGCCGTCCCTTCTTGAGCAGATTCTGAAGAAGGTACTGCATATCATTGAACCGGCTGATCACGCCGTCCTTCATCGGAAAGACCACCTGAATATTCCCAGGCGCTTTCTCATACATCTCATACGCCTCGTCTCCCACCGCGAAGATCGTCTTCCCATTCGCGATAGCGATCACGTCTTTTTCCTTCCATATCGTATCCTGCTTTTTATCGTATACCTTGATCTCATATGTTCCGAGATCCAGGCCGTAAACATTTCTCGCCATTCCTTAAGATTCCTTTCGATCCGCCGCTTTTTCGTCCAGATATCCATCTTCCCTCAGACTTATATAGCGGTTATCTCCTATAATAATATGGTCCAGGAGCTCGATCCCGATCAGACGGCCTGCGTCCCGGATCCTCCTGGTCATCAGAATATCGTCTTTACTGGGAGTCGGATCTCCCCCTGGATGATTGTGTAACAGTATAATATATACCGCATTTTTTTGCAATGCCTCTACAAATAATTCTCGCGGCGTGATGACAGACATATTCACCGTTCCCTTGGAAATCTCACTGTCCCCCAGGAAACGTGAACGGGTGTTGAGCATCACCAGTTTCATATACTCCTGCCTGCGGTGCCGCATATCCTCCATATAGTACCTGGCCACTGCGGCCGGTTTTCCAAAATCCAGCCCGTTTACCGCGGCCATCTGGGACAAACGCTTCGACAGTTCACAAATACAGAGGATCTGAATCGCTTTCACCTTCCCGATACCGGGAATCCGAAGCAGTTCCTCCTTGGTCCAACTCTGCAGATGCACCATCCCGTCTTGCCCTCGTCCTTCCTCCGGGTACAATAGCTTTCTTGCAAGCTCCAGCGAGTTCATTCCCCGCGTGCCGCTACGCAGCAAAACGGCAAGCAATTCAATATTTGTTAAACTGCCCGCCCCAAAACGCTCACACTTCTCGTATGGACGTTCATCTGCCAACATCTCTTTCATGGTACTTTTTTGATTCATCTTCTTTTGCAGAATTTGCTGACCCATAAATAAAGAAAACTCTCATATCCTATAAGAAACGATAAATGATAATGGAAATTACCATTCCGACAATACTTGCGATGGTAATCTTAATATTCAGCCCGAAGGTAAGCACAAGCACTCCCAGATCCAGAACCAGGGGGCTGCTGAAGCCCGAAGCTCTGTCCATAGGATAGCCAGCTCAGTGCTGAGACACCTTCTGCAAGCATACCAATAAAACCTCCCAGAACGATTCCTGTTAAAATCATCAGGAACAACGCCCAGGAATTCTTACTGCCGGCTCCTCTCATTTGTACTCCTCCTCTTTTATAAATCCTAAAACTAGGTGTATTCTATCACATTTTAAAAAGAGTGTATAGACTTTTTCCTTATTAAATTTTTCTTAAAGTGCGCGTCATGTTGTCGAAAGGCGCATATTTTCTGCGTATCTTCTCGGCGATTTTCATGCCGTCCACCGCCGCGGAGGTGATTCCTCCGGCGTATCCCGCTCCCTCTCCGCAGGGATAAAGCCCGCAAACTGTGCTTTCCATCTCGTCCCCCCGCAAAATGCGGACCGGCGATGAGGTACGGCTCTCCACGCCCAACAGCAGCGTATCCGGATGCGAAAACCCACGGATTTTGTCATTAAATTTCTCCATCCCAGCTACGATCGAACCGGCAATTTCTTCCGGAAATATTTTCCGCACATCGGCAAAACAGTATGCCCCCTTAATATCCGGCGGGCAGGAAGCACCCTTTATCTCCTCGTCCTTCCCGGCAAAGTCCCCGTACCTCTGCACAGGAATCTTTCCATTTCCAGCCAGGTACGCGGCGCGTTCCAGTTCCCGCTGAAAGGCAATTCCGGCAAGCGGACCCTCGCCCTTATAATCCTCCGGGGAAACCGTGACAACGATGGCACTGTTGGCATGCCTACTGTCTCTGGCGTGATAGCTCATGCCGTTGACTGCCAGATGTCCCTCCTCAGAGGACGCATTGACCACATAGCCGCCGGGACACATACAGAAGGAGTAGACCCCTCTCCCATTTTCCAGCTTCGCTGTGAGCTTATAAGCGGCAGCAGGAAGCTGCGGATCATACCCTTCCCCGTACTGGGAGTTGTTGATCAGCTCCTGGGAGTGTTCCACCCGCACACCGACCGCAAAGGCTTTGCTTTCCATCGGAACATTTTTCTCATATAACATGGCGAACGTATCCCGTGCGCTGTGTCCCGGAGCCAGAATCAGAACCCTGGTCTCCTTATATCCCTTCGTCGTATAGATTCCGCGAATGCTTCCCTCCGAATCAATGTCAAGTTCTGTCATCGTCGTATGGAATGAAAACTCTCCGCCCCAGCTTATGATCTGCTCCCGCATGGACCGGATCACACTTCTAAGTACATCCGTCCCGATATGCGGCTTATTCACATACAGGATCTCTTCCGGCGCGCCCATCTCCACAAAGACCTCCAGCACCTTACGAATCCGTCCCGCAGGATCTTTGACCAGGGTATTCAGCTTTCCATCGGAAAATGTGCCCGCTCCGCCCTCACCGAACTGCACATTCGAATCCGGCTTTAACACGCCTCTCTCCCAGAATTCTTCCACATCCCGGGCGCGCTCCTCCACTGGTGCACCTCTCTCGATCACGAGCGGCGCATACCCTTCCCTTGCCAGGAAGTATGCCGCGAACAGCCCGGCAGGTCCGCAGCCTACAATAATCGGCCGCTGTTTTAATATGGCAGTGCCTGCTTCCGGAAATACGTATGGCATCTCCGTGCAAAGCCCGATCTCGCAATTCCTTCGTTTTCCCTTGATCCTCTTTAAAACTGCCCCCTCCCGCTTCACCTTCACATCAATCGTATATACATAATATAACTCCGGTTTTTTCCGCGCATCCAGCGACTGCTTCCGTATCTTCCACGACTCGACTTCCTGACGCTGTACAGAAAGTACATGAAGCAATTTTTGAAAAAGCTCCTCCCTGGTATGTCCGGTTCGGATCTTTAACTGACTCACTCTGATCATCGCGCTGCTCCTTTCCCCGCCAGATATCCGCTGGACCACGCCCACTGCAAATTATATCCCCCGCAGATTCCGTCCACATCCAAAAGTTCTCCCGCAAAATACACGCCGGGCACCAGAAGGGACTGCATATCTGCAGAGGAAACCTCTCTGGTATTCACGCCTCCCGCACAAATCTGGGCGTTCTCAAATGAATTCGTATCCGTCACGGCCGTCTCGAACCGTTTGACTGCCTGCAATAAGCGCTGCTTTTCCCGTGCGTCTAGTGCTCCCGCACATTTCTCCGCCGAAATCTGCGCCCGCTTTAACAGGACCCCAGCTAACTTTTTATGAAAAAGTCCGGTAAAAAACTGCTCCATTTTCCGACCTGACCCATTTTCTATCCGTTCATCTAAAAACGTCTCAAAAGCAGAATCATCAAAATCCGGCATGAAATCAAGTACCGCCCGGACTTTTTTCTGTTCCTTAAGGCCTCTGGCCGCATAACGGCTCACCTGAAAGACGGGAATGCCCGAGATTCCATATCCCGTAAGCTGAATCTCCCCGGTGTCATCTGCCGCCAGCCTTCCTTCTATATATAAAGACACTTTCCCATGGACCCGGATCCCCGCAAGGGCTTTATACCATTCCTCCCTGCATTTTAACTGGACCAAAGCCGGAACCACAGGGATCAAACTATGACCCAGTGATTTTGCAAGTGCATAGCCGCTTCCGTCACTCCCCGAAACTGCAGATGCCCTGGAACCATTTGCAAGGATTACCGAATCGGCCTTCCATGTGTGATACTGCATTTTTAATGGTTGCCTGGAGATGGATTCCTTTTGCGTCTTCCCTTTTTTCTCGGTTTTCCCATGCGAACCGACACTACCCAAACGTCCGTCAGCCATCTGCTCCGGTACACATGGCGCTTCGGAGTGAATCACAAACCTATTCTCCCTCTTTTCTATTCCTGTCACTTTCTCACCGGTATGTACCTGCACCCCAAGCTGCTCCATCTCCATTCGCAGTACGTCCAGGACTGCACTGGCCTGTTCGGAAAAAGGATACAGACAGCCATTCTTATTCTTCGCATAAATTCCCAGCTTTAAAAAGCGCCGAATCACCTGTCCGCTGTCGTACCGGCATACCGCCTCCCAGGGAAAACCGGGATTCTCGCTCCGATAACAGTCCGGATTCTGCACAAGATTCGTAAAATTACATCTTCCATTTCCGGTAGAGAGAATCTTCTTTCCCACCCGGCCATTCTGTTCCAGCACCATCACCTGCGCCCCGTTTTCCGCCGCTGTGATCGCTGCCATCATACCGGCAGCGCCGCCACCGACGATCAATACCTGTTTTTTCATATTCCGGTTCCTCTTACAATTCCTTTACGATTCCTGCCTCCACCAATTTCTGAAGCGACATCAAAATACCGAGTTTTGCATGCTCCCAGGTCAGGCCGCCCTGAAAATACACGGCATAGGGCTCTTTGATCGGTCCGTCCGCGCTCAGCTCGATTGATGACCCCTGAACAAATGCGCCTGCCGCCATGATCACATCGCTGTCATACCCCGGCATCGCCCAGGGCTCCGGAGTCACATAGCTGTCCACCGGCGCCGCCGCCTGGATTCCCTGGCAGAATGCAATCACCCCTTCTGCACTTCCAAGGGTCACTGCCTGAATAATATCATGCCGGTCCTCTTTGCCGTCCGGCACCACCGCAAATCCTAATTTCTCATAGATATTTGCTGCAAATACTGCACCCTTTAACGCCCCTGCCGTCACCGTCGGCGCAAGGAACAGTCCCTGATAAAATGACTGCATCACCCCGAGGGAGGCGCCTACTTCTTTACCCAGCCCCGGAGAGGTCAGCCGATAGGCACACTGCTCGATCAGTTCCTTCTTTCCCGCCACGTATCCGCCGATTGGCGCAAGACCGCCGCCCGGGTTCTTGATCAGGGACCCTACCACGAGATCAGCCCCCACATCGCTTGGCTCCATCTCCTCCACGAACTCCCCGTAACAGTTATCCACCATACAGATAACTTCCGGTTTCTGCTTTTTCACGAACGAGATGGCCTCACCGATCTGCTCTACCGAGAAACTGGGTCTGGTCTGATACCCCTTGGAGCGCTGAATCGTGATCAGCTTCGTCTTCTCATTGATTGCTTCCGCGATAGCGGGGTAATCAAAACTTCCATCTTCTTTCAGATCCACCTGCCGGTAGGTGATCCCATACTCCGCCAGGGATCCTTTGGACGGTCGAATGCCGATCACTTCCTCCAGCGTATCATAGGGCTTTCCCGCAATGGATAGCAGTTCATCGCCGGGGCGCAGATTTGCCGACAGGGTCAGTGCAAGTGCGTGGGTCCCGCAGGTGATCTGCGGTCTGACCAGTGCGTCTTCCGTGTGAAATACATTTGCATACACAGCCTCCAGCGTATCCCGGCCAAAATCATTGTACCCATAGCCGGACGCATAGTTAAAGCATTCTGCATTTACCCGCGCCTTCTGCATGGCGGAAATCACCTTAAGCTGATTAAGCTCCGCCATACGGTCGATCTTTTCGAACCGCTTAGCAAGCTCCCCCTCTATCTTCTGCCCGAAGGCGTAGACCTCCGGTGAAATTCCAATCTCCTGATATAATTTTTCTGTCATTTCAGCTACCATAGCCATTTCATATAATCTCCTTTTCTCTTAAATGTGTCAGCATGACGTCTAAAATCCTGTCTTCCTGATATCCATACTCCTGTTTTGGAATCCAGATCACGTCTCTTTCCCGTTTGAACCAGGTAATCTGCCGTTTTGCAAAATGCCGGGTATCCCGTTTCAGAATATAAACGGCCTCCTCAAGCGTACATTCTCCATCCAGATAAGCAAGGATTTCTTTGTATCCAAGACCCTGCATGGACACCATTTCTTTATGACAGCCCCGTTCTTTCAAGGCGGCGACCTCCTCCACAAGGCCCTCCTTCAGCATCGCATCGACCCGGCTGTCGATTCGTTCATACAGCCTTTGCCTCACATCATTCAGCACAAAATACGCAAAACGGTAGGGGGACTCTTTCCTTCGCTCCTCCTCATTATGCCGGGAAATCGGCGTCCCCGTCTGACGGTAGAACTCCAGCGCCCGAATCACCCGCTTGACATTATTCGCATGAATCGCCTCCGCAGACGCCGGATCGACCATGCGAAGACGCTCATGCAGAGCCTCGGCGCCATGTTCAGTGACAAATGCCTCCAATTCCCGACGGTAAGCCATATCTTCGTCGCCTTTTGAGAAATCAATCTCATACAAGAGCGCCTGAATGTAAAATCCTGTTCCCCCCACGACAATCGGTATCTTTCCCGCCTTATAGATTGCTTCCATCGCCTCTTTAGCCATCTGCTGAAACCTTGCCACATGAAACTCTTCTTCCGGTTCCAGCACATCGACCAGATAGTGGCGGATCCCATCCATCTCCTCAGGACGGATCTTTGCCGAACCGATATCCATATGCCGGTAGACCTGCATGGAATCCGCCGAGATGATTTCTCCGCCCACCGCTTTTGCGAGACCGATGGACGCCTGCGTTTTGCCCACCGCAGTCGGCCCCGTAAGGATAATCAAGGGGCGTTTTGCCTGTTCCATATCTTCATTCCTTTCTATCACGTTTTTTCTATCACACTTCTCTATCTTACTTCCCTATTACACAATTCTCTTAAACTTTTTTTCCAGCTCTTTCTTTGTCATTGCAATGATCGTCGGTCGACCATGCGGACAATGATAGGGATTCTCCAGAGTCAAAAGTTCGCCGATTAATGCATCGACCTCGGCCGTCGACAACCTGGAATTGCCTTTCACCGCAGCCTTGCAGGACATAGAGGCAATCTTCTCATCGATCAGATCTGATCCTGCATTCCCCGCAAGCCCTTCCGAAAGCATATCCAGCATTTCCAACAGAAGCTCCTTTTTGGCGATTCCGAACAGATTGTCCGGCACTGCGCGCACCGCATATTCCTCTCCGCCAAAAGGCTCGATCTCAAACCCGATCGCAGAAAAACGATTTCCATAAGTCTTCAGCACCTCTTCCTCCTGCATAGTCAGGCTTAATATGATCGGAGGGCTGATATACTGGGAAGTATACTCCCTGTTCTTCATACCTGCAAGAGTCTTCTCATACAAAACTCTCTCATGCGCCGCATGTTGATCGATAATGTACAAACTATCATGAAACTGAACCAGCCAGTAGGTGTCAAATACCTGTCCTATGATTTTGTACTCCTGGCGCACATCTTTGTTGAGAAATTTTTCTTCAAACAGGTCTAATTGACTGGCTTGCAAGTCATTTTGCTGTAAAGGATTGTCGGTTTCCGCATTTTTCTCAAAACATTGGTCATTTTCCAGAGTATACTCCGTTATTTCTTTTGCTTTTTCCAGATTTCGCTCTATTTCATTTAGAGTGTGCTCTGTTTTTTCTTGTTTATTTTCTATATTTTCCAGAGTGCGCTCTGTTATTTCCTGTTCTTTTCGAGTTTTTTTGTCCTCTGAAAGCACAAAAGCCTCTTCTCCTCTTTGTCTATGCTTTTCTAAAGTTTCTAACCCATCTTTGCATTTCAGAGAATCGCTTTCACTTCTACTTTCTCTGTAATGCAAAAATTGATTTTCTTCCTTCTCCTCTTCTCTAAGTCTAGCCTGAACTGCCTGGCTGATTTTTCGATTCTGGACAGCAGTTGGGGAGATCGCGCTCATCCCCGCCACCTCGGCATGAGAGGTGCGATTATGGTATGACGCCACTCTCTCTCGCATCTTTTTCATGAAATAATCCAGATCTCGTTCCTCAGGTTTTGCAGAGTCCTGAGCGCCTCGCCCTGTCCCGCTCCCGTATCCGGGACCGTCCTCCCGAATCACATGCGGCATACCTTGTGAAACGGCCGAATGGCCATTCGGGATGCCCTTGGGTATAGATTCTGCCACAGGCGGCTCCGGCACTTCCACTTCGGGAATCAGCTCCCTTTCATGCAATCCCCGGCTCACCGCCTCATACACCAGATTATAAATCTCTTGCTGATTGCGGAAACGCAGCTCCATTTTTGTGGGGTGTACATTGATATCGATCAGTTCCTGGTCCATAGTAATATGAAAGGCAACAAACGGGTATTTATGCTGCATGGAAAAGTCCTTATAACCGTCTTCGATTGCCTTAGCGAGAATATTACTTTTTATGTACCGGCCATTTACGAAATAGTTTTCAAAATTCCGGTTTCCCCGCGAAATCAGCGGTTTTCCTAAAAATCCGCGGATTTGTACTCCATTTCTTTCAAATTCCAGCTCCAGCAGCTCATTTGCCACGTCTCGGCCATAAATATGGTAGATCACATCTCTAAGTTTTCCGTTTCCGGAAGTGTGCAGTTTCTGCTGACGGTTATTGATAAATTCAAATGAAATCTCCGGGTGTGATAGTGCCAGCCGCATCAGAAGTTCAGAGATATGACTTGCCTCCGTCATCGGCGTGCGCAGGAATTTCCGCCTTGCCGGTGTATTGTAAAAGAGCTGCCTGACCCAGAAGGTGGTACCATTAGGCGCCCCGGCATCTTCCAGTTCCCGCTCCTTTCCGCCTTCAATCACATATCTGGTCCCAAGCACTTCCTTCTCAGGCTTCGTCACCATCTCCACCCGGGAGACCGCTGCGATACTGGAAAGTGCCTCGCCCCTAAAGCCCAGAGAGGAAATGGAGAACAGATCCTCCGCACTTCGTATTTTGCTGGTTGAATGGCGCAAAAATGCATTTCTCACATCACTTTTTTCAATTCCGCAGCCATTGTCCTTGATCCGCATCGATGTGATACCGCCGTCCTCGATCTCCACCACAATAGCGGTCGCACCGGAATCGATGGCGTTTTCCACCAATTCCTTCACAACGGACGCAGGACGCTCAATCACTTCTCCTGCAGCAATTTTATCTATGGTCATCTGATCCAATAATTCGATATGTGGCATAATTCTTTCCCTTCCGTTTTCTTCCATTTATAAGGCCCCCATGAATACGGGGGCCCGCCTCCGGCTCACTACCACCGGTTTTTTAATTTATTCTGCAATTTATACAGCTCATTCATCGCATCCATTGGCGTCATATGGCTGATATCCAGACTTTTCAGCTCCTCGAGCACATCATCGTCCTTTACCGTGTCAAACAGCGACATTTGTGCGATATCCACCTCGTCAAGCCGTTTTGTGGGAGTTTTCCTCTTTTCGTGGCTGCCCTGCGCCGCGATATCCTTGACCCTTGTCGTGATATCCGCGTTAATCAGCTCCTCCACAATCTCCTTCGCCCGCGAAATAACCGAATCCGGCACTCCGGCCAGCTTTGCGACCTGAATTCCATAGCTCTTATCCGCCCCGCCCTTCACGATCTTACGCAGGAACACGATGTCGTCCCCTTTTTCTTTGACCGCGATGCAGTAATTGTTGACATTGTCGATCTTCCCTTCCAGTTCCGTAAGTTCATGGTAGTGGGTGGCAAATAGTGTCTTGGCGCCAAGCAGTTTGCTGTTGCTGATATGCTCCACCACCGCCCAGGCGATACTGAGTCCGTCGAAGGTGCTGGTCCCCCGCCCGATCTCGTCAAGGATCAGAAGGCTCTTACTCGTAGCGTTGCGCAGGATATTGGCCACCTCATTCATTTCCACCATGAAGGTGCTCTGTCCGGACGCCAGATCGTCGGAAGCACCTACCCGGGTGAAAATGCGGTCTACAAGCCCGATATTTGCCGACGCTGCCGGCACAAAGGATCCAATCTGCGCCATCAGTACGATCAGGGCCGTCTGGCGCATATATGTGGATTTTCCGGCCATATTTGGCCCGGTAATAATCGAAATTCTCTTTTTCTTATCATCGAGATACGTATCATTTGCAATGAACAGATCGCCGGGAATCATTTTTTCCACCACCGGGTGTCTTCCGTCCTTGATATCGATGACTCCCTTTTCGTTAATCTTCGGCCTCACATACTGATTCCGCTCCGCCACCAGCGCAAGTGATGCAATCACATCAAGCTCGGCCACGGCAGAAGCCGTCTTCTGGATTCGGGTGATCTCCGCCGCGATCCGTTCGCGAACCTCGCAGTATAATTCATATTCCAGGGCGCAGAGCTTGTCCTCCGCCCCCAATATGGTGTCCTCCAGTTCTTTCAGCTCCGGCGTGATATAGCGCTCGGCATTCGTGAGCGTCTGTTTTCTGGTGTAGTATTCCGGCACCAGATCCTTAAAGGAATTCGTTACCTCCAGATAGTATCCGAACACTTTATTGTAACGGATTCTAAGGTTCTTAATCCCTGTCTTCTCCCGCTCCTTCTCTTCTAATTCGGCAAGCCAGGATTTCCCGTCCGATTTGGCCTTGCGCAGTCGGTCCACTTCCTCGTTGTAGCCTTCCTTTATGATCCCGCCCTCCTTCATGGCAAGCGGCGGTTCCGGTATAATCGCGCTCTCCACCAGATGGCTCAGCTCCTCCAGCGGGTCCATCGACTCATAAATCCCCTTTAACATCTCGGAATGCATTTCTTCCAGAAGATATTTGATTGAGGGCAGCATGGCAAGCGAGCCCTGAAGCGCAATTAAGTCACGCGGATTGGCAGACTGGTAAGTGATCTTCCCCACCAGACGCTCCAAATCGTACACAGGCCCCAGATATTCCCGAATCTCCTCGCGGGAAATCGCGTTGTCTTTTAGTTCCTCCACCGCGTCCAGCCGCCTGATAATGGCCTCTTTCTCGATCAGCGGCTGCTCCACATATTTGCGAAGCATACGCGCGCCCATGGCCGTCTTCGTCTTATCCAGCACCCAGAGGAGGGAACCTCGTTTTTGTTTCTCACGCAAGGTCTCGCACAGCTCCAGATTCCGCCTGGTCGAGCTGTCCAGTACCATAAAATTACTGGTCGTGTAGCGGGTTAGGGTGCTCATGTGGGACAGATCATTCTTCTGCGTCTCCTCCAGATATTTAAGAAGCGCTCCGGAAGCGATCACACCGCAGTCATAATCCGAAAGTCCCAGCCCATCTAGCGTTTTCACTTTAAAATGCTCTGAGAGCGTCTGGCGGCACATGGCGTCGTCAAAATACCAGTTGTCCAGCGCGTAAATTGCGATTCCAAGCCGGTTCTTCCAGTCGTCCAGATTCAGCCCGCTCATATAGAATGCCTCATTACAGATAATCTCAGACGGCATGAATTTGAACAGCTCGTCGCTTAGCCTTGTGCCCGATTCCACCTCTGTCACAAGATATTCCCCGGTCGTCACGTCCGCCACCGAAAGTCCATAGCGGTCTGCACTATAAACGATACACATGATATAATTGTTCCGGGTCTCGTCAAGCGCCTGAACATCCAGATTCGTTCCCGGCGTCACGATCCGCACCACATCCCGCTTCACCAGCCCCTTTGCCAGCTTCGGGTCCTCCATCTGCTCGCAGATGGCCACCTTATAGCCCTTGGACACCAGTCGGTTCAAATATCCGTCCACAGCATGATAAGGGACTCCGCACATCGGAGCCCTCTCTTCCAGTCCACAGTTTTTCCCGGTCAGGGTGATCTCCAGTTCCTTTGAGGCGGTGAGCGCATCTTCAAAAAACATCTCATAGAAATCTCCCAGCCTGTAAAATAGTATACAGTCCGGGTACTCTTCCTTCGTTTTTAAATATTGCTGCATCATTGGAGTTAGCTCTGGCATCTATCTATCCTCATCTTTCGTAAAATTCATTTTTTCGCATTCTTTAGTATAACATAATTTGGGATAAATAGAAACGGGGGTTTTTCTCATTTTCTTGATATTTTCATTGTGTCACTCAAGCACTCCGACCTCTTTAGCTACAACAAAAATATAACGATAACCCGTTATAAACGAATTACCGTTATATTTATGAAACATTAGTCTCAACACTTCTAAATATAATCTCCTGTCTCCGAGTCCCGAATATCGACCTGCAGGCACATTCCCTCCTCATCTGTTATGAAATGTAATTCTATCGTTTCCTCCTGCCCATCCGCCAAACAATGAACTTTTACTTTTTCACTCATGACATCCCGTTCCAGGAGTTCTATACTCCTGAGCTGTATTTCTTTCTTCTGTGTAAAATAGGAATAGGCCTTCCCTTCCAAAAACGTTTGAAAGGATTCGTCACTAAAATACTCGCCAATCTCTAAATCCTTGTCCGTGTACGTCATAAAAGCTATCATATTCGCCGTCCAGTCGCTGACTTTATTTTCGTCAGCTTCGGATAATTTAGCATTCACTCTCTCGCATTCAGCTATCCAGGAACGAATGGACAAGGATGAGTCCGCCTCTTGCTGTTCCCCTTCACCGGAGAGTGCTATCTTCTCAATAAATTCATTCAGTATCTTCTCGTAAGCCTGAATGATTGAAAAATCTCTATTTCCTGCACATGTACTCACCTCATTGCACAACATACTAAATTGTAAAGGTTCACTATAACGATGAAGCGGCGCCATAAGGTTACACAACTCTTCCATTTCCTGATCCATTTGCGTGCATTGCAGCGTTAAGTTCGTCAAATCATAAGACCGGATCATCTCATAATCCCGCGAACCGGACGGTATGTTTTTCAGTATCAGCGAGGTATTCTCCAAATTCTCCAAAATTCTTTCAAATAAAATCTTCTTTCTCTCCTGAATATGCAGGAAAGACACAAGATTGAACAACAGGGAAATGATCAATATAATTGCAAACAATCTGGTCCTCTTTTTCATGGAGCTCTCCTTTTCATTATTCTAAACCGATACAACAGTTCCTCTTATATTATACATTTTCAGCACCCCTTCCGCCAGACACATTTTCATACAGTTTTATGAGCGCAACCGCTATCCCCCGGTATTTCCCGAGAGAAGATCAGATGAGTAAACGATATAAGACATCCCACCACAAGCAGTAATAGAATGCCTTATTTACAATTAAACTATTTAGATCCTATATCATATACTTTACCTTCTCAATAACACCGCATTATTTATTGCCGCATTTTTCTCTTTTAAGGCATAAAACAATTCTTTCTCTCCTGTTTCTAAGTCATAACCTATAATTTCTGATTCATATGAAATATAATATACTTTACTATTCTGCATAGAAATTAATTCATCCATCTGCACTCCCTCAAATATAGACGTCTTCTGGGATTTTCCATCTTCCAGTCTGTACCAATCTCCTATTTGATAATAAATATCACCGGAAGAATCTAACGCAATCGCTGTCATATATCCTTCCTCAACATCTCCAACTTTTCGTATGCTTTCCGTTGCTAAATCCATCTCATAAATCGTATTCACACCAAAAGATTCTTCTCCCATATTATTTGCCATCTTCTCATCAAATTCCGGCTGGGAATATGTATTGAAGACAATTTTCTCCAAATCAGGATTATAATTCACCTGCCATACAAATGCATCCTCATCCTTCAGTATCCGACATATTTTTCCATTTTCAAACTTAAACAGTCCCATCGCCCTTGTTCCATTTTCAACAGCTACAAGATACACACTATCTGCAAATGGCAAAATATAATTGACGGCAAATAAAGAATCTGTCAAACGCTCTCCTTCCAAGCTTTTGCACTCCTTCCGATAAATCTCATCCTCACCAGTTCCATCCTCCCGGTGCGTGTAATATACCTCATCCTTTGAATCTAAGTACACAGTCAAAGGATATTGGGATGTGTAAGGAATCTTCGACTTTTCCTCTATCTTCTTTGTCTCAAAATCAGAAATATAAGTGTAAGTATTAAGCTTATCTCCTTCTTCTTTTGTAACAGTAAATGAGAAATAATATGGCGAATTCTCTTTTGGTTTTTCTGGTTGTTTTCCTTCATCCTTCTTTTTCAGTACCTGCGAGTTTGTACATCCAGATAAAATCACCATACCTACAATCAGAAATAGCAATATTTTCAAAAAGCATCTTTTTTTCATAAAGCGGTTTATCTTCATACAGTTCATCCCCAGTATCAAAAGCTAATTACACTTAGTATTTGCTCCTTCTGTATCAGAAACTCCTTCTTCACCAATAGGCTTCCTATCTACCACATTGTAGACCTTATAATCTGAAACAAAAGAATAACAACAATATATCTAAAAATATTTCCCACACTAACATCAAACCACCAAAAATATTTTCGAAATACCACAAAAAAATCAGCGTTTATAAATACCAATTGCGGCAAAATACATCTTTCAGTAATGTGTAAAGTTAATAATCCTAAACATATTACTTCTAAAATAATATGTTTTTTATTATTACTTATTATTCTCGATTTCGTAATATTCCCTTCCCTCCAAAGCATACAGTAGAAAATGTAACGTTTTATTTATCAAATATTGATTTCAATACTTCTAAATATAATCTCCTATCTCCGAATCCTAGATACCCCTTGCCGAACTAATCTGTCTTCGTTTGTTCTGAAACACAATTTTTTTGTTCTTCCTGAATATCAACCAGAATTATTTTCTTACAATCATATCCTCCTTCATAGTTACTCTTAAATCTTACCACATATCAATCCACCGCCCTTAGTTATCTAAGTTTGGATTACACCAATTTACAAAATATTAAATATTTTATCTTCTTGTCATCTGTTTTTTTACATTGCTTATGAATATCGATGTTTCTTAACCATAAACTACTATATATAAAACAGAAAATCAATGCATTGTCCATAAGTGTCTACTTTTTAACTTCAGGAACTCCTATACTCTATATATACTTTATCATTTTATCGCTGCAACAGCCAATACAACATCCCCATACTCATTCATAAAACCAGGATCCATTAGCTTTTACTAGCTATGTATAGTAACCAAAGGACTCAAATGAGCCCTTTGATAAAATATATGGAGATGACATTTTAGCAACAAAGTAATGAACAGAACTAGTCATAATCATACTATGCTGTTTCGGGCAATAAACGCGATATGTTCAATAAATCCCTTTTTCCCCTCCCGAAGATTAATTCAATAAGTTAAGTGAGTATTGTCCATACATGCCTGCAATATTCTGCAAATTGGTACACTGACACTGTTTGATTTTGCAAGCTCTATAATCGAAGTCCACATTCAACCGCAAAATACTGTCCGCCTACGTTGCAGTGTGCATTTGCCATGATCGCACCACCATAGTTATACGGTCTGTTCCCAAAATATGTGTCATATGAAAAAGAATTACTTGATGGATATTTTGTAACTAAAGGATAACCATCTTTAAACATGCCACCATAAACTACTTCTTTATTTGTTATTGCCGGAGCATTTGAAGATAATTTGGTCCAGCTACCTGAAACATTTTTATAATTAATGTATGAATTGGTTAATATATAATTAATAGAAATATTTGCTTTCCAATATGATTTTGTGTTTGTATTATCTTGAGAATCTAATGGCATAATATCGTAATCCTCCAAGTATTCTATTTCATTTGTTTCACTATCTATTTTAACAATAACCGAGGTCGATACAGTGCCTATTTTTTCACCCCCCTTTGTGTATTTAAATGTTTCTACTATTTTTTCTTCAGGTAAATTCATAGTTATGTTTTTCCCGTTTGCAAATATCGTCACTTTGGCATCTTTATGAGGTTTCAACAAAACATTTCCATTGGCTTTTACATTAATTGGAGTAAAAAGCATTGCCAATATTCCCAATAAAATTAATCCTTTTCTCATTTCTATTTCCACTCCTTTCGCCTCATTCAGGTACAACTCATTATTAAATCGAATTGCCTGAATCTATTTCCGTTGCATTTCTTCTTTGGAGGAAACTCATTATCATTTTCTAATAAAACGAACTATTTTAAATATTCCCCCACCTGTCATAAGATAAGAAAGCTTTAGTATATTTGTCAAATACACACTATCTAACATACCCCTTTGTATATGATATATACTCAGTATCAAAGAGGGACTTACTAAAATAATGCCCTCAATCAGCGCTTCTCTCCAATTGAGAATATCACTAAAAAAAACTGAACACAAAATTAATCCTTCAATCAAATATGACATACAAGTAATCCCAAGATAAGCATAAACAATAACTACATTTTTATCCAAATATCGCTCAGAAATATGGTAATTAATAAATAACATAAGATATGAAATCAAATAATAAACTACACATAGTAATATTAATCTCCAAATTTTTTTATAATGCCCCATACTCTTCACCTCTTTCACTAATAGCCATATGTTGAAACTTACAAGCATATATACTATACATTTTAAAGTATTACCTGTTCATATTAATCCATAGCACAGGCATATTCCCAGCAAACCAATTCGAGTAGCATAGGATTCACTTCTACTACATTTTACTATTTCTCATCGTTTCTCGAATTGACTTTTCTTCTTCTAGCCACTTATCGTTTAATTCCATCTCATCCAGTGTCGGATAGTCTTTGGCAAATTCAATCTTTCTATATGATAGATATCGATTAATTGAAATCTCTTTGCGCAACGCTTCAAAATGCTCTTGCCAATAAGTAATTGCTGAAGCACCATAACCTTTTAAAAATTGCTTAAATTCTACACTATCTTCTAATAATTCATTTTGTATTCTAATCCCTTCATCTACTTCTTCATCAGTTACAACAAACCCCTTATTTACTGCAGCTTCATAGAGCGCTTCACGTTCTATTATATGATTAACGGCCATTTCTCTGGTATCTCCACTACACTTTCCAAGACGATAAAATTTTTCTATCCTATCTACTTCTTCAGAATAAACTACTATACCATTTTTTTCCCATTCGATGCTTTCTTTATCAGATAATTGAACTGAATGTATTTGACTTTCATTTTCTCCCAATTGAAACCAAATATTATTATCCGCCATTTCGACGGATTCTTCCGCCTTCACACTCCCCGAAAAAACAATACCAGCTATTAGACAAATAGCCAAAACTAAACAACCTATTTCCATACATTTTTTCATTATAATTTGCCTCCATTTCTTTCAAACACAAACTAAAGTGTTGCGAATACTTTCAAGTCATCTTAATTTTGACAATATTCTTAGAAAATTTATATTATAATAAACTCATCTAATTTTCTTCCCTTATTTTAAATTCATTATTTTCTTAACTCAGTTTCCAAGAGGTACTTTAACAACTATTGGTGTAACCGTCGGATTAAAATTTGTGTCATTAAATGAATAGCTTCCCGTACTAATAATTGGCGTATTATTTGCATAAGTTACAGAGGTACTATTTCCAACTGAAGTATATGAAGCAAGTCCACCAGGAAGAATTCCCGCTTCTGTCCCCCAAGAAAATGTTCGTGCAACATTATTTCCATTCATATGTTTTGGTGAGACATTAGTTACTCTTGGTATGCCTACTACCCCTGCTTGTTTTACTCCCCAAAACCAATGTCTATGATAAAAAGTTCGGGAGCTTCCTTGTACATTATAGTCCTCACAAAGGTTATGAGATGCGTAAGCAATTGCTATTAAACCATCTGAATTTACAAATGTATACTTTTTATCAGTAACGTATTTCGACTTTTGGGCAGCTAAAACCGGTGTTGAAAAGATATTTGTTACAAATACTGTAATAATTATACACATAATCATTTTTTTTACTTTAAAATTTTTCTTCATAAAATCGTCCTCCTTCACTTAGTCAGTTACACCCATCAACTCTTAAAATTGGTTTCTAGCGTTATAATTATCTGTTGACAATTTACACCTCCTCAAATCTAAACTTAACAACACAAAATCAATATCACAGTTCTTGTTTGTAAGCTGATCCAACAATATATTTATTTAAATATATATATTTAGTTTTCATTTTTCAATACATTGGCCATAAGCACCCATTTTTTGACCTCGAAAAATCCTTTTCCCCCACATACCCTACATATTCTTTATCATTTTATCTCTGCAACATCCAATACAACATTCCCCCATACCCATTCATAAAACCAGGGTTCATTTTCTCCTGAGGCAAGAGCAGCATCTTTTTCCCAATTTTCCTCCTACCACTGATCATCCTTTCTTCCTCTATCCCATATTCCCGGATTTCTTTCTCTGCCATTTCCAGTATCCAAAGATTCCCGCATATCCCATGACACAAGCTCCAGCTATCTCTTAGCCAGCACTCCTTCACTTTTTTATATGCTCGTAAAATGTCTCTTTCCATGTCTGATTTCATCTGTAAATCATTACAATCGTTCAACAGTTCCATGCACTTTAGCCTGGAAAACAGAATTCCAGCGGCTCCATGGCACCAGGCGACGCTGTCCTGATCCTGTTCGTCCTTTTCATCACATTTCCGAATATCTCTCCAATTATTCGTTTCCGGATCGTATAAGGACTCTTCATAGAGCAACACATCCTGCGCCATTTCTCTATATTTTTCTTTTCCGGTCAAACGCCACAACGATACAACCGGAATCAATATTCCGCTGTTCCCGTGTGCCATCCCGGACATAGGCTCGAACGAATCACACACCCTCCAGCCAATTCCGTACTGCATTTTAATCGACGCCGCACTAAGAAGTCCGATTGCCCGCTCAGCTTCTTTCAAATATCTTTCTTCAGCGGTGATTTCATAAAGCTTTATGAGCGCGGCCGCTGCCCCGGCATTTCCCGAGAGAAGATCATAATGATGATCCTCGTCTAACAATGCGATTACCACCTCCATATGCTTTCGCGCCTGCTCCAGATATGCTTCCTCACCGCTAAGCTCCAGCAAGATAAGGTACGCATACACGATGGAACTCTCGCCTTCATAAAGTCCTGTTTTTCTTGTCTGTAAATAATCTTCGGATTGGTATACTAACGCTGTATAGTGAAAAAGCTGGTTTCGCAACACCTGATACATCTCCCTTATCTCAGCCCACTTTCTCTTGTCAGCAAGAGAATATACTACAAGCAGCATTCCCGCCAGTCCGTCATATAAGTATGGATTCATATGGCTAAGATTCCACGTCGACTTTTTGGACGTGGAGAACCTGACCACCTCCCAGGAAACTTCTGTGTGATCCTTATTCCATATAGCGTTCTTCCATAAATGTTTTGTCAAATTTTCAATATATAACTCGATATTAACAACCTCTTTTGAGGACAATCCATTCTTATCTTTCACGCAATACATCTTATTTCTGCAATTCTCTTTATTCTCACTGCCAAGTTCTAAAGACGCCTCAATATATTCACACTGATGCTTCATATCGCCTATGCAAAGCTCAGATAGCCTCTGAACGACACATTCTCCGATTGTACATATAAGATAGCTGTTTTTTATGTTTTCTCCTTCTGAATAAAGTCCTGTATCATGACTCTTAACATAAAAATAAGGGATATCACCCCTAAGCAAAGAGGCGACCTCGCATTCTACGATGCATTTCTGATTTTCCTTTCTTCCCTTCCACAAAGAGCACAGGAATCTCTCTCTGTCGGTTTCATCCCGCATCAGATCCGGATGATAGGAAGCAGATAACAGCATAGTGTATCGCTGTGTATCGCATAGAATGATTCTGCTGTGAATTTCTTCCCATCCGTCTATGATTTTTAAAAGTTCAGTTTCGCCGCGCATTGCGGCGCAGTATGCCTTTATGTAACCTCTTAGGATTTCCTTTTTATAATGCGACGGCTCCATGAATTCTCCGTCTTTTTTAGCCAAATTTTTTGCCGGTTTAGAGAATCTTTTTTGGTAAGCGATACGCATATCGGATGTGCCGCCATTTTCTATATACGGAAGTTCCACCGGATAGAGTTGTCCACCCTTGCCATTTAGCGCACATATATTGACGCCCTCTCCATATTTGTTCCAAACATAAACCGGCAGGAGACCCGACGCAAGAACTGACTGATTCAATCGGCGCCGAACCTCCTTCTCTACGCTTACTTCCGGCTGCGAATTGTTTACCGAAAATATCGCCTCCAAATCAACCAGAACCGGGTATTCGCCTGCTGCAATTATATTCTCATAATGTAAATCTCTGGTTCCGAGTAAATATGTCAGGAATACATGTCCCCCTACCCTTTGATAATAATTCTTTATCTGTACTTCCAAACTGCAGTCACTCTGCACCACCACTTCGCACCAGCTATGATCCTTGTGGGAAATAATCGGATACTCATACTGCGTAATCCCTGTTTCCTTAGTGAACCATCGCAAAAGTTCTCCATACACTTTTTCGTTTTTCATATCATGGGGTTTGTAGAATATTTCATAACCATTATCCAGATAAACTTTAAGTACGACTTTCCCTTCGTGGTGTGAATCCGACACTTCACTTGAGATTTTAATTATTTTACCTGCCTTTTTTCCTTTACATAATACTCTTTCGATTTCTTCCTTTTCCTGTTGAAAATGATGGATGATTTCCAAAAAATAGTTGACTTGAAAAGTAATCTGCTCCTGCACACAATGTTCAAGTACCGGAAATTCTTCGCATATTTTTTTGTAAAACTCTTCGCTTCCTACAATTCTTTCGCAAAAGTAAGTATATTCCTCGCGAGAATCCTTGCCTTGTAATTTGCCTTGTTCTTTGTACAGGTGCAGATAGGTAATCAGTATTCGTATGCAGATATTCTGTAGCTTGTTGGCCAATTGAGTGCGTAAGTTTTTGTTGATTTCTTGATTGATATACTCTTTCTCTTCTCCCGCTGATTCAAAGAATACTCTTAACGCCTTTTGAAAATATCGTTCATAAAATTGGGGGAAATATACCATTTTACCATTTTTATTCATTCTTAGTAACTCCTCAAATGTTTCATATACCCAAAGGAATTGGAAAGAGTCCTTTGGGTATATTATCCCTACTATCATTAATTTTAAGTTACAGCTTAGCAACAGATAATTGTGAAAAACGAAGTACAATTCATTGTAATAGTTATTTCTTTATCTACCGAATCGGAATTCGCATTCAGTTCATTTATCTCCTGTAGTTCTTTGTCGAGACTTCCTGCCCATTCTTTATATCTATCCATTTCCATTCTGTTCAATTTCCTTTCTACTATCATTTTCAAAAAAGGTCAGTTCCATAATAAACACATTTTTCTGTGTATGATAAGAGAGAATACCTCCATATTTATCAACGATTCTCCTAACACTTTTTAATCCGTATCCATGTAATGATGGTTGTGATTTTGTTGTTATCAACCCACTCTCTCCATATTTGGGCATTTCATAAATACTATTCGCCACCGCCATGAATACCAGATTCTGTTGTTTTTCTATTTTGATACGAATCTTTTTTTCTCCTTTTTGAACCTTTTCACAGGCCTCAATTGCATTATCTAAAAGATTTCCAAATAATATACAACCTTCCCTGTCCTCAAACGGAAAAGAGATGTTGGGACTTACGTGGATCTGCATTTCCACCTTCTTCTGCTTTGCCTCTGCACTTTTTTGAGAAAACACAAGATTCCACAGAGGATTCTGCAGCCACATTACATCCTTTGAATCAAAAAAACCCTCTTCCATTTTTTCCAGGTAATGATTTAATCTTACTAAATCACCTTCTTTCGCATAGTTCTTCAGTGCAACTATATCATGTTTTATATCATGAACCTGACAGCGATTTTGTTCTATTCCTTTTTTCAACTCTCCATATTCTTGAAGCAGCAAATTTTCCCGAAGCCGAATAATTTCATTCTCTTTTTGTTCTGTTTTGTATTTCATAAATAAAATCAGAAAGATGGCAATGATACTGAGCGTTCCTAAAAGCGAAATACTAAATTCCTTTTCTCTCAAAATACGATCGCCGTGAAACATATTTACAATATTATACTGGTACTGTCTTAATACAATTAATAAGAAAATATTTACTATAAACAATATACGTCCATACTCCTGAACTTCTATTTGACCAATCCATTTTCCTTTTATCTCATATATCACACCAGCAATAAGTACTCTAGTACACACATAAATCACAATCTGCCACAAGGAATTTGGATAAATATATATCTTATATTCAAAGCTTTCCCGCAAAAAAATAATACTAATAAACGCAAAGAGAAAATCGACCAGCGCCACGCAGCTACAATAAAAAAGCACCCAATTAATAATGGTTCCTAAAAACTTTCGTACAATCAGACAAACACACATACTTAGTACAAAAACCTCATATACAAATACCAATTTTGAGAAAAAAACATAGTTTCGGTTAAACATTAAACCATGTCCTAAAAAAATAATACTGATTCCGATTATCCATTTATCTCTGGTTCGCAGCGCACTCTTTTCAATAATTATACTAAACAACATCTGGTAACAGAGCCACACCTCGAACATCCCAATTCCAAACAACAAACCGGAATGTATGAACGTAGCCATCAGCTTTCCCTCCAATACTTGTGAATATGCTGCTTTACTTTCCCGATACGCGTACGGCTTGTATATATGCATTCCCCGTCGTCCATAAATATTCTGTCATCCCACACTTTGACTACATGCCTTATATTAATAACAATTCCGCGTTCCACTAATATGAAATCATGATGGTTCAGTCTATGTAATATCTGGTCCAGCGAATTCCGTTCCCGGTATTCTCCGTCAATCGTATTATACTTAACATATTTTTGTCCTTTTTCCTTACAAATGCTTATGATATCACGGTAATAAACGAGAGCGTTCTTCGTGGCCGTTCCTATGAGCGTGTACTTACGAATCTCCCGCTCCAGCTTTTCCAATAGCGGAATAAGAATCTCAGGAAGCCTTGTATCCATGCACTCCTTCATAATGTATTGATAGGCGTCTACCGTATAGCTTTCTACTGCATACTGGCTGTGTGAGGTCAGATAAATGAGGTATAGATGCGCGCACTTCTGCTTCGCAATCCTTCCAACCTCAATTCCATTTGTGCCGGGCAATTCAATGTCACACAGCAGAACGTCCCAACGATTTTCCTGATCAAGGGCGTCTATGAATTCCTCTCCCCCTTCAAAGCAAACGATTTCTACCTCTGGCTCTATCTTCTGGGCGGCCTTTCCGGCGAAAGAATACACGCGCTCCCGGATTTCTTTATCATCATCAACAATTGCTATTTTTATCATATGTTCCTCCCTCTAGTACATAATACCGGTTTTGATTCAGGTTCTGGAAAACAGCCCCCTCCTCGTCAATGTATAGCCGATATGTCTGATCCCACAGTTCCTTTTCTTCACACTGCGCTATCAGCTTCCCACAGTGATAACTGTAGATTCCTTTTTCGAGATGTGCCACTTTATCTACGATATCGTTTACAACATCATTAATCTTCATGGAATGCAAAACCGGATTCCACCCGCCCAACAAGTTGCGAACGTTCGTCTTACTCAGCTTTACCTTTTTGTAGATCCACCTTCTTGCCGGAAAGAGTTCCTCCCGTTCCTTGCCCAGGTGACTGAGTATGATACGAAATTCTTCCTCCCCCTCTTCGTAGGGGAACCCAAGGCCCAGATACGCATAGATATGCCAGACTGCTTTTTCCAGATACTCCTCTTTCCCGCTGCATTCATACATGTTCCTTAGCCAGACCACGCTTTTGATTAATACCTTGTTGCTGGAAATCCTCAGCCCTTCCAGATTCCTTACTGCAATTTTGATACCTTCCACCTCAACCAGATCCATTAACATTGTACTATATATCCCCTTATTTTTCTTATATAACCCGTCGTAAATTATGACCGCTATTCCTTCTACAGAACCACTATAACATGAAAGCCGGCATTTCACACGGTTTTGACCATGAAATATGGTTTTTTTGACCATCAATTCATGTAATCTCTTTTCTTTTACTTCTCTTCGAAAGCTCAATTGTGCAAATGTCGTAGTTGACAAGCCTCTTTCCGTCTTATTATAATAATCTTGGTTACAAAAGATAGAATAAATGGTTGAGAGGAAGAACGATTATGATAGATATACGGAATGTTCCGCAGGAACAACTACACGAAATTGATCTTAACGCTGTAAATCTGGAGGTTCCGGCACCGGATACAGAACCGCAGCGCCAATATTATTTTATGGCTAAGGCGCGCAGCTATGTGAAAGCATTAGAGACAGAACTGGGGCGCCTCCCGAGATTTACTGTTACGACCTTCGGCTGTCAGATGAACGCCCGAGATTCAGAGAAACTGACCGGCGTTCTGGAGCAGATCGGTTATGTGAAGGAAGCAAATGAAGACCTGGCAGATTTCATTATTTATAATACCTGCACGGTCCGTGAGAACGCCAATACCAGAGTCTACGGGAGGCTTGGATATCTGGGAAGGCTGAAAAAGAAAAATCCGCATCTATTCATCGGTCTGTGCGGCTGTATGATGCAGGAGGCGGAAGAAATCGAAAAGATTGAAAAAACCTACCGTTTCGTCGATCTGGTATTTGGCACCCACAATATCTACAAATTTGCGGAGCTTATCGTGAATCGATTTGAGTCACAGAAGATGGTGGTAGATGTCTGGAAGGACACGGATCAGATTGTTGAAGACCTGCCAAGCGAGCGGAAATTCCCCTTTAAATCCGGCGTCAATATTATGTTCGGCTGCAATAATTTCTGCAGCTACTGTATCGTGCCCTATGTGAGAGGCCGGGAAAGAAGCCGTAACCCGAAGGATATTATCCGAGAGATCGAATCGCTGGCGGCGGACGGCGTAGTGGAAGTGATGCTTCTGGGACAGAATGTGAATTCTTACGGGAAGAATCTGGAGGAACCGATGACCTTTGCGCAGCTCCTTCAGGAGATTGAGAAAATTGATGGCATTGAGCGTATTCGGTTTATGACCTCCCATCCCAAAGACCTCTCTGATGAGCTGATTGATGTAATGGCAAAGTCTAAGAAGATCTGCCGTCATCTGCATCTGCCGGTACAGTCCGGAAGCAGCCGGATTCTGGAGAAGATGAACCGAAGATATACGAAGGAGCATTATCTGAATCTGGTGGAAAAACTAAGAGCAGCCGTACCGGATATCTCTCTTACCACGGACATTATCGTGGGATTCCCCGGCGAGACAGAGGAAGATTTCCAGGAGACGCTTGATGTAGTCAGAAAAGTGCGTTATGACAGTGCATTTACGTTTATTTACTCCAAGCGGACCGGCACTCCGGCTGCCGCCATGGAAAATCAGGTTCCTGACGATGTGGTAAAGGATCGGTTTGACCGGCTTCTCGCCGAGGTGCAGAGTATCGCATCGGAAGTATGTTCGGTCCATGAAGGAAAAGTGATGGACGTTCTGGTGGAGCACATAAATGAGCAGGATGACACCCTTGTGACCGGACGGATGAGCAACAATCTTCTGGTTCATTTCCCGGGTGATGAGAGCCTGATCGGGAAGATCGTACCGGTACGTCTGACCCATGCCAAGGGGTTCTATTATATGGGGGAACTTGAAAACTTGCAGTAATAAAAATAGAAAAATTGTCCACACTATGAAGAGATCATCTGCATAGTGAGGGCAATTTTTATGGAAAAACAACACGTAAAGACGGCAGAACTCAGCCGGAAATGGAGTGAAATCTTGTTTATTGGGGCACTTGGGGGAAGTATCTATTACCTTCTGGAAATCGCGTTCAGAGGCTTCTCACACTGGAGCATGTTCGTGCTGGGCGGCCTGGCGTTACTTTTTTGCACTATGCAGGGACAGCTGATGCACTGGAGCGAACCTTTATGGCTCCAGATTCTTCGCGCCGTTCTGTTCGTCACAGCGCTGGAATTTGCCACGGGGGTCATTGTCAACAAATGGCTTCATCTCGCCGTATGGGATTATAGCGATCAACCCCTGAATCTCTGGGGGCAGATCTGCGTTCCCTTTATGATTCTGTTTTCCGGACTGATCGCCATAGCGATTCCCATAGGAAGCGGGGCCGCATACCTCCTTTATCGGGAGGAAAAGCCGCGGTACTTTATTATATAACCATTTCCTCCCAAACTGATAAAACATTTATTTCTGCAAGCAACAATCCAAATAGCCATGCAAGTATGGCTATTTGGTCTTATACAACAGCTTCTACCAAAATCTTATCACCCAACTGTATCCGCTTAACTCCTATCTCTTTTTTTCGATTAAAATTGTAACTGAGCATATACCCTTTCTTTAATCGGAAATAGTCCAAATAGTCAGATAACTGTTTCTCCCCACGCTCGTTGTAGGAGGTCCCACGCCAAATCTTTAGTTCGATAATAAAACGTTCACCCAAATAATCAATCACTACATCCATGCGGCGTGCGTTCCGTGTCTCAGGCTCAATATAATAATTACCGGTTCCGTTAATAATCGGCCGAATATAGAGCAGGAAACGCCGGCGTCCCTCCTCTTCACTGAATTCTTCCATTCGGTCACCATAGATACTGTCAAAGTACTCTACATATTTTTTCATTACCACATCCATATCGAGTCGGCCATTTTGAATAAACTGTGATTTGTTGTTTGACGCCGCCTCAAAAATCCCGCTACTCTGCGCTTCACTTGTAGTCAAAAAATAGTTATATAACCGTATTTCAAAAACTCGGTTTGCCAGTTCAAGAGTCCCTGCATGATTCTTCACAAACCCAAACATGGTCGCAATAGATAAGTCCTGCAATTTCCTCCAAATTCATTCCGGTATGACAATCCTTTTCATATGCACAAAGCATACCTGCAATTTCTTCTTTTGAAAAGCTCATCACCACATCAAAATCTGCCGCGATGTTCCAAGGACTATTTGTCTTGTGTTCGTCCTCTAGCCGTATTTTTCTTTTAATATTCTTTACATCATATACACCAGCCAAAATAACGGATTGGAATGTTGACACCTCATCGCGATCAAGATAATAGCTTCTAAGCTGTGCCAGAAAATCAAGAAAAACCTGGTTGTTCGTCGCACTATCAACCTCATCAATCATAAGGACAATTTGCTTTTCAGAACTGCGGCACCACCGACTCAAAACCCTGAACATATTTTGCAGGGTACACGATTTGGCACTTCCATGAATAAAAACACATAGCTGTGATTTGATATCCGCCGGAAAATTGCAGACACACTCAAGCAATTCTGTCGAAAATGACGTAACAAAACTCTGCTCTGTTTCAAATGAAGCATACCCCAGTCTTTGAAAATCCATTCGGACTACTAAATACTCGTCTTCAAGAAATTTCTTAAGCGCTTTAAGCGTCGTTGTTTTCCCATACTGTCTGGCCCGATTGATTGTAAAATACCGGCCCTCGTCAACCATCTTTTTGATCTTTTTCAGTTTCTCCGTAATATCGACCATATAGTGAATTTCAGGTTTACAATCTCCACTAATGTTAAACTCTTTACGCATAGTTGAACACACTCCCGTCATTGCATCATCAAGTTGCCTCTAGACAAACTGATTCCTCTCCATATCATATTCATAATCAATCTGTCGTAGCCGCTGGGTCAGTTCCTCCTTCTCAATACACTGTTCCCGGCAAAAAGTATCCAGATCCGGATAAAAATCTCTGAGCTTCGTATTCACCACACTTAACAGCATCACCGGGTCACGGGGTAATTCACTCATCACACAAATTCCTCCTATACACTCCAATATCACCACATGATACAAAACCACCTGCCTGGTAAAATCCCCTGGCAGGCAGAATAATCATCCTCTAATAATCTTCCGTTTTCAGAACCACATTGCGTATGTAGGCAAAGGTTTTCTTTTCTCCGTACTTTGCGAGCATTTTAAGCAGCTTCTCCAGAAGGCGTCTCGTGTCCTCATGGATCACCTGAAGCTCTTTCCCGTTTAAGTAATAATTCAGCGGAGAGGCGTCGGTATACGCATCCTTCATATAGATCTTCGATGCCGCAATGCGGTCCATGAACATCTCGATCACATATTTCTTCGGCATCTTCATCCCGGAGATGCCGGGCTGTGTCAGGCTGTAGTCCAGCCAGTACTCATAATGATGCTTATTTCTTCCCTTGTGATGCAGCCAGGCCGTAGAAAGGCCGGTAGCCTCACGCTCTGCGTTGTTCGGGCTTCTGGTTCCCTGGTAATATTTGCACCCCACCAGAAATTCCGAAGGAGAATATTTTGACAGATCATGCAGTAAGCCCTGTTTATACAATCCAACCTTAAAACACTCCTTCATAACCAAAAGTTTATGATGTGTAATCGTACAAAAATGCTGCCAAGCCTTCATAGTTCCTCCTATTTTCCTTTCAATACCATTATAGTCCTCGGTGGGAGCTCAATCGCCCGCCTGGACGTAACCGGAAGCGTTTCTTTCAGGACTCCTTCATCCGTAGAAACGCAGACATGCCACTGAAGTCCGCCATGCAAAGTAGGAAGCGCAAACGAATGCGGCAGCCAATGCATGTTATAGGCCACAAACAGGTTCTCCTCTCCTTTGGCCGTATCATGGTAGAATACGCCGAGCTGTCGGCTTGCCACCTCCGTCTGTGCCCTCCACGCGCTCTCTCCGTGATAGGACACGTCCGGCACGCCACAGCTTGTCTGATCCATTCCGCTCATCTCCCGCACCGGATGGAGCAGAGAATGTTCCTTCCGGAAACGAATCAGATCCCGCACAAAATCATGCAGTTCCTTTTCTTTCGGCAGTCTGCCAAAATCCAGCCATGCAGTCGGATTATCCTGACAATAAACGTTATTATTACCTTTTTGCGTATTTCCAAACTCATCCCCTGCGAGAAGGCACGGCATGCCCTGCGCAAGGAGCAGAAGCATATAGGCATTCCTGCTCTGGCGCAATCTTAACTTCTGCACCGCACTCTTTCTGGACGGGCCCTCCGCCCCACAGTTCCAGCTATAATTGTAGACCGGTCCGTCCTGGTTATTCTCACCGTTTGCCTCGTTATGCTTCCCATCGTAGGATACCAGATCCCGCAGGGTAAATCCATTCTGGCTGGTAATATAGTTGAACCGGCCCTCCGCGCTGCCAAGACATCTCAGCTGCCAGATTACCTCCTGCACCATCCCCTCGTCCCCTTTCAGGAACCGTCGCATGGTGTTCTGGAAGTAATCATCTTTATAGAGCAGCTTGGTTCGCGCCAGCACTGGATCATTTTTCAGATTCCCTGGACTTAGCAGTGCCGGATTGATCAAAAAGCCGTCCACATGATATTCCAATACCCAGAATCTGAGACAGTCGATCATCCTTCCAAGAGGCGTCTCCCCGGTAAAAGGCATCTCAATGACCAGTTCAATACCGGCCTTATGCAGTGTCTTCACAAGCTCCTTCATCTCAGATACCGCATCCCCCGAAGCATACGCCCGCTTCGGTGCAAAAAAATAACCCTCTCCATATCCCCAGTAGTTCTTATAGCGCAGGTTGTCGTCAAATTCATAGACCGGCATGCAATGAAGCTGATTGATTCCCAGCTCCTGCAAATAGGGGAGCTTCTCCATAATTCCCGCAAAGGTCCCTTTCTTTTTGACCCTGGACGAGGCATGCTTCGTAAACCCCCGTACATGGATACTGTACGCCACCACTTCATGCGGTGGAATCCGAAGCGGTGCATCCCCTTCCCAGTCAAATGTGTCCGAAGCGATTCGGTATCGGTACTCCTCATGCCCCTTCCCGTCACCGACTTCTTCACTCTTTACTTGTCCTAATTCCCGGCAGTACACATCTTTTCCAGACCTGCCTTCAATCAAATAGCCGTATTCATATCTCTCAGGCCGCTCTAAGGCAACCGCTATATGGCGCAAATTCCCCGCTACAGGGTCCTCCTCCATAAGAAATCTGTCGCTTGGAGCCTCGTGCCCCCGCCTGTATAACAAAAGTTCACATGTCTTTCCTTCCGGTACTGCTATAGAAAAATTCGCAGTCTTTCCTGTAAGTGTGCATCCCTGAGGGAGCGGATACCCAACGCTCGTCTTCATACTTCTTGCCTCCTGCCGCTTCGCACAGACATAAACTTCCGTCTATGCATCGTTATTTGCGGGAGAAATCGTCCCTCTCCCTTTCCTTCGTGTTATCCAGTGATTTAAGGCCCTCTTCTATTGCCAGCCATCCACTCCGTACATCTCCACATTCTCTGAGGTAATAAAGAACACATCTTCGTAAATGCTTTCCTCATAGTCCTCCCCGTTTAGCATGGCCATTCCTGTTTTGGCTGCTTTTTTCCGATATTAATTGGAGACTGGCCGCTGGTGCCCCGAATCAGAGTCTCCTTCTTTACCAGTTCTTTTTTCAAATCCGGTGAACCATCCACCCCGTATATCATCACATCTTTTAATCCGGCTGTTCTGGCTGCCACCAGGGCTCCCAGCGCAATCTGGTCATTCCCGCACATCACAGCCGAAATATCGGTGTTCTTCTCGAAAATATCCGATGCCTTTTCCCGTGCCAGATTTAAGTCGCCCTGCACGTCCACGCGCTCTACGATCTCAAACCCCTTTTCTGCGATAGCCTCCTCAAACCCTGTCACCCGGTCATTGATCGAATTCTGCGACGGACTCTCCAAAATCACGACCTTACCGCCCTCCGGGCACTGCTCTACCAAATCATTTCCACAAATATAACCTGCATTTTTGTTGTCAGAACCGATATAAGCGTCCGCATAATCGGTCTCTTTGATCTCAGAATCAATATTGATAATCTTTACATCTGCCTCTTTCAGCTTCTTAAGGGCAGGCGTAACCTCATCCCAGGATACCGGACAGAGAAATATGGCCTGAATCCCGCCTTCTATCATCTCATCGATTTGTTCGATCTGTCTGTTCACATCTAATGCTGGATCTTTGGACACCAACGTATGTCCCTCTGCCTCCAGCTCCTGCCTGAGTGACTGCTCCAGGGTAATAAAATATGGATTCTCCATGGTTATACAGCTAAATCCAAAACGATAGACCTCTTTTTCCTCTCCGTTCGCGTCTTCTTCTCTGATTGCATTGTCTTCACTGGTACCGACATTCTTCTTACAGCCTGCAAGCAGAGAGACTGCAAGCGTAAGAATCAGTATCAGCGACAAAATCTGCTTTTTCATAATTTTCCTCCTACGAACTCGCCTTTCTTTTATTTTATCTGTTTTCCCGGTAATGTCAATAGTTTTCCCCTTGCAAATCCTTCCCTCGTCTGATACAGTGGTAATATCAACAGAAAGGAGAACCTTATCATGGAACAACATAATCATGCCGACGAAGACAGCAAGCTGCTTGAGAGCCAGGTTGTGACACTGACACTGGATGATGACGAAGAAGTAGACTGTGCAATCCTTGTAACCTTTAGCGTCGAAGACAAAGAGTACATTGCCCTTTCTCCTATGGACGAGAACGGTGAAAACATAGACGGAGATGTATGGCTCTATCGTTTCCTCAGAGATACGACCGGAGAGGGAAAACACGATCTTGAGAACATCGAAGACGATGACGAATATGAGATCGTAGCGGATAAGTTTGACGAGTGGCTGGATACACAGGCATTTGAAGAGATGGAAGATACCTTTTAATCACCTACCATCTTGATAGATTCGCCAAAACATATGGTTTATGATCAAACGGAAGTACCTTATATCTTCATTCCGATACACATGGCAATAAAAAACAGCAGATATCTGCAAAATGATATCTGCTGTTTTTATTATGATATAAGTCGGTATACTATGCCAATTACATTTCGTCAGACAACTTATATCATGTTGTACTAGCGTGGTTTTCCCAAAAGCTCCTCCACGAATCTTGAAGGCTTCATACCATTTCCATTCCTCTCGGTCACGTAGGAGATGATCAGATGCTCCTTTGCACGGGTCATGGCCACATAGAACATGCGCCGCTCCTCCTCCAGTTCTTCCGTCGTCCTGGCCTTCAGATAAGGCACCTGTCCTTCGTTCGCATGGATGATAAATACCGTGTCGAACTCCAGCCCTTTGGCAGAATGCATCGTCATGAGCTGTACGCGGTCCTCGTGAAATGCAGTTTTCCCTGAATTCTGCTGTTTCTGCCTCTCCAGTTCCTCGGTATACACTTTGATGTGTTCTTCCCATTCCGTAACAGTCCGGTAAGGCTTACAGCGCTCTTCCAATTCCGACATGATCTGCATGAGCTGTTCCCAGGTAATCCCGTTCTCCTTACCATATTCTCGCAAAAAGGTATCATACCCGATCCGCTTGCGGATATATTGTACCGCCGCATATGGCGCCATATTTTCCAGCATCTTTAAGTCCACCTCAAACTGATCAATCGCGTCCAGCATCCACTCCTTATCTTCATAAAAAATGCGGAGCTCTTCAAAGGTAATTTGCGTCTTTGACAGACTCTCTCTGGAAATGTACCGCACCGGGCGATTCGCTGCCCGCAAAAAGAGCGGACGATCCCGAAATCCCTGCGCCAGCTTCATATACGCCAGCATATCCTTTGCGATAAAATGTTCATAAAAATTAGGGATATGCTCCCGCATCTCAAAGGGAATCTGACGTTCAATGAGCGCCTCGCTCAGCATTCTGGCCTGCGCCGCCGTCCGATAAAGCACCGCAATCTGCCCCAGAGGCGTCTCTTCCGTCATATTAGCGATGGACTCTGCAACAAAACGGCTCTCTTCCACCTCGTCAAGCACTTCCTGCACCCGGACATTCTCCCCCTTCGGCTTGTAGGCTTGTACCCGTTTATAAAACCTGGAATCATTATGCAGGATCACACGCGATGCGGCAGCGACCACCGAATCCGTGGACCGGTAATTCACCGTCAGCGGAATCGTGCGAATATTGGGGAACTCCTGCTTCATATAAAGCATCAGCTCCGGTCTGGCGCCGCGGAAACCATAAATGGACTGATCGTCATCCCCCACCACGAACAGATTGTACTCCGGTGCTGCCAGCATACGGATCACCTCATACTGCACCCGGTTGATGTCCTGGAATTCATCGATCAGAATGTAGCGGAATTTTTCCTGCCAGTTCCGCAAAATATCCTCCCGTTTCCGGAAAAGGGCATAGCATTGTACCAGCATATCGTCAAAATCGAACTTTTTCCGCTGCTTTTTCTGTTGCTCATAGGCACGGAAAAGCTCCGGAAATTCCTCGTCATTCAAAAAATCACTGTGGAAATCACGCAAGTGCAGAAGTCCGTTCTTCACGACTCCGATCTCCCGCATCAACTCCCTTAAAAGCTCCTCTTCGTCCTGCACCTCAGGCTCGGACTGCAATTCCATCTTATTCAGTACATCTCTTAAAAGCTTTAGCTGTTCCTGCTCTGACAGAAGATTCCTGCCGTTAATCCCATAAGCGCATTTCAAAATACCATAAAATACACTGTGAAACGTACCGAAGGTTACTTTATAATTCTTACCCCTCGTCAGGCTGCCAAATCGCTCCCTCATCTCTCTGGCAGCATAACGGGTAAATGTGATCACCAGAATATCCTCCGGCGGAACCTTCATCTCTTCAATCAAATATCTGGTACGTCTCGTCACGATCAGCGTCTTCCCCGACCCGGGAGGTGCAAGCACCATACAGGGTCCCCCGCCGTGACGGATCGCTTCTTCCTGTCCTTTATTAAGTCTCATACCGTATCCCCTTATTACTATCTTTTGTATTTATTTCTGCAACAGCCCGATTGCCTTTTCGATTCTCTCTACAGATTCTTCACGCCCCAGAACCTCCATGATCTCGGTAGCTCCTCCCGGGGTATTCTGCTTTCCGGAAACAGCCGTGCGAAGCGGCCACATCACATAGCCGATCTTATACCCTTTTTCCTGGGCATATCCCTTCAAAAGGGCAAATAAAGCGTCGTTGCTGTAATCTTCCTGCTCCTTCAGAAGCGGAAGCACCTCCTCAAGCACAGTAAGAGAGGTCTCCTCATTCGTCTTCATCTTCTTATGGCAGTACATGGAGGTATCATACTCCGGAACCTCCTGGAAGAAATCGATCTGCTCCGCGATATCCGGCAGAACCTCAATCCTGCTCTTTACCAGGGCCGCAATTTTACGCAGATCAAAATCCTTTGTGACAGCTTTGCGGATATAAGGCTCAGCCAGCTCAAAGAATTTCTCGAAATCCATCGCCTTCAAATACTCACCGTTCATCCACTTCAGCTTCGTCGTGTCAAATACCGCCGGAGACTTGCTCATATGATGGTAGTCAAATGCCTCCACCAACTCCTCCAGTGAGAAGATCTCCCGGTTATCCTGCGGGCACCAGCCCAAAAGTGCTACATAATTCACGATCGCCTCACTCACATATCCCTGGTCCAACAGATCCTCATAAGAAGAATGGCCGCAGCGCTTGCTCAGCTTTTTGTGGTTCTCATCGGTGATCAGCGGACAATGCACATACACCGGAACCTCCCAGCCAAACGCCTCATAAAGACGGTTATATTTAGGCGCGGAGGACAGGTATTCATTTCCCCTTACTACATGTGTGATTCCCATCAAATGGTCATCGATTACATTCGCAAAGTTGTAGGTCGGATATCCGTCGGACTTAATCAGAATCATATCGTCAAGCTCAGCATTGGGCACCGTAATATCCCCATAGATATCATCGTGGAAGGTCGTTGTCCCCTCTGTCGGCATATTGATGCGGATTACGTAGGGCTTGCCCGCAGCAAGGTTCGCTTCCACCTCTTCCTTGCTCAAATGCAGACAATGCTTGTCATAGTTCACGATCTGCGTTCCGTCCTCGGAGACAGAAGTACGCAGGGACTCCAGACGTTCTTTGTCGCAGAAGCAGTAATACGCATCTCCCTGCTCGATCAACTGTTTTGCATATTTTAAATAGAGGCCGGAGGCATTTCTCTCACTCTGTACATAGGGGCCATAGCCGCCGTCCTTGTCCGGACCTTCATCATGCACAAGACCCGTCTTCTCCAGTGTACGATAAATAATCTCCAGGGCTCCCTCAACAAAACGTTCCTGGTCCGTATCCTCAATTCTGAGCATAAAATTACCGTCCTCATGCTTTGCAATTAGATAAGCATAAAGCGCGGTCCTTAAATTCCCCACATGCATTCTTCCGGTGGGACTCGGTGCAAATCTTGTTCTGACTTTACTCATCTTTTCTACTCCTTCTTAAGCGCTTCTATCTGGCAGGCGCTCTTCTATTGTAATAGGAAATTTCGCCGTATCCGGCAAAATTTCCCTCATCTACATATCTTAATTATATTATCATATTCCCCTTTTCTCTTCAAGACCAAAGGAAGGAAAAACAAGAGATGCCGCGGCCTTCCCCATTGGCCGCGGCATCTCTTATAACTTTGGAGTGCTAAATTTCTATATGCATAAAAGAGATTCCCCAATCTCTATACGCAACCTCATAAATGATACCAGTACGTATCTTTCGTACTAATTGATATATCCGGCTTTCTTAAGCTCTTCCTCTGCCTTTGCAAGGTTTGCATCAGATACCCGGATAATCGGGCCTGTACAGCCCATTCCGCTCTCTGCGTAAATGTTGATCTTCCACAGAACCTTAACAGCGTCCTCAAGGTCCATAACCTCGATGCCAGGAATCTGGCTGGTTACGATCTCCTTCGGTGGCTCTTTCACTTCCTCTTCTGCCGCTGCCGGCTTCTGAGATGCTTTGTGAGCTGCGAGGATGTCATTCAGTCCTGCTTTCTTAACAGCAGCAAACTCCTGTTTTGCCACTTCAAATACTTTACCGCGTACAAGCTGAGCTGCATAGCGGATCGCATTTGCGATTACCGGTGCTCCGGATGCACGGGATACGATCATTACAAGCTGCTCATAGCCTTCCCCAATACCAGGTCCATACCCAAACCCGGTAGCCTCAAAGCTGCCGCCTGTGTTAAATGAAGAGAGCATCTTTACCAGAATATTTCCTGTTAAGGAATCGGTAACCATGATATCCGGTGATGCCTGGAGTACATCGTTTCCTCTCATGACACATCCGCCGTCTGCTCTTCCTGATTCTGCAAATTCGATAGCATATCCCTGATCAGCAAGCTGTTTCAGAGCTTTTTCTGTCTGCCGTGCTCCGTCCACATTCAGGATTCCCACGGTAGGATTTTTCTTTCCACAAGCCTTTGCAGCGATGATTCCGTAGATGGCATTCTTGATCATGCCTTCGATACGGTCAGTGCTGGAGGTTCCTGTGGTGTTAGCGATGAACATCTCTTTTGCTGTTGCCGGTGTTACACAGCGTCCTACGGTAGATACACCGATCGGGAACGGGAAGTGCATGGTAACAGCAGCGTCCACCTCTTTATTTTTCAGCATTTCTTCCATCTTGTCATGGCCTTCCTCGTCGTTAGCCACTTTGACGGTCGTAACGCCTTCTGCCTCAAGAGTACCGATGTAGTATACATCGATTCCATCCTTCGCTGCTTCGATGGCTGCAGCCATGGAGTTCTCTTCTCCATGCTCGCTGCCCATTCCGGTGAGGGCGATCTTCGGACGTTTTCCGAAGCTGCCTGTCTCCAGTCCTTCTGCCATACTGAGGAAGGTCTCGGCAATCATTTTTTCAATTCCACTTGCCATAATCGTCCACCTCTCTATTCTGCCAGCATGGATGCAGCAAAGTCTTTCATAGCTTTTGCGATCAATCCCTTTACTTCCTCTTCGGATACTCCGCTGTTATCCTCTGCGCCTGTATTTGCCTGGATTACGAAAGATACTCCGTCAAACAGGTTGGTCATACGTCCAAGGAACAAGCTTCCTTTTCCGATGATCATAGCATTTTTAATCTTGCCTGCAAGAATGTCTTCTCTTGCAAATCCGATGTACGGTACGCCTGACGGGATATGTCCCTGTGTCGGAGCCCATCCGGTAAGTCCGTGCTCAGTTGCGAAACTTGCAAGCTGTTTCTTCTCAAGGTCACCACGTTTTACAGCAAGTGCACCGATCATCTTGTAGTTAGCAAGCGGCACATCTCCTGCTCCGGCCGGTTTGGTGATATCCGGGTTCTGCATTTCCGGAGAGAATTTATCGATATCAGTAATCTTCATTCCTGCTCTCTCAAGCGGATCAGCTACAAGGCTTCCGATTACGTTCTGCGGAGCGCTTCCGGTTCCAACGGTATGACGTCCAAGGATGTCAAGGTTGATCTCCGGATTTACACCGTCGTTTTCGCTTAAGATGATACAGAATCCAGCAAGACAGTCCTCAAGGATCGGAAGGCCTTTCTTCACATGGTCTTTTCCGTTCATACCAAGCTTAGCGGTACATCCGCCAGCGGTAACAGCTACACATTTGTAAGCTCCGGATTTAACCAGTGCAGCAGCCTCGATAAGTGCGTGAGACGGTCCGGCACAGAATCCACGGGAATCAGATCCGGTAGCGTTCATAAGTCCAGCCACCTCAGCAGCAGCTTTCGCGAAGTTTCCGCCGCCTCTCTGGTTCATATCTCCACATGCTTCCTCAGCACAGTCGATTACATACTCGATATCTGTTTTGTCAATTCCTGCATTTCTTACGCCATATAACAGAGCAAGAACGCTGGTAGCTTTGCTCATGATGTTCTCATGCATAACATGAGCGGAAAGGTTTACGTCGATATCATGTGCTCTCTTTACACAGCCTACGAGTTTGCCGGCATGGTAAATACCCTCAGCATGCTCTTCGTTTACGAAATGCTCGATCTCAGAAAGTTCAATACCTTCCTCAACCTTAGCTACGATATCCTCTGTGATGATCGGATCAGCAGCGAATGCCTCTTTGTGAGCTGCAACGAATTCTTTGTCCAGCTTTACAACTTCGAACATATCGCAGGTCTGAGCCAGAAGGATGAATTCCTCTTCCGGCATGATCTCGCCGTATTTTCCGTATCTTTCAGCGCCTTCTTTTACTTTATCATAATACGGGAACTCAACCTGTGCCAGGTCATCCGGATGTGCATTTCCGATATATACCTGGTTCGGCCAGTAGTTTACACAATCTTCATAAGAACGAAGATGGCTCTCCAGTTCTTTCAAATATTCAGACTCCGGATTTACAACTCTCTCAGTTGTCTGAGTTGTTCCGTTATATACCACCATCTGCGGTGTATGCGCCAGTACATAGCTGGCTCCTTTAATTACAGTGTTCATTGTGAGTGCCCACCTTTCTTTCACTATGTATCTATGTTTGTTTTAAGCGATTTCCCCCGAAACCATTCTTAAAATATCCGGCATTCGGGGATTCCCTCTTCCCAAATGCCCGGCAGCCAATCATTACCAATCGATGTCAGGAACCTGCTGTCGCAAGTTCATCTCAGGCATCTCTTTTGAAAAAAAGACGGTGAGGCAAGCAATTACCTCACCGCCTCCGGAACCTTTATAATGACAAGTCTCTTATAAATACTTGCAGAACTCGTCACGGATAGCTGACATTTCGCTTACGATATCGTCAACATCGAGTACCATTTCCATCATACCCACCTGCTCATCGTAAACAGCTTCGTCAAATTCTTCCTTCAGTTCAGGTTCACATACGTGATAAGTCGTGAGTCCAAGCTGGACCCCTGTCAACGGACCTGCGAAAGTCGGATCTCCTGCTGTTACAGTCTCTGCTGCAAGACCAGCAGCTTCGCCTTCTGCGGCACCTACGATAACTACTACGTTCTCCGGGCCGTATTCGTCAGCGAACTCCTTAACTCTCTTCTGATTCTCCAGATCCATTGCGCCTGCGCTTGTTCAGACGAAACATTCTGTTGAAGAAAAAACAACTTCTCCACCGGCTGTCTTAACGCATTCTGCGATAGCCGGTCCTGGAACACCATCACGGTCACCAATAATTACAACTTTTTTACCTTCTAAAATTGCCATGATGTTTTTCCTCCTTCCCTTCGTTTTATTTTTTTATTTTGGAAGCATACACTTCCGTATAAAGCCCTGAGGCTTGATACCTAATTCACTTATAATTAGATATATTTCTTAATCATTGCTTCGATGCTTTCCTGTGTAGCATCATCTTTGACAACCTCTTCTACTTTCTCACCGTCTTTGTAGATAGCCATAACCGGAAGTCCAAGGATCTTCTGGCCGATTGCAAGACGACGAGCCTTTGTTGTATTAAGAGAGGTGAATTTTAATTTGTCGCCGTATTTGTCAGCCATCTCATGTACGAACGGCATAAGAGCCTGGCAGGGTACACAGCCATCACCGAAGAAGTCTACGAAAACGTATCCTTCTGCCTCTAACACTTCTGTTTTGAATGTATTTTTATCTACTTCAAGCATTGGTCTGCTCCTCCTTATGATATTAAAATATTACTCGTTGAGATATTTCTCAGCCTGGGTAGCTGCAATAGCGCCGTCTGCTGCAGCTGTTACAACCTGACGAAGGCTCTTCACACGAACATCGCCTGCTGCGAATACGCCCGGGATATTGGTGTGCATGTCAACGTCTGTCGGAATGTAGCCTCTCTCATCAAGTTCAAGGCCTTTTCCCTGGAAGATCTTCGTATTCGGCAGTGTTCCGATAAATCCGAATACACCGAACATTCCATCTTCTTCATCAGCGACGATCTTGGTAAGTTCGCCGGTCTTAACATTCTTAACTGTCATCTCAGAAAGGATGCCGTCACCGCTGACTTCCTCAACTACAGTATCCCACATAAAGTGAAGTTTCTCATTCTTGAACGCCTTCTCCTGAATGGATTTAGCAGCTCTGAGCTCATCACGTCTGTGAATAACCGTAACTTTTCTCGCGAATTTAGTCAGGTACATAGCTTCCTCAACAGCAGAATCTCCGCCGCCTACTACGTATACTTCAAAATCCTCGAAGAAGTTTGCATCACAAGTTGCGCAATAAGATACGCCCTTGCCCATAAATTCTTTCTCGCCCTTGCAGCCGATCGGTCTTGCAAAAGCTCCGGTAGCGATAATGATGGTCTTGCCTTCATATTCGCCCTTAGCGCTGATAAGTTTCTTGACATCGCCTTCAAGAACTACATCATTGATTACGTCAGACACACGCTCAACGCCAAATTTCTCGCACTGCTGTGTCATTCTTGCGATGAGAGAAGGTCCGCTCTCGCCTTCAACTATCTGTCCAGGATAGTTCTCAATCTCATCAGTAATTGCGATCTGTCCGCCATCTTTTCCTTTCTCAATAACCAGAGTGGAGAGGCGGCTTCTTCCTGCATACAGACCAGCTGCTAATCCTGCAGGACCTGCACCAAGAACAATTACGTCATAAATCTTGCCCATTGCTTTCGTCTCCTTTTTTGTGTTTTTGAATTGCCATCAAAGATTGTCCGGCTGTAACCACTCCATCTGCTCCGCACATGTTATCGCGATTACAGCCTTTATTTCTGTAATTATATCACATTTACTCAGCGTATTCCAGCCTTTTTATGTATATTTTCACAAAAATTTCAAAAAAACAATCTATTTTTAGGCCTTATAAAACACTTTATTTATCAAAGATCGTCTGATCTTCAACTTCAGTTGTCAAAGCAGCAAGTGCTTTCTCAACTAATCCTTTACGAAGTGCATACTCTTCGTCTTTGTCAAGAGCCGGATTTCCAAGCGGATGCGGAATAGCGATCGTCGGAACGATTCTGTTTGCACCTACAGTCATGGAAATCGGAGTTACTGTACACATATGAACTACCGGAAGTCCAGCAGCCTCAATAGCTTTAACCATCGTTGCACCGCAACGTGTACAGGTACCTCATGTAGAGGTCATGATAACAGCGTCTACTCCGTCTGCGATCAGCTTCTGAGCGTACTCATCAGCGAATGCTTTTGCAGAAGCAACAGCAGTTCCGTTACCAACAGTTGTGTAGAATTTGTTGTGAAGCTTTCCGATCACGCCGTTAGCTTCCATCTCACGAAGAACGTCAACCGGAAGTACACGGTCAGCATCCTCATTAGCGTATACCGGATCGTATCCGCCATGAGCGGTCTCATAGGTCTCTTCTGTAAGATCATTAACGCCTGTAATGTCATATTCGCCGTAGTGAGAAGCGTTAGAGCTTTCGATATGGTCCGGGTTGCCCTTCGGTACAATACCGCCGGAAGTACAAAGTGCAATTGTAGCCTTGCTCAAGTCTTTTACTGCCGGATTCGGAGCTACACGGTCAAATGTCGGCATCGGATACTCTGTCTCGAACGGCTTGTCAGCCAGTTTCTTGATAAGCATCTTAACTGCTCTCTTAGATCCACGCTCTTTCTCGAAGAAGTTTACACGGATTCCGTTCGGCATATAGCCTTCCTGGCAGGAAGCACCGATCGGCTCGCCCTTAGCGATCTTAAGTGCAAGAGGAGCAAGTTTGCCAATTGCATCTCTCATACCAGCTGCGCTGTTCTTAGTAGATACCATGTATACTTTGTTCTTGAACATATCTGCGCCCGGGTTCTCAACATACATACCGGTAACTGCCGGAATGCCGAGTTCTTCCTGAACTGCATCTGCGATTGTTCCACAAGCAACACCATAACGTCCTGCGTTGAAAGCCGGTCCTGCGATAAAGATATCCGGAGCCTGCTCTTTTACCCAAGCAAGGATGTCTGCTTTAGCTTTGTCAAGGTTCTCATTGAAGTAAGAGTCACCACATACGATTGTAGCGATGATTTCTGCCTCTTCACCAAATTTCTGAGTCAATGCCATACCAGGTCCAACAACTTCGCCTACACGAAGTTCTGCCGGGTAATCAGCTTTTTCTTCTCCACCGATATTAGCGAAGAACTGATTGATATAATGTACAACTTTAATTTTACTCATTGTTATTCGTCCTCCCTTCCTATCGTGCGCTTAAGTAGTTGAATCCGGTTTCGTTAGTTGCTCCTGTGATAGCCTGAATCTCAACTTCGATGGTTCCATCCTCACGCAGTGAGTGCTCATTACCACCTGCGATAGTGTTTACATAGTCAAGTGTTCCGATTACTTTGTCAAGCTTCGGAAGTACGATTACCTGGTTAGCGTTTCCGCCTGTTACTACTGCGTCAGCAGCCGGATCAGCATCTGCCAGAGACTGGGATTTTCCGTCACGTCCAGCGTACTCATCTGTAATGATTACAGTCTTAACGCCTTCAGCTTCGATCTTCTTGGTGTTCATGATAAGGTCAGTATCCGGGTTACCGAAACCTTCCTGAGATACGATAACAGCATCCAGGTCAAGGAAGCGGCACATCTTAGCTGTCCAATCGGAAGAACGCATCTTGTCTGCCAGGTAAACGTTCTCGTTTGTAAGGATCTGGCATACGAAGTTAAGTGTCTTTCCGTGCTCTTCGAACAGGTCATGAACAACCGGGTTGTTCTCGTGAACATAAGTCGGGTTCTTGTCACATGCAGATACACAGTTACCGGAAACGATTGCTCCATCCATAACCTCTGTCGGGCTCATGATGGTAGAAAGAGTCTTTTTCGCATCAACGCCGTATACATAGGTGTCATGCAGAAGTCCCTGGCTCTGAAGCATCTGAACATATGCAACTCTCGGAAGATTCGGGAATTTCTCTTTTCCTTCCAGAACGCCGTAAGTCTCGTATACTTTGCTTTCATCCGGAGTAAGCTCACGAGCAAGTTCTCCAAGATATACAGCTACACGGAAACCAGCAAGACGAACTGCTTTCTCATAATCGTGCGGTTTGATACCTTCAACCGGCTCACAAACTACAACGAAGTTGTTCAGTTTGGAGAACGGGGTGTATTCTGCGCCCGGGCCTGTCATATCGATGATACCTTCCTGGAATCCAACGATCTTACCAGCAGTAACAACAGCCATGCCCTTCAGTGCGTAAGTTTTTCCGCTTCCTACGGTATCTACCTTTGCGATAACGCCCGGGAAAATTCCCCCTCTTCCCTCAACTTTAACACGAGGTTCGATAACGTCTTTCACCGGTGTAATACGAACGCTTTCACCCGGTCTTGCGATATCAAATTTTACGCTTTTGATTTTCTCGTCCTCAAGGACGATTGCCTTTACAGCTTCTTCGGATACATAGAGAACTCCGTCTTCAATTTTGGACTCAGCACCAAACTGAATGTCCTTGATGAAAATGTGACCTACTTCTAATCTCACTGTAAATTCCCTCCTTTTAATTTTTTCTTTTTTGCCCCAAAAGGTGTCTTGCACCTTTATAGCCTGTTTTAAATCTGTGCTCCTCCTTTACCGCCAGCATTCAGCAGATGGAATCGCACTTTCAATCAGTGTACAGTCAATCAATCTGAAATCCTCGTACACCTCCGGCCGGTATTTGTCCGACCTGAATTGGAACTTTCCACAGGAATGAATCGCATTCTCAATGATCTCCATGGACCAGGTATCAAGACCTTCTATCTCTTCCGATACCATTACGGATTTGTAAGGTGTCTCATTCGGCTTTACGCTCCCGGAAAGAGGATGGGATAAAAGCCTGTACCCTTCATAAACCCTGTCCCGCACCTTCTTCAGTGTGTCCTCAAAAGAAAGTTCTTCAAACACTACATGGTAATTCCCGCCAAACTTTTCATTAACCAATGGGTTGTTTGTAATAATCATAAATCCGCTGTTCATCTCATCACCTGTCAGTCTTTCCCTTATTTTCTGTTCGGATTCCATTTTCGAAGTTTTCACATCTTCTACTGATGGACATCTTCAAAAAGTACTGAGTAGCCTGGTAAACGTTCACCCGACGCCTGCTCAGGCATGCATGATATGAAAAAGGACGACCCGAGCTTGCTAAGCCTGTCGTCCTTTCTGTTTCCTGCATCTATCGGATTCAGAATGTAGTCCTCTTTCCAGTCCTTTTGCCTGAAAGTTTCACATTAATCATTCTCCCCTTCTCATATGTAACGCTCATTGATACGAGAATCTTCAAACGATCTCAGTTTGCATCTTCGGCGGCTGTTCTCTGCTTGCTCAACAGCTCTCTCCCGGAAATTATCAACCTACTATTCAATTCACTGCATAGAAATCCGTACTCAATAAGAAATACTTTTTCCAACAAGGCAATTATAGCATATACTTTAAAATTTTACCAGCTTTTTTTATAGCTTTTTCAATATTTTGTTATAGTTTTTTTCTATATACTATTTAGTTACACAACATCTACCTTTTCTGCTTCGGCAGGAAATTCTTATAGTAATCGTCATGTACTTCCTTCACAACCTTCCAAAGGAATACAAGACCTATAATGTTCGGGATAACCATCAGACTGTTGAAGCAGTCTGCCATATTCCAAACGATGGAAACTTCACCAAGAGATCCAAGAATTACGCAGACACAAACGAGAACTGCATAAATCTTGACCGCTTTGGATCCGAACAGGTATCTGATGTTTGCTTCGCCAAAGAAGTACCAGCCGATAACGGTGGAGAACGCGAAGAAGAACATACAGATCGCAATGAAGATCTCACCAAACTTTCCAAACACAGCTGCAAATGCGAACTGGCTCAGCTCAGCGCCGGTAAGTCCTGACGATCTTGCGCCGGTCGTGATAATAACCAGAGCGGTAAGGTTCAGGATCACGAAGGTATCGATGAAGACACCGATCATAGCTACGAAGCCCTGCTCTACCGGGTGATTAACTTTTGCCACTGCGTGAGCGTGCGGGGTGGAACCCATACCAGCTTCATTGGAGAAAAGTCCTCTTGCAACGCCTTTGGTGATCGCGAGTTTAATGGTCGCACCCATTGCACCACCAGCGATGGCACTCGGGTTGAATGCACCAACGATAATATCGTGGAATGCACCCGGAACATGAGTAATATTTGCAAAGATAACAACTAAGGAACCAACAATATAGAAAGCTGCCATGACCGGAACAACCAGTTCCGTAACTTTCGCGATACGCTTCATACCGCCGGTAAATACGAACAATGCCAGAACAGCTACTACGATACCCATAGCTACCTTCGGTACACCAAATGCGGTATTCCAGGAAGCTGCGATGGAATTAGACTGAACTGCGTTGCCCATAAAGCCAAGTGCGAAAATCAGGAGAACTGCAAAAATCGCTGCAAGAACTTTGCCAAAAGCTCCCTTGAATGCTGCACGGATATAGTATACCGGTCCACCGGTAACGGTTCCGTCATCACTGACCTGTTTATATTTCTGTGCCAGACAAGCCTCGGCGAAGATGGTTCCCATTCCAAGGAATGCACTAATCCACATCCAGAAGATTGCTCCCGGGCCGCCTACTGCGATTGCAGATGCCGCACCAGCGATATTACCGGTACCGACCTGCGCTGCAATAGCGGTCGCAAGCGCCTGGAATGAAGACATTCCATCATTGCCTGCCTCACCTTTCTTTTTGAAGATGCCGCCAAAGGTTCTTCTCATACCTTCGCCGAATCCTCTTACCTGGATAAATCCCAGCATAATGCTGAAGAAAAGTCCTGCGCCTACAAGCGCAACCAGAAGGACGGAGCTGGTCAATACGTCATTGACCTTCAGTACGATACTGTTGAAGATTTCATACATAAAGATACCCTCCTTTTCTAATAGAATTTTTTAATAAGTACTACTCTCATATTCATAATAACTTATTTATGCAATTTATTCAATCTATTAATTTCAATTATATCTTTTTTGTGCATTATGTCTATTTTCTGTTTTCTCTTTTCCGAAAAAAAACGAAAAGCCCTTGATTTATTGGGCTTTTCGTTTGCTAAATATTTTTCATTTTCAGCGTTTTGTCTAAAATTTCACATACAGTAAAATTCTATATATAGATATCGTTCGCCACTGCCTCCTGCAAAATATAGGAGACTAACGCGCCGCATCGTCTCTTCTATACATTAATTTCCGCTTTCACACCTAACAATTCCTTATTTTTCTCCAAAATCGGCTGGATCTCTTTTGTCAGGAACGCTTCCACCTGCTCTTTCGATCTTCCCACATAACGGGATGGTTCCATCGTCTTTTTCAGATCCTCCAGGCTAAGTCCGAACGCCTCATCTGCTGCGATCAGCTCCAGAAGGTTATTGTCAAGGCCCTTTTCCTTCACGTTACGTCCTGCTTCCATGGAAAGCTCACGAATGCGCTCGTGCAGTTCCTGACGGTCTCCGCCGGCTTTTACGGCATCCATCATGATATTCTCTGTAGCCATGAACGGCAGCTCAGACATCAGACGTTTTTCGATCACCTTCGGATATACCACAAGGCCGTCCACCACGTTCAGACAGAGATCCAGGATTCCGTCAATGGCAAGGAAGCCTTCCGGAACACTCAGTCTCTTATTTGCAGAATCATCCAGAGTTCTCTCGAACCACTGTGTCGCAGATGTGATCGCCGGATTCAGTGCGTCGATCATCACATAGCGGGACAGGGAAGCGATTCTCTCACTTCTCATCGGATTCCGTTTGTAAGCCATCGCGGAGGAACCAATCTGGGTCTTCTCAAAAGGCTCTTCCACTTCTTTTAAATGCTGCAGAAGACGGATATCATTGGAAAACTTATGCGCACTTGCCGCAATACCCGCCAGCACGTTCAGAACACGGGTATCCACCTTACGCGAATAGGTCTGCCCGGACACCGGATAGCAAGCCTCAAATCCCATCTTCCTTGCGATCATCGGGTCAATCTGGTCGATTTTTTCCTGATCTCCCTCAAACAGTTCCAGGAAGCTCGCCTGTGTTCCGGTCGTTCCCTTGGATCCGAGAAGCTTCAGGCTTCCCAGTACATACTCCAGGTCTGCCAGATCCATTGCGAATTCCTGCATCCAGAGTGTAGCTCTCTTGCCTACCGTCGTCGGCTGTGCCGGCTGAAAATGTGTAAACGCCAGAGTCGGCTGTGCTTTATAGGTATCCGCGAACCGGGAAAGCTCATCCAGCACGTTCACCAGTTTCTTCTTTACCAGCTTCAGCGCCTCAGCCATGATGATCATATCGGTATTATCTCCCACATAGCAGGAGGTCGCGCCCAGATGGATGATTCCCTTCGCCTTCGGGCACTGCTGGCCATATGCATATACGTGGGACATTACATCATGACGAACGATTTTTTCACGTTCCCTTGCCACCTCGTAGTTGATATCCTCTGCATGCTCCCTAAGCTCTGCAATCTGTTCCTCCGTGATTGGAAGCCCCAGCTCCTTCTCCGTCTCAGCAAGTGCGATCCAGAGCTTTCTCCAGGTCCTGAACTTCATATCCGGCGAAAAAATGTACTGCATCTCCTTGCTTGCATACCGCTCTGAGAGCGGGCTTTGGTATCTGTCGTTACTCATGATCTCTTTTCCTTTCTTTTCTATATTATCTATATTATGATATACGGATCACTTTGCACTTCGTGCTCCCGTATCCTAAAACACCTTAAATCCGTTCATTTTATGCGAATAATGGCGGCTTTTCGGTGTTCTGTGTATCACACTACTCAAACGCATGAGAAATATCATGGTCCGGCACCTTCATCGGGTAGCTGCCCGTAAAGCAGGCGTCACAATATCCCAGGTCTCCGACCATATCCTTCAGCCTGTCGATTTCCATATAGCCAAGGGAGTCCGCACCGATCATTTCCCGTATCTGCTCCGGCGTGTGGGAATGCGCGATCAACTGCTCGTTGGACGGCACATCGGTCCCAAAATAGCACGGATATAAGAACGGCGGAGAGCTGATCCTTACATGGACTTCCTTCGCACCCGCCTTTTTCAGCATCTTAATGATATTCGCGCAGGTAGTTCCGCGCACGATCGAATCATCCACCATCACGATCCGCTTTCCGCGCACGACCTCCTCAATCACGTTGAGTTTGATCTTTACACTGGACTCACGCTGACTTTGTTTTGGCTTGATAAAAGTCCTTCCCACATAACTGTTCTTGTGAAAGGCCATGCCATAAGGGATTCCCGATTCCTCGGAGTACCCTTTTGCCGCCACAAGTCCCGAATCCGGCACGCCGACCACCAGGTCCGCCTCCACCGGATAAGATTTAGCAAGCGCTTTTCCTGCAATAATACGGGAATGATATACATTCACTCCGTCAAGCGTGCTGTCTGTGCGGGCAAAATAAATATACTCAAAGATACATCTGGACTGTCTCTCGGGCGCGATAGCCATCTCTTTATTTGAACTTACACCATGTTTGGAAAACGTAACGATCTCTCCTGGTTCCACATCACGGATAAAGTCTGCGCCTACCGCCGCAAGCGCGCAGCTCTCAGAAGCCAGGAACCAGGTATTCTCCCGCTTCCCGATGCAAAGCGGTTTCAGACCGAAGGGATCTCTCGCCCCGATCATCTTCCTGGGACTTGATACCACCAGCGCATAAGCGCCTTCAATCTTCTTCATCGCTTTTTTCACCGCTTCCTCCGCCGTGCGCGAATTCAGCCGTTCCCGCGCGATGTGATAGGCGATTACTTCCGAATCGATCGTCGTCTGGAAAATAGCTCCTGTATACTCCAGCTCATGCCGAAGTTCCACGGCGTTGGTCAGATTCCCGTTGTGTGCGATTGCCAGAGTTCCTTTTACATAATTAATGACCAGTGGCTGCGCATTTTCCGCCCGGCTTCCTCCAGCAGTCGAATACCTTACATGTCCGATTCCCAGATTGCCGGTAAGCGCCTCGAGCCCTTCCTCGTCAAACACCTCGTTCACAAGTCCCAGCCCTTTCTTGAACCGCACCTTGCGCTGGCCATAGGTATCCGTCACTGCGATTCCACAGTTTTCCTGTCCCCGGTGCTGAAGTGCGAATAGTCCGTAATATATGGAGGGTGCCACATCACCGCCGTCCATATCATACGCACCGAACACACCACATTCTTCGCCCATTCCTGTAATTACTCTTTCAAATTCACTCATAAGTCTGCCTTTCCGCTGCTGCACTTTGAAAACGCCGCTGCATTTTCCATTATCATCCTGTCATCCTATGCTTCCAGTTACGCTCTTCGATACTCTTTCTTCCACTCCTCCCAAAGTCTTTCTGACGGTTCAAAGGAAATATCTTCCTTCACCTTTTTGATCTTTTCCGCCAGTTTATTATCTACATCTAAAAAGATATCATTTTGCGTAATCATCTTCTGATATTCATCTACCGGAAGGTACCGGTAACACGCATAGAGATATCCTTCCAGCATCCGGTTATCCTCACAGATCTTATAAGCCTTCTCGTACATACGAGCGGCCTCCTCATAGAGGAAGGCTCGTCCATAGGCCCCCGCAAGGCAGGCGTACACCCGCCCGTAGAACCTTTTGTCCACCGAGTCATCGCGCTCTCCATTCACAATCGACATATAGACCAGGATCGCCGATTCCAGTTCTCCGCTCTCCATGAGCGTATCTGCCTTAAATTTCTGACGTTCTACTTCTTTTTGATTCTTCAGTTTTTCCAGTACATTCTGGATATGTGCAAGCTCTCCCTGGGTATAGATCCTCGCATCCTCCAGCACAGTCAGCACAAATTTCTCCACTGAACCGTGATTCTTGATCAGCTCCAGAAGCTCCTCCGAAAGTGCAGTAAGCTCCAGTTCCCCGCTAAGCCAGCGGCAGAGCTGCTCATTCATGATCGTATAGTCGATCAAATACAGATTATTACACAGGTAATAGCACAACTCTTCAATGGTATAGATCCGTTTATGGATTCTGGAAATCTCATAAGGGTGTTTCGCCCGTTTTCTATGACAAAGAACTAAACTGCCCATTGCTGCCTCCTAATTCTATCACCTTCTCCACCGAAAATCCTGTCGGCGGGAAAAATTCACCAAACCCGATATCTTCAAACAATATGTGACAAGTCCTCTCGTCCGTGAACATGGTGCGGATCCGGATCCGAAGCGCATAATTCTTCCGCTCGGGAAGTCCCGCAAAGGACACGGTCTCCACCCGAAGCTTTCCGGTCACAAGAGATTCTATATGAATCTCCACATCTCCCGTATCTTCCATCAGGACCTCACACTGCTTGTCCGCCTCATACCAGTGCGATCCCCACGCGACAAGCGGATACCAGTTCTCTTCCCCGTGTATCCTCATTTTCAGACAGATCTGCTCCGTCATCTTCGTCGCGTCCAGATAGATTGGAGCGTCCATCTGGTCCTCCTCCATTCTCCGCATGGCAGTATAACAAGCTCCCTTGCTGTACAGATTATTTCCCATAAAAGCACGCCGCCCGTTGCAGAGCACACGAAGAGAATTGGGATACCAGTTATTTTCAAAGCCGTCTCCGGTAAGGAATACCGAAGAGACCAGTTTTTTGTCGAACACACTCTGAATAAAGCATTTGAAATGCTCATCTGCGGCCTTCGCCTTATCCACATTCAGCACCGGATAAACGCTTTCCAGTTCCTCCATCTGCGCTTCCGCCACCTTATCCACAGTGACGAAGCTCTCTTTTCCTTTTCGATAGCCTGTCTTAAGCTCTCTGAGCATGAAAGCGCGAATCACATCTTCATCACAATAGAACAATGCCGCCTCATACTGCCACAATTCCTTCGGCTGGTTGAACATATAATGACAGAAGCTCTCCTTATAATCCTGGACATAGATCGCTTCCCTGGGGATTCCCAGCTTCTGGCCAATTCCTTTCAACAGATAGCGGATATCCTCACTCATCTCCGGTACCGTAAATGTAATACTGTCGATCTTCTTAAATGTAAGAAGCGTCTGGTGAATGAACTCCGCCAGAAGATGTACGGCCTCGAATTCATTTCCCTCAATCTTAAGACATTCCTTCTTCAGTGCTCTGTTCCAGATATTCTCCACCAGCACGCAGCCCCTTACCGTCGCCATACGCTCCGCACTCTTCCCATACGTCCAGATGTCCTTATAGTACGCCAGCGCCAGCGGAATCTGGTAATTGTCCACTCCGGTCTCCAACGTCTCCGGCTCCTGGCTCTCTTCGCTATAATAGCTGATCTGACACAATTTAGCATTGATATCGTATCCTATGATACTTCCGTGTGACATGAAAGTATTTCCTCCTTCTTATGTAAGGCATCAGTACGCCACAAAAATCTCCTCCGCCAGCTTTTTCTCCGCGGCAAACTCAGTCATGGCAATGGACAACGCGCCTTCCTTAAGCCCTGCCATATCGTTCAGTCTCCCGTATCTGCCGATCGGTTTCACAGACTTGGGCTCATATATCTTCTTATCCGTGACGATCGTTTCATTCTCCGTCGTCTCAGTAAAATAGTACCGGATCGTCTCGTCCTCGAACAAAATGAACGTCTTGACATAGGTATCCTCGTAGGCTGGCAGCAGTACCTCCCGCTGGTAGTTCAGGCTCTCACTCTCCCCCTTACGGATCTGATAAGAAATCGCCACCTTACTTCCCGGCCTTGCGTGATACTCGATCATGGATTTATCGTAAAGCTGCACCTCTCTGAGCCATCCTTCCGGATATTGCAGATAGAAGGAGAAGAACAGCTGTTTCTCGCACATCTGCCGCAGGAATTCCCGCAACATCGGTTCCAGCTCCCTATGGACCTCCCTTGTAGAATAATATTTCAAAAGCGCAATCTTACAGATATCCGCCAGTTCCTCGTCCTTGCGGTACTCATTTGCAATGATCACAAAGACACAGCCCTTCACCTGGCGCCCGTTCACGACATATTCACGGGAAACATAGGCCAGATATGCCTGTTTTAACCGGAAATAGGTCCGCCCCTCGTAATAATCCGCGAAAATCTCTTCCTCCCCGAACATCATCTCGGAGAACAGCATCTGCGTAATGATCCGCTCCGACAGCTTGTACGTCGTCACATCATAATCCCGCGCCACATGCCACAGCTTCTTCATGTCCGCTGTCGCGCCGCAGTAGTATTCCGCCAGATAGGTCAGTGTCACCTTATCGTACTGGCCCTTTGAAAACATATCGTAGCAGATATAACTAAGGAAGTCGTCTTCCTCATAGCCCTCCTCACGGATACGCATACTGCAGAGCCGGAACACCTCCGTCTCCTCAAAGATATCCACGCCGAATTCTTTTAGATTCTTCCAGTTCAGTTCTTCCGTCACCCGCCAATATTCGCCTTCCACGGCCTCCTGCCCGGCCTTCCGGCACAGTTCCATATAACGGCTCTCATAGAAAAGGCGCATCGTCTCATAAGGAATGGAATCCATATAATGGCGGCCGTCCCTGGACTCCCAGACGATCCTGGAGTCCTTCTCATATAGATAAATGATCGTCCCGTCCGGGTTATAAGGAACCCGCATGGAGATCCGGCTGTCCGGATCAATGACCATAACAAAAGACATATTCGTCATCTTCGTCTTCACTTCATAAGCATGGCAGATATCATACATCGCTTTTGCCCGCTCCGGCGTCAGATCCCGCTCTGTGCAGCACCGTTTATAAATGATTCGAAGGGTATTGCTGATTCTCCGATGCTCAAGCTGCTCCCACGCGAAGCGCTCCATCTGCTCCCGGTAGGAGGCATAAAGCTCGCCCGCCTCGTCCTGGAAGGTGATCACATTGGCGTAAAGCACCGCCGCCTTCCTGTAATTCAGTGAATTCCCATGCATGAAATACAAGTACACCGATTTGGGGAACTCTTTTTTTACAAAATTATCATCTATCGTCATCATGTAGTATTCGTAGAGCTGTGCGATCTTCAAATCCTCCTCCACAGCCTTCTCATACCACCCAAAACAGCTTCTGTCCATACGGCTGCCGCGGATAAGCTGCGTACAGAGAGCCGTAAGGATCATGGTATCCGGGAACATCTTGTACATCTTTCCCAAAACCAGCTCCAGATTCCGGTCATAATTTCTCTGCTGGGTCGCAAGATTCGCCGTATACAACGCGATCTCCTTGGTAAGCAGACGATATTTGATGGCAAAATTCAAAATCTGCACTTCAAAAGAGCCCAGCTTCTTAAGAGATGTCGGCTGCTGAAGGAAACATTTGAATGCCTGCCAGTACAATATAAGCTGGTTAGCTCCGTTGTTATAATGGCGTTCGAGAACCTGCAGACGCTTGCTGTAATTGCGGTATTCCGGATCGATATCTACCAGCATGCACACCATCTGCCAGGACCTTGGATTCTTCATATAGGATTTATTCAGTTCTTCCACCACGCGGTTCACATGGCTTCCGCTTTTTTTCAGGATCGCTGTCAAATATAAATAATAAGAAGAAATAACTGGATCTTTTCCGATGGCAAATCGATTATAGTTGTAGCCTTCCAGCAAATCCTCCGCTTTTTTGTCTTCACCGCAGAGCAGATACATATGCGCATTCAGGAGCGGATATACATCGCCGTCCCGCGTGTAAATGTTGAGCTTTTCAAGCTGCAGTCTGGCATCGGCCGCCCACTCCCCAAGCTCGCCCCTTCCACCCATGCAGGACAAAAATCCCTTGAGCACAGTAGCAAAAATAAGCTGCGCATCTCTTCTGTCATCTGCGTGATTCTTATGGTTCGCAACGGTCACCTCATACGTCAGCGCCTCATAAGGACTCTCAAATACGATCTTGCCGTAGTTATTGCCCGCGTGGGTCTTCTCCGGCCGAATAATATAGCTGAAATCAAACAGGTTTCCCACAAAATCATCAGTAGAGAAATTATCCCTTGTGATCTGTATGAAATCTCCGTCCACATGTACCTTTACCGGCATATAGCCCCAGGTATTCTTCGTAAAATGAATGGTCTCCTTGGTCGCCTCCTTCAGATTGCGGAAGGTACGCTGGGTCCGTCCCATCGTCAGGAAGATACACTCCTTCTGCTTAATGGCAACCAGAAATTCCTCCATCGCCTGCTCGCCTAAGGACCATTTTCTCATATTGTCATAGAGAGCCCTGATCTTCGGTTCCTCGTACTTGATCACTTCGTAGAAATCCCGGGAACGGAACAGCCTCTGAGCCTCTGTAAAATCCTGAAGGGCAAGCATCTTGAAATCTCTGGCGTTCTGCACCTTGCCATAGGAGGTCATGATATAGGGCTTCTCGATGATCGCGGTAAATGTGACATCATACTCTCCGCCGTTGCAGACGATCGTAAACCTTCCCTGCTCAACATGTCCCGGTTTCAGACCTCTTCCATCATACGTGAAGGTCAGTTCTACCGGATTGCCTTCAAATCCCTGTTCCTCCATATGCACACGAAAAGAAGAAGGATATACGAGTCCTCTGACATTTCCTTCTTTCCGGTTCTTTATAGTGAAACTTCCATGATAGAGTTCGCCCTCTCCGATGATCAACAGTAAATGTGTGTCTGAGAATACAATGTCCGGGCGCGCCAGACGGAAATCTCCTTTGGAAAATTTTTTGATCTTGTTTTTCAAACTTGCCACCTACTTCTTGCATTGCATTTTTTCAAAAAGACATTATAATATATAATATCACGAAACGAGAATGGAGGCAATAATAAATGAACAGCAAACCGCAGTTTCATGGAAGTGATTTGGAAGCTATTGAGGAATATTATCATATACCCAAGGAGGAGATTGTCTGCTTTGGAGCCAACGTCAATCCCCTGGGACTATCGGAAACGGTAAAGGAGAAGCTTAAGGAGAATCTGGACGTGCTTTCCACGTATCCGGACAGGAATTACACCTCTTTAAAGGAAGTGATCAGTGTCTACAGCGGAACACGCCCGGAACACGTCGTAGTGGGAAATGGTTCCACGGAGCTGATCTCTCTTCTCATTCAGACCAGGCGCCCCGAAAAGGCGCTGCTTCTCGGTCCTACCTATTCCGAATATGGACGGGAGCTTTCTCTGGTTGGCGGACAGATTCACTTTTTTAATCTGAAGGAATCAGATATCTTCCGTCTGAATCTTAACGCTTTCTGCGACGAGATCCGCAAGGGCTATGAACTTATCATTCTCTGCAACCCCAATAACCCGACTTCTTCCGCCCTAACGGTTTCCGAGATTCGTCAGATTCTTCATGTATGCCGGGAAACGGGAAGCTTTCTGATGATCGATGAGACTTACGTCGAATTCGCTCCTTCGGTGGAAGCGATTTCCGCGATGCCTCTGGTTGAAGAATATGAGAACCTCATGGTGCTGCGGGGCACCTCCAAGTTCTTTGCCGCTCCGGGTATGCGATTCGGATATGGCGCGACCAGCAATCCACAGTTTCTCGCGACGCTTGCGCAAATGCAGAACCCATGGAGCCTTAACAGTCTGGCAGCTTTCGCCGGGGAACTCATGCTCACAGACCAGGAGTATATCAGAGAAACCCGAGAATTGATTTTAGGTGAGAGGGATAGAATGTGTTCTTTTTTAAAAAACTTTTCAGAACTTACTGTCTATCCAGCCTATGCGAACTTCGTACTGGTAAAGCTCGATCTCCCCGGTGTGACCTCCTTTGACCTGTTTGAATTTCTGATCAAAGAGAAGATGATGGTACGCGACTGCTCTTCCTTCGACAGCCTGGACGGGGAATTTATCCGGTTCTGTATCATGGCTCCCGCCGAAAATGACAGACTGCTCGATGGAATCAAACGTTTTATTGAAGAGCATGTCTGCTAACATACAACCCTGAACCTTGCCGTCAACTAATTTAAAACAGAGTCTATAGCCCAAAATTCCGGAACAAATCTCCTTAGATACATGGCAACCATAAAATTAGGCTGAATCGTATGATTAGCGATTCAGCCTTGTCTCTGACAATAAAAGTGTAATCCTATGCTATGCTTTCAGTATCAACGCCGTAAACACCAGATCCTCGTCCCCGGTATTCTTAAGCCCATGGCCCTCGCCGTTCTTGCAGAAGGTCACGTCCCCCGCTTCTACCGGATATTCCTTCCCATTATCCTTATAGATTCCCGCACCCCTGGTAAGAAAATACGTCTCCGTATCGCCATGATGTTCATGGTAACCAATCTCACACCCCGGTTTCAAAGTCACTTCGCTGAACATTTTACAATGCTCTCCCAACTCCTCCCCCGTGATGATCGGCTGTTTCAGGATATATCCCTCACCGCCGTATGCGTGCTCCGCCTTTATGATTTCTCTTTCTTCTGGTTTTGTCATTGTGTTGTACCTCCATTTCTATTCTATTTGCTTTAATTCTCTATGTTTTCACTCTTTCAAGGGACTGCTTTGTTCGTTTACAATACACTCGATGCAAATGAAAATATAAGTGCCCCCAATGTTCCCAGCAATATAATCCAGACCACCACGCGCTGCCAGAAGCTGACCTTGCGCTGTCCCGATGCTGCTCCTCCGATGATCACAAACTCTTTTATCAGCTTCTTTGCAGTCTCCTTATATGCTTCCGGCACCATGATATCCTCTCCCCGGGCCGGGTTTCCTCCTGTATAAACATCCATAAATCCACCATTATAATATGCCGGAATATGCTGCTTCTTAAGAAGTGCAATCACCTGCTCCGCTTCCATACGGTTCTGTACCGTCGCAATCTTCACAAAGCCTTCCCTCTCCTTTTTCTTTCCCATTACACCCTCCTATTATTCTTTGCTCTTCCACTGACAGGCAAGCCACTTCTCAGCCAAATAGGGCCACATCGCCACCTCCGGCATCCAGAACTCCTCCGAAATCTTCCGGCAGACATGGGCTACGATACCCTTGTTTTCTTCCAGAAACTCCGCCTTCTCCTCTTCTGAAATGAAAACCGGTAAAGTATCATTTCTCGCTGCCTCCAAAGTCCTGACCATCTGCTCCATCGGATACGGGTCGCCAAAATCACCTGCGGTAAATGTATCGTCCGCCAGAGACAGGCCATGCCAGCCATAACTAAATACGTGATGCGAATAGGGAACGCCCTGCTTTTTGCACGCCTCGGCAAACAGATAGCTGTTTTCCACCGGCACAGTAGCGTCAGGAACCGTCTGCCAGATAAAACATGGCGGAGTCTCTGAGGTCACATGCCGTTCCAGACTAAAATATTCCCGCAGCTTTTGTGTCCTCTCCTCAATATCCTTCCCCACAAGCGCCTGAAAAGACCCTTGGTGGGCATATGCTCCGGAAGTGATGACCGGATAACTTAAGATAGCCGCGTCCGGCCTGCAAGAATAGGCCGCATAGTCAGGGTTCTCCTCTGCCACGTCCCGGTAATGCACACAGACGCTGCCGCAAAGATGCGCGCCGGCAGAAAAACCGCAGATTGCCAGCCTGTCCGGATCGATTCCATACACTTCGGCATGTTTCCTGATATGGCGGATCGCCCGTGACAGATCCCTCATGGGCTGATCTTCAAGGGGCACGGCCATCAGCGGATTAGTCGTATAAGTCAGCACGAAAGTCTGATACTCCATATCCGTGAAGCGTTTTGCAACAATCCCGCCCTCCGTGGGAGAAGCAAAGCAGTACCCGCCGCCCGGGACGACCAGCATCACCGGCTTCTTCTCCTTAGCCGAACCTTGCGACATGTCGTCCGCGCCGCTACCTTTCTCTTCCTCCAGATAAACCATAAGATTGGGCTCAAACCCAAGCGCCAAAGGATACCCGTATTCTCCGGCCTCCCAGATATTTCTACGTTCCATCTGCATATGTCCTATCCCCCTGTACTCAGAATCAAGTTGCATGTTACTTCTATTATAGACAGAGTCCCTGACAACTGCAAGGTAAAATAAAACTTTGCGGACAAGCTGCCTCGAAATCCTTTCTGCTTTGCAAATAAAATAAGCAAACAAATGAACTCCGGCAGGCACTCCTTCCATTTTCGGAAAATATGTGCCCGCCAGAGTTCAAACCATTTCAACTATTTTCTTAATTCACGATCCGATAATATTCCCTTGCCGTGATCAGATATACGATCACATAAATGATAGAAAATACTCCGATTGTTATGATCGTACAGTTCCTAAACAGTACTTCATTTTTCAGATTCAATAATACCAACAGCCTGAAAATGACCCGAAACGCAACGCAGATATGAATGATCGCCGCAACAATTGGCAGGGCAAATACGGAAATCACCTGGCTATGGATTGCCTTCTTGACCTCCCGCTTGCTCATTCCTACCTTCTGCATAATCTGGAACCGTTCTCTGTCATCGTATCCTTCTGAAATCTGTTTGTAGTAAATGATAAGCACCGTTGCCACCAGGAACAGGATTCCAAAGAAGATGCCAAGGAACAAAAATCCGCCGTAAAAACTGTAAAAACCAGCCCTGTGGTCTTCTCGCACTTCCACGTATCCGTCCAGATTCATTTCCCCGAAGCGTGCAGCAAGTGCGTCTGTCAGCTTCTTCACCGTCTTTTTATCGCCTTTGAAATCATAACTCAGCTCGCCGTCAATTTGAAGTTCCCCTATCACATCAGGCTCTCCCGATATTTCCCATAAATCCGCAACTACAGCTCGGTCCTTCACGATAATATACAAGGTATCCAGCGCATTCATCTGCGTATTGCCACTTTCTATAAACGCATCGAGTACCTCCTTCACCCGAAAGTTCTTGCTGCCAAATGTAAAATCTCCCTTTTTCACCTCCACAGTGGCGTTTCTCGAAGCCCTGTATACCAGAATCTCATCTTCCTTAAGAGTCTTGTTCTCTCCTGTGACCCGGTTGTAATCGGAGAGCGGAACCGCTTTCACGATCATTCCCAAACTTACATAGGAAGTATAATCGTCCGTATCTTTGGGCACTGACAGAGAATTTTCACCCTCCGCTTTTGTCAGATAGCTGGCGCTCTGAAAGCTGATTTGCTGCTCGAACTCAACGTTCAGCTTCTTAGTCTCTTCCTCCACCATATCCCGGAACGCTTCCATTTTGTCATCATCGGCATAGCGGATTACTCCGGTGAAATCATAGGGAAAACGGGTGAGCATAATATCCTCCATGCCCCAATACATGGCCACCGTCGTGGATACCGCCACAAGCACCATGGTGCTCAGAATACAGATGTTCGCAAGACCCGCCGCGTTCTGTTTCATTCGGTAGATCATACCCGAAACCGAGATGAAATGGTTCGTTCGATAGTAATATTTCTTATTCCTGCGGAGCAGTTTCAAAAAGGCAATGCTCCCTGCCGCGAACAGAGCATAGGTTCCGATGATGACCAGAACAACAGCGACAAAAAACATGGTAATCGCGGCAAGCGGCTGTTCCACAGTAAACGCAATGTAATAACCGGCACCCAGAGTAACCACGCCAACGAGAGTCAAAAGGAATCGTGTCTTCGGTTCTTTTTCTCCCTGATAAGTGCCGTGCAACAGTTCGATCGTATTTACGCGCATGACCTGCCATACATTAAACAGCAGTATCACTGCATAAATGACTGCAAAGGAGCCGAGAGTTTCGACGATTGCCCTCGGCTCGATCATAAACTCCAGCGGAGCCGTAACACGCACAATCTTGAGCAATATGAGAAAAATCAGTTTGCTAAGTACCATACCGCTTACGATTCCGGCTCCGATAGTCCCCACTGCAACGATCACCATTTCACAGATCATCATTCTTACCAGATGCCGTTTCCCTAGTCCCAATACGTTATATAACCCCAGTTCCTTCTTTCTGCGCTTCATCAGAAAGCTGTTTGTATAGAAGAGAAAGATGGCAGTAAATACGGCAACAATCGCAACGCCTACTCCGATAATGCTCCTCACATCCCGGGCGTCCGGCATTTTGTCGATTCCGGTGTTGTAGACGATCGATTTGATAATGTAATACATGGCGATCATGAAGGTGCCGGTGAGCAGGTAGGGAGTGTAGATTTTTCCGTTCTTTTTGATATTCATCATCGCTAACCGCGGATAAAAGAAGTTACGCATTTTTCCCACCTCCGGTCGTGATGACAGTCAGCGTGTCGGAGATTTTCTCGTACATCTCTGCGTTGCTTAGGTTTCCGCGGTAAAGCTGATGGAATACCACCCCGTCCTTGATGAAAAGCACCCGGCCTGCGTGGCTGGCAGCCTTGACGCTGTGGGTCACCATCAGGATCGTCTGCCCGTTCGCATTGATTTCCCCGAACAGCTCCAAAAGCTCATCGGAAGCACGAGAATCCAGCGCTCCCGTGGGCTCATCGGCAAGGACGAGCTGCGGATTCGTGATCAAAGCCCGGGCCACCGCAGCCCTCTGCTTCTGCCCTCCGGAAACCTCATAAGGGAATTTCTCCATCAGTTCCTGAATGCCAAGCTGCCTGGCGATCGGCTCCAGACGGCGCTCCATTTCCTCATACTTCTTTCCGGCAAGCACCAGCGGCAGGAAAATGTTATCCTTGAGAGAAAAGGTATCGAGGAGGTTGAAGTCCTGGAATACGAATCCCAGATTCTGCCGCCGAAACGCCGCGATCTCCCTCTCTTTTACCGTTGTCAGATCCCGCCCTTTTAGAAATACCTTTCCTCCCGTCGGCTTATCCAGCGCCGCCAGGATATTAAGAAGGGTCGTCTTTCCGGAGCCGGATTCGCCCATGATCGCCACGAACTCTCTCGGCTCCACCGCAAAACTCACGTCTGCAAGCGCCTGTACCTGATTCCCCCCGAAACGGGTGGTATACGTTTTTTTCACATTCTTTACTTCCAATAATGCCATTCTATGTCCGCCTTTCCATATTGTATTCGTTTGACTTACAAACACAGTATACTAGACATGCTCGCTCTTTGCCATAGATTCACATTACGTCTTTCTTACACTTTTGAAAGATTTAACCGATACCCCAAATTTCTGTGTAATATTTTTTCTTTGTTTCCCGCAGGTGATAACTGACTAAAATGAGTACTAATTCTTCATTTTCCAATAACACCACTTTAATCATCTCTGTATTTTCTTTATCCTATGCGAAAATTCTCTCATCCACAATGAGAACTTTCTTAATGTCAAGATTTAGATTTATTCATAAATAATATTATGTGACTCTAGAAATTCAATCACTTGTCCAATAAGTTCTTTAATCTGTTTTTTAGAATAGCTTTCATACCACAATTCTAAAGACTCTTCAATCTTTTCAATTGAACTCCCTTGATCGATTCCTTTTAGAACTCGATATGTAAATTCTTTAGATTTGATAACAACTTCTTCATCATATATATATATATATAAAGTCCCATTATCAATATTTTCTTCAAATCTATAATATATATTTCTTGAAATATTCATTATATTTATTCCTCTCCATAACTCTAAACAATTACTATTTAACTAATTGTTTAGTACAACGCCCATCACAATCCATATTTTTCCTAATCGCGTATGCTATACACCCAGAATTACACGTATCATAAGAATTACATGATTTACATAATATATTTTCACTCCATTTTTTACGCGAAAAAGTAACAAATTTTTCATTTTGCCACACTTTTTTTAAACCCTGTTCTAATACATTACCCATGCAAAACTCCGATTCATATAAAAATGGACACAAATACATATTTCCATACATATCTATTTCAGCCTCTGTTTTTCCAGCCGCACATATTAATGGACTTTTGCATAGAAAGGGATTCAGTTCATTATTTCCCCATGGCACTGGCAATGGATCCTGTTTAATTTTCACTGGACACCCAGAATTAAAATGATATTCTAAGACATCCAAAAATGCATTTAATAAATCTCCATCTGATGGTAAAAAAATATTTTTTACGAACTCCAAATCCATAAGCGGCGAAAAATTGATTTGCTCAGCTCCAATATGTTCAGCCAATTTATACACTTCTCTCAAACCATCGACATTTTTATTAGATACAACAGTATTCAAAATGAATCTTATTCCTGCACTTTTTAATTTTTGACAATTACAAATTATTTCAAATAAATTTCCACCCCTTCGTATCTCCTCAAATAATTTATCGTCAGCAGCATCGACGCTAATTTGCAAATAATCTTTTGAGGTAAAAAACTGTTTTAACTGTTTAACAATTTCTTCCGTAAGAAGTGAACCATTCGTATGTATTGACATAAAAATGTGCTTTTCCTTGATAACCTTAATAATATCCATTATATTAGGATTTAGAAATGGTTCACCACCAGTTAGATATATCCTATAAGGAAGACTATTTCCAAAGCCATCTAAAATATCTTTTACAACTTTCATAGACATATCTTTTAAAACCTTCTTTTCCACAAAGCAATGTTCACATTTGAAATTACATTTGTCAGTGATTTTGAGTCCTATCGCTATTGGTAATGATGTTTTCATCATTTTTGCTTTATCTCTCATTTCTAAATAAATTAGTTCTTCAAGATTTATAGGTTCACTTTTTAGTAAATTTGTTCTATATAAAAAATATTTCTCTAATAATTTTGTTCTTTCCATCTATTACTCCTCAAATGCATGACAGCGAGAATCCGGGCTGTCTAGTTTATCGTTATCTCTATATGCCCTTCCTCTTTCTCCTCCTTGGCATAAATAATATTGATCACAATATTCACACTTTGTGTTAGATAAATCTCTATAAAATAATTTGGATTCCTTTTTTTTAATATTACTTCGTATTTCTTTAACTGAATCTATATAAATATTTCCCAAACAAAATTCTGGATATTCTAATGTCACGTCTGGATATATCGAACCATCAGAATGAATAAACCAATCCAAAATAGGATAGTGTTGCTTTAACCTCTTATTGGGCCGCATTAATTTCTTTGCTCTGCTACTATAATATTCTATTGGAATAAATGGCCTAAATTCCATTCTACTTTTTTGGGAAATTGCTAAACAATTGTTAATTTCTTTTAAAAACAAATCCTTATCAACTTTATCGTATAAGCTTTCGCCTTTATTGATATCAAACACATGAGAAAGGCTAAAAGTAGCTGCACCAAGTTTTAATGCCTCAAAAAAAGCCTTACTAATATCATATTGATTGTTATGCGTTGCAGTAAAGTTAAGTCGAACCATAATTCCATAATCTACTAGTAATTGAATATTTTTCATCAATGTAAAAAAATCCCCTCCTATTCTTTGAAGATTAAAAATTTCTTCATTTGAAGCATCAAAACTAACTTGCACCACATCTCTACTATCTATAATTTGTGCTAGTTTACTTATTTTGCTCTCATTTAGTAATGATGCATTAGTAAAAATTTCCAAATGAAACCTATGCTTTTTTACTTCTTGTAATATTGAAAATATGTCGTGCCTTAAAAATGGCTCACCGCCACTTATTGTAATATGCATAATTTCCAGCTCTTTTAATTTATCTAAAGCCAGAACTATTTTCTCAAAAGTCGGTGTATATTGTTTTTTCTCTACCCAGCAATGAATGCAATTACAGTTACATTTAGACGTCACTTTCAACCCTACCCACATAGGACGCATAGTATGTACTTCATACTCTCCTAGCAATTCTTTATAGATACCGATGAACCTATATGCATCACTACGATCAATATACCGCATACCACCTTCTAAATATTCACAAATCAATTTATAATCATTCATTCTCAACCTCTATTTTTCTATGTTTTTTAACTTTAGAGACATCGTCAACCCAACAATATTTAATAATATCCCGAATAGAAATACAAATTTAAAGTTTATTTCATAAAGCATTCCACATAAAAAAGTACCTATACTAAATGAAATTAGATTTACACTACCTATTATTCCCCAAAAACAATTAACTTCGTCCTCAGAGTAATTTGCAAACACATAAATATTAGAAGCATTATCAAAAACTGAACTTATCCCCGAAATTATAATTGCAATAGTTAAAATCCAACTATTTCCTGAACTATACATTATCAATAATAATAAGAGAAGTACAATGTCTACCTGAAATAGCAACTTTTTATTAAACTTATCTAGTGTTATCCCTCCAGTAATAGACAATAATGATGAAATAAATGTAGACGTTGAAAAAACATAAAATATATTACTTACTTTTACTCCAACGTCTGCAGCTACCAACGGCACAAAATTTACACAAGCCCCGCCAATCCCCAATACAAATAGTATACTGCAAAAAAAGATAAGTTCTTTGCTGGTTCCTTTAATTGTAACTTTATCCTCCTGCTTATTACTTTTTCTTAAACAACACTCCTCCTTGTCTACAATTTCTTTTTCTAAGCTACACACTGAAAAAAGAACTAATACAAAAATACAACTATAAAATATCCAAACTAGATTTGTATTAGTCGACATAGTTTTTATTATTCCAATAATCAACAATCCCAAGAAACAACCTGCATACAGAAACGCATCTCGTATTCCAAATATTATGCCAATATGATTTTTATCTGCCTTTGTTCCTAGTAAAGGATTAAGTATAACGTTTATAATACTTGTCGTAATAAACAAAATTGAAAAACCAATAAAAGTTACTATAGGTGACTTTGTATAAATTAATACCACAAATACAATCATATCGAAAAAAAGTGTTATTTTTAAGCACTTCATTTTACTTTCCACTGGTTTTAATGAAATTGGTATTACTACTATAGCTCTAGCCATTTTCGTAAAAGATAACAAAATACCATATAAAACAATACTAATATTTCTTTCATCAAAAAACAGAGGTACAACAATTCCCAAACTTTCTTCTACTACAAAATATAAAAAAAATATAACATAAATAATAATAATAGGCCTATTAATATATGTCATATATTTTTTAACTACCTGAAGCATCTTTTTAATATTCCTTTCAGATATTATTCATTGTAACAATTTCTATTTTTCAACAGAAAAACTAGTATATAGTATCATATACTAGTTTTTCTTAGTAAGACCTACTAATGCCTACACATAATTAGTGCCCATGCGACCTAGAACCAGTACTTCCGCCACCACCCCAATTACAAATGTGAACTGAATCAATTACTTCGAATTCAATAATGATTTCTTTTTTGTCATCCATAGTATTCACCTTCCTTATTTATTTTCCACATGTAGAATAGCCACATTATTGGCTTAATCTTATATTAGTTCATATTCAATAAAAAGTTTATGACGTTTTGCGAAAAAATAATTTTCACAAAAGGTCATAAACTTTCTTTATATTCTAAGATATTATATTTTCAAATACAAGAAAGGACTTAAATGAATTATGAAAAACTTTAAAAAAATCATTTCCCTGACACTAATTATACTTCTTTTGAACTTAACTATTATTCCTCCAACTACACCTCCTGAAAACGGAAGTAACACAATAGGAACTGCAGATGTTGGAGGAGGTTTTGATGGTAGTGACAAATAACATCATTCTCTAAATTTAAATGTAGGACCATTAACATAAGCCTCCACCAATTCATACCGTTTGTCCATTTTATATAATTTTAGCAACGATAATCCATGAAAAAAGTACCTTCTACATCTGTTGTCCTCTCTCTGCTCCAATGCACATGCAAGAGTAACAAGGGTTCTTCCGATTCCATTCCCCTTTCCGGCTTCCATTGAAACCTGCACTCGTCTCTTGCAGGTTTCAATGGCATCGAATATTTGATGTGTTTCCTCTAATGCAGTTGCCAGATTTCCTATTGCCAATCCCCATTCCCGTATGCAGAATACACACTTCACCCGACTTTCTTCCATACTTCTTATTTGCATTTTTAGTATTTGAATTGCCTTTTCTTTTTCGCCATTTTCATAATAAATAGTAGCAATCTGGTTTAAAATGTTATTTTCCGTTGTGGTAAGTCTATATGGAATATCCTTTTCCTGCTTCCAATCCAATGTGAGGCCTAAGATCCTCTCCAGTTGTTCCAAACAGACTTCACTATCCAGAGTTTTCTTTTTATACTTTATTCTAACCTTTTCAGCAGCAATATACTGCATATTATCCACAATCGAACAATCCAGTCTCTTTTCAATTTCTTCCAGACTCTTTTCGACTTTATCGTACTCAAACCTCTGTATTTCTCCGACAATTTTCTTTTTAAACTCCAGTACTTCGTACTCGGCCGTTGTAATCACAGTTTCGACTCTATCTCTCTCCCTGTCCATCTTTTCTAATAATTGATATAAATTCCGGTTATTTGGACTCCTCCTTGCAGTCTCGATTCTGGACAGGGTTTCCTGCGAACATATCCCATCACACAGTGTTTCCTGCGTGATGCCAATAGCCTGCCTGGTTTTTTGAATAAGCTCACAATCCAGTTCGAAACTACAGATCCAATGTTTAAACAATCGATATTTTTCAAAATCAACCTGAAACTCCTCTTCCACATCCAGAAGACTCTCCCTCTCCCTTCGCAGCATCTCGATAAATGCCTGATTACCATGACGGTATTCCAATAATTCCATATACTGCTCCAGAATTTCCGGCATATATAGCAGTTTCCCTTCTTCACGTAAAAGGGACAGTGATTCCCGAGTATGTACAAAAACAAAATCCTTTTCCCTTTTTACACCACAAATCCTCCCCATTAACAGTACAGCATAAGGGTAAACTTGTACCTGTTCTGAACTTTCCATACCCTTCTGAATAATATATCTTAAGATTTCTCTGATTTCTTCGGCATTTCTCTCATATATTGTTCCCTGGCAAACCTCCCATCTGAATAAAAGTAACTTGAGTTCCTCCGCGCTTAATGCTATTTCGCTTTTTACCGCACCTTCTGGCGGCATCGTTTGCTCAATTGCCCGATTAATAATTGAAAGAATTTCTTCCGTCTCTCTTCCTCGCAGCCACGCAATCTGTGCACGTTCTTGTTCAATATATTGCCTGTGTATCGGCTTCTGCGCCTGCTTTTTCTGCTCATATTGAACAAGAAAAAGCTCTGCTGTGTCCAGATTCTGATAACAGATATTCGTCTGGATCTGATATTGTAGTTCGTAGAGCTCATATACGTCTAATGGAAGTATATATTCCAATAATTCCGTTGATTTTCCCATACGTCTGAATAGTCGATCCAGCAGAAAATGATCCGGCACCAATTGATTTTGCTCCATACGCGTCAATTGTGGTGCCGAACAAAGTCCCCAACACAGTTGTTGCTGTGAAATCCCGGCTTCTCTTCGCAACCTATATAATATTTCACCAATTCCTTTCCCCATATAAATCTCCTCATTCATTCACGCGCTCTTCCCGCTCAAAATCCAGGTAGAGCTTTGTTCCTTTGCCCTCCTCAGATGCAATCCGAATGCCGTGGCCGAGTTTATCCATGACGGTCCTGCACAGATAGAGTCCGATTCCCGTGGATTTCTTGTTCTCACGCCCGTTATACCCCGTGAATCCATTTTCAAATACTCTCGGCAGGTCCTCCGGCGGAATTCCAATACCGGTATCCTCTATGACAAGTACATTTTTCCCTTCTTCACAATAGATCGAAATACAGCCTCCCTCCGGGGTGTACTTAAGCGCGTTGGAGAGAATCTGCTCCAACACCAGCAGAATCCATTTTTCGTCGGAAAGAATAGTCCTCTCAAATTCAGCCAGTTCAAGACGTATCTTCCGATACAGAAATTCCCGCGAGAATTTCTTCACAGACTGCCTTACAATCTGCTTAAGATCATAGGACTTTAGCACCAGATCCCGGCTCATATCTTCCATTCTTAAGTAGGACAGCACCATCTCCACATACTGTTCCACCCGGAACACTTCCATATTCATACGCTGGTTCCAATCCTCCTGGGCCAGCCCGTCTTTCTGCGCCTGCAAAAGAAGATGCAGCCCCGCGATCGGCGTTTTGATCTGGTGGACCCACAGGCTGTAAAAATCCAACATGTCCTGCCGCGCATGTCTGGCCTTTGCCGCCTCCTCTTCCTTCCTCTCAAAAAGAATCTGCACCATCTCCTGATACTCCCTTTCCTTCGGAGATCTGGTCTCCGGCAGATTAGACACATCGTTTAAGAGGGCCTTCTTCGCCTGGCTCAGCTTCTTACGCTTATGGCTGTATTTTCCAAAATCCACCCCGGCCATGATGACCAGCACGAACAGGCTCAGCTCCACCGCGTAAGAAATATCATAAAACTTCGTTCCCTGCAGATACAACGCAAAAAATGCGACCGCTTCCATCAGAAAAATACACGGCAGCCAGCCAGCACGCTCTTTGATATAATCCCATACTATTCTCATACTTTTCTTCTCCGTTTTCTATTCCTGCGTCCATTTCTATCCCCGCGTCTGCCTGACCTGCTACGGGATCAGATACCCCAACCCTTTTTTTGTCTGAATAAAATCATGTACCCCGATCTCTTCCAGCCGCTTTCGCAGCCTTGTCACATTTACCGTCAAGGTGTTGTCATCGATAAAGCTCTCACTCTCCCAAAGCGCCGTGATAATGTCGTCTCTCGGCACGATCTTCCCCGCACGCTCCAAAAGAATCTGAAAAATCCGGTACTCATTTCTACTAAGGCTCACCTTCTTATCCTGAAACTGTATGGTCGCATCTCCCAGATTGAGCACGACACCACCGCGCTCTAGGATATTTTCCTGTCCCTGGCGCAGATAGGTCCTCCTTAAGATTGCCTGCAATTTTGCAGTCATCACATGCAGATCAAAAGGCTTTTCGATAAAATCATCTCCGCCCATATTCATCGCCATGACGATGTTCATGCTGTCGGCCGCCGATGACAAAAATATGATAGGCACGTTGCTGATCTTGCGTATTTCCTGACACCAGTGGAAGCCGTTATAGTAGGGCAGACCGATATCCAGAAGCACCAGTTCCGGGGAAGCCGCTTTAAATTCTCCCAGCACATTTCTGAAGTCCCGCACCCGGATCACCTCGTATCCCCATGTCACCAAATGCGCCTGCACCGCCTCCATGATCGTGCGGTCATCTTCTATTATCATGATCTTGAACATTGTCTCACACTCTCTTCTTAATATTATTCGTATAAATGTTTCTTTTCATATTCTATTTGAGCAGAATTTTACTGTCAATAACAGGGGGGAAATCTTTAGAAATTCTTTTGTTTTTGTATAATATTGTTATCCAAAATATTACGGTATATTTGACATTTTTTCAAACACAATAGCTTGTAACTAAAGGAAAAAATATTTATAATATAGCTATATTTAACAGCTAGTACATCAAAGATCGGAGGTCATCAGTATGGTACTAAATATGACGCGGGAAGAACACATGAAACTCATGCGAAAAGAACAATTTACTGAAGCACAGATTCTTGCTATCATTTCTCTAATACAGAAAAAATGTAAAAAAGGAAAATCTCCGGAAGTCATTGCTGATGAAGTAGAGGAGAGCGTAGAGTTTACCCGTAGACTGTATGATTTGATTCAAGAGCACCCCGATTGGTCGGAAGAAGAAATCTACAGAACTGCCTCTCGTACTTATGATTTTATCAGTCATAAAAGAAAATAATGAATCGAAAATCTCATACAGAAGAGAGGCGTGCCGAGATGAACGGTCCATCGGACGTTCACTCAGACATGCTTGGCAACTCATAGCAGAGGAATTGGGGCACTCCCCAATTCCTCTGCTATTTATAAAACCCTATTCTTCTATTCCACCTTCGCAATATCAATCAGCGTAAGCTGCCTTATATCCGTATTCTCCAGACTGGTCACCAGCGCCCGGGCGGTATCCATAGCCGTCAGAACGTTCACTCCGGTCTCGATCGCATTTCTCCGGATCACGAATCCGTCCCTCGAATGATCCGCACCCTGCGGCGGGGTATCAATGACCAGATCAATCTCATGTCCCAGGATCAAATCCATCAGGTTCGGGGATTCCTCCTCGATCTTGTGCGTTGCCCTCGCCTTTACGCCACCTGCACGAAGTGCTTCCGCAGTACCGCGGGTTGCGAAGATACGGTATCCCAGCGCCTCGAATCTGCGTCCGATTTCCACCGCCTCGTCCTTGTCATCATCGCGGACCGTCATGATCATATTCTTATATTTCGGCAGATTGACTCCTGCTCCCAGGAACGCCTTGTAAAGTGCCTCATTAAATGTCGATGCGATACCCAAACACTCTCCGGTAGATTTCATCTCCGGTCCAAGGCTGATGTCTGCACCGCGGATCTTCTCGAAGGAGAATACCGGCATCTTGATTGCTATATAGTCTGCCTCTTTTTGCAGCCCCGGCGTATATCCCAGCTCCTTGATCTTATGGCCGATGATTACCTTGGTCGCCAGCGGCACGATCGGAATACCTGTCACCTTGCTGATATACGGAACAGTACGGCTGGATCTCGGATTTACCTCGATCACATACACGTCTTCTCCGCACACAATAAACTGGATATTGATCATACCTACCACGTGAAGTGCCTTCGCAAGTCTCTTGGTGTATTCCTCAATCTTCCGCTTCGTCACTTCGGAAATGCTCTGAGCGGGGTATACGGAAATACTGTCGCCAGAATGGATACCTGCACGCTCAATATGCTCCATGATTCCCGGAATCAGGATATCCTCCCCGTCACATACCGCGTCTACCTCGATCTCTTTTCCCTGCAGATATTTGTCTACCAGAATCGGGTGATCCTGGGCAATCCGGTTGATGATTCCGATAAATTCGTCAATATCGTGGTCGTTTATAGCAATCTGCATTCCCTGTCCGCCGAGTACGTAGGACGGACGAACCAGAACCGGATATCCGAGGCGGTTCGCCACCTCTTTAGCCTCCTCGGCGGTAAATACGGTATCCCCCTTCGGACGCGGGATCCGGCATTTCGCCAGAATCTCGTCGAACAGTTCTCTGTCCTCCGCCGCATCTACATTCTCGGCAGACGTTCCCAGAATCGGCACGCCCATCTTCATAAGCGCCTCCGTCAGCTTGATCGCCGTCTGTCCGCCGAACTGCACGACCGCGCCGTCCGGTTTTTCCAGATCCACGATACTTTCCACATCTTCCGGCGTCAGCGGTTCAAAATACAGCTTATCCGCAATGTCAAAGTCGGTACTTACCGTCTCCGGGTTGTTATTTACAATAATCGTCTCGTACCCTTCTTTGGCAAACGCCCAGGTACAGTGAACGGAACAGAAATCGAACTCAATTCCCTGTCCGATACGGATCGGTCCGGAGCCAAGTACCAGGACCTTCTTCCTTCCGCTGGTCTCCTCCGCCTCATTGAGACTTCCAAATACTGAATAATAATACGGAGTTTCCGCCGCAAATTCGGCCGCGCAGGTATCTACCATCTTATACACGGCAACGATACCATTTGCATGGCGCATATCATGAATCTCTCTTTCCGATCTGCCGGTGAGGGCAGCAATCACGTTATCTGGGAACTCGATCCGCTTTGCCTCTTTTAAAAGCTCTGGCGTTAGTTCCTCCGTCTTAAGGCGCTGCTCCATTTCCACCAAAATAGCAATCTTATCGATGAACCATTTATCAATCTTCGTGATGGCATGAATCTCATCGTAGCTGATTCCCTTACGGATCGCCTCCGCGATCAGCCAGATTCTTCTGTCATCTACGATCTCCAGTCTCTCCAGAATGTCTTCCCTTGAAAGCTCCGTAAAATCATAGGACATCAGGCTGTCCACATGCTGCTCCAGGGATCGGATCGCCTTCATCAGCGCCCCCTCAAAGTTGTCGCAGATGCTCATGACCTCTCCGGTAGCCTTCATCTGCGTCGTCAGCGTCCGTTTTGCGCTGATGAATTTGTCGAACGGAAGCCGGGGCATCTTCACCACACAGTAGTCCAGCATCGGCTCAAAGCTGGCATAGGTCTTCTGGGTCACTGCATTTTTAATCTCGTCCAGTGTATAACCAAGGGCAATCTTCGCCGCCACCTTCGCAATCGGATATCCCGTCGCCTTGGACGCCAGTGCGGAAGAACGGCTGACACGCGGATTTACCTCGATTACACAGTATTCAAAGGTCTCCGGGTGCAGTGCATACTGTACGTTACAGCCCCCGGTGATGTTGAGCTCACTGATAATATTAAGGGCCGAGGTACGCAGCATCTGGTACTCCTTATCTCCCAGCGTCTGGGACGGAGCCACCACGATACTGTCTCCGGTATGCACACCTACCGGGTCGATATTTTCCATATTACATACGGTGATACAGTTGCCCTTGCTGTCGCGCATCACCTCATACTCGATCTCCTTCCAGCCGGCGATACAGCGCTCCACAAGCACCTGTCCCACACGGGAAAGACGAAGTCCGTTTGCAAGGATCTCCTCCATCTCCACCACGTTATGTGCGATACCGCCGCCGCTTCCACCCAAAGTATAGGCCGGGCGAAGCACCACTGGATAACCAATCTGAGCGGCAAACGCCACGCCGTCTTCCACAGTCTCCACCACTTTTGACGGCGCCACAGGCTCTCCGATCTTCTCCATGGTCGCCTTGAATTCCAGACGGTCCTCGGCTTTTTTGATCGTCTCCGCAGTCGTGCCGATAAGACGCACTCCCTGCTCCTTCAAAAATCCTGCCTCCTCAAGCTCCATGGCAAGATTCAGTCCCGCCTGGCCGCCCAGCGTCGGAAGCACACTGTCCGGTCTCTCCTTGAGAATGAGCTGCTCCACCACTTCCACGGTCAAAGGTTCAATATATACATGATCTGCAATATCCTTATCCGTCATAATGGTCGCTGGGTTGGAATTCAAGAGGACGACCTCGATTCCCTCTTCTTTCAGCGAACGGCACGCCTGCGTTCCCGCATAGTCAAATTCGGCCGCCTGACCGATCACGATAGGACCGGAACCGATCACTAATACTTTTTTGATGTCTTTTATCCTCGGCATTATCTCGTTCCTCCCATCATTTCCATAAATCTGTCAAACAAATAGCCCGAATCCTGGGGCCCAGGGCAAGCCTCCGGGTGAAACTGAACAGTAAAAATATTCTTGCCGGTGTACGCCATACCTTCGTTGGTCCCGTCATTTACATTTTCAAATGCAGGGGTCGCCACAGACGCATCCATACTGTCCGCGTCCACAGCATATCCGTGATTCTGTGAAGAAATGTAGACTCTTCCCGTCGCAAGATCGCGCACCGGGTGGTTGCCGCCCCGATGTCCGTATTTTAACTTATAGGTCTTTCCGCCGTTTGCGAGCGCCATAAGCTGATGTCCCAGACAGATCGCAAAAATCGGGATATCGGAATCGTATAATTTCTTAACTTCTTGAATAATGGAGGTACAATCCGCCGGGTCTCCCGGTCCATTGGATAACATGATGCCATCCGGATTACTTGAAATAATTTCTTCCGCCGATGTGTGTGCCGGATAGACGGTCACCTCACAGCCGCGGGAATTTAAAGATCTGGCAATATTATTCTTCGCTCCGAAGTCCATGAGAGCCACCTTCGGCCCATCTCCCTTAAGAACGTATTTCTCCTTACAGGTCACTTTGGAAACCACGTCGCCCACCTGATAAGCGTGGAGCTTTGGAAGGATCTCTTCCAGATCATACTTCTCATTGGTGGTGATCATTCCGTTCATCGTTCCCTTCTCACGGAGGATCTTGGTAAGTGCGCGGGTATCGATCCCTGCGATTCCCGGAATATCCTGCTTGGTAAGGAAATCTTGAATCGTTCCCTCACAGCGGAAATTGCTGGGCGTACGGGAGAGCTCCCTTACGATATAGCCGTCCGGCCATGCCTTCTTCGACTCCATATCCGGCGTAATTCCATAATTACCAATCAATGGATACGTCATCACCACAGCCTGTCCGGCATAAGAAGGGTCAGTCAGTACCTCCAGATAACCTGTCATGGAGGTGTTAAATACAATCTCACTTATCATGTCTTTCGTAGAACCGATGCTGGTGCCTTCAAACACGGTTCCATCTTCCAGTATCAGAAATGCTTTCATATGTCACCTTATCCCTTCGTAGAGTTTCTTTATTTCATACTACTCATTTTAACTAGATGTGCATTTTATCTCATAGGGAAAGTATGCTGTACTTTCCTATGAAATGAAAAAAGGGCACTCCTGAAGTCTTTCATTCCAGAGCGCCCTCGTTCTCAAATTGTAAAAATTTTACCACATCTGTGGTAGGATTTCAACCATTAATCTGATAGTCTTCTTGTCAAATTTTCAGAAAAAACTGTACATTTCAAACATTTCAAATGACTGATTATTCGTTCGGCAATTCTGCGATTTCCGCAAGTCTTTCGACGATCGGCAGATGCTGGGTACACTGCCCCTCACATTTTTTGCAGCCGATACATTCCGCCGCCACTTCCTTCTTCACACTCCAGTGATTACTTAAACGCTCCGTAATCTCCTCCTTCTGTCCGGTCAATATGTAATGATTATATGCGTCCATCATTTTCGGAATTGGGATATCCTTTGGACAGCCCTTACAGTAGCCACAGCCGGTACAAAGATTGTTGAGTGATATACCCTCCTCGTCATACATTTTCGCGATTTCTTCCGCCGGTCTCTCTTCCAGATTCTCCACAGCCTTCACCGCATCATCCACATGCGCTTTCGTCGTACAGCCCGCAAGAGCCACTGTGATCTCCTTATGTGAAGCCACAAAGCGAAGTGCTGCCTGCGGCACGGTCAGGTCGGTTCCCTTTGTCAAGTAGGAAAATGCCTCCGGGTTCTGCGGAATCATGCCGCCTCCAAGCGGATTCATCACCACAACACCCATTCCTTTTTCGTGAGCCGCTTTGATCCCACTCTGACGGAACCGGTAATTCAGTGCATTGTATCCAATCAACATGCCCTTAAATTTACCTGTCGCAACGACCTTTTCAATGTCGTTCCCCTGCATATGAGAAGAAAAGGCAATATTGCGGATCAATCCCTCTGATTTAGCCTCCTCAAAAAATGCATACAAGGCCTCCATATGCTTCTCCCAGGACTCAAGATTTAACATGCACCACATATGATAAAAATCAATATAGTCCGTATGAAGTCGGTCCAAAGACATCTCAAGCCTCCTGCGGAAATTGTCTCTGCTGACGTCTCCCTTCAACGTACCGATATTCACCTTCGAGGTCACATAGACCTGATCCCGTTTTACCTGAGAAAGCGCCATTCCCGTGATGATCTCGCTCTTGTCATCACAATAAAGAGGCGCCGTGTCCCAATAGTTGATTCCCTTCTCAAATGCATACAGCGGAATCTCCGCACATTTGGAAAGGCGCCCGGCTTTCACGTCCTCATCGTCATACCGCATTGTTCCAAGTCCTACTGCGGATACCTTCATATCGGTATCTCCATACTGTTTGTAATACATCATTTCTCCTCCTTTTCTTATTACAAAACATTTTATTCATACTTCCAAAATATGATAATCTTACATAAAAGCGGATCCTCCGAATAGGAATACTCCACCTCACTCAGGCCGTACCTGCGTCCCAGATAGGCCGCCGCGTCCCGTACCAGCTCCTTAAGCAGGGTATTGTGGGCCTGCTCATAAACCTCTTCATCAGCGAATTTAAAGACCGAATCCCTCTCGCCGGCGTCAATCGTGTTATATAACCGTTCCCGAATCCGTTCCTGATCGAAGCTTTCTTCATACATTCCATTTCTTCTATAATAATTCAAATCTTCCTTCGCACACTCCGGATACTCGTATCCTTCATCTAAAGTATGTGTCCGGAATAATTCCCTTCCGCTGCAGCAAAGGAAATCATAGGTTATATTTCTTTCCTGCCCCTCGCTTACTTCCCCACAAAACACCGGATCTCCCCAGGTAGTATCCACAAAATAGTAGGATCCGTCACAGCGCACCAGATTCCACGCATGGTTTGTCGAATTCCCGTCCGTCCCCACCGTCGTTCCGGTCACATAGGCGCAAAAAATCCCCAGCTTTTCCAACAAATACTGCGTACTCCTGGCGTATCCTGCGCAAACGGAGGCATGCCCTACCAAAGCACTGTAAATATTCTGGTTATCCGGTGCGTCTGTCTGATAATCCACCATCTGGATCAGATATTCGTAGACCATCCGGATCTTCTCATATTCCGATGCATCACCAGGCACCTTCGTCAGGAACTCCTCCGCGGCCGCCTCGATTTCCGTGAGCATCTGCTCCTTTTTCGAGCCACTGTATACATAATCCGGTTCCAGTTTGATATAACTCTCCTGTCCGAATCCTCCCGAATAGGTCGTGGTCGTTCCTCTTCCGTCACACCAGAACAGCTCCGGATTGTCATTCAGCACATTCTGAAAAATGGTATTTACCCGCTCGGCCTCCCCATGGTGCAGATAAATCTCCTCTCTATTCTCCCGAAGCCCGGTCAGAAGCTCCCGATAGGCCAGCTTTTCTTCCTCATTCAAAAAACCATAATAGAATCTTCCTTCCAATTCCGCCTCCGCTATGGAGACTTCCTGATACGGAATCTTCTGCTGCGCCACCTTCTGCACTTTCTCCTGCACCAAATGGAGCGGTTCTCCCTTTTCCTTCATGATTCCTGCGCCGATGCACCCCACACCCAGGCCAATACACAAGACCACAAGACAGATCGGCAGACAGCCTGCACGTCTTCTTCTGCGCATAAATTCCTCCCCGATTTTTATATTCACTTAAATCTTATGCTATACGGATCACTACACGCTTCGCGCAATCCTGACATTATCATATTGTAACATACTGCACTATCTCGGGCAACCCAAAAACGCGCTCACAGACATGTTTGGCAATAAAAAGACGGCAGGACAGATACCTGTTCAGATATCCGCGCAGCCGTCTTTTGCGACGTTTATATTATTTTCAAATCTTTAATACCAATGAAACGTACCCGCGCTGGTGCTGGCCGAATTACCGGAAACCTGCGCAGAGTAAATCGTAACCTCACCGCCATCGTTATTGTAATACACGGCATGATCTCCAAAAATGCCCCGGCGTTTCCATTGACCGTTGCTGTCATCGTAGATGATTACCGGCATAAGGGACAAGTTGGATTCACTGCCCGCCGTCCTCTCCTCATCAGTATTTCGACCGCCTGACCCGGAAGAGAAATTTCCAAATAGGACAATACCAATCAACACCCCAACAATAGTCAGAAGTCCCAGGATATATTCATACAGGAACATACCTGCTATCCAGATTGCAGCATGCCCTCCAAAATAACCCAACAGGCTCTTCTTATCGGCAAATTTGCCGCCCAGGGCAGACACAGTCTTGATAACGGCAACTACAAGCAGCACAATCCCGACTAGCTTTCCCGCCATACCCAACTCGTTATGAGCGCCCCACTGCCAGGAGAGCATACCCAAAAAAGACAATATGTATGCAAGTATCATGTTTTTCTATATCCTCCTTAAAAAAATCTGCCGAACAAACCTTTTTTCCTACCCGTACCTGACTGCTTATCTTCTGCCACTGCCTCACCGCTTTTCACCTGGGCAAGATAGTCTGCATATACCTTGTTATCCTCGATGCCCGGTATGCGATCCGGCAGGTAATCCAGTTCCAAATGAGGCAATTCCCCTGCCCGAAGATGATTTTGCATCGCTTTTCCCAATTTCGCGTTGGTTTTGTCATACATCTGTAAAACGTCCTTGAAATCAGACGGATAACTCTCCCGCTGTTCTGCGTTCAGCGTCGGGGAAAATTCTTTTGCTCTGTCCAAGTGATATTTGGCATTCAAAAGCATTTCCTGTTTCTTTTTCTCACAATCATAAAGACAGAAAGACGCCCTGAAATATTCAGCCATCACGCAGAAACCGGACTCTTCCATTTGAGCAGTCACCCCAACAGCCTGATTACGCCAGTAAACCTGCTCCCTTACATTTGCCTTGCCGGAAACAACAGAAGCGCCGATTGACAAAATACTTGCACGCTCAAGATCGGCTTTGGAAATATTTTTCACCTCGCCGTTCAGACTCATAACATACATCATATCAGTGGAGCGCCCATATGCCTGCCAGTCTGTATCTTCCAGCAGCTTCTTATCTGCGTGAAAAGCCTTGTTATATAGCTCCATACAACGGATATAAAGAGAGATTGCTCTCCCGTTGCAATCCGCATACTGCCTCGGATTTAAAGTTCCTGCCGCCTGATTCCTAAAAGTATTGGCGTGTAAATAATAAATGCCAGCCAACATGGTTAGGGCTGCTGTGTTCCCCAATTCTACAGCCTTTTCGTATGCAGCGGCTGTTTTCTCATCATTGTCAAAAGATTGTTGGATATTTCCCAACATCAGGTAAGCGTCTCCATCGTTTGGTACACGTTTTATGTAGCCTTCTATTCTCTTCAGAGCTTCGCGCGGATTTTCGCGTTCGACCTCTCCCACAAAATAGAAATAGGACATAAAATAACCTGCTGCATCCTTATCCATTTTTTCAAGTTCCTTGGTTTTGGCGTGCGCCTCTTTTGACCGTCCCTGACCTATCAGACTATCGATTTCTTTTGCATATTGACGCCGCGTATCCTCATCAACAACCTCTTTTTTAAAAAACATATGATTTTCCTCCTGCAAGTATCTGATAATAAAAACATATTTTCTGTCTACTATTTTACCGCATCACCTTCTGTTTCGCAAGCAAAAAGTGAAATTAAATAGTCAGTAGTATGAAATATAAAATCGTTCAAATACTAATACCCGAAATGTAAAATTACATTGGGTGATGTTATGAAGTTTGAGAGAGATGAACGACGGTTTGATTTTCACGACATAGGACGTGCCATCAAGCGTGCGCGCGAGGCCAGAGGTATGACGCAGGAACAACTGGCTTTTATTGTTGACCGTTCTCCACGGACAATCATGTATAATGAGAACGATGGCCAACACCCCAGTCTTAACACCTTTTACCAACTGGTCACGATGTTTGATATATCAGTGGATCAATATTTTTATCCGTCTCAAAATGCGGGAAGTGAATGCAGAAAGAGAATTGATGCCATGCTTGGCTCCCTGAACGAAAAGGAATTGAAAATTGTGGAAGCCGCCATACAAGCGATGAGAGCTGCCGAGGAAACGGAGGATGCGTAAAGTGAACACGCGCCTTCGTTTTTTGCGCTGTTCCCATCCATCGGACCTTCACTTAGGTATGCCTGGCACGCACTTTCATATGAAATAAAAAAGACACCTATCCCAAAAGATAAGTGTCTCAATCGTAAGCTGGAAATCGGACTTGAACCGACGACCCCTTCATTACGAGTGAAGTGCTCTACCGACTGAGCTATTCCAGCGCGTGCCACCAACGGCAGTCACAAAATATATTATAGCAAATCTTTTTAAAAATGCAACTACTTTTTTTAATTATCTGGAAAAAATATACCGCAAAAATCATTCTGAACACTCCTCAAAAAGGATCAAAAAAGAGTTCCATCGCACCTCCACTTATGCGCTGCTTAAAAACTGCGAAAAAGCACCCGGCTTTCCAAACAAAAGACCGGGTGTTTTTCCAATTTCACACTTAACTTTTCACGTAACTCTTACTGTTTTACTATTTTTACAGTATTCACTATTACAGCTTCACAATCCGGCCTATTTGCCAGCCATCTGTTTTTCCTGCTGTTCGATCATTTTCTTTACCATATAACCACCAACAGAACCATTCTGTCTGGAAGTGAGGTCTCCGTTGTAACCGTCAGAAAGCGGTACTCCCAACTCGCTTGCTACCTCATATTTAAATTTGTCTAATGCACCCTTTGCCTCCGGCACGGCTGCTCTGTTAGATGAACGATTTGACATCTTCTTTTCCTCCTTTTTTGTGAATTAACATCTTGTTTGATGTTACGCAGATAGTATATGGAGTTTTTTTAAGTCTACACTAGAAAATACTGTAAAATCTGTCAAAATCTGATTCATCTTATTTATTTCAATTTATTACGTCAATTCCGCAATCCTTGACACTCCCACATAAATTTCAGAAATCTTATACCAGGTACGATAATCCACTGTTCCGGTCTGCGGAAGTCCGAACACAGATTGGAATTTTGTCACAGAGGCAGCAGTCGCCGGCCCATAAATCCCATCTACCGCGATCCTGGGAATGGCCGGATACGCACCCGCGATCACATTTAACTGCTCCTGTATCTGCCGAACCTTCTCTCCGCTCGAGCCCTGACTAAGCACATATCCCGGCCAGGAGGAAGGAACGCCGGAGATCTCTTCCGCCGTATTGATGTACATATTCTCTCCATAATAATATCGCAAAATCTCAATCGCATTGTATCCCTGATCGCCCAGCGCCTTCGAGCCCCACTGCGTCATCCAGTTCGGACACTGCACTCTTCTCCCATCACAATACTGCGTCAAAATCGGCTGCCGCACATTCGGTCTTGACAAATATCCTGAAAACTGTTCGTCTACGATCGCCGAAATCGTATCAAAATAATTCCGCTCCGGAATCCATTTATGGTCGTAAGCCGTAGAGGACGTAATCGTAAAATCATAGCCCTGATTCCGATACCATTCCGTATATACCCGATTTAAAGTAAATGACATAATCGCCAACACATTTGCCCGAATCGTATCCTCCGGCCAAGTCGCGTAAATCTCACTGGAAGCCACATTTTTAATGTAATCCTTGTACTTCACATAATAATTGCGGGCCGTATTGTCCCGCGGCGATCCATCGTGCACCACTATATACTCCGGAACCACCACTCTGCTCAGCACAATCTCCCCGGTCTCATCCACCGGTTTAATCTCCTCCTCCGGTATCTTCGGCGGATACACCCCATAAAGCGTATGTGCCGGAATCACAAAAATCTCCGGCGCCTGATCCGGCTCCAGCGGACGCATCTGCACATTCTGGAGCGCCGTCACGTCCGCCAGGATCTCCGCCCCCGCAATACTGACCGGTTCATATCCCGGCGCACTGATATTTAATGTATACTCCGAATACGGCTGCTCCTCAGACTCCGGATTCAAACTATACTCCACCGGCGGCGCCGCCAATTCCACCGTATCACTATTCCCCGACGAATCCGTAGTCAACTCCTCCACCATACTATCCGGCACCCCCGTATACCCAATCTGAATCCGTGCATCCTCCACCGGCCTTGCCGTAATCTCCGAAGTCACCTGCACCCGCAGCCTCCCCCGATACTCCGTACTCACCTGCATACCCCGCAAACTCATCACATAACCTCACAAAACTACTGTTATGCCTATTCTATGCACCAGGCTATCATATGTTTCATAAAAAAGCTGATTGCACCTCACTCCAGATACAATCAGCCTCTTCAATTCCATACATCTCATCTTCTCACCACAACCTCCCGTCTGCAACCTCAACCAGGAGATTGCCAACACATCAGGCCGGTACACGGTTCTATTGTGCTGCCGGGCCGTAGAAAACGCCGGTTCTTAGCGGCATAAGCCGCCCATCCAGGCGGCGCCATGGCGCTTAGAATCCGTTGCGTTTTCTTCCGAGCGAGAGCGTGCCCGGCAGCACAATAGAACCGTGTACCGGCCGGACGTGTCTCACCCGCAATCTACAACGTCTTCCCCAACTCCTTCCCCTCCACATACCCCTCAAGATACCTCTTCATCCTCATATTCTCCTCCTTCTCAAAATACGGATCTCCGGCCAGAATCTCCCCCGCCGCATCATTCGCCCTCTTAAGTATCTCTGCATCCTGATACACATCCCCCAACCGAAAATCCATCAGCCCACTCTGCCTGATTCCAAACAGATCCCCCGGCCCCCGGAGCTTCAAATCCTCATTCGCAATATAAAATCCATCATTAGACTTATTAAGCGTCTCCAGACGTTTCTTATTCTCCTTACTCTTAGACCCGCTCATAAAAATGCAATACGACTGATATTTCCCTCGCCCCACGCGCCCGCGTAACTGATGAAGCTGGGCAAGCCCGAACCGCTCCGCATTTTCCACCATCATCACCGTAGCGTTAGGGACATTAATCCCCACCTCAATAACCGTAGTAGAAACCAGCACCTGGATCTCATTTCTGGAAAATGCCTCCATGATCTCATCTTTTTGCGCCTGCTTCATCTTTCCATGCAGAGCCTCAACCCGGATGCCATCTCCCAGCTCCCCGCGTAGCATAGCAGCATAGTCCGTCACATTCTCCGCGTCGAGTGCCTCGCTTTCCTCCACCATCGGGCAGATCACATAGCACTGCCTGCCTTCCTCCACCTGCTTCCGGATAAACCGATACGCTGTGGGACGGTACCCTGTGTCCACCACACAATTCTTAATCGGAAGCCGGTTAGCCGGAAGTTCATCGATCACGGAAATATCCAGATCCCCGTATAAAATAATCGCAAGTGTCCGCGGAATCGGCGTCGCGCTCATGACCAGAATATGCGGCATATGTCCTTTTTCCGCCAGTGTCTCCCGTTGTCTGACGCCAAAACGATGCTGTTCATCCGTCACCACCAGAGCCAGATTCCGATACTCAACTTTATTTTGAATCAGCGCATGTGTTCCAATCACTATATTTGCCTCGCCGGAAGCAATCCGCTCATACGAAAGCCTTTTCTCCTTTGCAGTCATAGAACCTGTAAGAAGTTCTACCGTAAGTGGTATCTGATATTTAGCAAATAATTCCGTGACCGATTCAAAATGCTGCTTTGCCAGCACCTCCGTTGGCGCCATGAGCGCCGATTGATATCCATTCAGCGAAGCGAGCATCATGGAGAGCACTGCGATGATCGTCTTCCCCGACCCGACATCGCCCTGAATGAGCCGCGACATCAGCGTCGGGGAACACATTTCCCTCTCAATCTGCTCCCACACCCGTTTCTGCGCCCCCGTAAGTTCATAGGGAAGCTTCCCCAGGAAATCCGCAATTTCCGCCCTGGGCTGGATGTCAAATCCATTTTCCGCCTTCCCGCTCGTCTCCTTCGTCTGTCTGAGCGCCAGAATAAAGATCAGAAACTCCTCAAAGACCAGCCGTTCCCTGACATGATAAAATTCTTCCTTAGCATAGGGAAAATGTATCCCCCTCATGGCATAATTATACTCCGCCAGATGATAGCGTATTCTTATCTCCTGTGGCAGGAAATCCTGCTTTAGATCCAGATACTCCAGCGCCTGGCGGACAGCCTTGGCCACCGCATTATTTGTCAGAGAAGCGGTAAGAGGGTAAATCGGCTGAAGGGTGTTTAACTTATTATTGTAACTATCAGCCGGATTATAGATTTCCGGGTGCTCCATAAGAAGCGTTCCTTTTTTATTGATTACCCGGCCGCGCACTGTTATCACCATGCCGCTTTGCAGCGTATTTCGTAAAAATGGCATGCGGAACCAGATTACCTTAAGCACTCCCGTCACATCTTTTATATATGCTGTCGTAATCTGTCGTGCCCGGTTTCCTCCTACCTGCACTCTCCCGTAGATCACGCCAGTCACCGCGCACACCTTTCCTTCCTCAATCTCTCCTACGCTGACCGGGGCTTCGTATACATCATATCCCCGCGGATAATAGCGGATCAAATCCCCTACGGTGTAGACGCCGACTTTCTGGAACAACTTTTCTGTTTTCTCGCCGATACCTTTCAATTCACTGATTTTAGAACGTTCATTCATATTCTCCACCTCTGCTTATGTTCGCGTAATATCGGACCTTCACTTTCATCACCATACATATCTGAGCGAACGCCTCCCCCGGTTTACACAGAACCGGAACGTCCGCTGGACATTCGCTTAGATATGCATAGCATAAAAAAAGGGAGCATATTTCAACACTCCCTTCCTTAGCATTCACTTTCTATTCTACTGCAAGTACATAGTAGTAAATCGGCTGTCCGCCGCGGTGTGCATCTATGTCCAGTTCCGGATACAGGTTTTCCACCTCAGCGACAAACTTCTCAGCTTCCTCATCTGTCACGTCCTCGCCATAGTACAGGCTGATCAGCTCAGAATCATCGTCCACCAACTGGGACAGCATATCTTTCGTGGTGCCCGCCACAGAGGTACCTACGGAAATAATTCCCGCGTCACCGATTCCCATGATGTCTCCCTCATGAATCTCCTTTCCGTCAATGTGGGTATCTCTTACTGCGTAGGTGACCTGTCCGGTCTTCACATGCTTGATTCCCTCCAGCATGTTCTCCTCGTTCGTATCCACATCTTCCTCCGCATTGTAGCTGATCACTGCGGTGATTCCCTGAGGAACAGTCTTCGTCGGGATTACGATAATATCCTTATCCTTCGTCAGATCTCTTGCCTGGTTTGCCGCCAGCACAATATTCTTATTGTTCGGAAGAATGAAGATGGTATCTGCATTTACCTCGTCAATCGCTGTCAGCATATCGTCCGTACTCGGATTCATGGTCTGACCGCCCTCGATAATATAATCAACTCCCAGCTCACGGAAGATCTCGTTCATGCCCTCTCCAATGGAAACGGCGATAAATCCCACCGGCCTTCTCGGGTTTTTGGCTGCTTTTTCCTTAGCTGCCTGTTCTGCCGCAATCTTCTCGGCATCCTTGATGAGCTTCTCCTGATGCTCCTCGCGCATGTTGTCGATCTTCATACGGGAAAGCTGTCCAAATGTAAGAGCCTTCTGGATCGCAAGACCCGGATCGTTGGTGTGTACGTGCACCTTTACCACTTCATCATCAGCCACACATACGATAGAATCACCTATGGATTCCAGATATGCCTTAAATCCATGCTCATCCTCCTCCGTAAATTCCTTCTCAGTAAGAATGATGAACTCCGTACAATATCCAAATTTGATCTCTGCAGCAGTATCTGAATTAAACTTCGTCACGTTCACGCTGGTGCTCGGCTTAATCGCTGTATAGTCTATTTCCTTCCCCAGGAATGCGTCATAAGCACCGCGAATCACTTCCAGAAGTCCCTGTCCGCCGGAATCCACAACGCCTGCGTCTTTAAGGACCGGCAGCATCTCCGGCGTCTTCGCAAGAACATTCTCGGCCTCCTCAATCAGTTTCGGGAAAAATACTTCCAAATCGTCCGTCTCTTCCACCAGCTCCATTGCCTTATCTGCAATTCCGCGGGCCACGGTAAGGATCGTACCTTCCTTCGGCTTCATAACCGCTTTATAGGCCGTCTCCTTCGCGCGCACAGCAGCTCTTGCCAGCGCCGGGACGTCAATCACACTCTCCTCGCGGATTGATTTGGTAAATCCTCTGAGAAGCTGTGAGAGGATGACGCCCGAGTTCCCTCTGGCGCCTCTGAGAGATCCCGATGAGATTGCCTTTGCCAAAGAGACCATATCCATCTTCTCAAGAGCAGTTACTTCCTTGGCTGCAGCCATGATAGTCATTGACATATTCGTACCCGTATCCCCGTCTGGTACCGGGAATACATTCAGTTCATTGATAAATTCTTTCTTAGCCTCAATATTCTGAGCGCCTGCAAGAAACATATTTGCAAGCATCTCCACATTGATCGTATTCGTTGCCACGATAAAGTTCCTCCTTACTAGTCGATTACTCTTACGCCCTCAATGTAGATATTGATCTTCTCCACTGTCATACCGGCGAATTCCTCAACTCTATACTTTACGTTACTTATCAAATTCTCCGTCACTGCAGAAATGCTTACCCCATAAGCTACAATCACGTGAAAATCCAGCGTAATGCGATTATCCTCGCTGATCGCTACCTGAATCCCCTTTGTCAGACTCTCTTTCTTGAGGAGCTTTACAAGCCCGTCCTTCATACTCACCGCTGCCATTCCAACGATTCCGAAGCATTCCACTGCAACAGAACCTGCATATTTTGAAATCACTTCCGAATCGATTGTAATGATTCCTAAATCGGTACTCATACTTCCCTTCATATATATTCCTCCACTTCTCTGAAATACATGTCATGCTGAACTTATTATACTCTATTCTTTCTTTTTTTACAATCTAAAATAGAATGTGCTCTCGCACATTCTTCGCCTGCGGCGGGTCGCTTTAGCGACATAATTCCTCTCTGCCGCAGTGCGTCTCCCGCGGAGCGTTTTTTATTTCATAAGGCGCGTCCTATGAAATAAAAAAACCGAAGTCCTAAAACCTCGGTTCCTTTCGTTTCATCTAAATTAAGCTCTCTCTACACGACCGGATTTCAAGCAGTTCGTACATACGTACATTCTCTTAACACCGCCGTTTTCAGTTTTCACTCTGACAGACTTTACGTTAGACTTCCACATCTTAGATGATCTTCTATGAGAGTGGCTGACATTGTTTCCAAAGTGAGCACCCTTTTCGCAAATAGCACATTTAGCCATGACTGCACCTCCTAACGATATTAAATGTCCGTACATACGGACTCACAACACTGATTATTTTAACAGATATTTACATAAAATGCAAGAAAAAAAACATGTTTTTTAAGATTTTTTATTCCATAGGAAAATACACTGTATCCTCCTATGGAATAATCCTCACTTTACATGTTAATGCACAACACTTCTTCTATTGCAATTCCTCTTTGTAGATTGTTGGCCTGCGCACATACCGGAATCCGGCACGATATGCCGATTCGACCACGACGCCGTTGTCCCCGGCATTACAATGAATGGCAATAAGTCCGCCATCATCATTTCGCCCCGCTACGATGCCCACATGATTGATTCCCTTCGTCCCGGGGCTTTGGAGAAATACCAGATCTCCCGGCTTCGCCTCATCCTCCTGGATCGCAAGAGAATGACTCCATTGCATTGCAGTTCCATGTCCGATAGCTGAAGAAGCTTTCTGATCCTGATATCCATTAATAAACGCCCATGTCACGAATCCACTGCAGTCAAGACCATAGTTTCTGATGCTTCCAGTATCCAGAACACCGGCTGCCTCAACCCGTTTTGGACTGCCCCATCTGTCATCCCAGCCAATTGCAGATGATTTGCCTCCCCAGAAATAAGGAATCTTTCCCAGCAGCATGTAGGCAGCTTCCAGAACCTGAACACGCTCTCTGCTTACATCTTCTCCCAGGCTTTCTGCGATAAATCCACGAATTCCCGTAGCCGCCGCACACAGAAGCGTGCAATTGGAAGACGTGTATTTTTCAAGGAAATCCCGATCCTCTTCTGCCAGTTCTGAAGCATGCTCAGTCATATAATCGGAAATAGTTTTTGAAGTAATCGTCGCTTTATTCTCTTCGAGTTTTCCTGTATTCATATAGTTGAAAATAGCAGAAAGGCCTTCTTTAGCCTCCTTATCCATATGGAATTCGTCTTTCCCTGCTTTTTTCTCCTTCAACAAGTAAATCGCCAGTACATCCTGCCAATTCGCAAATCCCAGTTCCTCATCCTCCAAGCTCTCTGGCAGATCTGCCTCCGGCATCTGAAGCAGAACATTTTCCTGCATTTTTTTCACATTTGCAATAAATTCTTTCTCAATATCTGCAACAACATCTGCAAATTCTTCCGCAAACGTCAGGTGATATTCTTCTTCCAGTTCGTCTATGTAAAAATCAATTCCCGCAGTTACCGTAGGCTTCAGTATAACAAGATTTTCCGGCTTTGTCTGATTGGCAATACTCTCTTCTTTTATCTTTTCCTGCCTGTGATTCTCATTTTCCGCTAAATTCTCATCCTTCTGCTCCGGCTCTCCGGACATTGCCTGATCATGACCGCCATTTCCTTCCGTCTTATCGGATGGCACCTGTCCCGCATTCTCATCTTTTTCATCCGGAGCGGCCTCGCCCGCATTCTCGTCTTTTTCGGCCGGCGTGGTCTCGCCCGCATTCTCATCCTTTTCATCCGGCGTAGGCTTGCCCGCATTCTCATCCTTTTCATCCGGTGTGGTCTCGCCCGCATTCTCATCCTTTTCATCCGGTGTGGTCTCGCCCACATTCTCGTCTTTTTCATCCGGTGTGGTCTCGCCCGCATTCTCGTCTTTTTCATCCGGCGTGGTCTCTTCCATACTCCCATCTTTCTCATCCGGTGCGGTCTGCTCCGCATTCTCATCTTTTTGATCCGGTGCGGGCTGCTCTTCGCTCTCCTTCGTGTTATCAGGTACCACCGGATCAGGCGCTTTCTGTTCTTCCGTAGAAACCGGTTTTACGTCCTCAGTCTTTTTATCAGGCTGCGGCGCATCCTTCTCACTCTCATTTACGAACTGACCTTTAAATTCCTTGATAAGAATCTTTTCCTTATTCGGCAAGATCACATACTCTCCCTCCACGGTAACAAGTATTCGTTCGCCTTGATATATCACGTATTTTTGTTCTGCAGCTGCGTTCACGGGCACCGCACTGATATCACCGGCAAGCACGGCAGCTGCACTTAATACACACATACATCGTACTATTGTATTTTTCTTCATTATCCTTCCTCCAAACTTCCAAAACCCTATACCTGCACATTTTTGGCCTTAGACCCGACTCCTTTTACAAAAGTAATCCCCAAAGCCTCCAACTCTTCTTTCAGTTCCCCATACCTATTTCTGCTGACCGGCACGACCATGCCATTTTCCAAAAGCGCCTCATAGGTCTGTCCAAATTTACTGGAAGCCACATGTACAATATCCGAAAGAGGTATCACAAAGGACTGATGGCAGCGGAAAAAACCATAATCACAAAATATCTTTTCCAATTCATCCAGCGTCATCGCCGTCTGATACTCTCTTCCATCTTTCAATCTGACCCAGATTTTTCTCTTTTCCTTACAAATATACAGAATCTCTCTGGGTTCAAAAAGAATATACTCCTGCCCGATACGTACTCCCACTTTTTCACTGCCCCGAGGCGTATCTTTCTTCCCGACTTTCTCAAAGGTCTTGCCAAGCCTTACCACGTCAACCGGTTTCGTAATGAAATCGACCGGCTCATAATCGTAGCTTTTCAGCGCAAAATCTGCATGGCCTGTCAAAAACACATAGGGTACCTTTTTGTGATGCTTCTCTATATAAGCTGCCAATTCAAAACCACTCATCCCCGGCATCTCAATATCCAGGAAAACCAGAGAAATCAATCCCGAATCCATGATTTTTACAGCCTTTGCAATATCCATAGCATACACGATCTGTTCTTCAGGCACATAATGCTTCAGAGCGGATATTGAATCCTCTGCCGCGATCGGCTGATCGTCAACTAAAAGCACACGCCCTTCGTACATCACGATCCCTCCTTACCGAGCTGTAATGGAAGTTTTGCGACAAAAAATATAATGTCTTTCTCCATTCTGGAATACACTACACCGCCATACCTGGCAACAAGTGCCTGAATCGATGCGATTCCTATCCCTTCATGCCCGTTTTTTTCAGAATGTCCAATATGATAATCCTGCATTGGATTCCTGTATAACGTCCGGTTAGACACATTGATGATGCAGAACTCACCTCTCTTTAAAATCGACAATTTGATTCCATAGGATTTGTCCGGCAGCACTTCGGTCTCATCGATTGCGTTCTGCAGAAGATTTCCAATGACTTTGTTCGTCTCATATACATTCGTCACAATCTGTGACAAATCATTCTCAATATCAATCTCCATGCGAATTCCGCTCTGCGCAGCTTTGCTTTGGAAAGAGAGAATCAATGCACTTATTGCTGCATCTTCAAGAGGCAGCAGCTGATTCATGGAAATAGAATCCTTAAGCAGCTCGCCCAAATATTCTTCACACGCACCATAGTCTTTACGAAGCAAGAGCCCATGGAGCGTCTGAACATGAAAATTGTAATCGTGTCTTTGGGAACGGATTACGCTCATATAGGTCTGCATATCATCACGATACTGTTTTTCCGTAAGAAGCGTCATTTTTTCCTTACGACTTAATATTAACAGATTAATGAACTTAAGTCCACCCAAAAAAGTAAACCATTCCAACAGAAGCACAGAAATTGAATATATGCCCGAAATGACCGGCATTGCAAGACTTAATCCATACCCGGCCAGAATCATATACAGTCCACGCATTGACTTTTTCTTTGAATCCGTATCCACGAATAACTCCTGCCAGCCTTCGTCCGGAAATTCGCCTGACATTCTGCCAAACAGCACGATTATTCCTGCCACGCCTATCACGATCAGCATCACACGGAAAAAAAGAGAAATTTCTGTCACCTGAAGCAAAGTTGCTATCGTCATCTGCAGCATTCCGAAAGCGCCGCACGCAAGCGATACGGCAGCGACCATATCAATCGCACGTCCTCCGACCTGCATAACAATAGCAATATAGGTGATCAAAAACAGGAAGCAGATTACTCTACTCATCTGAATATTCAAATTAAGACAAACCACTAAACCGCAGAGCATTCCCACAATACAGGAACGTATTACATTCAATCTTTTCTCAACTTTCAGCCACCAAAAAGATAAAAAACAAGAAACTGCAGCTCCAATTCCCAGAAAAACGTAACTAACGATCAACATCACGTTCTCCCCTCCTCCATTTTGTCTCGTGATTTTAAATATTCCTTAGTATAGCATTCTCCTCCCCATTTTTCAATCATTACTCGTGATACAGCATCCTGGCAAGCTGTTTATGAATCAGTTCCTTGTCCATTCCTCCGACCGACTCGTGCACCAGCTTTCCGTTATGGTAATACCGAAACGCGGGAATTCCAAAGATTTTAAACCGCCTTGCCAGACTTCTGTGGATAGACGTGTTCACCTTCAAGAATCTGATAAACGCCATGTCATCTGCCACTTCTCTATAATACGGCGCTGTTCCTTCACATGCACCACAGTGATCTCCATAGAAATCAACCATTACATATTCCGCGCCCTGTACTAATTCATCGTAATTCTCACTTGTCGCTTCTATTATTGCCATTTTCTACACCTCCAATAACTTTTCAGCCTCTGCCATCAGAAGAGAGAATGCGTGCTCCTGATATTTCAACATTTTGAACATATCGAGATTCGTCTGTTTCATGAGTTCTTCTTTCTTCTCGCCCCGCTCCTTAGCCATTGTCCCGATTTCAGTGATCATATCTTCCTCTGTCACTTTGAAATGATCTTTTTCACAAAAATAGCGATACATAAGGTAGGGAACAAAATACATCTCCTGTGCCTTAGCAAGCTCTTCCATCGCCTCTTCTGTTGTCATCATCGTTCCGTCCTGCCTCTTGTGCGGATCAATTCCGGCCCTCTCATATGCGTTATAAATAAGCTCCGCGCGTGTAAACATCCACGCTCTTTTTTCTTCCTCGTCAATAACAAATTCACTGCGTTCTGACATTTCTTTCAGCCAGAATTGCGAGATTATAATACATGCTTTTTCTTTGTATTCTTTGTCGTGCTGCTCATGATACCAACGGTAGTAATCCTCTACCGTATGTACTCCCGGAATATCAAGCAGCTCCACCAGACCATCACATACCTGCATCACAACCTTGCGAACGACCTTATCTACTTTGAGTGTGAGCGTAATCCCATTCAGGCTGCATGTAAACTGATCTCCTGCCTTTTTCCCGGTCACCGCCTTTTCCGCTTCTTCTGCTCCCGGAAGACTCCGTCCCGGATAGAGAAGAATACCTCGTCCACACCAGCCTTCCGTTGATGCGCAGGTGCAAACACAGCGTACGCTGTCCCCTTCCTTCACTGCTTCGTCTACTTCACTCTCACCGGAATGATCCTTGGCCAGAGCCGTAAGCTCCTCCTCAATCTCACTGTCCGGGTGACGCCATTTTCTCAGATCCTCTGCCACATCAAGCTGCGTATAATCATAACAGCTTACCATCTTAGACTTCATGTTATCTCCTTCTTTCCACTTTTTCCTGTATTTTCCTGTTATTTTGCAACTCCCGCGCCTGCCTTTGCAAAGGTACGATAATATGCATTTGTACGAAGCATCTCTTCCGGCGTTCCGCACGCCTGTATCTGACCGTCACAAAGTACGATGACCTGATCCGCAAATACGGTAGCAGAGTAATTGTGAGCAATCAATATCGTAGTACGCCCCTTCATCAGATTGCTGAGCGCTGCCGTTACCTGCTGTTCACTTTTCGCGTCCAGATTACTGGTCGCCTCATCGAGAAGCAGATAGTCCGGGTTACGCATCATGGCCCTCGCGATTGCAATACATTGCTGCTGTCCGCCAGAGAAATTAGAGCCGCCAGGTCCCACCTGGGCATCGAACTGCCCCGGCGTATTCATGACGAAATCGTAAATATTTGCCATTTTTGCAACATGAATCAATTCTTCCTCCGACACATGCCGCTCTACTCCATACAGAATATTTTCCCGAATCGTACCAGACAGAAGCGGTTTGTCCTGTGCCACGATGGCAAAGCTCTTCCTCCAGGACGAGAGTTTAAATTCTGTGATATCCTTTTCTCCAAAAAAGATCTGTCCTTCCGTCGGATCATACATACGCTCAAGCAGTTTGAACAGTGTACTCTTTCCTGCCCCGTTCGTCCCGACAATCGCTGTAATCTTGCCCTTCGGGATTGAACAATTCAAATCGCGCAGGACTGATGCCGACTGATAAGAAAAGTTTACATGATTCAATATAATATCTGCATCTGCGACATCCAGCTCACACCCTTCTTCCCGTTCGTCCGGCACTTCCAATATATTCCCTATTTTCTTAACAATTCCTGCATTTTTAGAGAACTCTCCAAAACTCGTACACAGCCCTGCAAATCGCATAACTACCATAGAGCAAAGTGTATAGAATCCGATCAGCTTGCCGACAGAAATCTCTCCTGTCGCTACCATCCGGCTGCCTAATACAAAGGAAATGACAATATTCAGACAACCCACGACCTCCATACCGCCAAGCTGAATCATTGTAGTATAGCTGAGAAGTACATCTGCCTTGCACTGCTTCCGGAACAGGTCATCTGCTTTCCTGCTTTCATCTTCCTCCATGCGGAACGACTTAATAAGCCTGAGTCCCCTTACATGCTCTGCAAGATATCCCATCATAGCTGCCAGCATGGTTCTTACAGTCGCACCCGTCTTATAGGTAAGTTTACTGTAAATAATCGTAATTCCCGCCACAACAGGGATCAGGATAAGACTCGTGAGAGCCATTTTGGACTGGAAGGAGAATAATTTCTGGAAAGCCACAATTCCCGCATAAATGGCCGTAAATATATCAATCCATACCTGGAAATAGTTCCCGGCCGCGTCTGCATCCGTTGTCACCCTTGTCACAAGCTCATTTACATTGTCCGTATCATAGTAGCTGGTAGGCAGACGCATCATCTTATCCCATGTCCGAAGCCGCACTGCGAGGTTAATTTTCTGCAACAGAAGACCTGTAGCATAAGTAAATGCAATCGTAGTAATTCCTGCTATAAGCTGAAATTCCACATAGCGGACCAATTCATCCATCTTGACAGTATTTTTCGTTCCGTCGATGATTGAAGCCGTAAGCGTGATAGACTCCACTTCGACATGTGACTTAATCATAGAAATCACTACCACCAGGAACAAAAGAAGCCAGGGCAGTTTCATGCCTTTAAATATCTTTGTATAATCCTTAATCTGTTTTATCATTGTACTGCCTCCTTTTCTGCCTGACAGGCAGCGATCAGATCCATGAAAGCCTCACAATTTCCATATAATTCCTTATAATTGCCACAGCCTGCAAGTACGCCGTTATGCAATACAACAATCTGATCCACCCTCTCAATCAGAGAAAGATCGTGCGTTACGATCAGTTTCGTTTTTCCCGGGAACATTTCAAATATCATATCCTGTACCATTTTGGAAGCTGCCGCATCCAGCGCGGAGGTCGGTTCATCAAAGAGCAGAATATCCGTACCTCTCATCAATTCTCTGGTCAACACCAGCTTCTGTTTCTGACCTCCCGACATAGACGTTCCTCCCGGTGCAACCGGCGTATCAAGACCCTTTTCCCATTTTCTCAGGATATCAGCAAAGCCGGATTTTTCTGCCGCTTCCCATATCTCCTGATCGGGCACTTCCCGGTGAAGCCCATAGGTAAGCGCCTCTCTTGCCGTGCCGCTGAAAATGTCGGCACCCTGTTGAACATACCCCATAGCTCCGCGCAGCTTTGCAAGCGGAACCTCTGTCACAGGTACGCCTCCCAATGTCACCCGGCCTTCTTGCGCCTCATAAAAGTGTTCAAGAAGACTGATGGAAGTCGTCTTACCACTCCCGCACAGTCCGATTATCGCAGTAGAACTGCCTTCCGGAATGGAAAATGATATATCCTGAAGCGCCTTCTTATCCCCGTAAGAGAACGATACATTTTCAAATACAATAGAAGTATCTTTCGGCTCTTTTCCACCGGAGAGTATCTCCTTTTCCTCCGGCGCTTTCAGAAGCTGTGCCGTTCTCACCAAGGTACCCTGAATCATTTTAAGATTAGTCCAGTATCCAATCAGATTATCAAACGATGTAGAAAGTGTAGCGGAAAACATATAAAATGCAACCCACTGCTGGATCGTAATGTCCCCCCGCTTAAGAAGTACGACTCCAAAGACCATGACCGTCATCGTCTGAAGCATTCCTATAAGTGTAGCCAATGCAGTTATCACACACTGTAATTTATTTACACGCATATTAGCATTGAACAATTTGTGTGCAGCCTGTTCTCCGTTTTTTAATTCATTTTTTTCATTTGTGTAGGTCTTGATCAGGCTCAGACTTCTGACACGTTCTGCAAGGTAAGCAGTAAGACCCCCGATCTCTTTAAATACTCCGTACTGTGTCTTATACTTCCACCGCCCGATCACTATGGTATACACGATTTTGACAGGGAGAAGTAAAAATATAGAAACCATTAACCATACATTATAGGAAGATATGGTTTTAAGCGCTGTCAGTACATAATAAATTGTGGGCAGGAATCCCACTAAAAACTCTACCAGCAATTGTGCTGCCGTTGTAGCATCATTGGTCAACACACTCATCATATCAGAGGGATTGTGGCTGTCATAATAATCCATTCGGATATGAAGCATCTTATCCCATACCACACGCCGCACATTTCGCGCCGCAATATGACGTGCCGGAGAACGGAGCGCCACATCCGCGCACAAAACGATTGTAAAAATCACATAAAACCAAATCGCATCAAACAGCACCTTGCTGTCCGTACTTCCGCTCATAAGTCCTGCTGAAACCGTAGGCAGAACCAGCATCACTCTGTTATAGCCAAAATTACAAAGAAAAGCGATGATGATCCAAATCCATGGCAAATGTATTTTTTTCAAAAGATTCCAAAAATCACGCCAATTCCCCTTGCCTGATTCTTCTCTTTTTACTCTCTTATCCACAATAGAATCTCCTTTCGGATTTATTACCTGTTTTTATGCTATAAAAAAGCGGCAGACAGCTATCTACAGTCTGCCGCTCTCACGCCGCCTAATACTCTGTCAGGCCATTATAGCTTTTCATCATCTCTACGTAAGCTTCCAATGTCTCTTCTGACAGGGTGCCGCCTGCTGCAAAAGCAGCAATTGCAGCCTCCACAGTATCCCCTTCCGAAACGGCATAAACGATAGTTCCTTCCTGCATGACATTCTGTCCCTGGGAACTATAAAACTCAGCCAGATCCGCTGCTGATGTCTCGTCCGGAGCAATAAAGTAATTGTATTCTGCTACTGGTTTTCCGTCCTTTCCATACATAATGTCATAGACCTTTGTCGCTGTGTATCCAAAACCCTTCATGTCGGACAGAAGTTTACAGCTCTCATCCCCTACCAAAACATATCTTTGGTTAAAATCCAGATCTTCCGGATCTTTATAAGTAAAACTATCAGTCATTTCGATGCTGAAATCTTTGTCAATCTCTGCTGTATCATTTTCCTTGGAGGAATCCTTGCTTCCTTTGTCCGAACCGCAGCCGACAAGCGCTGCCCCCAACATGATACACATGATAATAGAAACCAGTTTCTTTCCCATATTACTTTTCTCCTTCTTTCATTTCAGTAAGCGTACAGCTTTCTTTTAAAAATTTACAGTAACCCTCCGGCTTTGCCTCATATGCCTTTTCCATATCCGGCAAACTGGTGATCAGCGCATCTAAATCTTCCTTTTTCGTCTCCTCACAGGTCACCTTATCCTCTGAGACAATACAACGATACTCTTTTACAACTTTATCATCTTTTACATAGAAGATAACATATACATCGGACACTTTTATTTTCTTATCCGCAGAAATCTGCTGTGCCAGTTTGCTGTCTTCCTCTCCGCGATACACATAACGTTTTTCATATTCCAGATCTTCAGGATCCGTATAAGTATAGTCTGCCGTAATCTGGATCGCGGTCTCAGCCTCTTCCGGAACTTCCTGTACTTCCGATTCCTCTGTCACAACACCTGCCTCAGAAGGATCAAGTTCCTCTTCTTCTGGAACACTGATGCTCTCGTCCACAGAATTCTTCTCTGTCACTGTAGTATCCGCTGCATTTTCCGGCATATTCTCCGGCACAGTCCCTGCTTCTTCCGGCTCCGCAGTCTCTGTAACATCCTTGCCTTTCTCCACGGTTCCTGCCTCAGAAGGATTAAGTTCTTCTTTCGAAGTATCCGGAGCAACCGGAGTAGCTACAGCCTCCTTAGGCTCTGTTTCTTCTACCGTTCCTGCCACGGAAGGATCAAAACTTTCATTTTCAGATTCACTTTCTGCTTCCGTATTGACTTTCGCCTCTTCATCAGCCTTCATCAATACGACCTTTTCTGTGCCACTCTCCTGATTCTTGATTCCCGTATCATGCAATACGTATCCTACATTGTGTGTCAGCGAGAAATCATCCAGATCATGGAAGGTTCCTTCCTCAGTCATCTTGAGTTCCGCCATCTCTATCATAGCAGAAACCGTCTCATCTTTCACGACTTCTTTCATACCAGCCGCTATAAACAATCCGTTCAGATAGGCTTCCGGAGTCGCCTCGTCAAACCAGCCGGCCTCGACTAATCCGTTGATTGTATCCTGTGCTGTGCTATTGATCACAAGCGCCATATTGGTATTCGGCATTGCTACCGCATACATTCCTGATTCCACCATCTGCTGCGCCAGGGCTGCTGCTTTTTCACTATCCGCCATAACGTACGCTTTGATTTCGTTCAGTGCTTTCCCGTCCGCTGCATACAGAATCTCATAGAAACCATCCGCCTGACATTCCTGCGCATAGCCGCAGCTTGAATCTCCGTAGAGTACATAACGGGTATCGTACTTAAATGACGGTGGCAGAATCTGCGTCTCGTCAAATGTATAGCTGTCGCTCATCTTGATTGTAAACTGTTCTTCCTGGGGTACTCCCGTAAGTCCGCTTACAGGCGGAACCGGCGGTTCTTCCTGCTTCTCGACTTCCGTCATTCCAACCGCTACGAACAATCCGTTCAAATACGCTTCCGGGGTCGCCTCACTGAGCCAGCCGTCTTTCGCATATCCTTCAATCGTCTCCTGAATAGCGCTGTTTATCACAAGTACCGTATTTGTATCTGGCATTGCAACCGCATACATTCCGGTTCCGGTCAACTGTTCCGCCAGGGACGCTGCCTTTTCACTATCCGGCATCACATACGCTTTGATTTCGTTCAGCGCTTTCCCGTCCGCTGCATACAGAATCTCATAGAAACCATCCGCCTGACATGCCTGCGCATAGCCGCAGCTTGAATCTCCGTAGAGTGCATAACGGGTATCGTACTTAAATGACGGTGGCAGAATCTGCGTCTCGTCAAATGTATAGCTGTCGCTCATCTTAATCGTGAACTGCTCTTCCTGGGTTACTCCCTTGAGTTCGTTTACAGGCGGAGCCGGTGGATTCGGTGGATTCGGTGTATCCTGCTCCGGATCAGGATTCTTAAAGAACTTAAAGTTTTCCTGCTTTACCATTGCCTCCATATAACCTTGCGGAGTAGCGTCCTTACTATATCCAGCCTGCGCATAATATGTAATCATTTGCTTCACAAGGTCCACATTCATATTGAGGCATGCAACCCTTCCTGATACCGAAACTTCTCCCATACCTCCAAAGGCATTTTTCACCTGCCCTGCATCTGCCTCGCTTTTTGCGTCATATATACGGTAAACTCCGACCAGCTCTCCGTCTTTCAAATAGTAGATATCATATGCGCCTTTTATCTCGCATCCACTCTGACCTGCTGCCACAGCAGCTCCGCAGTCTGAACCGCCATACATGACATAACGCTCATCATAGTCTAATCCTTTGGGGTCATTAAACGTATACTTATCCGTCACCTTTACCGGGAAAGTACTCTTTACTGTTGCCTTCGCTTTCGTGATATCCTCAGTCAACTGTTCAGCCGTAACACTGATACTCTTCTCACCTGAATCAACCGGAGGGTTATCCGGGTTACTCGGCGTATCCGGATTACTTGGTGTGTTCGGATTACTTGGTGTACCCGGATTGCTCGGCGTACTCGGATTACTCGGTGTACCCGGATTGCTTGGTGTGCCCGGATTACTCGGCGTATTTGTGTTTCCGGAGCTGGAAGATGGTTTATATTCGCTCATTCCACCGAAATAGAATGCCATTCCCAGATATGCCTGTGGAGTTGCCGACTTGATTACTCCACCTTTATAATAAGTGTTAATCGAAGTCTGCACATAACTTCCCGAAGAGTACACATATACAACATCGCCCCACACTCCGCAGGTTAAATCGGTTCCTTTCAAAGATGCTGCATATTTGTTGGCATCCGCCTCGCTTGACATGACATAGCACACATATTCGCCCATTGCCTGTCCACCTTTAGCATAGAGAACCACATAGGCTTCCTTACAGGTATATCCCGCACGTTTTGCCCGTTTTGCCGGCATACAGTCAGAACCCCCATGAAGGACGTACCTTGTATCAAAGCTGATTCCGGACGGATCGGAGAAGGTGCAGAGGTTGCTCATCTTAATACTAAAGCTGCTACTTGCACTGGTACCGCCGACACTGGCTCCGCCATTATCGACATAGCCATTACTGGTCGGCGTTGCCCCATTCTCTCCTGCTTTACTCGGGTCCACACCGTCATCCTTATTCTTCCCTGCCGCATCTGCGTCTATATCGTCAGTCGTCTTATCTTCATCCTTTTTATCCCTGTCTTTATCGTTAGAAGACAATACCTGATCGACTACTTCCTCAAGGCCGCCCTTTCTGGAAAAGAGATAGCCGCCTGCAATACCGATACACACAATAAGTGCAGCTATCCCTCCGATAATTAATTTTTTCTTTTTGCTCATGCTCTCACACTCCTTAGATGCAGATTTCATCTTTCTCTGTATATTTCATGCCCGTAAAAATCATAAAACATCCTAAAAATGTCTAAAATCCGCATATTATTTTCATAACAATAGCATACAGAGAGTTTCTTTCTCAATATTGTTTGCCTATTCGGAAGATTTCGGCGTCTATTCGGCATTTTTCGCCTATCACCCCCTTGATTTTCTTTTTCACTGTCGAAACTTGTCTACAGATATTCAATCTGATCAAATGTAGCTTCCACAGCCTCCAGAGAAGCTTTACCTCCTATCAAACATACGCCGGCCTTTTCACAGATTGCATCGAGAATTTCCGCAATTTGGACCAACTCTGCTTTTGTCGTGTGCAAAATTTCTTTTCGCTCTCTTCTCCTCATATCATCTGTCATACCACTCAGATAATCCTCAGCGGAGCGAATTCCTTTCTGTCGCACGCTCAAAAGAGGTTCTGTTGAAGCAATCGCACTGATCACGTATCGGTCTAATGGTTCCTCACTTTCACACAAGCCTCTCAGAGCCGCTCCAGCCCCATCAAAGCTCTTCAGTGAATTAGCCGCATTTGGATCACGGAATGTCAGGAACATAACATCTCCACTATCCGAAACACTAAGCCCGGTCCCGTATGCTCCTCCCTTGACACGGATCACATTCCACAGGTATCCATAGCTTAATATTCTCGCTGCCACCCGCATTGCTCCATGATAATGTGCACCACATATTTTAAGGTTTGCACCCTTCCCTGCAAATCCGATTTCGGCAGGAATACGAATTCCCCGCTTGCTCACTGCCGACGTCTGATAGTTTACCGCTGCCTGCATAGAACCCGTTCCTTCCGGTAAAAAGCAGAGCAGTTTATTGAGCCATTTTTGTGAAAGTTCTCCTGTCACACTTATAAATGCCCGCTCTCTCACAAAAATCCTCCTGCGCAGTTCCTCCAGATTTTGAAGGAGCCTCTCACCTTCCCGCTCAAAATCATTGTCCATTTTTTGTACCCAGCGAAGCATCTCTATTCCTTCAAATGCTTCCCGCACAGCGCCGCGCGCCGAAAACTGGGCCGCTATCATCTGAGCCGCGTACCGGTTTCCAGACATCACAATATTTTGTTCCATCGCAACCCTAAGCTGACGCAGTCTGTTACGAATATAGCTTAAATTGTTAAATTTTGAACCATTCAATATTTCATCTATCAGCCCTATCGCTTCTTCTATTTTCTCCTCAAGAACGGAAACACTGATCACCAGATACGGCCTGCATTTTTTCGTATCCTCCGGTTCGGAAAACACATCCACGTAAGCACGGAAACGTCCCAGACGGCCTTCCAGTTCTGTCTGAAGTTCCAGCGCACTGTAATGCTTTGTATCTGTCTGTCCGAGGAGCATGCGCAAAAAGGAAGTCCGGCACAGTTCCTCCGGGTTCTGGTCTTCCAGAGAAAAATAATAACTAATATGTACGATTCCTTCCGTATCAAGCTTCTGGATCAGAACCCGGGTTCCTCCAAGCTCTGTTACGCTTCTCGGAATTTCTTCGATCTCTTCAGTAATGTCGGACAGCTCCAATACCGGAAGTGCCGCGATCTTTTCCGGACTGTCCGGCGTTTCCTGTACCTCTCTTAAATGGCAAAGTGCACCGATCACCTGCTCTCTTTTCTCTGCGGTCCACTGCTCCTTCACAGATTCAAGCCTTGCCCTCTCACGCTCCCTTTTTTCCTTTCCCAGCGTGACAGATGGACGAAGGATAAGACGTGCATGGTGTGGATTGTCAAGAAACACCTCTCTTAGAAGCTGCTCAAAATATCCGGTTTCTACCGATTCTCTCAGTGAAGCAAACAGTGCGGCGTGGCTCAGATTCTGCGCAGGGTCTCCTCCATACAGACAGCTATTCAATATCTGCAGCGCATTCATGACTCCTTCCGGGAATCCGGCTGTCTCCTTCTCCCGCATATTGAATTCCATGCGATTCAGTATAGCGCCGATTCTCTTATGATCCAGCCCCGCAGCCGCCAGGTTTTTTAAAGTCATCTCTACGGTATTCCAGATTTCTTCTTTTCTTTCGTCTTCTGTATTTCGTATCACCAGTTTTAGGTAAGGCTGCTGGATTCCGTCTATTTTCTCTAATTCTACATTTTCAGCCAGGCCTTTTTCCAGAAGCGCTCTCTTTAACGGCGATTCATTTGTGGAGCAGAGTATCTCAGCAAGCACAGAACAAGCGATATCCTTCTTTGGCTCATCATATCTCCCATATATCCAGCCCTCTGCCAGAAGTGTTTTCTTCCGGGTCTCTTCTGTTTCCCCCACTTCATAAAAGCCCTGATCTTCCTCTAAAGCTACACTCTTCTGCAATTTAATCTCACTGTCTACATCCTGGTAGTCAAATTCCCGAATCGCCTCATCAATCTTTGTAAGTACCGCTTCCAAATCCATATCCCCGTCAAGTATCATATAAGAATTAGAAGGGTGATAGAACCGTTTATAGTTTGCCACATAGCTCTCATAGGTCAGTTCTGTGATATGTTCCGGATCGCCGCCTGACTGAAAGCGATAACAGTTATCAGGAAACAAACGGCGGTTCAGCCTGCTTTCTATGATAGTATCCGGCGATGCATAGACACCTTTCATCTCGTTATATACGACACCGTTTAAGCGCAGTTCCCCCTCCGGCTGCTCCAATTCATAATGCCAGCCTTCCTGCCGGAAAATCTCTTCTTTCGTGACACATAAGGGGTGCAGTACCGCATCCAGATATACAGACATCAGATTCAGCAAATCCTTCTGGTTGCGGCTGCATATCGGATACAGCGTCTTGTCCGGGAAAGTAAACGCATTCATAAAGGTCTGGAGCGAGCTCTTAATCATTTCCACAAATGGCTTACTCACCGGATATTTTTCCGAACCGCACAGAAGAGAATGCTCCAAAATGTGAAATACTCCCGTATCATCACCCGGAAGTGTCTTAAACGCAATCGCAAAGGTCTTATTCTCTTCCCGTCTTTTCAACCAAAACAATTTTGCACCATTCTTTTTATAATGCATCTGATAGAAAACGGCTTTCATCTCCGGGAGCTCTTTTACCTCCTCCAGCACGAATCCCTTTTCTATTACTACCTTCTCCACATCCTGCCTCTTGTTCATCAGCCTACCCCTTTTTCAAATTTCATTCTTAACTTTTACTTTACCTGTCATTTGACATTTTTCGATATTTTTAAAACCTCTTTAAGAATAAAAAAAGAATAGACAACCGTCAATATCGGTTGCCTATTCGGCAATAGCAGATGACTATTCAGCAATATATTAATTAAGAAATCCACATATTTTATCCACGACCTCATCAATCGTCATATCAGAGCTATCAATCAGATGTGCGTCCTCTGCCTGCTTAAGAGGCGCAATCTCACGATTCATGTCCCTTGCGTCCCTCTCCTCAATATCTTTTGCAATTTCCTCAAGATCACAGGAAATCCCTTTTTCTGTCAATTCCTTATATCTTCTGTTCGCACGGCACTCTACACTCGCCGTCAGATAAATCTTCACATCGGCATTTGGAAGTACATGCGTCCCAATGTCTCTTCCATCCATGACCACATCCTTCTCCTGCGCCAGATTCCGCTGCAGATCCAGCAGCTTTGCTCGCACTGCCGGCACCGCGGAACTCATGGAAGCCATATTTCCCACAGCCTCCTCTCTTAACATGGACGTGACATTCTCGCCGTTCAGATAAATCTGCTGAACTCCGTCCTCATATCCGATGGTGACCTTCGCATCCGCGCAGGCCGCAGCAATCTTCTTAGTCTCCTCCGGGCAAATTCCCTTCTTGATAAAATGAATGGCCATTCCCCGGTACATCGCGCCGGTATCCACATAAATATATCCTTTTTTCTTTGCCACCAGCTTTGCTATCGTGCTTTTTCCGGCGCCAGCCGGTCCGTCGATCGCGATATTATATCCCATATCTATTTCCTCCTGTCCTGATTTTCCATCTACCAAATACTCTCTCCCGCAGCACAGCCCGTAGACCAGGCGATCTGCAGATTGAATCCTCCGGTGAGCGCATCTACGTCCAGCACCTCTCCTGCAAAATACACGCCGGCCACCAATTTTGACTGCATGGTAGAGGGATCAATCTCCCCTACCTTCACCCCGCCGCGCGTGATAATAGCTTCTTTATAATCGCGAAGACCTGTAACCGTGAATTCAAAATTTTTGATCAAATGGACGAACGCAAGCCGCTCTTCCCTGGATATCACGTTCACTTTTTTCTCCGGGTCAATCCCGCTTTGCTTTACCATCACCGGAATCAATTTGGCCGGAAACAATGCATTTACCGCATTTTTAAACTGTTTGTTATGATTTTTCTCAAATTCACGAAGCACCCTCGCATCAAGCTGCTCTTCGGTGAGCGCCGGCTTTAAGTCTATCGCCAGGCGAAGCTGCTTTTTTCCCTTTAGTTTTTTTCCAACATAAGCGCTGGCACTGATAATGATCGGGCCGCTCACCCCGAAGTGGGTGAACAGCATCTCCCCAAATTCGGAATACAATTCCTTCTTGCCGTCATAGATAGCCGCCCTCACATTTCTAAGGGACAAGCCCATCAGCTCCCTCGCGTCTCCTTCCCTGACCTCCATCGGCACGAGGGAAGGCGACAGCTCCGTAACCGTATGCCCTAGTTCTCTCGCGAACCCGTAACCATCGCCCGTGGAGCCCGTCGTGGGATAGGAAAGTCCTCCCGTTGCCACGATGCAGCAGTCCCCATTTACGATCGTCCCGTCCGCCAGCTCCAGATGCGAAAATACCAACTGCGCACGCTTTCCGCTTCCGGCCTCCTCCATGTCTTTCGCCGGATACGCAGCCACTTTCTTCACGGTGGTATACAGATGCACCTCCACTTTCTGAGTTCTCAGCTCCGCCTCCAATGCCTTTATGACATCTGAGGAATGGTCGGAAACGGGAAATACCCTCATTCCCCTCTCAACCTTCAGTTTCAGGCCAAGCTGTTCAAAAAATTCCATCACGTCCTGATTGCTGAACCCATAAAAACTGCTGTACATGAATTTCCCATTGGAGACCATAGCTGACAAAAGTTCTTCCATATCGCAGGCATTGGTTACATTACAGCGCCCCTTGCCTGTGATAAATAATTTTTTGCCCAGCTTTTCATTCTTTTCGTAAATATGAACTTCATTTCCATTGCGCGCCGCGAAAATGGCAGCGCACATTCCGGCGGCACCGCCGCCTACTACTAAAACTTTACTCATATATTTTCCTTCTCAATTCGTCTTTACTCTTCACTCTCATCGTCCATTCTGAGCTTCACTGTATCCTCCACCGGCTCCAGTTCATCACGTGAGTATACCTGATACTCGTCCCAAATGTCTTCCAATGTTTCCAGTGTCTCGATGACATCGTCCTGCTTCTTCATGCAAAGTGCTACCACCAGCGCGTTGATCACGCTCAGAGGCGCTACCAGGGAATCCACAATGGAGGCCATATCGCTTCTTGCGATCAAATTGCAGGAAGAATACAGGTTCATCGGAGAGTGTACGCTGTCCGTTATGGTAATCACCTTCGCCTTCCGGTTGCTGGCAAATTCCAGTGCTTTTAAGGTCCTCATCGAATACCTTGGAAAACTGATTCCGATAATGACATCGTCCTCTCCGATTCGGATCAACTGTTCAAAAATCTCACTGGAACTATTCGTGTGTACGCTGACCACATCACTGCAGATCAAATTCAGGTAAAATGTCAGGAAATTGGCCAGCGGCGCGCAGCTCCGAATGCCGATCACATAGATCTTCCTTGCGCCAAGCAAGGTGTCCACCGCAAGTTCAAACGCCTGCTGGTCGATGCTTTCCATCGTCAGCTTGATTTTCTCAATATCCGATTGTAATACCGTAGCCAGGATCTCACTCTGGGCGATCCGCCCATACGTCACTTCCATACGCTGGATCGAATTCAGCTTGGTCCGCACCAGCTCGCCAAGTGCCTTCTGGAATTCCGGATACCCTTTATAGCCTAGCTGCGAAGCGAACCGGACCACGGTGGATTCACTGACCCCCACAGCCTCTCCCATCTTCGCCGCTGTCAAAAATGCTGCCTTATCGTAATTCCCACGAATATAGTCCGAAAGCCGCTTTTGGCCTTTGCTCAGCTTCGCGTATTTTTCTTCCATTCTCACCAATAATTCATTCTTCGTGCTCATTACTGTTTACATCAGGCAGAATCCCTTTTTAGTTACCGTTCATCTTGGTAACAAGGGTTTCTGCCATGTCCTTCCTCTTAATTTAATCGCTTTTATCAAAATAAAATGTGCTCTCGCACATTCTTCGCGCGCGAGCAGGCTGCGTAGCAGCAATTTCCTTCCCGCAAGCTGTGCATTTTATTTCACAAGAAAATGCCATGCACTTTCCTGTGAAATAAAAAAAGAAGCGGCTCTTTACTACAGAAACCGCTCCCTTTTCTCTATGCTCTGGCATTATCCGCCAATTCTATGCTGCCTGGAAACGTCCTCTACCGAGGACTATTATACCGTTTTCACATGGAAAAAGCAACCATACCCACGGGGTTATTTTCGTCGTATCTTTCGATGCACCAGCCTACGCACCTTAAGTACGGACAGCTTTTTCGCAGGAAGTCTTACATCTCTCAGCCCTTCAAAGACTTCTCTCCGGTCCCAGACTTTTCTTGCTGTAATCCAAAACCCTTTTGCTCTTCTCAGCCATTTGATTCTGCGAAACCATCGATTATTCTTCACAAAAATCCCCTGTCCTTTCCTAAAGACACGCTATTTGCGCTAAACCGGATAGCTTCCGTTCTCGGTGTCGGCGATTGTCGTGTCGACTTTCTTCTGCTGTGCTTCACGATATTTAAAGAAGTCGGTAGCTACCTGCGGGAAGAGTGCATAGCTGAGCACGTCCTCGTCCTGCTGTTTGTACTGAGCCATCTCTTTCTCCAGAGTTTCCAGCTCATCCGGAATCAGGTCCGCCGGACGGCAGGTGATGACCTCTGCATCCTCACCCAGAACTTTCTTCTTCACTTCTTCGTTGAACGGTTTTACGGTCGCACCGTATTTGCCGCTCAATACATCCTTCGTCTCTTTGGTAGCCATCTTATAGCGCTCACCCATCAGCACGTTAAATACGGCCTGCGTTCCCACGATCTGTGAGGACGGGGTAACAAGTGGCGGCTCACCGAGGTCTTTTCTTACACGCGGCACTTCTTCCAGTACGTCGTAGAACTTATCCTCTGCACCCTGCTCCTTCAACTGGCTTGTCAGGTTGGACAGCATACCGCCCGGTACCTGATAGAGAAGAGTCTTGATGTTAACGCCGAGGTTCTTCGGATTCAAAAGTCCGCTCTCCAGAGCCTCGTCACGAATCGGACGGAAATAGTCCGCAATCTCTGCAAGAAGGCTCTGGTCAAATCCGGTATCGTATGGAGTTCCCTTGAACGCCTCCACCATAACCTCTGTTGCCGGCTGGGAAGTTCCCAGAGCAAACGGAGACATTGCAGTATCGATGATATCCACACCGGCCTCAACAGCTTTCATATAGGTCATGGAAGCAACGCCTGAGGTATAGTGGGTATGAAGCTCAATCGGAAGATCTACCGCTTCTTTCAGCGCACCGACAAGCTCTGTTGCCTTGTACGGCAGAAGAAGCCCTGCCATATCCTTGATACAGATGGAGTTTGCACCCATATCCTGAATTCTCTTTGCAATATCTACCCAGTATTCCAGTGTATAAGCATCTCCCAGTGTGTAGGAAAGCGCTACCTGTGCCTCTGCCTTTTCTTTATTTGCCGCGCTTACCGCCGTCTGAAGGTTACGAAGGTCATTCAGACAGTCAAAAATACGAATGATATCAATACCGTTTGCAACAGATTTCTGTACGAAATACTCTACCACATCATCTGCATACGGACGATATCCCAGAATGTTCTGTCCGCGGAACAGCATCTGCAGCTTGGTGTTCTTGAATCCATCACGGAATTTCCGAAGTCTTTCCCACGGATCTTCTTTGAGGAAACGTAAGGAAGCGTCAAATGTCGCACCTCCCCAGCACTCTACTGCATGATAGCCGACTTTGTCCATTTTATCAATGATCGGAACCATCTGCTCGGTAGTCATACGGGTCGCGATCAATGACTGATGAGCATCACGCAGAATGGTTTCCATAATTTTAATTGGTTTTTGTTCAATTACTGCCATTATATTCTTCCTCCAATTTTGTCTTTCATTTACGGATTGCTAACTCATCGCCAGACGTATGCTTCGCATACAATTCCTTCGGAATTCTGCGCTGCGCGCAGGTCAGGCATTCGTTATCAACCGCGATTTGCCCTTGCAAGCAAGCAAATCGCTTCCAGTTTCTACATGACTCCAAAAATTGCCATAAATGTTCCGGCTGCAACTGCCGTACCGATAACACCTGCCACGTTCGGACCCATCGCATGCATCAGAAGGAAGTTCGTCGGGTCAGCCTCTGCACCAACCTTCTGAGATACACGGGCTGCCATCGGAACTGCGGATACACCGGCGGAACCGATGAGCGGATTTACCTGTCCGTGAGTCGCGATACACATCAGCTTGCCAAAGAGTACACCTGCCGCGGTACCGAAGGCGAAAGCGACAAGACCCAGGGCAACGATCTTAAGCGTATCCAGGTTAAGGAACGCCTCCGCGCTTGTGGTCGCCCCTACGGAAGTTCCGAGCAGAATAACGACGATGTACATCATCGCATTCGACGCGGTCTCGGTAAGCTGTCTTACGACGCCTGACTCTTTAAAGAGGTTACCGAGCATCAGCATACCGACAAGCGGTGCGGTAGTCGGAAGAATCAGACATACAACGATCGTAACGATGATCGGGAAAAGGATCTTCTCCAGTTTGGTTACCGGACGAAGCTGTCCCATCTTGATCTTCCGCTCTTTCTCGGTTGTAAGAAGTTTCATGATCGGCGGCTGGATGATCGGCACCAGTGACATATAAGAATACGCCGCCACGGCGATCGGTCCCAAAAGTGCCGTCTGCTGCAATTTACCGGCAAGGAAGATGGAGGTCGGTCCGTCCGCACCACCGATAATGGAGATTGCTGCCGCTGCCTTGTCCGAAAAGCCCATAGCCATCGCTCCCAGATATGCCGCAAAGATACCGAACTGTGCGGCTGCTCCCAGAAGGAAGCTCTTCGGATTCGCGATCAGCGGTCCAAAGTCGGTCATTGCGCCGACTCCCATAAAGATCAGGGACGGCAGAATGGCCCATTCGTCTAATTTAAAAAAGTAATACAGAAGTCCGCCCGTTCCATTCGCTGCGTCCTCTGCATGAAGCATGATATCCGGGTAAATATTTACCAGGAGCATACCAAATGCAATAGGCACCAGAAGAAGCGGTTCAAACCCATGCTTGATAGCAAGGTACAGGAAAAAACATGCCACCGCGATCATGACGTAGTTACCCCATGTGAGGTTAAAGAACGCAGTCTGGTGCAAGAGATTTCCCAGAGTCGTTGTGATATATTCCATGTTATAACCTCCCGTTTTTTAAAAGGACTTTACTCCTTAGTTTAATGTAGCAAGTGCACGGCCAGCCTCTACCATATCACCGACTGCTACATCAATACTTGCAACGGTTCCGTCTTGCGGAGCTACAACAGGAATCTCCATCTTCATGGCTTCTACGATCACGATGGTATCGCCGCGGGATACTTTCTGCCCTACGCTGGCTTCAATCTTGAAGACTTTTCCGGCTGCTCCTGCCTCTACTTTGATGCTTCCTGCACCTGCTGCCGGTGCTGCCTTCGGAGCCGCTTTCGGCGCTGCCTTCGGTGCTGCGGCCGGTCTTACTGCCGGTGCCGGAGCTGCTGCTCCATTCTCTTCTACGGTTACATCATATACATTTCCGTTTACTGTAATGGTATAATTTTTCATCTTTTAATTCCTCCTGATCCTAAACTGATTATGCATTCCATTTATTGGATTTTCTTCTCTTGATAGAGCGAACCACGAATCCGTCCGTGCTGGTTCCTTCTGCCGCAGCAATGGCTGCTGCGATTACCGCAATAAGTTCTGTATCATCTTCCTCAGGCTCCTCTGCCACAGGCACAGCCGCCGGTGCCGGTGCCGGAGATGGCACTGCAGGTGCCGTTTTCTTAGATGATTTGTCAAATAATGCAGGAATGTATTTTAACAGGGAAATGATAAAGCTCATGAATATCAATACCACAAATACAGTTCCCATGCCAAGTAATGTATTAAGTCCCGCTTTCTGAAGAACTTCGCCGGGACCATAGTGTGCCCCTACCGTAAATGCATCAAGCTTTAAATTTTCATCAAACGTAAACTCCAAAGCGGCATCTCTTTTGGAAAATTCTGCCTCTGTAATGACCGTCACGCCTGTACTTGAACTCTTAAATGTATAATCGCCATGTCCCTCATATTCACCGCACTCATCAAAAGATGCCTCCCATCCTTCCAGAGCCGTAATAAGAGAACTTGCTTCCATCTGCACGCCGGTCTGTCCTTCAAACTGCGCCATCAGATATCCCTGATTCCATTCGGACATATCGCTGATATCTGATCCGGAGATTCCTCCGCCCTGAATAACGGCAAGCACCTGTTCACAGGACTGTTCAAGGGTCTCTGCGTCGTACTCTACCTCATTCTTATTGCCGCAGCCCGCTACGCTAAGCACAAGTGCCAGAATGCAGACTAATAAACTGATTTTTTTCTTCACTTCGCTTCACCTCGCTAAACTGTTCCGTGTTTCTTAGAAGGACGGTCCTCCCTCTTGGTAAATAACATCTCAAACGCGCCAATCACATACTTTCTGGTATCCTCCGGCTCGATGATCGTATCCACATAACCCCTTCTTGCTGCGGAAAGCGGACTGGATTGTAATTCTTTATAGGAAGCTGCCTTTTCTTTCAGAGTCTCGGCATCCGCATCAGCATACATGATCTTTGCTGCCATATCTGCTTCCATCATACCGATTTCAGCCTGCGGCCATGCGTAAACCATATCTGCGCCGATTGCCTTGCTGTTCATTGCCACATAAGCACTTCCGTATGCCTTACCCGTAATGACATTCACCTTCGGCACGGTCGCATCTGCAAATGCATAAGTCAGTTCAGCCATAGCCTTCGCGAGATTTCTCTCAGAACAGATCGACGCCTTAAGTCCCGTCACATTGGTCAGGGTCAGCACCGGAATGCCGAACGCATCACAGAACTTCACGAAAGCCGCCGCTTTTCTGCAGCCTCTTGCCGATAAGGAGCCGTCAAACGTCTCTTCCTCCTTACCCTCTGCATCGTAGACGATACTGCGGTTCGCCGCAACACCTACGGTCATGCCGTTCAGGCGGATCAGCCCAGTTACCATCTCTTTTGCATAATCCCTCTTTGCCTCGAAGAAGTTTCCGTCATCTGCGATTATGGAGATTGCGATTGTCGGATCGGCTGCCGCATCGGCAAGGCCCTCGCAGGCTCTGTTCAGGTCGTCCATACACTCTTCATACGCATCATTATCCTCGTTATTCGCCGGGAGCATGCAGACAAGAGCACGAATCTCTTCTAAAATCTCTTCCTCTGCGCCAACCGCGTCTACGATTCCCGCCTCCTCGCTCTGGAACGCCGCGCTTGCCGTGTCGCATTTCTTCACATCGTTGCCCGGAAGTGCATTAGGAGAATTCACAAAAAGTCTTCCCTTGCTTTCCATAAACGTGAAATCGCTAAGTGCGGCTGCTGATGCAAGACCACCTCCACAGCTGCCGAAAATCGCGGTGATCTGGGGAATGACACCGGACGCCATAGCCTGTTTATAGTAGAAGGTTCCGAATGCGTGCAATGCGTCGGTGGCCTCCTGAAGGCGAAGTCCCGCACAGTCAACAAGTCCGATGACCGGTGCCCCCATCTTCATAGCCATATCGTAGATGTTCGCAATCTTCTTTGCATGCATCTCTCCGATTGCTCCTTTGAGGACAGTCGCATCCTGGCTGTAAACGTATACCAGGTTACCGTCAATTACCCCATAACCGGTAATGACGCCGTCCGCCGGAGTCTCTTTTTCCTGCATGTTGAAATCCGTACTTCTCGCCGTTACCTGGCCGCCGATCTCAACAAAGCTGCCCGCATCAAGCAAATTGGCAATTCTTTCGCTTGCCGCGTTTGGTGTTGTGTTACTCATAAATTTAGCCCTCCATTTTTCTATAATTTAAAAGTTAAACCAAATTTCTGCCGATTATATTATACTTCTCTTTTGGACAAACTGCAACAGTTTTTCCGATATTTTGTTAAATATTTGTCATTTTTGAAAAAGAGGGCTGTTCTGAGATTCTTCTTCCTCCCAGAGCGCCCTCTTTCTGCTCACTGCTCATTTTCAGTTTTTACTTTTGATTTCTGAACTGCACCGGCGTCATATTGTACGCCTTCTTGAACAACCGGTTAAAATGCTCCACATTCTGATAGCCTACGGAGAGCGCGATATTCTCCACCGTCATGCTGCTGCTCTTTAAAAGTGCACGTGCTTTTTTCATTCGGACCTTCTTCACGATATCCCCGAAGGTCATTCCGGATTTCTCCTTGATATACTTGGATAAATACGGTTTGGACAAGTAGAATTTCTCGGACAGGTCATCTAAGGATACGTCCAGGTAATTTGCCTGAATATAATTCATGATCTCAATCAGTCTCTCGTCCCTGCATTCGTCCACATTCTTGATCTCATCGATCTTGTTGACTGATACCGTCAGCGCCTCAATGGAGGCCTTGATGATATCGGCATCGATTCCCACGCCCCAGTAGGTATTTCCGTTACAGATGATTCCCACGTAAGCGCACGCCTTGGAGGAAGATCCCTTGGTAAGAGAATGCTCCTCATAGAATGACAGCTCATAGCTGATGCCAAAATACTGTTTAATCGCATTGCTCACCGCGTCAAGGCGCCCATTTCCGGAAGCCGTCACAATGCGCTTGCCGCCGCCATGTGAGATGGTCGCGGAGGCCAGAATTCCGTCCTCCTGTTTGAAATGGCACTCGTCGATCGTGAAGATTCCCTTCGGATTCACATAATGATCTTCGAAAATGTGATATACCCATTCCGGCGTAAGCTCCTTGTGCGCTTTGTCGGATACGTCTTTTACCAGATAGCCCACCTCTTCCTTCATCTTCTCCGGCAGGCTGACGCCAAAGTTCTGCTTCAGGATGTAGTTTACGCCACCCTTTCCGGACTGGCTGTTGATACGAATCACGTCCTTGTCGTAGGTACGGCCCACGTCCTTGGGATCGATCGGAAGATACGGAACCGTCCATTTGTCGCAGTCCTTTTCTTCTCTCCAGGCCATTCCCTTTGCAATGGCATCCTGATGAGAGCCGGAGAACGCGGTAAATACCAGGTCTCCTGCGTAAGGCTGTCTCTCGTATACATGCATTCTGGTCAAACGCTCATAGGTCTCACGGATCGACATGATATCGGAGAAATCAAGTCCCGGATCCACTCCATGAGAGTACATGTTCATCGCCAGTGTGATAATATCCACATTACCGGTACGCTCACCGTTTCCAAACAGAGTCCCTTCCACACGCTCCGCTCCGGCAAGTACGCCCATCTCCGCGGTCGCCACGCCGCTTCCACGGTCATTGTGCGGATGCAGGCAGAGAATGACGCCGTCACGGTATTTCAAATGCTTATCCACATATTCTACCTGAGTGGCAAACACGTGGGGCATTGCATTTTCTACGGTAGTCGGAATATTGATGATCGCCTTCTTCTCTTTGGTCGGCTGCCACACATCCAATACGGCGTTGCAAACGTCCACCGCATAGTCCACTTCCGTTCCCGGGAAGCTTTCCGGACTGTACTGGAAGGTGAAATTGCCGTCCGTCTCGTCCGCCAGCTTCTTTAAGAGCACCGCGCCGTCCACAGCGATCTTCATAATCTCTTCCTTGCTCTTCTTAAAGACCTGTTCTCTCTGTGCCACCGAAGTGGAATTATATAAATGAACCACAGCATGCGGCGCGCCCTTTACCGCCTCAAAGGTCTTCTTGATGATATGTTCCCGCGCCTGGGTCAGAACCTGTACCGTCACATCATCCGGAATCATATTCTTCTCGATCAGAGTACGCATAAATTTATATTCTGTCTCCGAAGCAGCCGGGAAGCCTACCTCAATCTCCTTGAATCCCACCTTTACAAGGAGCTGGAAGAATTCCAGCTTCTCCTCCAGGCTCATCGGCTCGATCAGCGCCTGGTTTCCGTCTCTTAAATCCACGCTGCACCAGATCGGCGGTTTCTCAATATGATCTTTTTTTGCCCAGTCAAAGCTGACCTCCGGGGGCATAAAATATTGTCTTTCATATTTCTGTACATTCTTCATAATTTTCATCAACCTTCTTGTCTTATTTTGTTGTACCTGTATATCCTAACACATCACCCGTAAAATGCAAAGTGATATTTATAGCTATTTTATTGATCTATTTTATCTTCTTGTGTCACCACAACGCACACTTTACATATCGCGAGAGAATCTGGCGCAGAAACCACGTGAAGTTTATCTTTTCTACCGTCTCCCCTGCCGTCAGCTTATATTCCTTTACCAGTTCCTCTCCCAGGTAGTAGCGGATCTGCCCTACTTGCTTCCCTTTCTTCACCGGAGCCAAAAGCGCCGCCTCCTGATGGACCTCCACCCGGACTTCCTCCTCATCAGAAAGTAGGAGCGACAACTCCCTCTCGCCAGTCCCCAGCTTCACCTGCACTTTCGCCAGATCAAAGAGTCTTCCGCTTCTGGGTATTCCATCTTCCACCGGAATCTCTTCCAGATAAGGTTCCTGCCAGACATTTCGGTACGTATAGGTGTCCAGCCCATACTGCATCAGTGCTTTCGTGTCCGCCCACTTATAGTCCTTGTGATTGGGCCAGCCGCATGCCAGAAGGGCCACGACGAAAGTCCGCTCCCCCTGCCTTAATGCGCCGACATAGCAGTATCCGGCATCTCCCGTAAACCCGGTCTTTCCGGAAAGGGCGCCCTCCATCATGGACAGGAACAGATTGTGATTGTTGCAGGAAAACTCTCTCTTTCCCTCTACGTCATGAAAGGAATGGCTGCCCGCCTGGGTGATTTTAAGAAACTCTTCTGTCTTCGGTGATTTTGCCACACAATAGCTCATGATCAGGGCCAGATCAGACGCCGAGATGCTATGAATCCCGTCCGCATCACTGCCGTCCAACCCGTTGGGCGTCACAAAATGAGCGTTCGTGCAACCGATTTCCCTGGCTTTTTCATTCATTCTCTTCGCAAATTCCGGGACGGAGCCGGCCAGGTGCTCCGCAATGGCATATGCCGTATCGTTGTGGGACTCCAGCATCAAAGAATAAAGCAGATCTTCCAGATAGAATTGCTCCCCCTCCTGCATTCCCAGATGCACCCGCGGCTGGGACGCCGCTTCCTTCGACGCCGTCACGATATCCTCCGAATTTCCCTCCTCCAAAGCCAGAATACACGTCAGGATCTTCGTCGTACTCGCCATAGGCCGCATGGTATCTCCATCTTTTTCCACCAGCACTCTGCCGCTGTCCGCATCCATCAGGACCGCCGATTTGGCGTAAAGGGATCCAATCAGCTCCTGCTCCTTCTCCTCACCCTCTGCGCACGCCGTCAGATGCGCCGCATAAAAAATTCCTAAAATAAAAAAGAAAGACCAAACCAGGATTCCCGCGCAAATCGCTCCCCGTCTTGACTCTTTCTTTTCCCTGTTTGTTCTGCCTGCTCTTACCATCATAGCAAATCCCCCATATGCAATCGAACTCAAAACTTATCTGACCACGATTCATTCTATGAGAAATCTGTACAAACTATGCCACCATTTATTTCCGCGAGTAACGAGCCATGCTCGCATAGCTAGCTATTTAGCGGCTGCTGCGAAAACCAAATACTCCGTAGCCTCTGCGGGGCATTTGACTAAATATCCAGTTTAAGCTGCGCCTCGTCCTCCGCTTCCTCCTTGAACATCTCGATCCTCTCCTCGTCGATTCCCGGGAGATCGTCCAAAGAATGTACGCTGAATCTGCGCAGAAATTCTTCCGTCGTGCCGAACAGAATCGGTCTTCCCGGCGCGTCAAGCCGCCCCACCTCGCAGACCAGATCATACTCGATCAGCTTATTTACGGCGTGATCGCTTTTTACTCCCCGGATCTTTTCAATCTCCAGACGGGTCACCGGCTGCTTATAAGCGATGATCGCAAGCGTCTCCAGCATCACATCCGTAAGTACGTATTTTTTAGGCTGCTTAGCTACACGAATCAAATACTCATATAATTCTGTCTTTGTACACATCTGGTAGGAATTCTCAAGTTCAATGATCCGAACGCCCCGGTCCTCCTCCTCGTACTTGTCCATCATGTTATGTATGAGCTTCCTCGTCGTCGCCACATCATGCTCGATGACCGATGCGATCTTCTCTATTTCAACAGAATCTCCCATGGTAAACAGAATTGCCTCTATAATGCTTTCCAAACGTTTAATTTCCATGCTTTTCCTCACTGTCCTCTATTGCTGTAATCAAAATATCATCAAAAGTGTGCTCCTGATAGATCTGTATTTTCCCTACCTTCATCAGCTCCAGGATCGCCAGGAATGTCACGATGACCTGAAATTTACTGGACTGCCGCTCCAAAAGGTCCCGGAAGCTGAAATTCCGATGCACCTTGGCGTATTCCTCCACATAGAGCAATTTCTCAGGCAGAGTGACCTCTTCCTTTTCGATCTTGCCGTATTTGCTACGGATCGGGTCGATCTTATCCGTCTGCCTTTTCATCACATCGCGAAAAATACGGTTTAATTTTCCCAGCGAAAGGTCCGTAAGGAGCATATCCAGGTCCACCGGCTCCACATATTCCTGTACTTCCTTTGGAATGGTAGATGCCTTATACATCATGCGCTGACCGTCGATCTGGCGGTCCCGAAGCTCGTAGGACATATATTTGTACATCTTGTACTGGAGAAGCTGCTCCACCAGCTCACGCCTGGGATCTTCCTCTTCCCCTTCTTCATTCACCTCGCGCGGCAGGAGCATACGGCATTTGATATCCAGAAGCGTAGCAGCCATCAGAAGAAACTCACTCATCACGTTCAGATCTTCCCTGTCCATGGCATGGATATACTCCATATACTGATTCGTGATCTCCACGATCGGAATGTCATATATGTCGATTTTATTTTTATCTATCAAATGCAGAAGAAGATCCAGCGGACCTTCGAACACCTGCAATTTAACCGGAATTCCCATGGCTTATCTTCCTTCCTGCTTTTCCTTCTTCTGTCCTTCGATCTGAAGCACGACAAGCTCTGCCGGATTGAACAGACGGATATTGATCGTGTGCGTTCCAAGACCTTTACTGACCACGATTGTCGTATCCCCTTCCCGGTAGAATCCGCCGGAGTATTTGGGGAAAAGGCGGAACTGCGGGGTAAATATCGCTCCAAGAAACGGAATCCGCACGATTCCTCCGTGAAGGTGACCGGAAAGGATAACATCGGCTCCCCATGCCCGGTAAATATCCACATACTCGGGTGGATGCGCCATCAGGATTTGAAAGGTATCCTTCGGGGCCTTTCCGATACGCCTTGTCACTTCCTCTTTTTCCAGTTCATACCGGCTGGTCCTGCCGTAGCACTCCTCCGGGACCTCCAGGCCCCCGAGGCAGATTCCTTCTCCGTGATGCGTGATACGAACATTCTCATCGATCAGAAAATGAACTCCCGCCTTTTGAAGGCGGTTCTTGTACTGTGCAAACGCTTCGCCGTAGGTTTCCGGATCCCTTCGCATTCGCTGTTCGTGATTCCCACTCGCATACCAGACTGTCGCAATCTGGGGTAACTGTTCGACAAATACCGCCGCTTTCTCAAAAGAAATATCTGGTTTTCCTACCAGCATATCCCCTCCAATCAGGATCAGATCAGGTTGCTCTTTCCTTATCGCTTCGACTAACTCTTGGTTATTTGCGCCATATTCTTTGCTATGCAGATCACTAAGAAACACAGCTTTTAGTTCCGGCATATCCGGAGATAATTTGGTGCTCCTGATCCGGCATCTGCTGATTACGAACCCATGCATCTCCCTGTAAATCTCTGCAATCACACCTGCCACAACAATACAAAAGAACAGCAGCACTAGCCGCATATCTTCCCCTCCTGATCGATGCTATCTATAAACCTCATGTATCTTCTCCTTGTTTTCTCTTTCTGATTTCCTTTCTATCTGCTGATACCTGTTCTATTATACTGGAACATTTGAATCTTGTAAAGCGAACATTCGTCTGCTTTTGTCCGCTTCACTCACGCACTGGTCTCTGCTCACTTTGAACCAGCGATCCAATTCACCATGCAGCTTCATGCAAACAGCAGCTACTATTTACGAAAGGGCCCACGCTTCCAGTACTTTGAGAAGGGCACTTGCAAACGTAGTCTTCCCCACGCTTTTCTTCGCGGTGATCGGAATCTCTCCCAGCTTTTTGCCCTGAAGAGAATAGCTCACTTTTCCGATCACATCTCCCTTTTTCACCGGTGCCTTCACCTTATCCATCTTCACTGTTTTTTCAATCGCGGACAAATCCGACCCTTCCGTATCGACGTACTGGAACGTGCCCTTTGCACTTCCCTCCACCCGAGCTTCGATGCCGCCCTCCACCTGGGAGTAGGCTTTCTTTTCCAGCACCTGCTCATCGGTATAGCGTGCACATTTTCCAAATCCATAATTCAGCATGGCGATCGAATCCTTGACCCGCGTCTTGGAATCCGGTTCCGCCATGACGACTGCGATCATCTCTATTCCATCTTTTTCGGCTGTAGCGGAAAGACAGAATTTCGCCTGACTTGTGGAGCCTGTTTTCAGTCCTGTGGCATATTCATATTGCCGGATCAGCTTGTTGGTGTTGGTAAGTCCGAACTCACTGGTCCCTTTTGCCGTGGTGTGCGTGATATTTTCCATCCAGATTTTAGAATAATTATGTATCTGTGGATATTTGGTGATCAGTTCCCGGGACATCAGGGCAATATCACGGGCCGTCGTCAGATGTCCGTCCGTATCCAGGCCATTGCAGTTCACAAAGTGGGTATTCTCCATACCAAGTCCGGCGGCTCTTTCATTCATCTTTTCCACAAATGCTTCTTCGCTTCCGGCGATCAGTTCCGACATCGCCACACAGGCATCATTCGCGCTTGCAACGGAGATACATTTGATCATGGTATCCACGCTCTGCGTCTCCCCCGGTTCCAAAAAGACCTGGGAACCACCCATGGACGCCGCGTATTCCGAGGTCGTCACCATATCATCCAGCTTGATTTTTCCCTCGTCTAACGCATCGAAGATCAGCAGCAGCGTCATGATCTTCGTCACACTGGCCGGCGGGCGCTTACTGTCCGCTTCCTTCTCATATAGGACCTTGCCGGAGCTGGCCTCCATAATGATCGCCGACTCCGCCGAGATGGCAAGTGCCTCCTTCTCCTCAGTACCCTCCGCCGGTTTCTCTTCCGTTACCGGATCTTCCTGCTCATTGGTTTCTTCAAACAATACCTTTGGCGCCTCAGGCATGGCATGAACTACCTGAGAGACGCAAGCTGCACACAGCAAAATTGCCAGATATTTTCGCATGATCCTGCTCCTCTTTCCAAATTCGTCTACTACTATTTATAAGAGAAGTCCCTCGAAAATATGACCGATTCCGGGCGGATTTCCATATTCTTCCCACCTCAAATGTTCCTGACATTACTTTGCCGTGTTATACCGTTTTCCCTGCTCCTCAAACCATTCCAGCGCCTGGCAGATCCCTTCCTCCGCAAACGCGAACTCTTTCGTCTCCTTTACCTCATCAGGCGTGGCGTCATAGCAATAGGGGCCTTTCCACACCGTTCCCTTAAGGATCGTCTCCGTGTCCTCCCCGGACGTGCGCTCCGCTTTTTCCAACCGGAAATTCATCTTTCCGATACTTCCGTTGAACTTCTCTTTCTTGTAAAAATTTAAGGGAAATAATTGTATTCGTTTTAACATATCATCACCTCTTGTTGATATATGTGCATGCCTGGCAATAAAAACGCCGCATACACCGGGTACACGACGTTCTTGCCATTTAACAATACGAAAAAGAATCCTGCACTGCAGGATTCTCCGCCTGCGGCGGGTCGCTTTAGCGACATAATTCCTCTCCGCCACAGTGCGCTCCCCGCGGAGCGTTTTAATTTCATAGGACGCATTTTCCTATGAAATTAAAAAATCGTTCCGATCCGCTCCTTCACATTCTCGATCCGGCACCTGATCCCTTCCGGCACATCGTCCTTCTTCTCACGATAAAATGCGGTAAGGAAATCGATGCTAAAGACAAACAACAGTACACTTCCCACTACATGTCCGATGGATTCCGGTATCATGGCCACGATCCCTGCCACGATATTCTGCAGGAACATGAACAGGAACACCGTATAGAATCCCCAGGCGATCGAACTTTCCAGACAGATGATCCCTTTGTAATTGAACGGTTTCTCATTGTAATCCCACCAGATTTCCCCGAACACCTTCTTCATCAGAAGTGCCGTCAGAAATTCCAGCGTTGTGGCAAAGAGAGATCCCAGCGCGAACAGCGCAAAGTTATTGCCGCTGTACGGACGCAATACGAAAAACACCATCAGCGCTCCCACTCCGTAAATCGGGCAGAAGGGGCCTCTTGCAAATCCCCGGTTCGTGAGTTTTCGGTTGCAGAACGACATATAGATCGACTCTACCACCCAGCCCATAATGCTGTAAGTCAGGAACCACATTAATACCTCATACCCTCTGAATCCTAAAATCACTTTGTCCCAAAACATCGCAAATCATTCCTCATCTATACACAATCAACAATATCTCAAATCTGACAATTCATATAAAATGGAGTGTTTACCGAGATAAACACTCCATTATTCTGCACATATTAGTTATATTTACGTTTTCTGGCAGCTTCGGATTTCTTTTTACGTCTTACGCTTGGTTTTTCGTAATGCTCTCTCTTACGAATCTCCTGCTGAATTCCTGCCTTTGCGCAGTTTCTTTTGAATCTGCGTAAAGCGCTGTCCAACGTCTCGTTTTCTTTAACGATTACATTTGACATAGTCTCACACCTAACCTCCCCTCCAGTCTGGTATTGTGCATCATACGACTGTTCGGGTATTTTTATTGCACTACATAGATTATAGCATAATTTTGTCTTCCGTCAAGAATTTTCTAGAAATTTCCCGCACTTTTGTGAAATATTTGTGTCCACGGTTCGCAGATCGTCCTAAAAGTCGGCAGATTAACCTTGTTTTACGGCTCCCGCATTCCCGCTTCGTTCCGGATATCAGTGAATCTGAGAAGCCAGTACTTCTTTCACTTTTGCCAGTGCATCCGGGATTCCAGCCGGGTTCTTGCCGCCGGCCTGAGCCATATTCGGGCGTCCGCCGCCGCCACCTCCTACACAGGAAGCGATTGCTTTGATCAGGTTGCCTGCATGCGCTCCTTTCTTCATGGCTCCATCGGTCGCAGTTGCCATCAGGCTGACCTTGCCGCCCGTGCAGGATGCGATCACGACCACGCCGTCGCCCAGCTTCTCCTTAAGCTGATCTCCCAGATCACGCAGTCCGTTCATATCCATCTCTTCCACGCTGACAGCCAGAAGCTTCACGCCGCCAACCTCCTCTACCTGGTTCATCACATCGCCCATGGCATCTTTGGCCAGCTTGCTCTTAAGACTCTCCACCTCGCTGCGCAGCTCTTTATTCTCTGCCTGCAGATGACTGATCTTCTCCGCCAGGTTATCCGGCGTCGCCTTCACAAGCTTCGCTGCCTCATGGAGCTTCATCTCGGGAGTTTGACAGTTAAATAATGGAAAAAGTACTTGCAGGCCCCATAAAGCCTGTATTTTTTTGTCAAATCTTATTCGTTTTGTTGTGGCTATTTGTAGCTATATGTGGTATAATAAGGATTAGGAGGTGTTTGCCATGAAACTTACAGTAAGCAAATCGAAAAATTCTGCATCCTTTTATGTACAGAAAACAATCCGAAAACCAGATGGCCGTGTGACCACTGTCACAGTTGAAAAACTTGGCAACCTGACAGAAGTCACCGCAAAAGCCGGTGGTAAGGATCCCTATGTATGGGCACAGGAGTATGTCAATGAATTAAATCGCAAAGAGTATGATGAGAACAAAGAAATCCTTATCAGCTATTCTCCTTCAAAGCTCCTGAAGAAAAATGAACAGAAGCTTTTTAACTGCGGTTATCTCTTCCTGCAGAACATTTATTATAGTTTGGGGCTGGACAAAATATGCAGGGATATTTCCTCCCGTCATTCTTTTGCTTATGATTTGAATGATGTCCTTTCGAAGCTTATTTATACAAGAATTCTTTATCCATCTTCAAAACTGTCCTCCAACAGACAGGCCACGAAATTTATTGAGCAGCCCACATTCGAACTGCATGACATCTACAGGACCCTTTCTGTCCTTTCGGAAGAAAATGATCTTATACAGGCACAGCTTTATAAAAACAGCCAGAAGGTCTGCGAACGCAGGAAAGATGTCCTTTATTATGACTGTACGAATTACTTCTTTGAGATTGAAGAGGCAGATGATCTGCGCCGCTATGGAAAATCCAAACAGCACCAGCCCCTCCCTATCGTTGGTATGGGACTGTTCATGGATCACGACGGCATTCCGCTGGCCTTCGATATTTATCCCGGAAACAAAAATGAACAGCCCACTTTGAAACCACTGGAGCAAAAAGTACTCCGCGATTACGGACTTGACCAGATCATCGTCTGTACAGATGCAGGGCTTTCTTCCAAGACAAACCGGAAGTTCAATGACAGAAAGATTAATGGTGTACAGCTCCGTAGTTTTATTACCATACAATCCATAAAACAGCTGCCTGACTATCTCAAGGATTTTGCACTTGATCCAGACGGATGGCACCTGCCAGGTTCTGATGAAACCTTTAATCTCAACGAGATCGATGAAGCAAAGAATTATAAAAACATTTTTTATAAGGATCGCTGGATCAAAGAGGACCTCTCCCAACGGAAGATCAAAAAAGGAGCCCAGCCATTAGAACAACATCTGGTCGTTTCTTTTTCTCCAAAATATAAAGCTTATCAGAGGAAGATCCGGAACGGGCAGGTCGAGCGTGCACAGCAGCTTATTAATGATGGGAAGTATAAACAGCGTCCCAAGAACCAGAATGACCCGCACAGATTTATCTCCAGAGAGAAAGCAACCAAAGATGGAGAAGTCTGCTCAGAAGAGATCGTGTATCTTAATACAGATGCAATCCGGGAAGAAGAACGTTATGATGGTTTCTATGCTGTATGCACGAACCTGGATGATATGAGTGTAGAAGAGATCGTAAGAATCAACAAGAAGCGCTGGGAGATTGAAGAATGTTTCCGGGTCATGAAAACGGAATTCAGGGCCCGCCCCGTATACCTTCAGACAGAAGACCATATCCGTGCCCATTTCATCACTTGTTTTATAGCACTTGTTATCTACAGGATTCTGGAAAAGGAACTCAAAGAAGCCTATACATGTGAGGAAATCATAGATACTTTAAAGAACATGATGATGGCCCGCCCCGGTGAGAAACTGGGGTACACACCCGTTTATACAAGGACGGATCTGACGGACAGACTACACGAAACAGCCGGATTCCGTACCGATTATCAAATCATAACTGATGTAAATATGAGGAAAATAATACGAGCCTCAAAGAAGAAAAAGTAATAATATATAGCTACATTTTGAACAACAAAAAAATCCGTAGAAAGCTTGATTTTACAGCAATCTACGGATTTTTACTGTCAAAGATGGGATTATAGCATAATTTTGTCTTCCGTCAAGAATTTTCTAGAAATTTCCCGCACTTTTGTGAAATATTTGTGTCCACGGTTCGCAGATCGTCCTAAAAGTCGGCAGATTAACCTTGTTTTACGGCTCCCGCATTCCCGCTTCGTTCCGGATATCAGTGAATCTGAGAAGCCAGTACTTCTTTCACTTTTGCCAGTGCATCCGGGATTCCAGCCGGGTTCTTGCCGCCGGCCTGAGCCATATTCGGGCGTCCGCCGCCGCCACCTCCTACACAGGAAGCGATTGCTTTGATCAGGTTGCCTGCATGCGCTCCTTTCTTCATGGCTCCATCGGTCGCAGTTGCCATCAGGCTGACCTTGCCGCCCGTGCAGGATGCGATCACGACCACGCCGTCGCCCAGCTTCTCCTTAAGCTGATCTCCCAGATCACGCAGTCCGTTCATATCCATCTCTTCCACGCTGACAGCCAGAAGCTTCACGCCGCCAACCTCCTCTACCTGGTTCATCACATCGCCCATGGCATCTTTGGCCAGCTTGCTCTTAAGACTCTCCACCTCGCTGCGCAGCTCTTTATTCTCTGCCTGCAGATGACTGATCTTCTCCGCCAGGTTATCCGGCGTCGCCTTCACAAGCTTCGCTGCCTCATGGAGCTTCATCTCCAGCTCGCTATAATAGTTCATAAGTCCCTTGGAGGTCAGGGCCTCGATACGGCGCACCCCGGCTGCCACGCCACTTTCGGACAGGATCTTAAACGCACCGATCTCTCCGGTATTGGTAACATGTGTACCGCCACAGAACTCAATGGAGTAATCCCCCATATTGACTACGCGGACGATATCTCCATATTTCTCACCGAACAGGGCCTGAGCGCCTGTCTTTCTCGCTTCCTCGATCGGCATATTCTTTATTACAACGTCAAGGGAACGGGAAATGCTGTCATTTACCAGATCTTCTACTTTTTTCAGTTCCTCCGGCGTCATAGCGGAGAAATGCGAGAAGTCGAAACGCAGCCTGTCCTCATTCACACTGGAGCCTGCCTGCTCTACATGTGTTCCAAGAACTGTTCTGAGGGCCTTCTGCAGCAGATGCGTTGCACTGTGGTTTCTTGCAGAAAGCGCACGCTTTTCACTATTTACCGTCAAGGTCACGGTATCCCCTGTTTTCATCATGCCGCGGGTCATATGGCCGATATGGCCAATCTTGCCGCCCATCAGTTTTACCGTGTCTTCCACTACGAATTCTCCGTCGCCGCAGGAGATCACGCCGGTGTCCGCCTCCTGTCCGCCGCTGGTAGCGTAGAACGGAGTCTTCTCAACGAACAGAGTTCCCTTCTCCCCATCGGCAAGGGCGTCTACCACCTCTTCCTCCGTGGTCAGCACCGTAATCTTAGAATCATATGTCAAATGGTCGTAGCCGACAAATTCAGATGTAATGCTCGGGTCAATGGACTCGTATACCGTCACATCGGCTCCCATATAATTGGTGACCTTGCGCTTATTTCTGGCCATCTCCCTCTGTACGTCCATCGCAGCCTTGAAGCCTTCCTCGTCGATATCCATGCCTTCCTCTTCCAGAATCTCTCTGGTCAGATCAAGTGGGAATCCATAGGTATCATACAGCTTGAATGCATCTGCACCAGGCAGGGTCTTCGTGCCCTCGGAAACCATCTTCTCTTTCATCTCGGAGAGAATGCCAAGTCCCTGATCGATGGTCTTGTCGAACTTCTCCTCTTCCTTGCGGATCACGTTCAGAATGAAATCCTGTTTCTCCTCCAGCTCCGGATATCCGTCCTTGGAGCCTGCGATCACCGTCTTTGCCAGATCCGTGAGGAATCCGCCTTCAATATTCAGAAGTCTTCCATGACGGCAGGCACGTCTGAGCAGACGGCGCAGAACATAGCCGCGTCCTTCGTTGGACGGCATAATACCGTCAGAAATCATAAAGGAAACGGAACGGATATGATCGGTGATCACGCGCAGTGATACGTCCGTGTTCTCATTTTCCTTATACTGCACGCCTGCAATCTCGCACACCTGATCCCGGAGTGCCTTCAGGGTGTCGATATCAAACATGGAATCCACATCCTGCACGATACATGCCAGACGTTCCAGTCCCATACCGGTATCAATATTCTTCTGCTCCAATTCAGAATAATTGCCATGTCCATCGTTGTCAAACTGGGTAAATACATCATTCCAGATCTCCATATACCGGTCGCATTCGCAGCCTACGGTACAATCCGGCTTTCCGCAGCCGTATTTCTCTCCACGGTCATAGTAAATCTCAGAGCAGGGACCACAAGGACCTGAGCCATGCTCCCAGAAGTTGTCCTCTTTTCCAAAACGGAAGATCCGCTCCGGCGCGATACCGATCTCTTTATTCCAAATCTCAAATGCCTCATCATCATCTACATAGACAGACGGATACAGACGATCCGGATCAAGTCCTACTACCTCTGTCAAAAATTCCCAGGACCAGTGGATTGCCTCTCTCTTAAAATAATCTCCAAAGGAGAAGTTACCCAGCATCTCGAAGAACGTGCCGTGGCGGGCCGTCTTACCTACATTCTCAATATCTCCTGTACGGATACACTTCTGGCAGGTGGTCACACGTCTTCTCGGCGGGATCTCCTGTCCGGTAAAATACGGCTTCAGCGGCGCCATACCGGAATTGATCAGCAAAAGACTGTTATCGTTGTGCGGCACCAGGGAAAAGCTCTTCATCTTCAGATGCTCTTTGCTCTCGAAGAACTCAAGAAACATCCGTCTTAATTCATTTACTCCGTATGCTTTCATTGTCTGATTATCCTCCTTGCATATATCGCTCTCACACCTTTATGTTCAAAGTGCTGCTATTTGCTCCTCTCACAGCAAATGTGCTTCGCAAAATCACAGCGTGCGAACAATCACTTTAAGGTCTGTATCTGCTTTCTTTGCCTAATGCTTAATTATAATTAGAAACCGCACATTTGTCAATGAAGCGCAAAAAAAATCCTATGAAATAAAAATTCCTATAAAACAAGAAAAAGAGGTGCTGCCCCATACAGTACCTCTTGTCTCATTTTTTCTTCTCAATGTTATTTTTCTTCCGCTGCCTTCTTCGCATTCTTATTCTCACGGAGCTTTTTGCCCGTCATAATTCCTGCAAATGCAAAAACTGCAACGATCACCATCTTAATGATCATTGAAATGAACGTAGAAATAAATGCCATATCCATCCGCCTCCTAAATTTAGTATTTCCCAACTTTTATAAACTATATCCATGATAACATACTACAGGAATTATTTCAAATTAATTATTTTCAGAAAACAATTCCTGGGCGTAATGGACAGACTGCATTGCATCTTTTCCGTAGAAATCGGCTCCGATCATATCCGCATAATCCTGATTTAACACCGCACCACCCACCATGACCTTGCAGTCCGGCTTTTTTTCTCTTAACTGTCTGATCGTCTCTTCCATACTCACAACCGTCGTGGTCATAAGCGCGCTAAGTCCTACCAGGCGGATATCTTCTGCGATCGCTTTTTCCACGATCAGCTCCGGCGCCACATCCTTTCCCAGATCCAACACCTCAAACCCGTAGTTTTCCAGCAGGACCTTGACAATATTCTTGCCAATATCGTGGATATCGCCCTTCACCGTCGCCAAAATGATCTTTTCTTTCGCTTCCTCCTCCTGGCCACAATCCGCCAGAACATCCTTGATCACGGCAAATGCAATCTTCGCCGCATCCGCACTCATCAGAAGCTGGGGAAGGAAAACAGTTCCCTTCTCAAATCCATCGCCCACCACATTGAGCGCCGGAATCAGTTCTCCCTGAATGATGTCCAGAGGCTCCCTCACCATAATGAGCTCCGTAGTCACCCGATGAGCCTCCTCTTTCAGGCCTTTCTCGATCGCATGTTTTAAAGTCATGGTGCCGCCGTTTTGTCCCGGCGCCGCATTTCCGCTATTTGCAGATTTTGCCGTATTCGGCACACTTACCGGAGCAGGCACAGGCATGGCTGCATATTTTTCAATATAGGCGCTGCAATTCTCATCGTATCCCATCAATGCACAATAGGCATCATAAGATTTCATCATCTCCTCCGAGCCCGGATTGATGATTCCTGCCGAAAGGCCGTTATGCAGGGCCATCGTATAGAAATGACTGTTCACCACCGGTCTTCTCGGCAGGCCAAAGGAAATATTGGATACTCCCAGAACAGTCGCCACGCCATAGAGCTCTCTTACCTTTTTAAGAGCTTCCAGCGTCACCTTTGCCCCGTCTTTTTCTGAACTGATGGTCATCGTGAGCACATCGATCACAATGTCTTTTTTGTCAATTCCGTATTTTGCTGCTTCCTTTATGATCTTCCCGGCGATCGCCGCCCTCTCATCCGCCGTCTGCGGAATTCCCCCTTCATCCAGGGTCAGGCCCACGACCACGCCGCCATACTTCTTAATCAGCGGGAAGACTAAGTCCATGGATTCCTGTTTTCCGCTGACGGAATTCAGCATCGGTTTGCCGTTGTAGATCCGCATAGCCGCCTCCATTGCCCCGGCGTCCACGGTATCAATCTGAAGCGGCAGGCTTAAAACGCTCTGCAATTCTTTCACCACGTCCAGCATGAACGCCTTCTCATCAATGTCCGGCAGTCCTACATTTACGTCAAGAATATGTGCGCCATTCTCCTGCTGCGCTATGCCCTCTTTCAGGATATAATCCATATCATGATTCTTCAGAGCTTCTTTGAATTTCTTCTTCCCGGTGGGATTGATCCGCTCCCCGATGATCACAGGCTTCTCGCCCAGAAGCACCGCCTGGCCGTAGGAGGATACGATGGTATCCTGTTTTTTTGTCACCGGAAGCACTTCTTTTTTCCGGCACCGCTCCGTCATCGCGCGGATATGCGCTGGCGTGGTTCCACAGCACCCGCCAATGACGCAGGCGCCCTCCTCCACAATTTGCTCCATGATACGTGCAAAGGCTTCCGGCTCAACATCATAACAGGTCTGGCCGTCTCTTTGCACCGGAAGTCCTGCGTTCGGCTTCACGATCAGAGGCAAGGAGGAATACCGGCGCAGCTCTTTTAATACCGGCAGCATCTGCTGCGGCCCCATGCCGCAGTTGATTCCCAGCGCGTCCACTCGTAATCCCTCCAGAAGCGCAACGACAGAAGGCACGTCTCCTCCCGTCAGAAGCTTTCCTTTTTCGTCAAAGATCATGGTCGCAAAGACAGGAAGCGCCGTGTTTTCTTTTACTGCCAGAACTGCCGCCTTCACCTCATACGTATCGCTCATCGTCTCAATATGGACGAAATCCACGCCGTATTTTTCTCCCAGAATAGCGGCCTCCCGAAACGCCGCGTAAGCCTCCTCAAAGGCAAGATCCCCGAGGGGCTTAAGAAGCTTGCCGGTCGGTCCCATATCCAGGGCCACATAGGTCTTTCGCCCGTCTTTTACCGCTTTTTCCTGCGCTCTTCTCGCATTTGCCACGGCACTACATATGACCTCCTCCAGCGTATAGTTGGCGTCATGGAACTTACAGGCATTGGCGCCAAAGGTATTGGTGAGTACCATGTCGCTGCCCGCCTCATAATACATACGGTGAATCTCCTCTATCGCCTCCGGGTGCTCGATGTTCCAGACTTCCGGCAGTTCACCCGGCAAAAGTCCTCTTTCCTGCAAAAGTGTCCCCATTCCTCCGTCAAAAAACAGAAGTTCTTTTCCCAACCGTTCTGTCAATTTCATCTCTCTAAAACTCCTTTATTTTCTTCTGTATGGACAATCCTGTTTCCCACAGGCTTCACAGCCCTTAATATGGCAATTCTCCTTCGTGGTACTGATACCGATCAAAGCCGTGACCGATTTGGTCGGGGTCAGCATATAGCTGTCCGTCATAGTCAGCCCGATCTTCTTCGCGGTATCCAGCATGCGAAGGATATCTTCCTGATGGTGAATATCAAAATCGCCATATCCCGGGCTGAACCGGGGACGCAGATATTTTCCTTCTTTTGCCAGCACTTCACCGATTTCTTTCTGAATCTGGTCGCAGTATTCCTCTAAAAATGCAGCGGCACACGCCTGCAGCACCACCGCTCTTGCCATCTCAGTGAGCGAATAACGACGGATCAGAACGTCCACCGCCGGGCCTAATGTGGCACCGAATATGACGACTTCACGGCACCCCAGCAGATTCCGCGTAAGGCTGCGGCTTTCTGCCACCATCGTTCCGATTTGGAGACGTCCTGCGTCCTCTTTTTCAGGCTGATGCGCACCCGTCTCCCTGCGGCAAACTTCCAGATCAAAAATGCGATAGACCGAACGCGCTACGGCGCATCCATCCAGCTCCCGGAAGGAGTCGGCGATCAGCGCCAGAACGTTCTCATCCACCGCACTTCTCCCATAACCCAGGTAGCGGATTGCTTCTCGTGTCCTTAAATCAGTCATGATCCTACCTTCTTTATTATTTCACGATCTCTGACAAATTCCGCATGATCGCAGAGGCAACTTCCGGTTTATTCATAGAGTAAATATGGATATTCTGAATTCCATTTGCGATCAGGTCAATGATCTGGTCTGTCGCATAGGCGACGCCTGCCTGCGTCATGGCCGCCGGATTATCTCCGAAACGATCTACGATATCGAGGAAACGCCGGGGCAGGGCCGTACCGGATAAAGCGCAGATTCTCTCAATCTGCTTGCCGCTCGTCACCGGCATGATTCCCGGAAGGACCGGAACCACGATTCCCTTCTCCCGAATCCGATACAGGAAATTATATAAAATAGAGTTGTCAAAAAACATCTGTGTCGTGAGGAAATCCACTCCGCAGTCCACCTTCTCTTTCAGATGCAGGATGTCCTCGTCCTTGTGCTCCGACTCCACATGCCCCTCCGGATAGCAAGCCGCACCGATGCAGAAATCACCTTGCGCCTTGATATCCTGTATCAGCTCTGACGCATGCCGGTACTGGTCCGGAAGCGGAAACTGGGCATCTTTAGGGATATCGCCTCGCAGCGCGAGAATATTCTCGATTCCATTCTCCTTTAACTGCCCGATGACTGCTGCTACCTCCTCTTTGGTAGAAGACGCACAGGTGAGATGCGCAAGACTTGGAACTCCTAAGTCGTTCTGAATATGCGACGCGATCTTAACCGTATTCTTACTCGTACCGCCGCCGGCCCCGTAGGTCACGCTGATGTAGGACGGCTTTAGCTTGGCAATCTGCTCCGTTGCCTCGAGTACAGATGCATAACCGGCATCCGTCTTCGGCGGAAAGATCTCAAATGAAATATGTACTCCCTCTTCTCTTATTCTGTCAATAATCCGCATAATTCTGCTCCTTCTCTTATGTTATCTTATTGCCGGGCTAACGGTCCACCGAACCTTCACTTAAGTACGCCTGGCAATCAACATAAATCTCCTTTGTACGTTATATGCACGGCAGTCCGCCGGCCCTTCACTTAAGTATGCCTGGTAATATATTACGCGGCATACACTGCTCTTTCAAGCAGTGTACACCGCGCATCCTCGCATGTTCCTTAACATTCACGATGTATAAGAATAAGTATAATCCAATTCCTACTATCCCGCTATACAAAGTATTTACAAAATCTTACATGCTTTCATACAATTCTTCGTACAATTTTGCGGAATTCTTCCAGGAGAAATCCTGCTGCATGCCGCGTTCGACAATCTTGTTCCAATCGCGTTTCTTGTCATAGTAGATCTGCTCCGCATAGCGAATCGTGTTCAGCATCTCATGTGCATTGTAATTGGTGAAGCTGAATCCGGTTCCGGTCTTCTCATACTCATTGTACGGCTCTACCGTATCTTTCAGTCCGCCGGTCTCACGCACGATCGGTACCGTACCATAGCGCAGACTCATCAGCTGGCTAAGTCCGCATGGTTCAAACAGAGACGGCATCAGGAATGCGTCGCAGGATGCATAAATCTTATGCGACATCGGCTCGGAATAATAAATAAGTGCCGCCACCTTATCCGGATACTTCCATGCAAAATAGCGGAAGCTGTTCTCGTACTGTTCTTCTCCTGTACCAAGTACAACAAGCTGTACTGCGTCCTGACACAGTTCATCCATCACATAATTCACAAGATCGAAGCCCTTCTGGTCTGTCAGACGGGAAACAACGCCGATCATCATCTTCTTCGGATCTTTTTCAAGTCCCAACTCTTCCTGAAGCGCGATCTTGTTCTTCACTTTCTCTTTTCGGAAATTCTCTACAGAATAAGTTCTCACAATATGCGGATCGGTCGCCGGGTTAAAGTCTTCGTAGTCGATACCATTTACGATACCGGACAGGCAGTTCGATCTGGCGTTCATAAGGCCGTCAAGTCTCTCTCCATAGAACGGAGTCTTGATCTCTTCCGCATAGCTTGCGCTAACGGTCGTTACACGGTCTGAGTATACAATACCGCCTTTCAGGAAGTTCGCATCTTTATATGCTTCCAGCTTATCCGGTACAAAATAGTATTCCGGAAGTCCTGTAATATCTTTTATGGTCTTCTTATCCCAAACGCCCTGGAACTTCAGGTTATGTATCGTAAATACCGTCTTAATCCCGCGGAAGAATTCATTCCCGTAACGGAAGTTATCCAAAAATACCGGAACGAGTCCTGTCTGCCAGTCATGGCAGTGGATAATATCCGGACGGAAATCCAGAAGCGGCAGAGAACTCAGCGCTGCTTTGGAGAAGAATGCAAATTTCTCGATATCATATGCAATATCACCATACGGTTTTGATCCGTTGAAATAATACTCGTTATCTACGAAATAGAATGTGATTCCTTCATGCTCCAGTTCCAGAATCCCTACATACTGCTGTCTCCAGTTAAGATCCATGTAAAAATGCAGCTTATAGCTGAGCTTATCCTTCCACTCATCCTTCATGCACATGTATTTCGGCAGCATAACGCGCACGTCATACTTCTTACGGTCAAAATACTTCGGCAGGGAACCTGCTACGTCCGCAAGCCCTCCCGTCTTTATAAACGGCACTGCCTCTGATGTTACAAATAAAATCTTTTTCATGATACGGCCCTCCTTGCACATTCATGGCTTTCTCATAATTATACAGCATAAATTGCATTTTGAAAAGAATTATCTGCGTTTTGTCCGTAATCTGATCGTATCGGCCACAAGTGCTATAAATTCTGAATTGGTCGGTTTCCCTTTTCCGTTGCTTACCGTGTAACCAAAAAGCTGTTCCAGCGTATCCAGTTTTCCTCTGCTCCATGCCACCTCAATCGCATGGCGGATCGCGCGCTCCACTCTGCTGGACGTGGTCTGATGTTTTTTGGCTACCGTGGGATAAAGCACCTTCGTAATCGCATTCAGCACGTCCATATCGTCAATGGCCATCAGGATCGCATCCCGCAGATAGTGATATCCTTTGATATGCGCCGGAATCCCGATCTCATGAATCATCTCTGTCACCATGTGTTCCAGGTCTTCTTTTGTTTCCGCCTCCTCATTCATGCTCACCGGTTCCTCGGCCCGCGGCACCGGAGCCTTCGTTCTTCCAATGCTTCGGATTCTCTGCAGCACTGTCTCATTGTTAAATGGTTTTAGTATATAATAAGCTGCTCCCTTTGCAAATGCATCTTCCGTGATTCTCTCCTGTCCGATTGCCGTGACCACAATAAATTCCGGCTGTTTTCTCATCGTTTTATCCGCATGTACTCTCTCCATCACACTAAGCCCGTCCATCTTCGGCATAATCAGATCCAAAAGGACCACATCCGGCTTGGCGTCGCGGATAATATGACACATATCTTCTCCATTCTTCGCTTTTCCAACCAGCTTTAAGTCCTTTTCATTTGCAATGATTTCGCTCAGCAGTTCCAGCATTCGTTCGTTATCGTCGGCAATCGCTACGTTAAGTTGCTCCATAAGCTATACCCTCCTTCATCCAGCCTGCATTCCCGAGTTGTCACGGGCAACATTATAGGCTCTGCAAAATTGTGGATTCAAGGTAACGGTATCGTAACAATTTGACAGCATTTTAGTTCTGATTATTCGACAAGATTCTCCAGCATATTTCCGATAAAAATGCCGTAGCCTTTTGTCGAATCCTGTACAAAAACGTGTGTGACGGCGCCGGCAAGTTTTCCGTCCTGAAGAATCGGGCTCCCGCTCATTCCCTGCACGATCCCCCCGGTTAACGCAAGCAGGTCCGGGTCCGTTACCCGAATCTCGATCCCCTTGTTAACCTCTCTCGGACTTAAGTCAACTTTTGTTATTTCAATTTCATACTCTTCTACCTCCCCGCTGACTGCACAGCGTATGGCAGCTTTTCCTGTGTGTACCTCCTCTCCTTTGGCCGCGGGAACTGCATCCTGGTTTTGAAATACCCGGTCCACCCGGTCTATTTTTCCAAATATGCCACAGTCCGTATTTTTAGAAATACTTCCCAGAACGTTATAGTGATTGTAAACGATAATTCCTTCCATACCGCCCGGATTTCCGCTCTTGCCTTTTTTAATATTCTGGATACTGGTCTCATACAGGGTTCCCTCGGACATTTCCAGCAGATTCCCGGTATCCGTATCGTGGATTCCGTGTCCCAGCGCACCAAAGCGGCTGTTCGCATTTAAAAATGTAACCGTCCCAAGCCCCTGCACATTGTCCCTGACCCAAATCCCCAGCTTGTATGAACCATTCTCATCTCTGGCCGGCCATACTTTAACATCAATATACTCTTCATTTCTTCTCAGGTGCAGAATCACCGTCTTTTTCGACAGATTTTGTACTACTTCGATAAGTTCCTTTTTGTTCTCCACCTTCTCATCATCGACGCCGACAATATAATCTCCATCCTTCACAAGATGCCGGGACGGCGCCCGTCTTTCGCCGCCCGCACTTTCTATCTCTTCGGTTCCCAGAACCATCACACCGTCCGTTTCCATGTAGATTCCAACCGGCATTCCCCCCGGAATCAAAAGAGCGCCGGACGATGTGGCAGCATTTACCTCCTGCTCCAGAGCCTCTTTTTTCAGTTCCAGGAAACAATACCCTCCGCCCAGTGTGATTGTAAGCACTAACAAAATAATAAGCATACGTCTGTACCACCTGACTGCCATAGTATCTCCCCTTTCCCCGTCTAATCAAAAGAAAAAGACAGGAATTCAATTCCTGTCTAGTATGTGAAGATTTCGATTATTTTAAACCGGATGCCAGAATTTTCATTTCTTTCGCATTTTCCAGTACCTTATCGGTAATCTGCGCTCCACCCAATATTCTCGCCAGCTCTCTCACTGAAGCTTCCTCGTCCAGTTTTCGTATGCTGGTCGTCGTTTTTTCTGATTCCGCATGTTTTTCAATCGCAAAATGTGCATCCGCCATCGCTGCGATTTGCGCCAGATGCGTGATGCAGATGACCTGATGACGCTTTCCGATCACTCCCATTTTTTCGGAGACCTTCTGGGCTGTCCGTCCGCTGATTCCCACATCGATCTCATCAAAAATCAGCGTCTCAATCTCATCCTTATCCGCCAGCACCGCTTTGATAGCCAGCATGATCCTGGAAAGTTCTCCGCCGGATGCCACCTCAGCAAGAGGCTTAAGCGGCTGGCCGGGGTTCAGGGAGATCATGAATTCCACCTCATCCGTCCCTTCCGGGGTATATCCCTTCGTGTCTGCGAAAGCGATATCAAACTGTACGTCCAAAAAGTTCAGGTCCATAAGCGCCGCTTTGATCTGCTCTGCCAGCGTTCGGGCGCGTTCTTTCCGCATTCTACTGAGGACGGCGCATTTTTCTGCAAGCTGCCTTTCTGAATCGCGCAGCCTCTTTTTCAGTCCTTCCAGATATTGGTCATAATCCTTCAAGACCTGCAATCTTTGTTCCTTTTGGTCGAGATATGTCAAAATATCTTCGACAGAATTTCCATATTTCGCCTTTAATCGATTTATTTCATTCAGCCGCGTCTCTACTTCATAGAACGTTTCCGGTGAAAAAGAGAAGGAATCCGTGTAATCACGCAGCTCCCGTCCCACATCGCTAAGCAGGCTTTCCACCTCAAGGAGCTGTCCATAGAGTTCGCCTGCTCTTTCATCCAGTCTCTGAATCTCTGCAACCGACCGAACCGCACGCCCCACCGCCTCGGCCGCACTTGCATTTTCCTCCCCTGCAAGATACGCGTAGGCTTCTTCCAGATTCTCCACCATCTGTTTCCCGTTTGTCATTTTACGGTAAGTTTCTTCGATCTCTTCCTCCTCCGCGACGGAAAGTCCGGCGTTTTGAATCTCCTGAATCTCAAATTCCAGAAAATCCATCTCCTTCTGGCGCTCACATTCATCGGTATCCGCTTCTTCCAGTTCCTTTTTATCCGCACGATAAATGCGGTATGCTTCCTTTACTTCCTCACGGATTCGGGCAGCTTCCTGTGCAAATGCGTCCAGGATCGTCAGATGATTCTTCTTGTAGAGCAGGGATTGATGCTCATGCTGTCCGTGAATGTCGATCAGCACCTGTGCCGCCGCTCTCAGCCTTGACGCCGTCACCGTCTCGCCGTTAATGCGGGCCGTACTTCTTCCCTCCATCAACCGTCTGCTGATGATAACCTGCCCATCTTCCGGAAAAATATCCATTGTTTCCAGTTTTTTTCTGGTTTGCTCGCTCTTTACCTCGAAAGTCAGCTCCACAAGACCGCTTTTTTCTCCCTTTCGCAGCAAATCCGCTGTGTACCGCCCTCCCAGGGCAAGGTTCACACTTCCCAGCACGATGGATTTTCCCGCTCCGGTCTCGCCTGTCAGTATATTCAGTCCTTCCGAAAAATCTACTTCCGCCTCATCAATCAGCGCAAGATTTTTTACATGTAAATTCAGTAACATGCTTCCTCCTGCTATTCACCCAATAGCTTCTTCATCTTCTCTATCAAAAGAATCGTATCATCCACAGTACGCACCGCACACATAATGGTATCATCTCCGGCGATGCAGCCCACGATTTCTTCCCACTGCATGGCGTCCAGAGCTGCGGCCACAGCCATAGCCATACCGGAGACCGTCTTGATCACCAGAATATTCTGCGCCATATCCATGGATATAAAACCGTCTTTTAAAATACGGATATATTTTTCCTCCGGTACATTCTTCTCATTTTGAAGCACCGCGTACTTTTGTCTCCCATTTTCAGCAGGTACCTTCGTCAGCTTCAGATCCCGGATGTCCCTGGATACCGTCGCCTGCGTCACCTTGAAGCCTGCCTCCACCAGCCTTTGGGCCAGCTCTTCCTGCGTCTCAATCTGGTACTGATGGATCAACTCTACAATTTTTGCGTGTCGGTTGCCTTTCATCTCTAATTTCCTTTCATCTTTTCACGCAAGGTCTCCAGGAAGCTGATCTTGCTGAGTTTAATGATCTTTGCCGTATCGCGCGATTTCTTGACGCGTACTCTGTCTCCGGTGCGAATCGTGGTAATGTCTGTTCCGTCAAACGTGATAGCCGCTTCCTCCGGCGTCCCGTCTCTCCTTGAACCGATCTCGATTTCGATCTCATCCTGATCCGAAAAAACAATACTGCTGGAGTTCAGTGCGTGAGAACAGATCGGCGTAACCAGAATAAGGGAAGCCGTCGGCTCCACGATCGGTCCCCCCGCCGACAGATTGTACGCCGTAGATCCGGTCGGGGTCGAGATGACCACGCCGTCCGCCTGGTAGGAATTCAAGTATTCTCCATTGACATACAGATTGAAATGTAGGATCTTGAGGGACCCATTCCGCCCCACCACAATATCATTCAGCGCCACATCGCTGGTACCGCCTGCTACAGAACCATACAGCATCATTCTTTCTTCCACGGCGTATCTTCCCTCTATGAGCTGTTCGATCGCACTCTCCACGTTCTGCACTTCCACCTCAGTCAGATACCCCAGCGTCCCCATGTTGATACCAAGCATCGGCACGTCCATTCCCAACAGCTTCCGGGAAGCCTGAATAAAGGTTCCGTCTCCGCCGAGCACCAGCGCGCAATCCATATGTCCGGGCACCTCCCCGCCCTCATACAAAAAACACTTTTTTCCATGCGCTTCCAGACAGGTGATGATCCTGTCCGTAATCGCATAGTCCGTATCCTTCATACTATTTGTAATAATATAAAAATAATTCATCTTGTCCTAGTTCCTTTGCTGCAATCCTATTTTGCCAGTGTCTCAAAAGCGGCATCCGCCACCTTTGACGCACTTACCTCTTCCGCAAGAGCTGCCGAGCCCGTCACACATTTTTTCAAATGTACCAGATATTCGATATTTCCTTCCGGGCCTTTGATCGGCGAAAATTCCAGTGCTTTTACGGAAAAACCAATCGAGAGCGCGTAGTTTATCACCTTTTCGATCACCTCGATATGCGTACTCTTTTCCCACACCACGCCTTTTTTCCCGACCTTCTCTCTTCCCGCTTCGAACTGCGGCTTGATGAGCGCCACCACTTCTCCTTCATCCTTCAGATAATTCCGGATAGGCAACAGCACCTTGGTCAGCGAAATAAAGGACACGTCTATGGAAGAGAAATCGATCGGTTCGCCCAGATCCTCCGGCGTCACATAACGGATATTCGTTTTCTCCATACACACCACACGCTCGTCCTGACGCAGCTTCCAGTCAAGCTGGCCGCGCCCCACATCGATGGCAAACACTTTTCTTGCGCCGTTCTGCAGCATACAATCCGTAAAACCGCCGGTGGAGGAACCCACATCCGTACACACCTTCTGATCGACCGTCAGGTCAAAATTACGGATCGCTTTCTCCAGCTTCAAGCCGCCGCGGCTCACATAGGGAAGCGCATGTCCCCTGACTTCGATCTGCACCGTATCCTCAAAAGCCGTCCCTGCTTTATCCTCTCTCTGACCGTCCACAAATACATTTCCGGACATGATGATTGCCTTCGCCTTTTCCCTTGACGCGGCCAGATTTCTTTTTACCAGTAATACATCTAACCTTTCTTTCATCTTCTATTCCTTCTTTTCCCCAGCTTCTATACATTTGCGGGAAAGATATTCCGTTACGACGCGGGTCGTGATCGAATCCGCATCCAGCATCACTTCCCGGCGAAGCGCCTCCACGCTGCCATGTTCAATATAATCGTCCGGGAGCGCCATATTCAGCACCCGGCAGGACAGACATTTCTTTTCTGCGATCTCCCGGACCTTCTCGCCAAATCCGCCGCTAAGTACGTTCTCCTCCAGGGTGACTATAAGCCGGTGATCCCGCGCGAGACGAAGAAGCATCCCTTCGTCCACCGGCTTTACGAACCGTGCATTGACCAGGGTACAGTTATACCCGATCTCTTTTAGATTTTCTCTGACCTTAACACCGGTCTCAAACATATGACCCACCGTTAAAAGGGCGATTCCCTCCTCGTCAAAGATGACTTCACTCTTCCCGTACTCGACAGACGCCCTGAACTCTTTGAACCCGTCATAGGCCGTTCCCCTCGGATAGCGGACGGCAACCGGAGAGCCCAATCTTACCGCGAACCGCAGCATATCGGCAAATTCCCATTTATTTTTCGGTGACATGACCGTCATGTTCGGAATCATGGACAAATAGGACAGATCGAACACACCCTGGTGCGTCTCTCCGTCGGCACCCACAAGCCCGGCCCTGTCAATGGCAAATACGACCGGCAGCTTCTGAAGACAGACATCATGGATCACCTGATCGAACCCTCTTTGCAGGAACGAGGAATATACTGCAAATACCGGGTGCATTCCCGCCGCCGCAAGTCCGGCTGCAAAGGTCACGCCATGTCCTTCCGCGATTCCCACATCAAAGAACCTCTCCGGGTATACCGCATGGAAGGCGGAAAGTCCCGTTCCGTCCTCCATCGCCGCCGTGATCGCCGTCAGCTTCTCGTCCTTCTTTCCGAGATCCAGCATCACTTTGGAAAATACTTTCGTCCAGGAATCCTTTCCGTCTCCGCCCACCGGCTCGCCTGTTGCAATGTCGTAGGGCCCGGTTCCGTGGAACTTTGCCGGATTGTTCTCTGCGGGGTAATACCCCTTTCCTTTTGTGGTCAGCACATGGAGAAGCACCGGGCCGTGCACACGTTTTGCCTCTTTGAACGCCCGGTTCAGTGCCTTTAGATTATGCCCGTCCACAGGGCCTAAATATTTGATCCCCATGTCTTCAAAGAACATACCCGGCACAAACAACTGCTTGATACTGCTCTTGGTCCGCCGCAGGTGTCTGACCATCTTCTCTCCGCCCAGCGGGATACTGCCCACTGCCAGCTCCACAGCATTTTTCAGATCGGCGTAGGCCTGCGCCGTGCGCAGCCCGTCCAGATACCGCGACATGCCGCCTACATTTCTGGAAATCGACATATTGTTATCATTCAGTACAATAATAAAATTGGTTTTCAAGGTCGCCGCATTGTTCAGCGCCTCATAAGCCATTCCTCCGGTCAGGGAGCCGTCTCCGATCACAGAGACCACATAATAATCGTCCTTCAAAATGTCTCTTGCGCGCACATATCCCAGCCCCGCCGAGATCGACGTGGAACTGTGTCCGGTGTCAAAGGCATCGCAGTCGCTCTCCTTGCGCTTCGGAAATCCGCTCATTCCCCCGTATTTGCGAAGTCTCTCGAAGCCCTCCCGGCGCCCTGTCAAAAGTTTGTGTGTGTAGGACTGATGCCCCACATCCCAGATCATCTTATCCTCCGGTAGTGTAAAGCTTAGGTGCATCGCCATCGTCAGCTCCACCACGCCCAGATTGGAGGCCAGATGCCCCCCTGTCCGACTGATCTTCTCTATCAAAAAATTACGGATCTCCTCCGCCAGATCATCCAGTTCATCTTCATCTAAAAATTTAATATCATTTGCTTTCTGAATCTGTTCCAGATACATATCTGCACCTCTTTATCCCCAAAATCCAAAGACACTTGATACCCCTTCCAATAAAGAATCTTGCTCCGCAGGATTCTCCGCCTTCGGTCGTCACTTTATTTTCTTCTGTGAATCAATTCCCGGATCAGTTCCGTAAGGAATGGATTCTCTCCGGGGAGATCCATCAGCAGCATGAGCGCCTCCTTTGAGAGCTTCTCCACGTCCTTCGCCGCTTCCTCCAGGCCTTTCAGTGTCACATAGGTCGTTTTCTCATTCTTTTCATCACTGTGAACCGGTTTTCCCAGTTCCTCGGTGGTACTGGTCACATCAAGAATATCATCCTGAATCTGGAACGCGATTCCCACATCGGAAGCGATCTTCTCCACCTTACGCACATCCTCTTCCCGGGCGCCCGCAAGTACAGCTCCGACCATCATCGCACATTCGATCAAAGCCCCGGTCTTCAGTTCATAGATAAAATCCAGCATTTTCTGATCAAGACCTGTTCCGCAGGAAGCTACATCCACGACCTGACCGCCGATCATTCCAAAAATGCCCGCCTTTTGGGCCAGGATCTTAAGCGCCGCGCTTATCCTTTGGCCCTCCTTTGGTTCGATCTCAAAAGCCTTAACTGCCGTCTCAAACGCATAGTTAAGGAGCGCGTCTCCCGCCAGAATGCCCATGGCCTCTCCATACACCACGTGCGTCGTTTTTCTGCCGCGGCGGTATTCATCGTTATCCATAGCCGGAAGATCGTCATGCACCAGCGAATAGGTATGAATCATTTCCACCGCCGCCATAAACGGCTCCACGACTCGTCCTTCCCCGCCGAATAAGCGAAAGGTCTCGCGCATCAGCATCGGCCGCAGACGTTTTCCGCCTGCCATCACGCTGTACTCCATCGCCTCCATGATCTCTTTCTGATATCCCTCCGGTTTTGGTAAGTATTCTTTCAGGATTTCTTCTATATTCTGTACCTTCTTCTGCTGTTCTTCTTTAAAATTCATGCGTCTCTCCATTCTCCTCCAGGATCAAAACCTGTTTTTCCACCGCGTCGATCTTCTCGCTGCATTTCTTCAGCATTTCCATTCCTGCCTGATAGAGCCGGAAGGATTCTTCCAGGGAGGTATCCCCCTGCTCCAGTTTCTCCACTACATCATCCAAACCTACAAAAAGGCTCTCCAGACTCTCCTGGTCCTTTGCCTCTTCCCGGGCCCTAACTTTTTCTTCCATACTCTGTCTCCTTTCCTGCCAGGGTATTCTAAACAGACTGCCCTTCCAGGCTTCCTTTCGTCTGCCGCGTTTCCTTCACCTCGGCTATGATCTTGCCGTCTCTTACATAAATTTCAAGTGTATCTTCTTTTTGCACATGGCTGATACTGCTTATATTCCTGCCTTGTTGATCCTGTACATAAGAAAATCCCTGATTCAGCTTTGCGAGCGGAGACAATCCCCGCATTCTTTCTATATAAATAGCAAGCCGATGCCTGTTATCTTCTATCTTTCTATCCATGAGCAGCGAAAGAATCTTTTTGCACTCCTCCTGCTCCTTTTTCTTAAGCTCCAGTTTCTGATCCATCAACTGGGGAAGCCGTTCCTCATAATCGGCCAGCCTTTGGCGATACTCTCTGAGTTTTCCCGAAGGGCTTAAATACGAAAGTTTATCGCGATATTTTTCAAACCGCAGTCTGGAAAAACGAAGCCGTGCATCCATACTGCGCTCCATGCGGTCGGCGTATCCCCGAAGGAGGGAGGCCACTTCCCGGTATTCATATACTGCAAGCTCTGCCGCCGCGGACGGCGTCGGTGCGCGCAGATCCGCCACATAGTCTACGATCGTCGTGTCGGTCTCATGTCCCACGGCGGATATGATCGGAACGGTCGAGTCAAACACGGCTCTTGCCACCGCTTCCTCGTTAAAAGCCCAAAGGTCCTCAATAGAACCGCCGCCTCGTCCCACAATCATCACATCCACGCCCTTTGCTTCCAACGCACGGATGCCGCGGACGATGCTGGCCGCCGCTCCCTCGCCCTGGACCAGAGCCGGATATAAAATAATCTGCACAAAAGGATTTCTCCTGCGCGTAATATTGATAATATCGCGGATCGCAGCTCCGGTAGGCGCCGTGACCACTCCGACCGTTCTTACATAAGCCGGAATCTGTTTTTTATATTCCGGGGCAAACATGCCCATTTCTTCCAGCTCTGCCTTCAGCATCTGAAACTTCTCATACAGAAGTCCGGCCCCGTAGGGGCGGATTTCCTTCGCGTAGAGCTGGTATTTTCCGTCCCTTTCGTAGACGCTGATACTTCCCAGCACGATCACCTGCTGGCCTTCCCGCATACGAAAAGAAAGCCCGCCGCGCTGCCCGGCAAACATAACACAGGCAATCGTTCCGGACTCATCTTTCAAAGAAAAATATATATGTCCCGAAGTGTGATACTTACAATTTGACACTTCGCCTTTTACATAGATTCGATTCAGCATAAAGTCCTGCGCAAACATGTTCTTCACATACGCATTGACCTGCCTTACGGTATATACATTCTGCATCTGCTCTCCTGCCCGGGTGTGGGAACTACACCATCTTTCCCAGAATTCCATTCACAAAAGCCGGACCGCTGTCACCGGAGAATTTCTTCGCAAGCTCCACCGCTTCATTGATGGCAACCTTAACCGGGACATCGTCGTCCCATTTCACCTCGTACACGGCAAGCCGGAGAATGGACAGATCCACCTTATTCATACGGCTGACCTTCCAGCCCTCTGCGTGCTCTGCGATCATCGCGTCGATCTCTTCGATCTTCGCTGCCACAGCCTTCGCCTTGTTCAGAATATAGTTCCTGTCCGTATCCTTAATCTCGTCAAGCTGTTCCAGATAAAGCTCCATCTGCTCCTCGATCTCGCCTTTCTCACTGAACGCCGTGCCGAAAATGATCTTAAAAATGTGTTCTCTAAGTTCGCTTCTTCCCATAATCCTACTTCCTGCGTCTAGTCTTCTTCAGGCATATCCACGCCGGCAACACGGATATTCACGTCCGCAACGGTAAGCCCGGTCATATTCTCAATGGCTGCCTTTACTTTTTCCTGTACTTTTATTGTGGTATCCTTGATGCTCTCCCCGTATTTTAAGTTGAGTGCCAGAGATACGGTAACAATCCCTTCCAGCACATCTACCTTGACACCTTTTGAAAGGCTCTTCATGCCTAATTTGCTGATCAGTTCTCTGGTAGCATTGCCTGCCATGGAGGACACACCATCCACTTCCATTGCCGCAAGCCCTGCAATGATCGCAACGACCTCATCTGCGATCTGTACCTCGCCTAAGTTCTCATCAGTTGCGATTTTATATGTGTTTCTTTCTTCCTTACTCATGATTTCTTCCTCCTTTTTGTTTGGACCTGCCGTCCGCACATTCCTATGAGTATTGTAGCATACTTCTTTTGAGATGGAAAGGAAATAATTCGTTTTGTAAAAAGCCGGAGCAGTTCGATCCCTTACTGTTTTAACGCCCGAACTCACTTAGCCTTAAGCCTTCATTTCGCTCCAGGACCATACGAATACTCCAACTGTTCACGAACAGAAGCAGCGGACGTCCCTTCAGATCTTTGATCTTCTTCATATCAGACGTACCTTTTAGCTTGTCCATGTCGATCTCTTCATTTTCGATCCAGCGGATATGCTCATAGGGCAGGTTGTCCAGCCGGATCTCTACATTATATTCATTCTCCAGACGGTATTTCAGAACGTCAAACTGCAGAACGCCCACCACGCCCACGATAATCTCTTCCATTCCGGTATTGAACTCCTGGAAGATCTGAATCGCACCTTCCTGGGCGATCTGATTGATTCCCTTAATGAACTGTTTCCGCTTCATCGTATCCACCTGACGCACCCTGGCAAAATGCTCCGGCGCAAAGGTGGGAATCCCTTCGTAGGCAAATTTTACCGGTGAGTTCGTGAGGGTGTCTCCAATGGAGAAAATACCCGGGTCAAACACGCCGATAATGTCACCGCCGTACGCCTTATCGATTATCTTCCGCTCGCTCGCCATAAGCTGCTGCGGCTGGGAGAGGCGCACCTTCTTTCCGCCCTGAATATGGAACACGTCCATCCCCGCGTCAAATTCACCGGAACAGATCCGCATAAACGCGATCCTGTCCCGATGTGCCTTGTTCATGTTTGCCTGAATCTTAAAGACAAAGGCAGAGAAATCCTTCTCCTTCATCGGATCAATGAGCCCCTGATCCGACATTCTCGGAAGAGGCGAGGTCGTCATCGCGAGGAAATGCTGAAGGAAGGTCTCCACGCCGAAGTTGGTCAGAGCCGAGCCGAAAAATACCGGTGACAGCTCTCCCTTGCTAACCAGTTCCTGATCGAACTCGGCACTTGCGCCGTCCAGAAGCTCGACTTCTTCCTGAAGCTTTTCATACTGCTCTTCGCTTACGATCTGCCTTGCCATGTCGCTGTCGATGGGAGCCTTCTTCACCTCTCCCACCGCAGTTCCTTTCCTGGTATCAGAGAAAATCTCAAGTTCGCTGGTATTCCGGTCATACACGCCGCGAAACGCCTTACCGGAACCGATCGGCCAGTTGATCGGGCAGGTTGCGATGCCCAGCTCCTTCTCAATATCGTCCAGCAGCTCGAACGTATCCATCGCTTCCCTGTCCATCTTATTAATAAACGTAAAAATAGGAATATGGCGCATGACACAGACCTTGAAAAGTTTCCTGGTCTGCGCCTCCACGCCTTTCGATCCGTCAATGACCATGACAGCCGAATCGGCCGCCATCAAAGTACGGTAGGTATCCTCCGAGAAATCCTGATGTCCCGGAGTATCCAGAATATTGATACAGTATCCGCCATACTCGAACTGCAGCACCGACGAGGTGACGGAAATACCTCTCTCCTTCTCGATCTCCATCCAGTCAGAGACCGCATGCTTTGCCGTCGCTTTCCCTTTGACCGAACCTGCCTGGTTGATCGCGCCTCCGTAAAGCAGAAATTTCTCGGTAAGCGTCGTCTTTCCGGCATCCGGATGGGAAATGATCGCAAATGTTCTTCGTTTTTTTATTTCATTCGTAAAATCTGCCATATTCTTTAGATTCCTTTTCTATCTTTCTTTTATCTTAGTTGCCAAGCATACCTAAGTGAACGTCCGGCGGACGTTCATCTCGGTATTCTCAACAATATTTAAGTTTAACATAGCTTATAGGTATCCTGCAAATGTTTTTAGAAATATTTTCCTCTTTATTTTGCTTCTTCTTCGGTATCGGCCTTCTCTCCTGTATGTATCGGCATGATCACGATATTGGAAGCGTCCACCCCCGCCTTCCTGGTCACGATATCCTCAATCTGCGCTCTCCTTGCGTCGGACAGATCTGCGCTGTTCACCACGACATCCGCCCCCTCTTCGCTTAAACTTACCACCGCCTCCGTGAATCCTTTGCTCGCCAGCATCGTTTCAATGGCGACCTCCTTTTCGGCCATTTCTGTCATTGCTACCATCTGGGCAATAGCGTCGCTTTTCTGCTGTTCACTGATATTCTCATCATCTATGATCGCCTGCAGGGTCTCTTTATTTTTCGCCCGCACCTGCTCGCGGCTCACCTTTGCCTGCGCCACAACTCCGCTTGCCTGACTGCTGGTAAGAACGGCCTCGCCCGGAGTTCCTTCCACTTCCCCGTCAAGGCTTGCGATATCCTGATCTGCTCCGGCTACATCCTCATCAGAAATGTCAAGAAGCTCTTTTCCCGCCAGTTCGGAGCTGGTCTCCTCCGTCCCTTTTTTATCCCCGAAAATCTTTCCCGAGTAATTCAGGTAGCCCGCCACTGCAATCATCACTGCCAGCGCTGCAATAATAATCTGGTTTTTCTTTAAAATTCGTTTCAACGTCCTTCCTCCTGGTTCACATATTTTTAATTGCTCTTCATTACTTTAATCTTATGCGTGTCTACCCCAAATAATGCCTGAACTGCCTCCGTGATATTTTCCACCACCACAGGGTCGTCTCCTCCTTCCGCTACCACCAGCACTCCCTCGATCTTGGGCGAGAGCTGTTTGCTCACATAGGGCGTCTCTTCTCCTGTTCCCCCTGTATATACGGAAGTTTCTGAGGAGGTACTTCTTTTAGAAGTGTCTGTACTTTCCCTCTCTTTTATACTTTCGCTGGTCATTTCGCGATCCTTTTCCACCACATTTTCCGCAGAAGATGACAGCGTGATCATGACAGAATTCTTTCCCACACCTCTCACCTTGGCAAGTGTCTGTTCCAGCCGGGTTTCCAGCTGTTGCTCATAGGAATCCTCCTGCCACTGTCCCTCCAGAGCCAATCTCTCCTCCCCCTCTTCTTTTGTCCCCTCCTCCTTCCTTTCCGAAGTGGGAAGGGCGATCACCACCAGAAGTACGCCTACAAGGAGAAGAATCAGCCAGGAATTCTTCCGTCCTTTGATCTCCCTCCATATCTGCTTCCCATTCCATTTTTCTTCCATCCCGGACTCCCTCCTTACTCCTGAAACGGATTTTCCATATTTTCAATGTACGCGGCGGCTTCCTCCATTTCCCTCTGCAAACGCATATCCTCCGCCTCCTTGTACACCTTTTGAAACTGTGTGCCTGCCCCGAACATGCTGCAAAGCGGGGCCGCCAGAAGAATGACCAGGATCAGGCCGCAGAAGAACCGGATATATTTCTCGTAGCCGCCGCTCGGGATCACATGCATGATTGCGGTGACAAGAATCATATAAAACGCCAGGTTTTGCAGCCATTCATATAGATATTCAAACATAACATTCCTCCTCTAGCGCGCTGCGGCAGCCGCCACCGCGATCGTGATCAGGAACAGAACTCCCGTTGTGAAAACGACCTGTAAAAGCATCTGGCACCCTACCCCGACGCTGTTCACCAGTTCCACGATCCTTTTGTCCGAAATCGGCTGGATTAAAGCTGCCATCCCCCGATATAACAACGTCAGGATTCCCATATTGAGAATTGGGATCAGACAGATTCCCACCACCAGGACGGCGCCTGCCACTCCGATTCCACTTTTCAGCATCACGGCGGTTCCAAGGATAATCTCTGTCACGCCGCTGATGGCGTCCCCCACTCCCGGAATCATCTCCGCCCCTTTGGTGAGCGTACTGCGTTTTACCGCATCTACTGCAGGTCCGATCAGCCCGCGCAGGAAGCCAAGTCCTGTCACAACCGCCAGGAGAGTCTTAAGGCTCCACCCGATCAGGGTCTGCACCAGCTCCGCCAGCTTCGTCAAATACGCCTCCTCCGAAAGGAAATTGATGACCTCAAGCATCAGGTAAACATGGATCAGCGGCAGCAAAAAGTGAAGAATGAACAGTTCCACCAGATAGATCAAAAGCAAGGTAATCTGGTAGAATGAAATCGCGCTCACGCTCCCCACCGCAATGGCCATGGCAAGAAAGTATACCGGGGAAAGCACCTGCATGAAGCCGGTGAGCTGCCCAAGTTCTCTGTCACTTCCTGGACTGTGGCCTTAAATCCCTGGAGACACGTCACAACGAGCAACATATATACAATGTAAAATCCGATCTGTGCCACCTGGCCGCTTCCAAATATGGAAGAAAAATTCGAGAAAACTGCTGCCGCGATCACCAGTAACAACAGGGAGATCATGGCAGATTTATTCGCCTTCAGCACATAGAACATCGCATCGGAAACATATCCAGCCACCATCTCCTTCGGCAGCGTTTCTTCGCCATTTAACAGTGCATCTAAAAGATCCTCGAAGGTAATCCGCTCCTTTGGAAATACTTCTTTGACCGCCCGGTCCAGTTCGCCAAAGTCCAGTTCGCCCAGAATCATTTCTTCCGCCTGCTCCTGTACTTCTGCGGCTTCCTCCTGTTCTGTCTCAACCGTTTCCTTTGCCTCCTTATCCGTTTCTTCCACCCGCTCTTGTTTCTCCTCGACTTCCTCCTTTGCCGTCTGATCCGTTTCCTCTGCCTGAACCTGGTACATGCAACTGCCTATACATCTCCCTCCACAGACGGCCAGAGCCGTCAGAAGAAACACCGCCAGCCATTTTTTTCGCTTTCCGTTCACCCCTCGTCACCTCCCTTCGAACTTCGCTCATCTCTTCACCCGCAACTCTCACTTTTTTACTTTAAAAAATCCTGTATCGTTATCAAGAGCGCCTGAAAAACCGGCATACCCAGCGCGAGGATCGTAAGTTTCGCGAAAATCTCGATCTGCCCGGCGATAGTCTGGTACCCCGCATCCTTGCAGATGTCCGCGGCAAATACCGCAATATAGGTGACTCCCAGCATTTTCAGCATCACGGCAAGATACGCTTGCTCCAAGTGAAGCGTTTTCCCGATCAGGCTTACCGTCTCCAGAATGATTCCCAGCTTCCCGCTCATGGCGAAAAACAGAACCAGGCTGACGGCGATCCCCAGGTACACGCCATATTCACTTTTTGCCGATTTTAATTGCAGGGCAAGCAGCGCCCCCACAATCCCTATTCCCGCTATTTGTAAAATTGTCATTTTTCCCTCCACCTTCTGCCGCTTCGCTTATCCCTTCGCGCATTCCTTTTTCCGCCCGGTTCTGCTTCTTTTTGCATCCCACCGTCATTTCGCACTTTTCTGACTCTTTTCCCTGCCTTAAGTCATGGTCTCAAAGGGCAAACAGTCTCCGTATATTTTCGAACAGTTCATAAATGTAGGGTATGATCCAAAAAAGCACCAGAAGAAGTCCTGCGAAACTGGTCAGAAATGCCTGTTCTTCTCTTCCACTATGCTTCAGCACCTGACTTAGAACTGACACCAGTATCCCGACAGCCGCAATTTTAAATATCAGATTTACACTCATACGCTCCTCCCGCTCATATCAGTAAAATCACAAGAAATGCTCCGCCCATCACGCCCAGATACGCGAAAAGTTTCCTCTTTTGTTCCAGCACCTCCCGCATGGCTGCCTCTCTTCCCTGCATCTGATTCCCGTACCAGTCGAGCGCCATCTCCTGCATCCGTATATCCAGATACCTCATCTGGCCGCCCAGCCGAAGAAGCTCGTCCCATTCGCTCTTTGGCAGCGAAATCCCTCTTAGTTTTTCGCGCGTGACCCGCTCCCATATCTGCTGGAAGTTCTCCTTCCCACAACCTTTTAACTCCTCCGAAAGAACATACAGCCATTCCCTGTATGGATTTTTTAGCCGGCCTCCCACACGCCTGAACACATCGGGAAGCGGCGCCTTCATATAGGTGATTTCTCCCCGAAGCTGCCAGATAATTCTTTCGATCGCGCTCATTTCCTCCACCTGTCTCTTATATTCCAGCCCTTTTGCAAGCCCATACCCGGAAGACGCCGTCAGGATCGCAAGGCAGCCGATTATTTTTAAGAACATATCTGTCTCCCCCGTTCGTCATATATTCCCCGGATCTTTCCGGGACCTCCCCCGCCTCCCAGAAGAACGTACCTTTCAAAATAATGCCCCTTAGCAAGTTCCTTCAAAAACGGTTTTTCCCTGATTTCTTCAAGAGAATCCCCGTGTGCGGTAGCCAGTATGATAACCCCGCAGTGCATGGCACAGGTAACGGCCTCCACATCCCGCTGTGAGCCAATCTCATCTACCGCAAGCACCTGCGGGGACATGGAGCGGATCATCAGCATCATCCCCTCCGCTTTGGGGCAGTTATCCAGGATATCGGTCCTTAAGCCAAGCTGATTCTGCGGCACTCCCTGGTAGCAGCCGCCAAGCTCCGACCTCTCATCTACCACGCCCACATTTTTCCCCTCTATGTAACGGTTCCCATCTGAAATCTGCCTGATCATATCCCGAAGAAGCGTCGTTTTCCCGCACCCCGGCGGGGAGATGATCAAAGTATGACAAATCCTTCCATCTTGAAGAATCCCGGGAAATACCGGGTCTGCGCAGCCCAGAATCTCATGACAGACTCTGATATTTACGGAAGAAATATATTGAAAATTGCGGACCTTTCCCTCCTCCGGTATGATTTTCCCCGCCACGCCGACCCGGTGTCCTCCCTCCACGGTGATAAATCCCTGGCGCAGCTCGTGTTCGTATGCATATAAGGAATATTCCGCAAAATGCTCCAGCGTATCCCTCAATTCCTCTTTCGTCACTCTATGCGGAAGCAGGACCTCCTTCCCTCCCTCGCATACGATAAGAGGCCTGTCTTCCCGCAAACGGATCTCCTGTACCTTGTCCGGGAGAATCCCACCATGTTCCAGCCGCTGCCTGATCGCCTGCGGAAGCATATCCATCATTTGTCGTCTCTTCTTATTAACCATTTTGTCCACCTCTTTAGACAATATATGGGACAGGAAGGCGATTTATTCTAAAAAAAGAACTCCTGCTACAACAGCCTGAGCCGTCATACAGAAGTTCTTGTCCATATTTTCTTATCTAAAACCAAATGCGTTCAAAATTCCAATCCGCTAAAACCACATCGACAACTGGAAGTTAAAAACCTTTTATTAACCTACTCATTTCTTTCATGGCGCGAACTACTGCACGTAATACTTAATAAGCGCCTGGGTCCCCAGATCTCCCATACCTTCCGCCTCCAGCTCTTCATAATTTGCCAGAACCAGACTTAAGACCTCAAGACTCAAGTTGCTCATATTTGCCTCGATCAGCGCCAGACGCATGTCCTTGATAAAATGCTTCATAAAGAATCCCGGCGCATAGTCTTTTGCGAGGATCTTCGGCCCAAAGGTATCAAGCTGTTTGCTCCCCGCGGCGCCGGTAGAAACAGATTTAAGCAGCGTCTCCATATTAAGTCCTTTGGCCTTGCCATAAGCAAGCGCCTCGCACACTCCACTTAAAGTTCCTGCGATCATGATCTGGTTCGCCAGCTTCGCGTGCTGTCCGCAGCCGGCTTTCCCCTGGTAATTGATGTTCGTTCCCATCGCCTCAAAAAGTGGCATACACGCCTCATAGTCTTCCTTTTCCCCGCCGACCAGGATTGAGAGTGTGCCCGCCTTCGCTCCGGTATCTCCGCCGGTCACAGGGGCGTCCAATACGTGAAATCCCTTCTTTACGCCTTCTCTTGCGATCTTCTCGGCAAGCTGCGGGCTGGTGGTCGTCATATCGATCAAATAAGCGCCATCTGCAGCCGTCTCCAGGATTCCGCCCTCATCAAAGTAGATTTCCTCCACATCCTGCGGGAAACCTACGATCGTGATCACCGCCTCGCAGTCCGAGACACAGCTTCCGATGCTCTCGTGGAAAATCGCGCCTTCCTGGGTCACATCTTCCACCTTGGCTTTATTTCGCGCATAAATATGTAACTCATAGCCAGCCTTCATTAAATTGCGGACCATGGATTTTCCCATGATACCAACGCCGATAAATCCTATTTTTTTCATAAAGTCCTCCTTACATCTGGTGCCGTACAACGGCATATTCATCATCACTTGAATAATAAGGGCAATCGTGGTATGTTCCTGTCACGAACCGGTATAATTCGTCCTGGTCTAATTCCATCTGACAGACATAACACTCATACTCCTCGTCATATTCATAATGACCACAAGACTCGCATTTTCCGCTCATCTACGCACTTCCTCTCTTACAAATCAGCTTCCAAAAAGAGCCTCCCATACCATCATACGGGAGACTCTTATATATTTCAATACTTTCTTTTCTATTCCGCAACGTCCTTGATGCTGAAGCTAAGGCGTCCCATCTTGTCCTTGCCAAGGCAGACTACCTTCACATGATCTCCCAGAGTCAGCACGTCCTCCACATGGTTGATCCTGCGCTTTGCGATCTTGGAAATGTGAACCATCCCTTCCTTGCCCGGTGCAAATTCAATGAACGCACCAAACTCTTTGATGCTGACAACGTCGCCTTCCAGAACCATACCAGCCTCAAACTCGGTAACGATGATCTGGATCAGGCGTCTTGCCTCTTCCATACTCTCTGCCTCTACGCCGCAGATGGAAACATTTCCGTCATCGGTAATATCGATCTTCACGCCGGTCTTCTCGATGATCGCGTTGATGGTCTTTCCTCTCTGTCCGACTACATCGCCGATCTTTGCCGGATCAATGCTCATCTGAATGATCTTCGGCGCATATTTGCCAACTTCCGGTCTCGGCTCTGCGATTGCTTTGCTCATGACCTCGTCCATAATGTAGAGTCTTGCTTTTCTGGTACGTGCGATTGCTTCCTCGATGATCGGTCTCGTCAGTCCGTGAATCTTAATATCCATCTGGATTGCCGTGATTCCCTTATGGGTTCCGGCTACCTTGAAGTCCATATCTCCAAAGAAATCTTCCAGGCCCTGGATATCGGTCAGCACCAGATAATCGTCGTCGGTCTCGCCCGTAACAAGACCACAGGAAATACCTGCCACTGCGGACTTGATCGGTACACCTGCAGCCATCAGTGACATAGAAGATGCACATACGCTGGCCTGTGAGGTGGAACCGTTGGACTCAAAGGTCTCAGATACGGTACGGATTGCATACGGGAACTCTGTCTCAGACGGAAGCACCGGAACAAGTGCTCTCTCTGCCAATGCGCCATGTCCGATCTCACGGCGTCCCGGGCCTCTTGAAGGTCTGGTCTCACCTACGGAATATGACGGGAAATTGTAATGGTGCATATATCTCTTGGAGGTCTCCGCCTCATCAAGTCCGTCCACTCTCTGTGCCTCTGATAACGGAGCCAGGGTGGTAACCGTACAGATCTGGGTCTGTCCACGGGTGAACATAGCAGAACCATGTACTCTCGGAAGCAGATCGACTTCCGCTGCCAGCGGACGAATCTCTTCGATCTGCCTGCCATCCGGTCTCTTGTGATCTTTGAGGATCATCTTGCGGACTACCTTCTTCTGATACTGGTAAACAGCCTCACCTAACTTAGCGAGCCATTCTTCGTTATCTGCGAAAGCCTCCTCCATCTTCGCAGTCACCTGACGGATATTCTCCTCACGCGTCTGCTTGTCATCGGTAAATACCGCTACTTCCATCTCTTCCGGAGTCACAACCTGCTTCATAGCCTCGAACAGTTCTTCCGGTACTGCAAAGCTGACATAATCATGTTTCGGCTTGCCGCACTCCGCAACAATCGTCTCAATGAATGCGATCACCTTCTGGTTCACTTCGTGTGCCGCAAAAATAGCCTCGATCATCTTGTCCTCCGGCACTTCATTGGCGCCGGCCTCGATCATGATGACCTTCTCCTTTGTGGAAGCTACCGTAAGAGCAAGGTCAGATTTGCTGCGCTGTTCTGCGGTCGGGTTAAATACAAGCTCTCCGTCCACCAGGCCTACCTGTGTGGAGGCTGTCGGTCCGTCGAACGGGATATCGGAAATCGCAGTAGCGATGGCGGAGCCAAGCATAGCGGTCAGCTCCGGTGCACAATCCTGATCTACAGAAAGCACCAGGTTCTCCAGGGTCACATCATTTCTGTAATCCTTCGGGAACAGCGGTCTCATCGGGCGATCGATGACACGGCAGGTAAGAACCGCATTCTCAGATGCCTTTCCCTCTCTTTTGTTAAATCCTCCCGGGATCTTTCCTACTGCATAAAGTTTCTCGTTATATTCTACGCTGAGCGGGAAGAAATCGATTCCCTCTCTCGGCTTGTCCGATGCGGTCGCTGTAGATAATACCACCGTATCGCCATAATGCATGAGCGCTGCTCCATTCGCCTGCTTGGCCACTCTTCCAACGTCCACGCGAAGAGTCCTTCCGGCAAGCTCCATCTCATATGTCTTATACATATTGTTCTCCTTTTCCTACATGTTATTAAGACGGGCAGCTCTTATTCCGAAACTACTGAAAAATGTATTTGGTCATATCCGCTGTTAAAAGCAAATACACTTTTCAGTGGTCTCGGACAATGCACACTGCCACAATCTAAATAATTATACCATAATACGGAAACGCTTGCAAGACAGAAAAATTCACACGCAACAACAAAATACTTGCAGTACAGAGAAACAATTGCTCCTGACATCGCAATACTTGCAAAACCAAAAAATAATTATGTCCGACAACGCAATGCTTGCGAAACTAAAAAATAACTATGCCTGAAAACATATAAAAAGGCAGCCCCTTCCCAGGACTGCCCTTCGCAAAAAATAAATTACTTTCTCAGACCTAATCTCTCGATCAGTGAACGATATCTCTCGATGTCATTCTTCTTAAGGTAAGCAAGAAGACCTCTTCTCTGTCCTACCATCTTCAGAAGACCTCTTCTGGAGTGATGATCCTTCGGGTTAGCCTTGAAGTGATCGGTCAGGTCGTTGATTCTTGCGGTCAGGATCGCTACCTGCACCTCCGGAGATCCTGTATCGCCAGGTGTTCTTCCGTAATCCTTAATAATCTGTTCTTTCATTTCCTTTGTAATCATGATTCATTACCTCCTGTAAACTTATAAATGCCAGGTATTAAGCAGCGGTTGGAGACTCCGTCTGCCGAACACCGGTTATCACAACTTCTTAAATATATCACGCCTATCTTCGTCTGTCAAGCATTAATCATCTTCATCCGTCATATCGTCCGGCTGAAGGATCGCGAACGCGATATTGGTAGCATGGTCCGCAACTCTCTCCAATCCTGATACCGTGTCGGAGAAGATCATTCCGGCCTCAGGCGTACATTTATTCTTCGTCAGACGCTTCACATGAGACCTCTGCAGCTTCTTCTCACGTTCATCGATGGCGTCCTCCAGATCCAGGATTTCCTGCATGTGCTCCTGATTTTTATTCGAAAACATATCCAGGGAATAATCCAGAATTTTAAGTACCATCTCCGTCATATCCTTAAGCTGCTGCTTCGCCTTGTCACTGAGCTGTACGCTTCCCTCCAGTATCTGCTTCGCGGAATCTGCAAGGTTTTCCGCATGATCGCCGATACGCTCAATATCATTCACTACATGGAAAAGTCCGCCGATAATCTGGGTATCCGAAACAGGCATTTCCATCTCGCTCGCTTTTACAAGATAATCCGTGATCCGATGATTCAGGAAATTAATATAACGCTCTTTACTATAAATCTCCTGAATCTCTTCCTCAGTCGGATCGCACAATACTTTCATACCTTTTGTCAGATTCTCGCTGGCCACCTGACCCATATGTACGATCTCACGGATTGCTCCAACTGTTGCCGTGCTGGGCGTCATGATCTGTTTTTCACCGATATATAACAGCTCAAACTCATCATCCTGTGACGGGTCTTTGCCACGGACAATCTTATACGTTGCCTTTACGATCCAGCCCATGAACGGGAACAGTACAATCACCTGAGCCACCTTAAATATCGTATGTGTATTCGCGACCGCTCTCGCCGGGTTACCGCCTGACATGGCAAGCAGCGCACCGGTGATCGGCCCCTGTGCAGCAAGCATTACAAGATATGTGATTATGGAGCCCACAATATTGAACAGCAGATGAATCAGCGCTGCTCTCTTTGCATCCTTCTTTCCACTAAGGCTCGCAAGCATCGCTGACATACAGGATCCGATATTACAGCCCAGAACGATATACGGACAAATCACAAAATCGATCAGCCCCTGCCCGGCCATCAAAATGACGATACCGACCGTGGCGGATGAACTTTGAAGGACAGCCGTAATTACAATTCCCACAAGAATCCCCATAAGCGGGTTTGTAAGCGAAGTTACAAGGTTAATCATCTGCGGGGAATTCTTAAGAGAAGACATCGCATTTCCCATGGTACTAAGTCCCATGAACAGGATACCAAAGCCAAGGATTACTCCGCCGATTCGCTTCGCATTCGTCTTTTTGCAGAACATCTGCATCACAACACCGCAAATCACGAACAACGGCGCAATATCCGATAGATTAAATGCAATCAACTGTCCTGTCACGGTAGTACCGATGTTGGCTCCCAGAATCACGCCACTTGCCTGAAACAAATCCATAAGGCCGGAGTTTACAAAGCTGACCACCATGACCGTGGTCGCACTCGACGACTGTATGATCGCCGTGAACACCACGCCTACGATCATACCGATAAAGCGGTTCTTTGTAAAAAATTCAAGAATACTGCGCATCCGCGCGCCCGCCGCTTTCTCCAGCCCGTCGCTCATGAGCTGCATTCCGAACAGAAATAGCCCCAATCCGCCAAACAGCAGAAAAATTGTCGTAATACCCATCACTCTTCTCCTCTTCTTTTGTATCGGAAATACTCTTTTCCAAACGCAATATCCGAATCGATCTGCGCTTTCATACACTCCACCGAATCAAACTTCTGTTCCGGCCTGCGAAACTCAAAAAGCTGAATCTCCACATCCTTCCCATAAGCATTTCCTTCATAGTCAAACAGATAGCTTTCGATCAACAGCCGGCGCTCCTCGGTCACCGTAGGCTTCACGCCTAAATTTCCGATTCCATTATACCAGATTCCGTCAATCTTAACACTGTCAATATACACGCCCTTTGGTGGAAGGAGCTTCTCCTTCGCCGGGTGTACGTTGATGGTCGGAAATCCCAGTCTCCGCCCAAGCTGTTTTCCATATTCCACAGTCCCGTTCACTGTATAGGGATACCCCAAAAGGTGCCGGACCGTCTCCATATTTCCTTTTCTCAATTCTTCTTTTATATAGGTACTGCTGATTTCCCTTAAGCCGTACATTTCCTTTTCTTCCACAAAAAGCTCGTATCCATACTGCTTTGCATACTTCGCCAGCATCTTTGCATCTCCGCGTTTATTGTGGCCGAACCGGAAATCCGTTCCCACCACCACGTATTTCGCATGAAAAATGCCACACAATACCTCTTCGATAAACCTCTCTGCTTCCATACTGCTGATTTCTTCCGTAAAAGGGCATTCCAGCAGCACATCCACCTGACCCTCCAGGCGTCTTCTACGCTCCTCATTGCTCATGATCCCTTCTCTGGGAAGCTCAAGTTTTTCAAAAAGCGGAAGCATGTCAAATGCAAACACCACCGAGCGTACATGATACTTTGCTTTCAATCTCTGTACCTGACGGATCAGTTTCTGATGTCCGCGATGCAGACCGTCGAACTTTCCGAGCGTGACCGCCGTCTCGCCCGAACTACAGTACGACTCCAATCCTCTGATATATTCCATCTTGTTTCCTCTTTATACTTTGTGAAATGGCCGAATGGCCATACGGGATACCCTTGGGTATACCTTGTTAAACGGCCGAATGGCCATACGGGGTGCCCTTGGGTAAGCCGTTTGGTGCAGCCTCTTTACATTCCTGTAAATCTACTTGCACCTTATGATTCTATTCTGTCAAAAAACATGCGTACAATTTTGAAATCCTTCTCTTTGCTCCGATAGGCATATACCGCAATAAAATACCGGTTCTCATCATACACTCTGACTTTTTCTCCCTCCTCAAACTCTTTGAGGGAGCCAAGCCATAGAATATCCGAAAGGCCGAACAGTCCACCATTTCGAACCGTCCTGTCCGCCTCCGGTTTCAGGTACACCTGCTCATACCCCGGGAACATGGCATCGACAGCTATCATGTGTTCTTCCAGCTTTCCCTCCCGGAAATACTGTTCTGCCACCGAAAGACGCATACTCTCCGCGATCTTAAATCTCTCAACCTGTGTCCTTCTAAGCTTCTCCATACACCCAAAACAGCCCAATGCTCTTCCAATGTCATGACAGAGTGTCCGGATATAGGTTCCCTTCGAGCACTGCACCTCCATACGCACTCTGGGGAGGGCCATTTCCAGGATCTTAATCCGGTAAATGGTCACATGCCTTGGCTTTCTCTCCACTTCTTTTCCATCGCGCGCAAGCTCATACAGCTTTTTCCCGTTTACCTTGAGCGCGGAAAACATGGGCGGAATCTGATCATATCCGCCTTCAAAAGACCGGATCACTTCTCTTACCTGCTCTTCACTAAGGTTCTTCGTATCCCCTTCTCGTAGCACTTTTCCGGTAATATCCTGTGTATCCGTCTCTTTTCCCAGAAGAAGCACCGTCTCATAGGTCTTATCCTTATCGGTAAGCATATCGCAGAGCCGTGTCGCCTTCCCCAGACACACCGGAAGGACTCCTTCCGCCTCAGGGTCCAGCGTTCCGGTGTGGCCGATCTTCTTCTGACGGGTGATCCCACGCAGCTTTGCGACCACATCGTGGGACGTGTACCCACGCTCTTTATAAATATTCAACACACCGTTTAGCATCCAACCCCCGCTTTCTCATCCGGCTTATTTCTCACTTTGTTCCCCGGCATCCGCCTTAAACTGAAGCTCGATCTGACGGGACAAATTATTGACTACGTCATGCATCGTTCCTGTCATGGTAAAGCCTGCTGCGCGCACATGACCGCCGCCGCCGAAATACTGGGCAATCCGGCTCACGTCAACTTCCTCGCTGGACCGCAGGCTCACTTTAAACGTTCCCGGCTTCAATTCATACATGAAAATAGCCACATCGACGCCCTTCGTAAGCTTTAGCTGACTCACGATTCCGTCCAGATGCTTCGGCGCGACCTGATAAAAATCCATCACCTTTTTCGTAATGGAAGATACGATGCATCTTCCGTCCATGAACAGAAAACTCTCCAAAAGCGCGCGCCCTAAAATATGGTTCTGGGCATAGGTCTTCTCATCAAACGTCCGGGTTATGATTCCCGTGTGATCCACGCCCTTTTCCATCAGCTTCGCCGCGATACGCATAGTAGAAGGATGCGTGCAGGAATACCGGAATACCCCTGTATCGTGTACGATTCCCGTATAAAGACACTCCGCAGTCTCCCTCGATATCTTCTCATCCTCCAAAAGCTCATAAAGCACTTCACAGGTAGAGCTTGCTTCCGGATGGATCACATTCACATCTGCCGTGGCCTGATTGCTGATATGGTGATCCACGCATGCGGTACGCTTTGCCCCCCGGCAAAGCGGCCCGGAAAATCCAAGCCGCCCTTCATCCCCGCAATCCAGAAGCACAAAGAGATCATAGCTTTGCTCCTCAGAAATCTCATGCCTGATCTCTTCGCTGCCCTTCATGAATAGAAAGGTGTTCGGGATATCTTCCAGATAAACATGCACTTCCTTCTGCGGGTAATTCTCACGCACATATCGAAACAGGCCCATACACGAACCTGCACAGTCCCCATCCGGCCGCACATGTCCGCCGATTGCAATCCTGTCTGCCTTTTGAATCTCTTCCATCAAGATATTATTCATTCTTCTTCATCCTCTTTTTTTAGATTTCTGGTCACATCATCGATTTTTTTCGACATCTGCACACCGTACTCTATGGACTCATCCATGATAAATCTGATCTCCGGCGTATTTCTCATATTGAGTCCCCGCGCCAGTTCTCTGCGCACATAACCTTCCGCGCTCTGCAGCCCCTTGATCGTGTCGCTTTTAGCCTTTTCGTCCCCCAGCACACTGATATATACCTTACAGGTCTTAAGGTCCGGCGCCACCTCCACCGCGACCACGGAAGTCATCGGTGCAATGCGGGGGTCTTTAATACCACCCCGCAGGATATTGCTCAGTTCCCTTTGCACCTCTGTATTTACTCTTGTATTCTTAATACTGTTTTTTCTCATATTTTATTTTGCCGCCTTCCTTATTCATAGAAGTCTGACCTGCTATCTCGGGATCTCGACCATCTTGAAGGCCTCGACCTGATCGCCTTCCTTGATATCATTGAAGCGTTCAAATACAAAACCACATTCGTAGCCTGCTCTGACTTCCTTCACATCATCCTTGAACCGCTTCAGGGAAGCCAGCTTGCCGTCATAGATCACGATGCCGTCACGCATAATACGAACGGAGCAGTCACGCTCAAATACACCATCCAGTACATAAGAACCACCGATAGTTCCCACACCGGAAGCCCTGAACGTCTGACGGATCTCTGCATGGCCAAGTACCTTCTCCTCAAATACCGGTTCCAGCATTCCTTTCATAGCTGCTTCTACATCTTCAATCGCATTGTAAATTACGCGATATAATCTTACATCTACGCCCTCGCGCTCTGCGGTTTCCTTCGCCGCCGCGTCAGGACGCACGTTAAATCCGATAATAATGGCGTTCGACGCCGCAGCCAGCGTTACGTCAGATTCATTGATCGCGCCTACGCCGCCGTGGATGATCTTCACTACCACCTCATCGTTGGAAAGTTTCACGAGGCTCTGCTTGATTGCCTCCACGGAGCCCTGTACATCCGCCTTGACAACGATACCCAGCTCTTTCAGATTACCTTCCTGAATCTGCGTAAACAGATCGTCTAATGACATCTTGCTTCTGGTCTCGTCGAGCATCTTCATTCTGCCCTGGCTGATGAAGGTCTCTGCAAAGCTTCTTGCCTCTTTTTCATTACCGCAGCCTACAAATACTTCTCCGGCATTCGGAACATCGTTAAGACCGAGAATCTCTACCGGAGTAGACGGTCCCGCTTCTTTTACGCGCCGTCCCTTGTCATCCATCATCGCGCGGACTTTACCGAACGCAGAGCCTGCCGCGATCGGGTCGCCGATACGGAGCGTACCCTTCTGTACCAGAACTGTAGCGACCGGTCCTTTTCCTTTGTCCAGCTCGGCCTCGATCACAAGACCTCTCGCCCGCCGGTTCGGATTTGCTTTCAGCTCCATCACCTCAGCGGTCAGAAGAAGCATTTCCATCAGCTCATCAAGACCCTCGCCGGTGTGCGCGGATACCGGTACAAAGATAGTGCTTCCGCCCCAATCCTCCGGAATCAGTTCATATTCTGTAAGCTCCTGTTTTACACGTTCAATATTCGCACTTGGCTTATCAATCTTGTTAATGGCAACCACAATCTCAATTCCCGCTGCTTTCGCATGGTTGATTGCTTCCACGGTCTGCGGCATTACTCCGTCATCCGCAGCGACTACCAGAATCGCGATATCAGTAGAATTGGCTCCACGCATACGCATTGCCGTAAACGCCTCATGTCCCGGAGTATCAAGGAAGGTGATCCTCTCACCATTGATCTCTACTACGGACGCACCGATGTGCTGCGTGATTCCGCCTGCCTCACCCTGAATCACATGGGTATTACGGATCGCATCCAGAAGGGAAGTCTTACCGTGGTCTACGTGACCCATTACGCAGACTACCGGAGGACGTTTCTTCATCTTCTTCTCGTCCTCTTCCTCCTCCTTCAGCAGTTCCTCTATCACGTCAACAACTTCTTCTTTTTCGCAGAGAACTTCAAATTCCATTGCGATCTCTTCTGCAGTGGCAAAATCCACTTCCTGATTTACCGTCACGATCTTGCCCTGAAGGAAGAGTTTCTTAACGATGACGGACGGCTGAATCTTCATCTTATCTGCCAGTTCCTGAATGGTCACGCTCTCTGGAATCGTGATCTGTTTGATCTGTTCCTCCTGCGCTTCCTTCTTTGGCTGCGGTTTTGTCATCTTCGGCTGGGTATTATTATTCTTACCCTTTCTGCCTTTTGACATTCTGTCTTCACCGTCATCATTTCTATTATATTCTTTTTTCTTATGTGCATCCTTGGGTTTGGAACGGCTCGGCTTCTGCTCTGCGATGGCCGGTGCCGGAATAGCCGGCCCGCTCTTTCTTCTGTCGTCGCGGTGAGAATCCCTTCTGTCGTCACGGCGGTCCTCTCTCCTGTCATCGCGGCGTGAATCTCTTCTATCGTCGCGGCGCTCATCCTTTCTGTCGTCGCGACGGTCGTCTCTCCTGTCATCACGGCGGCCCTGGAATCCCTCTCTTCTTCCTTCAGAAAAGCGTCCCGTTCTCTGATCCGAACCATTTCTTCTGTTCTCGCCTCTTCCGTCCTGTCCTCTTCTTCCCTGATCACTTCCTGATCTGTCGGACTGGAAGCTGCGGCCTTGGCCGTTATTTTGCTGGCGTCCTCCCTGGCCGGCTCCCTGTGGGCGGTTTCCCTGCGGACGGGCAGTCTGGCCTGCCTGCTGGCGTCCTCCCTGGGTACTCTGTGCATGAACATTCTGACCTGCACTCTGCGGGCGGGACGTATTTTCTGTTCCCTGCACTTTTCCTGCCGGCGTATTTCCCTGTGGGCGGGCAGTCTGGTTACCTGCCTGCGGACGAGACACATTTTCTGCTCCCTGCACTCTTCCTGTCGGCGCATTTCCCTGTGGGCGGGCAGTCGTGCTTCCTGCCGGACGTGTACCTGGCGTGCTCCCCTGCGGGCGAACTCCCGGCGTGCTTCCCTGCGGGCGGGCTCCTGATGCACTCCCCTGCGGACGTACTCCTGATGCGCTACCCTGTGGGCGGCTTCCCTGGCCTGATCCCTGCGGACGTACTCCAACTCCTGCTCCCTGGGTGCGTGCTCCCGGCGTGCTTCCCTGCGTACGGGCTCCTCTCGGCTGTCCCTGGCGCGCTCCCTGCCTTGATCCGTTCTGGGTATTCTGCGGACGGAACACCTGCATAATCTTTTTCTTCTTCGGCGCTTCCGTCGCCTTATCTGCATCCGATGGCGCCGGTGCCTTCTTCTCCTCCGGCTTTCTCGGCGCTGCCAGTCTTCTGACAGATTCAATCTGGTCTTCGGAAAGAACACTCATATGACTTGCCGCGTCAATACCCCTCTCCCGAAGGATCGTCAGCATTTCCTTGTTCGGCATGTTCAGTTCTTTCGCCAGCTCATATACTCTTAATTTCGACATCTTACTACCTCCTCTATGCAATCGTATCCTTTTTCTCTTCTAACTGCTTTTTGATTCCTTTGGCAAATCCTGCATCACTCACCGCAAGAGACGCCCGGAATTCCTTTCCCATTGCATGACCCAAGGTATCTTTATCCCCATAAAAATAAATCGGCACCTCATAAAAATCACACATGTTTTGAAATTTCTTCTTTGTATTGTCAGATGCATCATCTGCAACGATCACCAAATGGGCCCTTCCTTCCTTCACTGCTTTTTCCGTCAGGAATTCCCCACTGTGTGTCTTTCCCGCCTTGGTGGCAAGGCCAAGAAGTGACAAGGCTTTATCCATTCTCAAGTCCCTCCAGTTCCTTTGACAGATTCTCGTAGACTTCTTTTGGAATCGCCTGCTTAAATGAACGCTCCAGCCCTTTATTTTTGATTGCCTCATCGAGACACTCTTTTGAGAAACAAAGGTAGGCGCCGCGCCCGTTCTTCCTTCCTGTGGCATCCAGAACAAATTCATTCTCCGATGTCTTCAAAACACGCAGCATTTCTTTTTTACTCTTCATTTTCTGACATCCCACACATTTACGCATGGGTATTTTCTTGGTCGTGCTCAAACAATCACTCCTAATTTATTCTTCTATTCCTCATAAAGCTCCAGGTCGTCTGCTGTATACTCTTCCCCTTCGTAAGCGCCCTCATCATAGGCTCCTTCCTCATAGGGTTCTTCCTCATAGACTTCTTCCTCATACTCGCCTTCATATTCTCCGACGTATTCTTCACCCATAGCAAGGTCCATATAGTTTGCCGGAAGTTCGCCTGACTCGATTGCCTGCGTCTCGCTCTTGATATCGATCTTGTATCCGGTAAGTCTGGCTGCCAGTCTCGCATTCTGTCCTTCCTTACCGATCGCCAGTGAAAGCTGATAATCCGGTACGATCACGCTCGCACTCTTCTCATCCGGGTCCGCCATAACGGAAATGACCTTCGCCGGACTGAGCGCATTCTCGATTAGAAGCGCCGGGTTCTCATCCCAGTTAATGATATCGATCTTCTCACCGCGGAGTTCATTCACTACCGCGCCGACTCTCGCTCCGTTCATGCCGACGCAGGCACCTACCGGGTCTACGTCCGGATCATTGGACCACACGGCGATCTTGGTACGTGAGCCTGCCTCTCTGGCAATGCTCTTGATCTCCACGATACCGTCACGCACCTCGGTGACCTCCGCCTCAAACAGACGTTTTACCAGCTCCGGATGGGTTCTGGAAACCAGAATCTTCGGTCCCTTGGTCGTATTCTTCACTTCCACTACATAGAGCTTGATTCGCTCGGTAGGCTGGAATTTTTCTCCTTTTACCTGCTCATTCTCGGTGAGCATCGCATCTGCTTTTCCCAGGTTGATGCTGACGTTATTGCCCACATAGCGCTGAACGATACCCGTCACGATATCTTTTTCCTTTTCAAAATACTGATCGTAGATCACCTTACGCTCCTCTTCACGAATCTTCTGAAGAATCAGGTTCTTGGCGTTCTGTGTGGCAATCCGGCCGAACGACTTGGATTCCACGGGTATCTGCACGATATCTCCCAACTCATACTTGGCATCCTTCATCTTCGCCTCCGCAAGGCTGATCTGCTCTACCGCATCTTCCACCTCTTCCACTACGGTCTTTTCCTGGTACAAGGCGTAATCGCATGTCTCCCGGTCCATCACAACCTTGATGTTGTCTGCTTTGCCGAAATGGTTCTTGCAGGCATTGATCAGGGAATTCTCAATGGCATCCATCATGACATCCTTGCTGATGTCCTTCTCCTGCTCAAGAATCGTAAGTGCTTCTAATAATTCGGTATTCATTTTCCTTTCTTCCTCCTGTCACTAAAAGTCGAATGCAAGACGAACAAGTGCAATATCGCTTCTGTCAAATGTCTTTGTCTCTTCGTCTTCATATGCAATGGTAACTGTATCTTTATCATAATCCTTTAAGATTCCAATAAATTCTTTCTGTTTATCGATGGGCCGATATGTGCGGATCTCCACCTCTTCCCCCAGGCTTCTTGCGAAATCCTTCTCTTTTTTAAGTGGTCTTCCAAGCCCCGGCGAGCTCACCTCAAGGATATACGCTTCATCGATGTAATCCTTCTCGTCCAGAATATCGGAAAGCTCCCTGCTCACCACTTCGCAGTCATCGATCATGATGCCGCCCGGCTTATCAATGTATGCCCGCAGATACCAGGTGCCGGCTTCCTTTACATATTCTACATCCCACAATTCAAAACCATGCTTTTCCACAATGGGGAGCAGAATCTCCTCTGTTTTTTGTTCATAAATTTCTTTTTTAGACAATCCATTACTTCCTTTCTACTACTTTATAAAATATAATTAAACGCTGACTTAAGTACGCAGGCAACAGAGATAAAAGTCCACTGAGCCTTCACTTAGATATGCTAGGCAACCGAGATGAACGTCCACTGGACGTTCACTTAGGCATGCTAGGCAACAAAGAAGAGTGAACTTTCGTCCACTCTTCTGCCGCTTCCTATGTTACTATAGGCTACTATAGCACTTTTATCAGATGAAATCAAGCACTTTCTCAAGTTTTCCATGTTTTTTTCCTTACATTTCCTACATTTTTCTACCACTTTCAGACAAATTCTACAATTCTCTTTGTCAAAAAACTATTTATATTGTGTATTTTTTAATTATCCTTGCATTTCTTCCCGATACCCAGTATCATTATGTATGACAGAGAAAATTTATAGGGAGGTATTTCAAATGAACTTATTCTCACCGGCTGATGTAGCAAAGAACTACATCGCCATCGGAAAATCAAAGGTAAACACGCCCGTGCCTAAGATGTTCTTACTGGCTGTACTGGCAGGCATGTTTATCGGACTTGGAGGCGTCGGCGCCACTACGGCCGCTGTATCCGTGCCGCTCGCTTCCGTAGGGAAATTCCTGGGAGCCTGCATTTTCCCGGGAGGACTCACCATGGTTCTTCTTGCCGGAAGCGAACTGTTTACCGGCAACAACCTGCTGACCATTCCACTTCTTGAAAAAGAAATCACGCTTGGGGGCATGCTCAGGAACTGGATCGTTGTGTATATCGGGAACTTTGTCGGTTCCATGATCGTCGCAGCAGGGGCTGTATTTTCCCATCAGCTCAGCTTATTTGGAAACGGAATGGCAACAAGCGTCATCTCCACAGCGGCTTCCAAATGCACCTTATCCTTCGGCGACGCATTCCTTCGCGGAATCTTCTGCAACTTCCTGGTATGTATCGCTGTATGGATCTCTTTTGCAGCCAAGGACGTTGCAGGCAAGATCATCGGGCTTTTCTTCCCGATCATGATCTTTGTACTTTGCGGTTTTGAACACAGCGTTGCCAACATGTACTACATATCCGCAGGCTTATTTGCAAAGAGTGTACCGGCCTATGCCGAAGCTGCCACCGCGGCAGGCGTTGATTTAAGTGTCATTAATTGGGGAAGCTTCTTTGGCACAAATCTTCTTCCGGTCACACTGGGCAACATCGTAGGCGGCGCCATCTGTGTCGGCTGCGTATACTGGTTTATTTATCTTCGCAAGACGGACGGAAAATAAACCCGAAAAATGATTACCATTTATGTGAGGGCAGACAGGCGATCCGGCCTGGGGCCAAACGTATATGATAATAAAAAGAGGCCGTTTGGGGCGGTCTCGCAAGAAAGTTTAGAAGGGAGAAACAAAATGAGTAAGATTTACCTTGCAAACAGCAAGCTCAGCGACGCTAAGATCGGACCGCTGCTTACAAAGTTTTCCAATAAGGTAAACGTGTATCCGCCAGGGACCTGTCCGCTTACGGTTCAGCTCTCACTTCTGCAGGCTTCCAGAAACCAGACCTGCGGCAAGTGTGTGCCCTGCCGTGACGGATTAAGACAGCTTGAGAAGATGCTGATCTCTGTGATCCGCGGAAATGCGACTATGGAAACTTTGGTTGAGATGAAGGAGCTTGCGATCATGATCCGCGATACTGCGGATTGTGCGATCGGCTACCAGTCAGCCATTGAAGTGCTGGAAGGATTGGAAACCTTTAAGGAGGATTATATCAGTCATATCCGCAGACAGGAATGTACCGGTATCAGCGGGCAGAAGATCCCGTGCGTAACACTGTGTCCGGCACACGTGGATATCCCGGGTTACATCGCCCATGTATATGAGGGGAACTATGCTGAGGCGATCAACCTGATCCGTCGTGATAATCCGCTCCCGACAGCCTGCGCAATGATCTGTGAACACCCATGCGAGGAACGCTGCCGCAGGAACCTGATCGACAGCTCCATCAACATCCGTGGCGTGAAAAAATATGCGGTAGACCAGATTCCGGCAGACAAGGTCGAGGTACCAAAAGCGAACCCCTGCACGGGCAAAAAAGTCGCTGTCATCGGAGGCGGCCCAAGCGGAATGACGGCAGCGTATTTCCTGTCTCTTATGGGCCATAAGGTAACGGTATTTGAAGCAAAGGAACGCCTCGGCGGTATGCTGATGTACGGAATTCCCAACTACCGTTTCCCGAAAGACAGATTGGATGAAGACATAAGAGCAATCCTCTCCACAGGCAATATCGAAGTCAAATACAATACAACTGTCGGAAAAGACATTTCCATAGAGGAAGTACATAATTCTTACGATGCCATGTATGTGGCGATTGGGGCTCAGGTGGGCAAGAAGCTCCGCCTGGACGGAATCGACGCAAACAATGTATTCTCAGCCGTTGAGATGTTAGACGAGATCGGTCATGACAGGAAACCGGATTACACCGGCAAGACCGTCGCTGTTATCGGAGGCGGAAACGTTGCCATGGATGCGGCGAGAAGTGCGCTCCGCTGTGGTGCTGCCGATGTCCGGATCGTTTACAGACGTCGCCAGGAGGATATGACAGCTCTGGATACCGAGATTGAATCCGCGATCATGGAAGGCATCGAACTGATGCTCCTTCAGGCTCCGAAGAGCATCGAGAAGGATGAGAACGGAGACTGCACCGCACTTTGGGTACAGCCGCAGATGATCGGACCTTACCGCGGCGATCGTCCTTCTCCTGTAGACGCCGTTTCTAAAGAACCCGTGCGCATTCCCTGCGATGTGATTTTGATCGCTGTAGGCCAGGATATTGTCAGCGCACCATTTGAAGAGTATGGACTGCCGGCACAGCGAGGCGTCTTCCAGGCAGGACTTGACACTGCCATCGCCAATATGCCCGGCATCTTCGTGGGCGGCGACTGTGCGACCGGACCTTCCACCGCGATCCGCGCGATTGCAGCGGGCAAGGTCGCAGCACGCAATATTGACGAATACCTTGGCTACCATCACAAGCTGGACTGTGGCGTGACCGCACCGGAAGCAAGACCGAACAATCGCGTTCCCACCGGACGTGTTAACATTCAGGAGAGACCGGCTTACATCCGTAAGCACGACTTCGAGCATGTGGAATGCCCCATGACTCCTGAAGAGATTCAGCAGGAATGCAGCAGATGTCTTCGTTGTGACGTCTTTGGCTGTGGCAAGCTGGATGGCGCTGTGGACAAATAGGCAGACTATTATTGGAGGAAAACTATGCAGATTATAATAAATGGAATGGCTGTTGAGGCGCTGGAAGGCTCTACCATCCTTCAGACGGCCCGCGCGGCTGGAATCGATATTCCTACCCTCTGCTATCTGGAAGGAGTCAATGACATCGGCTCCTGCCGGTTATGTGTAGTAGAGCTGGAAGGTTCCGATGTACTGGTTCCCGCCTGCAACACCAAAGTAAAAGAAAACATGGTAGTCCACACACATAGCGAACGTGTCGTGGAAGCAAGAAAGACTGTTTTAAGACTTCTGCTCTCTGAGCATTACGGCGACTGTTTCAGCTGTGAGAAAAACGGTGACTGTGAATTACAGAAGTACTGTATCGAGTACGGCGTAGATACCACCGAATATGCCGGAGCAAGAAAAGAAAGAAGTTTCAAGAAAAAAGACGATCACCCCTTCTTAAGCTATGACCCGGATCGCTGTATCCAGTGTCAGCGCTGCGTAATGACCTGTTCTCATGTAACAGGAAGAAAGGCCATCGCTCTCGGAAAGACCGGTATGTTCTCCATCATTGACGCACCGTTCGGTCCGGACTGGAAGGAAACCCTCTGTGAATCCTGCGGAAACTGTGCCCAGGCATGTCCTACCGGCGCTCTTACCGTAAAACGCAGGAAGAACTACCGCGCATGGGAAGTGAAGAAAGTCCGCACTACCTGTCCGCACTGTGCAACAGGATGCCAGATGGATCTGATCGTGAAAAACGGAAAAATCGTGGATGTAGTCGGCGCAGACGGCCCGTCCAACCATGGACTTCTTTGTGTCAAAGGACGCAGCGGCTCCTTCGACTTTGTTGATTCTCCCGAGAGAATCCGTTTCCCACTGATCAAGAATAAAGAAACCGGCGAATTTGAGAGAGCCACCTGGGATGAAGCTCTTGATCTGGTCGCTTCCAAATTCACAGAAATCAGAGATAATTACGGAGGTGAGGCACTGGCGGGATTTGCCTGCTCACGTTCAGCCAATGAAGATATTTATATGCTTCAGAAAATGGTCAGAACGGCATTTGGCAGCAACAATACCGATAACTGTGCGCGCGTTTGACATGCTCCTACTGTTGCCGGGCTGGCAACCACATTAGGCTCAGGAGCCATGACAAACACCATCTATGATATTACCCATGAATCCGATGTGATCATGCTGGTAGGTTCCAACCCCGAACATGCACATCCGGTCATCGGAATGCAGGTTCGGCAGGCTGTGGCAAAAGGCACCAAACTCATCGTCGTTGACCCAAGAGACATCGACCTTGCAAAGAGTGCTGATATTCATCTGAAACTCCGACCAGGTACCAACGTTGCATTTGCAAACGGTATGATGCACGTATTCATCGAAGAGGACCTGATCGACCATAAATTCATCGAGGAACGTACTGAGAACTTTGAAGCGATCAGGGAAGTGGTTAAAGACTATACTCCGGAAAAGGTTGCCGAAATTTGCGGTATCGACCCGGCTAAGCTTCGCGAGGCAGCAAGACTTTATGCGACCGCTGACAAAGCTCCCATCATGTATTGTCTGGGCGTGACCGAACACCACACCGGAACAGAGGGCGTTATGTCTCTTTCCAACATGGCTATGATGGTCGGAAAACTGGGACGTCCGGGCTGTGGCGTAAACCCGATTCGCGGACAGAACAATGTACAGGGCGCTTGTGATATGGGCGCTGCCCCGAATCAGTTCCCGGGTTACCAGAACATTACCAAACCGGGTGTCCGCACCAAGTTTGAGACCGCATGGGGAACCAAGCTGAACCCGAATGAAGGAATCAAAGCTACCGACTGCTTCCCGAAGATGATCTCCGGCGAAATCAAAGGCCTCTTCATCTTTGGAGAGGACCCGGTAAGAACCGACCCGAATACACACCATGTAATCAAGGCTCTTGAGTCTTTGGATTTCTTCGTAGTAGATGAACTGTTCATGACGGAAACCGCAAAATATGCTGATGTCATTCTTCCGGGTGTCTCCTTCGCAGAAAAAGAAGGAACCTTCACCAACACGGAACGCCGCGTGCAGAGAATCCGAAAAGCAGTGACCATCGCAGGCGAGGCAAAACAGGATACCTGGATCTTCACCGAGATCATGAATCGTATGGGATATCCGCAGCCGCATCTTTCGGCCGCTCAGATCATGGATGAGATTGCATCTGTCACTCCATCCTTCGGCGGCATCAGTCATACACGGCTTGACAGCGAGGAAGTGGGCGGTAGAGGTCTTCAGTGGCCATGTCCGTCCCCGCACCATCCGGGCACTCCGATCATGCATGTGGGCAAATTTGCAAGAGGACTGGGCTATTTCCGTCCCGCTGAGTATGTACCGTCCATGGAGCTTCCGGATGAGGAATATCCGCTTACCATGATGACCGGACGTATCCTTTATCACTATAACGCGTGTGCCATGACAGATAAGACCGCTGGTCTCAATGAGATCGCAGGTGAATCCTTCATCGAGCTGAATACTGCAGATGCTGAGAAGCATGGCATTGAAGACGGTGAGATGATCTCCATCTCCTCCCGCCGCGGAACGATTCAGGCCAAGGCTGTCGTGTCAGGCAAAACACGTGAAGGTGAATGCTGGATGCCCTTCCATTATCTGGAAGGCGGTGCGAACTGGCTGACCAGTGACGCTCTTGACTCGATCTCCAGTACACCGGAGTATAAAGTTTGCGCAGTAAAGGTTGAGAAAATATAGGAACGCTATGTATATTAACGAACAATATGAAAATCTGGAATTAACCGAAAACGAAGATACAACATGCATATTCCGTGACAAGCATGCCGAGGCTTCCAAAGAAACCGTTTTAGCAGAACATCTCCTGGAGGTGTATCTCAATGAGCGATTGACCATGAAGCTTGTCTGCACTCCCGAGCACCTGACGGAGCTAGTTCTCGGGCGTCTGTTTTCCGAGGGAATGATCAACGACACAGACGAGGTGGAATCCATTTACATTTGCAAGTATGGAACTCGCGCAAAAGTGATGCTGAGAAACACTTCCCCGGCTTTACAGGTACAGCAGGTGGAAACTACTCCGACCTGCTGTACCGGCAATCGGGTTTTATATGAACCCGTCAGCGACAATCCTCTTCATGTAATGGACTTTGCTTCCTGGCAGGCAGAGTGGATCTTTATGCTGGCAGACAAATTCAGCGAAGGAACCCCTCTGCACCGAAAGACATGGGCAACCCATAGCTGTTTTCTCGCCAGGCGCGACCGGCTGCTCTTTCAGTGCGAGGATATCGGGCGCCACAATGCACTCGATAAAGTAATTGGATATGCGCTTCGCCACCGGATTCCTCTTTCCGAATGCTTCGTATATTCCAGCGGACGGATTCCCGTGGATATGGTCTCAAAAGCGATTCGGGCCCGGCTCCCTCTTCTGGTCAGCAAGGCGGTCCCTACAAACGAGGCAGTTCGATTGGCAAAGCAGTATCACCTTACTTTGATCTGCTCCGCAAGGCGTGACCTGATGAAGGTATATTCCGGACAATTGCCCTCTTAAATGCTGATTTTCTACACACAGCTTCGGAAATGCATATCGTTACGGACAGCATTCATTTTCCAATTACGTTTACAAGGGGTCCGTGTGACTTGTATATGCCACACAGACCCCTTGTCATACTTCTCTTTTATTAATTTTCCTGAATTTACAGCATCTCAATGAACGCCGCAAGACGGGTCTCGATCTGACCACTGTCGGATTCCGAATAGTCGGTCTCAATCTTCATATAAGGAATGCCCTCTTCTTCCAACATCTTAGACACCCTTGCAGATTCCACATTAAAGGTATGGCATGCGTGAAGCACCACATCGACCACGCCATCCACTTTATATTTTTTGATCATCTCTTTCATATGCTCCAGACGACCATTGTTCGTAGTCATAACAGAGCAGTTAATCTGCAGGTAACGATCTGAGATTGCTCTTAAGATATCATCTGCCTCCTCGTCAACCAGAAGCGACTGCGTTCTCTCACCGCCGCAATCATCCTGGCATACAATTACGCCTCCATTATTCTCGATCACCATACCGACCTTGCGGATAACACCGGAAGAAGGGCAGCCTGTAAGAAGAATTCGTTTTGCTGAAATATCTACCGGCCGTTCACCGTTTTCATATGCCGTTCTTGCTTTCTCCACTTTTGCCTTAAAGTTCGCAAGCTGTTGATGCACATCAAACGTAAAGGTTCCCTGCTGCATCGCCAGCATCGACTCCGTTGATTTGATCATCGGCGGTTCCGCAATCTGAAGTTCAGCCAGTTCCTTCTGAGCCTTCCTGATCTCATTTCGTATATGGGCAGCCTCGCGGAGCTTTTCATCTGTAATCTCGACTCCATACTTTTCTTCCAGTCTCTCTTTCAGAAGTTTTACTTCCTCATACCATATATCACCGGCATAGGCGCGTTCCTGGCTCTGGGGAAGATGAAGTACGTACGTCTCCTTCAGCTCATTTAAAAGCTCATACATCTTCTTCTTCCCATCGCAAGTCGTCTCACCGATAATCATATCTGCAAAATATGTATAGGGACATTTCTGCGTATAGGCAAACCCATATGTTCCCTTAATCAACGGACACAGATTCTTTGGAAGAACCTTCTCCGCATCTGCAACGGTCTCATTGCTCATTCCGCAGAGAGCCACACTCGCAACACCTGCCGCGTCTATGACTTCCAGCGGAGTATAGGAACATAAAAAACCTGCCAGGTGTCCGCCGTTCTCCACAAACTCCTTTACGCGAAGGAATCCCTGTTTCCGTGTCTCCATAAAATCATCAAAATTTGCAGGTAAATCAAATACTTCAGCCATTTTTTCTCCTTTCCTGAAGCTCTTATTTTCTTTCTTCTTTAAACACATACCTGTCCAGACGCTCAAATGCCTCCTGGACTCTGGTAAATGGAAGCGCCAGATTCATTCGAATACTATGCTCCCCATGGAATGGTCTTCCGTCCTGCCAGCCGACTCCTACCCGGTGCCCGGCTTTCAAAAGCTCGTCCAACGGCCGCCCTGTCTTTTCACACCAGCCGGTACAGTCGAGGAATAGCATATAAGTCCCCTGCGGTTTACTGAGCTCAACCCCGTCAAAATGCTCCTGTATAAAATCATAAGCATAGTTTACATTGTTTGACAGCACTTCTCTCAGCTCATCTACCCATTCCATTCCTTCTGCACTATATGCCCCCATCAAAGCATACATAGAAAGAACATTCATGGAATTGTAGTGTGATTTACTTGAACAAGCCCTCACACGGTCACGCAGATATGAGTTATAAATAATATGGTAGCTCCCGATCAGCCCTGCAAGATTGAATGTCTTGCTTGGCGCATAAAGCGCAACGGTGCGGTTTCTTGCGTCCTCACTGATAGACTGCATCGGAATATGCCGGTTCCCATTCAATATAATGTCTGACCAGATTTCATCTGTGATGACAATGCAGTCGTTTTTCCGGTACACTTCCATCGCTTTTTCCAGCTCTTCCCGCTCCCATACTCTTCCGGTCGGATTGTGCGGATTACAGAAAACTGCAACATGAATCTTATTCTTCTTGATCTTTGCATCCATATCCTCATAATCCATACGCCAGACTCCTTCGTCATCCTGCTTAAGTTCACTGAGGACGATCCTATAACCGGCTCCGGTAATACTTCCCGTAAAACCAATATACGTCGGGCTGTGCACGAGAACACTGTCCCCCGGCGCTGCGAAAGCATTCAGGGCTGAAACAAGACCGCCCAGCACACCATTTTCATAACCAATACATTCTTTTGTAAGGCCGGTTACATGGTTGCGCGTCTCCTGCCAGTTTATAATCGCCTGATAATACTCGTCTCTTGTCGCAAAATACCCAAACGCCGGATGCGCGAGCCTTTCACTGATCGCAGCCTGCACGGTCGGAACCGTCGCGAAATTCATATCCGCAATCCACATCGGTATAAAATCAAATCCATCTTCAGGCACTGCAAACCCCGGGCCTTTTCCCACCACATCAACTGCGATGGCATCCTTTCCCCGGCGATCCATAATTGTTGTAAAATCGTACTTCATACTTTAATCTCCTTCTTCCTGTTTATCATATAAATGACAGGCCACAAAATGACCATCACTTACTTCGCAAAGCTCTGGCTCTATTATCTTACATTTTTCCATACATTGCAAGCACCGGCTGACAAATCGGCAGCCTGCCGGCGGATTTACAGGACTGGGGACATCTCCATTTAGCATAATGCGCTCTCTTTTCTCTGCCACATCCGGATCTGCGATCGGTACTGCCGACAAAAGCGCTTTGGTATATGGATGTTTCGGCTCCACATACAATTCATCCGATTTTGTAAGCTCTACCATTCTCCCCAGATACATAACGCCGATTCTATCCGAAATATGTCTGACAATGGAAAGATCATGGGCGATAAAAAGCATAGTAAGTCCTTTTTCTCTCTGAAGCTTCATCAAAAGATTCGTAATCTGCGCCTGAATCGACACATCAAGAGCGGAAATAGGCTCATCACAGAACAAAAACTCTGGATTCACTGACAGTGCCCTTGCTATACCGATTCTTTGTCTCTGACCTCCCGAGAATTCATGCACATTCCGCAAAGCATGCTCCGCATTCAGCCCGACCAGTTCCAACAGATGTGCAACCATCTGATTCTCTTCTTTTCTGCTATCTGCCATTTTATGAATCCGTATCCCCTCTGCAATAATGTTATAAACTTTTTGATGCGGATCCAGAGATGCATAGGGGTCCTGAAAAATCATCTGCACTCTTTTTGTAAACTCAAAATGCTCTTTCTTTGTCATCGAATGGACATTCTTTCCATGGAACAATACTTCGCCGCCACTTTTATCGATCATTCCCAGACAAGCCTTTCCACAAGTCGTTTTTCCGCAGCCGGATTCACCTACGATTCCCAGTGTCTCTCCTTTATATATCTCGAATGACACATCATCAACTGCTTTTAATTGCTGCTTTTGCGGTGCAGGATAGTATTTTTTCAGATTCTTTACTTCAAGAACAATCTCACGTTTATCCATTTTCTGTTCCTCTCCTTCCCGCACGCTCATCCATCAGCCAACATGCGGCTCTATGAGTGTCCGACACATATTTTTCTTCCGGCATATACTGTTCGCAGATTCTCATTGCATACGGACAGCGCTCACAAAATGCGCAGCCTTTTGGCGGATTTGTCATATCCGGAATACTTCCTTCGATAGCTTGCAGCATATGCTTTCCCACCCCGTCAAGCCTTGGAACAGAGCCCAGAAGTGCTTTTGTATATGGATGTGCAGGATGATAAAAAATGTCCTTTCTCAATCCCTCCTCCACGATTTTTCCCGCATACATGACAATAATTTTGTCCGCCGTATCTGCCACAATCCCCAAATCATGCGTGATCAGCAATATCGCCATATTCATCTGCTTCTGCAGAGTTTTCATCTGTGACAGAATTTGCGCCTGAATCGTCACATCAAGCGAGGTGGTCGGTTCATCGGCAATCAGGAGCTTGGGATGGGTGATCAGTGCAATCGCGATCATAACTCTCTGACGCATTCCACCGGACAACTCATGTGGATATTTTTTAAGACAATTTTCTGCATCGGCAATTCCCGTCAGCTCCAGCATCTTAACTGCGCGTTTTCTTTTATCCTCTTTTGATGCAGAAGAATCATGATTATCCAGGCTTTCTATAATCTGTTTTCCAATCTGCATAGTGGGGTTTAGGGATACCAGCGCATCCTGAAAAATCATGGAGCACTCTTTTCCCCGAAATTTCTCCCATTCTCTGTCAGAATAGCCGGACACATCCACTCCGTTAAACAGAATCTGACTTTCCTTTAGCACCTTTCCCGGCTTTTTGACCAGGCCCATGATACTTTTGGCCGTGACGGATTTTCCACAACCGGATTCTCCGACCAGTGCGACCGTCTGACCTTCTTCCATGGAAAATGAAATATCCCGTACTGCCTGCACGGTGCTGTCATATGTAAAGAAAGACACTGTAACATGCCTCATTTCTAATAAACTGTTCATTCTCTCTTTTCCTTTCAACGAGAATATATCTATATCCCGTGCTACTCTACAATCTTAGGCTCCAACGCATTTCTTAAAATGTCTCCCAGCAAATTAAAACTCAGAACGGTAATCAGAATCATAAGTCCCGGAAAAATGGCCAGCAATGGACGGTCCAGAATATGAGCCTGCGCTCCCTGAAGCATACTTCCCCATGAAGCCCGGGGGATTTGTATCCCCAGCCCCAGAAAGCTCAAGGAAGATTCTGTCAGAATCGCATTTGCCACACTAAGACTGGCCGCAACGATAACAGGTCCCATAATGTTAGGAACAATATGAAAAATAATCACGCGTGCTTTTGAGGCCCCCAGATTTTGTGTAGCTATCACAAAATCTCTCTCTTTCAGCGACATCGTCTCCGCTCTGGTAATTCGAGCAACGGTCGCCCACGAAAACAGGCTCAGAACTGCCACAAGCGTTAAAAGTCCCGGCTTAAGAAAGGTATTTAATATTACCATTAACAGCATGCTGGGAAGCGCCAAAAAAATATCAGTAAAACTCATCAGCAGTGCGTCAATCCGTCCACCCACATATCCGGAAAAGACTCCGATTGTTGTCCCGAGCACAACGGTCATAAGCATCGACATAAAGCCAACCGCCAGCGATACCCGTCCCCCATACAAGGTACGGGTAAAATAGTCTCTCCCATATTCATCGGTTCCAAACCAATGGGCCTTAGAAATTCCCTGCAGCTTTTGTGTTACATCTAATGCATACGGGTCATACGGGCTAAGCGGGGCAAGAAGTACGACTATAATAAGAATCATCAGTAAAACTAAACTGACCATTGCAACCTTGTTGGAACGAAGTTCTTTCCAAATCTCAAACCATACATTCTGAGTTCCTACGGAGAATCCGGCCGCCTGCTTTTTTTCCAGCTTTTCAAAAGAGTCCTCTCTGATCTCCATCTTATTTTCCACTTTCTGTACCTCCCCGCTTAATTCTCGGATCCACAAACGCATACAGCAAATCTGCCAGGAAATTTCCCAAAACCAGGAGAAATCCCGAGAGCATGACATAAGCCATGATGACCGGATAATCTCTCGATCCGATCGCGGACATGGCAAGCGTCCCCACTCCCGGCCAGCCAAACACACTTTCCACGATAAAAGACCCACAGACCAGAGAAGCCAGGTTCATGCCCATCAAAGTGATGATCGGAAGCAAAGTATTTTTCAAGACATGTTTCTTCAAAATCTTTACTTTTGAATCCCCTTTTGCCTCCGCCGTAACTACATACTCTTCGCCAAGCTGCCCTATGGTATTCGCACGTATATAACGAATATAAGTAGCCACCGTTCCTACACTGAGCGTGATGCAAGGCAAAATCATATGCCTTACTGTGTCAAACGCAGACGTCTCTCCTACTGTATGCATACCTGATGAGGGTAAAATTCCCAGAATTGAAGAAAATAAAATGATCAAAAGCATTCCAAACCAAAATGAAGGAATTGACATTCCCATATATGCAATAGAACTAATGATGTTGTCGACCCATGTATTCTTTTTATATCCCGACCATAGACCAAGCGGAATCGCAAGCACCAATGATAGAATCATAGCACTGCCCATAAGCAATATCGTCGCCGGCAGCCGCCCCTTGATCTGAGGCCAGACCGATGCTTTATTGGACATGGAGACCCCGAGATCTCCCCGCACAGCGCGCCCTGCCCATGCCATATATTGCTCTGTCATGCTTTTATCCAATCCCAGTTCGGCCATAATGTTTGCCTTCTGCTCATCACTCATATCTGCAGTAACATACATTGACGAAATATCTCCCGGTGCAAAATAAATTACCGCAAAAGACAAAAAGGATATCAGTATCATTACAATCACGACCCGAATCGCTTTTTTTAAACAATATTTCCACATATATGAACCCTTTCTGTAAAATGCGAAAAAGGGGACGAATGTGGCCTGTCTCTTCAAACATGCCACATTTCATATCCCTATTTTCAGCAGACTCTGTTATCCAGAAATACTATTACTCTACATGAATAGACAGATAATCGATAAATTCCGGAATAACCGGCGATCCATCGAGCCCCGTTACATTCCACTGAGATACCATAACATAATTGGTGTAAGTCAAAGGATATTCCCAATACTCAGCAAGAGCCTTGTCCTGAATCTCATTCCAGATTTCCTGCTTCTTGGCAGCATCGGCGGTTCCCATTGCTGTCGTCGCAAGTCCTGAAACCTCTTCACTGAATCCGCAGTCGCAAAGGCGATTGGTAAGGTAACTGATTGTCTGTCCGCAGTTCGATCCACGCTGAGAATCCCAGCCATTGGTTCCCAAATCCCAGGTTGCTGCCTGTTCGCTGTCCTTCTTTGTAAAGAAACGCGGGAAGAATGTGGCGGAGTCACAACCCTCAAGCACTACGTTAACTCCGATAGCTGCCAGCTGCTGCTGCACAACCGTAGCCACTGCCTCCATATTGGAACGGTCAGAATTATAAATATATGTAAGAGTCTTTCCTTCAAGTCCTGAAGACTTAGCAAGTGCCTTCGCCTCTTCCAGATCATATTTGTATCCCGCACAGTCTTTGTTGTAAATAGACTGATCCGGGGTCAAAAGGCTGTTTGCCGGAACTGCAAGTTCATCAGAACCCCATGCGAAATCAATAATTTCCTCCTGATTTAGCGCAATAAAAATTGCTTTTCTGGCATCCGCCGATAAAGTGGACATCACAGCTCCATTTGGATTCAACTGAAGATAATTTAAACGAGCCTCAGAGACCGTATACAGATTATACTTGTCGCTTGCTGCCTTATATTTCTCCAGATCTTCCGCAGATGTCACACGCATGTAATCAATCCCGCCATTTTCGAATTCAAGCTGCTTAGTGCTTCCACTTCCGATAGTCTTCATGACAACAGTTTCAACGGATGGTATTCCCCTGTAATAGTCATCTCTTGCTTTAAATACAAGGCTGTCCTCATTAATCTCACTTACCACATATGCACCTGATGTAACCATGTCCGTTGAATTAAAGTAACCGCTGTCATCAATCTTAGAAGCATCATCATCAAACGCATGAGACGGCATCAGATAGAACTGTGAAAGTGTTCTGACATAATTATCATAAACTGACGGCAGTACGATCTCCAATGTCTTTTCGTCTACTTCGTTGAATTTTACTTCACCACCATTTACCAATGTGAAAGATGTCGGTCCACCATAGGAGAGTACGCCGTAGTCAATTGTAAACAGAATGTCCTGCACTGTGACTGGCTCGCCATCACTCCAGGTCGCTTTATCGTTGATATGAACCGTATAGGTCAAACCATCCTCTGAGATGTCAAGGCTGTCTGCCAGATAATATTCCAGCCCATCCCGCGTCTCAGCGAACAATGGCTCATAAATCGGACGAATCGCGCTTACCAGATCGTCACTGCTCTGCGCACTCGGTTGAAGCGATGATGGCATATGTCCCATCGCAACTGTAAATGTGCTGTCAGTCGTCTTCTCTTCCTTGGTTCCTTCCTGACTCTTCTGTGTCTTCTCGTCACTGTTTCCACAACCGGCAAGCAGTCCAACCGCCATAGCGGAAATGAGAAGAAGAGTTAAAAGTTTTCTTTTCATAGATACTTCCTCCTTTTCTTTCCTGTTTTGTATTGTTCTTTTTTTAACAGGCTCTTGCTTTACCAATAATTATAAAAAAGTGACTTAATTAACGGAATTTACACAAACTATTTTTTGTCATTCTGATTTACATTTTCAACAAATTGTAAACCTATCGACCAGTGAAATATTATATAATAAAAGGTTATAAAAAAACTTTTGCCTGGGTTTTCTGACCCATGCAAAAGTTCTTATACACATTATTGATAATACTGACTAATCGGTTCCGGTATACAATCACATACCAAACGCGTGATTTCTTTCGGGCTCCGACTGTCCTTAGAGCAAATCCACCTGAAAACCACGGCTGTCCTCGACAAATTCCACATATACAAAGAAGTCTCTACATTTTCCGGCAATTCCTCTACTCCCAATTCCCTCTTTAAGCGATGTACCATACAGGCCAACGTGTAATTTACTATGTAATCCTGTATGCAATTCTGTCCTTGATAAGAAGAAATATTTATATAATAATTCCTTTCTTTTCGCATATACTCCAGAACTTTGGAATGAAACTCCCTCCACTGGCTGTTGGTAAATCCTTTACAAATCTGATCAGACTCCGTTTTGTAAATCCAACTGACAAGATCATATTTATCTCTAAAATGATTATAAAACGTAGTTCTTGATATGTCGCTATACTTAGAAATATCCTGAACACTAATACTTTCATATGGGTTTTCCTTTAGAAGTTCTTTTAGCGAATCAGCCAACACTCCTTTTATGTCAATTTTCAGCATAAAATCACATCCAATCCTGATGTTAACATTTTACTTTTTTTGACACAAAAAGTCCAATCGTTTATGGGAATATCACGCCTCATTTATTTGCTTTTTCTATAAGTCTACGTATTATATAAAGAATATGTGAAATATGTAACGTCATAAAAACTTTCGTTTTCATAACTCAAAAAGAACACCCCGCAAGATTCACGACTTTAGACACTTGGTATTATGTGGAATGTTCTCTATCATATTTTATTTATATTTTTCAATCATACAGGTATGTTTCTTACTTTTCACATCATAATTAATTCCAACAAGAAGTATGTCACTCCCAAATCCTTCCAACACCTGCGGATAATTCTTTTTCTTTATCTGGGAAATCGCTCCCTCTTCTGTCCTATTCCATTTTAACTCAATTAACAAAATCGGCAATTCGGATCCCCGCTTTGGCAGAAATACTACATCCGCATATCCCTTTCCAGTCGGCAACTCTTCTATTCGCAAATACTCGTCAACACAACTAATATATGCAAATCTGATCACACTTCTAAGGGCCTGCTCATCATTATAAAATAATGGTGATGTCCCTGCACTATGCGCTTCTTCAATCGCTCTTGCAACTGCCTCACTATCCATATCCAAAGTTTTTCTAAGTAACTCTTCTGAGTTTTTAATTAAGGTTGCTGCTTCAATATGTTTCCCCATAGTCACAGCTCGTATAAATTCCTGCCTGATTTCCTCATTCGGGATAAACACTGTTTTCTCATCTGCATCATATACAAGATATCCCAGGTGAGCTAAGAGAGTCAGAACATCATCTTTCCGCTTGATATTTGTCATATCATTTTGAAATGTGCCAATATCAACAGGATAGTGTGCACCGCCTAACATTTGAACAATAGCCTCTTTTAACCCTTCCTCGTTCATATCTATATAAATCTTTAAGGATTCATAAGTCTCTGTTTGAGTCCAATAACTTCCTAACCGATTACGCCTGATTGCATCAAGAACCGATTTCGGACTGTAAATATGAACACGGTTTCCCAGAATATATCCATCATACCAGCTTTGAATTTCAGAAAAATCCAACTTTGATTTCTCGCATAAAGAACGTACTTCACTCTCAGTAAAACCTACATACTCCTCCAATGGTTCCGGCTGGAGCATCGTATACTCTTCAAAATCTGTAAGTGCCGACTGTGTACCATATTTTTTAATCGGCAATATCCCCGTCATATAAGCAGCTTCAATCATCCTGTCAGTCAGACTACTTTTAAATAAACCGCGCAGTAACTGTATATATTCCTTCTGCAGCTCTGTGTCCTCGGGAGCCTCGCGAAAAAGTGCATCCCATTCATCTATAATAATGATAAATTTACTTCCTGTCTCTATTGCAACATTTGCTAACATCTTCGGAAACGTTGCTTCTTTATTCACATTCGGATAAGTGTCATATAACTCCTTAAGCACTTCTTTCTGTATGGCCTTTACTACATTTTTCACATCTGCCGCATTGGAAGTAAACCATGTAATATCGAGATAAATTACATCATATTTATTCAAATGCTCCTCAAAAGACTTTTCTTCTGAAATTTTCAAACCTTCAAATAATTCTCTGGAATCACAGCTTTTATCATAATACGCACATAACATTTTAGCTGCAAACGATTTTCCAAAACGCCTGGGCCGGCTTACACAAGTGAGTTTCTGCATCGTGCCTAATGTTTCGTTGATGTATGAAATCATCTTGGTCTTATCTATATATTGTCCTCTTTTGATTGCACGAAACCCCTCATTTCCAGTATTCAAATAATTTCCCACAACCTAGCACCTCATTTCTATACACAACGATATCCCGCATATTCCTGACCTAATCCTATTCAATAACTTTTCACATAATCCTTACTACTATTTTTACAGTATTCACTCTAATCCCTACATATTTATCCTAACATACAGATCTCCTTTATTCAAGATATGCCTTATTTTCTTCGTAAAGTAGAGTGTACTTCTCCTCAAATGCTTTCTTATACTGAGCGACCTTCAGCGCTTCCGCCCACTCATCACACCAGGTCTCGTATTCGGTGCCATATACCCGAATGCGCTCCATAATATACTCCTCCGGGTCATGGACCAAATCGCCCAATCGCCCATAAGCCTCCTCATTCAACTTTCTCAGGCTCTCCTTTCGCGGTTCCGCAATTTCCTTCCCCGCCGCAGCAGACTCCTTCAATTCTTCATTACAATCTCTTAGCACAAGCACCTGCTCCTGGTACCGTTCCAGATACTCCTCTAAAATCTTGAGTTCCACCTTGCCGTCACTGCCTCTTGCCACCTGCCCGAGCCGAATCGGTTCCTCAAGCTCCACTCTGGAGAGTTCTTTACGAATACGCGTATCATCATTAATCGACACACCTGAGCTGTATCCCAGCGCAAATCCCAGGACAGTCGGAACTAAAACACCTGCCACTGCCAGTATCGTACGTCCTTTCTTTTTCATTCCTCCACCTTCCTTTGAACGCTCTCTACCGTTCCACCTTGTCGGAAATCTTCCTCACATACTAACCAAAAATCAATCCTACGATCAGACCAAAAATTGTTCCGCCGATTGCTCCGGCTACACATACTGCTATATACAATACCATTTTCAGCCAACCTGGAAATTTCTTTTTAATTACAGACCCATATTCCTTCCTATTCTCGCGCTCCGTCTCAGTTTTTCTTGCCGAATAGCCCCGTTGTTCAGGCGTATCCTCCACACATTCTTCTTCATCTTCCTGCTGCCTGTTTTCCCCCTGCACCGGCGTGGACTCCTGCTGCCACCCTATTGCCCGTTCCATGCTCTGCACCTGTTCAATATAGACATGATAGGGGAAACGCGGAATTCCATATTGCTCACTGTTAAAGCGATATCCGTCAATCGATGCAAAATACTGCCAGATCTGCATTGTGAAAATGTGATGGCTGCCCAGAAAATGGTACCACGCCTCCACAAATTCCCGCGACGCAAATACCTCCGGCATTCGCGGATTATCGAAAGGCTCATCAAAATAATCCCGCCACTTATATAGCTTAGAACGCCACTCCTCATTCATATACAGAATGTGGAACTCCTCCATAAGCCGGCGCACCAGACAATTGATCCCCGCATTCTGCCCTCCGGCGTTCGCGAGACGTTCAAACTGCTCCTGCCACGGCCCGGCTTCCCCCGTCTCACTGGCGCTTGGAGCTTCCTCTGACGAAGTCCAATCCACTTTACCGGCGCTTGAGAACTCCACTTCCGAATTGTTCTCGCTTTCCCAACCATTCGAACCCTGTTCCGTAAAAGTTCTGCCTGCCTCCTCCACGTTCGAAGCCTCTTCCTTCGAAAAAGCCTCCTCTACTTCCTCTCTATCCCTGCCGTTCTCATTTTCCCTCGCCGCAGCTTCCACTTCCGCCTTCGCCTTTTCCCATTTTGCCCGCGCAATCGCTTCCTCATACGCAGCGTGAAGCACCTGGAACTCCTCTGGGTGGTCCTCCGGGTGATATTCCCTGGACTTTGCCGCATATGCCTTCTTTATTCTTTTAATCTCATAAGTCTCCTCAATTCCAAGGACTTCATAGCAATTCATACCTGCCTCCCGCCGGCCTCTTTTTACTGTTTCCGTCTCCACTCATCATAAAGATACTTTTCCACACGCACTCCTACCGAATTCTTCGGTGAATTCTCAATGATATCCAAAAGTTCCTCCGTCCTGGTATACGATTTTTCAATCGTTTTTGCGTCCTGAGTCGCAAGCGCCGCAGTGAACTCCTCCAGGAATCTTCCTACATATTTGCGGATATCTCCCGTATTTTCCTCGAATAACCGGTCTCCTTTCGCCAGCAAAAGCCGGTTCTTCTCCTGATCTCTGGGGTGAATCTTAAGTTTCTGAAGTTCTTCCCTTCTCTTTTCAATCTCTTCCTTGGAAAGCTGGATCTCTTTATTAACAATCACCTTGCTGAAGGTCTCCTGCGTGCTGACTACTGTCACGTCGATCTCCAGAATTCCGTTAATGTCATACGTATATCTGACATCAATGGCCTCCCTGTCTTTATCCGTTTTTCCCGCAGGGACCGGAACCTCCAGCTTCCCAAGGCATAGATTCTGCCTGGCAATCCGGTGCTCTCCCTGCAAAATAGTGACGGTGCACTGCGTCTGAAATGGATTCGCCGTATAGTACCGGGATACCCGGCTGATCGGGAGCACGGAATTCCGTTCAATGATCGGCGCCATAATCTCCGGCGCATTCCGGTCCTCCTGCACCACCTCCGTCCCCAGCGTAAAGGGACAGATATCCGTCAGCATCATATCCTTGACCGCTTCCATACGCTCCTTGATCCCCGCGTACATTCCCACACCGACCGCCACAGCCACGTCCGGATCGATACTGCAAAGCGGCTTCTTCCCGCTCAGAAACTGCAGATAATTCTGAATCAGCGGCATCTTGCTTGAACCGCCCACCAGAATCACCTCATCGATATCCTCCCAGCCATATCCACTGTCATGCAGTGCCGTCTGAAGCGGCAGACCGATACTCTCAAGAACCCGCGAAGACACCTCCAGAAGCCCCTTGGTATCCAGTTCCATACGATACAGCCTTCCGCCTGCATTTACCTCCATCTCGGCTTTATCCTGCCCGGTAAGCTGCTGTTTCAGCCGTTCTGCCGCCTTCAGGATAGCGGCCCACTCTTCCTTCGTCACCCGGCCCATATCCAGATAATTGACCGCCAGGAATTTCTCCGCAATAAGCCGGTTCAGATCGTCCCCGCCCAGGTGATTATCACCCGCCACCGCCGTAATCTCGATCACGCTCTCAAATGCGTCCACAATCGAAATATCCAGCGTGCCGCCGCCGAAATCAAATACCAGATAGGTCTGATCCTCCTCCGTTTTTCCGAATCGGTATGCCAATGCCGCCGCGGACGGTTCATTTACGATTCTCTCCACCTTAAGTCCCGCCAGCTCCCCGGCAATCTTTGTGGCATTCCTCTGTAGATCATTAAAATAAGCCGGCACGCTGATCACTGCCTCTTCCACCGCTTCTCCAAGGAAACGCTCCGCATCGGCCTTGAGCTGCTTTAGCACAAAAGCTGACAGATCAGAAGGGGAAAATGCCTTCCCTCCCAGCACAAAGCTATGGTCCGTCCCCATAAAACGCTTGAAGCTGGCCGCCGTATACTCTGGGTGGGAGATCAGCCGTTCTTTTGCCGTCCGTCCCACCAGGATTTCACCGTTATCATCTACTCCCACAACCGAGGGAGTCAGATACTCCCCCAGGTTATTGGGAATCAAAGTACATTTATCCTCCTGCCATACACTGACAAGACTGTTCGTAGTCCCTAAATCAATTCCAACAATCGCCATCGTCCCATCTACTTTCTCATCTTTGAACCCGCGCCGTCCCGTTTTGCCTGTTTCAGACGGTTCAAGGTAATTTCCTTCTCATGGAACAGAACCTTACATTCCGTTCCTTCCTCAAATAAAAATGCCGTTTCCACAGCGTCCTTCTTCTGCAATTTCATTCCCCGCACGCCCACAGCGCCCTTCTTCTTCTCGGACACCTCTTCTGCCGAAAACCGCAGTAGATACTCATTCTCCGTGGCAAGGACCACCTGCTGGTTGTCCGTAATAATCTGGATACTGACCACCGCGTCCTCCGGTTGCAGCTTCGTCGCCGCTATAGTCCGTTTGCTCACCTGAAACTCGCTGCCTTCCACCTTCTTGATCATACCCTGCCTGGTGACGAACAAAAATTTTGCAAAATACAGCTGGCGCTCATCACAGATGAAAATGATCTCCTCCTTCGTGCTGTCATAATTGCTCACATTATCGATCGGCTGCCCCTTATCCCTGAATTTTCCATAGGGCAGATCCTGCACCTTCACCTGGTGCATCTTGCCGTCTGCCGTAAAAAGCAGAAGCTTTCCGGTATTCATGCAGGGCACCAGATATTTATTCTCCTTATCTGCGGCCTCCTTGTTCCGGTCATACACGGACAGATCCACCGTCTTCGCGTACCCGAACCGGTCCATCAGAAGCATGACCTCCTGCTCCTCGACCTTCTTCTCCTCGAATACCGCTTCCTCGGCATTTTCAATCTTCGTTTTCCGCTTTGCAGTATACTCCTTTTTAAACGCCTCCAGATCGGAGATGATCACCTCCGCCATGGAATCATAATTATTTAAAATGTCCTCGTATCTGGCAATATTTGCCAGGGTCGTCTCATGCTCCCGCATCAGAGCCTCGATCTCCAGGCCGATCAGCTTATAGAGCCGCATTTCCAGAATCGCAGTCGCCTGACGCTCTGTAAAACGAAGCATCGAAGCCATTTTCTGGGAAATCCTGGACTTGAACTTAATTCCGACCGTCTCCCCCCTGGTCAGACACGCTTTTGCGTCCTTCACCGAGGTACTTCCCCGCAGAATCTCAATGATCAGATCAATCACGTCACAGGCTTTTATGAGCCCCTCCTGGATCTCTTTTTTCTCCTCCTCTTTTCGAAGCAGCGTCTGGTACTTCCGCGTGGCAAGCTCGAACTGAAAATCCACATGGTGCTCAATGATCTTTTTCAGTCCCAGGACCTCCGGACGGCCGTCCGCCACCGCCAGCATATTGACCCCGAAGGTATCCTCCAGACGGGTCTTCTTGTACAGCATATTGATCAGATTGTCCACGTCCGTGTCACGCTTTACCTCGATCACGATGCGGATTCCCTCCTTCGAGGACTGGTTGGAGATGTCCACGATATCCGAGGTCTTCTTACTTTCCACCAGGGCGCACACATCATTCAGGAATTTCCCGATTCCCGCTCCGATCATGGTGTACGGAATCTCGGAAATGACGATCTTCTTTTTCCCGCCTTTTGCTTCCTCCACATCTACCTTTCCACGGATCTTGATCTTTCCGGTTCCGGTCTCATAGATCTCCGGCAGGTCGTCTTTGTTGACCACGATCCCTCCCGTGGGGAAATCCGGTCCTTTGATATATTTCATAAGCTGGCGGGTGGTGATCTCGCCATTCTTCATATACGCCTTCACCGCGTCAATGATCTCCCCCAGATTGTGGGTCGGAATACTGGTCGCCATACCGACCGCGATTCCCTCCGCTCCATTGAGCAGAAGATTCGGCACCCGCACCGGCAGCACGGCCGGCTCTTTTTCCGTCTCGTCAAAATTGGGGACAAAATCAATGATATCTTTATCCAGATCCGCAAGAAACGCTTCCTGCGTGATCTTCGCAAGCCTGGCCTCCGTATAACGCATGGCGGCGGCTCCGTCCCCTTCAATGGAGCCAAAATTCCCATGCCCGTCCACCAGAACCATGCCTTTTTTGAACTCCTGGGCCATCACCACCAGCGCCTCATAGATCGAACTGTCCCCGTGAGGGTGATATTTACCCATGGTATCTCCCACAATACGGGCACATTTCCTGTACGGCCTGTCGTAGCGGATCCCCAGCTCATACATATCGTAAAGTGTTCTTCTTTGCACCGGCTTTAAGCCGTCCCTGACATCGGGCAGGGCACGGGCAATGATCACACTCATTGCATAATCAATATAAGATTTTTTCATAAGCTCCGAATATTCTGTCCGGATAATCTGACTCTCTTCCATCTGTCCGTACCTCCCTTATATATCCAGTTCCGCTTCCGTGGCATTCTCATAGATAAATGCCCTTCTTGGCGGAACCTCCGTTCCCATCAGCATCTCGGTCACACTGGACGCCATGCGGGCGTCTTCGATCTCGATCCGTTTGAGCAGCCGCCTCCCCGGATCCAGCGTCGTCTCCCAGAGCTGCTCTGCGTCCATCTCGCCAAGGCCCTTGTACCTTTGCAGGGTAAACGGCCCGTCGTGCATCTTTCGGTAGTCCTCCAGCGCTTTATCGTCGTAGAGATACTCCTCCTCCCCTTTTTTCGGCATCGCCTTGTAAAGAGGCGGCATCGCCACATAGACATGTCCTTCATAGATCAACTCCGGCATGAACCGGTAAAACAGCGTCAGAAGCAGCGTGGAAATATGTGCTCCGTCCACGTCCGCATCTGCCATGATGATGATCTTATCATATCTCAGCTTTGTGATGTCAAAATCATTTCCATATCCTTCGGAAAATCCGCAGCCAAATGCATTGATCATCGTCTTGATCTCCGCATTTGCCAGCACCTTATCGATGCTTGCCTTCTCCACATTCAGGATCTTGCCCCGAATAGGAAGGATTGCCTGATACATGCGGTCTCTGGCCGTCTTCGCGGACCCTCCCGCAGAGTCTCCCTCCACGATAAAAATCTCGCATTTCGACGCGTCTCGGCTCTCGCAGTTTGCCAGCTTTCCGTTGCTGTCGAAGGAATACTTCTGCTTGCTCAGAAGATTGGTCTTGGCTTTCTCCTCCGTTTTCCGAATCTTCGCCGCCTTTTCCGCGCAGGAAAGCACCTTTTTTAAGGTCTCCAGATTCCGGTCAAAGAACCGGGGCACCTCCTCATTTGTCACCTTTCCGGTAGCTTTCGCGGCGTCCTGATTGTCCAGCTTCGTCTTCGTCTGCCCCTCGAACCGCGGGTCCGGGTGCTTGATGGAAACGATCGCCGTCATACCATTACGCACATCGGCTCCGGTAAAATTATTATCCTTCTCCTTCAGGATTCCAAGCTCCCTGGCGTACTGATTCATGATCGTGGTAAATGTGGTCTTAAACCCTGTCAGATGCGTGCCGCCCTCCGCATTGTAAATATTATTACAGAATCCCAGCACGTTCTCATGGAACTCGTTCACATACTGGAACGCCACTTCCACCTCCACGCCCTCGGCTTCCCCTTTGTAATACACCGGCTCATGGATCACTTCTTTCTTGGAATTCAGATCCTTGATAAACCCGATGATCCCATCCGGCTCATGAAATTCCTGCCGGTCCACAGGGTCTTTTCGTTTATCCTCGAATATGATCGTGAGCGTCGGGTTCAGATATGCAGTCTCATGAAGACGACTGATGATCTCCTCCTCCTTAAACCTTGTCTTCTCGAAAATCGTGGGGTCCGGCAGGAAATTCACACAGGTCCCCGTCTTCCTCGTCTTTCCGATCACCGGGAGAAGTCCATTTTCCAGCTCAATCACCGGAACGCCCCGCTCATACCGGTCATGATGGATCCCGCCATCTTTACTAATCTTTACGTCCATATAAGTAGAAAGCGCATTCACGACAGAAGAACCTACACCGTGAAGTCCGCCGCTGGTCTTGTAGGCACTGTCATCAAATTTGCCGCCTGCATGAAGCGTCGTATAGACGATTCGCGCCGCCGACACCCCTTTCGCGTGCATGTCCACCGGAACGCCCCGCCCGTTGTCCGTGACGGTGGCAGAGCCGTCCTTTTCCAATGTCACCTGAATGAGATCACAGAAACCAGCCAGATGTTCGTCCACAGCATTATCCACGATCTCATATACCAGATGATTGAGTCCCTTGGTACTCACACTTCCGATATACATACCGGGACGCTTTCTGACCGCCTCCAGTCCTTCCAATATGGAAATACTATCCGCATCGTATGTAGATTGTTTTGCCATCGTTTCCTACCCTTCTCTTTCTATTAAATAAAATGAATTTTCATTTTCATGTAGACTGAACCATATTGAATTGTATCCCAAATTTTTGCGACTTGTCAATAGATAGAAGCCATATTTATGAAATACTCCGCCTCCCCACACGATATCTTGTGCATTCATATAACATTTTCACTATTGTGATATATTCTGCTGTTCTCAGGGACAAATCTTAATCTACAAGCAGTTTAAATACCATTTTCGCTATTCTGACGTATCCTTCTCCCCCATCAATACATCATTTAGCAAGTCAGCCAGTGGCTCCATGGCGTTCTTCATTTCCTGAAAAGTGTTGGTCTGCGCCCCCGCCTCAATGATCAGCATCTTCGGCATCAGATCCATATTGTACTTATACCCTTTCAAATAATTCCGCCGTGTAAAGCCCGGATATTTTTCTTCCGCCGCGATCTTCATCTGCATGGAAAATGCAAGATTATCCTGAATATACGGATTGGTCATTCCCGTCAAATTCCCGTTGGTCCTGGTCCTGCACATTCCGTTAAAGAACATGATCTGCGCCGTAGGTTTCCCTCCGATATCAGTGACCAGATGTGTGGACGAACCCACGCCGTCCCTATGTAAATCGATCACCACCTCCACCGTAGGATTTTCCTTCAGAATCTGCTCGATCTTTGGCTTCGCCAGTTCGTAAGCCTCACTTCGATCCAGCTTCCCTCCGATCAAATCATAGACCCCTTCGTGGTGAAGCGTGGAAATCCCATATTTGTCATTTAAAAGCTCCGTAAGATATCGTCCCACTCCCACAATACTGGTGGACGGATCGCCGTCGGAGTCCGCAAACGCCTCCTGGGAATGCGTATGGAAAATGAGGACCTTCGGTCCTTCTTTCTCCTGATTGATCCGCATATCCTGCGCCATTAATGTTTTGGCATTCAAATCTTCCGCATTGATATATGTCACACTGTCCACTGTGTAAAAATGGCTCACAAGATAGTCAAAATCACACAGTTTATCCATCGAGATCTCTACCTTCGCCTGCTTAGTTTCACTGCTCTTATCTTCTCCGATCAGCTCCCCGTTTTCATTCACTGCATTCTCATCTTCCGCCTGCCGTTTCGTCAGCAGCTCATAGGTTGCCTCGTCTTCCACCGCCAGCTCCTCTTCCTTACTTTCGGCAATATAAGTTCCCAGCGGAATCAGGCTTTGCGCCATCTGGAAGATCCGCTGGGTCAGGGGCAGCTTCTCTGTTTTCTTTTCATGATACGCAACTCCCGGGAGGAACATCTGCTCTGCCTGCTCCTGTACTCTTTGGATCAGTTCCGGTTTCTGCCCCTCCCAAAAACCGTTCCCGGAATCAGCAAACAAATAAACTCCTAATATGCAGATGATCATTCCGGCCAATATACCGGTAAAACGTCGTCTCTTCATTCATTTTCCCCTTGCTGTCTGTGATCGAACCTGTTTTTAGCACCCACATAACAGCATATGCCGGAGTTTGCTATGATATTTCTTCCTGGCCGGAAAACAGGATATTCAGTCCCTCGGAAATCGTGTAGCTGATCCGTTTTACCGTATCATCAATGTCTTTCGGGGTTACGAACATGCCATTTAGATGCGGGGCGATCAGTTCCTTGACAAGTTCATATTTTTCGGCAGCATTGTAGCCCTGCAGCACCAGACCCACTCCTTTTAAAGCCTCGCTTCTCTCCAGCGCTTTGATCAGGTTCTCCATGGTATCTCCGGCAATGGTAGCTGCATCTACCACCGTAGGAACGCCGATCGCAATCACCGGAATTCCCACCGTTTCCTCCGTGATTCCGTTCCGGTGGTTTCCCACGCCGGAGCCGGGGTTGATTCCCGTATCTGCAATCTGAATGGTCCGATTAAGCCGCTTCGTGTTGCGGGCCGCAAGTGCATCGATCGCAATGAGAAAATCCGGTTTCGTCTCCGCCACCACGCCGCGGATAATTTCCACCGTCTCCATACCGGTCTGCCCCATCACTCCCGGAACGATCGCGCTGACGCTTTTCGCATGTTCCTCGCCCATGGCATATTTCCCATACTCGCGGATAATATGGCGGGTCACATTCAGGTTATCTGCCACAAAAGGTCCCAGCGCGTCCGGCGTCACCTGTCTGTTTCCAAGCCCCACCACCAGGGCGCTGTAATCCTTTTCCTTCCGGATTGGAAGCATTCCTTTAATAAAGGAAGCGATCTCTTTGGAAATCTCCCGATGATAATCCTCGTCTGGAACTGCCATGTTGGGCGCTTCCATCGTAATATAGGTCCCCACCGGCTTTCCCATGGCCTTCGCACCATTTTCCGTCTCGATCTTCACCGTAGTGATCCGTATTTCCCGCTCTTCATCGTATTCCTCGGTCAGAATGACCCCCTGAACTTCCACATTATCCGACTCAAACCGCTCTTTCTGCTCTAATGCAAGGTCTGTCCTGATACTGTATTTCTCCAGCATGCTATTACCCCCTGAATCAACATTTCGTCTTTGCCTTTTTGCGCTTTTACGCCATGCGCACCTCGATTTCGCTTCGCTCCATCTCGGTGAGGGCGTGCGCCCTATGCAAAAAGCCAAAGCCGGCTCTTTGCAGGCAAGCCTGCACGTTCCGCCTTTGCCTTTTTGCGCATGGCTTACTAATCATATTTTTCTCACATTTTTGGAAAATATGTATTGACAAGCCATATTAATTCGCCTAAAATAAATAAGTGTGTTCGTCGGATATTTCGTGTCTCATTCGGCGATTTGAAATGAAAATGATCAAGATTTGGAGGTGTCAAAATTGGCTAACATTAAATCTGCTAAGAAAAGAATTTTAGTAACTGAGACTAAGACAGCAAGAAATAAAGCAATCAAATCTAAAGTGAAAACTTACGTAAAGAAAGTGGAAACTGCTGTTGCTAAAAAAGATGCAGAGACTGCTAAGGCTGCTCTTGCTGAAGCAATTTCTGTAATCAACAAAGCTGGAAGCAAAGGTGTTTATCACAAGAACACATGTGCCAGAAAGATTTCCCGTTTAACAAAAGCTGTTAACGGTATTGCTTAATTTCGTCTTGAAATACATGCATAAAAGGACAACCATACCGTCATGTGGTTGTCCTTTTTATTACTATAACATCTCGATAAATGCTGCCAATCTTGTTTCAATCTGTCCACTATCAGTAGTAGAATAATCTGTTTCCAGCTTCATGTAGGGAATTCCTTCCTCATCACACATTTTCTGCATCCGATTTGCTTCAACGTTAAATGTGTGGCATGCCTGAAGTACCATTTCAACAACACCGTCTACTTTGTATTTCTTACACATTTCTCTGGTATTTTCAATACGTCCTTCATTTGTTGTCATAACGGAGCAGTGAATCTCAAGATAACGATCGGAGATTGCTCTTAAAATATCGTCTGCATTCTCATCAACTAGCATTTTCTGTGTTCTCTCACCGCCGCAGTCGTCAAGACATACAATTACACCGCCGTTCTTTTCGATGGTCGCTCCAACTTTCTGGATAACGCCTGTGGATGGACATCCCGTAAGGAGGATTCTCTTTGCTTTCGGGGAAACCGGCTGTTCACCATTTGCCAATGCTTTCTTCGCAGCATCGACCTTTGCCTTGTAACTTGCGTGCTGTGCCTCTACACCAAAGTTGAACACTCCCTGTGCAAGTGTTGCCATAACTTCCGTTGCTTTCATCGCCGGCGGAACAGACCCCTGTAAAGTGTATAATTCCATCTGAGTTTTTCTGAGTGCATTTCTCTTTCTTGCAGCTTCTCTTAACTTCTCATCCGTAATTTCAATGCCATATTTTTCTTCCAATTTCTCTTTTAAAAGTTTGATCTCCTGATACCAGATTTCCTTCGCATAAGATCTCTGCTGGCTCTGCGGAAGGTGAAGTACATAAGTTTCTTTAATATCGTTGAGTAATTCAAACATCTTTTTCTTTCCGTCACAAGTTGTCTCTCCAACGATAAAATCACAGAAATATGTATATGGACATTTTTCTGTATATGCGAAACCATAGCTTGATTTGATCAATGGACACAGGTTCTTCGGAAGAACTTTTTCTGCGTCAGCGATTGGTTCATTACTTGTTCCACAAAGCCCGACTACTGCAACTCCTGCCGCATCAAAAAGCTCTAATGGAGTGTAGGAACAGAACATTCCAACCAGATGTCCGCCATTTTCAACATACTCTTTTACATGCATGAAACTTGCTTTTCTTGCATCTACAAATTCGTCAAATGACTTTGGTAATTCTAATGTGCTCATTTTCATTTTATCCTTTCTTTTTCGGGGCAAATTTGTTACTCACTGCTTACAGAAATGAGAGTCATCTCGCATCTCATAGCTCTTTTCTATCAGAATACATCTTTTACACAAAACTGTCCAATTGATAAAGAAAATGGAAATAGCCTATATATTGATGTTGTCAATATGTCAGACTGTAGACAAAACTTTGCGTTCTGAAATAAAGGACATTTAAAAAGAAGACCACCCTGTACAGATTCAAGGCTTTGAAAAAGCCTGAACTTTACAGGACGGTCTCTATTTTTAATGTAAGGAGTCAAAAATCGGTATTAACCGACTGCCCCTTTATCCAACTCATTTTCTTATGTACCTAAAATACTCCAACATCTTATCTCTATATCTTGGAATACCCAAAACTATTCACAATCGCTTCCAGGCGCTTTCCTTCCTTGCACATCGGGCAATCCCCCGGCGGGTATGCACGATAATTCGGAAGATCGGCACTGGTAAAGATCGTCTTGACCTCGATTCCGTGAATCTTGTTGATTGAGCTGAAAATCGAGCAGATTCCGCATACAGATCCTCCATAATACAGTATGGACTCAATCGCCTGTTTTACAGATTTTCCGGTAGTGATAGAAGCTGCCAGGATCAGAACCTGCATGTTTTTTATCATTCTCTGTTTATTGTCTCTGAAAAGAATCTGGCCGCTCTGGTGATATTCCGGCGTTACAAGCGAAATGTTGTTGCCTTTGCTCAGAGAATACTGGTTGACATCTGCAAGCTGCTCTGCCATAAAGGTTCCGATGGTATCTGTCTCCTCCAGACACACGATCGTGTCTATCATCGTATTGTTAACATACTCTCCTGCAAGCACTTTTGCCGTCTCACGACAGTTATTATGACGAACTTTTACGGTCGACATATCAATATACGTATTGATGTGGGAATGGCTGGTGGCAAAATGCCCCTGCATAATCTTAATTCGAGCTTTGGGGTTCTTCGTTGATCGAAGATCTACTAATCTGGCGTCCATGGTTGTCCTCCCTTAATCCGTGATTTTGGTACTTTTTACTGTTTTTAGTATAGCATGGTATGATTTCTTATGCAATATTTATATGTTTGGTGAGCGAACGGATTTTCCATTTCACCGGCAGCTTTGCTACCTTCCGGTACCATATTTTTCGATAAATTCCCGCAGCCCCATAACATAATTTCCCCGAATACCGGTCATGGAATCCGCATGGTAAAGCGAACTGACAATCGCCTCCTCCACTGCTTCCACCGCCGCCTCAAAGACCATATCTATCTTTTCATCGTAAAACATTTTCAAGTCTATAATGTCTCTATCACTGTAATGCATCAGCTTGTTTGCCGTGCTAAATGCAATCGCAATATCTCCGCTGCCATTTCCGCTGTACGATCCTGTCCTTCCAAGAGCGATCATGGACCGCCTTGCCACACGTTTTAACTGACGCTCACTGAGCGGAAGATCCGTTGCAATGATCATAATGATCGACCCTTTGTCTTTGGCGTCCGCCCCGCATTTTCCGCCGTCAATACTCTGTGTTTTCTCCTTGCTGCATTCCTGGCGATACCTTCTCGTATCATAATGCGTTCCGCCGATGACAAGATTCCCTGCCGCACCGAAATTGGACATGACAAGAGCCCCAACCGTGTAACTTGTTCCATCTGCCTGGATTACTTTGGACGCGGAGCCGATTCCGCCTTTCAGGCCGAGACACACCATTCCGGTACCTCCGCCTACACTTCCCTCCTCAAACTCTGCCTCTGCTCTTGCAAGAGCTTCTCTTACATGTTCTTCCTTTATATGCATGCCCCGGATATCATTCAAATGACCGTCGTTGCACTCTGTGATCACACAATTTACCGTACCGGTAGTCACCCCAATTTCCTCGTTCTGTTCCAGCATATACCTGGTAAGTGCCTCGCACGCAGTCCCAGCACTCAAAGTATTCGTCAGAATGATCGGTGTCTCAATCGTGCCCAGCTCTTCGACCTGGATAAGCCCCATACTCTTTCCAAAGCCGTTGATCACCGACACCCCCGCCATGACCTTCTCCCGGAACAGATTTCCCTCATGAGGCAGTACAGCCGTGACCCCAGTATGGATATCCCCCTCATTGATCGTTACATTTCCCACACGGACCCCAGGAACATCTGTGATCAGATTCCGCCTGCCGCTTGAGTATTTTGCATATAGTTGAAATTGATTTCCTTCTGGTAACCCCATTGTCTAAACCTCCTCAAACTTTAAAAGACCTATAACCGAGATGAACATACACCGGCCGTTCACTTAGGCATGCCTGGCAATCAAAACAAGGTCCACTGGACCTTATTTCAGGTATACATGGCAACGCAAAAAAAGAGAAGACACTTCATCATAAAGTATATGATTCGATGCCTCCTCTTCTTCTATTCTATACGGCTGCTATCCGCCGCATTCCTACCGCTTAGTTGTTGATCAGCTTATCCTCATCACTCCAGCTGTAAAGTTTTCTGACTTCTGCACCTGTTACCTCTGCCGGATGCTCTGCTGCTTTCTTTCTCATTGCCTTGAAGTGTACCTGGCGTCCTGCCGGGGACATATCCAATAAGAATTCTTTTGCGAAAGTACCATCCTGGATATCGGAAAGGATCTTCTTCATTGCTTTCTTGGTATCTTCGGTAATAATCTTCGGTCCGGTAATGTAATCGCCGTATTCTGCCGTATTGGAGATAGAGTATCTCATGCCTGCGAAACCGCTCTGGTAAATCAGATCTACGATCAGTTTCATCTCATGGATACATTCAAAGTAAGCATTTCTCGGATCATATCCAGCTTCTACAAGTGTCTCGAAACCTGCCTGCATAAGTGCACATACGCCACCGCAAAGTACAGCCTGCTCACCAAAGAGGTCTGTCTCAGTCTCTGTTCTGAATGTTGTCTCCAGAACGCCGGCTCTTGCTCCGCCGATTCCCAGCGCGTACGCAAGCGCTTTATCAAGAGCTTTTCCGGTTGCATCCTGCTCAACTGCTACCAGACACGGTACGCCTTTTCCTACCTGGTACTCGCTTCTTACAGTATGTCCCGGTCCTTTCGGTGCGATCATGGTTACGTCTACATCCTTCGGAGGAGTGATGCAGCCAAAATGAATATTGAACCCGTGCGCGAACATCAGCATATTGCCTGCTTCCAGATTCGGCTCGATATCCTTCTTGTACATATCAGCCTGCAGCTCATCATTAATAAGGATCATGATGATATCTGCCTGTTTTGCAGCCTCCGCTGCCGTAAATACCTGAAATCCCTGCTCTTCCGCTCTCTTCCAGGACTTACTTCCCTCATAAAGACCGATGATTACGTCACAACCAGACTCTTTTAAGTTCAGAGCATGTGCATGTCCCTGACTTCCGTAGCCAATAATAGCGATTTTCTGTCCTTCCAATACAGACAGATTACAGTCTTCCTGATAATAAATCTTTGCCATTGTAATGACCTCCTGTACTTTTCTTTTCTATTAGAGTTAAAGGCTCATGGCCCCTAGCTTCCCGAATATTCTTTCTGCCGTACAAATGCTATCACAACAGAATCTTTGAATCACCTTGTAGAATCCTATCGTAATTCTACAAATATACAACATCTGCACTTCCTCTTGTCAGACCTGTGATTCCGGTTCTCGCAAGCTCCAGAATCTCATATCCTTCCAGAAGTTCCAGAAATGCATCTAATTTGGACTGCGCTCCGGTAAGCTCGATGGTAAGGCAATCCTTCTCCACATCGACGATCTTAGCTCTGAAAATATCCGCAACAGACACAATATCTGCACGCTGCGATGCATTGGCACGAACCTTGATCATGATCAGCTCACGACATACGGCATTGGTATCGTTGAGCAGCTTAATATCAATGACATCTTCCATCTTTCGTACCTGTTTTTCAATCTGGGAGAGGATCAACTCATCTCCGCTCGCCACGATCGTAATTCTGGTAAAACGCGGGTCCGCCGTCGTTCCGGCCGTGATACTCTCAATGTTATATCCACGGCGGCTGAAAAGCCCTGCCATTCGGCTCAAAAGACCCGGATTATTATGTACTAAGATTGAATACGCTTGTTTTCTCATACCATTCCCCTTTTCTTTCAAAAACAGAGTGCGTTCTGTTTTTTTATTGTAACAACTTCATATTTCTTTGTCAAGTAGCTTTATAGAATTTTACAGATTATTCTCACGATATCTCTGAAATTCTAAAGCTATTTTAGCATACTTCCGGTTTTGCTTCCACCGCAATCATAAAAAAGAACCACTGAAAGAAAGCTCAGCAGTTCCTTTTATCAATCCTTACATTGCAAATTCATTTACCCGGAGCACTTCGCAGACTTCGGAGCGGGCCTATTCTTCTGCCAGAATCGCCGCCCCGATCGCTCCGGCATATCTGGCAAGCGGTACACTTGTGACCGTAGACTTCAGCGCTTTAGATAATCTCTCCAGAATATACTGGTCCTCGCAAAGGCCTCCCGTAAGAAAATATTTTTCCCCCGGAACCTGCGAGATCAACTGCACGACCTTCGTCACTACGGATTCAATGACTCCATACGCGATATCTTCCCGCGGAGTTCCTTTTCCGATCAGGCTGATCACTTCCGATTCGGCAAATACCGTACACATGGAACTGATCGTGATTGGACTCCCTTGCCTTGCAAGCGTGGATAACTCGTCCTGGGTAAGTCCGAGCCGATTTGTCATAACCTCCAAAAACTTTCCGGTCCCGGCAGAACATTTATCATTCATGATAAACTTCATAACTCTGCCGTTTTTCAGGGAAATGCCTTTGGTATCCTGCCCTCCAATATCAATGACCGTTCCGTTATCTTTAAACAAATAATTTGCACCTTTTCCGTGGCAGGTAATCTCCGTCACCGTATCATCGGCGTAAGGAACCGAGATTCTTCCATACCCTGTAGCCACATATCTGGCATTTTCTTTGTTGATTCCTTCCGCTTCAAACGCCTGGTAAATCTCTTCCGCCGTCTTTTTGCTGCTGAAACCTGTATTCAGCAAAATTGTCTTAACTACTTCCCCATTTTCCATTGCCACCGCCTTCGCAGCGCTGGAGCCAATGTCAATTCCTACCTGGTACATCTTTTCCTCCCAATTGTTACCTCTGTACTTTGTAATACGACAGATTCCTGTCAAAATGAACCCGTCACAAAACAATTCATATATTCAGTTTATTCTCCATTTATCAATCCGTCAAATCATTATATTCTATGAATCATGCCGGCTTATAGAAGGCATCTATCTATATAATGTGCATGCTGAAAAGCCGGCAGATGTGATCTGCCGGCTCCCATACGCTCTTCTTATCCATCTTATTTCTATCTTCTCTTAATCAGCACAACACTCTCATACGGTTTCAACTGCATCGTACCATCTGCCGCTTCTCTGCCATAGTTGGAAATCAGCACCTGGCTTCCCTCCACGAATTCTTCCGGCTCCTCATACTTTGTCTCTTTGTCCGTAAAGTTACAGATCACCAGAAGCTTTTCGCTGTCCAGACTTCGGGTATATACATATAACTCCTCACTGTCCGGAAGCAATAACTCATAACTTCCATATACAATGATCGGATACTCTTTTCTCAATGCAATCAGTTTCTTATAGTAATGGAATACCGAATCTTCCCTTTCCATCTGCTCCTTCGCATTGATCTTCGTATAATTCGGATTCACATTAATCCACGGCGTTCCTGTCGTGAAACCTGCCTGCTTGCTGTCGTCCCACTGCATCGGAGTCCTTGCATTATCACGTCCTTTGTAGCTGATGTAATCGAACATCCTTTCCGGACTTAAGATTCCTTTTTCCGTAAGCTCCTTGTAAGCATTAATGCTCTCAATATCGCGGAACTCGTCCAAAGAGGTAAACGGATAGTTCGTCATGCCAAGCTCTTCGCCCTGAAACACATAGGGGGTACCCTGCATCATATGCAGACAGGTCGCAAGCATCTTTGCCGAAACCTCACGATACTGGCTGCTGTCGTTCCCCAAACGGGATACGATACGCGGCTGATCATGATTGTCCCAGAACAGGCTGTTCCAGGCCTTTCCCTCCAGCTCGGTCTGCCATTTGGAAAGCACCTCTTTTAGCCCTGTCAGCCGAATCTTTTTGCGATTCCACTTAAAGCTCTCTCCTCCGTCCAGATCCATATGCTCGAACTGGAACACCATGCTCAGCTCTTTCCCGGAAGCAGAAGCATATTTCTTCGCCTCCTCTATGGTCACGCCGGAACACTCGCCTACCGTAATCAGATCATACTTAGACAAGACTTCCTTGTTCATTTCCTGCAAATACTCATGCACTCTGGGGCCATTCACAGAATAAGGTCCAAAACTGCCGTACCCATTCTTATCCACCGGTCCGTCCGGAAGTCCCGGCACCTTGGAGATCATACTGATCACATCCATACGGAAACCATCGATTCCTTTCTCACACCACCAGTTCATCATATCAAACACAGCTTTTCGCACCTTAGGATTATCCCAGTTCAGATCCGGCTGCTTCGGCGAGAACAGATGCAGGTAATACATTCCGGTCTCTTCGTCATATTTCCATGCAGGACCGCTAAAACAGGATCCCCAGTTATTCGGCTCTTTCCCGTCCTTCCCCTCTCTCCAGAAATAGAAATCACGATACGGATTCTCTCTGGACTTGCGGCTCTCCACAAACCATCTATGTTCATCAGAAGTATGATTAACGACCAGATCCATCATGATCCGTATCCCCATATCATGCGCTGCCTGAAGCATCCGGTCAAAATCCTCCATAGTTCCGAATTCTTCCATGATCGCCTGATAGTCACTGATATCATAGCCATTGTCATCGTTGGGCGACTGATAAACCGGAGATAACCAGATCACATTAATCCCCAGTTCTTTCAGATACGGGAGCTTTGATGTAATTCCATTCAAATCACCGATTCCATCTCCGTTACTGTCACAAAAACTTCTCGGATAAATCTGATATACAACGCTTTCTTTCCACCATGTTTTTTCCATTGCCTGTTCACCTCTGCTCAAATCTTTTATCTGCTCTGATTATAGAGCACCCCCTGCCAAAGAGCAAATGGTTTTGCACAAAACGTCCGCTTGCACAAAAACAGGCACCCTTTTTATGCATTTTTACCTGACGCTTCCTCTGCCCCGCTGTCCTTTAGGCGCAGGATTCCTTCCTCTGCCACAGAATCGCGGATCACGAGATGCACCGGCAGCTTTTCCGCCATGGAGACCGGTCCGGTTCCCTGAATAAACGCCAGGAGCTTCTCAACAGCCGCCTGCGCCTTTGCAGGAGCATCCTGGTGGATCGTGGTGAGCCGCGGCCTCGCCAGAACTGCATATTCATTGTTGTCGTATCCCGCCACAGAGATTTCGTCAGGCACACGGATTCCCATATCATGCAGATAACTCAGCGCTTCCATCGCATAATAATCCGAAGCAAAAAATAAAACATCATGTGAAAATGCCAGCTGTGCCAGATTCTTTTTATAGAATTCCGCTCTCTTCTTCTGCTCCTGCGGAATCATCACATGTGCATCTTCCCCCAGGAACACTCCCGTATCCATACAGGCCCTCTTAAGCCCCTTCCACCGGAAATGATCGACCCCGACATCGTTATCCGCCAAGAAACAGATCTTCTCATGCCCCGCATCCAAAAGATACGTTCCCATAAGATAGCCTCCGCCAAAATCATCAAGCCCCACATTCGCCACCGGCTGGCCACTCTCATAGTACGTGTCCACCGATACCACCGGCATCTTCCCATTGGCCTGAATCTTCTGATTCTCAGCGGCTCCCATGCCAAGCGTAATCAGCCCTTCCACTCTCCAGATAGCCGCAAACTGCATATTCTCCTCGGGTGAATCCGAGACATGGAGCATCATATAATAATTTCTGCGATACAGTTCTTCCTCCAGCGCGCGGATCAGAATATTATAAAACGCCTGCTGCGCCACGCTTCCGGTGCCGCTCCCGATCAATACTCCGATGATTCTTGAACCGCTGCCGGCAAGAAGCCGGGGTGCCATATTCGCCACATACCCCGATTCCTCCAGCAGCTTCCGTACCTTCCGCACCGTTTCAGCCGACACCTTCCCTGTATTTCCATGTATGACGTTGGAAACAGTTGTCGGACTAACCCCTGCCTTCGCTGCCAGATCCTTCACCCTGATAGCCGCATCCGGCGTCCTTTGATATTTTACGGGATCCTGTTTCAAAATACACCCCTCCTCCTGCATGTTCCAAACTACATTTATAGCCTCTCCATAGCTTTCTTAACAAAAGCATCTCATCGACCAGTTTCACTGATTTTCCATTTAGCAGCTATCCACTTATTTAGCTTTCAGAACATAGATCCGTGACTCAAAATCTGTACTGGTCATCTCATCTGCCGGAAATTGTCCCGCCGTATCGTCAGACGTAATCAGTCCCAAATTCATAAGTTCATCTCCGTAATGCTCCGTGCCGCTAAGCTCATTTACATAACAAAGCTCCGCCGACAACCCCTTTAGCTTCAAGCGGCTGTATGACGCATTCACTTCATTAAGCACTCTGTAATAGCCCACCAATGCCGTACGCCTGTCCTCGCTTACCACCATCCAGGCCGTCACGTTCTTTTCAAAAGGACTAGACAGTCTGTAAAACGTTCCAAACTGCAGAAGCTCCCGATACTGCTTCATGAACGCGACCTGTTCCTTGACCTCTTCCCTCTCCTCGCGGGTCAGACGGTTCAGATCCAGCTCATATCCAAACGTTCCGAAATACGCCACATTTGCCCTGGTGTGAAGCGGTGTATTTCTGAGAAGCTGATGGTTCGGCGTCACCGAAACATGGCTTCCCATACTGCTGATCGGATAGCAAAGAGACGTACCATACTGAATCTTCAAACGTTCTACCGCATCCGTATCATCGCTGGTCCATGCCTGCGGTGCATAATACAGCATTCCCGGATCAAAACGTGCCCCTCCGCTCGCGCAGGATTCAAACAAGATCTCCGGGAATTCGCTCGTCAATCTCTCATAGAGATCGTACACCCCCAGAATATATCGGTGAAATACCTCCCCCTGCTGGTCAGCCGGAAGCACGCCGGAGTAGCATTCTGTAATGCTCCGATTCATATCCCACTTAATATAAGAAATCCTGGACACGCGCAAAATCTTCGCCATCATCTCATAAATATAGTCCACTACCTCTTTTCGTGAGAAATCCAATACATACTGATATCTGCCGTGACTGTCTCTTCTTCCCGGTGTGTGGAGGATATAATCCGGATGCTCTCTGTAAAGTCTGGAATTCTTATTTGCCATCTCCGGTTCGAACCACAGGCCGAATTTCAGCCCCAGGGCTTCGATCTGCTCTGAAATAGCCTGAATTCCTCCCGGAAGCAGCTCTTCATTCGCCACCCAGTCTCCCAATCCGGCCGTATCATCACGCCTATCACCGAACCATCCATCGTCCAGAACAAAAAGCTCCACTCCGCATTCCTTTGCTGTTTTCGCAATTTCGACCAGCTTATTGGCGTCAAAATCAAAATACGTCGCTTCCCAATTATTGATCAGAATCGGTCTGGCTTTATCTCTCCAGTATCCCCGGGCCAGCCGTTTCTGATACAACCGGTGAAAAGTCTGGCTCATATCATTCAGCCCTGCATTCGTATAGACCATCACTGCCTCAGGAGTCTGAAACTTAGCCCCTGCCTCCAGCTTCCAGTCAAACCCAAAGGGACTGATTCCCATCAGCATCCGGAGGGTATCATGCGTATCCACCTCTGCCTGTGCGAGGAAATTACCACTGTATACCAAACTGAAGCCTATCGCCTCCCCGGTATGCTCCGTCGTATGAGGCCGTTTTAATACCACGAACGGATTCTGTTCATGAGAGGAATGTCCCCGCTTACTGTCCACCGCCTGAAGCCCATACTCCAATTTCCTGGTACAGATATGTCTCTCTCTTGCCCAGGCTCCGCTAAGCTGTATCCATTCATATTCAAAATCCGGAAGATCCATGCAAAGACTCATGACACGGGTCAGATGCACCGACTCCTCCCCTTCATTGCAAACCTTCACACTTCTTGCCAGCGCTGCTCTTCCATCAAAAATAGTATAGAAAAGTTCCAGTGCCACTTTCGTCAGCGGGTCTTTTACAAAAATCGTAAGCGTAAGAGCCTCATCCTCCGATTCCGTATAGGTAGCCGGAAGCCCTGCAAGTTTCGGCTTTCCTTTACGGATCTCATATCCCTGGTACTGAAAATCCGAGATTCTGCTTCCGTTCTTCTGCAGCACCTCGATGGCCGGCTCCCGGTAATCCGAGGTTCCATATACCGGATATTCCTGCTTAATATGTTCCAGAGAGAACCGCTTGGAACCCTCGTACACACACGAAGCCATACAGCGGGCTGCATCTTCCATCAGATAGGAGAAATCCTCCTTGTCCCGAATATGCTCTCCAAAATATAACTGCCCCATATTCCCATTCTTCAAAACAGTCATAATGTAACTAATCTTGTCATTAAACAGATGAAATGTTCTTGTACTCTCATGAAAAAGAATCTGTACCATCTTCGCTTCCTCCATCATTTTTCGTATTTTGACGTTTCTTCCTGCGCCGAGATGAACGTCCACAATATTATATACATATTTTCCGGATATCTTCCAGTAAATATGTTTAAAAAAGCAGTCAAAATGTTAACTCTTTTTTTCGTCCTCCTCAGCCTCTTCTACATCATACATCTTCCTAATCAGTTCCCTTCGATAATTCTTACGAAACTTAAGAGGCGGAACTCCCATTCTCGATTTATAGGCTTTGGAGAATACCAGCGCATCCCGGTAACCGCAGGAATATGCCACGCTTTCAATGGAAAGATCCGTCAGCGTCAGCAGTTCCCTGGCCCGGGATACCCGGTAGTTTGTGAGATATTCCTGTGGAGACATGCCAAGTGTCTCCCGGAACAGCAGATACAGATAACTTCTGTTTATATTGACATAATCCGCAATCTGTGATACCTTGATCGGATTATAATAGTTATTTTGAATAAATTCCACCGCCGCACCCACATATTTATTCTCATCCATCCTCTCCTGCGAAGTCTCCAGTTCAATATCCTCTGCGATTATATGGAAAAATTCGTACAGAAGGCTCTCTCTGCGGAATTGATTCGCCATCGTACAGGGCCTGCACTCCAGCATCTCATTCACGATCTGCGTAAACTCCTCTCTCTTATCCGACCGAAATACCGGCATCTCAGTTCCAAGGCCGATCTTAGACAAATACTGGGCCGCTGCCTCTCCCGCAAATCCAATCCACAGATAGGACCATGGTGTCTCCTTATCAGCCTGGTAAAATGTTACCTTTTCCGGCACGATCAGAAACCCCTCTCCCGGGTTCAGCTCATATCTCTGCTCCCCGGTCTTAAAGATTCCTTTCCCTTCCAAAATATAGTGTATGATATAGTTCGGCCTTACTGCCGGTCCAAAACTATGCAAAGGTTTGCAGTTTTCAAATCCACAAAAGCAGAAATATAACTCATGTGATGTCATTTCCGATAGCTGAACCGCAAGAATCTCTTCCACCTGCGCCACCTCCTGTCCTTCTTTTCTCACACTATAAACGGAATAAAAACGAATGTCAACAGATTCGATGAACTTAGGTATTTGTCGGAAAACGTCGGTAATCTCCGGCAAATACCAACGTATTTCGTCGCAGTGTTGCGCTTTTCATTTAAATATGATATGCTGATTTTCATATAAAAGAGAATCTTGCCAGGCAGGATTCTCTGCCTGTGGCAGGCGCTTTAGCGCCATTATTTTCTCCGCTGCAGTGCATTTTCACTCTGTTCCAGAAGGAGGCACTATTATGGACGGAATTATTTTTGATGTAGATGGCACTTTGTGGGACGCGACCGACACGATCGCCAAGGCATGGAATCAGACCATCGCCGAGAATTCCACGCTTAAGATGCAGGTGAGTGGCAGCGACCTAAGAGCCGTTTTCGGCAAGACTATGGACGAGATCACAGAGATTTTTTTCCCGTCACTTCCCTACGAAGAGCGCACCCGGCTTGGATACCTCTGCTTCGACTCTGAGAACCAGCTCCTGGAAAAAGAACCAGCGCCCTTATACCCCGGCGTAGAAGAGACTTTTCAAAAGCTTTCGAAAAAAACGGATTTATTCATCGTAAGCAACTGTCAAAAAGGCTATATCGAAATCCTGCTTCAGACGACCGGTCTTAGCCGCTATGTAAAAGACCATCTCTGTTTTGGCGATACCCAGGTTCCCAAACATGAGACCATTCGTCTCCTCATGAAGAAAAATCAACTAAATGATGTAATCTACGTCGGTGATACCCAGGGAGACTTTCATGCGTGCAAGCTGGCAGGCGTTCCTTTTATTTTCGCTGAATATGGTTTCGGAGCGGTACCAGATGCTCCCAGGAAAATTACCGATATCACGCAACTTATAGACTTGATTTAGCTGAATACAGGTTCTTCTTGGCATCCGGCACTAAACATTCACTTAAATACACAGGATAACATGTGATAGTATTCCATATGGTAGCAAGTGCGCGTTCCTATCCTTTACATTCTACGCATGATAACATGTCATAGCATTCCATCGGGCCTTCACTTAGGTATACCGCGCGCCAAGATGAACGTCCACTGGAGTTCACTCGGGTATGCTTGGCAACCAAAATAAGGTCCACTGAATCTAATTTCAGGTATGCATGGCAAACAAAAGTCCGGATTTCCCGTCTTGCTATCTGCAATGACAAAAATCCGGACTCAAGTTTCACTCTTAACTTTTCACGTAACTCTCACTGTCTTACTATTTTTATAAAGCAGCCAAAAGTATCAGTACAACATTTCACAAATAACTATACCAAATTGCTTGCCTGCTTTCCTTTCTGATTATTCAGAAAACCGTACCTTAATATAAGCCTTGATCTCTTCCACACATTTTTCAAAGCCCAGCTTACCGCTGTTCAGGCACAAATCGTAATTTCGCGCATCCGTCCATTCCCGCCCTGTATAGTGCTTATAAAAATCTGCACGATACCGGTCTGTCTTTGCGATAAACTTCTCCATCTCAGCAGTCGTCATGCTGTTTCTCTCCATCGCCCGGGCAAGATTGAACTCAGCCGAAGCATGAACAAACACACTGACAACATTCTGATAATCCTTCAAGACAAAGTCCGCCGCACGTCCTATGATAACACAACTCTCCGTTTCCGCAAGATGTTTGATGATCTTCGCCTGATAATTGAACAGATTCTTCGCCGATACAAAATCCTTACTCTCCGGCGGAATCAGATCTCCTGTATACACATCCGTGGTCATTCTGAGCAGGGGGCTGTTTCTGAGCTTCTCGTCGACCTGTCTGAAAAGCTGCTCACTGATTCCACTCTCCTCCGACGCCATTTTAAGAAGATTGCTGCCGTAACACGGGATTCCAAGATCCTTCGCCAGCATCTCACCTACTGTCTTACCGCCGCTCCCATACTGTCTTGCAACTGTAATCACAATATTTTTCATCACAATCTCCTCCTATTCCCCCAGATATGCTTTCTTAATCGAATCATCATTCATCAGTTCTTTTGCATCACCTTCCAGCACGATCTTTCCGGTTTCCAGGACATAAGCCCTGTCTGCAATAGAAAGTGCTTTCTTTGCATTCTGCTCCACCAGAAGAACTGTAGTTCCTCCCTCGCTCACTTCGCGGATAATATCAAAAATCTCGTTGACAAAAATCGGAGAAAGTCCCATGGACGGCTCATCCATCACGATGATCTTCGGGTGCGACATCAGTGCGCGCCCCATGGCAAGCATCTGCTGTTCTCCTCCGCTAAGCGTACCCGCGAGCTGATTCTTTCTTTCCTTCAGACGTGGGAATCTCTTATAAACCATCTCCAGCGTCTTTGCAATCTCATCTTTGTCTTTTCTGGTATATGCGCCCATTTTCAGATTCTCATATACCGTAAGCTCCGCAAATACCCGTCGTCCTTCCGGCACATGTGCCATTCCCAAAGAAACAATCTTATGCGCCGGAACCTTGGTAATATCTTTTCCTTCAAACAGCACGGTACCTTTCTTAGGTGAAAGCAGCCCGGTAATCGTGTGCAAAGTAGTGGTCTTTCCGGCTCCGTTGGCTCCAATCAGGGCAATAACCTCCCCTTCATTTACTTCAAAAGAGATTCCTTTGATTGCCTGAATCATACCGTAAAATACTTCAATATCCTTTACTTCAAGCATTGCCATTTTCCCATTCCTCCTATTCGCCCAGATATGCCTTGATTACTTCCGGATTATTCAGAACATCCGCTGTATCCCCTTCGGCCAGAACCTCACCGAAATTCAGCACGGTAAGCTTCTCGCAAATACCGGATACCAGCTTCATATCATGCTCGATCAGAAGAATCGTCATGTCGAATTTGTCCCGCACAAAACGTATGGTCTTCATCAGTTCCTGGGTTTCATTCGGATTCATGCCGGCAGCAGGCTCATCTAAAAGCAAAAGTTTGGGCTTCGTCGCCAGTGCACGGGTAATCTCCAACTCCCTTTGTTTTCCATAGGGAAGGTTCGACGCCAATGTCTGCGCATCATTATGGAGATCAAACACTTCCAGAAGCTCCATGGCCTTCTCATTCATTTCTTTTTCGACTTTATAATATTTCGGAAGGCGGAAAATTCCTTCCAGAGTAGAGTATGGATAATGATTATGCAGACCTGCTTTTACATTATCCAGTACTGTAAGATCCTTAAACAACCGAATATTCTGGAATGTACGGGCAATCCCTGCCTTATTAATATCAATCGTCTTCTTTCCTACAATACTCTCCCCGTCCAGCTTTATGATTCCCTCATCCGGACGGTATACTCCGGTAAGCAGGTTAAAAATTGTCGTCTTTCCTGCACCGTTCGGTCCGATCAGCCCGTAGAGGCAGCCTTTTTCAATCTCCAAATGAAATTCATTTACAGCTCGCAGACCGCCAAAGGAGATTCCTAAGTTCTTCACTTCCAATAATGCCATAACCTATGCCGCCTCCTTCGTATTTTTCTTTCTGCTGCTTCTTAACTTCGCCGTATATTTTTCCCGCCACTCAACGGCCTTCGGACTCCAGTTAAAGAGCATCATAATGATAAGGACCACTGCGTAAATCAACATACGATAATCGTTGAGGCCACGCAGAAGCTCCGGCAGCAGGGTCAGAACGATCGCTGCCAGAATAGAGCCGCGAATATTTCCGATTCCGCCAAGCACCACGAATACCAGAATCATAATAGACATATTATATCCAAAGTTCTTCGGCTGTGCCGTCAGAGTCGCCAGATTATGTGCATAAATGACTCCTGCAACTCCTGCAAGCGCCGCTGAAATCGAAAACGCCATCAACTTATACTTGGTAATATTAATTCCAATAGACTCCGCCGCGATACGATTGTCACGTATCGCCATAATCGCACGTCCGCTCCGTGAATAAATCAGATTCTGCACGATAAACAGTGTGATCAGGATCAGGATTACTCCCACCGTAAAGGTGGAATCCTTCGGTGTTCCCGTGATTCCCTGCGGTCCGTTAATGATAATCTTTCCTCCCTCTTCAAGTCCAAGAGAAAGAGAGTCCTTCGTGGAAAAATGAAAACCGGCCGAATCCTTCCCGATAAATAATATATTTACCACGTTCTTAATAATTTCTCCAAATGCCAGAGTAACGATCGCCAGGTAATCGCCCTTCAGGCGCAGAACCGGAATTCCGATCAGTATACCGCATATTCCCGCACAGACCGCGCCAATCAGAAGTGCAAGAAAATACCTTACGCCTGCTGTCGGAATTACTTCGACCATGCATTTTGAGAAAAACGCACTGGTAAACGCTCCCACACACATAAATCCGGCGTGTCCAAGGCTGAGTTCTCCTAAAATCCCGACCGTGAGATTTAAGGATACTGCCAGGATTACATAGGCGCAAAGCGGCACCAAAAGTCCTTTCAGAAGACTGGAAATGCTGCCCGTCATCACCAGGACCTGTGCAACTATATAAATTCCAATCACCATCAAATATGTAATCAGATTATTCCGTGTTATTTTATTCATCTTCTTCATGCCGTCCACCTACACTTTCTCCTGAATGTTCTTACCAAAAATTCCAGTAGGCTTCACGATCAATACCACGATCAACACACCGAATACAATGGCGTCCGCAATCTGCGATGAAATATAGGCTTTTCCAAAAATCTCGATCACGCCCAGGAGAATTCCTCCAATCATCGCCCCCGGAATAGAACCGATTCCGCCAAATACCGCCGCAACGAATGCCTTGATACCAGGCATAGCTCCTGTATAAGGGGTCAGTGTCGGGTAAGCTGAACATAAAAGTGCTCCCGCAACTGCCGCCAGCGCAGAGCCAATGGCAAATGTAAGCGCGATCGTCGCATTCACATTGATTCCCATAAGCTGCGCCGCCCCCTTATCCTCGGATACCGCGCGCATCGCCTGTCCTGCCTTAGTCTTCCTGATAAAAAGCGTCAGCCCCACCATGATCACAATACAGGAAATAATCGTTACGATCGTCTCTCCGGAAATAGTAAGCTGACCATCAGCCAGCTTAATGGCCGGCACCGAAACAACCGACGTAAAAGACTTTGTGTTTGCCCCAAAAATCAAAAGCGCCACGTTCTGAAGCAAATAGCTCACGCCAATAGCTGTAATAAGAACCGCCAGAGATGAAGATGCATTTCTAAGCGGTCTGTATGCAATCCTCTCAATCGCAACTCCAAGTATGGTACAAAAAACAACTGCGATTAGCACCGCCACTACTGGTGGCATACCTGCCCCGGTAACCGCCAGCAGCACTACATATGCACCAATCATAATCACATCTCCGTGTGCGAAATTCAGCATCTTGGCAATTCCATAAACCATAGTATAGCCAAGTGCAATGATCGCATAGACGCTTCCCAGACTGATACCATTAATCAAATAAGATACAAAGCTCATTCCTATCCCCCAATTCCTTTTATATTGATGTCATCCCCCGCATTTTCACTTCAAACTCCGAATCAAAAACTTCTTTACCTGCGGACTATTATGAATATTATACCTCAATGTATCATGTATTCCAACTACTTATTAAGTATATATCAAAATCAAGGTCTGCCGCATCTTATTTCAAGTATGCATGGCAACAAAAACAGAAGGCTATCCGACACAGATAACCTCCTGTTTAAATAAACCTACTCTACAACTGCATAGTCACCATCAGCAATCTTAACAACCATCGGTGCCTTGCTCGGCTCTCCGCTTGCTTCCCATTTCAGGCCTTTTGCGGTCACACCGTCAATTGTAATCTCAACCATAGCGCCCTTCAGTGCGTCACATACATCAGACGATTCCATATCTGCTTTTACATCAGCTTTCTCCATTGCTGCTTTAATTGCGTAAACTCCATCATACGCATCTGCTGCAAACTGGTTCGGAGTATGTCCATATTTATCCTGGAAGTCTTTAACGAACTTCTGTATCGTCTCATCTGTTGAGGTCGGTGTAAACGGGCTCAGGAATAACAGATTGTTTGCCAGGTCTGCTTCAAATCCTTCTACACCCAGAATACCGTCCATACCGTCACATCCGAAGAAAATCGGGCTAAAGCTCATACCTGCAGCCTGCTTAAGTACCAGAGCCGCCTCTGAATAATAGAACGGAAGGAATACCAGCTCAGCTCCTGCATCTTTTGCCTTCTGAAGCTGTACGGAGAAATCCGTCTTGCTCTCGCCTGTGAACTGCTCTGCCGCTACGATCTCGATATTCTGATTCTTTGCTTCCTTTACAAAAGCTTCGTAAATGCCGCTTGAATATACATCTGAGCTATCGTAAATGACAGCAACCTTTTTTGCGATTCCATTCTCACCAATATATTTTGCAGACTCAAGTCCCTGCATCGGGTCTGAGAAACATACACGGAATGCATTATCATACTGTACGCACTCTACTGCAGTTCCTGACGGTGTCAAAAGGAACATATTATCTGACTGGGCAACCTCGCCTACCGCTACACACGGTGCAGACGTTACTGTTCCGAGAAGTGCCTGCATTCCCCAGTCCTTCAGAGTATTATAGGCGTTGACTGCTTTCTCAGCGTCATTCTCGTCATCCTGAAAATCAAATTCAACCTGACAGCCATTGATTCCGCCTGCCTCATTAATTTCAGCAACTGCAAGCTCTGCTCCATCTTTTACTGCCTGTCCGTAAACAGCCGCGCCACCAGTCACAGGACCGATTCCGCCAATCTTGATCTTATCACTGCCACCTTCACTTTTTTCCTTGGAGCCGCAACCGGCAACAAGGGTCACTGCCATAGCTGCCACTAAAGCAACTGACAATATTTTTTTCATCTTTCTCATTGTTTTAACCTCCCGAAAAAACAGATTGCGCTCTGTTATTTATATACTTAGCAATATTACACGAATTTTTGATATATGTCAAGCAATTCTTTCATTTCTTTGCAATTTAGTTACTTGTAATCCGAAATTCCACCTTGGGGTGGAATTTAATCCTTCCATTCGAATAGTGGAATTTACTTTTTCAATTCACCAATTTAATCTTATTATACTTCACGTCCACTCACATTAAATTTTGCATTAGATTTTTGCACTGTATATTGCAAACTATTTTTGCATATGCTATAATGCCAGCAGGCAAAAAGAAGTCAGTAGTCCATACAGGACGACAACGAAAAGCCCCAGTGTGCCAGCACTGGGGCTTTTCTATTCCCTGTTTTGGAATGGTAGGGCTTAAGACCATAGGTCAGTTACCGACTACTTATCGCCATCTAACCATTTGCTAATGAGGTGGCAAACCACACCAGCCACAACAGCGACAATAAAAGAAGTCAACATATCCATACAGAACACCTCCTTCCCGTACCTGGTATCGGAGGCGGTAACACACATATTTAATCACGTTCTCTTCCATACTTCTACAAATTTTGCATAAAAAAGAGGCCTCGGCATCATCGCCAGAGCCTATACTTGTTCCTCAGAACTAATAAGATCCTTACAGTCCAATTTCTGATATACGTTCTCCAAAAAATACTGTAGAAGTGTGAGTGTAACAATAATGTAGCAGTGCGGGTGTAGCAGTAATGTAGCAATGTGCCACATTTTGATACGTTTTACTACTTTCACCCGCACTTCAAATGCCCATTTTAAGCCATTTCTTAGAACTTGCCAGCCTTAGCAGCTTCCTCGATGGAAACTGCAACAGCAACAGTCATACCAACCATCGGGTTGTTACCTGCGCCGATCAGACCCATCATCTCAACGTGAGCCGGTACGGAAGATGATCCTGCAAACTGAGCGTCAGAATGCATACGTCCCAGAGTATCGGTCATACCGTAAGAAGCCGGACCAGCCGCCATGTTGTCCGGATGAAGAGTACGTCCTGTACCACCGCCGGATGCAACTGAGAAATACTTCTTACCAGCCTCAATACACTCTTTCTTATAAGTACCTGCAACCGGATGCTGGAAACGGGTCGGGTTAGTAGAGTTACCAGTAATGGAAACATCAACGCCCTCTTTCCACATAATAGCAACGCCCTCACGAACGTCGTTAGCGCCGTAGCAGTTTACTTTAGAACGAAGTCCATCAGAGTAAGCAGTTCTCTGAACTTCTTTCAGTTCTCCTGTATAGTAATCATATTCTGTTTGAACATACGTGAAACCGTTAATTCTGGAAATAATCTTTGCTGCATCTTTTCCAAGACCGTTCAGGATAACACGAAGCGGTTTCTGACGTACTTTGTTTGCTTTCTCTGCGATACCGATCGCACCTTCTGCTGCTGCAAAGGATTCATGTCCGGCAAGGAATGCGAAACAATCTGTATCTTCTTCCAGAAGCATCTTTCCAAGGTTACCATGTCCAAGACCTACTTTTCTCTGGTCTGCAACGGAACCCGGGATACAGAAAGCCTGAAGGCCTTCTCCGATTGCTGCTGCTGCATCTGCTGCTCTTGTACAGCCTTTCTTGATCGCGATTGCTGCACCTGTGATATATGCCCAGCATGCGTTCTCAAAACAAATCGGCTGAATACCTTTTACCTGATTGTAAACATCAAGGCCTGCGTCTTTTGTAATCTTCTCAGCCTCTTCCAAAGAAGCAATGCCATAGCTGTTTAATACTTCATTGATTTTATCAATTCTTCTCTCATATGATTCAAATAAAGCCATTTACTTGTCCTCCTGATATATGAAACGTTACCTTACTATGTACTCGTCCTATAAGCCAGCTCTCTACTCATACTTCCGATAATCGGACACATAATGAACTTCGTTCATTATGGCGCGTTGCGCCTTCAATCTGTCCTATATGCCGGTCTTCATGCAAGCATGAGCCCGTCCTATAAGCCAGCTCTCTTCCCTTGCTTCCGATAATCGGACTCATAATGAACTTCGTTCATTATGGCGCGTTGCGCCTTCAATCTGTCTTATACGCCGGCTCTCATGCCAGCATGAGCCCGTCCTATAAGCCAGCTCTCAGTCCGCTTATCTCGACTATTCCTTACGCGGGTCGATGATCTTAACGGCGTCAGCTACACGTCCGTACTGTCCCTGAGCCTTCTCCCATGCTACGTTCGGCTCATCGCCGGCTTTGATGAAGTCAGTGAACTTGCCAAGGCTTACGAACTTGTATCCGATAATCTCGTTCTGCTCATCGAGAGCGATTCCTGTAACATATCCTTCAGCCATCTCAAGATAACGCGGTCCCTTTGCAAGTGTTCCGTACATGGTACCAACCTGAGAACGAAGGCCCTTTCCAAGGTCTTCAAGACCAGCGCCGATCGGAAGTCCGTCTTCAGAGAATGCACTCTGTGTTCTTCCGTAAACGATCTGTAAGAATAATTCTCTCATTGCTGTATTAATAGCATCACATACAAGGTCTGTATTGAGCGCTTCTAAAATGGTCTTTCCCGGAAGGATTTCTGAAGCCATCGCTGCGGAATGAGTCATTCCTGAACATCCGATGGTCTCTACCAAAGCTTCCTGGATGATACCGTCTTTAACATTCAAAGTCAGTTTGCAGGTTCCCTGCTGAGGAGCACACCAGCCAATGCCGTGTGTTAATCCGGAAATATCCTTTACTTCTTTAGCCTTTACCCATTTTGCTTCTTCCGGAATCGGAGCCGGTCCGTGATTTGCACCCTGAGCCACCGGACACATCATTTCTACTTCATGTGAATAAATCATGTTAAAACTCCTTTCAAATGTGTATGATTTTCTTCCTATAGGGTGTTCGTTATTTAATTAACACCATATACTGATATTTTCGCATAATTTTCTACATTCGTCAATCGTTACTTTGTACAAGATTCCAAAATTCGCTATCCGTTTTATAGGCACGAACCTCCTCCTGCGTGTACGGCGCTGTTATCCATCCACGCGCGATCGTGGGGTTCTCTCCTTCGCTTCGATAATGGTATGTGAGGCCGATCTCAAGACCCTCGGCATCCACAAAAAAGTTGTCATAATACCGGTTTTCCAGTATTTCCCCGCTCAGAATCCGCTTGAACTGCCCCTGCTTCAATCCACTAAGCACCTCCGCACCGGGGGCTTCCTCTTTCATTCTCACCATCCAGTCGTCCATAAACTCATCGCCAAGCTCAACGATATCGGCAGTCCGGAATTCCTGCCCGTCCGACAGACGGATATTTCTTGTCCGTAGGTCTACATAACTCGCATAAATATTTCCCGCGAAATAATAATCATTGAACGCCACACTGATAAAATCTTCACTGGCATAGGTCACCTTGTAGGTCACCTGACTTGCCAGCATGAGATTCTCCTCTTTCAGCAGAGATTCTTTCATCTCATTGCTCGGATTCAGATACAGCGTGTTCACTGTACTCATCGCACATTCCTTCAGCATCTCGTTGACCTTGTCCACATTTTTCCCGTCTTTCCATTCCAGCTGCGGATATTTCACATCAAATTCTGCCCGATAACTACTACTGTTTCCGGAACTGTACGTGTAGGTCTCTTCTTTGATCGTATAAGGCAGCTCATCAGCTGCATAGCAGGAAATCGACTCGATTCCCTCGCCCTCTTCCTCAGAATCGCCTTCCTCATTTCCAGAAAACTCTTCCTCTCCCTGATCCGTCTTAGGCTCAGCCTCTCCCCAAGCGTCGCCAAACGCACTCCTCGGGTCGAAATACTCTTCCTTATGGCTGTCAGCCTGCTTAATGATCGTATTTACCATCTTTCCGAACAAAAATCCCAAAAGGATCAGCAACGCCAGAATTCCTATAATGACTCCCGCGATCAATCCTTTGTGACTCTTCCCCTTTTGCTGCGGCCGAATATCAGCCGGAGAAGCCCTCCTTATCATAGGAACAAACCGAATCCCGTCCTGCTCCTGCTCCATACCCGCTTCCATAAATCCCATATGCCGGTACGCTTCCACGGCATTTGGCGAAGCGTTCACTGTAAGCTGGAAAAGAGACAGCCCCAGCACGCCATACTCATACATCGCCTGGACTAAAAGGCGCGCGGCTCCTTTCCTCTGCCACTTCTTTCTCACGAACAGCAGCAAAATGTGACCGTTCCTCCCTATCGCCGAAGCCCCTACAAGCTGATTTTCCTCCAGCACGCCGAATACGACCGTCTCCCCGCTTTGCACACGCGGCATGAACTGTTCCAGCTTAATGAACTGCTGAAATTGTTCTACTCCCTGTCTGCTGTAAAGGGGTGCCACCTCTTCTGCAAATACCTCCCACACTAAATGGAGCGCATCTAATATTTCTTCATTCTGTAATCGTCTAACAATCATACATTCTTACCTCTTCCGTCTATGCTTCCCCCTGCAAATCCTCTGATATGAACTACTCATTATCAAAAAGTCAATGGGATTGCGACAGCCTTATTTCAAAAGCTCTTCCCTTAAAAGTGTCAGCGCGCGCACCACTGCATAATCCCGGTTCTTTTCCCGGTTTCCTGTAAAATGATACTCCCGCACCGTCGTCTTCCCACGCACCGTACAGCCAATATACACAAGGCCCACCGGTTTTTCCGGCGTTCCGCCGCCCGGTCCTGCGATCCCGGTCACGGAAAGAGCCGCGTCCGCTTCCGCCGCCTTTGCCGCTCCTTCGGCCATCTCCTTTGCCGTCTGCGGACTGACTGCCCCGTAGGTCTCAAGCGTCTCATGCCGTACGCTAAGCAGCTTCTCCTTAGCCGCATTGGCGTAGGTGATATACCCCTCGTTATACACCTCCGAAGCGCCGGAGACATTTAACAGCCTCCCGGAAAGCTTTCCTCCCGTGCAGGACTCTGCCGTGGTCAGGGTCATTCCCCTCTTCTTAAGTTCCTCCACGATTGCTTCTTCCAGCGTCACCTTCTCATCTATCGTATAAATAGCAGCTCCAAACCGGCGATGCAGCTCATCGATCATCGGCTTCATCAAATCCTCCGCCGCCTCCTGGCTTCTGGCCTTGGCCGTCACCCGGAAATGCACCTCCCCGGTCTTCGCGTAAGGTGCCAGCGTCGGATTCGTCTGCGCGTCCATCAGATCCGCGACCTTCGTCTCCGCCTGACTCTCGCCAATACCGCAGATCTTGACCATATGAGAATAGATTCCTTCCGGCTGCAGGCGATTCAGATACGGTGCGATCGCCCCTTCAAACATCGGCTTCATCTCATTCGGAGGCCCCGGAATCAAAATCGCGGTCCTGCCCTTCTCTCTATCCTCAATAATAATCCCCGGAGCGGTACCGTTATCATTGTCGATCACGATCGCCCCTTCGGGAATCATCGCCTGTTTCCAGTTGTTCTCCGTGACCTTCTGACTACCGAGCTTATCAAAAAATTCCTGTATCCGCCCGCGCGAATGCTCATCTAAGTAAAGCTCGCGGCCAAAGACCTTCGCGGTCACTTCCTTTGTCAGATCGTCCTTGGTAGGTCCAAGTCCTCCTGTCAGTATTACGATATCCGAACGCGTAAGCGCCTGCCGAATCGCCTCTTCCATGCGCGCTTCATTGTCCCCTACCACCGTCTGATGGTATAAAGAACAACCTAGCAGAGCACATTTCTCTGCTAGGTATGCTGCGTTCGTATTCACAATATTACCAAGTAAAATTTCAGTACCAACGGAAATAAGTTCTACTACCATTTTACATGCCTCCTTGTGTCAACACCTGTTTATTCTTCATAACATAATCAAACAAAGATATCAAAGTCAAAATCAGCGCCACCCATGTAAGCACCATCTCGATTGTTGCCGCAACTGATCCGTCAATATTCATAATCAAAAGTATGATCAGCGCCATGTGGGAGACCGTCTTGAATTTGCCCCAATAGCTTGCCGCAATCACGATTCCGTTATCGGACGCCACCAGACGGAATCCGCTAATAATAAATTCACGCGCAATGATGATCAGTACCACGATCACATTCAGCCGTCCCATCGTCGTAAGACATATAAACGCCGTACACACCAGGAGTTTATCCGCAAGCGGATCCATGAACTTTCCGAAATTCGTCACCAGATTGTTCTTTCTTGCAATCTTTCCGTCCAGCATATCCGTAAGACTTGCAATACAGAAAATCACAAGTGCGATCCATTTATCTGCCGCCCCGGTAATATCAAACAGCAGAAACGCCACAAAAAACGGAATCAAAAGCACTCTTAAAATCGTAAGTTTGTTTGGTAAATTCATAACAATCCTCCTATTAAATCATATTCCAATGCCCCGGTCACCTTCACTTTCGCAAAATCCCCCGACATTAGTTCCTCATCTGTGTTGACAAAAATCAGTCCGTCCACATTCGGCGCATCCCGATAAGTCCTTCCCACATAGGCGTTCTCATCGGCCACTTTGCCTTCTATCATTACCAGAAGTTCTTCCCCGATCCTGTCCTGCGCCGCGTCAAACGCAATATCCTGCTGCAGTTCCATAAGCTCCGCCTGACGTTCCTCCTTGACCTCCTCCGGAATCTGATCCGGCATAGCTGCCGCCGGCGTATCCTCCTCACGTGAATAGGTAAAGACTCCCAGACGGTCAAATTCCATCGTGTCCACGAACTCCATCAGTTCTTCATGCTGTTCCTTCGTCTCTCCCGGAAATCCAGTGATCAGAGTCGTCCGAAGCGCAATATCCGGAATCTCCTCCCGCAGACGTCCTATAATGGAAATCAACTGCTCCTTTGAAGTTCTTCTTCCCATTCTCTTAAGGATCGCGTCGCTTGCGTGCTGAATCGGAAGGTCCAGATAATGACAGATCTTCGGCTCCTCCTTCATCACCTGAATGAGTTCTTCCGTGATCTCCTCCGGATAACAGTACAGGATCCGAATCCAGGCAAGGCCGCTAATCTGGCAAAGCTCCCGCAAAAGCTGTGGCAGCCTCTTCTCTCCATACAGATCCACGCCGTATACCGTAGTCTCCTGCGCCACCAGGATCAGTTCTTTGACCCCGCTTCTTGCAAGTTCCTCGGCCTCTCTTATCAACTTCTCCATCGGCACGCTGCGATAATCCCCCCGTACCTTGGGGATCACACAGTATGTACAGTGCTTGTCGCACCCTTCTGCAATCTTAAGATAGGCGAAATGCCCTCCCGTGGTCACCAGACGTCCGTCAATCTTCTCCGGCAGATAATCCACATCCCGAAGCGTAATTCTCGCATCTGCGCGCTCCTTCGGGCTGTCCCCCGTCACCTTATCGATCACATCTGCGATCTCTTCGTAAGATGTGGTGCCCAAAATCGCGTCCACCTCCGGAATCTCTTCCAATATCTCCTCCTGATACCGCTGTGCCAGACAACCAGTCACGATCAACGCCTTAAGCCGTCCATTCTCCTTGAGCGCCCCCATCTCCAGAATATTCTGAATGCTCTCTTCCTTGGCGTCATGGATAAAACAACAGGTGTTCACCACCGCCACATCCGCCAAAGACTCGTCATCCACCATCTGATGCCCGCGCTCTGCCAGAATCCCCAGCATCACCTCGGTATCCACCAGGTTCTTATCACACCCCAGCGAAATAAACAATATATTCATACATATTCTCCATATACTCGCAAGGCAGATACAGTCCCCTGCACCTGCCTCCCTTTTTACTCTTCCGCGTCTTCCGCGATAATCTTGATCTTTGCGTTATTCAATTCATCGATTGCGACAGAAAGCGGCTTCTCGCCGTCCTTTACTGCAACTAACGGCAGTTCGCCATCGATCAACTGTCTTGCACGCTTCGCCGTAGCCAGCACGATAGAATAACGGCTGTTGACGATCTTGGTCGCCCCCTCTTCTACGTCCTGGTTCACTACCTTCATCAAATCACTATAAGATGGATGTAACATATAATCCTGCTCCTTTCAAATCTTCCCTACAATTCTTCCAGTTCTCTTCGTATCCGTCCGATAAACTCGGCATTGCGGTTCACCCGCTCATGCTCGGACTGGATAATATGATGCATCTCTTTCACACAGATCTCCAGGTCATCATTGATCACCAGATAATCATAATGATCCATTCCCTGAGACTCTTCCACTGCGCGCTTCATCCTGGACTCGATCACTTCCATGGTCTCCGTTCCCCGTCCGACCAGCCGTTCCTTCAGCACCTTCGCGCTGGGCGGCGTCACGAACAGGAGCAAGGTATCAGGATATCTCTCCTTCACCTTAAGCGCACCTTGTATCTCGATCTCCAGCACCACATCTTTTCCGGATGCCAGCTGGTTTACGACATACTCCTTGGGAGTACCATAGTAATTATTCACGTATCTAGCATACTCTATTAGTTCGTCCTGCGCAATCATTTTTTCAAATTCCTCAGTCGATTTGAAAAAATATTCTCTTCCGTCCTCCTCACCCGGCCTCGGGCTTCTGGTCGTAGCCGAAATCGATAACGCATAATTGTCGTATTCCTCCAGGAGCCGCTTCATAAGCGTCCCTTTTCCTGCCCCCGAAAATCCGGATACGACGATAAGAATTCCCTTGTTCTTACTCATAGCAAGCACTCCTGACTCTTTAAAATAAATGTGTACCGCTTACTGGTCCCACATCAAAACTGAACATAGATTATACCACAAAGTCCCGTAGTTTTCAAAGGGTTATTCGATATTTTGTATCTGTTCACGCACCTTTTCAATCTCCGTCTTCAGATCGATAGCGTGATTGGAAACTTCAAGGTCATTCGCCTTGGAAAGGATCGTATTCGCCTCACGGTTCATCTCCTGAGCGATGAAATCCAGCTTACGCCCGATTCCGTCCGCAGTCTCCAGCGTATCCTTCATATGCTTGATATGGCTCTTCAGCCGCACGATCTCCTCATCTGTACAGATCTTGTCCGCGAAGATCACGACCTCCGCCGCGAGTCTTCCCTCCTCAATCTGTGCATCTCCGAGAAGCTCCTTTACCTTCGTCTCCAGTTTCTCGCGGTACTCCGCCACGATCTGCGGGGAACGCTCCTCGATATATGCCACCTTCTCCAGCATCCCGTCCAGTTTCGTAATAATATCGTGCTTCAGGTTCTCCCCCTCAGCCGTCCTGGTCTCCACGAACTGGGCAAATGCTCCCTCCAGCGCTTTCTTTAAGCTGTTCCAGAGTTCTTCCTCATTCACGGTCCGCTCTTCCATAGTCACGACCTCCGGGCACCGCGACACGGTGGATACCCGGATATCATTATCCAGCCCGAAATCCTCCTGAATCTTCTTAAAGCAAGCCATATATTCGGCCGCCAGAGTCTGATTATATTTCAGTGAGACCTGCGCCTCCGATAAATCCTCGTAAGAAATGAAAATGTCGACCTTACCCCTTTGCGCATAGCCCTTCAGCAAATTGCGGATCGCAGTCTCAAAATAATTCAATTTCTTCGGCATGCGGATTCCTACGTCCAGATACCGGTGATTCACTCCTTTGATCTCAACTGTAAACTTTCTCTGCGCCTCGGACACTTCACACCGTCCAAAGCCTGTCATACTTTTTATCATCTGATTGTCCTCTTTTTCACGGCTGTCTGTGCAGCCAAATTTCGCTAGAATATATTATAATTTATTTGCCAGGGTGAGTCAATAAAAAGCAGGGAAAGAATCAATAAAGAGCTGCTAATTTCCAATAAAAAGCAGAATTTTCTATTTTACCACTTTTGCCTTTTTGAATCTCATGCTATACTAAAGAACGTCCACCGGACATTTTTTGCATAGCACGTCAACTTAATTTTTGTGCATGCAGTTTACCCTTGCGCATAGGTTACAAATTTAACATATCCATGTGCAGAACCAGATAGCGAACATTATTTACATTTTTCAGACAGGAGTTTAACCATATGGCTTTCGACGGAATTACAATCGCCAATATCGTAAAAGAATTAAATGATACTATATTAAATGGAAGAATCAATAAAATAGCGCAGCCGGAGACGGACGAACTTTTGCTGACCATCAAGACCCCAAATGGTCTGAAAAGACTCAGCATTTCAGCCAGCGCCTCCCTGCCGCTCATTTTCCTGACAGAGGAGAATAAGCCCAGTCCCATGACCGCGCCCAATTTCTGCATGCTACTGCGCAAATACGTGGGCAGCGGCCGGATCACGGCAATCACACAGCCCAGCCTTGAGCGGATCATTCAGATTGATATCGAGCATCTGGATGAATTGGGAGATTTGTGCCAGAAACGCCTGATCGTAGAGATCATGGGAAAACACAGCAACATTATTTTCTGCAACGAAAACGGAATGATCCTGGACAGCATCAAGCACGTTTCCGCTCAGATGAGTTCCTTCCGGGAGGTTCTTCCAGGCAGGACTTATTTCATACCGGAAACGACGCAAAAAGCCTGCCCTCTCACCGTAGAGGAGTCCGACTTTGTCCGCCTTCTCTCAGAGAAGCCGATGCCGCTTAGCAAGGCTATCTACAACAGCTTTACCGGCATCAGCCCTGTTGCGGCGGAGGAGATCTGCTATCTCTCCGGCGTCGATTCCGATATCACGCCAAAAGAACTTTCCGCAGATATCCTCTCCCACCTGTACCGCCAGTTCACCTACTATTTTGAACAGGTAAAAGAGGGAGAATTTAAGCCCGGCATCTACTATTACGGCAAAGAACCAAAGGAATTTTCCTCCCTGCCGCTCACACATTTTTCTAACTGCCGCGTGGAGGAATATGATTCTATTTCCCAGCTGATCCGCAGCTATTATTCCGCCAAGGACCGCATCACCCGGATTCGTCAGAAATCGGCAGACCTTCGCAAGGTCGTCCAGACTGCGCTGGAGCGGAACCGCAAAAAGTACGAATTGCAGCTAAAACAGCTACGCGACACCCGGTCCCGCGAGAAATATAAGGTATATGGGGAATTGATCAACACCTACGGCTATAACCTGGAAGAAGGCGCCCGCTATCTGGAAGCCCTGAATTACTACACCAACGAGACTGTCCGCATTCCGCTGGACCCCCAAAAGACTCCGCAGGAGAACGCCGTGCGGTATTTTGAAAAATACAATAAACAGAAACGTACCTTCGAGGCCCTCAGCACCCTGATCCAGGAGACGCACGATGAGATCACCTATCTGGAATCCATCGTAAACGCCCTGGATATCGCCCGCGGTGAGGAGGATCTCACCCAACTCAAGGAGGAACTTACGGACAGCGGTTATATCCGCCGGAAATTTGCGAAGAAAAAGGTGAAAATCACCAGCAAGCCTCTTCACTATCTTTCATCAGACGGTTTTCATATGTATGTCGGGAAGAATAACCTTCAAAATGATGAGTTGACCTTCCATTTTGCAAACGGAAATGACTGGTGGTTCCATGCGAAAGGCGCGCCGGGATCGCATGTCATCGTAAAAACGGAGGGACAGGAGCTTCCGGACCGGACCTTTGAGGAGGCCGGACGTCTTGCGGCTCACTACTCCAAGAATTCCGGGGCCGAAAAGGTAGAGATCGATTACGTGGAGAAAAAACATGTAAAGAAGCCCAACGGCAGCAAGCCGGGATTCGTTGTGTACTATACGAATTATTCCCTTGTGATCGACTCAAACATTGACGGGATTAAAGAAATATAGTTTTCCTGCCCTGTTATAAACTAAAAAAATGTCCCTTCCATTTTTTAGGTGGAAATTATTTTCAAACTAGGATATACTAAGAATGATTATAAGATAAGGAGGACTTGGAACATGCAGAAGTATATGTGCGAACCATGTGGTTACATTTATGACCCGGCAGAGGGTGATCCGGATGGCGGAATCGCTCCGGGAACCGCTTTCGAGGATATTCCGGAAGACTGGGTATGCCCGGTATGCGGACTTGGCAAAGATGCTTTTATTCCGGCGTAAGGTGTCGGAGCATTCATTTTCAAAAGGGAAATCCTGCTTTTCTTGTTAGGGTTTCCCTTTATTTATTTTTGGTCATTTTTCTGAAACTTTTTCCCAAAACAAGTAGTATATATTTACACACACCAACAATCTGATGGACCAAAGCTGAAAGGGGGACAAAACGTGACCGACAAACTTGCAGTAGAACAAATTAAACAAGGCGACTACCAGGCACTTGAATTTTTAATAAACAAATATAATCATTATATTTCCGTCATCCTTCTGAATATTCTGGGAGGATTGATGGAAAAAGAGGATGTTCAGGAAGCACTAAATGATGTCTTTTTACTATTGTGGCGAAATATAGACAAAATCGACACACAGAATTATCCCGATATCAAAAGCTACCTGGCTCAAATCGCAAAAAACACAGCAAAAACGAAACTGCGATCACTCAAACAAACGCTTCCCCTAAAGGAAGAAATCCTGACAAACAAAGACGATGAGATTGAACGAAGCAACACCCGGGAGTGGCTTACAAGCTGTATAAAACAACTGGGAAAACCGGAGCAGATCGTACTTGTGAAATACTACTATCAGGGCAAATCAATAAAAGAAATTTCACAAGAGGAGCAGATTCCCGAGGCCACCGTCAAGACAAGATTGCGTCGTGGCAAAGCCCACCTCAAATCATTACTTGCGAAAGGAGAATAGCAATGGATTATAATTCTATTTTTGAAATAATCGAGGACGAATGTCTGGATATTTTGCAAAACAGTAATTATGGCAAGCGGGAAAGTGCCACGTTTACCGCAGATACCACTATAAAACTGGTCATGAAAGAGCTTCGTGCTCCTGTCAATAAACGCAGCCGAAAAAAGATTTCAAAAAAAATACTCATTATCGCAATCGCCGCCACATTACTGTTTTCTACCGCCGTATGCGGTAATTCCTACTGGAAAATCTGGAGAGAAGGTGGTGCAGAAAGAATAACAAATGATAACCGGGATATTGTCGGAAAAGAAGTGATTCACAGCGGATATTACCCTGAGCACCCCAATGACCGCAAAGATATTCCGCCCACCAGCCTATCGCCTAACGAGATCGTCAAAACTGCGGAAGAAGGTGCACATATCCCACTTAGCATGGATATCTTCACAACCACGCAGGACAAAGACACTTTTATCACACCTGAAATCATCGCAGCAAATAATGCTATGGCAATTTTCACCACACCGGACAAAAAAGGCTGGAAACTGGAAAAAGGTGATATTCTGAATTTTGAAGTGCTTTTGTATCCATGCGAAATCATCGCCAACCAGCATTCCGCTTTTATGTACATTCTGAACGGGGAGTTGAAAGAAGAATTGACCGGATTCCATCAAAAGGATATCAAGTATCAGCTCTGTGCGAAAGAAGACGGATATTACCATATCGCTTTCATCGGCGCCAGTTCAGAGACGACCAGTCTGCATGAAGGAAAGATTTATATCACCAAGAGTAAAGGCTCATCGAACCTTCCGTAACAACACTAACGCTTGGGTAAAGCGCTCCTTAACTTCACCCAAGCGTTCCTTTTTCATGATATCTCCGCCATTTTATCCAACTGATGCAGATACTCCTCCACTTTCTTCCTTTCCGCTTCCGTTACCGGAATACCGGAAAAATAATATGTGATTTTCCTAACGCGCGCCTCTTCTTCCTGTGCATCCACCTGCCCCAGAACACGCATAAGCTGCCGGATTGTCCCCTCATTTCCATCAACAAAATGCACCGTGACCGGAAAGACTCTCCTGAAATTTTCTTTAAAATAATTAAAATGCGTACAGCCCAGCACGACCGCTTCATACTGTGCAAGATCAAATCGTCTCAACTCCGCCTGCAAATACGCGTCAATCTCGCTTGTCTCAAAATCGCCTTTTTCCGCAAACCGCACCAGCTTCGGCAGCGATACCAGATCCGCCTCATGATTCTTGTCTACCCGCTCCAGTAAAAGATGAAGCTTGTCCCCTGCGATGGTCACCGGAGTTGCCGCCACGAGAATCCGTTTACCTTTTTCATGCTGATGCTCCACCGCCATCTTGACCGCAGGCTCCATTCCCACGATTGGAACCGGGAACTTTTCCCTGAACTCTTTATTTGCCACGCTGGTCGCCGTATTACAAGCAATCACGATCGCGTCGACCTTCTGTTCAATCAAAAAATACAGGATCTCCTCCACAAATCCCCGAATCGCTTCCACCGTTTTTTCGCCGTAAGGCACATGCTTTTCATCTGCATAATACACAAACTCGGCATGGGGCATCATCTTCCTTGCCAGATGCAATACGGACAAGCCGCCGATTCCCGAATCAAAAATACCAATCTTCATTCGTAACTCCCTAACTATACATTTTCTAACAAATAGGCAATGGTTGCCTTTCCTACAATCTTGTCACATTTTACACCAAATAGCCGGTCAAATCAAGGAGTCTGGCATATTTTAGCAGCTGCAAAATATAAAACAGCAGCACCGCAAGGCTGATCCGCGCATAGCCAACACAGTCGTCCAGCAATTTCCCCTCTGCGCCGAAAAAGATTCAGATTGACCGTCACGATCTGATAACTGAATTTTCATAACTTTTCCACCTGCTTCCGAAGAGAATCCGCATATTTTTCCAACTTGCGGACCACTGAGTTGATCGTCTGTTTACTCACTCCGGATGCTTTATAAATACTGCTCGGTGAACAGCTCTCTCCACTATCGTAAATCGCATACAGCACCCGCATCGCGCTGTCAGATATGCCAAGCTTTAGAGACGCCTGATGGTAAAGTGCATCTGTCTCAGCCATCAAATAATTGATTCGATGTAATTTGTCAAATAATTTTTCTCCATCTAAAACCTCCAAAAGTATGAAATCGTACCATTTTAGCTTGGTACGATTTCATACTTTTGTCAATAGGCTTCATATTTCTGCTTTCCACTTATTTCTTCCATAATCCGTGCTGATTACAGTAAGCATACACCGCCGATACTTTCTCGCCTTCTGAAAGAAGGAATTTCACCACCGGATCTTTGCCCGGCTCCAGCTTTTTCCGGTACACGCCCTCGTTGGTGTAGAGCGCCACCCAGCCGATATTGTGTTCCTCCGTCATCGGGTGCAGGACACTCCCCACTTTCACGATCGCCATATTCCCCTTCACCTCTACCTCCGGAATGTGCTTCTCCCCGGCTCCCTCACTGGTGTTGGCTTTCATCTCTTTTAATTTGCCTCCGCAGCTCTCAAGCGGCGCACTCTCCCCCTCCAAAAGTTCTACAACGCTGCCGCACTCTTCACATTTGTAAAATTTTGTTCCCTGTTCCATATCTGTTCGCCTCCTGTTTTTATTCCAGTATTCACCAATCTATTTTCCACAATTTTTCTCAAAATATACGGCTCAGTAGAAATCCTATACCTTATGAAACGGCCGAATGGCCATACGGGATGCCCTTTGGGTATGCCTTACAAAACTCTATAAAAATCCAAAGTAAAATTTCGTTTTTGACATATGTACCAATTTAGGATAAACTATCTCCATAAGACCCATGAATTGCGGAACATTTTATGTGCCTGTCAGAAAGGAGTTTTCATATGGAATTGAAACAACAATTAATCCGGGAAATGATTCAATACGAAACAGGAGCCCCCGGCCGGATCCAGCATTTTCTCAAGGTCCACAGCTTTGCCGAGCTGATTGGGAAGGGCGAGCACTTAGAGGAGGACGTACAATCCACCTTAGAAATTGCCTCTATCGTCCACGACATCGGCATCAAACCGGCTATGGAAAAATACGCCTCCGGTGCCGGAAATCTTCAGGAGCTGGAAGGCCCGCCCGTAGCCGAAGAAATGCTTACAAAACTTGGCTGCCCGCAGGACGTTATTTCCCGCGTTTCTTATCTGGTCGGCCATCATCATACTTACTCTCATATTGAAGGAATCGATTATCAGATTCTCGTGGAAGCAGACTTTCTTGTAAATCTGCATGAGAATCAGGCGACGGAGGAGACGATCCTGAATACTTACCATAATATTTTCAAAACGGAGACGGGGAAATATATCTGCAAGACCATGTTTGGCTTGGAGGAAAAATAAACCTCTGTCCGTTCCCACATTACACCAGTTCTGCTTGACACATAACCGAGATGAACGTCCACTGACTGTTCACTTAGGTATGCCTGGCAACAAAATGAGGCTATCGCACAAAACACATTGTTTTATGCAAATAGCCTCATACTTCTTATTATTTAGTCATTTCTTACGGCAACCAATTAGCAAATCCCGTCCATATCAAATTCGCCAAGCCATTTATCAGCCGCCTCACATACACCCTTCAAGCAGCTTTCTTCAAACGGGCTGTCCAGATCTGCATGCTTCAAAAGCTCGGTAAATACCCGGCTTCCGCCCTGCTTGGTGTATGCCATATAGTGCTTCCAAGCTTCCTTCGGGTCCTTCTGAATCCGAGCCCAGAACTGAAGCGCCACCGTCTGCGCCAGACAGTAATCAATATAATAGAACGGTGAAGAATAAATATGGTGCTGTCTCTGCCAGCCTTCTCCCTCGCTGTAGAACGGAATGTCGCCGTCCAGCTTAAGCCACGGCATATACACGCCAAGAAGCTCTTTCCAAACGCCATGACGCTCCTTCGGAGTCATATCCGGTTTTTCAAATACGATATGCTGGAAATGATCCACCATAGTTCCATACGGAATAAAGGTCAGCGCGCCAGCTAAATGGCTGTAGTAGAATTTCCGGGTATCTTCTCCGAAAAATCCTTCCGCCCAGGGCCATGCAAAGAATTCCATAGACATAGAATGTACTTCACACGCCTCAAGACTCGGCCACACATAAGACATCGGCACCCGCTTCCGGTTCGTCCACATCGCAAACGCATGTCCTGCCTCATGCGTAATAACCTCTACATCATGCTTTGTCCCATTAAAGTTCGCGAAAATAAACGGCACCTCATAATCTGAAATACTGGTACAGTATCCGCCGCCTGCCTTTCCTTCGGTAGAAAGCACGTCCAGAAGCTCATTATCCAGCATCGTACGGAAGAACTCGCTGGTCTGTGGCGACAGCTCGTCATAAAATTTCCTTCCCTGCTCCAGGATCTCATCCGGCGTACCGAACGGTTTCGGATTACCGGAACGGAACTCCAGAGCATTATCCGCAAAACTCATCGGATACTCCGTACCCAGACGTTTCGCCTGCTCCCTGCAAATCTTATCCGCTACCGGAACCATATATTTCACAACAGCCTTACGGAACTTCTCCACGTCCTCTTTCGTATAACAATTCCGCTGCATACGATAGTACCCCAGCTCCGTATATCCGTCATATCCTAATTTTCTTCCAATCTCGTCGCGCACATGAACCAGCTTGTCATAAAGATCGTCAAACTCAGCCTGATTGTCCTTATACCACTGTCCCTCCGCCTTCCATGCTGCCAGACGACGCGCATCGTCCGCATCATTCTTAAGCGGCGTAATCTGAGAAAGCGTATAAACCTTTCCCTCAAACGGAATCTGCGCGGACGCCAGGAGCTTCTCATAAGCCGTTTTCAGCTCATTCTCCTTCTGGAGATCCGGAATAATCTCCGGTGAAAATGTTTTCAGTTCCATCTCCGCACCCACGAACATCAAATTACCGTATTCTTTCTCGAAATCCGGGCGGAACGGACTTTCCAGCATCGCCTTCGTCCATGCCTGACTATACTCTGCCAGCACCGGATTCGATGTGTCCCAGAATCTCATCTCTTCATCATAAAATGTATCCCGGGTATCGATCGTATGTCGCACCTCAGCCAGTGTCCCTAACGTGCTGATGTGCTTCTCCAGCGTCTCCTTTTCCAGAAAAACCGCTTTCGCACTCTCATAATCCTTCGCTTCCTTCAGTCTCTTTGTAAGACTCGTAAGCTGTTCTTTCAGCGCCTCCAGATCCGGGCGCTCATACACCATTTCTGAAAACTTCATATTGACCTGTTTCTCCTCTCCTTACCAATGAATTGCCGGGGCCGGTACGCCTGTGAAAATCGGGGCGCGTCTGCCCTTAGCCTCTTCTTATCTTAACACATTACGAAGCAAAAAGCACCAGCTATTTCTAACTGATGCTTTCAAAGACATACTATTGAATTTTATTCTTGAAATCATTCTTTTCTCTTTACTCTTCCGCCCGCATTTTGTGAACTGCCTTATTATTATCTATATTCATGCCTTTCACTTTTCCAGCACTACCCTACATCTCTTTTTATAAAAAGCAATTCCATATTTGACAATTTTTTCTATGCCATCTTTTCGGAGAGCGGCATCATATCTCTTTTCTTCAATCTGCCTAAGCGCATCCGAACAACCTTTTTTCAAATTACCATCCTCTGCATACTTAATCTCAATCACCACGCCGATATCTTCCTGCGTTCTGATCAAAATATCACTGTATCCCTCTCCCGATTCTACGTTAGACTCTACATCCCAATTATCCTCATACTGCAAAAGCCCAAGCAGCATACCATGATAGAAACTCTCTTTTCTATCTCTCCTTACGGCAGTATCACGGATACTAATGGTATTCCACAAATACTCTTTCAACAATGTTTCTATTATCGCTGCATCACCACTCGGAAACGCCTCGCAGAGTTGCTCCAGCTTCTTTGTATCAGTCCTGGTCTCTTCTTTAAACCATTCCTGAATCTGCTTCACAAATAGCTCCTGAATCTCTCGATTGGGAATCATAAGTTCAAATTTCCCCCCGAACTCTGCCCCCTCTGCGTTAAATACCCCGTGGTAAACAGTACGCTCCAAAGATTCTCTATAGATTGCTCTAATTCACTATACGTCAACTCCTGATTCACTGACTTCACAATACTTTCACCGGCAATCAGGCGTTCTATCTCCCCTTTGGTCTGCCGGTTTGCTTTTCCGATAAAACGCCGCACCATAACATTTCCACTGGTATTTGCCCAGTAATTCTCCGGTTTTGCAGTAGGCAAGTCCAGCAGCACGTCGCAATAATTTATCACATCCCATGGACAATATACCGATACATTACCAAAATGATATCCGTCATACCATTCCCGTATCACATCCGCATGCGCTGCCAGACCATAGGACTTCAACATCTCCCTGACCTCCGCATCCGTAAAACCAAAGAATTCGTCATATCTGCTGTCTGTAATCGTATGTGTTTTCAGATTATTCAACCCCGTAAATATACTTTCCTTAGAAATCCGAAGACACCCCGTCAGAACTGCAAAATATAAATATTCATTCGTCTTCAAAGCGCTACTGAACAGATTACGAATTAAACTGACCATTTCTTCATAATATCCTGACTGGAATGCCTTATCAAGCGGTACATCATATTCATCAATCAAAAGGATTACCTTGCTGTCATAATGTTTGAAAAGAAGCTGCGACAAAGTCTTAAGGCTCGTCAAAAGGTTCGCTTCATTCATGGTAAAAAAACCATCCTTGCCAACATTGACCAATGAGCGATATCTATTTTTATCATCTTCCGTCAGTTTACTACTCTCCTCCAAAAATGAAAACCTTGACGCTTCCATGCCAATCACATAACGCAATCCATCACTTGCGGCCTGATAACTTAGTCCCTCCACATTCTTAAGCGTAATGGACACCACCGGGAATTTTCCCATGTATGCCTCACATATTTCCTTTTCCTGCGATATCTTCAACCCATCAAACAGCTTCTTGTCCGTACCAAATTCAAAAAAAGTCTTCAGCATACTCATATTCAGGGATTTTCCAAATCGCCTGGGACGAGTAAACAGATTTACTTTGCCCCAATTACGGAGAAGCTGCGCAATCAGCATGGTCTTATCTACGTAATAAAAGCTCTCTTGCGAAAACTCTTCAAAATTCTCAATCCCGATTGGAAGCTTTTTTCTCATATATACGTTCACTCCTTCCCATCCACCATCACAATACCACCCTATTCTTTTCTGTTATTTAACTACATAATGCCATGATATCATCAAGCCCTACAAGAATAATTTTATCATCTTTTTGTGCCGCTTCAATAACCGCGTCCGTGAACCCGCCTTTAGAGAAAAGCACAAACCACGTCTTATTCCGGTTCTTGGAAAATATATCCGCCTTCTCCATCAGCTTTTTTACCACGCCCAAATCTAGCTTTTCATTTCGCCATTTGCACTCGCAAATGAGATAATCCGCACCGTCATTCGCAATTAGGTCAATTTCAACCTGTGAATGACTTACCGGATTGGTTCCCCACCATCTGCCAATTGCTGTAAACAAAATTGGCAAATCACCAACTGCGTTTTTAGCCAAAAGATACTCCCGGCATATTCTTTCAAATACAATTCCCATGTAATCGTTGTAGTTCGGCTCGATTCTCCTTTGCATCACCGCGTCCACAGCACCTGTCTCCACAAGAGAACGATTTGCATAAACATAACGGTACCAGAATCGGAACATGAAGTCTGAGATGCCATATAAGGTTCTTCTTGAGGTTTCCTTCTCTCCGAACGGGATTTCTTTATACAAAATCCCAAGCTCGCACAGCACTCCGATATACTTCAGACATTTCGCTGTCTCTTCTCCGATTTTCGTGGCAATCTCATTGGACTTTGACGCGCCTCCGGCAATCGCTTCAATAATCGCGCTATAGATTCCCGGCTCCTGAACCTCCTGCCGAAGCAGTAACAGCGGCTCTTCATACAGATATGCCGTCACTCGCAAAAAGGCATTTTTAATATTGTATTCAAAATCTTTATCAGGCACAACCTGCTGCAAATAGAGTGCTGTACCGCCAAATGCGCCGTACAGCTTCAATTTATCCTCAGTATCAAATCCTTCTAAAAATTTCATACTGGTGCGATAATCAAACGATTTCATATGAAGCTGTCCCGTTCTCCGACCGAAAAGAGGACTCTTTGAGCCAAGTACTTCCTTTTCCATGAAGCCCATATAGCTGCCGCATAAAATGACGAACATCTTACCGTTTTGCAGTCTGTGATCAATCAAATGCTGAAATTCCGACAACAGCGCACGATTCTTTTTTACAAGGTACGGGAACTCATCAATGACTAAAATCAACCTTTCATCCTGTTGGCGATTATCTATATATGTCAAAGCATTTTCCCATGAAGAAAACGGCTCCAATGTGGTTTCCCCATAATGTCCGAAAACCAACGCTGAAAACTTTTCCAGGTTCAATTTGTTAGTACTTTGCTCAGCAGAATAGAAAATCGATGACTTATCTTTACAAAATTCGTTTAACAGTGTGGTTTTTCCAACGCGTCTTCGCCCATACAGTACAAGCATCTGAAAATGGTCGTCAAGATACATTGCATTTAAATTTTCAAGCTCTTTTTCTCTTCCTACAAACATGTTTCTCCTCTAAATCAGAAATAAAAGTTATTTACTTTCAAGTTAATTATTCCACATGTTTTTGCGTATGTCAAGATGTCCTTGAGAGGATCTCCTCCTCAAAAGCCTGGTACACAGGAGAAAGATCCATATCCCTAATACCAATGTTATGTATGTGGATCACCGCATTGCCTCGAACCGCTGATATCGCTCTTGCAGAATTGTCTGCGGCACAATAGGCCACATCGTAGGTTCCTTCCGCAATCTGGTCTGTGACACGGGGCAGAGAATAAGCCGAACAGGCTAACAGATCCTGCATGAGCTGTTTCTTAGCCTCCGTATAAGAAGCACAGTTGATAACCTTTACGGAAATACGGATATCTTTGTCTCCTTCCGCCTGATACACATCTTCATACGACTTTGGATAGGGCATGGCATAACGCACCATATGCAGCAGCCCCTGCCGTGCATCCAGCCGGCAATTGACAGGAATATCCCCCTTGACAACTGCGCTTTTGGCAGGCCATGAAGAAAAACCGTAAGTTTGTTCCCTATTACCCATATATGCCTCCTCCTATTCAACTTGTTTATAAATAAAAAGTCGTTCATTATTAAAATCTGTGTCATACAAGCATCGCCCGACCCCGTCATCGGAGTTTTTTGCAAGATGCTCACGGTAGGATTCCCCACTGGGGATGGCAGAGGGCAGAGTCCCGTCCGGAAACAGGGAAAACTGCATACCCAACGGCAGCTGGGATATCCTGCCATTATCCGAATCCGGATTCGTGCTCCCGTCCACCATCAGGCAAGCATCATAGACTTTGTAAGCATTATTATCTATAACCGAACCCTTTCCCTGCAGCGGTTCCATCATGCAGACCTCATGATAATTAAAACCAGTGTTAAAAGGTATCTTCCATGTTGTAGATCCGATTGCAAGAATCTTATTACATTCAAATCCAAAATCGTCTTTCGTGTCCATCATCCGTTTCTCGCTGAGACTGCATCCAACCGCATTGGCGAAGGTTGCACAAATTGTGGCGCAATCTGTGCAATTTACCACATCGGAATAAGGCATTCCCTGCAGATGTGATAAGAAACGGGTCAGCAGAAAATACCATCCTTTATTTATATAAACTTTCGTATAAAAAGATTTGCCATCCTTGTCATCGTATTTGAGTTTCAGGGACTTATTTATCGTTGTCACAATCTTAGAAGCGACGCCTTCCTTTGTCGTCTCCCCCTTCGCCCATGTGCAGGCATACTCCAGAACCTTTACCCAAGGTTCTTTCTTCTCCAATGGCGCATACGAATCCCATGGCGCGTACGGATCATGCAGAATCCTATAAATCGTATGGGTCGTTTCTGTAATATCTTTCCAATTCCCGCTTCTGTCCTTCTCCTGCCAACAGAGTTCCACCTCTGAAACGCCAACTCCCAAGGAAGCAAGCTTATGGTTAGGGAATGTAAAGCTGACATAATACGGGACAGAGCTTCCGCCGGACATATTCACGTTCACTGTATTGGAATTCCCAAAAAGCTTTTCCTTACTCTTGTCAATACAGCGGATGTCCCTGGAGAATGCATCGTTTACCGTACTTTGGAAAGATGCCTGGACGATTACATTGCCATGGCCGCCACTGAATGCATCAATTCGATAAGCGGCATGGGAACAGTTCCTATTGCTGCTGGTCCATTCCGGCACGGGAACAATATTACGCTTGTTAATTCGCAAAGAAACAGTCGCATCCCCTTGAAGCATATGATGAAACCGAACACTGGACAGCCCGATGTCACAGACTATATCCGCGTATTTTTTCCAATGCATCAACAGCTCCGCTGCCAGGACGCCAATGGCAGTGGCATAATAGACCCAGCTCCCTGCCCAGGACGCCGCGGCCAGAATGCACATCTTGGCAACCATCCAGGCTACCTTCCACCAGCCGAAGCCTGTCAGAATTGCCCGAAGCACATCCACAAGGGCACCGGTGCTCATAAGAAGCTTAAAAACCTGAAAAATCGTTGCCGGGGTGATGGCTTCCGCAAATAAGGTCCGCAACTGAGGATTTTGGCAGAAGCGCAGCAGGATTTCCATGAGCCTGCTGCTTGAACCCCTGACGCTTACACCAAACAGGATGCTTATGACGCCGCCCACGACAAGCAGCACAAGCTCTATATACCACTGTGTCAACGGATCAATATCATTTGCATCCGCCTGGCACATCGTATAGGAAGAAGCTCTGTCATGCGCCACAAAATAGACTGTATCACCAATCCTGTGGGAAGTGACCGTAAAAGCGGCTGGCTCTCCATTCTTTCCGCCAAACGCCTCCTGCCGAAACTGCTCCAGTTGTTCCTGCGTCAAAGGCTCTTCCCAGGCTTCCACCGCCTCACTTATATCACTGATTTGCTGATTCGAAACTGCGGCAAAAACCTCGCCATACCGCAGCTCGTTACGTTCCCCGATAATATTGCAGGTACATGCATTCCCTCCATCCAACAGATGGAAGGAATAGCTGGCAAGAAGCCCCTCCACCTCTGTCTCCGGGGTCTTTTCCGCATATTGCTTTATTTCCTCTGCCGACACCCCTCTCTCCCAGATATCAAGCCGGGAGATGCAGCCGGAAAACCAATTCTGACCGCTAGGATTGTTCTCAACCACCTCCGCCCCGATCCTGAGATGCGGGATTGGCAGCAAAATATGGATCGGATACAGTCCTGTCAGTGTTGCATCCAGCTCTCCGTTCACATACAGCTTCATCGTGTCGACCGAGTACGTGACGGCAATATTTACCCATTGTCTTTCTGCTATCTCAGAAACGGAAGACAAAATCGTATCCTCCCCCGTACCGCTGGCTCTCGCCGCTTTGGCATAATATTTTCCGTCTTCCTCTTCTATATACAGGGACATACCCGCCCAGTCATTGACATCACCGTTGGCGAAAACCGTATAACGCCCCTCTTCTCTGTCCGGCTCCAGGAACACCCATCCCTGTACCGTATAGGAATCATTGCCGCCTCCCGCCGGATTAATATTGTTTTCCCGGTCGATCGTCAGATAAGAGTTGCCATGAAAAAGTGCCCCCTGAGAAACGGCCTGCTGCATGGATGCCTCCGGGATTATGACCGGAAGACCGCCTATGCGCTCCGCTGCGGGAACTTGAGAAAAATCAAAATATGCCGCCAGCTTGTCTTTAAAGTCCTGATTGGAAAGGTCTGTCACCATCATGTATCGGTTTACCTGATCGCTGTCCAAGGCGCAGTTAAAGATTCTCACCTGTCTGACCAGACCGCAGAGGCCCTCCCCGAAAAGGAAGGGTTCACTGTTATCCTGACCGGAACCGTCGATGCTTGCGTAAATATTGGAAACACCATTGATATAAAGGAAAACGGCTGAATTGCTGTAAACAGCGCAAACATGAGTCCACTCACCTGCGACAACAGTACCCTTGCTGGCAGACGCCATCACAGAGGGATAGCCTTCTATATGCAGGAACAGCTTTTCGCCGTCCACACCCATGCTGAAAACGCCCTTTTTGGAAATGATCTGCTTTTTGACAAAGGACTCGCTCGTCCTGATCCAGCCATCTATCGTGAATGGCACTGACCCATCCATTTTTATCCCGATTTCGCTACCGCCTTCCACCGTTTTTTCCCCATCCATCGAAAGCACGACATATTGGTATGTATAATTCAAATCATTCCCTCCTCTATATGTACATCGTTACACAAGAGCCAACCCTCACCAGTCTGCCAGAATTACTGTTACTTTCACAGCACTTCATCAGGGAAGATGTGTTCATGAGGATGTTCTCAGCGGGCTGCGCAAATTGCAGCATATCTTCCCCATCCTCTGCACTGATCCAGAATGAAGTTTCTAAAACCGCATCTGCCGGCCAGACAGTGCCATCAGGGACTTTCGCATATATTTTCACATAACCATCGAAGGAAGCGCGCAGATATGCAGAATCCGTAACCTGCTTTGTATTCTCGTCATTTGGGTCATATACGGCGGACTTGTTCATACCCATCGCGTCATTCACCAAACCATAGATAGTTCCTTTCGGGAGATTCGAAGCCTCTATCAAAATAGACCCTAACCGTGGCTTACTCTCCGGGTTACTGAAATTATATAGGATTTCATAATCATTACTGGTTCCGGAGAATTCCAATGTAAAATTGCGGACCGCCACGCACCGCTCACTGTGTACCCAAGAAATAAAGGCATTGTAGCTGTGAAACACATCCGGCAGCGTCTCATCTGCTGAGTCATTTACAATCCCCACCATGCAAAAATACGGCTGCCTCCCGTCTACCACCAGAACATCGTCCCCCACCGAAATATCGCCATTTTTCTGCGTTGTTACCTTGACATAGCTTTTACCCTTTGGAGTGAATAGCTTATTGTTCTTCCATTTATTTGTATTCATGAAAAGAGAGCAATCTGCGCGGTAAAGCCTGACATAGCCCTCGACACTTTCATCTGTTTCCTGCATGCTCTTAACACGGATATATATCGTGTTTGTTCTGCTTAATTTGTCAATTTTCTGGTTTGGATCTTTATCATAATTGCCGCCAAACTCTTCCTGTGGGTTATCCACAAGTGCGTGGGCAATCATATCTGGCGACGAGCAGTAAGAACCGTGATCCTTTTTGTCGCCTATATCGCTGAGCGATGTCCTTAGCAATAGTTTGTCCTGATAAGCCATACATTTTTCCTCTCTAAAATTTAGTTCCAGATTTTGCTGTTAATCGCATATGTTGCGTTCTTGTTAAGCTCGCTTGAAATTATATGAAATGATTTCCTTATTCCATGTTCTTCAAGCAGAAATTCAAGGATTTGATACGGATAATCTTAATATCAGGCAGAATACCGTCAAGAATAATCTCCAGTGTGATTGCGTAAGACACTGACTTCTTGCCGTCTTTGCCGATAAAGATTTTCAGCTCCAGCCCCTTCAGCCGGAACTTGATTTTGGAAAAATCGATGAGCCCATTGGCAGCGTCGTCTGCTGAGCTGCAAACATCGTTTTTGATAGCCTGCACGACCTGTTCCTCATCGAGCTGTTCCTCTTCGACAAGCTCATTAAAGTCAGCAGTCATTGCGGAAAGCGTGATGCTCTTGGCCGCTTCGATGGCATCCGACGAGAAAAGGATGGTCATGCCCTCGTCTGAAACCCGATATTCGGCAGTCAGAGCAGTACCCATAAACTCAAAATCCAAACTGACTGACATTTGCGGTGCGTTGATTGTATTCATGTTGTTATCCTCCTGCTGGGTTAATGTGGTAAAGTGGTGTGAATTTATACTGAGGTGAGTAGCGTGTTATTGTGGAGTGTTATCTGTTTAGAATCTTGCTTATGATTTATTGTACCTTAAAATGGATACAAAATCAAGAATGTTGGAGAATATTCCAGGGTTCCTTTTAATGCCTTTTTTTATAGACGTAGAATTAAGTCTTTCATACTGAATTTACTTTTTCAATTCACGGCCGCTATCTTCTTTTACATGTACCTCTCTATATCTGCGACAATGAGTCTTTCTGTCTTTCTTGCCTCTATTCTATTCATAGCAGTAACGCTTATATAAACCTTCAATTTAGGCTCAGTACCACTTGGCCGTATTACAACCGAACCATTCTCAAGAATAAACTTTAATACATCTGCCTTCGGCAGATTATCAATACCAACGCTATAATCCAGAGCATTCTCTACTTTCATCCCACCGATTATACCAACTCTCCTACGAAAACCAGACATAATTTCAGCCATCTTCTGCATTCCTGTGGAACCTTCAAATACAAAAGAATGGAGTGTATTAAAGCAGTAACCATAGGTAACATAAATATCATTAAGTTTCTGAAGAAGCGAAATACTATGGGTGCGATAAAATGCAAACATTTCACAAATCATAAAAGCTGCATTTACTGCATCTTTATCTCTGACATATGTTCCAGTAAGATAACCATAAGACTCTTCAAATCCGCAGATATAGTTTTTCTCATCTTTCAATCGGCCAATAACTTCCCCGATAAATTTGAAACCTGTAAGGACGTTGACCGTCTGTACCCCATAATGCTTAGCAATCTTCTCAGCCAAATCCATTGTAACAATAGTTTTTACAAACACAGGATGGTCAGGCATTTTGCCATGTTTCCGTCTCTGAGAACAGATAAAATCCAAGAGAAGTAAACCGACTTCATTACCGGTCAGGAGTCTATAATCTTCTCCGTCTCGAATAGCAATACCGCACCGGTCTGCATCCGGATCAGTTGCAATAAGTAGATCAGCTCCAGTCTTTTTGCAATACTCCAATCCCAACTCCATTGCTTCTCGGATTTCAGGGTTTGGATATGGGCAGGTCGAAAAATTACCATCAGGATTCCTCTGCTCTTCAACAATTGTAATATTGGTAAAACCACTTTCTTTAAGTACTCTTGAAACCGGCTTGAGTCCGGTTCCGTTCAGCGGACTGTAAACAATAGTAACATTCCTATCAATCTCTTCTCCAAAGAGAACCGATTGACCTTTTACCTCTGATATAAAGCCTGTGAGGACTGTATCATCAATATATTTAATCTTTTCATTCTCCAAAGCTCTATCATAACAAATAACATTTACATCAGCGAAGATATCCAGTCTCTTAATCTCTGTCAATATTTCTGCCGCTGCTTCCGTGGTAATCTGGCAACCATCGCATCCATAAACCTTATAGCCATTGTAATTGCTGGGATTGTGGCTAGCCGTTATCATCACACCAGCGGACGCTCCCAAATTCCTAACCGCATAACTCACTGTAGGAACTGGCAACAATTCCGGCCAGATATAAACCTGGATACCTTTTGCAGCAAACACGCCTGCTGCCGTCTTGGCGAATACTTCGCTCTTAATCCGGCTGTCATAACCAATAACCACGCTACCACCCTCAAGATAATTCGCCAAACCCTGACTCGCCTTCGCTACTGTATAAATATTCATACGATTTGTGCCAGCACCGATGATACCACGCAAACCACCTGTGCCAAATGCCAAATCCTGATAAAAAGCATCCTCGATCTGAGCATCATTCATACTTTTCAACTCTTCTATTATCTCATGGTCGACCACATTGTCAAGCCAACGATTGTACTCTTTCTTATAATCCATAATAGTCCCCTGTAATTATATTCGTAACTTCATGCTATCCATTCTGATACTCCTTGTAAGGACACCTGTGACTTTCCACTCACTTGATAACGCTCTGCATATTCTTTAAATCAGGCACTGTAATTGTCACGACTGCTCCTCTTTCTGTCAAAGTAACAATAGTCATAGTGTCTTTTGGAGTATCGTCACGTTCTAGAGCAGCCATATCAATATATTCTACATTGTTACCTTTAAGTCTTAACGCCCGTACAGAAATGAAAATATAAGGAAGCCATTGACCTTTATTTAAAAATACCCCCCTACGTTACTTGCGCTTAGAAAAAGAAATACAATCCTATTCTTGCGACTATCTCTTATCCTTTAAACAGCATCTTCATTAAGTGGGCAAATCATGAATCCACTGTAACCTCATTGTCCAGTAGTTTCATTGACGGCTTGTTAATAAAATCGTAGAACAGAATCTTGTCGGTAAATGCATACATGGTTTGATACAAAAAGTACAAAGTCCATTCCAATTAACAACTCACATTTAGAATTTGCGCCTTACCATGCAACTTAAGTGAGATACTTTCGGCTGGAACAAACATGCAGTCTCCTTTAAAGAAGTTCATCATAAACCCTTCCCCGAAAAGAACACCGCAACCATCCACACAAAGCAAAGCATGAAAAGAGTTTCTTTCTGTCTGAAAAGCTACTAATTTTCTCTCGACCTCTGTATTCAACAATAGTCTTTCCACCTGGAAATACTTACAGCGCGTCAGCAGTTCGGACGCACAACCATTCTTGTATTTAAACACACGCATCGGTTGACGCGGAGAGTTGCTTGCCTCCAACTTCATAACTTCAAGTGCCTTGTCTAAATGCAACGGCCTCTTCTGTCCATCTTTCCCAACTCTGTTATAATCAAAGAGTCGGTAAGTGATATTGCTACTCTCCTGAATTTCTGCAACCAAACATCCCGCGCCAATAGCATGAACGGTTCCTGATTCGATATAAAACAAATCGTCCTTATGGACTGGAACATGATTTAAATAACGTCCGATGCTTCCATTCTCTATCGCACAGCGAACACTGTCCGCATCCATATCCTGATTGAATCCATACACAAGCTCAGATCCCGGTTTTGCAGCAAGAACATACCACATCTCCGTCTTGCCTAAACTATTCTCTATCCTCTCTGCATACTCATCATCAGGATGAACTTGAACGGACAGTTCAGCTTTGGCATCAATTAATTTTATAAGGATTGGCAATTCAGGTTTACCGCCAGTAATCTGTAGTGGATGCGTTCCAAGCCATTCTGGATGCCTCTTCAACACATCGCCTAGTGGTACACCATTGACAAGAGATTGGCCCTCTGGATGTGTACTGCATTCCCAAGTTTCTGCCACTGGTAATCGCGGTATTGCTTTTCCAAAATCATCATTTAACCGACTCCCTCCCCAAAGGTAATCCTTCGAGGCTGGAGTCAGCATTAAAGGTAATCGTCTCATAGTTCATACTTGTGTTTATCAGCTACGGATATGTCGTTACCGAGCTGAACTTCAATAAGTTGTAGCCCTAGTTCACCAGATATAACTGTGTGCTTGCAACCAGCAGCCATTGTAATGACATCTCCGGGTTTTACAATCTGCTCCATTCCATCTACAATCGTACACCCGTCTCCATTAATAACCGTCCACACCTCATCGCGTCTGTCATGACTATGGTAGTTCATCTGATGTCCAGGATTCAGCGTGACCTTAATAGTCATACTGTTTTCTTCCACATCTAACACGCGAAAACTGCCCCAGCTTTTTTCGGCGAACATAATCTGCTGGTCGATTGCATCTACGAAAGGTTTTATAAAACTGCTTTGCTCTTTGTCGGAGACCAGTATGCCTTCAGGACTTGCACTGATTACAACATCATGGAGGCCCATTGCCAAGATTGGTACCGCAAGTTCGTTAATAGCATTAACGTTGGAGCAGGTCTCATTAAACCTTACGTTACCAACAGCTTGTTCTTCCATCGCTTCAGTCAGCGTATTCCATGTGCCGAGATCCTTCCACTCACCACTAAAGCGCAGAACTGCGACATTTTTCTCGTGCTCTACGATAGCGTAGTCGAAACTAATCTTGGTCAGTGTATCATATTTTGCAAAGAGATCTGTATAATCAGTAAAGTCAATGAGCTCATGGGCACGATCAAGAACATACTTCAGTTTATAAGCAAATACCCCTCCATTCCAGAGGCCACCGGCATCGATGTATTTCTGAGCTGTTGCTATATCTGGCTTTTCCTTAAATTCGGACACTTTACTTATCTGGTCGAGCGTAATCGGCATAATATAGCCATATTTTTCGCTTGGATAAGTCGGGTCGATACCCATAAGCATCAGATTTGCTGTTCCAACCTGGGCCAGTTCCCAAAGTTTATGAATCGCCTCAAAGTAGTCCTCATTCACATATGGGTCAACCGGGCAAACCACTACAGCTTCATCTTCTCCAATGCCCTGCACATCGTGGAGAAATGCCGTTGCCAAGGCAATTGCTGGGAATGTGTCTCTTCTGCAAGGTTCCACTGAAATACCTACATTTTGGCCCAACTGGTTGTGAATAGCACTGACCTGCGTCCGGCTTGTAGCAATGATAACAGTGGCATCGGCATCAATACTCTTAATCTGCCGGTAGACTCTTTGTACCATTGACTCATACTGTCCATCAGCTTTCTTGAATATCTTGATAAACTGTTTGCTCCTTATATCATTACTCAGTGGCCACAAGCGCTTCCCAGACCCGCCAGATAGCAGGATGATATTTAATTTGCTTCTCATTCCATTCCTTCCTCCAGTGAATACGGAAAATTACACGTTTACTGATTTCAGCACATCAATCAGAAAGTTGATATTCTCGTTCATCTCGATAGAATGATTGCCCACAAAGAATCCATTTTCATGGATATAGTCCGCATTCTTCAACTCACCACTAATGCTATAATCTATGAATTGCAACGCCCTCTGACGTGCAAAGTTACCTGCAACAATAGGACGAACCTCAATCTCATTTGCCCTTAACGCGTCAGTAAAGGCATCCCTCTTTCCCTTGATTTCCTCCGGTAGAATGATAGCAAATCCAAACCAAGACGCAACACCGACTTCCTGCTGGGTAAAGAACGATGTTTCAGCCACAATTCTCTCCTTGAACAGTTTTGCATTTTCTCTGCGTTGCTCGATAAAGAGATCAAGTTTCTTCAGCTGCTCAATGCCCGTAGTGGCCTCAATCTCCAGCGGCCTTACATTAAAACCCGGCATTATAAAGTTAAAGCTTTCGTAGAAAGGATCCCCAAGTTTCTTATAAATTGACGAAGCATCCGGCAAATGGCGCGTCCAACCATGAGATCGAATAGAGAGCATATAATGATAAAGTTCTTCATCATCCGTGACATTCACGCCACCTTCCATTGTGCAGAGATGGTGAGAAAAATATGTAGAGAAAGAACCGATAAGGCCATATGTGCCAGCGTACTTACCGTTAAAGATTGCTCCCATGGACTCGCAGTTATCCTCTAACATGATAAGATTGTACTTATCACAAATCTTCTGAATCCTGTCAAACTCATTCGGATTCCCCAGCAAATTAACCAACATCACAGCCTTGGTTGCTGGGGTGATTGCTGCTTCAAGAACATCTACATCCACATTAAGCGTACCAAGATTGATATCTACAAAACGAAGTTTGAAACCCATCTGGGAAATTGGAAAGTATGTAGTGCTCCACGACACCGCCGTTACCAGTACCTCATCACCACGATTCAAACGGCCAGAATAAAGGAGGGAGGCCATTGTCAGTAAGTTTGCAGATGAGCCAGAATTGGACATCACCGCATATTTGGCACCAAACTTCTCTGCAAAGTCCTTCTCATATTGTTTTACATAAGTTCCCATTGTAAAGCAACGAGAATCAATAACCTTATGAGCAGCATCAATTTCCTTAGCGTCCCAAGTATCATTAGAAAGACTATATTTCATGTATTTCTCCTTCTCTGCCTTCTACAGCAGTTCATATTTACTGCTCAGACGGCAGTATCACATCCAAAAAGTATTTGTAGGTCTTCTCAAGCCCTTCCTGAAGGCTCGTTTTCGCAGTCCATCCGGCTTTCGCCAGCTTTGAAACATTCATCAACTTCTGTGGCATCCCATCAGGTTTGCTGGTATCAAATTCAAGATCAGCATGATATTCTTCTACATCCATAATCATCTCAACCAATTCTTTAATGCTTACATCAAATCCAGTTCCTACATTAAAGAACTCGTTCCCAGAATAGTTGTTAAGCATATAGAAACAGGCATCCGCCAAATCATCCACGAACATCAACTCTCGCCTTGCTACACCTGTTCCCCACATCGGGATTGACTTTGCCCCGCTCATCTTAGCCTCATGAACCTTCCGAATCAGAGCAGCCACGACATGGGATCTTGTCGGACTGAAGTTATCACCGTATCCATAAATGTTACAGGGCATGACGGAAATGAAGTCTGTGCCATACTGTATGTTATAATACTGACACATCTTCAGACCAGCAATCTTCGCAATCGCGTAGCCTTCATTAGTCGGCTCCAGCTTGCCATCCATAAGGTACTCCTCTTTCATCGGCTGAGGTGAAAGACGTGGATAAATACAAGATGATGCCAGAAAAAGGAGTTTCTTTACCCCATAAACACGAGAACATTCGATGATATTATTCTGGATACAAAGGTTATCATAGAGAAACTCTGCAGGATTCTGAATATTGGCCATGATACCACCGACCTTTGCAGCGGCAAGCACTACATACTCTGGCTTCTCCTGTTCAAAATAATCTCTCACCAATCCCTGCTCACGCATGTCTAATTCACGGGAGCGCAGGCCTATGATATTCTCATAACCCTCTACCCGGAACTTGCGTTCAATTGCTGATCCGACCTGTCCGCCACGACCGGCGATAAATATTTTGCTATCCTTATTCATTTCACCAATCCTCACACATTCGCATCAACTAATGCTCTTTCTCTCTTGGCCAACTTACGGTCGTGCTCTGCCATAAGCGCGACGAGCTGTTCGTAAGATGTCTTCTGCGGCTCCCATCCAAGAACTGTCTTTGCCTTGGTAGGATTTCCCCAAAGGTTAACCACATCAGTCGGGCGGAACCAGGCAGGATTTACGCATACCAGCATCTTACCAGTAACTTTGTCATAGCCCTTTTCTTCCAGACCTTCACCACGCCATTCGATTTCCATGCCATTAGTTCTAAAAGCTTTCTCCGTAAAATCACGAACAGTGTGCTGTTCTCCAGTGGCAATCACGAAATCATCCGGTTCACCCTGCTGAAGAATCAGCCACATGCATTCCACGTAATCCTTGGCATAGCCCCAGTCACGTAGAGAATCCATGTTTCCAAGTTCCAAATGATCTTGTAAACCTTCAGCAATACGTCCAGCTGCCAGGGTAATCTTTCTTGTCA